>JBNKDO010000052.1:0-135455 GCA_050288305.1 Desulfocapsaceae bacterium | reverse complement strand
CTGTCAATTGAACAGGCTCTTTTTTACTCTGCCCGGTTGTGCGGGTGTCTTGATGAAATCCCTCAACCTGAATATAATAAGGTCCTTCCTTCTTGCGTATTTTCTCTATTATTTCAGGTCTTAGCTGGTAACTGCTTTCTCTTGAATACGCACTGAAGACAGGTATGTCGTCCTGTCCTGCAAAAACATGTACCATATAGATTTCTGTTAACGGAATAGATTGCCAGGTAATTGATACCCCTGCGGCTTCCCCCGCTCCCTCACTTTCCAAGGAAAGAATACTGATATCATTGACCTTGAGGTATTTTTCAGCCGTAACGTAGTAGACCGCCCTGGGAAAGGTGATATCCAAGGTTGGGTGGGTAATAATAAAACGGATAACATGACTGCCCTGTTTAAACGTTTTTATTCCCGGAATCTTCGGGTACTCGAAAACAGCCTGGGGGCCGACGCTCAGCTGCCTGGAAAAAGCGTGCTGTTTTCTGCCGTCAACTTCCCAGTATCCCCTCACAAATTCGGTCCCTGAGAAATTAACAAGTGCCGTCAGGGTGGGAGCTGGAGCATTCCGCTGCAAGGTCACCTGAGGTTGGTTATTATCAAAGAGCAACTCAATACGTTTAATTTCAAAATCAGCGACCCGAACGTTCAAAAAGGCGGGATTTGGCGCAACAGTGCTCAGAGCACAGTCCGAAACCCGTGCATTTGCAGTATACGAACCTGCCTGTGGGTATGAATGGGAAGTCTGCCGTGTTGTTGAGCTCCTAAAATTAACAGAATCATTGGGACTGCCATCTCCATAATCAATGATCACATTACATCCGGGATCTACAGGTACAGATGTAAACTGAACACCAATGGAAAATGTCACTTCCTTGTTTATGGTTGCAGGATTAGGACTTGCCGTAAGGGTCACTGAGGAGGCCGAACTGATAGAAAGGAGAATAAAAACAACTATAATAGATACCCCAGGGATAAATCGCATCTTCATTTAAATATCTCCATTTATTCAAAAGGACAGATCCAGGTTACCGGAAAGAATCAGGTAAACCACAGTTTCTGAATTGTCAGTGTTGGCAATATCATCATCTGCTTGAGCATGACTTGCCAAAAGCTGGACCGTCGGAACGAACACACCGCCAAGAGGTTCAGCCGGTGTGTAGCTAATCTGCAGATCGCCGGAAAAATTATTCTGCTCAATGGAGTTATCATTGGCATCTGATAATCCGTAAGCTGCAAAACCCTCCACATCCAACCCTTTAATTATATTAAGAGCAAAAGAGAGATTGCAGCTGATGTTATCACTTTCGATATTCTTGTTAATATCTTTAAACCGATTGAACGATACGGATGGAGAAATGGAAAACTTTTCACCACTATACCCGGAAAAGACGGACAAACTTACTGATCTGGTGTCATAGTCCGCAGCTGTATCATCTTCAACCTGGGTATACTCCGGTTGCAGGCCGATCACAAACTCATTCTTGTTGTAGGAAATTGATCCGAAGACAGTATCTGTGGCGTTTTCAATTTCGCTGGTACCGGCCGGCTCCAGGGAGCTATCCTGATCGGTATGTTGCCAATTCGCAGATATGGGCCACGAGGGGAAAGCATTCAGATTGTAATTAACTCCATATTGCAAGGTATCAACACGTGCTATTGCGGGGTCTTCATCGAGGTTGTCATTATATTTACTCACCGTCAAGGAAAGGTATTGATCGGCAAAGGTAAAGCCTGTGCTTCCCCTGAAGCCCTCCCGGTCTCCCTGAAGAGATGATGTAACTATTTTATAATCTGTACCGATATGCTCGTATAACAAATTATAGTCTAAAAAATCTATTGCCCCACTGACCTGTCCCATATACATATTGTCTCTATCCGAGCCTGAACCGTCTGTGGTATTCTCGTCATAATCAGAAAAACCTGCCTCAACACGGGTCACAAACATATTCTCGAAGAAATCGGTCTTCACCTCAAGGCCATATGCATCGCCATCGGTATCGCCAGGGCTGGGCCAAACATTATAGGAAGATGTGTCCGCATCCTTTCCGCCATTTACATAAATAGTGGTGACGGTTAATTCCTCGTCGAAGAACCTGGCACCACCAATAACTCCGGAAAGATGATCACCTTCACTGCTGCCATACCTGTTCTGACTTGCTACGTCAAAGCCATTTAAATAATAATGGGTTGAATCAGCCCCGAGAGTCACCCCCCTTCTGGACATGCTGCCGATGGTATACTCTGTTCCTTCAATGGAGACATCGCCAATCGCACCACTCAAAGAGGCGGCCCCGGCATCAACATCTCCTTTCAGCAGGAAATCCACCAGTTCAACACCTTTTTCCAAAGGTTCGGCAAGAGGTTCCTCTTCGTCAATGTATCTTGCATTCGCCTGCAGCGAGACCCTGTAAGAGTCTTGGGCAACTACATTTTCAGTGGACAGATTCCCCTCGAATCCCCAGTCTGAGAGTGGTCTCGATTTGGCATCTCCGGTTTTAGCAATTACCTGAGAATACACGGCAGAAATAGAGTTTTTTGATACCGCGGTTTCAAACGGTTCGGACTGCCGCGAGGTGAAGGAGATCTCCTGTTCATGCTGCTGGCCGGACTCGTCTTCGAAAGAGACAAACACATGATGCTCTCCTGCCGGCAACACCTGAAAAGGTACAAGCGAAAAGCCTTTATCGGTGAACGTCGCAAGGGCTGTTACATCTGTCTGATCAAGCAATATGTAGAGGCTCTCTTTAAGATAAGGAACCTCAATGGAACAAGCAATTTTCGGCTTTTTTGAAATAATTGTTCCATCCAGATTCGGTGAGGTAAAGATGATACTCTCGGCCTGAGATGCAAGAATGGGCACCGGGCATAAGAAAAGTACCAGTGCAATGCTGAAAAAGAGGCAATAAATACCGGCTTGGCAAGCCCTGACTGACATTTCCACAGAATTCTCTCCCTATTTGACCAATTTCTCGCAACCTAGCTTGTTTTTTCTAATTTGGCCAGGATATTTTTGCCATGCAATGCAACAGAACTATTACGAAATATGCCTTCCGACATCCACCCAACCGTACTTTAAACCTGGGCTTTCATGGATAAATCCCAATCTTATTCAAATTGGGGAAGAGGCAACTCATCGGCGCAAAGAGACAGAGAGGATTTCACTCTGCCACAAGCAATATTGCCCAGCGCACTATGAGCAGCTTACTTCCTAAACGCTACCAGAAAAGACAAGAAAGCGGAAAGGCTATTGTTCAAATGAAAACAATGTTTAACATACCAACTATCTCTGAACCAGGCAGATACACCACTTTTATCGTTGAAATTGCGTTTAATCTCTAGAGAGTGTCCATCCAGAAATGAGACTTCCCGGATGAGCACCGGATAAGGCGTTATATCATGAATTACCACGGACGAATCCTCGCCTTCTTTGTCATTATTTTGCTGTCGTTTTTCACACTGGCAGAAGCTGCGCCGGTGCAGAGCCCTGTCTTTGTCAAACAGATTAAATGGACAGGCACTTCCTGGTTCGGCTCCCCAATGGTTCACAACCTTGGCAGCGGCAGCAAAAAGATTATTGCCACCTTTTATGACATTTATGTATGGGATGAAAACGGTAATTTGCTGGATGAGGCACCGCATGGCTCATCCTATCCACATGACTCGCGAATCTATGCTCCTGCAGTTCTTGCCGACCTCGATCAGGATGGTATCTACGAAGTAGTGGTGGCCAGCGGGAGCAATGTCGCGGCCTATGAGTGGAAAAATGATAATCTGGTCATCAAAGATGGGTGGCCGGCATCGACCTGTTCTGCTGGTCAATGTCCAGAAACACGCGGTCTCGCCGCAGGAGACCTTGATGGCAATGGAACCATAGAACTGGTGGCGACAACCACGCAAACCCAATCGGCTGGTGCCCAGGTGTTCGTCTTTTCTGCCGATGGCAGTCTGTACCAGCCTCCTGGTTTGAGTTATCAGGCATGGCCTCGCTACAACACCGCAAGTGGCTACGGCAATGATGCTGATGCTAACGGCCCTGGAAATCATGGCTACGGCTGCTATGGTTTGAATGTCGGTATTGGTAATCTTGACGACGATCCCGAGCTGGAAATAGTAGTCACCTTTGATAATCATCAGATAAACGTCTTTGAGCATACCGGCATTAGCAAGCTGGCATCGCCATATTTCACCAACAGGTCATCGGAGTACAGCGGCAACCGTCTCAACTGGGGTCAGTTCATCCGCTGGTTTGATCCTCAGGTTGAAGAAAATCACTACAACCTCCATACCGGAACCTGGCCGCATCCCAGCAACGAAAAATGGATGCAATGGACGGCCTCGCCTCCTTCTGTCGCAGATCTTAACGGTGACGGCAAAAACGAAGTAATCGGCGTCGCCAATGTTGAGAAAGATGTTCCCTATGACACCAAACATCACTCAATAATGGTGCTTGAGGGTGACTATGGCGACGGCTCTCGTTCCGCCCGCCGTCTAGCCGGCTGGGAAAACCTGCCATCCTCGGACTATCCCCTTGCTCGTGGAAGCCGAACATGGTATCCGCCGCGAAACCCGCCGGCTCCAACTATTGTTGATATTGATGGCGACAAGGTTGCCGAAATACTCTATGCAGCACATGATGGCTATATCTATTGCACGTCTTCAGCGGCTCAGCGTTTATGGCGCTATAACATTCAGCATGGTCGCGCACTTATGTACGCCTCGGAAATAATGGTCGTCGATCTGAATAACGATATGACTCCTGAACTGATCTTCACCACCTATGGTGATCCTGAGAATATCGCTCCCGGACAGGCCCATGGCTATCTGGTCATCCTTGACAACCAGGGAAACCTCCTCCACGATATTGAGCTGCCGGAACAGGGCACCAACGGCAACGGCAAAGGAGCGCCTGCTGCTCCGACCATAATGGATATTGATGGCAACGGAACGCTGGAGATTCTTGTCCAAACCTTTGGTACCGGATTTTTTATCTACACGGTCCCCGGATCGGACGAAAATCAGCTGCTCTGGCCAACAGCGCGAGGCAACTTTCTACGAGACGGCAGAGCATTGGCCCAGCCGGAAATCCCCACCCCGGCAAAACATATGCTACCAGGCACCCTTCTTCTCCTTCAGGAGGAATAGCCTTATCGTTTATCATTGAATATTGAACCTCTTGCAAGCCAGCAAGACATGTGTCCGCTGAGTTTATAGTCGGAGTTTCATGCACTGCTGCATTTATTCTGATTTTTCATGACAAATGAGGGTTAAGCGTATCCTCGAAGTCTTTCTCTTCGCAAATGTACCAGAGGTATGATAGGTTTATGAGATCAACGTAATGAGATATCTTTTACCTTCATCTCATTCACCCGGATTCCAAAACGACTTACCGTATTAATCTGTCTGTTAATATTGCAGAGCAGGCAGTCTTTTGGAGTCTGGAGCAGCTATCTCTTTACTTTTACCGCCACGCTAAAAGGCGGTCCTCTAAAACATACTTCGATGATTGGGAGAGGATAGATGTCAGAAACACAAAACAATGGCGATGTCTATGTAAAAACCGATCCTGAAAGTGCGGAACTCCCCGGTAGAGTTTTTCAGGCAGAAATTGACGTTATAAATAAACGCCGCAGCACATTCAATATCGATCACGTTTACAATAATGATTCTTTAAGACCCCAAGCCCAGCTTGGCCTGCAAGGCCTTGCCCTGTCTGGCGGCGGCATTCGTTCAAGCACATTTAATCTGGGGGTAATTCAAGCCCTGGAACGCTGCAACCTGATTAATAATTTCGACTACCTCTCCACTGTCTCCGGCGGAGGATATATCGGCAGTTGCCTCAGCTCGTACTGGACCGGGTTTGCAGATGATGAAGAATCAACAGGCAACGCCACCACTGCATCACTCCCTCGGTTTCCTTTCCGTCACAAGGCGGGAGAGCCGGAAACACATGCGTTCAGACATTTACGCGATCATTCCAACTACCTTAAACCCGCTCGTCCATTTGCCGGGTTACGACTCTACGGCTTATTCCTTCGTGGTCTCCTGATTAATGCTCTTATCATACTGCCCTTGCTGCTTTTCCTGGCTGCAGGCACTGTCCTTATCGCCAAGAAGAACATTGTCGATGCGTTAAGAACAAAGCAATTTGAATATGTTGTTGATCATAAAAATCTTGAAAAACAGCGGCAGCTCCTGAAATTAACCCCCGGCGATTATCAGACATTGACCTTCAGCCTGGAGCCATACCTGAACTGGGCACTTCATGATAATGATGTTGACATACTTCTCTCTGGCCTGCCGAATATCGAGGACGCACCTTTTCCTGGTGCCGAAAAAATTGGGAATGGTGACTGGCTTCTGAAAAATTTAAGAGGACATAGAAGCGAAATACAATTGACCCTTCCGACCAGCCAGCCATTTAAAGTGACAATAACAGCCTGGGAAAGTGACAACCATTTTAAAGGATTGACAACGAGCTGGTCATACTGGCTTCGCAAAAAAATGCCCAGGCTCTTTGACGCTTTACAAACACCACCAATACAACTGACAGCTCCATTACAAGCAACTGCAACAGATGACAAAAACATCTACACTCTGAATCTTGCAAAATATATTGGCTGGAAAAAATATGTGCTGTTATCGGGATTACCGAAAAACTCCTACTCTGAAACTGGAAATTTTTTAAGTGATGGCAGGTGGTTATTCAGCAGTGCCAATGTTGATGATTTGAACATCGAAATGTATATCCCGGAACTGCGCGAAGACATCAGGGTAGATGTTCGGGCCTGGCAGTCTGTTTACAATACAGAATGGTACGGGACCACCGGGGAAGAAAAAACCAAAATCATTATTAGTCCTCAGGAAAGAGATGATCTGACTCAACAGAAAATAGATGCGCTTACCGCCTTGGACCATAATTCCTATGTAAATCATACCGAGACAACCACTACAGGTGGTAAGACCAACAGATACCTGCGGGTCTCCAATCTCCCTGGAATATTCAACGATCTCACCAGTCATCCCGACGCGAAACAACTTTCCAAGAGTAACAATGAGTGGGTCTTTATCAACAATAGTATTCCATCTTTCATTGAGCTTTTGCACAAGGTCGTTCTCTCTCGACATACCCCGACGGAACCATTGGAGCTGATGTACTGGCAGAGTGGTAAAGATACAAATATCTATGACCCGGTATCACATCTCTTCCGTAGTACCTTCAGTGTTACCAAATGGATGCTGCTGGTCTATGGTGCGATGCTGGCATTCTACCCTCTGCTGCAGATACTGACTCGGATATTCGGACTAAAGCCTTGGAAATTACGTGATTTACTCACTCGCTATATATGCGGTGCATCACTTGCCATAGTCCTCGTTATTGCCTTCCTGGAACTGCAGCCACTTGCGATTTACCTCCTATATAGTCTTAAAAAGGCCTTCTCCTTTGCCGGCATATTTGGGGGAATTGACAAAGGGCTTGCCATTCTTGGCACTCTTCTCGCTTCAGGCGGCGGTCTCGTTGCCGCAAGATCGGTACATGCAGGTGCAAAGCTGACCGCAAAGATTTCAATCTACGCAATGGGAATCATTGGTCCAGCGGTACTCTGGTTGTTTTATCTCAATCTCTGCGGCTGGATACTCTCATCCGAACACGTTCCCAAAATGTTTGCAGATGCCGAAGGGTATGTTATCTGGGTTTTCCTTGGTCTGGGCATTGTGATCTATTTGATAAGCAGGCGATTTTATAATATTAACCGTACTTCATATCATGTCTTTTATCGGGACAGACTGAGCAAAGCATTCCTCATCAAGAAGGATCACCAGACCAGCAAATTACTTCACAATGATGAACAAAGCCTCCGGGAACTAAATCCACGCCTGGGGCCATATCACATTCTTAACACCACACTCAATATTGCCGACACGAGCGAGGCGAATCTTAAAGGAAGAAAGGCGGAATTTTTCAGCTTTGGGCGTGAGTACGTGGGCAGCAGGATTACCGGCTATGTCCGTACAGCAAAATATGAGGAGCTCGACAACGAAATGGGCCTGGGCACAGCCATGTCTATCTCTGCAGCCGCCGCTGCTCCAAATATGGGCAGAGAGACGAACAAGAGCCTGACCTTTATTATGGGGCTGCTGAATATCCGGCTGGGATACTGGGCGAGAAATCCTCTCTATCTGGGTTCTCTTTTCAAGAAAAATTTTCTCCAGAAGATATCCAGGCGCATCTGGCCGGACCATGTTGGTCCCTTCTATCTTTTTAGAGAGATGATCGGCTGGCTGGATGAACGAAGCAGCTTCATTAATTTAAGTGACGGCGGCCACCTTGAAAACATGGGGCTCTATGAACTGGTTCGCCGCCGCTGCAAGTATATCATTGTCTGTGACGCCGAGGCGGACAAGAACATTACATGTCATGGCTTCAGTGATGCAATCCGCATGGTGCTTATCGATATGGGCATAAAAATCGAGATCGACCTGGACGATATCTACAGGAAGGAAGAGATGAAAGATGACACCCTGACGGTGCGCGGCAAATCGCATTGTGCCGTGGGGACAATCTACTATGGCAATAGTCCGGAAGAAAGGGGCTATCTGCTCTATATAAAATCTTCAATAAGTACAAAACATGCCCCCTATATCCTGGATTATCTGGCCAGACATCCTGATTTCCCTCATGAAACAACAGCGGACCAGTTTTTCGATGAAGCCCAGTTTGAAGCCTATCGAGCTCTTGGCTATGAGATCGGCGAACAGGTTATGGATCAGCTGGCCGGATGTCAGGAAATGACCAGGGAAGAAATTGAAAATATAGAGTCCAACCCCAAGGAGTGGCAGCAGCAGGCATTACTGCACTGGAGCATGGTGGTGAAGGCGGCCAAAGCCACCTGATCTGAATATTTCATGTGTATTTTGCTTATCTGATAACCCTGGGCATCAGCAGTAGAACAATCACTCTACGATAAGTCTCAGCCCGGATTTTGAACCTCCCCCGTTTTAACGGACACTTTTAATATTGACTCTTCCCCTTTCCAGTTGTACTATATTTTGTACATGGAGGTGTGAATTATGGAAGCAATCACATATAGCTCAGCCAGACAAAATATGGCGACAACGATGGACTCAGTGTGTGATGATCATTCACCAATTATCATCACTAGAAAAAACAAAAGATCTGTTGTCATGTTGTCTCTAGAGGAATACAACAGCCTTGTTGAAACCGCATATTTGCTCCGTTCTCCTAAGAATGCGGTACGGATTTTTGAGGCTATTTCTGAATTGGATAATGGTAATGGCCTTGAGAGAAAACTCATCAAATGAGGCTCATCTTCTCGACTCAGGCATGGGAAGATTATCTGTATTGGCAAAGCACAGATCTGAAGATCCTGGAGAGAATTAATACTCTCATTGAACAAACATCTCGCAGTCCTTTCAAAGGAATCGGCAAGCCCGAACCTTTGAAACATGCCCTTACCGGCTGGTGGTCAAGACGAATTAACTCAGAACATCGAATGGTGTATCGTAAAAAAGACAATAGTCTTGAGATTGCCCAGCTTCGCTATCATTACTAACCCGGATTTCTCCGAATCTCAATATTCTTTTCTAACACTGACCTCCGGAAAAACCTATCACCTAGAGGCCAGCTCTGCATTCTCGGGAAAATGCCTTTTTACCTCACCGGTACAATCCAACCAAACGGATCTTCGACTTTGCCGTATTGGATATCTGCAAGTTCCTTGAACAACCTGGCAGCAAAGGGTCCGACATTTCCGTCACCAATGGTGATCTCTTTGCCGCTGTACTTGATCTTGCCGACGGGAGAAATTACGGCAGCGGTTCCGGAGCCAAATACTTCCTTAAGCCTACCCTGGGCATGGGCGTCATAGATTTCATCAATGCTAATCCTGCGCTCGACCGCCTCCCTGCCCCATGATTTAGCCAGTTTTATTACCGAATCTCTGGTTATGCCGGAGAGAATGCTCCCTGTTAAGGCAGGTGTAATAATTTCGTCACCAATTATGAAGAAGATGTTCATCGAGCCGACTTCCTCAACATACTTGCGCTCGACACCATCCAGCCACATAACCTGGGTATAGCCATCTTTATTGGCAAGCTCGGTGGCATAGAGGCTTGCCGCATAATTCCCTGCCGTTTTGGCCTCGCCAACTCCGCCCCGAACCGCGCGGACATAATCCGGGGTAACCCAGATTTTCACAGGATCAAACCCTTCCGGATAGTACGCACCGACTGGCGAGAGAATAATAAAAAATCTATAGGTATGTGAAGTCCGCAGGCCAAGGTAGGGGTCTGTTGCAACAATAGTTGGCCTGATATAGAGAGATGTCCCAGCTTCACTTGGCACCCAGTCTTTCTCCACTGTGAGTAGTTTGAGCAGAGCTTCAACAGCAAATTCAATATCCAGTTCAGGAATGCAGAGCCTTTGAGCCGACTGATTAAAACGTTTAAAATTATCCCTCGGTCGAAAGAGTTGAATGTCTCCTGATTCCTTTCTGTAGGCTTTCAACCCCTCGAAGATCGCCTGGCCATAGTGAAGAACCATGGTAGAAGGATCCATTTCCATGGGGCCGTATGGTACGATTCGGGGATTATGCCAGCCTTTGTCCGGGGTATAATCCATATTGAACATATGGTCGGTAAAGTATGTTCCAAAACCCAATGCCGAATCTTCAGGATGTTTCTTCAAACTGGCGGCTTTCTCGAATGCGATCTCCATTGCAACCTCTTGTGGTTATTGACTGTTTTTTTTAAAAAAAAAATTATTATACCTTTTTAAGCAAACGCTGTATTCTGAGTGCAGGTGTCGTTCCTATGATTGGAAGAGTACTGGAAATCAGTACATACAATCAATACAAAAAGAACCTGATCTGTTTTGACACCGAAATAGTGTTTCATTGAACCGCCATACAGCCTCCACTTTCTGTTCAACGTCACGTGAACGTAAAAGTCTGCTGTAAAAACAAACTCATGATACACAGGTGATGTTCACTCTCTATTTATAACATCATTGGACGTTGAGATAATAAATACCCTGTAAAATGGCACTCTAAAGAACCCCAACTCCTGTTAATAAGCCATGTTGTAATTAAAAAATCAAGAATATATCTGTTAAATCAGAGGTATAGATGTTCGCCAGACAAAACGCATGTTTACTTTTACAAAACAAAAGAAGGAATGTCCTTCCAGCCCGGGTTCACAAAACTCAGCTGGATATTTCATCAGATATGAAATTTGAATACTATACTCATTTAAAGTTATTACTAAGCACAAACAACGGGCGACGGATTTGTTTTCACTGAACAACGTGAAAACAGAGAGCGTAGACTTCGATCCGTCCCCTCAGTGTTCTAACTACAACCAATGTTTTTTTACGGATATAATTTTTTTTCCATGGAGGACAAAAATCTTAAGTAATCTTTAAAATCAATTTTTCACCCTTCAGGCAAACAGATAAGACCTGTTAGCTATCCAGTCATTTTACAACTCAATCAAAATATCGGGGAAAAATGCGAACAGATATAATTGAAATACGGTGGCACGGACGTGGAGGCCAGGGGGCAATAACAGCAGCAAAAATTGTTGCGAATGCGGCATTCGCCTCTGGCTATAAAGGTGTTGTCATGGCTCCCACATTTGGGACGGAGCGACGAGGCGCACCGGTATTTACTTCTCTGAAAATTTCCAAGAACAAAATTTATGATCTTTCGCCTATCACCACCCCGGACATGGTGGTGGTCCTCGATCATACCCTTTTGGACGAGGTCAATGTTGTCGCCGGATTAAAAGAAAATGGCCTTGTTGTCCTCAATGCGCCGAAACCGGTTTCGGAATATGTTTTTGAAGGTGCAAGGGTTGCCGTAGCCGATGTCACCAGTCATTCGATCAAGGCCGGACTTCCACCAGGAATCGTCAATAGCGGTATTATTGGCGCCTTTGCCAAGGCCAGTGGTCTTGTCGATATTGATGTTCTGGTGCAGGCCATTAAAAATGAATTTGTAGGCAAAAAACCGGAGTTAAACGCCGAGGCAGCAATAATTGCCCATGAAAATACTTCTTTTGGAGACCGATAGATGGCTAGCAGAGATTTTTGCAAAATGATATCCCGAAGCAAACCGGGACCAGGCGATGGCGGCAAAACCGGATCATGGCGTGTTTTACGGCCAATTATCAACCATGAGAAGTGCATCCCGGTGAAGACCCGGAAAAAAGCCTGTTTCAACTGCTGGCTTTACTGTCCCGACTGTGTGGTCACCAAGACCATTCCCCCGACCATTGATCTTGAATATTGCAAAGGCTGCGGAATTTGTGCCGAAGAATGTCCAGCAGAAGCCATTGAAATGGTCTCTGAAGACAGCCAAACTGTGAAGGAGAAAAAGTAAATGCATATCATTGAATCGGGAAATGTAGCTGCGGCAACGGGTGTGAAACTTTCACGGGCACAGGTTATTGCGGCGTATCCAATTACCCCGCAGACTCCACTGACCGAAAAACTCTCGGAATTTGTCGAATCGGATGAACTCAACGCGGAATACATTCCGGTAGAAAGTGAGCACAGTGCCATGGCGGTGTGCATCGCCGCCTCAACCGCCGGGGCCAGAGCCTTTACCGCCACCAGTGCCAATGGCCTTTTGTATATGAATGAGCAGCTGCACTGGGCGGTGGGGGCGAGACTCCCGGTTGTCATGTGTGTTGCCAACAGAGGTATAGGGGCGCCCTGGACGGTATGGAACGACCAGCAGGACAGCATGTCACAACGCGATGTGGGCTGGATTCAACTCTACGCCAATGATCATCAGCAAATCATCGACACGGTTATAAAAGCTTTCAAACTCGCTCAAACCGTAAGTATACCGGTCATGGTCTGCTACGACGGCTACCTACTCTCTCACACCTATATGCCGTTTGAACAACCCGACCAGAATCAGGTAGACAGTTTTCTTCCTCCCTTCACACCAAAACACTTTTTAAACCCCGAAGAGCCTGGAAATTTCAATAGTGTCACCCTGCCGGATATCAGACCGGGCGTCGACGGTAATATGGAACCTGGATATATCGAGATTCGTCATGGCCTTCATCAGGACCTGCGAGAAGCGCTTGATGTCTATGCTGAAATTGACAGAGAGTTCGGTAAGGAATTCGGCAGAAGCGGCAATCCCTTTATCGAACGCTACAGGTGTGATGATGCTGATTATGTTGCAGTAGCCATAGGATCCCTCTCCTATCAGCTTAGAGACGTTATTGACACCATGCGTGAAAGCGGCATCAAGGTGGGGGTTATGAGTGTTCAGATATACAGGCCTTTTCCAGTCGCCGCCATTGTTGAAGCACTTGCCGGTAAAAAATGCGTAGTTGTTTTTGAAAAGGCGCTGAGTTATGGCAATCAGGGTCCCCTCTACGGTGACATAAAATCTGCTTTATACAGCTGTGCCAGCAGGCCACTCATCCAGAATTATATTCTCGGATTGGGCGGCAGAGAAATCAAAACCCAGCAGCTGCTTGACGCCTTGATGGAATCATGCATTTCCCCTGAGAAAATTGAAGATACGCCGCGTTGGATTGGGCTAAAACTATAGGAAGAATATTATGGCAGAAAAAACAACCATAGTAAACCTGACAGAAGAAGAATTTGTCCACCCGGGCAACCGCGCCTGTTCCGGTTGCGGCCTGTCAATTGTCTACCGTATGGGACTGAAAGCACTTGGTAAAAACACTATCCTGGTGGTGCCGCCCAGCTGTCTTACCGTCCTCCAGGGTCTCTATCCTGTCGCCTCCACCAAGCTTCCCTGTGTTAATGTGACTTTTGCCTCCACCGGTGCGGCAGCAACCGGCGTACGGGGTGCCATGAAGGCCCTGAAAAAGGAGGGAGTAAATGTTGTGGCCTGGGCTGGAGACGGAGGCACCAGCGATATTGGTATACAGGCACTCTCCGGTGCATGTGAGCGAAGAGAGGAAATAATCTATATCTGCTACGATAATGAAGCCTATATGAATACCGGTGTACAACGCTCCGGTACAACCCCCCAGGGAGTGCTGACAACCACCACCCCGATCAAGGGTAAGCTGCAGGTAAAAAAGGACGTACCTGCTATCATTGCTGCCCACGGCATCGACTATGTAGCAACGGCCTCGGCAGCCTTCCCACTCGATTTTTATGACAAGGTAAAAAAGGCCACCACGATTTCTGGCCCTAAATATATCCATGTGCACACACCATGTCCACCGGGTTGGGGGTTTGAATCAAGATATACCATAAAGGTGGGGAAACTCGCGGTAGAGTCCGGCCTTTTTGATCTCTATGAGATCGAAAAGGGAGAGTTCAGGCTTACCGGACCATCAAAGAAACTGCTTGGCAAAAAACGAAAACCGGTCACGGAATATTTTAAAACCCAGAACAGATTTAAGTCACTTGGCGATGACTTTGTTGCAGATATTCAAAAACAGGTTGATGCCAAATGGGAAACATATTTACGAGATTCCAGGTAACCGATGTGCTCAAAGCGGTCATGATTGTTTTACCTGCAGGACATGACCAAGTTTGGCCTTGAACAGTTCTGTAAATGTGTCTACCTGATCTTCGTCAATGAACAATGTGGCGGTTACTGTTTCCGTATAGGCAAAGTTCTCATCCGATAGGTTGAACTGCTCCAACAGATAGCGGAAGGTACCCTCCTGATCATACGGAAGGGTGCAGCAGAGCTGGACCTGCTTTGCATATCGCCTGCGTTCAACCCCTTCGACAGCAGCCTGCGCTGCTTCCGTGTAGGCCCGGACCAGGCCGCCTGTCCCCAGTTTCACACCCCCAAAATAACGGGTGACGATCAATCCAACCTGACCAATACCCGAATACCGCAAAACCTTTAAAATAGGTTTTCCTGCAGTACCGCTTACTTCGCCGTCATCGCTGCATCCATATCCTGCAGAATCCTGGGGAGCACTTGAGAGCGTTGCCCAACAGTAATGATTTGCCTTGGGATGCATTTTCTGGAGCTCGCTATAAAAACTGTGCATCTCTTCAAGAGATTGCACTCGTTGAATCGTGCTTATAAATCTACTTTTTTGTATTGTTGTTTCTGTGCTAAAGACACAGGCAGGGATAAGATATGGTGAAGGCAACTTCATAACCGTGTTTTAAGATACTGGATTTGACTCACCTGAATTTCCGTTCTGGAGCACTAACTTGCCGACAACCGACTAAGCTGATTTCGCAACAATTCTATATGCAATCGCAGGTTATACAATTCCTCCGCATAGGAGAGCGGCACCTCCACCTGTCGCACATCATGCTCCATTTCTTCAAGAGTTGCCAATGCTTGGCTGATCACCTCGCTGTCAACATTTTCCCTGGTATAGATATCGAGCTCATGAAGTTCATCATACCAGCGATAGATACGGGAACGCATCCGCCAGTGATAAGTCGGGGGCAGCACCTTGGTCAGGGGGAGTAGCAGAGCAATCAACGGCAGTATCATGAGTTTGAGCCTGTCGACCAGCGAAGCTGCCCAAAAAGGGAGGTAGCGCTGCAGGAAGGGAGGCCCGTTTCGGTAGTAGCGCTCGGCTTCCTTGCTCAGCGGAAAATCAAGATTTTCTGGAGAAGGAAACTTTTTTCCCACAGTAAGAATGGTTGCATCCTTATGAATCTCAGCCGTTATCTGCATCAATAAATCGCTGAGTGCAGGGTGAAGATCGCCGTTTGTTACCAGAGTGGCAGCGGGAGCTATAAGATTAATATCATGATTTGGAATATTCCTCTCCATGTTCAGGACTCCTTCCGGCAGAACAACATGGGAGAGATATTTATGTAGCCGGGCATACGCTTCGGCCCGTACCAGGTCAACTAACTCAAGCCGCGGATCAAGGCTAAGTTGCCGAACAAGAGGCGACCCTGCTCTGGTTACAACAAAAAGAGCATCTATGTTGTGCAGAAGCAACTCCTCCGCCCCCTCTGCGCCGTCCATCGGCAAAAGCTCTATCCTGTCTCCTGCTGTCAGATTATTATCCTCCAGCACCTGCATGGCCATTTTCCTGGTGCCGCTGCCCTCAGCTCCTATCGCAACACGCATTCCCGTCAGATCCTGAATAGTCGTGACCTTAAGGTCTTTTTGGACAAAAATCCATAACGGCTCAAGATAAAGACTCGCAAGCCCCATAAAATCGGGATATTCTTCCTCTCTGCCTATCCCGCCCTGTAAAAAAGCAACCTCAGCCTTTCTCTCCTGCAGTAGCTTGAGGTTTTCAACGGACCCGGATGTTTCCAGGATCTGCAATTCAATTTTTTCTTTGGCAAAGAGCTGCTGATACTGTTTTGCAAAGTCATAGTAGGCGCCACTGGCACTTGCTGTGGCGATGGTGATCTTCTTAGGTGGAGCAGGTTCGACAAACTGATAGGCAAAAAACATAATCAGACAAGCCACGAAAAAGCCAAACCCATAAATTTTCACGATTTCCCTCAATGTCCTGTTTTTTCGAACCGGCTTCGCTGATCTTTTTTTCATGTGTTAATTCCTCTGTAAACTCATCAAAAATCTGCTCAACTCCACTGGGGCCTCTCAGTATGATTGTGATACCTAGGTTTATATTAATCTTATCCTCATGGTACTCCAATAGAAAATCTTAACTTCAGCCTCATTGAGCCTAAATAGTTATGAGCTATTTTTTAAGAACTTCAGAGCCTTTTGCCAAACTGTCTTTTTGCAAAAGGCTCTAAAGAATATTGTTTACTGCAATATCTTTTTCGAAAGGAGAGACATCCCCAGCGCTGATTCACCTGACAATAAAGTTATATGTCGGCGTTGCTTTCCGTGTTCCTGAGAAATACTATCTGTCTATTGAGTTACTTCGTTGTTCTTGAATACTCCGTTTTTAGAGTATCAAAAATCCTTTTCTAACATCTTCAAATCTTGCAAAGAGGTACAGATGAATATTATCGGAGTTATCCTTGGTGGCGGAGCAGGCAGCAGGTTAAAGCCTCTCACCGTTGAACGCGCAAAGCCCGCTGTGCCGCTTGCGGGAAAATATCGGTTGGTCGATGTCCCAATAAGCAACTGTATCAACTCTGATATTTACAAAATATACATGCTTACCCAGTATAACAGTGGTTCCCTTCACTATCATGTCCAATCGGCCTACCAGTTCGATTCATTTTCCAGAGGGTTTGTCCGACTCCTTGCCGCAGAACAGACTCCCTCTTCCAAGGAATGGTTCCAGGGAACGGCGGATGCTGTGCGGCAGAGTATGCATCATTTATCAAGCTCGGAGCCTGAGATTGTCGTCATCCTGTCCGGTGATCAACTTTTCAGGATGGATTTCCAGAGGGTTATTTTCAAGCATATTGAAAACCGTGCTGATGTGACCATCTGCACAACTCCGGTTATCAGGGATGAGGCTGCCGCACTGGGAATCCTCAGAGTTAACAGTGCTGGTAAAATAACCCATTTTATTGAGAAACCTGGATTGGACGGACTACGACATGAGCTTCGGGCGCCATTCTCCCATGAATGCTACCTGGCGAGCATGGGTATCTATGTCTTTAACTATGGTGCTCTTAAAAACCTGCTCGACCGAAATGGAGGAGCCGATTTTGGCAACCACATTATACCTCAGGCAATAGAGACTCACCGGGTCTTCAGCTATATCTTCGAGGGGTACTGGAAAGATATCGGTACCATTGGCTCATTTTGGAAAGCAAATCTTGAACTTACGGCAACAAACCCTTCTTTCACCTTTTATGACAGTGATGCACCAATCTACACAAGAGCCCGTTTTCTTCCTCCATCAAAAATGGACAACTGCATTTTCAAGGAATGCCTGATAGCGGAAGGCGGACTTATCACCTCGGCAAATATAAGTCGCTCCGTCGTCGGTTTGCGCAGTGTCATCAGGACGGGAACAACCATCACCAACTCAGTCATCATGGGAAATGATTTTTATGAGGAAAAAGAAAAGCCCGGACAAAACACCCCGTTGGGTATTGGTAAAAATTGTCAAATTCAGAACGCAATTATCGACAAGAATGCCCGTATTGGAGACAATGTGGTCATCTCTCCAACTGGAGTCTCCGACATCACCTCACCCTCATACAGCGTTCAAGACGGAGTGATTGTGGTTCCAAAGGGAGCTGTGATTCCGAGTGATTCTACCATTGGCATATTCACGAATCCCTGATGTCATTCAGAATACTTGACCTGTTTTAATTACTGTTTTTTTGTTGAGGCTGTCTCTCTTATGCTTTAAGATATTTTCTGATTTAACAACAATTACATATAATCCCAGCCAAGGTGAGTACATGGAAGAACAATCCTACATTTTGACAATGCTTGTGGAAAATAAACCAAGTGTAACATCCAGAGTCACCGGATTGTTTTCGGGAAGAGGCTACAACATGGAAAGCATCTGTGGAGCGCCAACCCATGACCCCCAAATTTCAAGGATTACCATAAAAACCAAGGCTACTCCAGATCAATTCATTGAGATCCAGGGCCAACTGAATCGTCTGATAGACGTTATAAAACTTCGGGATATGACCCTTGATGAGAAGTCAGTGAAACGGGAAATGGCCCTGATTAGTGTCGGTATCACCTCAAAAAACAGGACGGAGCTTCTCCAGTTGACTGAAATCTTCAATGCTAAAATTGTCAACGCCGGTGCAGATTCATACATTGTTGAGGTAACAGGAACGGAAGACAAAGTCAGCTCACTCATTGAACTGCTCCGACCACTGGGAATCAAAAAAGTGACCCGCTCCGGGATACTGGCTCTTTACAAGGAACTTGACGAGAGCCATAGAAGTGATACTCCAGATCAGGATTAGCCTGGATTCAGACCCGCTCAGACAGAATCTGACACCTCATTCTAACCAAGATTGCGGATGAAGGTATAATTTCCCGAACTGTTTTTCATCTTATAGAGGATTGCCGGTCTGCCACCTTCTGAATATTTTTCATCGGTTTCAATCAACAGGTCTGCCTGTTCAATCCGGCGTCTGAACGATTTCTTTTGAATTTTTTTACCAATGAGAAGTTCGTGCAGATGCTGCAGTTGTGGGAGGGTGAATTTTTCTGGCAGGGCATAGGCTGGAACTATTGAATATAGTGCTTTTTGTTTCAACCGTTCCTTACCGAGCTGTATAAGTTCTCCATGGTCAAAAGCCAGGTCCATACTCTCCAGTGCTTCAAGTTTGACCCATTTGGCATCGGATACGGAGGATGTATTCGTTATACAGTTTTGGTGGGCCAATAAAGCTGTATAGCAGACTGTCACCGACCATCCGCGCGTATCTCGCCGCCTGTTCCCGATTGTAGCCAGCTGTTCGATATAGGGAGGGATTACTCCTGTCTTTTCCTTGAGCTTTCGGATAACTGTATCCTCCAGCGTTTTATCCTTTTCCATATCAATAAAACCGCCAGGAAGCCCCCATTTATCTTTGTCTGGATGGTTTGAGCGTTTCACCAGCAGTACCTTCAAATTCTGTTCGTGGTAGGTGTAAAGAACACTGTCGACACTGAGAAGAGGCGTGTCGTAGATTCGTTTATCATAGGTTTTTAAAAAGGTTTGTTCATCCATTTGCTCCCCCTTCTACGGTTAAATTCTCCTCCAGATTACTAGTTACAGAACTATAAAACAATTTTTTTGTGTCTTAAAGACACTTTTTACTTGACCAAATAGTGTCCTTGTGTCACTATTGCACAAAGTGACCTAAAGACACTAACATTAACACAAGGAGGATGACATGATTGCTATTCGATATTTTAAGGCAGACTCAACGGTATATGTGATTAAGAGCGCAAACGGAAAAGTTCGGGAACAAGGCAAGGGGCTCAGTTTCTTTTACAATACCGCCACCACCTCAATCGCAGCAATTCCAATGAATGTCCAGGAAGCACCATTTATTTTTAAACTTCAGACCTCTGATTTTCAGGAGGTTGCCGTGCAAGGCCAAATAGCATATCGCATTGTTGAACCGGAAACCATAGCGGATATGTTGAATTTTAACGTAAAGGAAAATGGGGCCTACGTCTCGGAAGATCCAATGAAGTTAAATGATCGGGTTGTACGAACGCTGCAGTCAATCGTTCAGGCAAGAGTGCAAGCGGCATCTCTTAGAGATGCTCTGCAATTGAACCAGTCTCTGGTGGAAATAATCAAAAGCGGACTCACCGGGCAATCTTCTCTCTCGGTAATGGGAATCACCGTTGTTGATGTCAGCATCGCAGCGATTACTCCATCGGTTGAGACATTACGCGCCCTGGAGGCTGAAGTTCGAGAAGCAATACTAAAAGAGGCAGACGACGCCATCTATGCCCGTCGCAAATCTGCGGTGGAACA
Organism: Desulfocapsaceae bacterium; assembly: GCA_050288305.1. Classification (GTDB taxonomy): domain Bacteria; phylum Desulfobacterota; class Desulfobulbia; order Desulfobulbales; family Desulfocapsaceae; genus Desulfopila_A. The sequence goes on along the minus strand of JBNKDO010000052.1, from coordinate 115,115 downwards.
GGAAAGAACCATTAAGGAAGCAGAACTGCAGACGGAATTAATAGTTCAGGAAAAAGAGCAGGAGATTGAAGAGTCAAGAATAGAGAATGAACGGGCGATCCTACGTGGAACTAATGAAACGGAACGGGAACGTCTTGAAGCAGAAATCACAAGGGAAGAAAAACGTAAGGATTTTGTTCTCCTGAGCGTTGAGAATGCGAAACAACAGGCAGATTCCGAAGCCTATGCAATCAGTACGCGTATGAAGGCGTTTACCGAACTTCCGGTGGAAAACCTGAAAGCAATGGCTCTTGCGAATATGCAACCAGAGCAATTGATGGCCATGGCGTTTGAATCATTGGCTCAAAACGCCGGGAAAATTGGAGAATTGAATATTGCTCCTGAAATGTTCGGGAAGATGTTGAGAAAAGCGGTGGTCAAATGAGCACAACAACAAAGAATCGGTTCATCCTGGTGACGAGAAAAACACGTCTGCAGGAATTGGTAGAGCGTTTTAACACCTGGCCTCAAGCAAAGTTTTACCTTGAACACAATCAGGTGGACGCAGAGGATTATCTTGCAGAACACGATCTCTATACCCGTCGTTTAGTAGAGGCAGAATCAATCCTCAGGAATAAAGGCTTGTTTCAGCGCTTAGAAAGAAGCTTTTTGCCCAACTACACCTTCAATACGAAAGACATTGTGGTGGTGATAGGCCAGGATGGTTTGGTTGCCAACACTTTAAAGTATCTGGATGGGCAACCGGTTATTGCCATTAATCCTGACCCTAACCGATGGGATGGAAAACTTCTTTCTTTTGAAATTGGGGACCTGGAGTCAGCGGTTGACCGGACGGAGACACGGAAGGCGGCTTTGCGATCGATTACTTTTGCAGAGGCAACGACCAATGACGGTCAGAGAATGCGGGCGGTAAACGATATTTTTATCGGACCAAGGAGTCACACTTCCGCACGATACAGTCTCACCTTGGGGAGTGAGACTGAAAATCAATCATCATCGGGCATAATCGTCTCTACTGGTTTTGGTTCTACGGGGTGGCTGCAATCTATTCTTGCGGGAGCATTGGGAGTGACAGGAGGTAAATCGCATGTTTTGCAGCAAGGATTTACCTGGGACGAGAAGCGCTTGCAGTTTACTGTTCGTGAACCTTTTCCTACCCAGACCACCAGTACAAAACTGGTCTTTGGATCAATTACCGAAAAGACCCGGATGCGTTTGGAGTCATTTATGCCTGAGAATGGTGTTATCTTCTCCGATGGAATCGAACTCGACTACCTCCCCTTCAACTCCGGTTGTGTTGTCTCCATCGGTATTTCAAAGACAAGAGGTATGCTGGTCGTTGGCTGATAATGGAGGCACTATCTTTAGAAACAAGAGAATTGTAATGGCAATATTAATTACAACCATCTTGGTTGATCTACCATGAAGGGGTCAGGATGATATGTATTGTTAATGATGTCTCTGGAATAAGGTTAAGAAAATTTCGTCAAAATATGGGGCATGATCCTGATTTTTACCTCCGTATTTTGAATGCAATTCGCACAAAGAGAGAGAGAAATAGATCTACCATCTATTCAGTCTGAAATTGCCTGACTGTATGTTTTATGGCCAAACCGCTTGAAAGAAATGGCCAATCGAGCATAAAATGAAGAATTACTACGATTTCTCAAATCAAGAACATCATTTCAGCAAAAGGATCGAATAAAAGAGGGTTGACCGATGAAAAATAAAAAGAAATGGAGCATGACACTTTTGCTGGGTATCGCTCTTCTCACCTGCCTGGCTGCAATTTGGAAACACATTGGCCAGCACCCCAATGACCGCCTGCAGACATCCACAGATCTTAATACTTCAACCAGGAATCTCCCCGAATCGAAATCCACATCTTCGATGACATCGTCTCCGGGTTCCTGGAAAGTAACCGAGTTGATTCCCAAACACCCAGGCTTTAAAGCCGGTAAAGAAATCCTTCAGTACACTCCTTTGAGGCGAGCTGAGCGACAATGGACACTTGCAGTGTCCTTTCCACATATGAAAGACTCATACTGGTTGGCCGTCGATTTTGGGGTAGTACAACAAGCGAAAGAGCTGGATATCCGCATGAGGCTTTACCAGGCCGGTGGCTACGATAACCTCGCCACTCAAATTGAACAGATAAAAAAAGCTGTGGCAGCAGGGGCAGATGGTGTGATTATCGGTGCCATTTCATACGAGGGACTGGATGGACTTGTAGGTGAACTGAAGGCAAAGGGAATTCCGGTAATTGATCTTGTCAATGGTATCAATTCAGACAATGTATCCGCGCGGTCCCTGGTTTCATTTGAAGAAATGGGTTACCGGGCAGGCGAATATATAGCGCGCAAACAATCTGAAAAAGAGCAACTCGTCAAAGTGGCCTGGTTTCCAGGACCTAAAGGAGCAGGCTGGGTTGAAGCTGGAGATGTAGGCTTTCGCCGCGCTGTGGCCGGCAGTCATATCGATATAGTGGCAACACGTTACGGTGACACCGGTAAGGTTACACAAACGGCCTTGATCGAAGAAGTTCTCAAAAAATATCAGGATATCGACTATATAGTGGGAACAGCTGTCACCGCGGCTGCGGCAGGAAAAGTGCTGCGCAACCATGGACTGAGCGAACGGATAAAGGTTATGGCCTACTATCTCACACCCGAGGTGTACCGCGAAATTAAACGAGGGAACATTCTAGGAGCGCCGACCGACTCGGCGGTTATTCAGGGGCGTGTGGCTGTCGATCAATTGGTCCGGGTACTCGAACACAAACATTATCAGAAGAGTGTGGGGCCGCGCATTTATGTCGTGGACAACAGCAACATTGACACTTTCGACCGCGGCACATCAATGGCTCCCAGCGGGTTTCAGGCAACGTATGCGGTCAATATAGAACAATAAAAATTGTTGTAATCAATGACTGACCGGATGTCTCGCGTAAAATGCTACGGCAAGCGATCAAATGGAAGAAGGATGATTTTAGGAATTTCAAGGGTATTAAATCGGCGACTTGAGCAGCTTTTGTTTCGTGTAAACCATGCCAGCAAGGAGTCACTCTGATGAAATTTACACGTAATGGCATGCTTTCTCTTCTTTTTGTAATACTTTTTACAACGGCATTGTCCGGTGTGAACTATTGGGGAACAGAGCTTCGTCAGCAGGCCGTAACAAACTGGTTGGGAAAGGCATCCTACGAGACACAACGCATTACCGATATCAGTCTGAATTGGTTATCACTATTTTACACACAGTTACGGGGTATGGCTGCGCTGTTATATGGATCTGAATCTGTTACAGAAAGCGAGTTTCTAAATGCGCTGGAAATGATCGAGGGAGTTGAAGTCGAGACGGTCATCCCCTTGAGTACGGTGGCATATGCCGAGTACCGCACAACCCGGCAAGACGACACAAAGGTGGATCCGAATGACGGTAGTTTGCCTATCACACTGAGTTCCGACCGACAGGGACCGCTAGCTATCGGCGCAAATCTCATGGATCATCCGGCCATACGTACCACGATAGATTTAGCTTTAGACTATGCCGGCAAGGTGGTAATGGGGCCTACATTCAGGGATGAGCAGGACCAAATTCTCGTAACATTGGTGATCAAAGCCCAGAATGACAGAAAACCCGGTTTTTTGCTTTCGGTTATCAATATCAGTGAATTAATAGACGATTTGACTACGCTTCATATTCCTATTGGGTTAAACCTACGCATTAGTGAAGAACGTGAAGAATCTGACGAGCAACATGAATCAATTGTTTTCGGCTCCATTGTCGCCCCCCAAGATACCATTAAGACTTTCCGCATCCCCATCGAAAGCGGCCATGCACATTGGGTTTACTCCTGGGATATTTTGCCAAATTATCAAAATGGTGCAGCTACTTTGTCTGGGACAGTAGTACAAGTTGGCGGTAGTATGCTTGTTTTTGTCATTTTTACGGCAATTGCCACTCTCGCTTTTCAAAATATGCGTATTAATAAATTGGTCATTCGACGTACCGCTGAATTGGCGGAGTCAAATTTGGCCTTACATGAAGAAATCGGCGAGCGCAAAACTGCAGAAGAAAAATTGCAGAATGCCTACGCCGAGCTGAAATCAGCTCATAGTCAACTCATCCAGTCTGAAAAAATGGCAGGGATTGGCGTACTTGCAGCCGGCGTCGCTCATGAGATCAATACACCTATACAATTTATCGGTGACAATACTCAATTTGTATCAGACAGTGTAAATAGTTTGTTTAAGATGGCAAAATTATGCAAAGATGAGGCCGCTTCCGATGACGACGCGGAAAGCAAAATCCAGAAAATCACCGAGGTAATTCACGAAGCAGACATAGATTTCCTAATAGAGGAAATACCGCAAGCTCTGGAGCAGACCTTCGAAGGGGTGGACCGCGTATCGGTGATAGTCAATGCGATGAAAGGCTTTGCACATATGGGGCCGGAGACAATGTCTCTTGAAGACATCAATAAAGCCATTGAAAATACAATTGTTATTTCGAAAAACGAATGGAAATATGTGGCTGAAATGAAGACAGAACTTGATGCCACTTTGCCATTGGTGGAATGTATTATTGGCAGCATCAAGCAAGTAGTATTGAATTTAATTGTCAATGCGGCCCATGCTATTAAGGATAAAATCGCAGCAGGAAGCGATTCGACAGGATGTATTACTGTTACAACCTATCACGATGCCGATAGGGTTTTTATTACAGTTGGTGATACTGGTAAGGGAATTCCTGACGAAGTGGGTGATAAGGTGTTTGACCATTTTTTCACTACAAAGGATGTTGGTCGCGGCACCGGTCAGGGGCTGTCAATTGCATATCAGACCATCGTAGATAAACACATGGGGAAGATATGGTTTGAAACGGAAATCGATAAAGGAACAACCTTTACAATTGCATTGCCGATTAAGAACAAACTGAACAAAACGGTAGGCTCAGATAATTGAAAGGGAGACATCTTACAGATTTTTCTCTGCATTTGATATGCCCAAAGAGGCTTTCACTCGTCACCGTATCCTAGCCCGGATTTCTCATGACTTTTTTGACCCGAGCTGAAAAACAGTCTGTTTTTTAATAGCTATCTAACTTTCTTTGTAATTAAAGCTTGTTAAAGGTGGGGGCAAAAAAGTCATGAGAAATCCGGGCTAGAGATAGTCAATACAGACGAGGGAAGTCAATTCATCCCATACGAATTTATCACTTCTGTCCGGAATTTCACGGAATTTTGCTGCACCCCGTTGGTCCGGAGAGCCCCATGTGTCTCATTCTATCTGAATTGGCCGTGTGACTTAATGAGTTGACCTGTAGGAAATGTCTGAAAATGATCTTCGATGACCTGGCTATCAATCGAAGTAACACGTAGTACAAATTCTCCTGCACCAAAACCACCATTATCCGTAAAAGTACCGTCACCTCCCCTTGTTAGCTCAAAATAGGAAGGATGATTTGTACTTTTGACCTCAACTTTCGAAATTGGCACTTTCGCATTTCTCACCCAGAGACTGGACCACCATTGATGCGCACCAGTTTGAAACTCATAATAGATTGGACCAACCTCGGGACATTGAGTAAATTGCCATGTCATTTTTCTTGGATATTCACCCATATTCAGTGCTGCAAAAACAGAGGGGCTCACATCTATATCACCGGGCTGATTGGTAGCACCGTAAGTAACAACCCTGGCAACAATCGACTTGTCAAGAGCCGTTTTTATACGAATACACCTGTCACACGCAGCTCCACCCTCTATATATGTGTTGCTGAGCCCCACAAGATATTCATCTCCAAGGCCTACACTCTCTCTCAGCTCATATCTGTATCCCCCCGCAGGAGCACATGCGTTGTGCCATTGGGTTTCAGCAAAATCGACAGGTCCGAGATGATATTGACCAGAATGTTCTTCACCATACACTATCGGTTCCGTCGTTCTGGAACGAAGTATTGCGGGAAGTTGCAGGAGGAGATCGAAAGAATCCTCGGCACTTGCGGGAGTACCGACAACTTGAATCACACAGAAGACAATACAACATAATCGGAATGTATGTAGTTTCATCAACAGCATGCAATCTCCTCAAAATAATTATGATTACTCGACGTTACGCCTGTACAATTTCTTTAGTAATTAAACCTGAACAATCTTACCTGCCTGATCTCTCAGAGGTCCCTGTGTGCGATTTTCCTGCATAGAGCTCTTCGATATTATTCACTTTGTACATCTATCATGAAAATTCGGATATAGCTGACCCGACAAAGATCGGTGCTAATCCTGCAACAACAGGAATATCTGTGTCAGCACCTTGGCTGCGGAAGAAGATTTATACTCAAACGGTCCAATATCAGGTGCACGTCCCTCGAAGGAGATCCCCGTATCTATTCCGGCATCAACGAGCTGGCTCCCCTGAGTGGGGTTTAAAAAACTTACATCCGGTAAATCTCCATCTTTTTTTCGTGGGCCCAGCATTTCTATATCACTAAGGCTTACAAAATCGTTCTGGGAAATAGTCATATCGAAATATCCGTCAGATCCTCCTCCATCCCCCAACCTGTTTAAGAATCCGTAGGTATTGATTCGGGTATTGGACGTATTCTTAATTCCCGAAAACGCTTCTTCCCTGTTATTGAAGGCTGCTGAGTTATATATCTCGTATGGTCCTCCCCGTACAGTCCAGCCATGACAGTGGTTGTTCCAGGAGAGGCATCGTATCGCCCGATGTCGGGCTGTATCATTTTCATATCCGAGCTTAATCCCGTCCCCCTCCCACCTGGGCATTGGATTGTTGGGGATGCCGGTAATGCTTCCCGTCGCGTCATCGATTCCAGAATAGGCGGCCCAGCACTCGATCATTTCCACACTGTCAGCAGCCTGAGTGAAATCGTAGCCATCATCAAGATTATGCCATGCACGGCACCCTACCAGCCTGATATTGATCCCGTCAAAAATCCGCCAACCGTCACCATGCTGATACTGGTTGACCAGCTGGTCTTCACCGCTTCTCCAAAGATGATTGGCGTTGTGATGGGCGTCACAGTTTTTAAATAGAATATCAGATGTAGAACTCGAAAAAATGACGAACCCGTGACCTGCCCTTGCCGCCCGCTTACCGTTATAGCTGCTTTCCACATGATGGAATTCGAGAAACCGGCTCTCCTCAATAAGCACTCCAGCACCCCTGCCGTTGGTCAGATGAAGGGGGCCCTGAACTTTCCAGTATCCGGCATTTCTAAAAACCCACGTCGGTGTCGATGCGAAGTTGGTGTCTCCCTCGGGTATGTTTTTTCCATCTATTACAGGGATCTCGCCCGGATAGCTACGGAGTATAAAATAATTGTCTGAACTGCCTGCTTTATTAAAAACGGTCTGTCTGGTCGGGTAATAAGTTCCTCCTCTTAAACAAATCTCGTCTCCCGGCTTAAGTGCCTCATTATCATGAGCCTTTTTCACTGAAGCGAAGGGAGCTTCAATGGTCCCAGGGTTTTCATCGTCGCCATTGGGAGCTACATAGTATATTTTCGAATGCGACACTCCAGGAAAAAATATCGATATTACAGAAAAAAAGAGTAAAACATTTGTCCTTAAATGAACTTCAAACATAATTTTCCCATCTACAAAAGAATGTTTGGCTTAAATCCGAACGCTGTGGATGAATTTGAGGGTCGTATCGTTTTGCCCAAGCAAGTTCACCGGTTGATCATGCATCATGTCGCTTCTTGGTACCAGCCTTCATCATACTCCATACAACAAAGTGATGAAATGGCCGAATCAAATTGAAATATAGCGGTCCGGTCCAGTGAAGATACCTTACACAAGTGAAGACATGGTACCTTGAATAATTCTGATTTAATTTTTCTGCCACAACACCAAAAAATGCTGTCAAATGTTTATCTTCAGGTGTTTCTGAAATCCAGAAAGCATCCTCTTTTGCCTCACGCACAATAAAAAATGATGCCTTTTCACCGGGCTTAAAGGAAAGATTTTCAGGTTTTATCGAAGGCAATATTTTTGGCTTTTCATGTCGAACCAACCCAAGGATGGTTACAAATATTTCCCGTACTCCAAACAGAAATTTTATCCACCATGGATAATAGGAGAGCATTCCAGATATAAAGGATCTCAGATCGGTATCACTTTCAATATTTTTGATATCGACATGATCCGCATCCTTGAAATAGATATCAAACTCTTTGAATTCCTCAATTATATTCATTTAGGCAGCTCACATAGTTTTTGCTGGATGAGTGCAAGACTCACAGGTTTTGAATGAATATTATTTTTTGTTATATGAACGGTACCTAAGATTGTGCCAACACCTTTGGCTTGATGAATAAAGCGATAATCGTTCAGATCAATGGCGAAGCATCCAACGGAAAATAAAGTGGAGCACGCAGCAGTCCATTTTAACAGAAAAATAAATGAACTTTTGTCCATCATATTATTCCATATAAATTTACATTTCTTCTTTTTTCGATATCGACGATAACTTCTGGATATTTTACGGATATTATATGCACGAATTGTTTTTTCTAGCACCTTTCAGTGTATCCCGATACTATAGGAAAGGGTATGGAAAGTCAAAACAAGAATCATGACATGGCGATTTGAAAGCAACTCACTTCTTGAGAGAGGAAGACGCAATGAGACAAAAATTATTCGCTACAATTTTTATTGCTTCTAGCATCATTCTAAACGCATGTGCCCATAATATTGACGTCAAAGATTCACTGGTGGCAGAAGACCATCTATTACCGGCACTAAACATTTCCGGGCCGATAGAGGTTAGAGGTTCGGAGCCACAACATTCAGGTATGGTGGAGTTCTGTAAGGCAGGAGGTAATAGCTTTTCTACTGATTTTGATCAATTCACCTCATACGCCGTGGCCAGCGCCACCGATATTTTAAATCGAAAGAATATAGAAACATCTGCCGGAGCAGAGAAGAAAATAGTGCTATCCGTAACTGAAGCCACCTGTGAACAGGAAGCTGCTGACATTAATTTTATTGCCTATGTCGATATCACTTGCTCCGGCAACGCACCCAAGCGTTTCACCGGAAACCAGAGGATCTGGACAATCCACGGGATTGACTTTGCTTTGAGTGCCGCTGTCCTCAATGCCACCCTGGCCGCTTTTGACGATGATGCAATTATCGCTTGTCTTCGTGCTAAATAAAGAGGTAGATCTAAACTTCAATCCTCCAAACTTTTTCGTTATGGCGAGAAACGATGATCTCTTTATCATAAAATTGTTGAATTACCTTAATGTTCGTTAAAGTATGCTCAGTTGGCTTGCTGGTCAGAAAATGTCCTTTTCCTGCTAATATAAGAGGAATTAGAAGCTGATCGGCAAGATACGGACCAACGGCAACGCCGGCTTCCAGGTAATTACGAACTTGCGCCACTGTTTTCCCCGCTACCCTTTCCGCCCGGAGGTTTTTTTGTCCAAATCCCGTAAATATTTCAGTGAGTTGATCTGATTGCACAAAAATAGAGACCACATTACCAGGGCCATATTGCTTGTGGCAAATCAATTCGGTTACATCCTCGGTGATTTGTAATTTATCCCGAATTATCCTTAACTCTCTTACTCCAACATGATCGGGAATTTCAGCACAAATGGCTTGAGCCTTAAACCTAATATTTGAATATTCTTCTAAATAAAGCGGAGACAGGTGATTTGACGGATTAACATTGATACGTATTTTTCCACCTCCGGCAGGATAAAAACCAGGACGGTCCATCTCGGCTGTAACACCCGCTCCCATTTTCTGAAGCAGTGGGAAAAATGTTTCCCGGAGATAATCAAAGGAAGGAGCAAAAGGGTTGTGCGTTCCTCCTTCCAGAATTATTGTTGATGGCCCTTTTGCCATGAGAAGCGCTGGCATAATCGCCTGAAAAACCAAGATACAGCTGCCGGCCGTTCCAATAGCGAAATGATACTCCCCCGGCTGACTTGCACCAGGCTTGAAACAAAGAACATTTGATCTCATTTCAGCCCCGCTCACCTCTGCCTGGCCAATCTCGCTTGCTGCAAGAACTGCAGTCAGGTGTTGGCGCAACAACCCTGGTTTTTTCCTTTTGCCACGAATATTTTCAATTTGGAATGAACGACCAGTAAGCAGAGAAAGACCAAGGGCAGTCCGCAAAACCTGCCCACCTCCCTCACCGGCTGAGCCATCGATAATAATCATTTTTCCCCCATATTCTGGACAAAGATAATCGCTCCCCACCCCGGTAAACTGCAATATTGAGTTTACCGGGGGCCAATCCAGCTTAACCCTTCACAACTGCCAATGGCTTAAGGCTGACGTCAATATCTACCAAATCCGTCTGGTTAGCCATTACTTTAGTAATATCTTTATAGGCTCCAGGTGCCTCATCCAATCCACCTTTTCCTCGAAGTTCATGGAGGACCCCTAAATCATTAAGAATTCTCTGTTGCTCTTCAAGATCAAGAACACGCTGAGCCTGTTTACGACCAAGAACCCGACCGGCACCATGACTGCAGGAAGAAAAACTCTCAGGATTTCCTTTACCAATGACGATGTAACTCATGCTTCCCTGAGACCCTGGGATAATGCCATATTCACCACGTCTCGCACGGGTCGCACCTTTACGATGCACCATAACGCTTTTTCCGAAATGACTCTCCATTGCAGCATAGTTGTGGGCAACATTAATCAAAGAGTCAAACTCCACATCCGAAATTACCTCTACTATAGCTTCCTTTACCCTCTCCATCATCAGCTTGCGGTTGGCAAAGGCAAAATCCACACAGTATTGCATCTCCGCTAAATAATCCCAGCCTTTTGATGAATCGAGTGGCAAAAAGGCCAGTTGCCATTTTGCAGGAACGCTACTTTTCCATTTTTCATTCATTTTTATCGCCAGTTTATTATAGTGACTGGCAATCTTTAAACCGAGATTTCTGCTTCCAGAGTGAATCATCAACCAGATATGGTCATCACTTCCCTGCTGTATCTCTATAAAATGATTACCACCTCCCAAGGTTCCCAACTGTTTCAGGCCAGCTTGAAACAACTGTATCACTTTTGAGCTTTTCACTTTGTCAACATGTTCAAGATCGGGCATTAAATCCTGATCCTGGGCAATTTTCTGATGGTTAAAACCTACAGGTATTATTGCTCGTATCCCTTTGTTCGATTTTTTTGAACCAAGTATCTTTTTCAAATCATCCTGGTCTATTTCTGTAAGAGATGTACGGACTGCACACATCCCACAGCCAATATCAACCCCAACTGCATTGGGGATTACCGCATTCTCAGTGGCGAGAACTCCACCTATGGGCATTCCATATCCGGGATGAGCATCCGGCATTATTGCCACATGCCTGAAGGTAAAAGGCAAGTTCGCTAAATTTTTAGCTTGAGCCATTGCCTGGTCTTCAATATCATTGAGCCATAATTTGATTGGCCGATTTTCAGTGCTGATTACTTTTTCCATCTCTTTCTCCTGTTACTGGCACGTTTTACCCTATGTAAGAAGCAGACACTCTAAGAAGCAGACACTCCTGTTTGGATGTACAGCTCCCGTGCCATCGGTGTTGATATCCTGCTATTTGCACTCAACGTGCCAAAAGAGATCTCTACACTCTATGATATCACTCAATGCACTGTTATTTCATGTAAAAAAAATATCAAGACAATATCTTGGTGTCGAACAGTTCAATAATAGCTCAACTATACACTATAATATTTTCTAGCATATAGAATTTTATCTTGCTGAGCTATTACTAACCAGATACAATCCGGACATGAAGAAAACAGTCGCAATAGGCTTATTGGGATCAACGCTTGATAATACAGGGAAAGGCCAGCGCCGCTGGGAACGATGGCGGCCAACGGTTTCGCTTTGCCAGCAGGAGGACTTGCTGATTGATCGTCTTGAGCTTCTCTATCAGAAAGAATTTACGCCATTATTGCAAAGAGTATGTAAAGACATAAATGCAATTTCCCCTGAAACCGAAATAATATCCCATGAAATAACCTTTCAGAATCCCTGGGACTTTGAAGAGGTCTTTACAGGACTCCACGAATTTGCCACCAATTATGATTTTGATCAGGATAACGAATATCTGGTTCACATTTCCACAGGTACTCATGTCGCTCAAATTTGCATGTTCCTCCTCACTGAAGCACGTTATTTTCCGGCAAATCTCGTTCAAACTGGACCTGGTCGAGGACGCTTGGCAGCGAGTGCGGGCTCTTATACTATTATTGATCTTGATTTATCAAAATATGATCACATCGCCAGTCGCTTTCACCAGGAATGGCAAGATGATATTTCGTTTCTAAAGTCAGGTATAGAAACCAGAAATGTCGCCTTCAATCAACTCATTGAGAAAATTGAAAAAGTATCTCTAAATTCTGTTGAGCCGATCCTGCTAACCGGGCCAACCGGTGCAGGCAAGTCGCTCCTTGCCAAAAAAATCTATGAGCTTAAAAAATCAAAAGGAAAAATTGCAGGTGACCTGGTCGAAGTGAACTGTGCCACCCTGCGAGGAGAGAATGCAATGGCTGCGCTTTTCGGTCACACCAAAGGCGCCTTCACCGGAGCAGTTACCGAACGTTCCGGACTCTTACGCACCGCACATAATGGTTTGCTTTTTTTAGACGAGATAGGTGAGCTGGGTCTAGACGAACAAGCCATGCTATTGAGGGCTATCGAAGAAAAGCAATTTCTTCCGGTTGGCGCTGACCTGGAATCCTTTTCTGAATTTCAACTTATTTGCGGCACTAACCGAGACCTCTTTGATCAATGTGAAAAAGGAGAATTTCGTGAGGACTTGCTGGCCAGGATCAATCTCTGGACCTTTGAAATGCCTGGACTTGCCCAGCGCCCCGAAGACATTGAACCAAATCTTGAATATGAGCTTGCACGGTTCGGTTCCAAAAACGGCGTGAGAGTGAGCATGAACAAGGAGGCTCGCCAGCTTTTCCTAAAATTTGCAACCTCGCCGGACGCAATATGGTCAGCAAATTTTCGTGATCTATCAGGGGCTGTAACCCGGATGGCAACCCTCGCCTCTCAGGGCAGAATAACCCAAGAGGAGGTGAAGCAGGAAATACAAAGCCTGCAGCAAAGATGGAAGGATAAACCACGTGACAATCACAATAGCTCGTTGAAAAAAATCCTTGAGCCAAGTCAAATAAGTCAGCTCGATCTATTCGATAAAATCCAATTGACCGAGGTCATCAATATATGCAGAGAATCCAACTCCATCTCCGATGCAGGGCGTACTCTCTTTAATATTTCGCGACAGAAGAAAAAACAGACGAATGACTCAGACAGGCTTAGAAAATATCTGGCTAAATTTGGATTAGACTGGGCAAAGGTGAATATCTCTTAAAATCAATCTTCCTTAAAAACAGAGTTTTGCCCCAACGTTCAGGATTGTAGTGCCGGCCTCAAATATTCCTTTTTGAGGCCGGCCCCCCTGACTAATTTTGCAGTTCCCACTGCCCCTGGCTGTTTCTGCAGGCGGTGGTGTATGTTCTTTCGCTGCGACCATCAATGGTTGCCATTATTTCAGCCTGACGACATGGTCTGTCCGGATACGTCGGGCTGGTATACGCCGGCTGTGGAGTAACTTCATAATAATTGCCGTTGTCCGGGTTCTGCCAGGAAGATGCCTGACCGGAAGGACCGAACTCATACGCCTGGTTCAGCTCCTTGCGATCATACTTGTCCATTTCGTTACCCACAATATATCCCAGCGCGGTGCCAACGGCAGCACCAATCAGGGTAGCTTCGGTGTTTCTGCCAATAGCCTGGCCAAGCAGCGCTCCACCGACCGCACCACCAATTGCGCCCTGCTGCCCCTTGTTTAAACTCGTATTGGCACAGGATGTCATCAATAAAGCCATAAAGCCGGCCAGAATAACTGCAACTATCTTCATTGTTCCCTCCACTTGTATTGGTATTTCCTTAATTATTCTTCAACGGTTAAGGAGAAAAAGCCCAAAAGCATTTCTTATTGCAAGCAAATTTTAACCCCTTACATCACGCTGTCAAGAAAAACTCCTGCGAGCTATCTCTAAACTTTTACTACCATCGCATTTTGAAAGACAAATGCTGGTCTGGTCCCCAACCATAATGGCGACCATGTTTGCGAGGATGCCTCTCCTCAACAATAAGTACTACCTTTCGTACCTTGAAGTTGCCGTTTAACAGCAATTGCCAGGGTCCCCAGCTGTCACCAAATGGATTATTGATGCGAACTCTGTCAAAGGAACGGGGATGATCGCTGAAGAATCCTCTTGGGTCACCTGCGACACGGTATCCATCAGTAACCTCTGGCCCCACACGAAGCTGAACATTACCTCTCCCCAATTTGGACTTTGCCACAACAACCACTCTCTGTAAACGATAATCCGAGATGTTAATTCCTGGATACTGCTCCAAAAGCGCCTTTTTCAAGAAGAGAGTTGAAGAATATCCCCCGCCGCTACGAAAATGCCCGTCGCCAAAGTCAAGGACCAGCTTATCTGTATGTGCCATAGCCTGCAAAGGAAGCAGACAGATCAGAAATAATCCGATAAGTATTGTTTTGACACAACGACGTGCAGATTTGGCAGTATTTTTTCCACTTTCACTTTTCTCAATTGTAATATGATTTCTTTTCATGATTCACCTCTCTGATTTTTGTGATTAAGGCATCCAGCCTTGTTTCTTTCACTGTATGCAAAGAAAAATTTTCTGTAAGTAGACACCGGGCTACATTGAATGAATTCAGGGAGATGTCGACCCGATGTCGGGTCAGAGAGGAATAATATTGAGAGATAGCGAGCCAAGAAACTAAGCGCAGTTATGCATTGCTAGAGTAGAAAGGAATTGTAGGAATTCCCAATCAAGAGAAGTTAAGCTTTTTTACTTGAAGAGCTTCATATGGAGCCCAATTTCTTGATTTAATGTAATGAAGTTTGACCGAACACTAATTTTGTGTATATTCTCCCGTTAGGGTATTTTGGGTATAGTTCAATAAGGATGACCTCAATACACACAAAGGTTTAAACTATGTCAGTTAATTGCACAATTCATCGTTCGGTTGCAGCTCATTTTCAATGTGACGAATGCGGTTCATCGCTCTGCGACGACTGTGTTGCTGTAAGGGAAAGTTTTTCGTATGGTGCAAAAAATAAGGATTATTTTTGCCCTGCCTGTGAAGTACCGGTACACATGATAGGACTTGGAAATGTCATGGAGCCCTTCTGGAACCGGCTTTCATCGATCTTCCTCTATCCGCTGAAACCAACACCGCTGATACTTACGTTCATTCTCTCTCTGTTCGGGGCGTTTTTTCCCGGCAGCCTGTTGATCAGGTTGGCCGTATGGGTCATCATGATGAAATATGCCTATGCAGCTCTGACAACAACGGCGCAGGGGGCCTTGGCGGCACCAAAAGTCACCTGGGAACTTATAAATCAGGATGTATTGCAGGTTTTCAAACAATATGTTGTTTTTGGAATTATTGGTTTTATTGGTTCATTCATCTTTGGCTATTCAATTATCGCCGGGGTTCTTTTCGCTGTAGTAATAGTTGCCTGCATTCCTTCCATAATCATGGTGCTGGTGTCAACTAACTCCGTTTTGCAGGCGGTAAACCCATTTCTATTTATGCCTATTATCAGAAGAATTGGCTGGCCATATCTGTTGATGTATCTGTTTTTGTTTTTCCTGTTTGCAGCACCGGCGGCGCTTTTCTCTTTCCTGCCTCTTGACAACATGAACCTCGTAGTCGTTGGCTTTGCCTCGCTGTTCTTTTCACAAATTTATACCATAGTGAGCTACCACCTCATGGGGTATGTGCTTCTGCAGTATCATGAAGAAATCGGGTATACGGTAGACTATGAATTCTTTATGGAACACAAAGGAGTTAACCAGAAGAAAAGGGTCAAAAAGCCTGAAGATGAGCTGAAAACAGGACTCGCTGTTTTAATGAAAAATGGCAAATATCAGGAAGCAGCACAGCGGGTGAGACCTTTTATTTTGGTAGATAATCCGGACCTGGAACTCTCAGAAAAGTTTTTTCAGCTTTTGAAGATGACTGGCGAACATGAAAAAGCAGCAAATTATTCGGTTAAACATTTTGAAGTTCTGGTAAAAAATAACAAAAAGAAGAAAGCCACGGAGTTTTTTGCCGAAGTAAAAGAAAGCCCTGCCGGACCACCTCCTGCTGAATGTGTTGCAAAAGTGGCATCATGGCTTGAGGAGCTCCGTGAATTTAAAAATGCATTGGCAGCATATGCCTATTTTACCAAACAGTATAAAAAACATCCTCTTACCCCGGATGTTTATTTTAAACTGGCAAAACTGCTCCATGAACAAGCAAATAATAGCGGAAAAGCCAAACAGATACTGCAGGGTATTATTAAAACATGGCCGCAGCATAAACTTGTACCGGAGGCAACTCAATACCTGGCGTCGTTACCCTGAAAAAAACTGCAAATATTTCTTTTAATTTCTCAAGCGGTTCAACGCAGCCACGGCTGATACGCCTTCTGTGCTTTCCGGGTATCGTTGAGCAAGAACCTGGAAACATTTTTGTGCCTCTTTTGGTTTATTGATACGCTGCAAACCAACGGCGAGCTGCTGAAGATACCCAGGCAGATTGGTGCTTTTAGGCGCCCTTTTCAACAATATGGAAATGAGTGGTGCGGCTTTAACAAATTCTTTTTTTCCAAGATAGAGAAAACAAAGATGCTCCAACATGTCCACGCTCAGTCGCATCTTTTTAACCGCTGCTTTATAATCTTCGAATACTTCCAGATATTCATCTGAGGAGTTGTTCCCTATTCTCTTGAGCAGTTTCTCAGCACTTCGATGAAACCGGTCAGTCTCCGGTGAGCTTTTATCTATGACATAGAGATGCCGAATCGCCTGCATGCTATCGGGGCGAATGGTCAATACCTTCTCGAACTTCCGACGAGCACCGGCCAAATCAAAATTTATCAGCAGGTCATTGCCCTCGTTGAGAAGACTTTCGACGGTCTGTTTCTGTTCCGCTTTCGCAAACAGTGAGTCGATTCGGTCCGCGAGAAGTGGCTTATAGCCGGCACCAATGGCAACTCCTGAGAGGAGGCCGCCAATATGGGCAACATAGGCAACATTGCTCCCTTCATTGAAATAAAGTTGCAGAAACTCATTGACTAACCATACAGGGAAAAGTGCCAGAGCCGGAACCATCGCATAGTTAAAATAAAAACCCAACGAATAAAAGACTCGTATTTTGCGAAGGCCAAAAATGACACCATACGCCCCCATAAGCCCGGCAATTGCACCTGAAGCTCCAACCAGTGGCCCTGGCGTATCAGGATAAACAATACCAAACAGAGCACTGGCACATACACCGGTAACCATGTAGAGAACCAAGAAGAAATAAGGGCCGATAGCGGCCTCAAGGATAGCCCCAACTAAATAGAGAAACACCATGTTTCCCAAAAGATGCATAAAACCGCCATGAAAAAAGATGCATGTCAGCAAACCTGTGAGGTTATTCTCCCTGGGAGAATAACCATATTTATAGGTGCTTATCTGGTGCAGCATGCTGTCAAATTTTGTTCTTTTTTGCTGCCATTCCTCAAATATGGGATCCTTGGGTGTGATTACCCTGTTGTCCTCTAGCTCTTCCAGAAACTGCTCATCAGTAAACATCATCTGAAAAAGAGTGCCATCCTGAAGGTCTTCCTCGACAGCAGGATCACCTTTTTGTGCCAAATAGTTCTTGTACGCATTGAGTTCTATCGTGCCAAGACCTGATTCTTCATAGTAACTGTAGGCGTTTTCATAGAGAAAAGAGTCTTGCGATTGCAGAAGAAAGAAGACCAGGCAATTAACAGCAATGATGGTACAACAGATATACGGTATTTTCTTTTTGTCGCTTTTGGTTAATACGGGAACAATGAGCATTTCGTAAGTCTCGTTTATTGACCAGTTTGAGGTGTGATAAATATTATGGGAAAGACCTTAACATAAGGATATTAACAGGGAAGCATAAAATATTATTCCGAAGAGACAGGCTTCTGCTTGACGAAATCCAACGATTCAATACAACGATGTACCCTGCAATAGAATTCTTCCAAAAGGTATGATTCCCTGGTGATGATCTCCGTTGCTCCACTCTTGAGAAAACGTGCGCCTATTTCGGGCACGACAAGGGAGGAAAATCCAAGTATTGCCAGATTTCTATCGGCCATACTTTCCCTTATTTTCCGACAAAGAGCACAACCGTCCATGTCGAACAGCTCATAGGCGGTTATCAGTAGTTTTACTTCAGGTTGACGTTCAAGGATATTCATGGCACTGGTTGCATCTTTCGCCGTTACCACCCTGTATTTCTGAGTATAAAGGATTTCGGTGAGGGTGGTTCTGTCTGTCTCGTTGCTATCCACTACCAGAATCATCCTTTTCTCATTGGCAAAAAGCCTTTCCAACGCTGCAACGACATTATCAACACTATCGGGGGCATCTTTGATTATATAGTCGGCGATTTTTTCCGACCATATCAACTCGCGCACCTCTGAAGTAACATCACTTGCCAGAACCACTGTAGCTATGCCTCTTTTGGTAACCTCCTTGATCACCTGGCCCTGCGGGTCATCAGTCAGATTCATTCCGAGCAGAGCCATGGAAAAATTATTTTCCGGTTGCTCCAGAAGGTCGAGAGTTTCATCCAGGGTCTTTACCCAGAATACCTGAAAACCGAAGGCGGACTCCAGCCGTTTCATGATAACACGGCCATACATTGCGCTTTCTTCTACCAACAATATCTGTCTCATATGGGTCTTTGTATTCGCTTTAAAAGAGTTCTCTACCTGACAAATTCTCTATTACTGTCAAGTTCTGGCTCGGACAGCCCGCTTCAACACTCAGCGATTAGTGGAGAAGACTCATCAAGATTTATAGAAGAAGCATCGGTTGCTTCATTGAAAAGCTGAAGCTATTATAACTTCACAACAAAAAGTACTGCGTTCTGTTGCATGACAAAATCATGCCAGTGAGGCTGGGCAACATTAATACCATTACGCTGTACATCCTCCTGAAATACCAAATCAGGAAAACACTTCTATAGCGTTAAGCATCATTTCTCTGCACCTAGTGTATCGGAAAAATAAAATATTTACCAAAAAAACATTGCCTAAAAAAGTCTATGAGGTTTTTCCCTTGATTAGTGTATTCCAAGACTGCGTAGAATTTTGGTTTTTATTCCATTTAGGAGAAATGGGGTGAACCTTTTCTTTTCTTTAAGAATTTTGACGAACAGGTCTTTCTTCTTTTCAGGAGTTGGCGGTCGCTCACAGGAAATGAGAGCAAGGGAGTCGGTGGTGCATTTGGAAATACAGGCACCGCAGCCGAGACAGACATCTTTATTAATAATGAGACTGCGTTTTTTCTTTTCATCAGTCTGCTGCGGAGCTAATGCAAGCGCCTTGACATTGCATGTTTTGGCGCAAAGACCGCAGCCAAGACAGGTTTCGTGGTTTACCTGGAGAGTATAATTTGCCTTGGCAATACCATCGGTGTAGCCCTGCAGCACCCCGCCGAGCAGCTCGCAGCAGCAGGAACAGCAGTTGCAAATAAATGATGGTTTGTGACGGATATTATCGGTGATATGGGTGAGGTTATGCTCCCTTGCCGTGTCGATGACCTTGAGTAGTTCTTCCTTGGTTTTCTGCTCAGCAAATCCTCTTCGTGTCATAAATTTTGCTGCGGTTCCAAGAGAGATACATATTCCTTCCACCGGGGCTTTGCGTTCGCAGGATTCATCCAGGTGCTCTTTCTTATGCCGACAGTAACATTGGCCAACGGCACCGAAACTGGATTGTTTAATAATTTCCCTGGCACTCTCATAGGTTGTGACCACGGAACTGACGGGAATGTGTTCCTCATAGGGAAGCGATCTGGTCAGCTGAGTCTTGCTGCCGAAAAATTCTTTTGCCTGGCCGTGTTCGGGATCATAGAGATAATCGGTCATCAGTCTGGCCAGTTCAGCCACGGGCAGATCAGCACGCTGTTTCATGAAGGTAAATTCAAAAAAACCAATCAATCCAGGCATGAGCAGGTAATAAGTGGTTTTGCCATACTGCAGGTCCATGACCAACCCTTTGTCGGCCATTGTTTCCAGAATGGGCAGGAGTTTTTCGGTATCGATGCCTGTCGCCCGCTTCAACTCACCTATGGTAGATTCCTGCAGAGGAAATCGTGAGGCTACAAAGGCCTCATCTTCCGAGAAAAGATAGGCCAGGATTTGACGCAATTTATCATTATCAAAAAGGCCTATCGGATAGCGGTTCAGCCTGTCAATCAACGGAACCAGATTCTCTTTTGCACCATGATGTCCCATTTCTTCTCCCTGCCCGATCGCCGTTTTTATTTGGTCATGCGATAAATATCTTTGAGAGGTTGAATCTGCTCAACAAACACTTTACGCGAACTTCCCTTTTCTCCATCAGGTTTTTTGATCATTCTCCTGTATATCTCCTGCTGAGTCTCGGTGTTATCATAATTCAGCACCATCTCCAGGGCATATTTGGAAAAATCAACTGTAAGAAAACGGAAAATCTCTTCAAGAAGTTCGTCATTTATTGCATAATCCATTCTCTTTTCAAGAATGAGCTGGGCATAAACGACCAGGGTGAAGAGTTCGCCGGCGGCAAGCATATAATCGATGTTACCCGCTTGCTCTTCCGTGGGAGGAGCTTCAACAAGAAGCGTTCGAAACAACTCCACCTGCTCTCTGAAAACATCAATATTGGGCGAGCTGTTTGCGGAATAGACGCTACGATAATCGGGAAATTTAATCCTGGCCAGACCGCCGGTATACTGATGGAAGAGGTAATCGTCGTCGCCCGCTTCCTTGAGTGTTGGAATTTCCGGGTAGTCAACAGGGCCGAAAAAATAATTACGCACAAATTTAATTATCAGTGCCATGTTGACATGCTCGGTGCCTTCAAGCTTTGGCAGCATGCCAATATCACGAAGGGCCATCTCAAAGTAGGTATCCTGCTCGTAGCCTTTCGCCGCAATGACCTGATGAAGAAGGCTGACCACCCTTTCTCCCTCGCCGGTGACCTTCATCTTGACTATCGGGTTAAACAGCAGGTATCTCCTATCCTCATCGGATGCCGCACGCAAATAATCCGCAGCACGATGAGCAAAAAGCTTCATTGCGGTAAGACGGGCGTAGGATTCGGTGAACAGCTTCTGAACATGAGGAAAATCGGTGACCGCCCGACCATACAGAATTCTCGCGCCAGCATGATTGAGAGCCTCATAAAAGGCATGGGTGGCAATGCCAATTGAGGCACAGCCCAGCTCATATTTGCCGATATTTATCGTGTTGAGTGACGAGTTCCAGGCCAGATCTCCGGTTGAAAGGATATCTCCATCGGTAATCGGATAGTCATGCAATGCAAATTCAGCGACATAGGCCTGGCGAACACCAGAGGTATCTATCTTTTTTACACATTCATAGTTGGGATGATCGGAACGCACCGCAAAAAAGACATATTCATCACTGCCATCAATCTTGCCAAAGGTTGAGACCAGTGCAGCGCAGTTGCCGTTGCCGATATAATATTTGGAGCCCCGGGCAAGATAGGTACCATCTGCCTGAGGATAGAGTTTCATTTCACTGGAGTAGAGATCGGCACCATGTTCTTTCTCCGAAAGACCAAAAGCAAAGACCCCGCCTTCACGGAGCATGGCTGCGGTTTTTTTCTTGATCTCCTCGTTGCTGCCCATCCAGATAGGTCCAAGTCCCAGGATTGTTACCTGCCATGCATACCAATAGCAAAGACCGTAAAAGCCAAGCACCTCATTGTACTCACTGATGCGCCACATATCCCACCTGGTGGAACCATCACCATATTTTTCAGGAGTAAGCAGATTTGCAAATATTTGTTCATCTTTAATAAATGAAAGATAATCCTCATACCAGACCATTGACTGATCATCTTCTTTGATCTTTGCTAAACCTTTGTTTTCAAAAAACTGAATGGTTTTTTCAACCAACTGCCGGGAATGCGCATCGGCATGCTCACGCTTATAGTTCGATGGATTAAAGAGTATCACGCTGAACTCTCCTTTATCATGATTCGATTATTGTTTTAGGGACATTTACGTTGGACCTTAAACCTTTGTTCTCACTGTCTCCCAGTTTTTCACCTGCCAGGTGGTTTCCACCCGGGCCACACTGTTCCCGCTGATGTCATGAATGGAGGTTGTCATAACAATGGTTGCTGACTCCTGATGACCAAGAGGCATAACAATCTTTTCATGGAGATCTTGCTCGGACAACTCAGTCTGAGCGATAATATCTTGTTTAGCCTGATATAAATAATCAGCATCCAGTTTACCCATAATAAGTCGATATCGTGTTGGATCGAGTTGAGTGAGAAGGAGAAAGCCAGCGGAAAATTCTGCCACCGTAGCGATGGCACAGGCATGTACTCCTCTTATATGGTTATGGTTGCTGCGGCGATAAGGTGCAAAGGCTTGAATCTTATTTTGGGCAATGGAAAGAAGCCGAAACCTATGCGGTCTGTTGAACGGTATGGTTCTTGCCAGAATAATATTGAGAACAAACAACCATAGCTTTGACCTGCTCGCCCGCGGGATCAGGAATGGCAGAATGGCAAATTTCTTCATACAATTCCGTTTCCGGCTTTAAAGCCCTGGTGCGTTGCTTCCATAACCGTTGCCGGCTGCAGCGCATCACCGACCACCATGTAGGTTATACCCAGATCCGATGCAATTTTTTCTACAGGATTCCAGGAAACAGTACCAACGGCAAGGATGACAGTATCGGCTTTGACAAGCTGCTCTTCTCCCCTATGAATTATCACCACTCCGTCTTTTTCGATACGCTGGACAAGAGCCTCCATTTTGACCTCGATCCCATGACGACCAATATCCTGAAGCATAGACCAGCGAGTCGTTTTACCGAAATTTGTTCCTAGTTTATCCTGCAGTTCAATAAGGGTTACATTTTTACTGCCTTCCAGTGCCATCCGTTTCAGCTCACCCAAGGGTTCCGCGTCATGGAGCAGGAGAAACTTTAATTCCTCCCCGCTAAGTGTGCCCTGTTGGGCGACTAAAAGAGCGGTTTCCACACCCACGGCTCCACCTCCGATAACGACAACATCCTCACCGGGCAGCCATTTGTCCTGCAACACATCCCAGGCCTGAATCACATGTTCCATTTCAACGCCTTGAATGGCAGGTTTAATCGGCTCACCACCAGTGGCAATAATGAGAGAATCTGGTTTTTCGCTCATCAGTCGCTGCCGCCCTACTTCACAGTTAAAAACAACGTTCACACTGCTTTCAGCAATCTTTTTGCTAAAATCATCGATAACTACCAGGAATTCCTCTCGCCCAGGTGAAGCACCGGCAAGATGCAGTTGCCCACCAAGCCTCATGCTTTTTTCATATAAGGTAACGTCGTGACCCTTTGCCGCAGCGGCAAGGGCAGCATTCATGCCGGCCGGGCCTCCGCCGACGACCATTACCTTTTGCACCTGCTCGCAGTTTTCAATCGGGTATTCGGATTCATGTCCTGCCCGAGGATTGCAGAGACACTCCACCTTTTTCATACGCATCAGGTTATCAAAACAGCCCTGTCCGCAAGCCACACAGTGGAGGATTGTATCTTCTTCACCTCGTTTGGCTTTGTTTGGCAGGTCCGGGTCGGCAATAAGTGACCGTCCCATGGCAACCATATCGCAGTATCCTTCACCGAGAAGTCTGCGAGCAGTCCGGGGCTCGTTTATTCTATGACTTGCAATCACCGGAATATTGACACTTTTCTTGATATCCCGCGCCATATAGGCAAAAATACCCCGCGGTACTTTGCTAACAATCTGTGGAACCTGCGCTTCATGCCAACCGACGTTGACACAGAGGGCATCGACTCCAGCCTCGGCAAGGGCTACACCAAAAGTATGAAGATCCTTACGGCCAATACCACCGGGCATAAAATCATTGCCATTAATACGAACAAGTATCGGGAATTCGCCAATCTGCGAACGTACCGATCGAATTACCTCCAGACCAAAACGCATGCGATTTTCAAGGGAGCCACCATATTCATCGGTTCTGGCATTGGTGAGTGGAGAAAGGAACTCACTGATCAGATAACCGGTTCCTGCAAGTATTTCCACGATATCAAAACCGGCATCAACAACACGTTGGGCAGCTTCGGCAAATTTCTGCTGCACTTCCGCTATGTCAACAGATCCCATTTCACGAGGTGTTTCCCCCGTGAGCCTTGAGGCTATGGCACTGGGAGCTATTGGTCGCTTTCCTCCTAGAAATGAGGAATGATTGTAGCGACCGGCATGATTGAGCTGCACTGCTCCTTTTGCACCTCCTGCATGTATAGCCTCTGCGAGCCTTGCAAGACCGGGGATGAAACTGTCATCGTGAGCACCAATATTGCCGGGATTACCGGAAAGCTCATCAACCGTGGCATATCCGGTACAGATAAGACCTGCTCCTCCCTCTGCCCTGCGAAGGTAGAATTCGACCAGTTGGTCGGTTACCTGGAAATCTTGGCACATGTTCATATGCATGGCCGGAAGGCAGATACGATTTCTGATATTCGAGCCAGCTATGTTAAGCGATTGAAACAACGGATCGATCATTGTTACCTGCTCCTGTTATTGAGTAGCCCTGCTGTAGTTTTCGCTGAGTTCATCAAAAAGCCCAATCGCCTGCAGCGAATCCTTCAACAATCCCGGATTTTCGAGAAAGTCCTGCATGAAAATAATTTCCGAGGCTTTGAGGTAGATATGCAAAGGTTCTTTCAGTCTATTGCCAAAGAGGGTAACCAGAATCCCGGCAACATTTTGCCTTCGTATGGAGTGATCAAGCATGGCGACCCGATCAAGCATCTTGGCAACATAGAAGAGAAGCACCTCGTCAACGCTGTCAACATGATCTCTGTGGGATGGGCAGATTTTCTTATCTCTCAATGTTGCCACTTTTTTTAGAGTGCCACAGTAGGCCTCATAGTTTCGAAAACGCTCACCTGTTTCAAGATCGACATCAAGGAGCGGGGATTGAAAAACTCCTCTTAAAAGGACGTCACCCGTTACCGCCCAGTCATCATTATGATAGACGATATCACTCTGCGAATGGCCAGGACAGTTCTGAAAATGAATCCCAAGATGTGAGGGCATATCGTCCTCGACTATACTAAAATTCTTAGGAAACGAAGGAAAGGTGCTGCTGTTGTTAAAACTGCGGTGAAACTTTTCTATATACATTGCATCGAACCCCAGTTCTTTGAGAAGACGGTACATATCGGCCACTCTCTTGTCGTGCTCAATCATTTTCAGACCGTCTCTATATGGCACAAAGATCCGAGCGTCGCTCTGCTGCTCGAACCATGAAGCCAGGCCATAGTGATCGATATGACAGTGTGTTATGAACACATACCTGAGCTTAGAAAGATCGAGGTGTTCGATATGGTATTGTTCTGCAGATGAGGTCGGCGGACCGGTATCAAAAAGAATAAGCTCACCACCAATCTCCGTCGTGTAGCAGTGGACGGGGCCAACCATGTAGGGTGTATTAATGGTATGCTGGTAAATTGCCATGCTATATCGATATTCCGAGAGAACGAAACCGTTAATGGCCTACGTATAAAGAGTCGTGCTCCAGGTCAACATTCCCCCTCAACACCGAAAGGTTTTGACTCGGGAGCGTCCCGTGGGCATAAGACAGCTCAACCGGTGTTATATTAACCTGGAGCACAACTACGTGTTTACAGATACTAATCAGAAGAGATATTTTTCATCTTCACTGGCAGCTTCGGCAAGAAGTCTCTTGGCCTGAAGTAAACCGGTGGCATCGTACTTTGTGAAACGACGAACACCTGACAGAATCATGGTCAAGGTATCTCCTTCCTCAACATAAAAAGCACCTTTTCGTGCGGCTGTGCCGCCAACTTCCGCTGCCTCGAAGGCAAATATCTTAACTGCGGCAAGATACAGTTCTTTTTTACGATCCGAGGCCGCATCATAGTTTTTCTCAGCACGCAAGACTGCACTTTCAAGAGCATAGATCTGAATAGCCAGATCTGCCGCTGCCATGAGAATTTCCTGCTCATCGGCTATCTTATCCATGTACTTCTGAACTCCGGCACCGGCCAGAATGAGAAAAAGCGTCTTCATATTTGAAAGCAGAACTTTTTCCGCGGCAAAGGGCTTGTCTTCAATCTCTTCAAAGCTGGGGGTCATCAATGCTTCAAAAGCCTTCATTGCCTCTGCCTGCAACGGCAATTCGCCTTTCATGGATTTACGCAGGATCATCCCGGGGATGAGGAGTCGGTTTATCTCATTGGTACCCTCGAAAATTCTGTTGATACGTTCATCACGGTAAAATCTCTCTGCAGGGTACTCACTCACATAGCCATAGCCACCATGTATCTGAACAACTTCATCAACCGTCTTAGCAAGAACCTCTGAGCAGAAAACCTTGGAGATACCACATTCAGGGGCATACTCCTCGATGCCCTTCTGGTACTCCTCATAGTAGTTTTCGATGGATTTATCAATGGTGGCAAGTTTTGTGTCGAGATGCCCTGCAAGTCTGTAGACCATGGACTCTGAAGCAAATATTTCTGCAGTCAGATCGGCAATTTTTTCTTTTATGGCACCAAATTTTGAGATGGGCGTCTTAAACTGCTTGCGTTCGTTTGCATATTTTATGCCCTCAACCAGGGCCATTTTTGCTGCACCGGTAACACCGGCGCCCAATTTAAAACGACCGACGTTAAGGACGTTGAAGGCAATTTTATGTCCCTTGCCCACTTCACCCAGAAGATTTTCCACCGGTACTTTGCAGTTATCGAGGATAATCTGGGTGGTGGAAGAACCTTTAATTCCGAGTTTCTTTTCTTCTGCCCCGACCACAAGCCCTTCAAAGCTTTTTTCCACAAGAAAGGCGGTAAAATGTTCTTTATCTATCTTGGCAAATACCGTGAAGAGTTCGGCAAAACCACCGTTGGTTATAAACTGTTTGGTACCGTTCAGAATATAGTGCTTGCCATCCTCTGAAAGCACCGCTGTGGCCTGGGCGCCCAGCGCGTCACTTCCCGAACCTGGCTCGGTCAGACAATACGCGGCACACCACTCTCCCGAGGTAATTTTCTCAAGATACCTCTCTTTCTGCTCTGCAGTTCCATAATAGATCAGCGGCAGAGTACCGATTCCTGTATGCGCGGCAAATGCCACCGAAAAGGAACCACCCATGGCGATTTTTTCTCCCACCAGCATGGATGAAGCCTTATCAAGTTCCAAGCCACCATACTCTTCCGGAGCATCCATCATCAAGAGGCCCAATTCCCCGCATTTGCGCATGCCTTCAACAACGATATCAAAGTTCTGCTTATCGATTTCCTCGATTTTCGGCATGATGTCGTTGATGATGAACTGTTCTGTCGTCTCGCCCATCTGCTTTTGTTCATCACTAAAATCTTCCGGGGTGAAGATATCTTCACAGGCAACATCAGTTATGAGGTATTCGCCGCCTTTTAATATTGTATCAGCCATTTTTTTCACCTTATTGTATGTATTTTATAGCTTTTCATAAATTCCAGCAGCACCCATACCGCCACCAATGCACATGGAAACAATACCGTATTTTGATTTTCGTCGACCCATCTCATGCAGCAATGTAGCTGTGAGCTTGGCTCCGGTACAGCCCAGAGGATGACCAAGGGCAATTGCTCCGCCATTAACGTTGACTATTTCCCTGTTCAGTCCAAGTTCCTGGACAACGGCCAGCGCCTGGGCGGCAAATGCCTCATTGAGCTCAAAAAGATCGATATCACCAAGCTGCAAACCCGCCATTTTTAAAACGGCCGGGATCGCCTCTATCGGACCAATTCCCATAACCTCCGGAGCAACTCCTTTCACAGCATAGGCAACAAAACGGGCAAAGGGATCCTTACTGATTTCTTTGAGAAAATCTTCCGAGACCACCATTGATACCGCAGCGCCATCGGTGGTCTGCGATGAGTTGCCAGCCGTTACCGGTCCGCCAACCTTAAAAACAGAGCGGAGCTTGCCAAGCACTTCGGCAGTGGTTCCTTCGCGGACACCATCGTCAATGGTTACCAGCTCTTTCTCACGTTTTACCTTGCCATTTACCACCGCTGTTTTTTCAATTTCGACTGGAATGATCTCGTCTTCGAACCGTCCTTCCTTGATGGCGGCAGCGGCTCTGGCATGGCTCGTTGCCGCAAAGTCATCCATCGCCTCACGGCTGATGTTATAGCGCTCGGCAACGATCTCAGCGGTAACGCCCATGGAACAGAAAGACTCGGGCCAGTCGGCCACCAGATCAGGGTTGGCACTGTATTTATTGCCGCCAAGAGGCACACAGGACATGGATTCTGCACCACCAGCGATGATACAATCGGCATACCCCAGCATAATGCGTTCTGCAGCCATGGAGATTGTCTGAATACCAGAACAGCAAAACCGGTTTATGGTCTGGCCGGGAACCTCAATGGGAAGACCCGCTTTCATGGCGGCCACACGCCCCATGTTCATACCCTGTTCCGCCTCGGGAAAGGCGCAACCAAGATAGACATCTTCAACTTTGGCTGGGTCAACACCGGTGCGTTCCATCAGCCCTTTGATGGCTACTGCGGCAAGGTCATCAGGTCGCACATCTTTCAATTTACCTTTGTTGGCTCGGCAACCGGGGGTACGGTAGCTTGCCAGGATATAGGCCTGTCTCATATTTTTCCTCTCAAATGGGTATATTCTCTATTTGCATGTCTTGTCGGTCTCAGTTTAGACAAACTCCCTCAATGTTCATGAGATATTCTAGCTAGTTAGTTGCGTAACGGCTTGCCCCTTTTCAGCATGTGCTGAATACGTTGGGCTGTCTTCTGATTACCGCACAGTTTGAGAAATGCTTCTCTTTCCAGTTGTAATAGATAATTTTCTGAAATAAGGGTTCCTTTATTGACGTCTCCACCACAAAGAACCTGAGCGATAATGCTACCCATCTCGGCTTCATATTCGGTGACGAAATTGCCCATTTTCATATTCCATAGCTGACTTTTCACGCTTGCAGCTACGCTTCGGCCTGGTGCCGGGATGTTCTCAAGAGGCTTCCCGGGCCTGTAATTACTGGCAAGCCCCTGCACCTTTTTCTTGGCATCGGCGATAAGTCTATCGATGTCCATGGTCATACTGTCACCATGGCGCAGATACCCCATGTCATAGAGTTCGGCAGCACCCATTGATACTTTGGCCATGCCGATCTGCTCGAAGTTTTTAAATATAAAAGGAGTTACATCGGTATTAAACTGTCTTGCCATATCCACTGCCCGCAGACACATCTCCTTGGTTCCGCCACCTGCCGGAAGAAGGCCAACACCGATTTCTACGAGTCCCATATAGGTTTCAGCATGGGCATTAACGGCATCGGCATGAAGGGTGAACTCACATCCACCACCCAGGGTCATGCCAAATGGGGCAGCAACAACAGGAACCTTTGCATATTTGACAGCCATTGTTGCTTTTTGGAAGGAACGAATAGTCATATCTATATCTTCATAAGCACCTTCGGCCAGAGCCACGGCCAACATCATCAGATTGGCTCCAACTGAAAAGTTGATGCCCTGATTGCCAATCACCAAGCCAATTCCTTCCTGCTCAGCCCGCTTGACGGCCTTGTGGGTCATGGAGAGAATGTCGCCGCTGATGGCGTTCATCTTGGAATGGAATTCAAAACCGAAAACACCATCTCCCAGATCGACAATTGAACAGTTGCCGTTTTTCTCAACCACCCCTCCAGATTTACGTTTAAGAATATCGAGTTTTATATGATTCTCGTTGAGGGGTACCGGCTTATAGGAAGAACTCTGCATGTCGAAAAACTCTCTTTCTCCATCCCCGGTAAACCGATAAAATGAATCGACGTTTTTCATTGATTCAGGGACGGCAACACCATCCTTCTCAGCTCTTTTTACAAAAACTTGCACGCCAATAGCATCAAGCATCTCGAAGGGGCCGATCTCCCAATTAAAGCCCCAGCGCATGGCATTGTCAACATTGACAACATCATCTGCGATCTCCGGGATACGATTCACTGTATAGATGAGCGTATCTCTGAGCGAGCGCCAGGCAAACTCGCTGGCCTTGTCAGAGCCGGCCATGACCATTTTGATTTTCTGACCTGGATCATCCACCTGTTTTACAGCGCCAACTGAGGCGAATTTAGGCTTTTCAAGAGGCTTATAATCGCCGCTGTTGTAGTCGAAATAGAAGATCTGCTTTTTACCATCGACTATTTCTTTGCAGTAAAAACCTTTTTTAGTTTTGTTTCCATGCTGGCCGTTTTTGATCATATTGACCATGAAATCTGGTACTTTAAAGACTTCCCTCTCTTCATCGTTTGGCAGCAGCTCATAGGTGTTCTCGGCAATGTGTCCCAAGGTATCAATCCCGACCAGATCTACGGTGCGAAAAGCAGCACTTTTCGGTCTGGCCGTTGCCGGACCGGCAACGCTGTCAACTTCTTCGACCGTCATTTCCAGGTCTATCATGTGTTCAATACCCTTGTAAATTGCATACACTCCGATTCGATTTGCAATAAAGTTTGGAGTATCCTTGGCATAAACAATTCCTTTACCGAGCCTTCTATTGATGAATTCCGCCATGGAGGACAAAACCTCGGGATCGGTAGCCTCACAACCTACCAGTTCCATCAGCCTCATGTAGCGAGGAGGATTAAAAAAGTGGGTAACCAGAAAATTCTTACGTATTTCCGCAGGCAGCGCCTCGGCCATTTCATTCACTGAAAGTCCACTGGTATTGGTTGAGAGAATAGCGCCTGGAGCAATATTGGGAACCAGCTTTTTCAAAAGATCAAGCTTGATTGGCATATATTCGACAACAACCTCGATTATCCAGTCGCATTCCTTCAGTTTCGCCAGATCATCTTCAAAGTTGCCAATCTCAATACGTTCAGCAAATTCTTTCAGGTAAAATGGTGCGGGCTTCATTTTCAGCAACCCCTGTAAACCATTTGCAGCAATACGGTTGCGGACAGCCGGACTCTCCAGTGTTAATCCTTTGGCCTCCTCCTGCTCGCCCAGTTCCCTTGGAACAATGTCAAGCATGAGAACATCCAGTCCAGCATTGGCCAAATGGGCTGCGATGGTCGCACCCATTACACCGGCGCCGAGAACTGCTACTCGATTAATTTGCCTCATTTTTTCCTCCGTGTAATAGTACTGGCTTAGCATTGGAGCCATTTCCGTTATTTCCGTACATTCCTTCTATCTTGTCTCTGTATATCTTATATATTTCTTTTCTCTTCAGCTTCAAGGTGGGGGTCAGTTCCCCATTCTCGATGGAAAACTCTCGTGGCAGGATAAAAAATTTCTTGATAGTTTCATAGGATGGCAGCTTACTGTTGAAAGCCGCGATCCTTTCATTATACAGCTCTAAAACCTTGGTATTTGTAACCAACTCTTCAATATCAATGTAGTCAATCTTCTCGTCTCTGGCGTAATCGATAATCCTTTCAATATTTGGGGTAACAATAGCCACCAGATAAGGTTTGGCATCACCTATCACATACGCTTGAGAGATGTATTTATCGAGCTTAAGCTCATTCTCCAGAGGCTGGGGGGCAATATTTTTTCCTCCGGCGGTGACGATGATCTCTTTTTTTCGATCAACAATGTAAACAAATCCATTTTCATCAATTTTGGCAATATCGCCGGTCAACAGCCAGCCATCTTGAAAAGTTTCTTCCGTGGCCTTTTTATTGCGATAATAGCCGTTCATAACCTGGGGCCCTTTGATGAGAAGTTCTCCATCTGAAGCCAACTTCAGTTCTGTACGATCCAGTGATTTACCGACGGAATCAAAACGGACATCCTGGAGATTGGTAAGGGTCACTGCAGGACTCGTCTCGGTAAGACCATAACCGGTGAATACCGGAATACCAATAGCCCACATGAACTCATTAATGGTTTTATCGAGGGGAGCACCGCCGCAGATGAAAAATCGTAACCGACCACCAAAACGATCCCGCAGTTTTTTAAAGACCAGTTTGTCAAAAAAACGGTACTTCAGGGCCACCAAAGCCGGAACCTTTTTCTCCACATACTTCTTGTGTACATATTGTCTGCCAACCTCAAGTGCGTAGTGAAAAAGCCGCTGCTGCATTTTTGACATCTGATGAACGCTTTCATACACCCGTGAATGAATTTTTTCAAAGAGCCTGGGTACGCTGACCATCGCCGTCGGACGAATTTCCATGATATTTTCCATGACTTTTTGAACGTTCTCTGCAAAGGCAATATGACTACCGCCATAAATTGCAGCGTAATACCCACCTGTTCTCTCCAGCACATGACTCAGGGGCAAAAAACTTAAGAATGTTTCCTGGGTAGTAGCACTCCCCAACTGCTTTAAACCAGAGATTGCATCGAAAAGGACACTCTGCTGAGACAACATTACGCCTTTTGGTACTCCGGTCGTTCCGGAGGTGTAAATAATTGTAATGAGATCCTCAGGAGCGATGGAATCGATCTGGGCTTCAATTACTGCCTGTTCTTCACCGGTGAGTGGGTGGGAAACCTCAGAGAGCTGGTATTGGGTAAAAACCGGAAATGAGCGATTGCCAAGAAAACGCTCATAGGAAATAATCATTTCAACATCGGGAATTTGATCTTTGATGGCCAGTAATTTCTCATACTGACCTTTAGTGGAGACAAAAACAACTTTGGAAGAAGAGTGATTAATAACATAGGCTGCCTGCTCTCCGGTATTGGTGGCATAGATCGGGACTGTTATCGCCAGAGCTGCCTGAATACCGAAATCAGAAATGGCCCAGCCAAGCCTGTTCTCTGAAAATATTGCCACCCTGTCTCCAGGTTCTACTCCAGCTTTACGTAACCCTCGAGCCAGCATCAATACCCGTTCATAAAACTGGCCATAGGTAAGAGATAAATAGGTGTCTCGCTTTTTGTAGCTGATCGCGATCTTGTCTTGATAACGCTTCGCATTTGCTTTTAAAACAGCGGGTATCGATCGAAACTCCGGCTCACTCATGGCCTATCCTCTCCCTCTTCTTTTAGTACTTTCTCCTGGTTATACTCACGCCTACATGTAATATATAAAGCTCGCATTCAACCCCCCTTATACCTTACCTTAACGTTCAAGTCAACCTTAAATCTTTCAGCTATTATACATCAATTTTTCTTTTGAATTGTCACGCTTTTTTAAAATCATCTTTCGATGGAGAGAAACATTTTCTCTAGAAATATTTCACGTGTCCGCTGAGTTCATAATCGAGACATCAAGGGCCTGGCCGCAGTTAATCTATCATATGTCCCTGAGAACGTAGAGAATGATCTCAGCAGGCACATCCGCGGAATGGCAAAGGATTTTAAGCGTCGGGTGCCTTTCAAAGTACAAATGGTATCCAACAAAAAGCACAGGCTATGGTGTCTTTTGCAAAAATCCGAATTTTTGCAAAAGACTCTTCGGTTAATAATAACCTGAGATTACAATATATAAAGTGTGGACTTGATATTTTATGAAAGATTAGGATTCGTCCTCTTCCATATACATGGTGAAAAGCCGTAAAACCATCCCAACAGATCATACACTTTGTTATTAGAGGCATAATCCTGCGGAATTATTTCTTGCTGGCTCATTTTTACATGATGTGAAAAAACATATTTGAAATACCTGCAATGTAAAATTGCCAATACCTTGTTCGTAAACGTTAACAGGATTCGATGGGCAAGATCAATCACGGCAGATTATTCCTTCAATTCCTACTCGCAAACCTCTATGCACGTCGTATATGTTCATAAAACATCAGCGCATTGAGAACAAGTCCATGGGTAATCTGTCCTTCTTCAATCAAAGTGTCAATTTCAGAGAGGGGTTTTGTTACCACTTCAATGTCTTCCATCTCATCCATCTGCTGTTCAGCCACCCTTTCGACATCCTCTACCAAAACAGTATAACACCAGTTATTCTGAAGGGCCGGATTAGGGTTGACCTTACCGATTAAACGACCATTCTTTCCTGCATAGCCTGTTTCTTCAAGCAGTTCACGTAGGCCTGCGGCAAGTGGCAGTTCACCTTTTTCAATAGCACCTCCAGGGATTTCAAGTTCCAGCTGCCCTGAGCCAAACCTGAACTGTCGTATCAATATCAGCTGCAGATCTTTTGTCAGGGCAATGATGTTGACCCAATCATTGAACGAGAAGCGATAGAACCTTGCTTCTCTGCCGGTGCGAAGACTTTCAACAGTTGCTGATTCAACATTGCCAACTCTTGTATGCAACAGGATTTGCTCATCGCTGATGACCACGTCATCTTCTGCGTTATTCTTTTTCTTTGTCACAGCTTTCAGCCTCTATGCGACATACTTTTTCATCGGCCTGTAATTTATTAAGACCATTCAAGGCCGCCACCTTATAGGCCTCGGCAAGGGTAGGATAATTGAAAACAGTATCACGGAAATACTCTATAGTGCCTCCTAAGGTAAGAATAGCCTGACCAATATGGATCAGTTCAGCAGCCTGTTCGCCAATAATATGAACGCCAAGCAGCTTAAGGCTAGCTGGGTCAAAAAGTATTTTTACGAAACCTGACTTGGTGCCTAGAATCTGGCCTTTTGCCAGCTCATCATAACGTGAAGTGCCAAATTCATATGGAATTTTGTCCCTGGTTAATTCCTGCTCTGTCTTGCCAATCATTGATATTTCGGGGATGGTATAAATTCCAAAGGGTAGCAATTCATGGGAACTGGTCGCAGGGGAACAGAACATATTGCAGGTCGCCAGTCTTCCCTGCTCCATTGAAGTTGCCGCCAATGCCGGAAAACCTATGACATCCCCTGCGGCATAAATATTCGGAATATCGGTACGGAAATTTTCATCGACATGAATACGTCCACGTACATCTGTTTTCAAGTCAATTACCTGAAGATTAAGGGAGTCTGTGTTCGTTTGCCGGCCAACCGCATAGAGAAAGGTGTCTCCCCGAACAACCTTACCACTGGCAAGCGTTACTCTGACGAGTCCGTCATGCTCTTTTTCGACTTTTTCCACGGTTTCGCCAAGACGAAAGACAGCATTTGCTTCCATAAGACTGTATTTCAGCCGGTCAATTATCTCAAAATCGACAAACTCAAGGAGATTTGTACGCTGGTCGATGAGAGTAACTTCAATGTCCATCGCTGCAAACATTGATGCATATTCAAGCCCAATTACTCCGGCACCGACAACTATGAGTTTTCGGGGAAGTTCCTGCAGGTCGAGAATCTCATCAACATCGATAATGTGTTGACCATCAAAGGGGATATCAGGGCTTCTTGCCGGGTGAGTACCACAGGCGATCAGAAAATTGTCGGCGGTCAGCGTATGTACCTCTTTCTCACCCTCAACGATCACGGTATCTTTATCGGCAAAACGGGCTATGCCAAAATACATATGTATCCGGTTACGTTTTAGCTGATCTCTTATTACCCGCATTTCACGGTCTTCAACCATACGTACACGGGTTATGAGATCCTCGTGATTAATTTCTTCCTTAACCGTATAGTCGTGGCCGTAAAATGTGCGCTGACGCAAACCAAAAAGAAATAAAATAGCTTCGCGCAGGGTTTTACTGGGGATGGTGCCGCCGTGCAGGGATACGCCGCCGTACATCGCCTGTTTATCAATAATGGCAACATTCTTACCAAGTTTTGCAGCCGCGATAGCCCCCTTTTGTCCCGCCGGGCCTGAGCCAATAACAATCAGATCAAAATGCATATGTATTACTCCCTAATTGAAAACATTTGGTCGATGAGAGATTATCCGCTTTTCCTTTGCCCGATCATCTTTTTTGACAAAGTCGTATGACATTTCTCTACAGTAAAACATCTTTCTGTTTCTGTCTTCGCACCGTGAGAATCATGGATATAGGTACGTTCGGAAAAAAGTGTCTCACCATTTTCTGCTATGGTAATGATAGCAGAAGAACGGGTTCCATAAATATCACTGGAGATAAATATGGGTCCCAATTTCTTTTCCCACTCTCTGCCGACACCGGTGTCGGGTAGTTCAGTTTCATCAGGATGTGCAGAGTCATGTAGAATTTCAAATAATGCCTCACGGTCAAAAGTTTTATCCTGGACAACCTCAGCAAAAAGCATCTTGCCTCGCTCCACCTTTGGCCAGCTGCTATTCAGTAAGTGATTACTCAGGCCATGGACTCCAGGATTCACTTCCAGGAATTCTTCACATCTGTTGGAATAATACCATAGCGATGACAAATCACCTAACAGGAGATTAAAGCCTCGATATTGCAAAGACCTCTTCCTCAGATCCTGGAGAAAACCGGGAAGCATATCCTCAGCTGAAAGATACGTTGCGACAATCTCTCCCCTTGACCTGAATGACTGATTCACTGCCGGTAATTCCCGGTAGTTGGTAAGTACTCCAAAGCTGCCATTCCGGGAAACGCCCAACCAGGTGCCACCGTCCTGGATGTCTCTGCCGGCCAGAATCGCATTATCATCGGACCACCAGTGAAGGGGAGCTGTTGGCCGGGCAAGAAACTCGTCGCGATTGGCCGCAAGAATCAACCTGTAGCCTGGCGTATTCTTATATGAGAACAGGACAATGCACATGCCTGCATAGCTCCGTCCGACTATGATTTAGTCTTTTTACAAAATAGTTGATCAATGAGATTTTCCACAATAGCAGCCGTCAGCCCCCATATTATATGTGAATCTCTACGATACACCACCACCCTGCGGATCCACTCGCTTCTGTTCTTTTTATAACGGGCAGGAAGACCAAGGTCTTCGACCGGCAGCAGGACCTTCTTCTTTCCCTGTTCATCGACATACGAGGATTGGGTTTCAACCCTGGTGTGGTAAACCTCGGGGGGATTTTTCACAAACCAGCTCACCGGAACGGAAAACACCTCGGCAACCTCTTCGGTATCCAACAGAAGCTCATCCAAATTCTCTATATCAATAGCACCCAGAAAGCATTCTACGATAATACCTCGGGGAGACACCAACGTATCCAGCTGTCCTATAAGTTTGATGGAGTGAGGTTGGATTCCAAGTTCCTCATGGGTCTCTCTCAATGCAGCTTCCAGGTAGCTCGTATCTTTTCTGCTGTCATAATGTCCTCCTGGAAAACACACCTCACCACCCTGACGGATATGATCGGCACGTATTTCAAAAAGCAGATGTTCTTCGCCTTCAATTTCAACAAGTGGCACCAGTATTGCTGAGAGAAAATATTCATTCCTGCCAAGAATATCAGGAGGCTTTGCCAGTTTCTGCCGCAATTCGCTTAGTCTGCTGCTCCTCATCCACTCCCCTCACCATACGTACTCAAGGATCTTCGTCTGACCGAAAAAACCATTTTACCATCGTGCAGTCACCATGGTATCCTTTTCACGGTACTATTTATTGTCAAGAATAACAGGAGTTTTTTTTATGCACTATGAAGGCAATGTTTTCAGGCCGCCAAGTGAAGCTGCCAGCATTTTACTACAGGTAACCACCGGGTGTTCACATAATAAGTGCACCTTTTGCGGTATGTATAAGCAGCAGAAGTTCAGCATCAAAGATGAAAATCTCCTGCTTGAGGATATTTTCTTCGCCGCAGAGCATTGCAAACGACAACATCGACTCTTTCTTTGCGATGGTGATACACTCTCCATTTCGCAACAACGTTTAGTAAACATCCTCAAGCTGATCAGGCAGCACCTTCCCTGGGTAAACAGAGTCGGCATCTACGCCAACACCAAAAGTATATATAATAAGAGCGTAGAACAGCTGAAAGAATTACGAAGTCTGGGGTTGAAAATCGCATATATGGGATTGGAAAGCGGTGATAACCAGACCCTTGCTGCGATAAACAAAGGCGCAAACGCACAGCGAATGATCGACATGGGTGTTAAAATTCGTTCAGCTGGTATCGCACTATCTGTTACGGTATTGCTTGGTATTGCCGGAAGAAATCGCTCTGCCGTCCATGCCCAGGAAACGGGTCATGTACTCACCGCCATAGACCCAGAATATGTGGGAGCACTCAGTCTTATGCTTGTTCCCGGAACCCCGCTATACAGTCAGCATGAAAAGGGTACGTTCAAACTGCTCTCACCACAGGAAATGCTCCGCGAAATCGCCATTATGATAGAAAATACTACCCTCTCCGGCGGCTATTTTCATGCCAACCATGCCTCAAATTATCTGCCGATTAAGGCACGTCTGCCGGAAGACAAGAAGAGGACATTGGATCTCATTGCCAAAGCAATTCGCGGCGACATTAAGCTCAAACCGGAAATGCTACGAGCCCTGTAATAACAGCAATTAACTTTTACTTAATACAGATCTTAATCAAGACACAATTGCAAAGGCAGCAACGCCGATATGGCTGCCTTTGCACTGCGGGCATCTTCCCGGCCGATCCAATCTTTCTCGCTTTTTGAAAATATAATGGCAAGAAAGACAATGATATGGTGACACCTTGAGTTTTTCGTGACAGAGGGACCTGCGTATATGGTTCAGATGGGAATAAATTTCACTCTCCTGAACCGATAGCTCCTGGGAGAGCTGCAACGCTGTCCACTCACCGTCCCGTAACAATTCCTGCAACCGTTGTCGTATGGTGCCCATACTTTACCCCCAATAACCTTTTCCTACGCCTGCTCATACCCGGTATCGATACTCAGCCTGCCTCCCTTTGCGGACTGCACCGCCAGTTTATCGCATCGTTCATTCATGGGATTACCAGCATGACCTTTAACCCAGTGAAATGTAATTTTAAGGCTTTCAGTTAAATTCAGCAGTTCTGACCAGAGATCCTGATTCATCACCGGCTTCTTATCTGCCTTCAGCCAACCGTTTTTCTGCCATTTTTTCGCCCAGCCTTTTCGTATTCCATTCACCACATAGGATGAGTCGGAAAAGAGTGTCACCGGCAAATCAACCTCTTCGAGCTGACGCAGGGCAACAATGCATGCCATAAGTTCCATGCGATTATTTGTGGTCAATCTAAAGCCACCGCTTATTTCCCTTATTGTGTTGGCCAGCTTTTTTCCACATTTCTTCCCGTATACCAGTACAATGCCATAGCCACCTGGTCCAGG
Source organism: Desulfocapsaceae bacterium (assembly GCA_050288305.1). Classification (GTDB taxonomy): domain Bacteria; phylum Desulfobacterota; class Desulfobulbia; order Desulfobulbales; family Desulfocapsaceae; genus Desulfopila_A. The sequence continues at coordinate 75,922 of JBNKDO010000052.1, read as the reverse complement.
ATTATTAATCGCCCCACCATCTGTATATACGACAATATCATCCTCAAATCCATCCTGTGGAGCAGCGACTTTATTTTGCGGCTTTGTGGTTCTTTTCCTGTTTTCAGACTCCTTTTGCTCAACAGGTTTTCCCTCAAGCCAGAGCTGCGCTTCCTGCTCACTGGCAAACCCTTTGAACCTGGCTCCGGGAAAGCCCTTAACCTGTGCTTCCGCTTTAGGCCACTCGGTATAAATTCCAGGAACTTTACCTTTTCTTACGGCATACCATTTTTTCTTGGCCATATATCTCCACTCTTCTCAACGTTTGTTGTTGAAGGCAAATCAAAGAGCCTTTGACGACTAGGCTCTGAAGATAAAAAAAAAGTGGCAAGCCCATAAGGCCTGCCACTTATTCTATGAGTTTTTTACCTGCTAAACTCAGCAGCCCTTGATTCCTCAGGAACCACCTTTCTTGCTTGGAGCTGCTTCAGCCTTATTTGCACTTCCGCTAATGGCATCACGAGAGACTTTCACCTTGATGTCTTTGGCAATTTCCAGAGTAATAGCAGTTTCGGTCAACCCTGTAATCGTTCCATGGATACCACCGCGAGTAACAACTTTATCACCTGATTTGAGATCCTTGAGAAATTGCTGATGCTGCTTAGCCTGCTTTTGCTGTGGTCTGATCAATAAGAAATAAAAAACCACGAATATCAGAATAAGCGGTAAAAAAGATGCTAACCCTCCAGCTCCGCCAGCACCAGCATCGGCTGCGTAGGCAATACTTGTCATAACTCCCTCCAATAGGATATTTTTCCTGAAACAATAATCAGCGTAAACTGTTTTTGCCCTTAGGATGTATTCAATACATCACATTATTCCACGATAGTTGCCTAGGATAATCATTCGTTCTCAAGGCTGCCATAAAAATCTTTGCGAAACTGGCCAAAACTGTCCTTTTCTATCGCCTCACGTATCCTTGACATAAGATCCAGGTAATAATGTAAATTATGAATAGTATTGAGATGATAACTCAAGATCTCCCGGCTGACAAAAAGATGGCGCAGATATGCTCTTGAATACTTACGACAGGTATAGCAGGAACAGCTTTGGTCAAGCGGCTCATGGTCCTGTCTATATTGTGAATTCTTAATCACCACCTTCCCTTTGGAGGTAAACAACGTGCCATTCCTGGCATTTCGCGTTGGCATTACACAATCAAACATATCGACACCACGCCAGACCCCTTCAACAAGATCTTCAGGAGTACCGACTCCCATAAGGTATCTTGAATGTTCAGCAGGTAAATGAGCTACTGTGGCCTCTGTCATTTCGTGCATCTGCTCCTTTGTCTCGCCAACACTTAGACCACCGATGGCATAGCCGTCAAAACCGATATCAATGAGATCCCTGGCAGACTGCTCACGCAACTCGGGGTACATCCCACCCTGAACAATACCAAAGAGCAGCTGCTCTTTCTTGACATGGGCCTGTCTGCATCGCTTTGCCCATCTGCTGGTCAGATTGGTTTTTTCTATTGTGGTCTTTCGATCTGCCGGCTGGGGTATACAGGTATCCAGGCACATCATGATATCGGATCCCAATGCTTCCTGGACCATAATCGCGTCCTCGGGGCTGAGAAACAGTTTTGAGCCGTCCAGATGTGAACGAAAGGCAGCTCCCTCCTCGGTGATTTTGGCAAGCTCCTGCAAACTGAAAATCTGGAAACCACCACTGTCGGTCAAGATTGGCCGGTCCCAATTCATGAAGCCGTGGAGACCACCAAATTGTTCAATAAGCTCGTGACCTGGCCTTATATAGAGATGATAGGTGTTTCCTAGAATGATCTGAGCCCCCATCTCCTTGAGGTTTTCAGGAGTAACCGACTTTACCGTTGCCTGGGTTCCCACTGGCATGAATACAGGCGTCTGAATAATCCCGTGTCTGGTTTCAACTTCACCTCTTCTGGCCTTACATTCAGAAGAGCGACAATGCAATGTATATGGGGATTTGCTCATCTATAATCTACCTTTCTATTATTTCTCATTCGTCCTCCTGAGCTGAGTCTATGCCTCATGCTGATTATTTGATCTAATCATTTCATTCGCTGTTGAAAAACATCTGCAATCATTGCGCACAAAATGTTCTGCTGCTCTTCAATGCTTCTGACCAACCTGAACTGTACAAGAGCACGACGCAGGTTATCATCACTGTTCTGCACCCTGAAATAACGATTTCCCTCAAGGTAATCCGTTAGGAAACGTATTCCCAGTTCAAAGGTGATGAGATGAAGAGCCGTGTAGAGATGTTCCTGTTCAAAGCTACTGAGTTCGTTTTCTTCTAAATAACCAGAAACGACCTGAGTGGCATAAACCGATTCACACTCGGTAACTGCTTCATAGTCATTTTCTTCTGTCCTGCTACAGCACGAACGCAGGCAATCACCCAAGTCTTGGAGAATCAGACCTGGACCAACCGTGTCAAGGTCAATTAATGCCAAAGCCTTATCGTTTTCTTTATCAAAAAGGAAATTGGCAATCTTTGGATCACCATGCGTTACAGCTAACGACAGATCTCCACGTTGCACGGCATCTTCAAAAAAGCTGCTAGAGCTTTTATTTTCATTGATACAATCAAGGCAGAATTGCAGTTCATTTGATGATTGACCACCAAAAGAAGACCATGCACTATTAAATTTACTAAGATATTTTGACAGATTATGAAAATCTGGCAATGTTGTAGTTAAGGTGGCAGGTGGCAGGTCCTGCACCATCTTATGAAACCGGCCCAGGCATCTACCTATCTCCAGTGGTTGCCTGGTTTTTTCCACCCTCTCATAGGACGTGGTATTTTGTATATATTTCTGGGCTCGCCAAACACTGCCCTGATTATCTTTATAGAAATTCCGGCCTGCTAAAGTGGTTAATATTTCGGGAAAAGATGTAACTCTCCCCTTTTTTTGAGTTCTGCGAATATGCGCTGAGACAAGAGCAGTATTTTCAGCTACGTGTTCAGGATTTGGGAAAACTGCACCATTTATGCGCTGAACAATAAATGATCCCTGCTCGTTGCAAACCAGAAAAGTGTCATTGATATTCCCCTGATCAATAACAGACCATTCACAATCTTCCAGGCAAGCTACAAACGCAGAGAGAACCCCACTTATTTGCTCGTGGGAGATGTTTTTTTTGTTTAATCTGGCCGAGGACACAACCGGTCACTACTCTTTGAGGCTGATACGGGGAAAGAAAGACGAGACTGTGCAGTTTTTCGAATCAAAACTTACTCCTGGCATAGCGCATTGCTCCATGCAGGTTTGCATGTTGTTTTTTTATAATATAGACAGGTATTTCCGAGAGCAAATGGGACATCTTTCCTTTTCTTAAAAAAGCATCTACAAATGGTTGAAGAGACACCCGGTCAAGCAGATGGAGAATAACTCCTCCGCCAATGTAAACACCACCTCGAGCATAGAGCTTTAAAGCCAGATTAGCACTTTCGCTACCAAGCAGACGAAGATAACACTGAATAACCTTTGTGCAAAAAGGACAGGGTTCTGCCGCAGCTGCACCCTTAACAATCACAGGGGCAAGATCATCCTTCAACCCAGCCTCCTTGCTCACCCATTTTGTCGGTCTTCCTACACCGGTCTCTAAATAGTATTTATAAAGCAAGGTTAATCCCGGTCCTGCACAAACACATTCTGCACTGACATCATTATTGGTTTTCAGCAACCAGCGATACAAGTCAAGCTCTTCCTCGTTTGCAGGGGCAAAGGTAGAATGCCCACCCTCGGAAGCTTTAACAATAAAATCGTTTCCATGGCCAACCAAATATCCCTGGCCCAATCCTGTTCCTGGCGCGATTACAGCAATGGTTTCATCTTTTTGGGGAACAACACCTTTCTTCAGTTCAACAATCTCATCTTGTTGCAAATAGGGAACAATTGCAGCAAGCGCAGCCATATCATTGAGCAGCCATATTTTTTTAAATGAAAAGCGTTCCTGGAGAAAAACCGTATCAATCCGCCATGAAAGGTTCGTCAGGTTGGTGACAGTGGTTTCAACAATTCCAGCGACGGCTAGACAGGCATAGTCTGCGTTAACCTTATATTTTTCAAGAAAATGACCGATCACCTCATCAATACCAGTAAATTCATCATTCTGGTATACGATCTCATGGATAAATCCATGATCATTTTTACAAAGATCGGTTAATCCGACTCGACTTCTGGTACCGCCGAGATCTATTGTCAGCAGGAAACTCATAAATTAATAAAAACCATAGACATCTTCACCAGTCTGCTCACCTATACAGTGGTCATTCTGAATAGATGAGCAGCTTTTTAGGCAAAAAGAACAGATACAATCACTAAATTCCGAGGGCGCTTAACATGTTAAAGGTACCACAATCAGTTATTTTCCTCCGAATACAGATGTACATCCCTCTGTGGAAACGGAAAGCTGATCCCTTGTTCATCAAAGGTGGTCTTGATCTGCTCAATCAATTGAAAACGGGCAGACCAGTAATTTTCCGTTTTAACCCATGGTCTGACAACTATATTCACCGATGAGTCGGCCAATTCCGCGACAGCAACGACAGGTGCCGGCTCTTTTAAAAGATCATCCCTGCCTGCCAGAATTTCTTCCAGTACTTCCCTCGCCTTTCGAAGATCATCATCATAGCTCACACCAATGACAAGATCCATTCTTCGGGTAGGATTTGCGGTGACATTGGTTATGGTTGAGTTAGAGATGGCCCCATTGGGGATTATTTTCTTTTGATTGTCACCGGTATGAAGAATAGTATTAAAAATTGAAATTTCCTGAACAGTTCCTGCCTCACCACCGGCCTCGATGAAATCTCCCACCCGAAATGGACGGAAAAGAATAAGCATCACACCTGAGGAGAAATTTGCCAGAGAATCCTTAAGTGCAAGACCAATGGCAAGAGATGCTGCACCAATGATGGTTAAGAAAGATGCCGTGTTAATGCCCAGTTGACCGGCAACAGCGACGAGAACCGCAACGATAAGCAGGTAATAGAGAATATTCTTTAAAAATTTTACGAGTGTGAGTTCAACATTCTGTTTTTCAAGAATCTTTGCCAGTATGGAGGTGATTTTTCCTGCAAGCCATTTTCCGATTACAAAAATGAGAATCGCCAGGAAAACTCGAACACCATAGGTAATTGCCAGGGTTTGAATCGTTGCCATATCAAATTGCATACAGAACTCCTTTTGGTTAGTGTTGAGCGAACCCCATCACCGCTTCACTTTTAGGGTTGATACAAATCAATTATGAAGTACAAAAAACTACCGGCTATTCTTCCAACTGGGTGATTTCCCAGGCTTCCGTTCGACCATGATTGTCATCACTTTCAATAATTGAAAACTCAAAAACGTTAGCAGAATCAAGAAATATCGAATCATTAGACACATCTGATTTAGAACAGTGAAAAAAGACGGTCTCAGGAATGAGTCCACTCTTATTCAAGGTATAGTAACGCATAAAGCCAAACCCTCTTTCGGGGTTATAGTTCATCGGCACACCTCTCTGACGATTTACCCCGGCAGCGGCGTTAACTGGCAATAAGCCTGGGACAAGAAAGCCTGAGAGATAACTGTCTGCCATTTCCTTAAGCTCATTGCTGGCATTTTTAAAGGCGATAACATCAACTCTGCAGCCCATATTCTGTAAAGCAAGCACCAGTCGAATAAAATCACCATCACCTGTTAGCAGGATAATTCGATCGAGATTCCTGGCCTGAAGCAGAGCATCAATGGCAAGATCCATATCGGCATTTGCCTTGGTGGTCAGGATTCCCTCATCATCGATGAAATGTTTCACATATTTCTTGATGACTTTAAAGCCGCACTGACGCAGTACATTATGATAGCGATACAGTTTCTGCCGATATTCCCTGTCTTCATCCGTTCTGGCACGATCCTCAGCGACATAGGAATTCGCCAGGAGCAGTACTGAATTTCCGACATTTGCCAATTCCGCCAGAACATCATAGCGCATGCCGTATCCGCCGCAGAGCCGGATATTTTCAGCATCCACATATATTCCAGTTTTCAGCATGCTTGACACCTTTGTGACAACATGGCCGTCATTTTACCAGGGAAAGATTAGCTGTAGATGATAATCACTCCCACTCTATTGTCGATGGAGGTTTGGATGAAATATCATAAACTACTCGATTTACTCCTCTCACTTCATTTATAATTCTTCCTGATATCGCCTGCAATATATCATAAGGCAATCTTGACCAATCTGCAGTCATTGCATCTTTTGAGTCGACTGCTCGAATAGCTATAACATTCTCATAGGTCCGAAAATCACCCATTACACCCACGGTCTGAATCGGCAATAGCACGGCAAACGATTGCCATACCTTGCGATAATAGCCGCTCTTTTTCATCTCTTCAAGGACGATAACATCCGCCTGCCTCAAAATATGCAGGCGCTCCCTGCTGACCTCTCCCATTATGCGGATCCCCAGACCAGGACCGGGAAAAGGCTGACGATGAATGGCCTCTTCGGGAAGACCTAATTCAAGACCGAGCTCGCGCACCTCATCTTTGAACAGCTCGCGTAAAGGTTCGATGAGATCAAGTTTCATTACCTCGGGCAGACCGCCAACATTATGATGGGACTTGATCGGAACCTCGCCTCGAAATGAAACAGACTCAATGACGTCAGGATAGAGTGTTCCCTGAGCAAGATAGTCTACCTCGCCAAGCTTGCTGGCCTGCTCTTCAAATATTTTTATGAAACCGAGGCCAATCCGCTTTCGCTTTACCTCAGGATCAACAACACCTTTCAGCTCGCTCAGAAAAAAATCCTCGGCAGTCACATCAATAACGTTCAGTTTTGTTTTTTCCCTGAAAAAACGGAGAATAGACTCTGATTCACCGGTACGCATCAATCCGTTATTCACGTAGATACAGGTAAGTTGATCACCAATGGCACGATGTACTATTGCGGCGGTCACAGAAGAGTCGACACCACCTGACAGGGCACAGATAACCTTCCTGGAACCGACTTTCTTTCTAATCATCTCAATGTTTGATTCGATGAAGGAGTGCATGGTCCAGCTTGGGCTGCAGCCGCAGATGCCAAAAATAAAATTTCGCAGAATATCGTTACCAATAAGAGTGTGAGCAACTTCAGGATGAAACTGCACCGCAGAAAATGGTTTCTCCCTATGTCTGAAAGCAGCATACGGTGAATTCTCACTTATCGCGGTGGCCATGAATCCCTCGGGCATCTTCTCCACCCTGTCACCATGACTCATCCAGACTTGATGCTTGTTTTCACCGGTTTCAAGTCCGGCAAAGAGCCCATCGGTCACCTGTACCGTCAGGTTCGCCTTACCAAATTCACGCTTATTGGCATTCTCAACACTGCCGCCCATCTGTTGAACCATCAACTGAGCCCCGTAACAAATGCCCAGAACCGGTATGTTCAAATCAAAAATGGCAGGATCAGAATGGGGAGCATCATCATCATAGACCGAAGCGGGACCGCCAGAGAGGACAATGCCCCTCGGCTTTTTGGCACGGATCGTCTCCATGTCGGTTGAGTAAGGATGGATTTCACAATATACTTTCTGCTCACGAATGCGCCTGGCAATGAGCTGAGTGGTTTGTGAACCGAAATCAAGAATGAGGATCATTTCATCATGAATATTCATAATATGTCTGCTTTGCGTTTGTTTTAGTAGTTCCAGGATTAAGCGGTCCGGTAATTTGGTGCTTCTTTCGTGATAATAACATCATGAACATGGGATTCGCGCAGCCCAGCGGTGGAAATTCTGACAAACTTGGCCTTGGTCCTTAAATCTTCGATATTTGCCGCACCTACATAGCCCATTCCCGATCGCAAGCCACCAAGAAGCTGATACATGACATTTATCAACGAACCCCGATATGGGACTTTCCCCTCAATGCCTTCAGGAACAAGCTTTAACTGGTTTTTTATATCCGCCTGGAAGTAACGATCAGAAGAACCTGCTCCCATGGCACCCAATGACCCCATGCCGCGATATCCCTTATATGTACGCCCTTGATATAAAAAGGTTTCACCGGGTGTTTCGTCGGTTCCGGCAAAAAGGCTACCGATCATAATTGAATGAGCACCTGCTCCGATGGCTTTGGCAAGATCACCAGAGTGCTGGATACCACCATCAGCTATTATTGGCACGCCATGCTTTTCACCTGCTTTGACACAATTTCTCAGAGCCGTCATCTGCGGCACACCAACTCCTGCAACTATTCTGGTGGTGCATATCGATCCCGGTCCAACCCCAACTTTAATGGCATTGGCCCCTGCCTTAATAAGATCCTCAGCTCCTTCATAGGTGGCAACGTTACCGGCGATCATCTGAAGATCTGGAAAGGTTGACCTGATTTTTGCCACGGCATCAACAACTCTTCTGGAATGACCATGGGCGGAATCGAGAACTGCAACATCAAGCCCGGCTTTCATCAGCTTCTCAGTATTTTCCAGAAGGTCATCCCCAACACCAAGAGCAGCACCTACGATCAAACGACCAAAACTGTCCTTCGCCGCCTGAGGATACTTCTTTATCTTTTCCAGATCCTTAATGGTTATGAGCCCTTTGAGATTACCATCGTCATCCACAACCAGAAGTTTCTCAATCCTATGCTCATGCAGCAAAGCTTTTGAATGCTCAAGATCGATTCCTACCTTGGCTGTCACCAGATTTTTACTGGTCATGACATCGGCAACGCGCAGGGCATTATCGGAAACAAAACGAAGATCACGGTTGGTCACAATGCCAACAAGTTTACCTTCGTGTAAAACCGGCAAGCCGGAGATTTTGTAGTTGCTCATAATCTCCTGGACTTCGCCGACCGATTGGAATTTATTGACAGTAATGGGGTCGATAATCATCCCGGATTCGGATTTCTTAACCTTCTCCACCTCCAGGACCTGTTGTTCAATGCTCATGTTTTTATGAATGATCCCTATACCACCCTCACGAGCCATGGCTATTGCTGCACGGTGTTCGGTAACCGTATCCATGGCCGCGCTCACCAGCGGAGCGTTAAGAGTTATTTGTTCAGTCAGCTTCGTTGCCAGTGAAACGGTATTGGGGAGGACTTCCGAGGCAGACGGTACAAGCAGTAGATCATCAAACGTTAATGCCAATTCAATTTCCTCAGATAACATGGTCGGCTCCTTTTCCGGTAATTTAACATAAAGGCGGGAAGAAACAGTCCTGCAATAGGGTGCAGCAGGTACACTCAACCTCCATTCGAGATTCCACGCCTCTAAAATATCGTATTTTTCAATGTTGCAGCAAGGACGATAAAGTATTATTTATCGTATTCTTGTTCTCTCTAAACACATACATATAGTATTAGAAAAATTATAAAACTATAGTAAACTTACTCCTCAGGAGGAGATAAACATACATCACATGCTCATTTCAATAAATCCAGATAACCCTCAACAGCGCCTGATCGATCAAGTAATACAACAGCTTCGCAACGGTGCAACCATCTGTTATCCAACGGATACCGGTTATGGCATTGGTTGCGATATGTTTAATCAAAAAGCGATCAAAAAGGTCTTTCAGCTAAAAAAACGGCCGAAACACAAACCATTGACGTTTATGTGCTCCGGCTTGCAGAATATCAGTGCGTACGCCCATGTCTCGAATACGGCCTATCGCCTGCTCAAAAAGAATCTTCCTGGCCCCTACACATTTGTTCTGCCGGGGACAAAACTTGTCCCAAAAATCATGTCAACAAAGCAGAAAACTGTCGGTATCAGGGTTCCCGACTCTTCTATTTGCAACCTTCTCATGGAAACTCTGGGAAATCCAATCATAAACACCAGTGTACCATATGAAAACGACCCTCCTCCCACAGAAGCGTATGAAATTGAAATGCTCATGGGAAACAGGGTCGATATAATAATTGATGGTGGTCCAGCCTTTCCCGATCCCTCGTCTGTCATCGATCTCACCAGCGATCAACCAGAGATCCTGCGCAAAGGAAAAGGGGATGTTACTCCGTTTTACTAATAAGCGACTCTTTCAGCGATTTACTCATAGTAAAATGCAGCGTCTTCCGTTCCGGAATATTCATCATAACCCCTGTTCTGGGGTTTTTGGTATTTCTGGCTTTTCTTTTTCGAGTTGAGAAACTGCCAAAACCACGTAGTTCAACTCTGCGATCAGCAGCCAGGGCTTCTCCCATGGTATCAAGAATTATATCAAGAGCGATACTGACATCCCGTTTCTGCAGAACAAGCTCATCGCTAATTTTATTTATCAGATCTTTTTTCAGCATTTTGGTCATTCCATCCATACTTCTTATGGCCCCGGGGCCTTCATTCTATAAAAAAAGGTTGCTTTACCGATTCGTGCCGGCAAAGCAACCTTGACTTGCTTCTATTTGGCAACAGTTACCACCGCGTTATTCTTCGTCGGCTTGATTACCCTCAGCAGCGGCTTTCAAGAGATCGCCAAAAGTCGATGGCGATGCATCGGCTGCATTCTCTTCATTCTTCTTGAGCTTCTCGATGGCCTGTTCCTCGCCTTCATCTTCGAGCGTCTTAATGGAAAGACCTATTTTACGGTCCTTCGCGGAAACATTGATAACGATCGCCTTAAGAATATCGCCGACCTGATACATACCGACCGGAGTTTTCACCTTGTCCTTGCTGATTTCTGAAACATGGACAAGCCCTTCAATTCCTTCTTCAAGTTTAACGAAAACGCCAAAGTCAGTGACGTTGGTGATTTCACCTTCGACAACCGTACCAGACGGATAATTATTATACGCCTCCTGCCATGGATCAGGAACAAGCTGCTTGACACCAAGAGAGAAGCGCTCATTTTCTTTATCTATTTTCAGAACGACTGCCTGAATAGTTTCACCTTTGGCATATTTCTCTGAAGGATGCTTAATTCGCTCAGTCCAGGAGAGATCTGAGACATGGATCAATCCGTCAATACCTTCCTCAATACCAATAAAGACACCAAAGTCAGTAATATTTTTAATCTTTCCTTCGATGATTGAACCAACAGGATAATTCTCGGTTACAAGATCCCATGGATTCTGCTGAAGCTGTTTCATTCCCAAAGAGATTCTCTTGGTCTCAGGTTCAATGTTGAGCACCATGACCTCAAGATCATCACCCACGGATACTATTTTTGAAGGATGGCGTGGTTTCTTCGACCAGGTCATTTCAGAAACATGGATAAGACCTTCAACGCCTTCTTCCAATTCAACAAAAACACCATAGTCGGTGATTGAAACAACCTTACCTATGGTTTTCTCACCTACTGGATATTTCTCAGTGACAGTCGCCCAAGGATCATCGCGCAATTGCTTGACACCAAGTGAAACTCTGTCATTTTCGCGGTCATATTTAAGGACCTTAACCTCAAGCTCCTGGCCAACTTTATAGAGTTTCGCAGGATGTGAGACACGGCCCCAGGAAAGATCTGTGATGTGACACAGTCCGTCCATACCGCCCATATCAATAAACAGACCATAATCGGTGATATTGGTAATGGCACCTTTGATAATCTGCCCCTCTTCAAGCTGTGAGCGCATTGTTTCACGGAGATCTCTTCGTGCTTCTTCGAGAATGGCCCGACGAGAAATAACAACGTTATTACGCTTGCGGTTGAATTTGAGGATTTTAAACTCAAAAGACTCTCCAATCAATGCATCCAGGTCTTTGACCGGACGAAGATCAATCTGTGAATAGGGTAGGAACGCCGGAACACCGATATCAACAGACATACCACCCTTGACACGACTTTCGATCCTGCCCTCAATGGTGCCGTCATCTTCTTGTATTTTGGCAATTTCTTCCCAAACCTTAATGGCAATAGCCTTTTCACGGGAAAGAAGAAGTCCGCCTTCTTCCTTGCGACGTTCTACAAAAACTTCAAAGGTGTCACCTATTTCTACAGCTTCGTCTTCTTCCAGGCGAAATTCCGACTTGGCGATATAACTTTCCGCTTTATCTCCGACATCGACAAGAAAGTAGTCATCGACAGCACCAATTATGGTGCCCATAGCAACATCACCTACGGCAACTACTGTATTGTTTTCTTCCATTTCGAAGAGTTCTGCAAAGCTTAACTCTTCGCCATCTGTTCCCTGGGTTGATTGGTTAAATTCTTCTGTCATGGAATTCGCTCTTTTTAGACCAAAGGCCAATTAGGTTGAGATTAATCTTCCTCCCTGAAATTGGGAGCTTTTCTGTTAATGAAGTATAGTTCTAAATGAAAAACAACTTCCCAAACTGTAAGATAGCAACATATAGCAAATTTGCTCGATCTTGACAAGCTTTTCTTGTTTACACCTACCCAATTCCTATCATCCGGTCACGGCAAGCACTTCCATGGTCGATCTCTCCACACCCGAAGTTTTGAGCTAGCGAAAAAGCTGTCTTACGAATACATTTTTCACTGTTTCTCTGCTCTGTTTCGGCTCCATCTTCCACCATATGCTGCCTAATGCTTTATGTTAACCATGATATACCATTTAACAATTATCAAATTATGATTTTTTCCCTGACAATACCTCGCGCATTCATTTTCTATATTACTGTCTCGGATTTCTCTTGAACATCGTGCAATGTGCTGGAACTCAAGAAAAAGAACACACACATTCTAAAGAACCTTTGCAAAAGTAGGTTTTTTTTCAAAATCAAGGCAAGGGAAAAATATTACCGCAGGCATAGAGTCCCCTACCGATCTTTACGGGACACCGACAAACCCCAGATAGTCAGCATCCTCAAGGATAAGGTTAGGTCTCGTTAATTGACATCAAAACACATTCATGCCGGGCGTATAACTGGACATCAAAGGCGATGGGAAAAGTTGAAGTTTTGACCACCGCCAAAACGGATACTGTTACAGCTGAACTATTTTTGCAAACGACCGCTGAAAAGGTCAACAATGAAAAGAAATGAATTTGCTCTGTTTCTATGGCTTGTCAAGGCAATAACATTATTATGGCTGTGGTTCTGGATTCGCGATCATGTAAAGAAGGAGAGGAAGAAGGAAAAGGCTAAATTGATTTCCTGCCGAACAAATGTGGCTCAGCCGCTTTAGTTTTAACTTTTAGCACCCTGCGACTGACGGGACCTGGGCTGTCTCCGTTTTCTGCTGGTTTCTATTTTTCGCTGTGGTGTGTTATTGGCAGTACCTTTTGGCGGAGGAGTTAGAAGTTCATCGTCAGGGACAAAACAATCAAGCTTCCGGCCAATATATTCTTCGATGTCCGGCAACACAAAACTTTCTTCTTCACAGGCAAAACTCACCGAAATCCCCAAGGCCCCCGCCCGACCTGTTCTCCCTATTCTGTGCACATAATCTTCAGGTTCGTAGGGTAGAGTATAATTAACCACATGGGTTATACCCTCTATATGGATGCCTCTCCCGGCCACATCGGTCGCCACCAGAATTGGCACCCGGCCGGAGCGAAAGCTTTCCAGCCGTCGAGTTCTCTTGTCCTGAGGAATATCTCCAGAAAGCAGGGTACAGTTAATCCCATTTCGGCGCAGACGGTCATGGAGCTTCTTCGCCTCTACTTTCTGATTGGTGAATACCGCCATGCGGCTTCCCTGGTTTTTTTGGATGAGGTTGTAGAGCACACTATATTTCTCAGCGCTGGTGACCAAAAATACTTTCTGCTCGACACTGTCAACTGCGACCTGCTCTGGTTCAATGGCAACATTTACCGGTTTATTGCACCACTGGTAGGCCAATCGCTTAACTTCATCGGTTATGGTTGCCGAGAACAGCAACGTCTGTCTTTCCTCTTTGTCCGGAAGCTGACTGACAATGCGGCGCACATCGGGAATAAAACCCATGTCCAGCATGCGATCAGCTTCATCAATGACCAATGTCTGGCAATGTTCCAGTTTCACAACTTTTTTCCTGCAGAAATCGAGAAGTCTCCCTGGCGTTGCAACTATTATGTCACAGCGTTTCTTCTCAAGGAAGTCCATCTGCTTTTTATAATCTGTTCCACCGTAGACCGAAGCTATGCGAATGTTTGAATATTTACTGAGCTGCCGACCATCTTTGGCAATCTGGATAACGAGTTCACGGGTTGGCGCAATAATTAGAGCCCGTGTATACTGAGAAGTCTTTTCTTTTTTTTGCCGCAGAAGCTTGGTCAGGATTGTAATTAAAAAAACAGCGGTCTTTCCCGTACCAGTATTGGCATTACCAATAAGATCCTTGCCCTCCAAGAGATGTGGCAGCGATTCTGCTTGCACAGGAGTGCAATATTGGAAACCAAGATCGGCAACCCCATGCATGACGGGTAACGGCAGGTGCATCTCATGGAAACGTACTTTTCCAGGTGCTGGCTCAACCTCAAAATCACTCAATTGCCATCTCTTCCTCTTGGCCCTATTAGGTTTAATCGCTGAATCATTGTCTCGTTGCTGATCCTCTTTCTCCGGTGAGAAGGACGTCTCGCTATCAGAGTTGGTATTATCTTCAATGGCTGAGAGTTCACGCTTTTGTTCTTGGTCGACATCTCCAATTGACCTACCGGATATCAGGTTTTGCGACTTTCTCCCTTTCTTCGTAAATGTTTTACTGAACCGGTGCCGCACCGACTTGAAAAATCGTTTTATCATAAAATGTCAACCTGTTGGATAACTGAAAACATGAGCCTCCCATAACCCTGAGGTAACGGAAGAAAACCCAGCGAAAGCGGGCAGGAGAGAATATTGCAAACCTGAATGCTAACGGGAGAAATAACTTATTTACTCGAACAATGGTGCCATATATAGGCCAGTACCAACCTTAATCAACATGCCACCAGCTGGCAACCACCTTATTTACCCTGAAGACGAAGCTCCTCCGTGATTGGTCCAAACAGTTCTTCATAATCAGGAATTGCCTTGCGTAGGATGATATTAAAATATGGAATTTCTGCCTCATTAACCACAAGATTAGCAGAATAAGCCAAAGCCTGAAGGTTATAAAGGGTCTTAAATTCAGGGCCAATGAGAGTGTAAAAGATGAAACGTCTCCTCGACATATTCATATCACACATGTACCGATGAAACTCCGATGTTCTTAAGTTCTGTTTTTCATATTGCGAATGCATCACAACCGCGGAATACTCAACAAACAACATTTTCTCCATTGCTTCTTCACTGCTTGTAACAACCTCGGTCTTGTAGCCAATTCCTTCAATGCTTTCGATAATGGAATCTCGATGAGGTGAATTCTCCATAAGTATGAGGGCAAGTGGGACATCCTCTATAACGTCTTCCTGATCAAACACACCATCCTCCAACCAGGAGATATCTGGTGGAGAGGGCGGTTTTACTCCTTTGGGGGGAGAACTTGGTTTCTTCATAGCCGCAGGCGGACTTCCGCTTTTCCCCGAACTCAACAGAGAACTATCAAGCACTATTGCTTCCTCACAGCCAGGACACTTTATGCGAATGGTTTTCCCCGGTCCGAGCTTCTTAATGCTTTCCAGCATTTTTTCACTCAGTTTCAGTTGTTTAGAGCACGCATGACATTGTGTTATCATTTTTTCCTCTTGGTAACGAATATCCCTGAAGCATCTTTCTTCTCAAACAAAGTCGGTAACCGGCAAAGGCTCTGCAAGTCATTCTTTTAGCAATAGTTAATAACCACGATGAATATTCTCTTCCTGTTCCATGGCCAGTCCTGTCAAAGAAGTTGTGGACTCGCCGCGCTCCGCTTTAATCTGATCAAGCCCCCTGTGCATTTCATTTTTCTGGGAGCAGCTTGCCATAGCCGTCTGTTCTGTAATGATACCGTCACTGTAGAGCTGGAGAATATGCTGGTCAAAGGTGCGCATCTGCAGTGCCGAACCATTTTTAATGACGTTATAATAGGTTTTATCCTCAGTCTCACCATTTATGATGAGGTCTTTAACCCTCAGACTGGTACACAAAATTTCCATGGCCGCCACCCTGCCTCCGCCGATTCGCGGCAACAGCCGCTGACTGACAATCCATCTGATAGTATCAACCAATCTGTTACGAATCTGGGGCTGCTCCTCCTGCTCAAACATACCTAAGATACGGTTGATGGTTTGTCCCGCATCAATGGTATGCAGTGTTGATAAAACCAGATGGCCTGTTTCAGCAGCAGTCAAACCAATTTCCATGGTTTCCCTATCACGCATCTCACCAACCAGAATAACCTTGGGCGCCTGCCTCAAAGCGGCCCGCATGCCGCTGGCAAAGGAACTGAAATCATTCCCCAGCTCACGCTGGTTAAATGTCGCTTTTTTATGAGGATGGACATATTCTATGGGATCTTCAAGGGTAACGATATGTACCGCTTTCTGTTCATTCACCCTGTTGAGCAGGGCTGCCAGTGAAGTGGTCTTACCTGTACCGGTTGCACCGGTAAAAAGAATCAGGCCATTTAGCTCTGCGGCCATCTTGTCAAATGAAGGCGGAAACTGCATATTCTCAATGGTGGGGACTTCTGTTTCCAACTTTCTTAACACCGTAGAGAAACAACCTTTCTGGGTAAAGATATTCACCCGGAAACGGGCTTTATCCCCAAGCGAATACGACAGATCACACGAACCGTTTTCTACAAGGTCCGACAACAGCCGTTTATTATTACCAACAAGGTTCATGGCAAAAGCTTCGGCCTGGAAGGGGCTGAGTTTCTCAACCGGTGGTGTTACCTGCACAGGGATCAGCTGACCATCAGCTTCGACCTGCAGTTTTTTGCCAACGGTAATATTAAGGTCGGAAACGTTTTTGTGCGCTTCCAACATCGTGGTAATCCAGTAATCTATTTCCGGCTTTTTCATATTTCCTCCTGAAAAAAGTGCAATAACCCCTTCTTTCATAGTATATTGTCGCCCGAGGCACAACAAATTCATCTTACCATATCATATAATTGCGTTCCCTTACCAGTAATTTTGTCGCTGCTGGTACAAACTTAAGAGGTTAATAACATGGCAATAACATTACGAAGTGCAACAACAACCATGGGAAGGAAAATGGCTGGAGCCCGGAGTCTCTGGCGAGCTAACGGCATGACAGAAGAGCAGATTGGCAAACCGGTGATTGGTATTGTCAACTCCTTTACCCAGTTCGTTCCCGGACATGTCCACCTTCACGAAATAGGCCAGCATATTAAAAAACTCATTGCCGATCAGGGATTCTTTGCAGCCGAATTCAACACTATCGCCATTGACGACGGTATCGCCATGGGGCACTCCGGTATGCTGTACTCTCTGCCCTCGCGCGAGCTCATTGCCGACAGCGTCGAATATATGTGTAACGCCCACACCGTCGATGCCATGATCTGCATCAGCAACTGCGATAAAATCACTCCAGGCATGTTGCTCGCAGCCATGCGCCTCAATATCCCGACAATTTTTGTCTCCGGTGGACCAATGGAAGCTGGCATTGTCGGCGACAAGAAATATGATCTGGTCGATGCCATGGTGATGGCCGGAGACAATGACGTGAGCGACCAGGAGATTGATCAGATCGAACGCAGAGCCTGTCCTACCTGCGGATCCTGTTCCGGCATGTTCACTGCAAATTCCATGAACTGCCTCAACGAGGCACTGGGGCTTGCTCTTCCTGGAAACGGTACCATCGTCGCCACCCACGCCAACAGGACCTCTCTTTTTGAAAAGGCGGCCCGGCAGATCGTCACGATCACAAAGGCCTGGTACGAGAACGAAGACAGTTCAGTGCTGCCGCGCTCCATTGCCAGTAGAGCTGCATTTATGAACTCAATGGCCCTTGACATTGCCATGGGCGGTTCAACAAATACGGTACTTCATCTGCTTGCCATCGCCAATGAAGCAGGGGTGGATTTCACCATGAAGGATATCGATGGCCTGTCTCGAAAAGTACCCAACCTCTGCAAAGTTTCTCCATCCTCGTCGTATCACATTGAGGATGTCAACAGAGCAGGTGGGATAATGGCGATTCTGGGGGAACTCGACAGAGCCGGGCTACTGGACACTACAGTGTCCAGAATTGATGCAAAAAGCCTTGCCGAGACCCTGGCCTCCTGGGATATCAGATCTCCATCAGTTACTGAGGAGGCAAAAGCGCTGTATTTGAGCGCCCCTGCAGCCTCAGGAAGAAACCTGATCATGGGTTCCCAAAAAACCATGTACCAAGAGGCCGACCTGGACCGTGTCGGAGGTTGTATTCGCGACATCGACCACTGTTACAGCAAGGAAGGAGGATTGGCTGTTCTTTATGGCAACGTTGCCGAAAATGGCTGTATCGTCAAAACAGCAGGCGTCGATCCGTCTATTTTTTCTTTTTCCGGGACTGCCCAAGTCTATTCGTCCCAGGAATCCGCCTGCGATGCCATCCTTGACGGCAGCATCACCGCTGGCGATATAGTTGTCATTCGCTATGAAGGCCCAAAAGGCGGACCAGGAATGCAGGAGATGCTCTACCCCACTTCCTATTTAAAATCGATGCATCTTGGCAAAGAGTGTGCCCTGATCACCGATGGTAGATTTTCCGGTGGGACATCCGGACTTTCCATCGGCCATGTCTCTCCAGAGGCCGCTGCTGGAGGAGCAATTGCCCTGGTTCAGGATGGTGATACCATTGAAATCGACATCCCGATGCGAAAAATTCACCTTGCCATCTCTGAGGACGAGTTGGCCCGCAGACGCAGCGAGGAAGAAAAGAAGGGCGATAAGGCATACACTCCTGCAGATCGAAATCGTCAAATATCCAAGGCCCTCAAAGCTTATGCCCTCTTTGCGGCTTCGGCCGATAAAGGCGCGGTAAGGCAACTGGATTGAAAACGCGAAGATTCATGCATTCCGCTCAGTAATGGTTCACTCAACCGGATGAACAATAAAAACAAAGATTCAGCCAAGCCCGTCCTGGCCCGGATGCGGTTGCATTACGGCTGGATCATAATGGTTGCCGGTACGATCTGCATATTTGGCTGCCTGGGACTTGGCAGATTTTCACTGGGGATACTCTTGCCTTCAATGGGGAATAGCCTGCAGTTAAGCTATTCCCAGATGGGCTTTCTTTCCACAACCAACTTTGTTGGCTATCTTGTCGCGGTATTAGTGAGTGGAAAGATTATGAGGTACATGGGCGGCAGAAACGTTATTGCTCTTGGCCTTATTGTTGTGGGCAGCTCCATGATGCTCATCAGCCAGGCCAAGTCCATGGCAGTCATAACTCTTTTGTATCTGCTTACAGGCATGGGCAGCGCCATTGCCAATGTGCCGATTATGGCCTTGATATCAATCTGGTTTTCCAGGAGTTCAAGGGGAAAAGCTGCTGGATTTGTTGTTATCGGCAGCGGCTTTGCCATCATTCTCTGCGGCAGGTTGATTCCTTATCTCAATGGTCTGCATAATGACGGCTGGCGAACAAGCTGGCTTTCACTTGGTTTGCTCGTCCTGTGCTGTGCATGTATTTGTTATCTCATCCTGCGCAACAGCCCCTCTGAGCTGGGACTCCTGCCTGTTGGGGAGGGACAGGAATCCACCTTTTCTCACCGGCAAAACCTTGATGCAGAAGTTCTTCCCATTCGTTCCAGAATAGTCCTCCACTGCGCAGCTATCTACTTTCTTTTTGGCTTCACCTATGTAATTTATGTCACTTTTGTGGTGACTTCAATGATAGAGGATAGAGGCTACGCCGAGGCAGCTGCAGGTATTTTCTGGTCATACATTGGCATCTTGAGTCTTCTCTCTGGTCCGATTCCCGGAGCTTTTTCTGATAAATTCGGAAGAAAAGCGGCACTGATAGTAGTCTTTCTCATCCAGGCCACTGCCTATCTCTTTGTCGCTTTGCCTCTTCCCGACTTCTTTCTCTTTCTATCAATTGGCTGTTTCGGAGTCGTTGCCTGGAGCGTACCTTCCATTATTTCCGCTCTGGTAGCTGATTATGCAGGGCATCAGCGAATTGCTGCAATTTTCGGTTTTGTCACCTTTGTTTTTGGTATTGGCCAGATAAGCGGCCCTTATCTGGCCGGTCTGCTCGCAGAAAAAACCGGAAACTTCTCAAGTAGTTTTATGCTCGCTTTTTTGCTGGCCATAACTGCCGCCGTGCTTTCTTTTCTTCTACCGGTAAAAACAAGATAGCCTGATGAAACTAGCAACATATTGCCAAAAAGGGCTTCACAATCACCAGGTATTATGATTACAATATGCCAACATCCAAGATCAACTCACATCCGTAATTTTTAAATGGAGAAATTCCTTGGAACCAACAAACATAAATAACCCCGAGTATTTTCACAGAATTATTGATTGTCAGTACGGTTGCCCCGCCCATACCCGTGTTCCAGAATATATCCGGCTCATCGCCGCCAAGAGATATGACGAAGCCTATCTTATCAACTGGGAATCCAATGTGTTCCCGGGAATCCTTGGTAGAGTCTGTGACAGACCCTGTGAACCTGTTTGCCGTAGAGGCAGGGTTGAAAACGAGGCCGTGGCAATATGTCGTCTTAAAAGAGTATGCGCCGACAATAAGAGTGATGTTCGCGAACGATTACCCAAAGCACCGAAAGAAAAGAACGGAAAAAAAATAGCGCTTATCGGAGGTGGTCCGGCTTCATTGACCGTGGCCAGAGATCTGCTTCTGTGTGGCTATGAAATTGATCTTTTTGATGACCAGGAAGCAGCCGGAGGATTCATCCGCAGCCAGGTCCCCTCTTTCAGATTACCTCTCGATGTTCTTGAGGAGGAGGTCAATTATATCCTTGATATGGGAGTTACCACTCATTTCAGCACCTACATTCCGAGCCTGAAGGACTTTCTCAAGAAAGAATACGACGCTGTCTTTATAGGCACAGGTGCTCCTCGCGGCAGGGACCTCATCCTTCCCGGAAGAGAGGAGGGTGAAGCTTTTATTCACGTCGGCATTAACTGGCTTGCCGGCGTGCAGTACCGCCACGTTGAAAAGGTTGGCAACAAAACCTTGATTATAGGCGGCGGTAACACCGCCATGGATTGCTGCAGGACAGCACGCAGGCTCAGCGGTGAAGATGTAACTGTCATTATCCGTGGTTCCCAGGAAAACATGAAAGCATCCCCATGGGAAATAGAAGATGCCCTGCACGAAGATATACCCATCAGGGAATATCTTTCTCCGCTGGAATATAGAGTAGAAGACGGTAAACTCACAGGAATGTTGTTCAAGCATGCCCCCGGCAGTCCACAAGAAGGCGAAGAACCGGTTTTAATTCCCTGTGACGAAGTACTCCTTGCAATCGGTCAGGACAATGCTTTTCCTTGGATTGAAGAAGATATCGGTATCGACTTTGACCAGAACGGTCGCCCCAAAATCGACCCTGTCACCTTTCAGTCGAGCCTCGACAAGGTATTTTTTGGAGGTGATGCTGCCTTTGGTGCAAAAAACATTATAACCGCCGTGGCCCATGGACATGAGGCGGCGCTCTCTATTCATTTGTTTCTCGAAGGAAAAGACTTGCACGCAAGGCCCCACCCTATTACCGATCTTGCCGGTCAGAAGCTTGGTTATCACGACTGGATGTATCATAGTGAAGTAACTGAAGAACAACGCCATGAAGTGCCGATGCAACCGAAGGTGAAATCGATAAAAGACAGGCTTCTTGAAGTCGAGCTCGGATTCGACCAGCAGGTTGGGTTGAAAGAGGCGCTGCGCTGTATCAATTGCGATATCCAGACTGTTTTTTATTCAGACAAGTGCATCGAATGTGACGCCTGCGTCGATATTTGCCCAACCACATGCATTAATTTTCTGAAAAACGGCGAGGAGGAGGACCTGCGGTCCCGACTCAGTATTCCTGCCAGAATTTCCTGGCAATCCCTCTATGTATCAGATATTCTGCCAACCGGCAGGGTAATGGTAAAGGACGAAAATGTCTGCCTTCACTGTGGGCTCTGTGCGGAAAGGTGTCCGACTGCTGCCTGGGAAATGCAAAAATACACATACATAACAGCAAAAGCAGGTCATAAATGAGAAAAATCAAAGCAACGAATGATTTTGTAATTCGCTTTGCAAATGTGAACGGCTCCGGTTCTGCCAGTGCAAATAATCTTTTTGCCAAAGCGGTTTTTCGCATGGGTATTCCGGTAAGCCCTAAAAATATCTTTCCCTCCAATATTCAAGGGCTACCCACCTGGTATGAAGTTCGAGTTAATGAAGATGGGTATCTTGGTCGACGTGGCGGTTTTGATTTCATAGTTGCCGTTAACGGCCAGACATTAAGGCAGGACTACGAGGAATTGAAGGCAGGAGGCTATTTTCTCTATGATTCAACCAGGCCCCTGCCAGAGAGTTTTGATCGGAGTGATATAACGGTTATAGGTATTCCTCTTACGGAAATATGCAACCGGGAAATCAGCAATCCCAGGTTGAGATTATTATTGAAAAATATTATCTACGTCGGAGCCCTTGCCTATCTTCTCGATATTGAGTTTTCAGTACTTACAGATTCACTCAAAAAACAGTTCGCCAAAAAGCCAAAACTTGCAGAACCCAATATCCAGGCATTGGAGCTCGGCTTCAAATACGCCAAAGAGAATTTTCCAGACAGCTGTGAGCTACGCCTCAAACGTAGCAGGAAACTCACTGATCACATAATCATGGACGGCAACAGCGCCATCGGTCTGGGAGCGGTCTATGGTGGTGCCACGGTGGTGGGCTGGTATCCCATCACGCCTTCAACCTCAGTAATTGAGGCATTCAGCCGGTTTGCCAAACAGCACCGACGCGACGAAAAAGGTAAAGTAAAAGCAGCAATTATTCAAGCTGAAGACGAGCTTTCCGCGCTGGGTATTGCCATAGGAGCCTGTTGGAACGGTGCACGCGGATTCACAGCAACATCCGGTCCGGGAGTTTCGTTAATGAACGAGTTTCTAGGACTTTCCTATTTCGCCGAAATCCCTGTTGTTCTTGTTAATGTTCAGCGCACGGGACCGAGTACGGGTATGCCAACACGAACACAGCAGTCAGATCTGTTCGTCTCTGCCTACGCCTCTCATGGTGATACTAAACATGTCCTGCTCTTTCCCTGTGATCCACGGGAGTGCTTTGAAATGGCCGCTGACAGTTTTGACATCGCCGAGCAGCTCCAGACGGCTGTGATCATTATGAGTGATCTCGACCTCGGCATGAATGATCATGTAAGTGCTCCTCCGAAATGGGACGATAAACGACTTTATAACCGCGGGAAAGTTCTCAATTCTGACCAGCTTGAGGAAATTCAAGGAAAATGGGGACGCTACCAAGATACAGATGGAGACGGTATCTGCTATAGAACCATTCCCGGGACCCATCCGCAATATGGCTCCTATTTCACCAGAGGCTCATCACATAGTGTCAATGCCACCTATACTGAAGACAATCTCGCATATCAGGACAATATGGTACGGCTGGAGAGAAAATGGGAAACAGCCAAGAGACTTATACCGAAACCCCAGATTGACATTGGCTCAAAGAAAACGGACTGCGCTATTATTTTCTTCGGTTCATCAACCTACTCTGCTCTTGAAGCCGTGGACCAGTTAGCCAAGAAAAAGATAGCAGTCAACACAATGAGGCTGCGAGCCTTTCCTTTTCAGGAAGAAGCCGTACAGTTCATCGAAGACCACGACACTGTTTATGTTATAGAACAAAATCGTGACGGCCAGATGCGCAAGCTCCTCATAAACGAGTGTGACATTTCCCCGGATAAACTCCTGTCCATCGTCAACTTTGATGGTTTACCCATCACGGCCCGACAGATTTCCGAACGGATAGAAGGGGATATCAAAACGGTATCGTCGCCTGCCGAACCAGCAAAACAGGGAGGGAAGTAACCAATGACCTACCGTCGACCAACTTTTCGCCACCCAGATCTCCCGAAAAACGAACTGGGCTACACCAAAAGAGACTATGAGGGTGGAATTTCAACATTATGCGCCGGATGCGGCCATGACTCCATCTCCAATGCCATTATTATAGCATGCTATGAACTGGCCCTGGAACCCCATAAGGTTGCCAAGATGTCAGGAATCGGCTGCTCCTCAAAAACACCGGCTTACTTTCTTGGCAAATCCCATGGTTTCAATGCAGTACACGGCCGTATGCCTTCAATTGCCACAGGAGCAAACATGGCCAACCGGGATCTCACCTACATTGGTGTTTCAGGTGATGGCGACACCGCCTCAATTGGAATGGGACAGTTTATTCACGTGGCTCGTCGGAACATCAATATGACTTATATTGTCATGAACAATGGTTGTTACGGGCTAACCAAGGGTCAGGACTCTGCGACATCGGACCGAGGCTCCGCAAGTAAAAAAGGCGCGCCGAACCCCTTTGAATCAATAGATCTCTGTGAACTTGCCATTCAACTAGGCTCAGGGTTTGTAGCTCGTAGTTTTTCCGGAGATAAGGAGCAGCTGGTACCTATACTAAAAGCAGCGCTGAGTCATAAAGGCTTCTCTCTCGTTGATGTCATTTCTCCATGTGTCACCTTTAATAATACGGAAACGTCAACCAAAAGTTACCAATACGTTCGAGAACACAGTGAGGCGACATCCACCTTTGACTTTATTCCACTCAGGCAGGAAATCACCACCCGATATGATAAGGGAACAGCAATCCCGGTTACCATGCATGATGGCAGTCTCATCAATCTCTATAAAAGTGATGATTCCATAGATATCACCTCAAGAAGGTCTGCAATAGATGCACTAGAAAAACATCGGCAGCAGAACCAAATTCTTACCGGGATTCTCCATATAAATGAAGACATGGCAGATACCCATGAAATCCTGAATACCTGCCAGGAACCGTTGAACCATCTTGGTGAAGAAGAGTTATGTCCGGGCTCTGAGATACTGCAGCAAATAGTTGAAAATTACAGATAACCTCAAGCGTATCTTTCAGTATTTTCTATAATTTGAATTTTGCTGCAAATTTTACCCTTTAGATTGCCGACAAACGAAAGTACCGCTCGCCCCACGGGAAGGGCTATTAAGAAACATTGTTAAAATAACGGAACCGAATGGCCCTCATCACACGCACTGAGTTAAAGAAAGAGCTGAACAAACTTGTGGCAGAGGATGGGCCGAAGGTGTTTCTTTTTTTTGGCGAGCGTTTCCTCTGCCGGAAAGCAGTTGATGAGCTTCAAGAAGCGTTTATTCAGGGAAAGAATGCCACCGTTTATGCTATTGACGGTGATCAGGAAGATGGCTCACTAACGCTTGCAAAACTGATGAGCTACAGTCTTTTACCAGGACGCCAGATCTATCGGATCAACGACACCAAGCTTTTTCACTCGAAAAACATCAGTCTGGCCGTATGGAACAAAGTATGCCAGGCATATGAGGCCAACCGTCAGCAGCAGTCAGTAAAATACCTTGCTGATCTGTATAATCTTGCAGCCATAGATAGAAATGACCGCCAACCTCCAGCGGAGATGACAGCTGAGCAATGGCTGCAGTCCTTCGGTATGGAAAAACCGCAGGATTTGCAGTGGACGAATGCGCTTTTTGAAATATTGCAAAAGGAGGATGTTTCAACCCAACAGCCAGGAGATCTGGCAGAAAAATATATCCAAAGCCTGGAAAAAGGACTTCCCAAAAACAATGTTCTTATCCTTAGCGCGGAGAATATAGATAAGCGTAAAAGACTGTTCTTATACATTAAAAAGAACGGAACCATCGTCGATTGCTCTGTTGCTGAGGGTGCCGGGGCTGCCGCCCAACGCGTGCAGAAATCAATCCTTCAGGAAATGATGCAGGAAACACTGAAAGAATTTGGAAAAACCATGGAGCAGGGAGCTATTGATCTTTTCTTTGAGCGTGTCGGCTTTCATCCTGTCGCCGTGGTTATCGAAACCGAAAAACTCGCGCTTTACTGTGCTGACCGTCCGCAAATCACCTTAAAAGACTTGAACGAAATGGTCGGCAGGAGCAGAGAAGATGCTCTTTTTGAATTAACCGACTCTTTTGGCAAAGGTCAACTCGGCAAATCCCTTACCACTCTTACCCACCTCTTGGAAAATGGAGTACATGGCCTTGCAATTCTGGCCACCTTGCGCAATTACATCCGTAAACTTCTCATCTTCAAATCCATCCAATTACAGCCATCTCCGACATATCAGAGAGGCATGAACGCGAAATCGTTTCAAGAGAATTATCTCCCCCAGCTAAAAGAACAGAGCGACTGGCAAGAAATGCTTAAAGGACACCCATATGCCCTCTATATGAGTTTTGTCAAAGCCTCGGAATTTAAAGTAGCCACTCTGAAATCGTGGCTTGAGCAAATACTCCTGGCAGAATTTCATCTTAAAGGATCAGGATTCACCGACCAACTAGTCCTGGAACAGCTGATTATCACCCTGCTGAAAAAAACAACCCCAAGGCAATACATATCCCGATAATACAAATTTGTGGGACCGCATCTGACAGCAAAATATTTCTGGTTCACTTTGCTATTATCGTGGTAAAATATAGGTAAAAGAAGGGCAACCAAGCCAGAAGGTATAATAGCCTGGCGCGAGATTTGGAGATTGAAAAAGTATTTTTAATAACTATTTTTACCTCTATGGTGAGAGATTAGAGACGATACCCATTTTAATTTAATTAAACTATGACCGATACGAGTAGGAAAGAATCTGTTTCAACCAAGGAGAAAGTCCAAACAGAGGAGCCACCCCTTTACAAAGTGCTTCTTCATAATGATGATTATACAACGATGGAGTTTGTAGTGGCAGTACTTGAAAACGTCTTTCGAAAAACCAACGCAGAAGCAACACGAATTATGCTGAGCGTGCATCATGAAGGCGTAGGGGTTGCTGGGGTATACACCAAAGAAATAGGTGAAACAAAGGTCTCCATCGTTCATGAACTGGCAAAAACTAATAATTTTCCGCTCAGGTGTTCCATGGAGATCGTCTGAGCAATAACCCATAGCTATTTGATAAAAAATGCTCAGCAAAACATTGGAAATGGCCCTCATCAGGGCAATACGGGAAGCTAAAAGTCACAATCATGAGTATGTCACCGTTGAGCATATGCTCTATGGGCTGCTTCATGATGACTTGACTCACTATATCATTTCAGAATGTGGCGGGTCGATTGATAACCTAAAAAGCAAGCTGGAGGAATTTTTCATCGGCGGTATCCCGCAGTTGGGACCACAGGCAGAGAACGAACCAGCGCAGACGCTTGCCTTCAACCGGGTATTGCAACGGGCCGTGGCCCATGTGCAGAGCTGCGGGAAAATGGAGGTAGATAGCGGAGATGTGCTTGTCTCGATTTTTTCTGAAGCTGAATCACACGCGGTGCATTTCCTCGGCACAGAGGGCATTGGTCGTATGGCGGTGGTCAATTTTGTCTCCCATGAAATGCCTGAGAATCTGCAGAAAGAACCTCTCCCTAAACCGCCTGAAACCACTCCCAAAAGAAAGGAATCCAGCACAGAAGACAAAGCTCTTCAGGACTTTACGGTCAATTTGACCGAACAGGCTGCTGATGAAAAGCTTGACCCTCTCATCGGCAGAGAGATGGAGATCGAGAGGATCATGCAGGTGCTCTGCCGTCGTAAAAAGAACAATCCCCTTCTCGTCGGTGAGCCTGGTGTCGGCAAAACAGCCATGGCCGAAGGCCTCGCACTCTCCATCCATGCTGATAAATTGGCTCGTCTCAACAACGAGGAGACCAATGTTCCCGATCTTCTCCAGGACGTTGAGATTTATCTTCTTGATATGGGAGCCCTGGTAGCCGGTACGAAGTACCGCGGCGACTTTGAAAAACGGCTGAAAAGTGTAATCGCCGCCATAGAAAAAAAAGAGAATGCCCTGCTCTTCATCGATGAGATTCACACGGTAGTTGGCGCCGGAGCCACAAGCGGTGGTTCCATGGACGCCTCTAATCTCCTCAAACCAGCGCTGCAGGCTGGTGTTTTGCGCTGTATTGGTTCAACAACATATGAAGAGTTTAAAAACCAGATAGAAAAAGATCGCGCATTATCGCGCAGATTTCAGAAAATTGATATAGAAGAGCCCTCCTTAAAGGATACTAAAGCTATTCTTCAAGGCTTGAAGCGACGCTATGAACTCCATCATCAGGTACGCTATTCCAAAAATTCAATTGACGCCATTGCTGAACTCTCTCATCGCTATATCAACGAACGTTTTCTCCCAGATAAGGCGATTGATGTCATGGATGAGGTAGGTTCGTTGTTCAGGATGAAGGGGAAAATTGGTAAAACAGTGACAATTACTGATGTGGAGCAGGTAGTTTCCCGGATGGCCCGAGTTCCTGCCAAGAACAGCACCCGTAGCGAGAACCAATCACTGCAGCAGCTTGGTGATCGGTTAAGAACGGTCATCTTTGGCCAGGACGAGGCAATAGAGGCTGTGGTAAAAGCGGTGAAGCGCTCTCGGGCCGGCCTGGGCAACCCGGATTCACCCACCGGCAGTTTTCTTTTTGCCGGTCCCACAGGTGTTGGTAAGACAGAGGTAGCCAGACAGCTTGCTGAGAAACTCTCCGTGCATTTTGAGCGTTTTGATATGAGTGAGTATATGGAAAAACATGCAGTTGCCCGGCTGATCGGAGCCCCTCCCGGATATGTTGGCTTTGATCAGGGCGGTCTGCTAACCGAAGCTATCCGCAAGCATCCCTATTCTGTGCTGCTGCTCGATGAAATTGAAAAAGCCCATGGAGATATTTATTCCATCCTGCTGCAGGTTATGGACCACTCAACATTGACAGATAATGCTGGGAGAAAAGCGGACTTCAGGAACGTCATCATTATCATGACCACGAATGCCGGTGCTCGGGAAATGAGCAATGCTTCCATAGGATTTGTGCCCGCAGGCAATACAGGTAAAGACAAAGCAGCGGTGAACAAACTCTTCTCCCCCGAATTCAGAAACCGTTTAGACGGTATCATCTCGTTCACATCACTCGACAATGCTACCATGGAAAAAGTTGTCGACAAAATGATTGGTGAACTTGCCCACCAACTGGCAGACAAAAAGGTCAGTATTGTTCTGAGTGATAAAGCTAGAACCTGGCTGGCGAAAAAGGGTTATGACCCGGCTTACGGTGCACGTCCCCTAAGAAGGCAGATCATGAAGGAAATAGGTGATGTTCTCACCGAAGAGATTCTTTTTGGTGAGCTTAACCAGGGCGGTCAGGCAACAGTTGATGTCAGAGACGACAAACTCACCTTTTCCTACGAGAAATAGCTTTACCTGCCGGCTCTTCGCCGGCAGGTCACCCTTAAACAGGAAATGATGGTTCTCCTTAATAATCCGTTTTTATTCTCTCTTTAATTCCAGGGATTGCAGCTCCTGCAAAATCCAAGCAGACTGTCGATAACCAGGCTCCTCATTCAAAAATTCCATGTGGACATATTTTTCGTTAAATGAGATAAAGTAGTTATCTAACATTGTTTCATTTTGTCGAATACGCTAGTATATTTACCTAGGGGATATATTGTAGCGATTGAAAAAACCGCAAACTTTGAGCGGAGCATTTTTTTTGCATACTCCATATATCATATGCCAGCAAGTGAACAGAAACTTATAGACGACCATAAAATGGTTGTTGAAACCATACGTAAGTATAAAAACATTTTTCTTATCAATACCGCCGGTGACCCCCCGGATGAATATGATATTGAGTATAAGGTTCGCGGCTATAGCCTGACTACGGACGGCAGGGTAATTATCAGCAAACATCATCGCATCAAAATAAAAATTCCTTTCGGCTATCCTCATTTCCCCCCAACCATCAAACCGCTAAGCCCAATATTTCATCCCGAAGTTGATGATTATGTTGTTCCAATTGCCAATTATTGGGAAGAAAAAAAGTCTCTGCCGGACCTGGTAATTCATATCGGCAACATGCTTTGCGGGGCCACGTATAATAAAGAGTCTGCATTTAACCAGAAAGCGGTTGAATATTACCAGAAACACCAAAAAGAACTCCCACTGGATTCTCTCAAGCCAGTGGAAAAAGTTAGACCACAGAGAGCGCCAATTCAGTTTAATTTTCTCATTCCTGTCTTCAAGCTTTTGTTTTTTCTCTGTTTTCTTGCAATCATTGGTTACGGAGGACTCTTTCTTTATGAAAAGCTGAGATTACAGCAGGCCAGTGCAGTTCTCACCAAGGCAGAAATCTATGAAGTGGACAGAGATTTCAAAAAGGCTCAACAGACAGCTGAAAATGCTTTAAAAACCCTGGATAACTTTTATCTTCTCCAGGACTCGGCGAAGGTGCTGCAGAAAGAAATAGAATCGTTTCTTAAGTCAAAATCGCTCGTTGAAGGGCTGAAGGGAAAGATCAGATATGGTAGCAACTACGTTAGTATTGAGAGTGTTCAGAAAATCGATTTTTTTAGAGATCTGATTTCAGAGGCGGAAATTTCTGTTAAAAAACGGGCCTCTTCACAAGCTATAGAAACTTATGAAAAGGCATTGGATTACGCTGAAACCAATCAATTACCCGTGGACACGCTGAACATTAAGCAAATTCTGGCAAGACTTATGCTCGATATAGCCGTGTCTACAGCTGAAAAAGCCCACAAAAATAAAAACTGGGACGTGGCTGTCGAAAATTACAAGAAAGCTCTAACCGTTATCGATACCCGTTCAAAATTTCTCGGCGCCACGACAAAGCAGGCCGAATCAATCCGCCGCGCCCTGCTCATAGATCAAATAGCTGCGCTTACGCTGAAAGCAGATGAAGCTGAAAAAAGCAAAGCTTTTGCAGACGCTCTTGAGTACCACAAAACGCTTGTCGACCTCATCGGTAAAGCTGACTCCAGCGACAGTACAATTTTAAAAGATACACTCATTAATTCCATACAGCAGGTGGCAGTACTGGAAGAGCGACTACGCCTCCAGAAGCTGCGCCAGTGGCTTATCAGCAATTATAGAGAAATATTTCAGGCCCATTACCCATCCGCTATTCCAACAACCCTGCACAATCCACAGGCAATATTCGTAAAATATAACAACACTAATTCTGTTTTTGATCTCAGTTGCCTGGAAAAAGGCCAAACCAGTGTGGTGAAGTTGCGTATGTATTATCAATACAATCCGCAGACAGGTGAGTGGAGTATCTATGAAGGGGATACATAGACAAAACGCTCACCTTGCCTGATTGAGTTACATCTTCTCTGCCCTCATTCTTGTAACTTTACATTCCGCTGTGTATACAGCCAACCTCCCTGGATATCATACGATCACGCCATCAGCCATCTCCAACAACCGGTCGGCCCTTTTTGCATATATCGGCTCATGAGTCACCATCACCACGGTCAAACCGTCGGCATTCAATTCCTCAAGCAGGGTCATTATTTCCTCTCCTGTCCCCTGATCAAGACTACCGGTTGGTTCATCCGCGAACAACACCTTGGCTGATTTGACCATGGCCCGGGCAATGGCTACACGCTGCTGCTCGCCTCCAGACAGATTTCCCGGCAACCTGTCTTTCTTTCCGGACAGGCCGATACGATCAAGGCACTGCTCGGCCCGGGCGATAATCTCTTTTGAAACTGGTGTAACAGAGCGCATAAAGGGAAGCAGTGTATTTTGCAAAACAGTAAGATATGGGAGGAGATGATGAAACTGAAAAATCACAGCAAAATCATGCTGACGCAAGGTATTGAGATGATCAGCAGAGGCACATGCAAGGTTGCTGTCATTATATAACAGCTGTCCCGTATCTGGCTGGACAAGGGTTGACAAAACATGCAACAGTGTGGTTTTCCCCGATCCCGACCTGCCGACAATAGCGAGAAATTCACCATCGTCAATTTGTAGATTTATATCGCGTAAAACAGGTATTTTCTCATCACCATAAAAATAGTGTTTATGAAGATGTTGAGCTGAAAGCATATTTCCTCCTATAATGAGACAAGCGCTTCTGAAGGATCTGCAACAGCACCCTTCCAAGCGGGATAAAGAGCTGCGGTAACTGCAACCAAAGCAAAGACAAGTGCACTACCAAGAAGTTGCCAGCCATTGAAAACAGGATGAAAATTTTCTGACAACTGCAACACATTGAGAGCTTGAAAGCTTGCGCCATATCCTGCCAGATACCCAATAATACCGGAAGACATGCCTAAAAAGCCTGCCTCAACGCAGAATATTACAAACACCTTAAACTTGGCGTAGCCAAGAGATCTGAGAATACCAATATCTTTTTTTCGCTCGTTCACAGCAGAAAGCATGGAAAGTGCTATCATGGCTGCGGCAGTGACGAGGATGACGATACTGATCGAAAAAGCTAGTTTCTGGACAAATTTAACCGACTCCATACGCTGATTAACAATATTCTGCAGTGCTTTTATGTCAGCTCCAGGCAGATTAGTGCGTATCTGACCGACAATTTCATCGATGGGACATCCAGAACAGAGTGCTGCAACCTCAACAAAACTAATACCATCTGGTTTATTGAGCAGTTTCTGTAAGGTGCTCAGACCCATGAAAATTACCTGGTCTTCATCACCTCCGGTCTCACTGAGAACACCTGCCACCTGATACGGTTTTCCTTTGATAGTGATTACTCCACCTTGCTCTGATGCAAAGGTTGCAGCAGCTTTGGCGCCGATTACAATCTGATCATCTCTCTCAGGCAGTTTTCCCTGGATTGCCCAATAGCTTTTAATACCAAGTTCCTCCAGCCAGCGTACCCCTACCACTGCTACAGGTGTATCACCAATCTTCAGGGTACTGACAAGTTTGGGGGCGATAACGCTGATTCTGTCCTTCAAATCGATGGCTTTGATGGATTCAACCGTGGCTTTTTCACCTAGGTAGTGAATATCATAGAGCATCTCTCCCATGCTGAAACCACCGTAACTAACGCTGAGTGATTCCGAGCGTGGCGAAATTACAATATTGGCCCCATAGGTACTCAACTTTTTCTCCAAACTTTCTCCCACGACCAAAGATACCTGATGAAGAGCCACAATGGACATGACACCAAGGGAAAAGACCATGACAAGCAATCCCGTTTTGGTGAGTTTCCTTTTGATATTACAAAGAGGAATCGTAAAAATATTCATTTGTTCTCCTTAGAAGTACATCGCTCCCTTAACCACGTCCTCAACCTTGATCACCAGGTTGCCGTCACGCTCGATACGCGTTAACGGTGCAGGATTACAGCCACCCTGGATAACATTGATACGGTTGGAATGAAACCTGCGACCACAATTGTTGCAGACCATATATTCACCTTCCTGAGTGTATCCCTTCTTGGCTTGATAGCAGACATCGCAGGCATCAAATGCTGCTCGGATAACGCCGTCAGCACTCTTCACAACAAAGAACTTGATTGTCTGGTGTTCACCATCGAAGATAAAATAATGGGCGTCACCATCATTGACACTTTTTACAGGAATTTGGATTTCTCCAGATACCGGTTTTACTGTTTCGTATTTATTAAAGAATCCCGCCAATGCATGGTTTACGGTGATGACAAGGAAAAAACAGCAGAAAAAAATAGTTAGAGCACCTCTATTATTGAACATGATGTACCTCTTGTAGAGAATTAAATGTTGTAACGATTACACAATCAAACAACTACAGTTTGCAAATCAAATGTATGAGATTTTACAGAGAATACTGCAATGCACGAGGGAAAAGAAACCCACCGCTCAAGCAGAAACCTTTGGTGCGGTATTACTGCGATATCAAATGAGGAAGGAACAAAGAAGGATATAACGTACTCGGCTTACCAGCAGTGGAGGAGGCCGGCTTGCAACATCATTAACAGTAGCTGAAAAAATCGGCCGTGCGTCATGAGAAATGAAATTGAAACTGTATTCCATGTGTCGCGTGAAGGTCGAGTTCGCGGTAACCGCGACTGGGGTCTCAATTTCCTGACAGAAAGCATTGTGAGGGCAGGGAATTTCTGAGAGAGCTGGATGACCAGAACATTCATCAGATACGTTCACGGGAGGATTGTTAAGACAGCAGGGCCGTTGGGCTTCGTGGCTACATTGAACACAATCTTCAATCACAAGCTGATTTGCCTGGCAAAGGCCAGCAAGGAGTGGGATGAAGAGAACGATATAGAAATATGTGCGCAATTGTTTCATTGACAACTCACTCAAACAAAATAATCCAGATCCTCTCTAATACCACATTGTGATACCCACGGTCAATAAAAATGGAGTAATGAATGAGTCAACAGCAGAAAAGTCTTCCAGCCCAATCTCCTGGGTCTGTTAATTCAATTTTTAAGATTATTAAAAGCCTGGAAAAGCGGATTGTTCTTGTTCTCCTTTTCAACAATCTCAAGAATACTCTCTATAACCGGGCGATCACCAGGTCCCTTACCGATATGATGCAGCCTGACCTTCCCCTCAGGATCGATGAGCACATCGCCACCACGCTGGTGGATATCGCCACCAGAACGCTTGGGCATATTGCCGAGCAAAATCTCACGAAAATATGCCTTCCATGTTGAAAAACCCCAAATATCCCAGAATCCGGCTTCGGCCATTCCGTAATAGTCATAGAGCTTTTTGGGGCGGTCGACCACAATAGGCCAGCCAATTTGAACTTCCTTCTGATAGTTCAGAGCATGCTCCTCTTCTTCAAAAGTGATGACCAGCACTTCTATATTATCCTGGTCTATCCTGTTTTTCTGCTGCCACAACTGTGACAAATGCCCTCGGCAGGGTAGTCAGGCCAGATGCCTATGAAAAACCAGATAGAGCCATTTCCCCTGGAACTCAGCAGTAGAGAGAATGTTCCCCTCAGAAGTGGTAACCGTGAATGGTTTTGGGTATTTATCAATTCTGGTTACATATAAACTCATATATTTTATCCAACTACCTGGTGATTAAAGATTATTCAAAGCCTTTTTGTCTCTTCTTTTTATGAAAGATATCTTTGTGATGCTATTATTCATATCAGCCGGAATATGATATTGGAGATGGACAAAATGTGCATCCCCAAAAACACTATCATTCTAAATTATGCTCATACTCCATAATACGTTCCGAGATATTGCCCAAAAGGTCCGGTAAATAATCAGAGAAGAGGCATTGACACTGCAAACCCTTAATATATGCAGAACCAGGCCATGAAGCAACTGCATTTTTTGCTATTGCCAATAAGGAGCGATTGACTCGAACCCAAACTTATGAGAAATCGGAATGAGCCAGCCTTAACGCAAAACAATCATCCAGTTGGCTGGGAACTCTGGTATCTTAAACACAAAGAGTCCCGTCACATCCTTTAAAAACAATATCAATATTTCAATACTATATGTAAAACTCCGTCTTACTGGTAACTGTGCTCTTTACCTGATTCAACGTATCTGTAAGCACTGTCAACACAGTCTCACGAATATCCCCGGCAACGACTATAAACATAACATCATCGCCGATGGCAAGGTTCTGCCCCTCGTTGATCTCAACCAGGATCTCAACAATACCATGACGTTTTTTCTGAGCAGTAACTATTTCTTCCAACTTCTGCCAGTCAACTGATACGGACAGGCCACTCACCTGCCTGCCATCCCGCGAAGTCTCTCGAACAACACCATTGTGGCAGAGGATCATGCCTGCCTTCGTGTAGTCACGATGCTGTTTTATTTTCTGAATCAGTTCGTTTAGCGTCTTCATTGGTCGCTTCTCCTTCTCTACTCATTGGGACATTCTCTTTAGTAAAAAATGATAATGCCATTTGCAAGATATACTATGCCATGCTATAACTTCATTATAAACAAATGCACGTAACAACACAATCAAGGTGAAAATTCATGACCGGAAATCATGCCCCATCAGAAGAGGTGACCAGAATAATCCTCGACTCTATCTCCGACGGCGTTTTCACCATTGACCATGACTTTCGCATCACCTCTTTTAACAGAGCTGCCGAAGAAATCACAGGTTTTTCGAGAGCCCAGGCAATTGGTCGTTTTTGCCGTGACGTCTTCAAATCCAAAATGTGTGCCGGTGATTGCGCTCTCAAAAAAACCATGGCAGAAGGTCGGCCAATTGTTAACAGTTCTACACATATCACCAACGCCAAGGGTAAAAGAATTCCCATATCTCTCTGTACTTCGCTTCTCCAGGAGGTTTCTGGAAAAAATTTGGGTGGCGTTGAAACTTTCCGTGACATGACGGTTGTTGAAGAACTCAAAAAGGAGCTTTCCGGAACTGTAAAAATTGGCAGAATGCTGTCGCGAAATCAGGAAGTAAAAAAGATTTTTGCAATTCTCAAACAACTGAGCACAAGTGACTCCACCGTACTGATTGAGGGAGAAACAGGCACAGGCAAAGAGCTTTTTGCCCGTGCCATCCATACGAACTCAACTCGTAAAAACAAGAAATTTGTGGCCATCAACTGTGGAGCCCTACCCGATACACTCCTGGAATCGGAACTTTTCGGCTACAAAGCCGGTGCCTTTACCGGTGCAGTTCGGGAAAAGCAGGGATTATTCGCCAGTGCCGGGTCTGGAACCATCCTTCTCGATGAGATAGGTGACACCACTCCTGCTTTCCAAGTTAAACTTCTCCGCCTCCTCGAAGAAAAAGAATTCCAACCGCTCGGTAGCGTAAAGACCATCTCGACAGAAGCACGAATAATTGCAGCAACGCATAGGAATCTTGAAGAAATGGTGAACAACGGCACCTTCCGACAGGATCTCTATTATCGTATTAACGTGGTCCATTTGAAGCTGCCGCCACTTCGCCAAAGAACGGAAGATATCCCTCTCCTTGTCGATGGTTTTATAAGCAAGATGAATACGATAAAGGATTGTGACATTGACGGCATCGCCCCGGATGCACTTACTCTACTAATGTCCCACAACTACCCGGGCAACATTCGTGAGTTGGAAAATATAATTGAACACGCTTTTGTGCTCTGCCGTAAAGGAACTATCAACAAAGTTCATCTGCCACAGAACCTTCTGAGAAGACACTCTTCTCCAATAGAGGCGAAGACGATTGAAAACGTGTATAACGGCTCTTTGCCCCCTGTTCGCGCAGCCGAACGGGAGGTAATCATTGAAACTCTAATAAATAATGGCTTCAATCGCAAGATCGCAGCTCAAAAACTTGGTATGCATAAATCCACGCTCTACCGAAAAATACACAAACTTAGCATTGAACTTCCCTCAATAGATGGACGCTCGGTAAATATCATCTCAAAATAACCTTCCCTCTCCTTCCCTTTCCTCTTCTGATATTCGCACATTCGCTACACAATGCGACTCCATGCGTCTACAAATGTCGCAAAACTGCATCCATCAATATTTTCATCCTCAATTAGTGAAACACTTTTTATGTGCATTTGCTCAATTAATACAGCTTTCAAGCCCACAGAAAAACTACTACATCATCTGGCACGCTGATTGCTCAACATATGTATAAATAAAACGCCGGAACATTATCAGAATGGCAAAACAGATACAATTTGCTGAAACGATGATCAGACAAAGGAGCTCCTCGTGAAACACGATAAACAACAAGGCAATGGACAGCGTCAGCAAAACAAAAACGGCCAGTGCCGTCGCTCGTCCCCTGGATTTAGTAGAGGTACAGGAATATGCCGAACCCAAAACGCTCAGAGGTTTCAGGTTGAATCGGCTACGAATGCGGAGAAAACCTCCCATCTATCCAGCCTCCACCTCCTCAAGGAAAAGGCAAAAAGAATGACCAAGGCATTAGAGGATATTCAAGCCAGAATTAACCTTCTTGAACAGCAATAAAGGCTGATCAGTCAAACATCTAGCCAGGATTTCTCATGAAGGTCATTTATCTCAGCCAGGAAGTTGATTTAAATACAGCTTTTTTTGCTCATCTTCATAGCAAAGCAGAACTTCTCAGCTGTACGCCACAACAAGATAGAATTGAGTCTATGTTGGGTTCCCAAAAGATTGACGCAGTTATTGGCACTGAAGCTCAACTCGACATGATGAAATCATTAATCCAACAATTTCCCATGATCAATTATGCGCTTATCAGCTCACTCGGGGCAGACGATTTTCATGAAGCAACAGAAGGGTACGGTTTTTTCATGCAGCTTCCCCATGCTCCGCAACGAGAAGATGCAGAGAAACTTATTCAGCTTTTAATACGCATATCTGTTACCAGCGAAATTCCAACTGGAAGAGGCTGGAGATCATGATTATCAGCATAGCCAGCGGTAAGGGGGGAACAGGAAAGACAACCGTAGCGACAAATCTTGCCCGAGCCCTAAATGAACAGGTGACGTTTCTCGATTGCGATGTCGAAGAACCAAATGCTCATCTCTTTTTAAAACCGCGGGTCAAGGAGAGCAGAGAGGTGTTCGCCTTTTTGCCAAAGATCGATGATCAGCAATGTGACCAGTGTGGAAAGTGTAGAGAAATCTGCCGTTTTGGGGCAATTACAATAGTTGGTAAAACAGTTTTGCTCTTTCCAGAGCTTTGTCACAGCTGTGCGGGTTGTCTCGCAGTCTGTCCACAAAAATGTATTTCCGAAGCCAAGAAGCTGATCGGGACCATTGAGTCTGGAACCACCGGAAAAATCGAATTTCATCACGGCATATTACGTGTCGGTGAGGCCATGTCGCCACCCCTTATCAAAAGGTTAAGAAAGGATCATCAAAAAGGTGAAATAATCATTATCGATGCCCCGCCGGGGACATCATGCCCAGCTATTGCGGCCATGCATGAAACCCAGTTCATTGTTCTGGTTACGGAACCTACACCTTTCGGTCTACATGACCTCAAACTCGCCCACGAGACTGTCAAACAGATGGAAAT
Source organism: Desulfocapsaceae bacterium (assembly GCA_050288305.1). GTDB lineage: Bacteria > Desulfobacterota > Desulfobulbia > Desulfobulbales > Desulfocapsaceae > Desulfopila_A. Next base: position 37,194 of record JBNKDO010000052.1, on the reverse strand, counting down.
CCCCTGCGGTGTGGTGATAAATCGCGCAGGTCTCGGGAACAATTCCGTCCAGGAGTATGCCTACTCGAACAATCTGCCAATTCTTCTCGAAATTCCATTCAGCAAGTACATTGCCGAATTATATTCCCGCGGAGTTTTGCTCGTTGAGGCTGAACCGGAATGGGCCACAACATTTAAGGAACTTTTCTGCACTATTAAAAATTGTGCGGAAATGGAATGGAGTAATGCATGAAGGAGATTGTTATCATAAGTGGCAAAGGAGGAACCGGCAAAACCAGTCTTACGGCCTCGTTTGCAATTCTTGCTGACAACCCGGTTCTTTGTGATACCGATGTTGATGCTGCCGATCTGCATCTGCTCATTCAGCCTGAAATTCGTAAAACCTCGGAGTTTAGCGGAGGTCATCTAGCCCGGATCACTGAAACTAAATGTACGAATTGCGGGCTCTGCCGGGAGCTCTGCCGCTTTGATGCCATCTCCACTGATTTTCACGTTGATCCTATCAACTGTGAGGGCTGTGGAGTCTGTGTTGCTCTTTGCCCCGAAAATGCCATAGACTTTCCCAGCCCAAAAAGCGGAGACTGGTATCTTTCTGACACCAGAGTTGGGCCCGTCGTCCATGCAAGATTAGGAATCGCCGAAGAGAATTCAGGAAAACTTGTCAGTCTTATTCGCCGCGAGGCTCGTCAGATCGCTGAAGAATATGGACACGATCTGATACTCACAGATGGCCCTCCAGGCATTGGTTGCCCAGTCATTGCCTCCATAACCAACAGTGAAGCTGTGGTGATCATTGTTGAGCCAACGGTCTCGGGTTTTCATGACATCAAACGAGTGACCGAACTCACCAACCACTTCGGTATTCAATCAATGCTCTGTGTCAATCGTTTTGATATTAATATTGAGATGACGGAAAAGATTGAAAACTATGCCCGCAGACAAAATTGCAAAGTCTTGCCACGAATCCCGTTTGATCCCGATTTCACCAAAGCCATGGTCGAAAGCAAGACCATTATTGAATATGCCAGCACATCGTCAACTTCGAAAAAAATCCAAATGGTCTGGCAAAATATATTGGCAGAAACAACAAAGGCGGGAAAGCCTTTAATCTTAAACAAATATGCCGAGTAAGGAGTAATTTTATGAAAAAGCTGCGTATCGCGGTACCCTCTAATGGTAACGGGGGACTTGAAGGAACTCGAGCAGGTCATTTTGGTCATTGCGACGTTTTCACGCTCATAGATTGCGAAAATGGTGAAATAGTGGATGTTTCTACCCTGCAGAACGAAGAGCATGTTCAAGGAGGGTGCATGGTTCCAGTTAACCTTCTCACTGCAAACAGGGTCAATGCGCTTCTCGTTGGTAGTATTGGCATGCGTCCGCTGGTGGGTTTTAAACAAGCCGGTATCACTGTTTACCGCGAAGCCGAAAGAGCCGAGATCAAACCGGTGATCATTGACCTTATTGCCGGCAAGATACCTGAAATAGTCGACACCCAGGTCTGTGGAGGAGGCGGAGGAGCCGCATAACCAGACGGTCTTCTCCACAACACAAAGCTTTGCAAGGAGAATACACCATGAAAGTTGCCGTAACAGCAAAGGGCAAGACCCTTCAGGATGTCGTCGATCCTCGTTTTGGAAGAGCAATGTTTATCATCCTGGTTGACACCGAGTCAATGGAAATTGAGGTAATTGATAATTCAGCCAATAGCAATGCCTTTAAAGGAGCTGGAATTCATGTGGCGAGCATGATCTGCGAACGTGGCGCTGAAGCTCTGCTTACCGGTTATTGCGGTCCCAATGCTTATCGGACTGCCAGTACCGGTGGAGTAAAAGTAGTGAGTGACGTCAGTGGAACCGTCGAAGAGGCTGTACATAAATTTAAGTAGGGAGAGTTGCAATACAGCAACGCCCCCAATGCCGAAGGTCATTGGTAAAAGCGCAGATAAAATTCTCGACATGACTGGAGAAATAATCCTCAAGAAAACTGGCCATTTCCCAAAAGAAGAACACCATTGTGCCCACCAGGAGATAACAACGGTAAAGGAGGCAATTAACACGTATATGCTACATAGGTTGTTTCGCCCTGAAACATAATCCCAACAGAGTACCCGTGGTAGAGATCCGCCTGCCTCCTCAAGAGAACATTGCGCCCCGATGTTATTCCATCCAATGTTCTCTCAGGCGTCTCAAGACGATATCTACCGCGATTAAAGGCATTTTTCTAATTCCTCCAGAGATTTGCCTTTTTTTTATTTTGACCATGCCGATTAGAGCCAAATTTGCCCGCTGACCTCCTCTTACCTAAGGTTTCGCCTCGATATTCCAGATATCTACCAAATTCACCGTCAAGGCATTAATAATACTCCTATTGGATATTACCAATTATTTTCCGCTACATGAAAAATTTGACACATAATTCTCGATACATTTACTGTCGTTATGCCATGAAAGTGCAGCTGTTTTCTACAATTTGTATTAGTATGTATACTGTTTGAGACGAGCGATATTTAATGTTATCTCAATGTATTCTGTAAAGATCTGGAGACAACCCTACTCTACAACATTAACAATCGTAAGAGGATCACATGGAACTAATAAAAATTATCTGCGCTATTATTCTGCCCCCATTAGGAGTCTTTCTCCAAGTCGGAATTGGCAAACATTTCTGGATTAACATTATTCTCAGCCTCTGTGGGTATATTCCAGGTATTGTTCATGCTGTATGGGTCGTGGCAAAGAAGAAATAAAAAGAGAATCAACGGAATGTTCTATTTAAAAACATACCGTTGACTTTCTGTTTCCCTTTAAATTGGAGACAATCAACCCGCTTGTCGCCACTGGAAAATGACAAACGGAAAAAGCAGTTATTTTTTAGGGCAACTCATTCCTCTCCAAAAGTCTGAAGTACCTCTTTTTTCACCCATGGCAATAAACTCACTTCCCTTCCTAACAATCGTCAGTTGAATAGCCGAAGTAGTTAATTGAAAATACTTCGTTATTGGGATTTTTTCTCAAAAATGTTTTTAATTGTTTTTTTTTGTGATACCCTTCCCAATAGAGCTGAATTACTTTTATGAAATTGCTCCTGCAGCATCAAGGCAGCACGAATTATCCTGAAGTAATTTTGTCTTAGGCGTTGGCATTGACTCCTGGGGGTACGAGACCGAGTCCGGTGGGGCTCGGGTTTTTTATGACCGCCATTTTAAAAACAGGGGAACTTTTAAGGAAATTCACATGGTAAGATAAAAATTTAGATGCGTTTCTTCATAAGATGTAGTTACACCATACAATGCCTTTGGCTGCATTGCCTGTCTGGCATCACCGGTTTATTCAATATATTTGGCTCCAGATGCCATGGTGGAATCTCTACGGAAAAAATTCCTGTTTCTGAACAAAATGCTTCTCTTTCGTTTTTGCCATCAGGTGATCTGCGATATGCCGGTAGAAAAGGTTTCACCCTGATTGAACTCATGATGGTGATTGCCATATTAGGCACCCTGGCTGCCATCGCTATTCCCAACTACATCAGCTACAGAGAACGAGCCAGCTATATTGCAACAATAGAAACCATGCGGACAATTGAGAGACAAATAATCATATTTAATCTGGAAAACGGCAGGTTCCCCAACGATCTGGCGGAAGCCGGACTGGACCATCTCAGAGACCGATGGGGAAACCCGTTCGGTTATCTGAACATAGAGACGTCTACCGGAAACGGAAAGCGAAGAAAGAATCGAAATCTTGTGCCCATCAATGTGGATTTTGATCTGTACAGTATGGGACCGGATGGCAAATCAAAGTCACCTCTTACGGCCAGAGAGAGCCGTGATGATATTGTGCGTGCCAATAATGGTGCATTTTTAGGAAAAGCTTCCGATTATTAACTGGAGTATTAGAACAGGAATTTTAATGCTGCCCTCCTCAAAACCAAAAGTAACCGAGGTATAGAAGCACAACATGATAAGACCAGGCATTTCATTTATAAAGAGCAAACTCGCCAGACGCTTTCTCCTTCTTTTTATACTGTGCGCTTTTGTTCCAACGGTTGCACTTATTGTCATTTCCTATAACCAGGTAATCAGACAACTCGAAGAACAGAGTTATATTCGACTGAAGAGAGAAGTAACAGCCTACAGCCTGTCACTGTATGATCGGCTCATTCGTATAGATAACGACTTAAATTCCATTGGCCGGGTTATTGCTCTGTCACGTCCGGAGCCTCAGCTATTGCATCAGCAATACAGCGGCTCCTTTGAAGAACTTTTCAACGGTTTGATCGTCTACAACAAGGGGGGCTTTAGCCAACCGTTATATGGCTCTCTGGACAAAAATACCGTTAAAAAATTTTTAAATAAATCCGTCCTGACCAGCAGAAAACCTTTTATTATCTCTGCTCCCAGAACCCACATGGAAACTTCTTTTTTCTTCGGTGTTAATATTTTCCGTCCGGAGGCAGAGCCATTCACGGTTATTGCCGACGTCAAGCCGGAGTATATCTGGGGATTTGGCGCCTCTCCGATATTACCACCAATGACCGAATTGTCGGTATATGACAAGACTGGCAAAAATATAATCGCCAGCATGAACGGGCACAACGGTTACTACCAGGAGATAGACAAACGACCGGTATCTGCTGATCTCCAAGTATTTGAATTCACCCACAACGGACAGGTATTTCATGCCGGCATTTCCAATATTTTCCTGGAGTCAAGATTCCAGGATGTCGGTTGGACTATCATTCTCAGTCGAGCCAGGAATGACATCATGTCGGCCATGGATAAGTTCAAACAAACATTTCCAATGATCATCCTGTTTTTTCTTCTCATCATCTCCTACCTCTCACTCCTCTTTATTCGAAAAGGCCTGGACCCGTTGCAGCGTCTGCAACAGGGAACAAAGAGAATCGCTCAAAAAGACTTTTCTACTCCGGTTGAGATCAATAGCGGTGATGAGTTCGAAGATCTTGGCAATTCTTTTAATGACATGGCAAGCAAACTGGATAACCATTTCCGTGCGCTGACGGTACTTAATGAAATCGACAGGGCCATTCTTTCTTCCCTGAACCGGAAAAAAACGGTGGCCACTACGCTACAGCGCCTGAAAAATTTCTTCCATTGCGAAGTGGCTGTATACGTTAGGCAGGCAGAGGATTCGGAGGAGCATCTCATTGTCTACAGCCAGGAGGGACGCAGAATAGAAGATCCGGTCGTAGAGCATTTTCCTGCCTCTCGAGAAGAACAACTGAAAATTTTCACCAATAAAGAATACTTCAACATCCATCCAGAGGAGGGTCCTACTGCTTTGATGACTGCCATTACTGGCGATCTCCCACTTCATTTTCTCTGTCTTCCCCTTGACGTTAATCATAAAATCCAAAGAGCACTGTTGTTAGGCTTTGATAAAGATACAACGTTGAGTGAAGACCAGCTTACCCAGGCGAGAAAGATTGCCAACCAGCTCGCCATAGGTCTTGCAAACTCCCTGCTTGTTGAGGATCTTGCATCATTGGCCAAAGGCACCATCGCTGCTCTGGCCAGGACGGTTGATGCCAAATCGAAATGGACCTCCGGACACTCTGAGCGTGTTGCTGAATGGAGCGTAAAAATAGCTGAGGCCATGCGGTTGCCTCAGGATAAAATTGAGGCTCTTGGCCGTGCCGGATTATTACATGATATTGGTAAGATCGGTATCCCACTGGCGATACTCGACAAACCGGAAGAACTTACGGATGAAGAGTATAAAGAGATAAAAAGCCACCCAGAGGTTGGAGCCCAGATTCTGGAACCAATCGAATCATATAGAGACATTATACCCATTGTGGTCCAACACCATGAAAAATATGACGGCACCGGTTACCCTGCAGGACTCAAAGGCGAAGACATTGATCTTCGCGCCAGAATAATGGCCGTTGCTGATGTATGGGACGCGCTCGTCTCAGATCGGCCCTATCGTGAAGGATGGGTGAGTACACGAGCCAAAGATTTAATAATGAAAGGCAAAGGCAAACATTTTGACCCGTATGTGGTTGAAGTCTTCATGAGTCTTTTGGCTGAAGCCTGACCCCGGAAGTACCAAGAGTAATGATTCGAAGACAAGGTTCAGGTGGTGTCAGGTTCAACATTTTATGGCGGCAAAACACTGAAGCAAATGACACCACCCGGATTGATGAATAAATCCGGGCCAGCATCATCTGATAAAACCTCAACTCCGAAGTATCCTGTATCCTGAGATAACCCTTATAATTGTACTCAGATAACAGATACAGGCCAAAAGCGCAAATTTCTGAGGGAAAAGGCAGCAAAACACGAAAAAAGTAATTGTTTCAGAGCCTTCTGCCAATCCATACCAATTCAGTGCCAAACAGGGAACAACAAGCATGCCTAATGAAAAACCAATCAGCGATATCGTGTTGGCCGAAATGCCATACCTATGCAATATCGTTGCTCCAATCCCAAGTGGGTGTCTCACCATTTTCATTGCCCATCTGTCTACCATCTCACCTCCAGGATAAATGCGATATGGCCAATACTCTCATTCAATCTTCCTGGCTAACTATTACAGTTTATTTCAATTAACTTTGTTTTACCTCGAAAAACATCTATAATCGAAAGTAGCAGCACAAGGTATCTCAAACGTCAGAAAATCAATCTAATGAAATTACTTTCATTCATGCAAAGACGCCTGCCCCTGCCGATAGAGGAGTTTTTTAGCGCCCTAAAAAATCCTTACAGCTACAATATCTTTCAAAACATATATATCTGGTTTGGTCTATTATGGGGACTGCCCATTCCTTTGGTTACAGGCTTTCTAGAGCTGCATATATACAGTTCGTTCGGAAAAGAACTACCTCTTCTTACACTATTGAGTTCACCCGTCCAATTGTTCTTTCTTGCCCATCCCCCTGTTTTTGCTTTTATCTTTGGAATTATGGGAACAATACGTTTCGTGAAGGACAGGGAGCTGTCCCTAACAATACAGAAGCTTAAAAACATGACCATTCACGATCCCCTTACAGGTTTAAAAAACCGGAGGTATTTCGCCCATATTTTTCATGATGAATGCGCCAGATGCCAGCGAAACAACAAGCCTTTAAGCCTGCTCTTTCTCGATATCGATCACTTTAAACAGGTCAATGATAACCATGGCCATCACGTCGGCGACGAAGTGCTTATCCTGCTTGGCAGTTATCTCAACCATCATTGCCGTCCATATGACACTGCAGTACGTTGGGGTGGCGAAGAGTTTCTCTTGCTGTTATCTTCAGCAGACGAACAGTCCGCAGCCAGCTTGGCCGACCGCTTGCGACAAGGCTTCGAAAAAGAGCTCAGTAATAAGATGCGTTTTCACCTTACTGTTTCCATAGGACTTGCTCAATACCAGCTAAACGATACCCTTGAGTCAATTACCGATCGGGCCGACCAGGCACTCTATCACGCCAAGGAAACAGGAAGAAACAGGGTTGTCTCCTGGTCAATGCTTAATAAGGATACACCAACAACAGGGAGTTTTTAGCTTTGTAGAATAATGATTCCGATCGTTTACCTACACAAACTAATATTCATAATTATCGTATGCCCATGAGTAAAACCACACCATACACCAATGTTCTGGACATGATTGGCAATACTCCTGTGTTGGAAACATCCCGTCTGTCAAGCGGTATATGTCGACTTTTTCTCAAGCTTGAGTGCAATAATCCAGGTGGGTCTATAAAAGACCGGATCGCCTTGTTCATGATCCGCGCTGCCGAAGAAAAAGGACTGATCCAGCCAGGTGACACCCTGATCGAGGCCACAGCGGGCAACACCGGCGTTGGCCTTGCTCTTGTCGCCAGGCAGAAAGGCTACAGGCTGAAGATTGTCATGCCAGATAAAATGAGCATCGAAAAAAAATACTGCCTCCAGTCAATGGGCGCGGAGGTTATCACAACCCGCTCGGATGTCACCAAAGGGCATCCTGAATACTACCAGGATCTGGCGGAATCACTCTGTCAGGAAGGCAGATATTTTTATGTCAATCAGTTTGCCAATGAGGCCAATTGCGAAGCGCATTATAGCACCACCGGTCCGGAAATATGGGAACAGCTCGAAGGCCGGGTGGACGCGCTGGTCTGCGGGGTCGGTACCGGAGGAACGCTCAGCGGAGTCGGCGGCTACCTGCGCGAGAATAATCCGGACATTGAGATTATTCTTGCCGATCCACAAGGTTCTATTCTGGCACCTTTGGTTCAAACCGGCAAGACTCCTGGTCAAGTTGGTTCCTGGTATATAGAAGGCATTGGTGAAGACTTTGTGCCCAGCATCTGTAATCTCGATCTGATCACCAAAGCCTACTCGGTAACAGATAGAGAGTCCTTTGCAGCAGCACGTGAGCTTCTTCTTAAGGAAGGCATATCTGCTGGCTCATCCACAGGAACACTGCTTGCAGCAGCACTCAAATATTGCCTTGAACAAACGATAGAGAAACGGGTGATTACCTTTGCCTGCGATACCGGCAACAGGTATCTCTCTAAACTTTATAATGATGAATGGATGGCAGAACACCAAATGGATCTATTATGAAAAAAACTCCCGAAGAACAGTCCTTTTATACCAGGGTTATCCATGGCGGTCAGCGAGTCGATCAGACAACAGGCGCAGTGATGATGCCCATTTACACGACCTCGACCTATGCTCAGGAAAGTCCTGGAAAGCACAAGGGTTTTGAATATTCCCGTTCGCAAAATCCCACGCGGTTCGCCTATGAGCGCTGCATCGCCAATCTGGAGGAAGGTACTGCCGGATTTGCCTTTGCATCCGGCCTTGCAGCGACTTCAACTATTTTAGAGCTGGTCGACTCCGGAGCACATATAGTTGCCATGGACGATATGTACGGCGGTACATTTCGACTCCTTGAAAATGTCCGGAAAAGATCGGCTGGATACGACATCACCTATGTTGATCTGACCGACAGCAATGCTTTTGCCAAGACGGTCACCCCTGAAACCAGGCTGGTCTGGATTGAGACTCCTTCCAATCCAATGCTCAAGATCGTTGATATTGCCAGAATAAGTGAAATAGCCCACAACATCTCCAAAAATGTTATCGTCGCTGTCGACAATACCTTTGCCACACCTTTTAACCAGCGGCCTTTAGCCCTGGGCGCGGACCTGGTCATGCATTCGGCCACTAAATATCTCAGCGGCCACTCCGATATGATCGGCGGCATGGTCGTTGTTGGCGATAATCACGATCTTGAGGAAAACCTCCGCTATCTGCAGAATGCCATAGGCTCCATTGCCGGCCCTTTCGACAGTTATCTGGCTCTGCGTGGTGTAAAAACCCTGGCGCTTCGTATGCAGCAGCATAACAAAAGCGGTGCTGAAATCGCGACATGGCTGGTCCAACACCCTGCAGTAAAAAAGGTCATCTATCCTGGACTCCCCTACCATCCCCAGTGCGAACTGGCATCTGCCCAAATGGATGGTTATGGCGGAATGATCTCAATCTTTATTGATGGTGGCCTGAAGCGTACCAAACGGTTTCTGGAAAAGGTGCAGATTTTCGCTTTGGCTGAGAGCCTCGGCGGCGTGGAAAGCCTCATAGAACATCCGGCCATAATGACTCATGCTTCAATCCCCAAAAAACAACGCCTGGCCCTGGGCATACATGATAATTTTGTCCGCCTCTCCATCGGCATTGAAGATACCGGGGACCTCATCGAAGCACTTGACCGGGCATTAAAAAGCTGAAAGACAGATATGCAACACACAAGCTCAAATTTCTCATGAACAATCGCCTTACTTTTCTGTGGATAAAGTTTTTAAATAACATAGGGATTGAATTAAATACCATTCTGCAAACACCTCCATTATCCGTAAAAGATAGTGAGATAGGCTCCGCATACAGCCAGACAGATTGCAATAATCTTATGGACAGTAATTCGTTCCTTAAGCCAGACGGCAGCTAGAATGAAGATAAAGACAGTTGCCATCTGATTGAGAATCGCAGCCTTGGAGGCACTGGTGTATTTCATGCCTGCCACCCAGCAGAGCAAGGCCAGGAAATTCCCGGTCACGGAAGCAGGCAAAGCAGTCAACCATCCCCTTGACCATTTGAGTTCTGCCAGATATCGTTTTCTGCCGGGGAGCAACAGGACAAGCACAAAAAGGCTCAGGCAGCCTGAGACAACCCTCACCAGGGTCGCCCAGAGGACATCGGTCCTCTCCAGGACCTCCTTTACGATTACAATACCAAGGGCCATAAGCATAACTGCAAGAAGCCCTACGACCACCCCTACGCCAAGCTCGAATACCTCTTTTTTCGTACCTGTTGTGTTGGAGCGTTTTGCCATCGTGCCAACCAAAATCGCCGAAAGTACCAAAGCGCCTCCGATAAGCCCCCAGAGCCCCAGTCTTTCTCCAAGCAAAAGGTAGGAAAACACTAAAACACTTGGCAGATACAGACATTCGACCACAGCGATCATCTGCGCCCCAAGTTTGTTGAGGGCAGTAAAGAAACAAATATCTGCGAGGGTGATTCCAAGAAATCCGGACAGAGCCAACAGCCCGATATCCTGAATGGAAACTTCAGGGAAGAAGTCGATATTAAAGAGTAGCATGGCTATGCTGACCAGCGCCATGGCCACGATGCTTTTGTAGATGTTGAGTGAAATTGGCGAAAAGACATCCCCGGCCAATTTGAAAAGTATTACAGCCACTGCCCAAAACAAGGCAGCACCGAGAGCAAAAAGGGCTCCCAGCATCTCGAGGTTCACCATTTTAGGTACCTGTCTCTGTTGAAAGTAATTTTACCTGTCTGACTCAGGTATCAAGTAGACAGATGACTCCGGAAAGGCCTTTTTAAGTACATGAGTATAGATTATGTCGTCGACATATCAGCATGACCGAGTAATTCCTGGATGATTCTTATCTCATTACCTCTTGCCCAAGGATGTGTTGCACAACTGTGACGCAGGGCGTGACAATTGACCTTCTCCTGCCACCTCCGGCCTGTGAAATTCCGGAATCTCATGTCGCCGCAATATACACCGAAATTTACCAAAATAACAACACCTCACACACCAGCTTCATTAACGTAGGGTCAGAATTTGGCTGAAATTTCAGTATTTTTTCTTTTGACTTTCCACATCCTATCAAATAACATCGCAACATATAAAATAGAGTTACAACTTGTTTTTCCTGATTTTAACTTACATAAAGCTAGACGGAAATAGTGTCTATCCCGTGTATCACCTTAACGTCCCCAGGATGGAAGCTTCCGCCTGACGTTCGCCAGGACTAATCCGATGAAACCCAATAAAGCAAAATCATCATTTCAACAACATCTAAAGGATATTGGTTTTATACTGGACAAGATGAAGCCCAATGAAGGTATAGATGCAATGTTGTCGTTTTACCGGAACGAACGTGCTGATGGCTGTTCTTTTTACGATGATGCAGATATGCTCCTCTTTCAATGGGGTACATATGATTGGGGAGACGGAGAGTTTTTCGAATTCAATATTACTCGCCAACTCATTTTCAGCGGCTTCGGGGACGAAAATATATGGCAACTATCTCTTACCTTCAAATTCATTCCTGACGATGTACTTCGACAATTAGGGGCTGAAAACAGGTGGTGTGGCAACACAGATGGAATAACTCAGTTTTATGAATTTATTCAAGAATCAAGCGCTTTCAAATCAATAGTTGGCGAAAAACCTATAAGGGTTGAACTTGAATACGAATGTGCTGGCTAACTAAGCCAATTCAGACCACGCTGAAGCTCTTCTGCGTGCCTCGTCGGCGCAACTGCTGGGTAAATTGATATACAACAAAAGACACCATATGAAAAAGACATTGTTAATAGTATTTACAATAATCATATTAGTAGTGATCCTATTGTTGCTGGGTGGTGGATGCAGCATTGTTAAAAGTCGTGTCGCACGTTTGACAACGGACTTTCGTACATTTCCTTCTGATAATAGAATATTTTATGAGGATGGTGCTGAGAAAATTGCAAAAGAAACAGCTTTACACCTTAATAAGGCAATAAATGATGTCGAATCAAAACAATTTGGGAAGTTTACTGAGCCCGTAAAAATTTATGTCTTTGCAACTCCTGAAAGCTTTTCTAAATTTTCAGGGATATCTGATAAAGCAAAAGGAGCTTCAGTAGGCAGTGAAGTATACTTATCCGGTTTAATGAAAGATATACCGGAAGAAATATATGGAATGGTTGGTCATGAGTTGTCACATGTTCAACTTTCTCAAAATCTCGGGGTTATTACTTTTAACCGTTCTCTACCAAGATGGTTTCGAGAAGGTTTGGCGATCTATGTCTCTTCTGGTGGTGGCGCGCCCAGGAATTATGAAGAGGAAACTAAATCTATGTTTCTGGAAGGCAAACATTTTGTACCCGAGTCGATAGGTACCCTCTTCAATAGAAATCTCAACTCAACTGCAGACATTGGTCCTAAAATGTTCTATAGCCAAAGTGGTATGTTCATGACATTCTTAGCAAATAAATATCCGGAAAAATTTGAAGCATTATTGAAAGGGTTGCAAAACGGCAATAAATTTAAAGAACAGTTTAACAAATCATTTGGAAATGATGTTGAAAGTGTATTGAAAGACTACATATCAATAATAGAAAAAGTATAACCCTTCGAAAACTTTCAGGTAATAAGGGGTCTAAGTTTCCAGGAATGTACAAGATCATTTTTTTCGAATCAAAAAGAGTCGAGCGGCCACACGCTTGTTCGCGAGCATTAGGCGGTGCAGTCCTCGGAATAGAAAAGAGTCTTGCATGAGCTTGTTAAAAAGAATGCTGAGCCAGAGCAAAAAACCTCGTGGCCGATTTGGTCGATTACTCGCTAGAGCTATGAATTTGGGGCATTCCGGTCTCACGAGATGGGGCCTGGGCTTTATTGACATTGTAAGTGATGTAGATGTGCTTGACATTGGATGTGGCGGTGGAAGGACCGTTGAACGGCTTGCAGGAATCGCCACAGATGGAAAAGTCACTGGCATTGACTATTCTCCAGATGCAGTTGTCGTTGCCGGGAAAAAGAACCGCGCACTTATCAACAAAGGCCGCGTGGAAATATTCCAAGGGTCTGTCTCTTCGATGAGATTCAGTGATGGTGCTTTTGGTCTCATCACCGCTGTTGAAACCCATTATTTCTGGCCAGATTTTCGTAACGACCTTAAAGAAGTTTTTCGAGTTACAAAGCAAAACGGACAACTCCTTCTCGTCGGAGCCGTTTATAAAAACAAAAAATACGAGCGCAGAAATCAGCGTATTGTTGATGCAATAGGAATGACCTATCTCAGCATTGAAGAATTACGGGAAGTATTAATAGGTGTTGGGTTCACGGAATTCGATGCACTTGAAGAAAAAAATAAGGGATGGTTCGCCGTCAAATGCAAAAAATAAGAAATGGGCGCCACTTAACCTCTTTGCAACAAAGGATGCGTAAATTCAGGAAGCGATAAAGGATGTGGAGGACGACCAGTCAATGGTACAATTCAAGATCCAAATGGCAACAAGTGACCTGCAGACTGCTGAAAATGTGAGAAGCCAGGTAGAGAAGCGACTGGAACAACAGAGGAAGGATATAATTCACAATTGGGGTGGGTGATGGTCGTCAACAACACCCTGGCACAATTGAAAATTATCCCAATGTGTTTTACTTAGTGGTTTTACGAAGAGCAGATTTACCTGTAATGATGTTCCAACCTAAATAGAGCAAGTCGATTCAGATAATTGTTTATTTACTAAGGGACTAATAAAAAATCAGCTGATCTCGGGCTTTATATAATAATACTATGAATCCAGTGACAACCTCTCTAGAAGAAGAAATTTAGAGATGTCCATATTGCCACAAACATGCTGTTATATATGTTCAGACCTTACTCATTTATACCTTCAAGAAAAAACAACAATGAATCCCAGGAAAGTAATTCGACATCAGGTTAAAATTCTAACTGACTTACCAAATATTGGGAAGTCGATAGCAGAGGATTTACAAACAATAGGTATACATGACCCAGCGCAGTTAGTAGGAAAATCTCCCTACAAAATGTATAAGGATCTTTGCGAAAGGACAGGAAAAAGACACGATCCTTGTGTCATTGATGTGTTCCTGTCGATTACGCATTTTATGAATGGGGAGGAACCAAAACCTTGGTGGTATTATACAAAAGAAAGAAAAGAGTATTTAACTCAAAGAATCTGATTACCAATAGAACTCAACCCGCTTCAATTTTCGCGATGTCACCAGATAAGCTCAAACGGTTACCCAGGAGCGTTGTCGGAAGTTCTATTGTGGTTTTGCAGACTGCTGAATTGAAGACAAAAGCAAAATCCAGGGAAAAGAATTTCCGTAGAGTGCCGTCACATTCACATCAGCAGTAACATGTACATCCTGGCGAGGGTTTGTTCTAAGTCCATCGCTCCATTTTACAAAAGTATATCCAGGAGATGGCAAAGCAGTAACCGTGGTGCCGTTCATGCCGTCCAGTACGGTTTGCTGAGTTACTCCTTTCAAAAAGCCATTTGCACCTGCTGCATACGTGAGAACATGCGTAGGGATTGAACTGTCATGCTCATAAGCTCCTATATCGTAATATCCTTCCAGAGGTCTGGCAGTACCGTCTTTATCAAACTGAACGGCCGTTATTTCTGTTCCATGATTGATACCATCCGAACCGGATTTCAGACGATAATTTCCACCGTTTTCACCGGAAAAGCTGAAAAACAGTGGATCAACTCCCCACAACTCATTGGTGTTTGGACCTGGAGTTCCTGCAGGTGTCGAACCATCGGAGTACCAGACCAGGTTGAAATCGACTGTTCCTGTTCCACCAATGATTTTTCGTGCTTCTGCATGACCATCTACCATGATATTGTTCAGGACCTGGTAATTGTTAATGTCTTTGAGATAAACTCCTGCTCCCCACGAGGGATCGTTGAGATTTGCCTTGAAGACGTTGTTGTAGATAAAAATATTGCTGAAAGAGCCTTCATTCATCGCGACACCAATGTCTCTGTATTCAAAGACATTGTTCATGATTGTTAGATTGGTGCAGCCATTGTCTATGGCGCTTATCATGATGCCTTTGCCACTTGCACGGCTGAGACTGCAATAATTGTTCTCTATCACTGAGTCGGTAATTACCGGACGTCCTCCATGGGCGGACCTGTCCCAGCTTTGCAGACAATCCACATGAGGGTAGTCTTCTGCCGGGTAATCCGGTGCGCCTTGATGATTCCCAGGGTCTTCTGTATTCCCCAAATCGTGCAGGTAATTCCCAACGATGTGATGGTTATTACCGAAAATACGCAGACCGTCAGCATCCTCACCGTGAAATCCGGTATATTCTATTTTGGGGTGATGCTGAACAGTTTTAAATATTTCATTATCATGAATTACTGCATAGGAACCAACCACATGGATTCCCCATTGTCCGTTATGTTCGAGTATGTTTCCTGAAACAGTGCAATAGTCAGAACCGCCGGTGATGTTTATCCCTCCTCCTGGACATTCGAGAATATGACAGTTCTTGATAATAACATGATGACGGGAATTGACATATATTCCATACTCTGCCGCGAGGTCAGCCTCTATTGTAAAACCATCGACTGTGATATAGTCGCCCTGCACTCTGAAGCCCCTGCATTCTGCACCATGAAGATTTTGTGCCTGAAAGAGAATCCTTGATGACTCGCTAATCCCGCTTCCATTTATGGTTACATACTCATCGTATTGCCCGTCGCTGACTATGACAGTATCACCCCCTTCAGCGATAGTCGCGCCTTTCTGGATTGTTTTCCAGGGGGAAGAGATGGAGCCGTCATTGTCGTCATTGCCCTGGGGCGACACATAATAGGTCGCAGCCTGACAGGAAACGGTAAATACTATAGAGACAACAAAAGTACAGGCCTGACTGAACAGCGTGGACGTTGACGATTGCATAATGTAGTGGACGTTTTAATCAGTTTAAAATATTGAATTTGGTTTAAGGTTCAGGGGTCGCCAACATAGGGAATGTCAATATGTGCGACTGTATCATTCTCAAGTAGTATTTCGCCATTATTTGGGGTGACCTCAAATCGTGTTTCGCCATTGTCAATAATGTAGGTATGAGCCTGACCATTTTGTGTTACCCTGCAGGCTGTCCAGGAGGATGGGACTTTTACGAAAAGAGTTAAATCCTCATCATAGAGTGAAACCTGGTCGAGAGGTGCAGGTTGCAAGATTGTCTGGAGCAATACATTGAGCCGGACCTGGTCGATGTCTGCTGAAACAAGGTGCACTGTGGCGTTGTCCCGCTCAATTGCATATTTTTGTGACTCTACGAAACCGGCGATCCAAATACTTTGGGCAGGTATCTCATCTTTATCAGTGAGATAGTCATAAAATTGAAGAATCTCATTTTTCTTCACCGCACCTATGCCACCATCAAGACAATCTGATACAGCAACAGCGTTATTGTATCCGCTTGTAAACCTGCATTCCGCCCAGGCAAGCCATTGCGCAAGATAATCAGGATCGCCTTTAGCAGGTTCCGGGTCGCACTGAGGTGGAATGTGGCTACAACTGCAGACTTCAACATACCCAGGGCCATAGGCCGTGTTGATATTACCATCATTAAGATCGTCGCAGATTCCGTGAAAATGGATACTGCTCCAATTGGTGCTGTATGACTTCGCCTTTACCACCATTTCCATCTCGCTGGCAGGCATAGCCTTGTAGAACCCTGTGCTGTATTTTCTCTCAATGAGATAATTTTCACGAATCCGCTGGTCCCATTGTTCACCGGTCGTGGGTATGTCCCAGTTTGTTCCACCGGCTTTATTAAATCCTAGAAGCTTGGTGCTTTGCGGTGGGATCTTATAAATTTGCTCCTTGATGTAGAAAGACGCGTCGTTTATTGCCGCCAGTGCCTCTGCTTCTGTTAAACCACCGGCATGATTCATTGTGTGATTGGCAATTTCCTGATTATACGTGGTAACAGACTGATGCCAGACTTCAGACATTTTCTGAAAAGTTGAAGTTCCCGGATTGACAAACCATGTGCCGACGAGTCCTTTTTCAGCCATTGCCGGAATGCCATAGAGGGCATTGCCAATTGCACCATCATCGTAAGAGATGGTAAGAGCGCTGTGTTTGCCAAACTTCCATCTGGCAATCATGCTGCTGCCGATATCTGCTGAATCAGGAAAGACAGGATCCCAGGAAGGCATTCCTATTGAGCCGAAAACATTTTTCTTCACAGTTTTCTCAGTACCCATGAGCAGGCTATAGACGGCGGCAAGCCCTCTGCTATTGTTTGCGGATGTTTCATTTAAAAGATTTACTGTTTTTTCTTCAGAAGCTGAAGCAACAAAAGGAAATGAAACATGTTCATTGGCAAAACAAAAAAGAGGCTGAAATATTGTGAAACCTATCAGCCCTATATGGCTTAACAGCCGGTAGAATCTAGCGATATTCAGGTTCGTCATCTCAGTTTGGGAAAATGAAAAAAGACAATGTATAAATTTTTATCCACAATAGCGTAAATATTTTGTTTAGCAAGTATTCAAGCAAGTCTGAGGATGAATGTCTCGTACAAAGCATGAACAAAAGCAGAAGAAATCAGTGCCTCAGCACACAAATCTAAAAGCTGGAACCAATAAAACACAGATTCACCTCCTCTGACAATATCCTCCCGATAGAGCTCAATTAACTTGAAAAAGCGTTAGGATCTGTTGTAATGTTTTCAACTGTTTGACCTTTTTTTCTTGGCCGATCAGATAGTGAACTTCGTTATCTCAACTTGCCTGAGAAATGACGTTTTTACCAATTCATTCCAATGGTTTGCAATGGCGACCACTGAGCTTAACCGTTAAGTATCAAAGGAGATTCAGATGCATATTTTGGGAGCAGTGGAATTAATAGTACAAGTTTATTTTGCTGTGCATGCAGGAAAAACAGGGAGATATGGCTGGATTTTTTTGATTATTTTTTTCCCCCTTGTCGGGTCATTAGTATATTTCTTTGTCGAATACCTGCCGGAATTGCAGCAAACGGCCAAAATAAGAAGTTCCCGATATATAAATCCTGCCAAAAATATAAAACAGCTGCAAAGACAAATTGAAATATCAGACACCGTTCAAAACAAAATTGATTTAGCTGAGGCATACTTTCAGAGCAGACAATACCGTAAATCAATTTCATTACTTGAGACATGTCTTGTAGGTGCACATAAGAACGACCAACATATCCTGGAAGGACTTTTCTACTCACATTTCTACCTTGGGGAGAATGAAGAAGCATCTAAATACTTAAACGATTTAATCGATATCAAGGGTGATAAGCTATCCAAAGAACTACAACTGGCCAAGGCTAAACTACTTGAAAATACAGGAAATATTAATGAGGCCTTAATAGCCTATGAATCATGTTTTAATACTGCTGGTGAAGAGGCAAAGTGCCGATATGCTGTTTTATTAAAAAAACAAGGCGATCATGAGAGAGCTAAATCAATGTTCGAAGAAATATTAAAAAACGCAAAGCTATATCCAAAACAGTATAAAAAATTCCATAAAGAATGGGTGGATATAGCATCTCGGGAGATAAAGGACCTCGCATAGCCTGACGTCAGAACAGGTTTCTTTTGCCGCTGGCATTCCAAAAGCAAGGCTGATTCATACAGTGCAACTTTCAACCAATAGTATGTTCACCGAGGATACCCTGCTGAATGTAACTGATGCACTTTTGGAAGTAGGGCTCGCCACAAAAAAAATCAAGGTTCATCAATTTATGCCAGGAAGCTCATTTTTGGGATTAGCTGCCTATAAAACATAATGAGAATAGATGGTGAGAGTACAGTAAACCATGTCTGTTCCAGCTTTGAACAATCCAAGGTCGTCACCTCACAGAGGGCTGGGATTTCCTGGCAATATAATTACCCTTATCATGAGCTTTTGCATTTTGCATAACCTGATGAAAGACTCCATGAAAAATCCGGTTCTTTGAACTCGAAAGTTAAACAGGTTGATATAGATGCAGGAATGTGTTAGATATCCTGAGCGAGTTACTGGAAGTTCGATATGGAAATTCGATATCTTCATTACTCCCGTCGACTATGATAGCTTTAAAATCAGCTTATTCTTCGAACTCGTTAGAGCAGAAATAAGGAGGAAAACTCATGAAGGATGGAAATATAAAAAGCGCATTTATATTAGGATTTTTTATATTTTTAGGATTGGCTGCATTAGGATTTTTTATTGGGTCCAGCGCTATTAAGTTCAAAGAATATGAGCGGACAGTAACTGTAAAAGGATTATCAGAAAAAGAGTATCCTGCGGATATCGCATTATGGCCAATTCAGTTTATGGCTTCAAACAATGATTTGACAGAATTGTATGAGGACATTGAAAAGGATTCAAATGAAATTATCAGCTTTCTAAAAGCCAATGGTTTTGAAGGTAATGAAATAACCACATCTCAACCGGGAATAATTGATAAACTGGCGCAGGGATACGAAAAATCTAAAATTGAGTTTAGGTATACAGCTTCGCGGACAATAACTGTATATTCAAACAAGATTAAATCTGTCAGATCAACAATGAATAAATTAGCGGATCTTGGAAAAAAAGGACTCGTTCTTTCTGGTGGAGACTATCAAAATACTACAGAATATCTTTTCACTCGTTTGAACGAGATTAAGCCGGAAATGGTTGAGGAAGCGACAACAAAAGCCAGAGAAGTCGCAAAAAAATTCGCAAAGGATTCAGATAGTAAGTTAGGAAAAATAAAACAAGCAAGGCAAGGCCAATTTTCGATAAGTGCCCGGGATAAAAACACCCCACATATAAAAAAGGTGCGGGTAGTTTCGACTATCGAATACTATTTATCTGATTAGAGAGGCAATCGGATAGCCGCTTTTCCCCCGACCCTACTCCACCAATCATGGGAGTCTGCCCCAATGGCACTTTTCACAGTGCACGGCACTTGGTGGTTCCCAAAAGGAAAAACAATGCAATTTGAAGAAAGAATAACAATCAAAGCCATGCCTGAAGAGATATTTTCTGCGTATGTAGACGTTTCAGCATGGTCAAGTTGGGACCCTGATATTCAATCATCATCAATTGAAGGTGAATTCAAACGGGGAGCAACAGGAAAGCTAAAGCCAGTAAACGGCCCAGAGGCAAAAATTGAAATTACTCAAGTAACGAAGAACAAATCTTTCTCAACAATCAGCAAGTTGCCATTTTGCACAATGAGATTTGAACATGAGATTTTACCATTAGACGAGGAAGTTGAAGTTGTTCATAGAGTGGTGTTCTCAGGTCTTCTGTCACCTTTGATCGGTCGCTTAATCGGCTCTGGGATAAAAAAAGGACTTCCGTCAACTTTACGGGGATTGAAAAAAACAATTGAGTCAAAATGCTAACCTGAATATTTTATTTTTCATAAAAAACCTTGATGCATGATAATTTAACACAACAAAAAGGAACAACACCTATGGACATGTACGAAGCTCCGAGATCTAATCTCGTAGACGCCAAAGAAAACAACTCTGGTCAAGGCAAAGGCACTATTCCGCCAGAGGGTGTTAAAGGTTGGAGTTGGGGAGCATTTATCTTAAGCTGGATCTGGGCAATTGGTAATAGAACATGGGTCGGGCTCTTCGCTTTGGTACCCTACGTAGGTTTTATCGTTGCAATCATATTAGGAATAAAAGGGCGTGAATGGGCCTGGCAAAACAAGGAATGGGAGAGTGTTGAGCATTTTCTTTCCGTACAAAAGAAATGGGCATTCTGGGGTGTTATTCTCCTTGTTGTCCCAGCAGTACTAGGCATTCTTGCCGCAATAATCATACCGAATATTGTTGCTTACAGACAGCACATGTAACCCAGACCAGTATTGTTTCTACCTTTAGACAAAAAAATATTCGCATTTCAGTCTCTTAACGCTGATCGTGGAAACAGCCCAAAGCAGGCGGGCTCAACATTCATCAAATTATATATTGGCATGAAATGTTTAATTCGAGAAATGGCGATACAAGATTATCCTGAGGTTCGCTCCTTATGGGAAAGAACTGAAGGATTGAAACTTGATGAATCAGACGAATATGGAAATCTTGAAAGATATCTTGTCCGAAATCCAAAGCTCAACTATGTCGCCGAAATAAAGAAAGAAATAGTTGGTGCTATAAAATGCGGACAAGACGGAAGAAGAGGCTATCTATATCACTTGGCTGTGGATGGTGCTCATCGGAAAAAGGGTATTTCGAAAATGCTATACCGTAAATGCCTTGAAGAACTGAAGAAGCAGAACATTTTCAAATGTACCGTCTATATATTGGGGGGCAACGATATTGGCTTAAAGTATTGGAGATATAATGGCTGGGAAGTATTTGATTCAAATTTCCACATGCTCCAAAGAGATTTAGCAACATAAAGACCTAAACATAACGGACCATTCGCCAGTATCTACTGAAATTCGCCGATGAATTTCGCGTTGTTCGCATAAAGTGAGGAACCGTTAATGACACAAACGAATAACAAGGATCGTATTGTACCCAAACGAGAATTTGGCAATACAGGAGTCGAGATTTCGAAATTATGCCTTGGCGGAGGATCCTTTGGAAAAGCAGACAGCCAGGCTCTCGTGGCTGAAGCGTTGAGCCTGGGGGTGAATTGCTGGGAAATCGTTTCATTTACTGGAAATATTTATGGCGAATATTTCAAAAATAATCCAGGGATACGAGAGAAAGTTTTTTTATCTGCAAAAGTCTATTCAACTGACCCTGTTGTCATGCAGGAGCAGTTGAACAACGTTCTCAAAGAGAATAATTCATCCTTCATTGATTTTTTAGCAATACATTCAATAGACGACATCAATGCGCTCAACAATGATGTTAGAAAGTGGGTTGATAAAGCAAAAAAAGAGCAAAAGATACGATTCTTTGGATTTTGCACCCATAAAAATATGGCTACTTGCCTTAACGGAGCTTCCAAGCTCGGCTGGATAGATGGAATTCAAACATTTTACAATTATAGAATGCAAGGCGTTAAAAGCATGGAAGACGCTTTACTGAGCTGCCATGAGAAAGGCATTGGAATATTTGCCGTTAAATCGATGGGGTTCAGTATTCAGAAGGAAACAGATCAACAGGAGCTTTCTCTAAAAGAGAAACTGAATTCATTATTAAAGGACCATAAAGTATCCTTTGAACAAGCAAAACTAAAGGCGATTTGGCAGAATCCAATTTTATCATCAATCTGCTCCCTCATGCCTAACATATCTATTTTACATACGAATGTTTCTGCAGCTATGGATGAGAATCCACTCAACCCTGAGATTTTCAAATTACTGGCAGATTATGCAATGGCTACCGGAAGATATTTCTGTCGTCGATGTGGCCTATGTGAAACAGCAAATACAGAGAGAATACCCATATTCGACATAATGGAAATGCTTATGTATTCAAGGTGCTATGGAATGAAAGACAAGATCGCTCAAAGATTTGCTCAAATGCCAGACGAGGTTAGAAGCAAAATTGTGAGCAGCGATTATTCGAGTGCCGAAAAAATATGTCCGCAGCAAATGCCAATTGCCCAACTCATGAAGGAAGCCTATCGGGAACTGTACAAAAAATAAAAAACTCCAAATGACCTGAAACCCAATGCGATTACAATAGATTCATGTCTGCAAACAGGGAGTAACTCCACAGGGCGGCTCCTAACCCTTCAGGTATAACCGCAAGTTCTGCCTGCTGAATAGCAATAAGGGCCTCAGTCTCCGGTTCTGTAGTAAGAATAGTCACATCGCCATCCTGCGAGACAACAACGGCAACAGATCCTGGCTGTCCGTGAGCAAACTGGGCGGCAGACTGGTGCCTGGTACCTCCAAGATCCGTCACACTGTGGGTTATGCCGTTATCTCCTTCCACCGGTTTGTAAACCGTTAGATTTGTCACAGAAATCTGATTTTCTGCAAGAATGATTTTGGCACCAAAACAAAAAACATATCGATCAAAGGACATGGCAAGTGCACCATCCACAGCGGTCAACCTGGCAATATGCCTGCACTGCTGTTCCACCTGATCCCCCATTCGCTTGAGGTTTTCCATTTCCGTAACTTTTTTATTCTTTACCAAGGCACCAAAAAAATCTGTCACCGTGGTGACTAAGGAAGGCTTTTTGGTCACATCATAGTCGCTCTCCAAAAAGTTCGCCCCACCGGTAAAGGGAACGGGTGTATCAATTGACCGCTGCCATTCCACATTATCGGGGACAACCAGAAGCGTACCGCCTCTGCCATGCTTACGCATTTTTCTAGCGATGTTCAATAGCGACATGTAGCGCATCAGGCGCAGCATTTTATTGCTCTGCTCCGCTACAGGCGATGACAGTTTAGGGATAATTTTGCTCATGAGATGAGAGTGATCCACAAAAACAGCTTCGTTGCCGATAAGCGCTGCCAGACTTTTACCGCCATATGTAATGAGTACTCTTCCCGGTCCGAGGGCTTCGACACAAAGATTGGCAACAAGTGTATTACCAGAGCGAGATTTAAAACCCCAAACAGTTAGCTTTTCATCTTCATCAGGCCAGACACCAATATCAGCGCGAGGATTTTCAAGGGCAGCACCCATCCTGACAAGGTTTCTGACATTAAAACCGATGGGTTTATCAAACATGAACGTATCAAAAGTATCTTCTGCCTGATTGAGGATGATTGAGATACTCACAGCATTCCCTTCATCGGTGGAGAAGCTTGTCCAGACCGCCGCATCAATCATTTGAGCGATTATTTCCCGTGAAGGAATAAGCGTTACTTCCTGAAAAAGGCTACCGAAAATTGTCGCTGGCGTTGCTGATTCGATCAACAGATGTATGCGCTGCCATAATTCGTCGACAAAATCAGAATTTAAATTGTATGCAGTGTGTATCATCAAAAAGCACTTTTCGCTGATGGCGTATGAAACATCAAAGTTGGTATACTAGGGTATACTAGTGTTTTCTAACCATGCAGATCAATTATTACAAGAGGAATTCAGAAGTTAGTTTTTGGGAATCAGATGAATCCCACATTTCGTTGAAAAATATCAACATTGGAAAACAAACAGATGGACCAAACCATTTATCTCCCGCAGCTAAGAGACAAACTCCAAGGGAAGACGAAAAAGAGTGCCTGCAGGGTATTGTGAGCGACCATGCGCTGAAAAAAAAATCACAATAGCAATAACAGCAACGGCGCTATTACCCCAGATCTCTCGGGATCTGGCAGGTCAGCTGGAACAAGTGAAATTTCATCTAGCGTGAACATGGAAATGCCGGTACTGCTGTTATTAAAAAAATTCAAGCGGTCTATAGTCGAAGGATTACCAAGCTCTTCGAGAGAAATAGCAACTTCAGACCAGGTATTGGCCACGGCGGTAACAGTGATGGTATTACTGGTGCCGCCATCACCTTCAGTTGTAAAATCAAGTTGTTTCGTGGCATCTCCACCATGGATCCAGAAACGTATCGCCCTATAGCCATAGGTATCAAGAGTACCGGAGGTATATTTCGGCGAAAAACCACCCCAACCATTTAAGGTGATGTTGATACTATTACTCCCGTTGTGGACAGGCGCGGTTCCTGATAAATCAATTGTCCCGTTCCAGGACCAGTCCTGCCAGCCAGAGGCTAAACCATCATCATATATATATAATTCAGAGGCAATATTGGATCTGAAGGTAGCCGTAACCGACTTGGCAGCACTCATTGTGATCTCGCAATCGCCAAGACCAGAACAGGACCCGCTCCAACCGGTAAAGGAGGATCCATTATCAGCAATGGGAGTCAGGGTAACGGTCTCGCCACTCAAAAAATCTGCACTGCAATTGCTGCCGCACATTATACCATCGGGTGTTGATGATACGCTGCCATTACCATTGCCAGCCAAAGCAACTATAAGCTCATAGGTTTGTCCGACCGGTTCAAAGTTCGCCGTGACCATCCGATTCATGGTCATCTCTACTGTACATGTCTGCTCAATTCCGAAACAGGACCCGCTCCAACCGGTGAAAATCGATCCACTATCAGCAACTGCTTCAAGCACAACAGAGGTTCCGCTCGTGTACGACTCGCTGCAATCGTTGCCACAATCGATCCCTGACGGAGAAGATGATACAGTTCCACCGCTTCCAGCAATACCTGCGACCGTCACCGACAGGGTTGGATGAGTAGGACCTGGTGTTGCGGCGAGGCTATAGAGGTAACCATACAGGGCTACCTTGCCCTTCATGGTTTGTCTGGGAGTAAATTCGTTGTGTGAAAATACCCAACGGGAAGGGAAATATGTTTCCCCGATCGGCCAGGTATTCGGTACATTTGCCGGATAACTGTTTTCATAGAGTTTGGAAGGCATGGCCATCACCATGCCTGTCCACCAGTCGCTCAGGTTCATGTAGGGAGTATGCCCGGGATGAACACCTGGAATACCATCGTATCTCCCTGAGGTGTAAGCTTCCGGTACACTGCGTTTACCTGCCAGAGCAGTGGTTGCAGTTGTCATCTCAATCATATTCAAAGGATTTCTCCCCAGACCCCAGTCAGCTTCAAGGTTAAGCGCCTTGCGAAAGTAATCCTTATCGGCCTGACTGTCTGCAACCGCATGGGCTACAATTGTCCGTCCGACAAAATGAGCAGTGCGCCAATATGAAGGCGGGTTATAGGTCGTCCGCCTTGAAGGTCGGGTGTTCATTAAATCCGCTTCTGAACTTTTCGCCTCATTAATAATTTGCGTTTTCATATTATTATACAAAGCCGGATAGTTTACCGTCTGCGGAGTGATCAGATAGGCCGCAGTTCCATACAACTGATTGAGACCGTTATCACCACCATAGAAGTACTGAATAGTTGACGGCCCAGCGGCACAAACGCTCTCACTGTTAATTACTGCTTCATAGGCGGTATTGCCTGTGACATTGTAGAGAAACGCTGCCGCCATCATTTTCAAATCACGCCCTCGTAAATGCCCTTCATCGAAATAGAGATAGTTGTCGAGCATCTGGTTGGAAAGACCGGACGCATGATTGTAAGCCTCGATGGCCGCATCTCGATATTGATTCATCAGAGACGTCAGACCGGCTATCCGAAAAGCATCGGCCAGCATTGCGGCGTTGGCCGCATTAGCCCAGGCGGCAAGTGCAGTCGGTGCGGCCTGAAAAAGCTCATTGTTACCATTAGGATTAGTCAATCCATGCGAATACCCGTCGCCATCACGTAAGCGCAGCCAAAAATCAACCTCGTTCCTGGCTTCATCAATAATATCAGGAATTCCGTTATCACTTTCGGTAATACCAAGATTATCATTACTGATGGCCCCGTCTGACATCAGATACGGCAGCAGCATATCCCAAATATTGATAACATGCCCCAGATGGCGATCCCAATCCGCCGCATCGGAATGGCCGCCCCATGCGTTGGGATTGGTGTTGGGTGTGGAAGTTTTAACATACGGTATCCAGGAATTTGGCTTGTCCCACTTGTCACCGTCGGCAAAGGTTTCCCACTGAGCATGAAAAGGATGCATGGTTGTCAGGTAGACGGTGGTGTTTGCCGGACTTTGTCCTGGAATATAGAGCGGTGTTCTCGGTGGAGGGGAAATGTTTTTTGGGTTGCTCTCACCTATACGCATATAAAAATATCCAAGCACTGATACGGTGAATGGATCAAGATAGGCTGTGTCTTCTATCACAAAATCCTGGCTGCAACCGACACCATCAACTACCAGGCGATAGGTCCCAGGCGAAGAAGCATTTGAAAAATCTATGTTCCAGACATCCGAACCAGTGAGGTTATAACTATGAACATCACTGCCGCTTTGCTTCCAGAACTCGACTGCTCCGACCTGAACAGTCGAGTCAGTATCAACATTATAGAGATAGACTGCATTCCCCTCAAAGGATGAATAATTACGGGGACCGCCAGATCCCATCCAATAATAAAGATCAGCCGCTTTATGGGGAGCATCGGGACTGTAACCGACGAGATTGACATGAACCGCCTCGGACACACTGTTAAATTGATCGAAGGTAAACGTGGTACTTGCGGTATCGCTGTTTACTGAAGAGCCTATATTGAGCTGATAGGTGGCTCCCTGCTGCAATGAGCTTGGCAGTTGTAGATAAATCCAATGCTCATAGGTATATTCATAGAGAAAATCGTTTCCCGACCACTCGAGTTCCGCATGACCACTCAGTTTCTTTTTCCGGGAACAATTCAGGGGATGTTTGCCTCCTGAACCATAACTCGCATCATTTAAAGAGGTGATGGTCCAGTTACCGGTCTGCACTGCGGCACTGGTGTTAAGCTCGGGCGTATAACGCAAAATCTGTTCAACTTTGTTGACTTCATCCTGATGAACGACATCTCCATCGGAAAGGTTAACAATCAAATAATCCCGGTCCAGGATGGATACATTAACGAGCTTGGCTGCCTGCACATGGCTAATGTTGACACTAAGGAGAAAAATCAAAACGAGCGGCAATTTGAGACAAAAAGGGTGTTTTGTGAGATTCATTCGCATTTCTCCAGTTCTATTTTTTTTCACTCCGCTCTTGGGCTCCCCCACTCAAAACGTTCACATCTTATTTCCATACTCGTAGGCAAAAGTAACAGAGTACTGATATTGGTGCAATTATTAATTACACAATATCAAGTAATTACACTGTTTTTTTCTAAAACAGGGGGAAACCGTTGTGCCGGCTGATCGAAAACCGTTTGCCCGAGGAAAGGCCTGCTGATTTCTCTTTTCTCATACACCAACAAAAGATGGTATGATGGCAACCAACCTGAAGACATGAATTGCTGCATAAAATATTTCAGGTAAAAAATGCCAGGCCATTGTAATGAAAAAGAGTTAAGAGTCCTGGAGAAACCAGGATATTTCAAGAGAGTTTTAACTGCACGACGAGATGAACAGAACAAATATGAAACGAAACCTCCTTATATTACTTTGCCTTCTTCTCCTGATTGGATGCATTAGCCAGAATGAAGAAAAGGTTGCAGGCCAATTCATTTTCCCCAATACCAATTTGTCCATTACAGTTCCAGTAAACTGGTCAAAAACAACTATTCCAGGTTACAAGTATCCAATACTATTTACTGACATCCATTACGGCATAAAGCCGAATATCAGACTTGAAGACTATTCAATAGGTATTGATCAAAACAAAGCCCTTGAAAACTATTTTGTGAAAAATACCAAAAAATATCCTGACTACCATATCGAAAAAAATGAAACTTTCTCTTTTCAAGAGAATGGTCTGCAGGGAAACAAAATACAGGCAAAGAGAACAAACGATGACAATATTCCCATCATTCAGGTAAATTACGTTTTCAAGAAAGGTGAGACTGTTTATATCTTGTCAGCAACTTGCGCAGAACCAAGCTTTGCAGAATACGCTGATCTCTTTGATCGCGCTATTAAATCAGTAAAGTTATCTAATTACCTATAAAGCTCAGCTTTCGTTGATATCGACTTAACGGTAAAAAAGCAGAGATGTATTACCAAAAGACAATTTAATGTTTCATTGGCTAACCAATCGGCGGAGAAAGAAACTTACCAGTGTTCCATTTCCTAGTATATGGGATGACATTATTCGCAGAAATGTTGCTCATTACTGTATGTTAGAGGATGATGAACGCGCCCACCTGCGAGCATTGATCCAGGTATTTATCACAGAAAAAAATTGGGAAGGTGGAGGTGGTTTGGAACTTACCGACGAAATCCGTGTCACAATCTCCGCACAGGCCTGCTTGCTTCTTCTGGGCCTGACCCATAACTACTACCGGAATGTCGAGTCCATTATCGTCTACCCATCTGCCGTTGTTCCACCTCAACGTAAGCCTGGATTTTTTGAAAATTCAATTGTCCCGGTTGAATTTCAGCAACCTATACTTGGCCAAGCCGTCCACCAGGGACCAGTTATAATTGTTTGGGATGCTGTCTTGCGTGGTGGCCGCCATCCAGAGCGTGGCTTTAACGTGGTTTACCACGAATTTGCCCATAAATTAGACATGCTCGACGGTACCGCCGACGGCACACCTCCGCTTCACGATCGTGCGGAATATCACGATTGGGTCAAGATATGTTCACGTGAATATCTTCGCCTCAAACATGACATTCAAAGAGGTAAGAAAGCTTTCCTTAAAGATTACGCAGCGACGAATGAAGCTGAATTTTTTGCTGTTGCCACAGAGCTGTTCTTTGACCAACCTCGATTAATGATAAAACATACACCTGATCTTTATCGCGTATTGACCGAATACTACCGCCAGGACCCTTCTAAGCGGGTTGCCCGGAAAAACTCAAGACAGCAAGAGTCATGAAATTTGTAATCCGTACATACGACAACAAAGACCGTATCAATGTTCGCAGTCAGCAGATGCAAAGTCATCTCAAATATCTGGCAGACCATGCAAGTGAAATACTGGTGGCCGGCTCACTTCGCGAGAATGTCGATTCCAACCCCATTGGCGCTCTTTGGATTATTGAGTCGGAAGCAAAAGAAAGAGCCATGGAGTTGGTAGAAAATGATCCTTTTTTTGTTCATGGTCTGAGAGCAAACTATGAGATACTACACTGGTCAAAGGCCTTTGATCACCTGACAAGTGTTTAGCTCTTTAGCCCCCAGTTCTCAGGCAGACATCTTGGTTCTCTAATGTGACCAGTTGTCGCGAATTATATCAATAGCTTTATCCCTCACTACTCCACCCCAAAAAATACGAATCGGTTTTCCATTCGGTCCAGAAAAACTCTGTTCAGATCTTGAGGAAACAATCGATTAGAGCACTCACCTCCGCCTTCCAGGCCGCCCAAAATCTCTCGGTGTAAAAATTAGAGCACCCATGGTCTTGCACACCAGCAACTAAAGCACACATTGCACAATTTTCAACTATCAAGAGTTGCGATTTAATTGTTATATTAATTTAGCTACTTGAGCAACTATCCTCTTGAAAACGAATCAATTAACGGTTACGATACCTATCGCACATTCACCACATTAGAGCGCAAAGCACAACACGCATATCATTTACGCATAATTAAAGCTAATTAGAGAGATTAGCGCAAAAGCATTAAAAGGATCATTGTTCGCCACTTTCTGCTTAAATCATAACAGGAGAATTATGTATGCGAGAATTTTCACCCTCACTCAGGAAATTGAGCTACTTGGAATTCTGTCTAACATCCATCTTGATTATTCTTCTCAGTATTCAGGCACATGCCGCCAATGATATCGTCGTATATGAAGATGATAGAGCAACAGGATGGCAAAACTATTCCTATGGTACTACCGTCGATTTTTCCAATACCTCACAGGTCCATCAAGGTACAAGATCAATTTCAGTCTCAATGAACGGTTGGGCCGGTTTCTATCTGCACCAGGATACGGTTATTGATCTGACCGATTATCAACAATTGAACTTTTGGATACGTGCAAACAGTAATTGCACAATGCGCGTCTTCCTGAACTATGACTCAAGCATCAGCAAATATTTCTCATTGACGGCTAACATCTGGACTCAGGTAACAATTCCTCTGTCAGAGCTGGGTACCCCACCCTTTCTCACTGACATCCAGTGGATGAATAATAATAATGATCCTCGGAATTTATACATTGATGATATAAAAGTTACTGCATCAACAACTCCTCTCCAAACAGGACCCTCTTTGAGCATTGATGTACAGTCAGGTCGTCATGCAATAAGCGAAGATATTTACGGAATGAATTTCGCTAACGGTAAACTCGCAGAAGAGATACGGTTGCCGGTTAATCGATGGGGTGGAAATGCAACTTCCCGCTATAACTGGAAAAATGATATGAGCAACAGGGGAAGTGATTGGTATTACGAAAATATTCCAATGAAACAAGGTACCAATTCGGATTTACTTCCTGAGGGTTCTGCAGCAAATGAGTTTATTGACAGCAACCTAACAACGAGCACCGACTCTCTTATGACAGCACCTCTTATCGGCTGGGTGCCAAAAGAAAGAAAAGAGGGACATCCTTATGATTGCGGCTTTAGCGTTGTAAAATATGGTTCTCAACAGAGTGTTGACTGGTCCGATACGAATTGCGGTAATGGTGTAATGCCAGACGGCAAAACGTTTATCACAGGCAATGATCCGACAGATACAAGTGTTGCCATTGGACCGTTATTTGTTGAGGAGTGGATTGAATACCTGGTTGGAAAATACAGTACGGCGGCAAACGGAGGTGTCAAATATTATAACCTGGATAATGAACCGATGTTATGGAACAGCACTCAGCGTGATGTCCATCCAGAGCCTGCCAGCTATGATGAAATTCGCGACAAGACTTTTCAATACGGTGCAGCGATTAAAAATGCTGATCCCTCTGCGAAAACATTAGGGCCAGCGGTATGGGGCTGGTGTGCGTATTATCATTCTGCCGTTGATGATTGTTATGATCGTACAGATTACCAAACACACGGCAATACCCATTTCATTCCCTGGTATCTTCAGGAAATGAACCGTTATGAACAAGAGAACGGCAAACGCATTTTAGACTATCTTGACCTTCACATATACCCACAATCTTATGGTGTATATCATTTTTACAATGGGAAACTGACACTTGGCGGAACTACCCTTCAAAATCGACGTCTTCGTTCGGTTCGACAGTTATGGGATGAAACCTATGATAATGAAGGTTGGATTAAGGAGCCAGTCTATCTGATTCCTCGAATGAAGCAGTGGATAAACGATTATTATCCCGGTACCAAGACTGCTATTACTGAATATAATTGGGGTGCTAATGGATATTTAAGCGGTGCTTTAGCCCAAGCGGATATCCTGGGTGTCTTTGGCAGGGAAGGGTTGGATCTGGCTACCATGTGGGCTCCTCCTGCTGCTACCGAACCTGTAGCATTCGCTTTTCGTCTTTACCGTAATTATGACGGATCGGGAAAAGGTTTTGGGGAGACCAGTGTGAAGGCAGAGAGTTCCGATCAGGATACGCTTTCGATTTATGCTGCAGAACGTAGCATCGACAACACAGTAACCGTCATGGTCATCAATAAAAAACCCAAAACCCTTTTGAGTACTATCGATCTGAATGGGTTTGATCCTGATCCTTTAACAGAAGTTTATCGATACAGCTCCTCCAATCTAAAGAGCATAACGAAACTTCCTGATGAGAGCATAGCCAATAATAAGATCAGCACAACATTCCCAGGCAACTCCATAACCTTGTTTGTAATATCTTTTACAGGAATAATAGATAGTGATACTGACGGAATAGCGGACAATTGGGAATTATTGCATTTTGATGATTTATCAACTGCAGATTCTAACTCAGACTATGACAAAGATGGATATTCTGATCGCCAGGAATACATAAACAGTACGGCATCAGAAAATGATCCTGATGGCAACCCATACAACCCAAAAATAAAGAATGCACCAGAAGGGACTGGCTACATCCCTGTTAATAAGAATAATTCATTGCCTTACATCTTTCCTCTGATTCTTACTGGCAACGGAGATTGAAAATCATATCTACCCAGAGAAAGTTGTGGTTTGAAGTTTCAAAGCACAATCATTAGCGGCCTAAGTTGCTCTTTGTTTAAAATATAAACCTTCTCACAATTTTAGCGGCTTGAAAACGTGACCATCCCCTTTTCCGCACGGAAAGGGGGATGCAGGAACACAACTGAAACGACACACCACAACTAACAACGGCCAAGCGGTGGTCTAAAAAGCAAGACCACTTCATACTTGCACCGGCCAAAGGTCTTTGATAACCTGGTGAGTGTTTAGTTTGGAACGCCCAACTCTCTGCCAGGTAAAAATATTTTGAAGGAAAAATCCATGCTTAAAATCCTTGGGAGGACAACTTCATTTAATGTCCAGAAGGTATTATGGTTAGCCGATGAGCTTTCTCTTGAGTATGAACACATTGAACTTGGTGGAAAATTCGGTGGACTCGACTCTGAAGAGTTCGCCTTACTTAACCCGATGAAAAAGGTACCGGTACTCGTTGACGAACAACACAGTATCTGGGAGTCACATACCATTTTACGTTATCTTGCTGCCAAATATGGTGATACCACCTGGTACCCAGATTCTGCGTTCAAACGATCGTTGTATGAAAGATGGCTGGACTGGTCACAGACAATTTTCCAGCCAGCCTTCATGGCCGTATTTTGGGGATATTACCGAATGCCAGCAAATAAAAGAAACATGGCTGTTGTTCAAAGTAAGCTTGAAAAATGTTGCAGTTGCCTTGAAATCGTGAACAATCAGTTATCAACATTCACATTTCTTGCGGGCGATGCTATCACTCTCGCAGATATTTCGGTCGGAGCCATATTATACAGGCTGACTGAACAGGGGCTTGATATCTCCTTGCCAGAAAATGTAAACAGCTGGTATCAAAAACTCAAGCTACGCAGCGGTTATCAAAAATGGGTAATGAGTGACTTTTCCGAACTGAAAGGTCGAGAAGAATTCTGATACATCAACAGCAGAAAAACATACAGCGAAAACCATGCAGCAAAATTCCCTAAATAGTATCAGTAACCAATCTGTCAAAATCGTTTTTGACAGCTACCCCGATGAGATACGACCTCAGATGGAACGCTTGCGCCAGCTGATTCTTGACACCGCAAAGGAGGTTGACAGAGGTGACACACTTGAGGAAACGCTGAAATGGGGTGAACCAAGCTATCTCTGCAAACAAGGTAGTACTGTTCGGATAGATTGGAAGGAATCTGCTCCTGATAAGATTGGTATGTATTTTCACTGCGGAACTAAGCTGGTTGACACGTTCAGGGCACTTTTCAAGGATGAGCTTACATTCGAGGGCAATCGTGCGATCCTCATTGATTTGAAGAAAGAACTCCCCACTCACGAATTAAGATCCTGTGTCTCTATGGCTCTTACCTACCACAAAAGAAAACATCTCCCCTTATTAGGAGCATAGGGCCCTGAACCAGAGAGAGCGATGGCATATGGACAATTGAGGTTGTTTCAAAGAGCCTAATTTGTAGAAATCCAGACCTGATCTGACACCTACAGACTGAAAAGCACTCTTCGACCTGACTGTTTCTAAGATAAACACCATCCTGATACTTGTCAGGAAATATCAAACAGAGGGTGAGTGAGCTCCACTTTAGATTCTCATGGATAAGCTCTAATTTCACGTTGCTGTTTTTGGTTTGATTAATTCGGTAAATATCTATCTTAGATCCAAAACTCAGGATAGCTTCTTTTTCTGGGAACATTATTGACAAGCAGTGCAATAACCAACATAACCAGAACACCGATACCCACAGGCAAGACGACATAAAGATAGCCCAAGTTGTGTATTTTTGTTGAACCAATCACAGCGATCAATGCAGTAGCACCACCTGGTGGGTGCAGGGTTTTTGTCACATGCATGCCAGCTATTGCAGTTGCGACTGCTAAAGATGAGGCCAGCGCCATCTGTTCAGGGAAAAATTTGTAAAATGTTACTCCTATTATTGCCGAGAGAAGATGACCGCCAATGAAATTTCTAGGTTGGGCAAGAGGACTTTTTACTGCCCCATAGATCAACACAGCGGATGCCCCGAAAGAACCAATGAGCATAACACGGTCTATTCCATCAAACAGGTTAAAATGAATATATGAAACTGCACCTATCCCCAAGAAAGCTCCGAGCCATGACCAGAAGATCTCATTGAGGCTTACCCTGGGTGGACTGATTGTAGAGCCTTTCATCTTATCAAGGTAGCGCATTTACTGGTCCTCGTAATCCAGATGAGCTTGAAGGATATCGGTCCGTGTTATAATCCCTACAATTTTCCCTTCTTTATCAACAACCGGTAAACGATTAATCTTCTTATCTCTGTATAATTCCAACGCATCTCTAACAGATAAAGTCTCCTCAACGGTGATAGCCGGTGCGGTCATAATATCGTTTGCCGTTACTGAAGTAATTGACTTCATCAAACACTTATTACTGTGCAGGCATCCTGATAAAACTTCCCAAAAGGAAGAACCGTCCTTTCCACTTAACCTTTTAAATATATCCTTTTCCGAGACAACACCAACAGGCTGACCTGTATCATCTACGACAGGCAGACCAGAGACTGAATTATCGGCAAGCGCAACTATAATTTCTTCGAGTTTTGCTCCTGGCTGTATAGTGGCAACTTCTACCTGCATGATCTTTTTGATAGGAGTGGAGCGAAGGAAACGTTCACGGGCAAGTTTCATTGATCGAATATACAATTCCCGGAAATCCTGGACAGAGATGTCAAGATACCCTTCAATTTCCTTCATTGCCTCGATAACATCATCATCATTTAAATTATACGCAGTTACCTGGACATTGTGGGATAAATCTTCTTTAGGGGTCACAATAATAGTACCTTGGAGTTGTTTTTATTCTGCTAACACCGCATCTTACGCCAGCCCTGTTGACTAAATCTATCCTCTCTACCCTTACCCCAGCTCCTCATTGCCTCTAGATAAGATTTCATATCTATTTTAGCCAATTCTAGAATTGCAGCACGTTCATGATTTCTGGTTTCACTATCATTGGGAGTTATCCCAACCCATGTCACGTATCCGTGATCAAACACCCAGCTAGCAGTAAGATCGGCAGGTGTCATCCCAAAGGTTGAGCTATATTGTTTAATATGAGGCATATTCAGGATAAGAACCCAGCCAATGTCAACAATCCGATCATCATTGCTGCTCAATTCAATTCCACTACAGTCTGGACAATACAAACGGCTTAATGCCTGATTATCAAGAAGCATTTTTCCAAAAAATATTTCGGCACTTCTTTGACCGCATTGACACCGCATATGATAACTTTCACACATAATCACACTCCTGAAATAGGATAATTCTAATTCAACGATTCAGTCGAAGATATCCATCATCTTCTTGGCTATATCTTTGCGTCATTGCCTGACTTTTAAAAACAACGGATGACAGTAAGGTAAAGACTATCACAGACGAGAGAATCATTACCAGTTTGCCGATCGGTCTCCCATGTAGTTTATACTGATCAATGAAATACGACATGGTCCTCAACCATTCTATCGAATAAAGAAAAAGAAAAGAAGTCATCATTTTGGGAATCAAACTCCGTTTTACAAACAGAAGCAAAGGCAATAACAAACAAAAAACTGCTACTGGCTGCAAATCATTCCTGTAAAAATGTGCGGCAATTACAAGAGAACTCAGCGCAATCGGAAGACTATATAAGATAACCACAAGCTACCCCCCTAATTCATTTCACTTTTATGTCAATTTCGACGTAATGATCATTGTTGAAATTTTATTCTCATTAATTCTGTTTTTTATCAGTTTAATGACTTCTGCTGTCCAATGATTTGACCTAAATCAAATTACAATTATTCCAAAGCAAAGAATGCCCTGTTTTATGTACAGAATTACAACATACCCGTCGTTGGCAATGACTACTATAGAGGGATCCTAGCAAGATTTAAGGAAGATACTTTCTTCTTAATAAATAGTTTCATTTCCCCGAAGTATACGCAAAAATCTTTTCATAAAAATTGTTCGTCCGATTTCACCTTGTTCTTAGAGATTCAAGATGATAGTATTTCTACACATAATCTTCCTGTTTTAAAATGCCCCTAAAAGTAATCTTCGTAGTTGATTCGAGTTCAAGGATATTCATGGTATTCTCATTTGAAGAGCGAAGACAATCCACAAGGTGCATCACTGAGAATCTGCAAGTTTCAATTGCTGATAATCGTCTCTATTACCCTTCCAAAGTAGAAAACATATCAGTTTCGGGTATTAAGCTCTCTAACATTCACACAGATTTTAACGAGAACGCAGGAGTATATACCTGCATACTCTATGCGCCAAACAAGTTATGGCTGAATGTTGATCTACTCTTGAAATGGGTAAAGGAAATGAAAGATGGAAGGTATAAAATAGCTGGTTTAAAAATTCATTCACCACCGCATTTGTGGCGAGAGTTTATAATGCAAACTTCTGACTTACCCACACGTATTTAACTCAATACTCAACTTTCGGGGTTATGTGATCAACAAAACCCTGTTCTTCGATATTCCCAAACATTTCAAAGCGGTTGCCATTATTTCATCGAAAAACTCTGAAACTGTTTTCTCACAATAGCTTCCAGCTTGTCTCACTTTCTGTA
>JBNKDO010000051.1:0-153823 GCA_050288305.1 Desulfocapsaceae bacterium | reverse complement strand
ACCGCAATCGGCCTGTAACGATGACTCTGCGGAAAAATCTCTTGACCCGGAGGGTGACTTTTTTGACCCGAGCTGAAAAACAGTCTGTTTTTTAATAGCTATCTCACTTTCTTTGTAATTAAAGCTTGTTAAAGGTCGGGTCAAAAAAGTCATGAGAAATCCGGGTTAGAGTGCAACTCAAACTGGAAGGTGATTTTTCATGAAATATAGAAGCCATCGGCTTGTGAGAAAAGCTATTAAGGAACTATGGTTGCAGTTTGAAAGATTGAGACTCCACTCTTGTTGTCCGCCCGGTTTACTACCGATTGCAAATGGAGAGAGGAAGGCTTGACTGGCCATCCCTTCCTCTCTCGGTCCTTATGATCAGGAAATCATCACATCTGATTTATTCTTCATAGACATGGTCTTCTGGGAATTTCTCCTTAATATCTTTGGCAGTCACGTCGTACATACCGGCACCGGCAACATATTCCTTGTCGCCATGCTTTGCCAGGACTACATAACTTACCTTGGGTGAGCTTCCTGATTCTCCCGGCTTAGGCCATGCGTACGGGACCCACCCCTCTCCGAAGTCCTCTACGGTTTCATTCATTGCGGCAAAGAGATAGACGCCATTGACATCACGCATATCGAGAATACCTTTCCCGTCCAATGATGGTTTGATAGGATGCATAACCATTATTCCATCGAGGTTATGTACCCAGATATAGCCTGCGCCATCGGCAAATCTGAATTCACCGTTGGGATCTTTGATTTTCGCCAAAGCCGCATCTCCTTCAGCATTCAGCAGTTCCGCCGCAGCTTTTGCCTTGGCCTTGCAGAGTTCAGGTGTCAGCGATTCTGCATTTACAAAACACGCGAAAAAAAACACCATTAGCGCTGCCATTGATATACCTAGTAGTCCTCGTCTCATGTGTGAATCCTCCTGGTTTAGTATGATTTTGGTTCTTTGATGGTTTTACAGTTTGAATTGACCGACGATTCTGTTCAGCTCAGTAGCCAGTTCTTCCAGTTTTGTGGCGTTTTCCTGGACGTTCTGGCTTCCTTCAGCTATGTTTTTGCTTGTTTCATTGACCAGATTGATATCGGATGCAACCGAGTCCGATATATCCTTGGCCGAGTCGACATGCTGTGCCATTCCGGCGATACCTTCCGTCACGGAATTGATGTCCTCGGTAATCAGACTGGTGGTATTTGCCTGTTCTTCGACTGCACCGGCAATCATCACCACTATGGAATTGATATCATTTATTACCTGTGCTATCTCAGCTGTTTCAGCAATCGCCATGTCGCTGGATTGTTGAATGGCGGCAATTTTCTGCCGGATATCCTCGGTGGCGCTGTTGGTCTGCCCTGCCAGTTCCTTTACTTCGTTGGCAACGACAGCGAATCCTTTGCCGGCTTCACCGGCCCGGGCTGCTTCAATTGTTGCATTAAGAGACAGTAGATTCGTCTGCTCGGCAATACTGACTATCACATCTGCAACTTTGCCGATCTCGGTGGCTGCCTCGGACAGTTCATTCATTTTCAACGATGTATTCTCCACCGTGGTAACCGCACCGCTGGTCACGGTACGGGCCTGTTCCGTATTCTGGGCAATCTCGGCAATAGTTGAACTCATCTCTTCGGTGGCGTTGGCTACGTTTTGCACGCGTTGCATTGAATCGTTTGCCAGGGTAGAGATGTCTACCATAGAGGTGTTCATGGTCGCGGTCGCTCCAGCGGCAGCATGTGACTTGTCACTGAGTTCCTTGGCGTTGCTGTCGAGATTGCTGGATACTCCGGAAAGATTTTCGGCCGATTGAGTAAGATTGTCGGAGAAAGAGAGGATTTGGCCGATCATGCTGCGCAGGTTGCCGATCATGGTATTAGTGTCGTGGGCGAGATCACCTAACTCATCATTTGAGGAAATATGAAGATCTTCCTGGAGATTTCCCTCGGCAATTTTCTTGGTTGAGTCGGCAATAGAGTGGATACGCGAGGAGAGAAAGCGGCTGACAATGGTTCCAAGAAAGGCGGCAACAAGGACTGCTATAATGGTTATGGCGATCAGTATGGTGACTCCGCTTTTTTTGGCTGTAGCCGCTTCTCCCAAGGCCGTTTGCATTTCCTTGCTCGCAATGGTTATGAGATTTTGCAGCTGGGAGTTGATATCGTTAACAACGGAGGTCAGTTCAACCTGTTTCTCCTTGTTGGTTGACTCAAGTCCCTGATAAATATCGTTGCTGAGCTTATGCAGCTCGACAAAATAGCGCTCTATCTTTGCCGTTGTCCCGATACCGCGGTTAAGTGCTCTCTGTTTTTTCTTGAAGGTTTCAAGATCGTTTATTTTTTGCGCCATGGTCAGCATTTTGTCATGCTGCTCTTGCAGGTCTCCAATAAGTTTCATGAGTTCTTCATTGGGAACCTGATAGCTGTGCAGCCAAATCCCCATCACGCCTTTATTGGGATCGGTATTTCCGGTGAAAGTGGTTTCGATATTGACGGCATCCTTGAGTTGCTTGGTCCAGTCAAGGTAATGGCGCTGAACCATGTTGAGAAAATCAGGCAATCCTATCAATTTGTTGTCAAGTCTCACCCCGTAACTGATCTTTTTCTTTTGGGCCTCCACCAGTTCGTTGTTTTTTATTTTCAGGTTTTCGAATTCGTTGATAATCGCAGCTATTATTGGCGACATTTCTTCAGAACTTTGTGGGACAGCGATATCAAGGCCTAGACTTTTATATATGCCATGAGCGTGGTCAGCCTGAAACTTCTCTGAGGTTGTACCGTGCTGCAGCATGGTTATCCACATTTCGAACTCGTCCATGTTTTCGTTGATATGTTGAACAATTTCGTCGAGTTCGAAGGAAGCGCCAATTAGTCGAAAAGTATATTTTTGTGCGGCGTCGAGTGAGAGGGCCGCATTCATGACGGCATACTGAGTTGGAGATTTTTCTTTCGCCACTGTGTCTGCAGAAGTGGAAACCTTCTGCAAAACAATTATACCGACAAGGCCGGCAATAAGAACAAGCAATGCCAGGCTGAGAAATCCTGCCATTAGTTTTCTGCCAATAGAAAATCGCATATTGATGCTCCTGGGCAAAATTAATCATTCATGCGAAAACATTGATACCTACTCTCCAAAACTACCGTGCTGTGAACATGTTTTCGGCCTACAGCTGTTCTCACGCCAAAAACCACAAGTCTCCACAGTATCACTTTCATAATATGTCAGTGGATTACATGATGTCAAATTATTGTTATTTAAACTATTAATGTAACGTTTGTTTTAAAGTCAGCTCAATTAAAGGGAAACGGCAAACCTTATTGCTCCTGAAAAATGTGCAGATCCTGAAAACAGTGCATTCGGCAATATTAAAGAATGAACTTCAGGTCTTCCTTACGTCTCATTTATGAAATATCATTGAATTTCTGATTAATTATAGGCATTGAAGCTGAGATCCCAGAAAATACGAGAGACTAAACCATGTGTGGCCCGAAACCGGATCAAGAATTGACTTCTTCATTCTTCAGATTCAACATGAGTTTCCGGGTAGCCATCGGATGAACAGAAAAACATCGAACACTTTCTGGTCAGGCGTATTGTACAGGTCTGATATTTTTTTAATACATTACTACGGCAAACCTGTCATTCGCCAGTTCCAGACACGCATCGGATTTTTATTTGACAAGGGATATATTTGAATCTCAAGTTCGGGAAAACTGAGTATCGCACAGGTATGATTGAATTTCGTGCTTCCAGGATTGATTACCAGCACATTCGCCAGCTGCTCAAAAAACACCTGGTGGGTATGGCCGACCACCAGCACATCAAAATCTGCTCCTTTCATCTCATCGGTCCACCGGGTTTTGCGGTCAGTCAGAATCTGTGCA
Organism: Desulfocapsaceae bacterium; assembly: GCA_050288305.1. Lineage (GTDB taxonomy): Bacteria > Desulfobacterota > Desulfobulbia > Desulfobulbales > Desulfocapsaceae > Desulfopila_A. The sequence continues at coordinate 149,947 of JBNKDO010000051.1, read as the reverse complement.
TTTTCGTCCAATAGGGTAATCCCCTCCATGAGTGACTGAGGAGGACTCGCATGAACGAAGTAAACACGCTTCCCTTCGAAGGTTGCTTGCCGCCATAAAGGTAATTTTTCTAAAAAAGCAACAACCGACTCGACTTTACCATCAGTGAAATTGTCCAGATACCAGAGGTCATGGTTGCCCATGACCGTTTCGCAACCACTGCCAATGAGTAACGTAACAGTCTGCTCCAGCTCCGTCCCATATCCGGCAATATCCCCGCCACAGAAGATATGGTCCACCCCCTCTCGCTGGAAGATCGCCAAAGCTTCCTGCACAGGATCTGCTGTGGCATGAACATCACTGATTAAGCCAATTTTCGTGGACACATTATCTATTGCATTCTAGAAGCAAGGTGTATGAAATTTCAAAATAGCATCACTGAAGGGCACCGGGATTCACCTTCTAAGTTGAAGTAAACAACCTAAGCCTTTCCTATTGTGTTAAAGCGGCCATATTCCTCATGGCGAGTCATGGAATATATTCACTTCTGACCGGTGCAAACACTTCAACGGCGACAGCGTCCTCAAAGATCTCCGCTCCGTGCTCTGCATCAGCGGCAATACACCAGCTGTCGCCCGGTGCGCAATCAAAGGTTTTGCCATCCACATACAAACGAATTCTGCCCGACACCAGGTAGCCGGTCTGTTCGTGGGGATGCCTGTGGCGGGGAAGCGTGGCGCCTTTTTTCAGATGAAACTCGGTCATCAGTGTTTTTTCACCATACACCAGGGTCTTTTGTTCGATACCCTCTATGGGTGATTTATACCCGTCTGTGCTCTTTTTCAAAAACATGAAGTTGCCTTTTTATCTCCATATCTCACTGTATAGGCCCAATGCCACTTCCTTCAACTGAATGTCGGCCAACAATCGTGCCGCATCATTTCAAATCTTCAAGTCCCTGTATAATGGCGGGAACTGCCTGATAGGTTTGTGACTCGTATGGTGGCAGGCTACCGCCTTCTCCCTGGCCATCACCATTGCAGTCAAGATAGAGGCCATCGGTACTTTTGATGGTGCCACGCAGGTGCATTTTATAGATGCCCGTCTCATCAAGAGGTGCGCCACTTACCCAGGTGATAAAATTGGGCCGGATCTGCACCGTATTATTCTGGGTCGAGGCATCGACCCAGAAATTGCTGGGGTTTTTCTTCAGCAGCCGGATGTTGAGATTTTGCTTCACCGAACCGGCATCGATATTTTTATTGAAGACTACCGCAGCCGCAAGATGGACTTGGTTGTTAATGGTGATCTTTTGAAAACTCACCTGTTTCACCCTGAAAGAATTCATCATCTTCATTGCGGCCTTCGAGGCTTTTAAAGGCGTTTTGGATTTTAGCTCGACGGGGCTATTCATGGTCTTTCCAGGACTCAGGGGCACCTGCGGATTTCCTCCGAAGGTAAAGGTGGCAATCAGCAAAATGATGACTACCAGTGGCAGCGTGAATCGGATCATTTTCATATGGCCTCGTTTTTATAATTAAATTCTAAAATTGCACCTTTCTTAGAACTGGGACCTTGGTTCCTCGTGGTTAGAGCCATTACTTTGCCTCTTGACCATGTTGTTGTTCTCTTTGATTTCATCCACGTTGTTTTGCGGTGAACGGCGGCCCTGATGATAGAGGTGCCTGCCAAATTGAAAACAACATCCTCTGCTCAAGTTTATTCTCATTAATTCATACTGTCGCATTGTTCCCAACTGTTAAAATCTCTGTTGTTGGAGCATTTAACCTGGGGTGCCGCACTGTATTTGTCATGATGGGGCAGTCTCACAAAAAACGAACCCTGAACTTTATTGTTGCTTTTGTTGCTCTCCTTTTTGGTATAGATAACTTTGGCCGTGATGGTTTTGGTTCCAGAGGTGGACCACTTATGATTTCTGGTCACTTCACGGGAATCGCCGGCGTTTATCGGTAGAAGATCATAGACCTTCGTACCCTTGCCTTCCACGTGGAATTGCAGTTTTATATAGTCTGCACAATCCCCGTTGCCGATATTTTTAACAACAGCTTTAATTTCCCGTTTACCGCCCACCGGCGGTCTCTTTCCATTGCTGATACAGACCACCAGGTCCGGCAATGCATCAACCTCAAATGTCAGATTTTTCATGTTATTGTTGTCGTTTGTTTCCGCAATCATTCTGGCAGGATCAAGGGAGAAGGTGCAGGTATAGCTACCGAATACGGGAACTTTGAATGTGTGCACCAGCGTTACCCCCTGGTTTTTACCAAGTGTAACGTTGAATTGTTTTTGGAACGGAGGAATCGACGCGCCCGGTGGGCCAACCACCTTGAGAGTGACAACTGGATTTTGAGCAGAACCCTCACCATAATTCATGATATTGCCTTCAAAGGTCACGCTCTGCCCTTCGCCAGGATGCTGAGGTGTTATTTTAATCACACCTACCTGGAGATCCGGCAGCTTTTTAGCTTTTTGCGTAGCTGAATTCATCGGCTTGGCCGGGGTGTTTACAAATGGTGCGGTATTTTGCATTGTCTTCGCGGACAGAGATCCAACGGATATCGCGGCAAAGACCATGGCTGCAACTAACCCAATAAGATATTGAACTCGGTTCATCTTCTTTCCTTTCTCGTAGTATGATCCATAAAGGCAATGATCATTGAAGTTGGTCACTCATTAGGAACCTATCTTTTTTAAACCGCCATTTCAAGCAATTTTGGACCATGCTACAGGTAACCGGATAGATCCGGGGTAAAAAGCTGATTCTCTGCTCATTTTTAGAAATATTTTGGAACAGGGAATTTATTACGATGCATAGAATGTTTCAGGAAAGATAATGACCTGCAGAAAAGAGATGATACGTTGCTTAGCCATCGTTACCATGGTAAATTTTTTGAGACCCAGCGCTCCAACGATTATTGTTGAAACTGCAATGCAAATTGAACAGGCAAAACGAGGTTCCAGTTGAAGGAAGATATTAAAAAAAACCAAACGAACTTTCAACTTCGGCCCTTTAAGTCCGAACCACTGATGGAAAAAGTGTCAATCGCCGGCTCTCTCACCAGAACAGCTGATACATTACTGGTCGAATACACTCTTTCCGGGGCGCTGAAAAATATCAAGAAACCGGTAGCCTTTGCTACTGCCAGCCGCTGTCATGAGTTATGGCGTCACACCTGTTTTGAATTATTCTTCGGAATCAGGAACGATCCCGGATATTGGGAAGTTAACTATTGCCCCAGTGGCCGCTGGAATGTGTATCGTTTTGATGACTATCGGCTGGGAATGCGGGAAGATCATTCCGTAGGACGGCCATTTTGTAAAATCACTGAAGTTTCCGATTGTCTAACCTTGAGCTGCTGCCTGAATTTGAACGGTATCATTGACAGTTCATGTATTCTTGAAGCAGGAGTCTGCAGTGTTATAGAAACCATTGATGGAAGTCTCTGCTATTGGGCCGTTGAGCACCAGAGGCCCAAGCCGGACTTTCATAATCGTTGCGGCTTTCTCGTCGTTCTTCCAGAATAGCCACGATTTCCCTCTGAATGATTGCAGGTGATATCCTCAGGCAGTTTTCTTGAGCCAGTATTCTCTGTTCTTTTCACTGGCGACCAGATACCCCATGATATTGTAGGTGAGTTGCGCTGCAGCAAAAGAGGATGCGTGCAGATTCTCAATCGGAGCAAGTTCGACCACATCAAAACCTATGCAGATTTTTTCCCCCATAATCTGCTCAATCATCCACATTGCCTGATACCAGGATAGACCTCCGGGAACGGGAGTTCCGGTTGCAGGGAGAATCGAACTGTCCAGGGCATCAATATCAAAGGTTATATACACATAGTCAGGAAAGTCTGGTGGTAACTCCAGATGAGTCCCCTTCTGCCAGATCTCCTCGCTGTCGATGAAGGGAATAGTATGATTGTTGCGGTATTCCTGTTCCTCCAGGCTGTAGCTGCGGGTGCCAATCTGGAAAAGAGGAATACCACCTTCATGGACCCTGCGCATAACGCAGGCATGACTGTAAGCGGTTCCTTCATAGACCTCGCGAAGATCAGCATGGGCATCAAACTGAATGACTCCAAAACGGTCATAGCGGGTTTGCAAGGCAGGCATCACCCCACAGGTTACGGTGTGTTCTCCTCCCAGGACAACTGGAAGAGCATTGTATTCCAGTACTGCAGCTATACTATTCTCAAGCCGATGAAGCACATTCTCCGTGGAGTCTGAGCAATCAATTTCCGGTGCGGTATAAATTCCATACTCTGCAGGAACAGTAGCGCAGGTGAGAAGTTCCAGTTGAGACGATGCCTCAAGGATCGCCTGCGGCCCTTTGCCCGTACCTGAACCATAGGTCACTGAATTTTCCAAAGGCACTGGAACGACATGAAACAAAGCCTGCTCAGGCGATGATGGTTTGACATCCTCGCCGTGAAAATGGATCATGGTGTTTTTTGTGTTCATGCGATTCTACCACGATAATCGTTATAACCGAATCTGCGTATACATTTGGGAGACTCGTTTTTTAAAGAGCAGGTGTATAATGACGGCAGCTCAACACCGTTGAATGTGGTGTTCTTAACAAATGAGTAAAGGGCCATGTCAGTAAGTACCAGGCGATCACCATACTCAAGGGGTTTGGGAAATGAGTAGTCGCCGACAATATCCCCGGCAAGACAGGAAATTCCTCCCAGCCTGTAGGTGTGTTCAAACTCCTGAGGCTTTCCCGCCCCGACTATATACGGCCTGTACGGCATGGCCAGGACATCGGGTAAATGTGTTTCTGCCGAACCATCAATAATGGCTATCGGCATACCGTTATTTATGATATCCACCACGGAAGTCACATACACCCCGCCATTCAGAACCACCGCTTCTCCCGGCTCAAGATAAACGGTGATATCGTTATGGCGCTTCCGGAAATCATTAATTGTCTGACAAAGAAGATCGACATCATAATCTTTCCTGGTGATATGGTGACCACCGCCGAAGTTCACCCACTGCAGCCCATTAAGATATCGACCGAATTGATGCTCAAAACTTTCGAGTACCCGCACCAGAACATCGGCATTTTGTTCGCACAGCGCGTGAAAATGCAGCCCGGAAATACCGGAGAGTTCAACACCTTCAAGATCTCCCGGCTGAAGACCAAAACGGCTCCCTGGAAGGCAGGGATTGTAAAGATCCACCTCCACCTCTGAATGTCCCGGATTTATGCGCAGCCCGATACTGATGTTTTTTGAGACATTATGGATGGCATGCCGATGGGTTTGCCACTGGTTGATCGAATTAAAAAGAATATGGTCAGAGTATTGGATGACCCTTTTCATCTGTTCTCCGGTGTACACGGGAGAATAGGTGTGGACTTCCCTGCCAAATTCTTCAAATCCCAGACGGGCTTCTATGGGCCCGCTGGCACAGACACCATGGAGATATTTGCGTATTAAGGGAAAAAGTGCGGGGAGAGCAAAGGCCTTTAGGGCAAGCAGAATTTTTGCGCCTGTTCTCTGCTGTACCAGATCAAGAAGCTCACAGTTTCTCCGCAGCACATCCTCACTGATAAGATAGCAGGGTGTTTCCACCTCTTCTATAAACCTCTGTGGAAAATCCTCCAAGATCTGTAGTTCTTGCTCTGTATCAGCCATGCCAGACACTATTCGGGAAGGGACCCGGTAAAGTCTTTCACCAGCCAGGGCAGGCCGTTTTTGTTCAACTCGTCCATAAAAGCGTCGGGGTCAAGCTGCTCGACATTGAAAACCCCCCGGCCTTGCCAGATCCCTTTTACCATCATCATGGCGCCAATCATCGCCGGCACTCCAGTGGTATAGGAAACTGCCTGTGAACCGACTTCGGTAAAAGCATCTTCATGATCGCAAACATTATAGATATATTTGCTCACGGCCATGCCTTCTTTCTCACCTTTAATGACACAGCCGATAACGGTCTTGCCGGTATAGTTGCTGCCAAGTGATCCCGGATCCGGCAAAAGCGCTTTCAAAAACCGGATGGGCACAATCTTCCGGCCTTCATACTCAACCTCATCAATACGGGTCATGCCAACATTCTCAAGAACCTTCAGATGAGTAAGATATGGCTGACCGAATGTCATCCAAAAGCGGATACGCTTCAGCCCTTTGATATGCTTGACCAGGGACTCCATCTCCTCGTGATAAAGCAGGTAACTTTCTTTAGGGCCGGCAACAGGATAATCGAAGGTGAAGTGACGGCAGTCATCCTCAAGAATTGGCGGAGTTTCCAGCCACTCCCCGTCTTTCCAGTGACGCACCACCTGGGTTACTTCGCGAATGTTTATTTCCGGATTAAAATTAGTGGCAAAGGGATGGCCATGGTCGCCGGCATTACAGTCAAGAATATCAATTGTCTCAATCGAGTCAAAAAGGTGCTTCTGGGCGTAGGCGCAGAAAATATTGGTAACTCCAGGATCGAAGCCGCAGCCCAGCAAGGCCATCAATCCTTTTTCCTTGAATTTCTCCTGATAGGCCCACTGCCAGCTGTATTCAAAATGGGCAGTATCTTCAGGCTCGTAGTTCGCTGTATCGAGATAATGAACGCCACATTCGAGACAGGCATCCATTATGGTCAGATCCTGATAGGGTAAAGCGACATTTATGACCAGCTTGGGCATACACCTTTGCAACAGGGCAACCAGATCAGCGACATTATCGGCATCCACTGCGGCAGTGGTTATGTCCACATCACGTTCGTTTTTGATTTCAGCAGCAATTTCTTCACATTTGGAAACGGTCCTGCTGGCAAGCCATATTTCTGTGAAAACCTCAGTATGAAGGGCGCATTTTTTGGCAACAACCTTACCAACTCCTCCAGCGCCAATAATCAATATGCGTGACATTCAATTCTCCTTGAAGAAATGCTGTATTTGTTCTTTTTATTCCCTTTCAAAATAAGTATATCCCCGCAACCCCTCTTCAAACGTCTTAAAAATAATCCGTCTCTCCTTTGCGGTGATAAAGCCTTTAGAAATGGAATCCTCGGTAATATTCTTCAATCTTGTCTTAATCGCCCTCAGATCATACTCCACAATGGAAAGAACATCCTCAACCGAATCTCCTTCCACTTCTCTTAGAATTTTATAGGAACCATCCTCATTCACACTGATTGAGACAACGTTGGTATCGCCAAAAAGGTTATGCAAATCGCCCAAAGTCTCCTGATAGGCGCCCACCAGAAACACTCCAAGGTAATATTCTTCCTGATCTTTAAGAGAATGCAGCATAATGCTGCCCCTTTCCTGTTTTTGATCTGGAAATCTATCGATTTTACCGTCACAGTCACAGGTTATATCCGAAATTATTGCTGGACGATCCGGCTCTTCACCAAGGCGATGAATGGGCATCACCGGCATTATCTGATCAATAGCCCAGACGTCGGGCAGAGATTGGAACAGGCTGAAATTTCCATAATAAATATCATGTACAAGCTGATTGATCAACTGCACATCCTTGGGAACATAATCCAGTGATTTTGACAATTGCGCGATTTTGATGAGGATATGCTGCACCAGGTTCTCCGCCATTGCACGTTCACGAATAGAGATCTGCCCATGTTTAAAAAGTTGCCTGCCCTGGCTTCTATAGAAGAGTGTATCGTTGCAACATTCCTGGATATTTTTCTCAGAAACCATTTTAAGGGTAGCCAAGAGATTTTCCAGCAGGTCGTTTTCTGAAACAGGGAGTTCGCTGGGAATCGGGTGCGGCTCGAAAGAACTCACATCGAGAATATTAAAAAGCAGTATGGATGAATAGGCGACAACGGCTCGCCCGGATTCGGTGATAATCGTGGGATGGGTTGTACCATTTTTTTCAAGGACCGTAATAATTGATTCCACAATATCATAGCAATATTCTTCCATGGAATAGTTGCGGCTTGACTGGGAGTTGGTGTTTGAGCCATCATAATCAACAGCAAGTCCCCCGCCAAGATCAAGATACCCCATGGGAGCCCCCTCTTTAACCAGTTCTTCGTAGAGACGGCACGCCTCCATTGCTCCGGCTCTGATATCGCTGATATTAGGAATCTGGGAACCAATATGGTAGTGAAGGAGCTGCAGGCAACCCAGCATATCTTCTTCTTTTAAGCGATCAATTACATCGACAACATGACACATATTCAGGCCGAATACACTGGAGTCACCACCGGAATTTGACCATTTCCCATCTGCCTGGGTGGAGAGCTTTATACGCAGACCAATATTGGGTGTGATACCATGAAATTTCGCCCGGTCAATTATCAAATTAATCTCGCCTGGCACCTCAACCACAAAGAAGACCTGATAACCCATTTTTATGGCGTAGAGCCCCAGGTCAATAAACTCCTCATCCTTGTATCCATTGCAAATCAGGCTGGCGGCACGATTTTTCAGCATCGAGATACCTGCAATCAACTCAGATTTGCTGCCAACCTCAAGGCCGTGGTTATACTCCCTGCCGAATTGAGTGATCGCATCAATCACCTGCTCCTGCTGGTTTACCTTGATGGGGAAAACGCCTTTATACTTCCCCTTGTATCCCGTCTCTTTAATGACCTTTGCAAAGGTATCATTAAGGAGTTTAATCTGAGAACCAAGAATGTTTTCGATACGTAAAAGAACCGGCATGGAGTGACCACGGGCCTCAATCTGCTGGATTATTTCCAGGAGACTGACCTTTGGACCCTCAGCAGCGCCGAAGGGAGCAACGACAACCTCACCATCGTGGTTGACAGAAAAATATTCAGCACCCCAGTTATTGACGCCATAAAGTTTTGTTGCACTTTCAATTGACCAGACCATTATAAAATAACTCCCTATGTAGCCCGCTATCTAGCCTGCATCCTGAATTGAAGGTTATTGCTTAGCGTAGCGATGTTCCAGAAATTTTTACAATTATGCTATTTACCGGTATTCACGCTTTCTACCGCGCAAATATTTCGCCAGATTTGCTATTCTTACTTTTAAGGAGAATCCCAAAAAGGAAGAGATGCGATTTAAAGTATTCCCATCCCAAAGTCAATACTTATTGTACGCAAAAATAACACGATAATTGAGAGAAGATAAGTAAAAACAGAAGATCATTACAAAGCAGGCTGATAAACCCCGCCGAGAGCGATGAGATATGGGGGGAGTATCTCCCAACCTCACCGAATTAAATAAGTCAGGATGACCCGTTCGACATCTTTATGGGTCATCTTGACTCATTGTGCTTGATACTCAACAACACTGGAGCTATTACGAACAACAGCCATTATTTATCAATAAAACGAACTCAGATATTCATCAACGTGTCTTTTTGACCCACAGCCATGAAGCTGCTGCGACTAAGCTCCTGATTTATCGCGTTTTGCTGTTCAGGCACAAAAGATGCTATACTACAAATGAATTATGATCCCACAGACAGCAGGTTTTACGGAGATGAACCCTTCTGCAGCCGCAGATACACATAAACCACAACGACAAGAGGTCTTTCATGGAGGTCACCAAGTTTGCCATTCCTGAAATAATTTTTGGTCGTGGAAGTATGGGTCATACCGGCCAGTGCTCATTGCGACTTGGTGCCAAAAAGGTCTTTCTTGTAAGCGATCCTGGTATTGAAGAGGCCGGCTGGGTTCAGAAACTGATGGATATCCTCAAAAAAGATGGGATTGAATGGGTCTATTATTCGGGAGTGACCTCAAACCCCAGAGACTACGAGGTAGAGCTGGGTGCTGAATTTTATTTAAAAAATGATACCGATGTGATTATCGCCATTGGTGGAGGCAGTGCTCTGGACACTGCCAAGGGTATCGCAATTATTGCCAGTAATGGCGGGAAAATACGCGATTATGAAGGTGCCAACCGAGTTCAGCGTCCCCTTCCTCCCATGGTATTTATCACCACCACTGCAGGCAGTGGCTCTGACATTTCTCAGTTCTGTATAATTACCGATGTTGAGCGAACTGTAAAAATGTCTATAATAACCAGAACTCTTGTCCCTAATATTTCCATTGTCGATCCTCTTATTCTAACGACCAAAACGACAAAGCTGATCATCCAGTCAGCTGCGGATGCCCTGGCCCATGCAGTGGAATCATATGTGTCGCGCATCGCTTCGCCATTTACGGAAATGCAATCACTCAAGGCAATTGATCTTATCTTCCGCCACCTGCCTCAGGCAGTCAAAACCCGCTCTCTTGATTCTCTCGAACAATTAAGTGTGGCTTCGATTTCAGCATCCATGGCCTTCAGCAATGCCGGACTTGGAGCCGAACATGCCCTGGCCCACTCCCTTGGAGGATATTTCGATATGGCCCATGGAAATGTTCACCCTATTCTTTTACCGACCGTTATGCGTTTTAATCTTTCTCATGCAACGGAAAAGCTCGCAACAATCGGAAGGGTGATTCTCAATAAACGGCTCGGTTCAGATCTTGAAACGGCACAGGGCGGTATTGCAAAGCTTGAAGAATTCTTCGCCTCTTTTGATGTTCCTCTTAAACTTCATCAGGAAATTGAGGAGGACCAAAAACACAACCTTGAGCAAATTTGTAGAATGGCAGTGAACGACGCCTGTAATTTAACAAATCCACGCCCAGCTTCCTCGCAGGAGCTCTTGGAAATTTGCCAGGAGGTTTGGTGATGAAACCGTCAACAACCCTCGAAGATCTCATCGGTATTGGCCATACGAAACTGGGTTTTTATCAGGAGCTGCAGCAAAAGGTTAAACAATTAAAGGCATCAAACCTGGAGCTTGATAAAAAACGCAAGGAAGTTCAGGCAATTTTGGATGGCATCACCGATTTAATGGCAGTGCTTACCGATGATTTAAGAATACATCGGGTCAATCATGTATTTTATAAGTGGTTTCCAACTGCAGACCCACTCGGTCAGTCCTGTTTCCAGACGATCTGCGGGAAGGAAAATATTTGTGAAAATTGTCCGGTAAAAAGATCATTGGAAAGCGATGACATTATCAAAGAACTCTGTATTAACAAAGTTGATGGTAAATATCGACATTTCAGGGTTATCGCCTCACCGCTCAAATCCGGTATAACCGGTAAACGCCAGATCCTCCTTTCAATGCGGGATGTTACTCTGGAAAAAGAATTCCAGGCGCAATTCTATCAGGCGGAGAAAATGGCAACCATTGGTGTTTTGGCAGCAGGAGTTGCCCACGAAATAAATAATCCTCTTGCCGGAATAAGCGGATTTGCAGAAGGACTTCAACGTCGTATCAGCCTTATTCGCGGCAAAGTCGACCAGCATGTTCTTGAGGATTTTGAAGAATACACTCAAACAATAATCAATGAATGCATACGCTGTCGCGATATTGTCCAAACTCTGCTCACCTTCAGCAGACCTGTAGCGTCAAGTCTCATTCCTGTTAATATCAACAATTGTGTGCAGGATACTCTTTTTATCCTGAAACACCATTTTAAGGAGCATCATAATATCACCATCAAACCGGAACTCGGGGAAAAACTACCACCGATACTGGGAGATGAACCGCAACTGAAACAGGTTATCATCAATCTCATAACCAATGCCTTTGATGCGACATCAGAGAATGGCGAGATAAAAATACAGACAATACCCAACGAGGAGAATGGCGTAACCATAATCGTTGAAGATTCAGGTTGCGGAATCCCACTCGAACTTCAAGATAAACTCTTCGAGCCTTTTTTTACCACAAAGCCCGCAGGCAAGGGCAGCATCGGCATAGGCCTCTCAACCTGTTTTACCATTGTGAACAATCATGGTGGGAAAATTACCGTAACCAGTGATGAAGGCAAGGGCTCCACCTTTCGTGTCACTCTTCCTGGAATAGATAAATGACTGAAAATAGACCATATCCCGTCCTCGTCATTGACGATGAAGAAACCATCCGCAGACTGTTGACCAAGGAACTGGCCAATCAAAACCGGGAGATCATGGCGGCTGCAACTGCCAGGGAAGCCATGTCGCTTATCCACGCCCATTGGTTTGAAGTAATCATCATGGACCTGTTGCTGCCTGATGTGAGTGACCTGGATCTGTTGATCAAGGTAAAAGAAGCCGTGCCTCATGTGGAAATAATTATGATTACCGGTCATGGGGATATTGATACCGCTGTTGATGCGATGAAGCTGGGTGCCTACGATTTCATCCGCAAACCGTTCAATCTGGATCGCCTTGATCTTATGGTGGATAAAGCCCATCAGCGCGTCCAGCTACAACGCGAGAATGATATCCTGCGCCAGAGCGATACACGGGATAAAAATGTCAAGTTCATTGGCAATTCCCAAGCAGTCCGTGATATCAAGTACCTGATAAACAAAGTTGCTCCGGCAAAGATACCTGTACTCATTACGGGTGAATCGGGATCAGGTAAAGACGTGGTCGCCAGGTTGATCCATGAACGCTCTTCCTGCTCAGAAAACCCCATGATCATTAAAAACTGCGCCACTTTACAGAAGGAGCTGGCCCGTAGCGAGTTATTCGGCCACACCAAAGGCTCTTTTACCGGAGGTACGGAAAACAGGGACGGCCTCTTTTCCTTTGCCCACAATTCGACTCTTTTTCTAGATGAAATTGGCGACTTGCCTTTGGATGTCCAAGCCTCCTTGCTACGGGCACTGGAAACCCAGACTTACCGGAGAGTGGGAGAAAAGGAGGAGCGCCATGTTAACATTCGGTTTCTCTTCGCCACCAATAAAAACCTGGCGGAGGAAGTAGCCAAAGGAGAGTTCAACGAGGCTTTGTATCACCGCATCAACGCCTTCCACATTCAAATGCCATCCATCCAGGAGCGCAAGGAGGATTTGCCCCTTCTGGTCGATTATTTTTTAACCACGCTCCATGCGGATAAAAAGCCATGCAAAATTGTTAAAAGTGCCATGGATTGCATGATGCGTTACAGCTGGCCGGGGAATGTGCGGGAGCTTCGCAATGTGATCGAGCGTTCCATAATTCTTTCGGAAAATAATATTATTACCGAACGTTGTCTGCCAAAGGAGATCGCTTCTAACTCCTCAACCAGTGATGACGGAGTTACTCTTGAAGATGTGGAGAAAAAACATATTCTTAAAATGCTCGATTTCTTTTCCGGGAATCGCCAGAAAACCGCAGAGGCTCTAGGTATTGGCAGAAAGACCCTGTACCGAAAACTGACCAGTTATTCCGAGCAATAATCATCTTGAACCTATCATTTAAGACGAGCCTTCTTCCCGCATTTTGGATATTCAGACCATTGACGGATAAAGGATTTCTTAGAATATTGGAATTTGTTTTATTTTATCACGAAAAGAGAGGGGAACTTAATCTAATATTCAGCTAACCCCATGTTGAACTTAGGAAGATAATAACAGATTTCCAGAAATATTATTTAAGGTATTATCAGGCGGCAACTGCTGACAGAAAGATCAATTTCTTCCCGACGGTCTCCGGGAATGCCATAAAGCAGCAGATCCTTCCCTTCCGCCTGACCGGTGATATGTTAAGAAAAACATGAAAGAAAATGAAATGATGGCAGATAAAGGGACAACCCCAAAGTTATTTTTCTCTCATCCTCGATCAGGAGTTATCTGCGGTATTTTCTTGCTGGCTATTTTGGGAGGAACTCTACCTCATTTATTCAATGGGGTTTTCGCAATTTATCCCATCTCTAAAAAAGTGGCCTTGAACGAAACATCAATTCAGATAAAAACCGTAAGAGGTCATAAATAGCCAAACCCCGGTACTTCCCTACCTGTTGTCATTGTGACCCATTTGGACATTTATTGGGATCAAAATGACTCAGTCTTCCTGAAAAGCCTATTTTACTGGCTTGCAATAAGTTCTATAGACAAACATCCCGGTAAAATGATATGGCTGGTCCATTGATGAGCTCTTATTGACCTTTCTTCTTTCCACAAGACCCATACAACTAATTGTTATTATACGATAAACACAAATGGCACGCCGCTTGCTATTATACCTATGCCCAGACGTTGGATCCGTGTCGGCCAAATTATAGTATTCTCAACTAACTCAACAAAAGGATGGTGTTATCATGGCAATACAAGAACAGGTTTTCGGATATTTTATTCCCAGTGTAACATTAATAGGCATAGGCGCAGCAAAAGAAATACCTGGAAAAATAGCGGCACTTGGAGGCACGAAACCATTGGTCGTTACCGACAAAGGTATAACCGGTGCAGGCATTACCAAACAAATCACAGACCTCCTCGAGTCAGCAGGAATGAAATATGTTGTATTCGATGAAACAATTCCCAATCCAACTGACAATAATGTCCATGCTGGTGTCGAGATATATAAAAAGGAGAAGTGCGACAGCCTGATTACCCTTGGCGGTGGTAGCGCTCATGACTGCGGCAAAGGAATAGGCCTTGTCGTTGCCAATGGCGGAACCATTCATGACTTTGAAGGTGTGGACAAATCCACAAACCCGATGCCGCCATATGTTGCAGTCAACACCACAGCCGGTACCGCTTCGGAAATGACAAGGTTTTGTATCATCACCGATACCAAACGTAAAGTAAAAATGGCCATCGTTGACTGGCGTGTCACTCCTGGTGTCGCCCTGGATGATCCCATGCTGATGATGGGAATGCCACCGGCATTAACCGCAGCCACAGGAATGGATGCTCTGACACATGCCGTGGAAGCCTATGTTTCCACCGCTGCTACACCGATGACAGACTCTGCAGCCGAAAAAGCAATTGAACTCATTGCCAAGCATTTACGTCCTGCAGTAGCCAATGGCAACGACATTAACGCTCGGGAAGGTATGTGTTATGCCCAATATCTCGCCGGTATGGCTTTCAATAACGCCAGCTTAGGTCACGTACACGCAATGGCTCATCAACTTGGCGGCTTTTATGACCTGCCTCATGGTGAATGCAATGCGATTCTATTGCCTCATGTCAGCTCTTTCAACCTCATCGCCAAAATGGATCGATTTGTCAAAATAGCCGAACTTATGGGTGAAAATATTTCCGGTCTTGCCCCCCGTGACGCAGCGGAACTCGCTATTAAAGCGATTAAAAAGCTGTCGACGGACATTGGTATCCCTGCAGGACTCAAAGAGTTAGGTGTTCGCTATGGCAAGGAAGTAAAAGAAGAAGATATTTCTGTCATGAGAGGCAATGCGCAAAAAGACGCCTGTGGCTTGACCAACCCAAGGGTGCCAAAGGATATGGATGTAGAAGCAATTTATGCTGCTGCAATGTAATTTTGTTAAGTTTCTAAAGATATACCAGAGAAAAATCACACAAGGGCACAGGCTATTCCTGTACCCTTTGTGTGTTTTCAACCGCGCCAACGAATTTAACCGGATACATTCCAGCCCTCATTCCTCATGAAAAAGTATTATGATTTTAATTGCATATAGGAGAGTAAAATGACCGACAAAATTTTTCGTATAAATATGAGTGATCTCAGCACGAGCATAGAAGATGTTCCGGAAAGCTGGGCAGCTCACGGCGGTCGTGGACTCACCTCCACTATCGTCGCCGCAGAAGTTACGCCAAGCTGTCACCCTTTAGGCCCAGGCAACAAACTTATCTTTGCTCCCGGTCTACTCTCAGGAACACCGGCAGCCAATTCTGGACGTATTTCCGTTGGAGCCAAAAGCCCCCTTACCGGGACAATCAAAGAAGCTAATGCAGGAGGTACAGCGGCACAGCTGTTGGCACGCTGTGGTTGCAAGGCCCTGATAATTGAAGGTCAACCCCAGGATGATAACTGGTATAGTATTCAAATCTCGCCCGATAAAGTTATTGTTGAAAAAGAAAGTGAGCTGCTCGGTCAGGGTAACTTCGCCACCGTTGCAGCACTCAACCAGCGTTTCAGCGGTAAACGTGGGATTATAACAATCGGTCCGGCAGGAGAGATGAAAATGGCCGCAGCCAATATTTCAGTAAAAGATCCTGACGGTAAAATGCGCTCAGCCGGACGAGGTGGACTTGGCGCCGTAATGGGAGCAAAACACGTTAAATTTATAGCCATTGACCCGCAGGAAGGTAAGGTGGACATTGCGAACCCAGAGGCCTTCAAAGCGGCGAACAAAGCCTTTGCCAAAGCCTTGACCAGCCATCCAATAAGCCAGGGCCTTGGCCAGTACGGGACCAATGTGCTCGTCAATATTATAAATGAATCAGGTGGATTACCTACAAAGAACTTTACTCTTGGACAGTTTGATGGCCATGAAAAGATTTCCGGCGAAACAATGTATGACATTATCAAGGAACGAGGCGGTACCCCAAAACACGGCTGTCATCCTGGTTGCGTCATTCAATGCTCACAGATCTACAACGATGCTTCGAAAGAATATAAAACCTCAGGCTTTGAATATGAGTCGATTTGGGCCATGGGGGCCGATTGCTGTGTAGACGACCTTGATAAAATCGCTGAGGCAGACAGCATCATGGATGATCTGGGACTTGACTCCATAGAAACCTCGGTGGCAATGGGTGTCGCCATGGAAGCCGGGGTCTTGCCGTTCGGTGATGGAGATGAAATGTGCCGAATCCTCCGCGAAGAAGTTGCTAATGGTACCGGCCTTGGTCGGATAATAGGTGGCGGAGCCGGTCTGGTTGGCAAATCTTTCGGAGTGACAAGAGTCCCCGTTGTCAAAAACCAGGCAATTCCTGCCTATGATCCACGTGCCATCAAAGGTATAGGTATCACCTATGCCACCTCCACCATGGGTGCAGATCATACCATGGGATATTCCATAGCTACCAATATTCTCAACGTCGGCGGCTCAGTTGATCCATTGTCCAAAGAAGGTCAAGTCGAACTCTCCAGAAATCTGCAAATCGCCACCGCTGCTATTGATTCCACAGGAATGTGCCTCTTTATAGCTTTTGCAGCTCTTGATGATGAAACCTGTCTGCCTGCGCTCATTGATCTCATTAACGCTCGGTTCGGAATTAATTTGACCGCAGATGATGTTATTTCCCTGGGAAAATATATCCTCAAAACAGAGAAAGCTTTTAATGAAAAAGCCGGATTTGGAAAGGAAGACGACCGTCTTCCGGAATTTTTCAGCCTGGAAGAATTACCACCGCACAACGTGGTCTGGGATTTTCATGGAGATGAGATTGACAGCTTCTGGAATTTTTAAGTTCAGCCCAAAGTACGGCTACTTGCTTTAATAGTATTCCTTTAAAAGCGGTTATGTCAGAACGACGTAGCCGCTTTTCTTATTATATCCTGCTTCTTTTTCCGTGTAAAAAACTGCTGCGTTTTCTTCAAGCCATACGAACGTCAATTATAGATTTCTTCCAGAAAGCCTCTGTATAATACAGGTTGCCTTTTCGTCTTTACATCGGTATATTCACATTTCGTATACGAAATACGGTATTTACGAATAAAGTTGTCCGCATATCGCGAGATCTCATATGGAGGAATATATGGCCCAACATCACATAGATGAACACAATAGTCTGTTCTACATCCACCATGCCCCTGCACGTACCGATGGCATTACATGGGTGTTTTTTAATGCTCTTACGGGGGATACGAAGATGTGGGAGGCGGAAATTGGCCCACGTCTGCGTGCAGAAGGACACGGCACTCTCAGTTTTAACTTTCGCGGTCAGGCCAACAGCCCTTTCTCCCCAGACTGTGTGCTCGATTCCTCTCTCATTGTTGAGGATGCGCGTAAGCTGTTGGCAGAGCTGGCCCCTCACCGTCCGATACTCTGCGGGCTCTCAATTGGCGGTTTATTTGCCGTCCAAAGCTGGCTTGCCGGGCTGCTCAACCTGCAAACAATGGGACTCGTTCTGATCAATACTTTAAGGCGTGATGGGGAAAGACTGCGCTGGATTAATGATGCCTTGGTCAGATGTGCCGAAATAGGCGGTCTCCAGCTTTTCCGTGATCTTTTTGTTCCACTGCTTTTCAATGAAGAATGGCAGGCCCTAAATAGAAATAACTTCCTCCAGACACAGGAGTATTCACCTATTGAAGCCAAAGACGGTCATTATAACCTTCTGAAAAATGCCGGTTCAGCCGATTGGGATCTGCCATACGAGAAGCTTGAGCTTCCGGTATTGGTTGTCACCGGATTACAGGACCATGTTTTTCTGGATCATGATGATGTTGAACGGCTCTATAATCGCCTTCCCAATGCAAAACAGATCCAAATACACAACGCGGGTCATATGATACCTGCAGAGCGACCTTCTGAATTAGTAGACTGTCTGCTCAATTTCGCCAAGGGGGTGACATCATGAGCCTTTGGAAACAATATAGCTGGATAGCCTATGCCGCTGTTTTTGTAGGTGTTCTTGGACATGCATCGACTGAATTCGTCGCCACTCTTTCAGGGGTCAAGGGACCGGAGCTCTCGGTCTGGCGCTTTCTCCTTGGTGGCACGGGCTTGATTATTGTTGCCTTATTGCTACCAGCCAGCCCAAATCTGATTGCGCCTCTACGCACCCATCTGGGAAAAATTTTAGCTCTGTCGCTGCTCGGAGTCACCGGCGGATACCTGCTGTTTCACTGGTCACTGGATTTTGCCTCAGTTCCGCAGGTAGCTACCCTGGTAACGACTATCCCGATTTTTGTTGCATTGACAAATCTGTTTATTAACAAACAACCAATCACCACAGCCAAAATAGCCAGTGGCATCTGTGCCCTTATCGGTATCAGTCTGTTGATCACAGATGGTTACCTGGCCAAATTGGCGGGATCGGCAGACAGTCTGCTTGGAATTATGCTTGCCCTGGGCTGTTCTGCCGCCGTTGCAGCATACTCGGTAATGGTCAAGCCGATAATAATGGAGTATGGTGCTTTACGGATAACGGCTTTAACCATGTTTATTGGCTCACTGGGGCTGTGGCTGGTTGTTGGTTTGTTTTTTGATGTTTGGGTCTCCCCGGCACGACTGGGGGCAATGCCTGGTGATGCCTTGATGGCCCTATTGGTAATTGCCATGTGGAATACCACTATAACCCAATTTCTCTGGATTGGTGGTTTGTCTGCTGTACCAGATATTACCCGGGGGAGTTACATATTCTTCCTCAAACCTGTCATTGCTTCACTCCTGGCCATTCTGATCCTGGGACAGACGCTCACCGCCACACAACTCTTTGCCATTCTGGTGATAACGGGTTCGGTAGCCTTTGAGGTTTTGATCCCCCGGTTAAAGCAAAAAAAGCTCGCAACTCAAGGCAGCACCAATGTCCAGGCATGAAGTGTGTTGAATACGATTGCCCCACTCTTTACCGTTGGCCGGTCTTTGTTTTACGAGTATATTCTTTTCAGTACTGTTGAAAATCGCAATACAAAGCTGACAGAAGGTATATGAATTAAACGATGTATTCTGACATCCAGATGACACTCTTTTCCAACTGAATACATTGAGGCAATATATGGTCAAACCGATATCACAACAGCCTGATCTTGTTAAGCAGGTCTATCATTCCCTTAGAGACGCCATCTGCGAAGGACAGCTCGTTCCAGGGGAACGGCTGAATCAGGATCAGCTGGCTGCGAAACTGCAGGTTTCCCGACAGCCCGTCGGTCAGGCCATACAACTCCTGAAAAACCAGGGTTTTGTCAATGATACCGGACGACGCGGAGTAGAGATCGCATCGTTAAGTACTGAACAGATAACCGGCTTGTACCAGATCAGGGCCGCTCTGGACGCGTTGGCAGCCCGTGAAGCGGCACGTAACAGTGCTATTGATGCTTTAGAGGAAGGGCTGCCGTTAATTGAAAAAGGGCGGCAACACTGTCGCTCAAGTTCCATAGTGGAAATGATTCATACCGACATGGAGTTTCACCGTTTTATCTATCAAATCTCCGGTAATCCGGCAATTGACAGTACTGTTTCTCCACACTGGTACCATCTCCTCCGCATCATGAGCCTGGTGTTGCGGCATAAGCCGCCTCGTCAGAGAATCTGGGATGAACATGAGGCAATTCTACGGGCAATAAGCAATGGCAACGCCGACAAGGCAGAACAACTTGCCCGGCAACACGGTGAGAGAGCGGCCGCAAAATTAGTTGAACAGGCAGGGGCTGAAATTTCACTGTAGGTTCTCGATATTTTTTACTCCTTGCTCAACCATTTTCAATCACACCCGGTTCGGTATCCTATAAAAAGAAAAGGTATTGAGGTTACTGTAGTTTTTCCTGCTCCTGATAATATTTACCAAATTCCTGGTCAAGACCAGTGACATGCCCTTTGAGCCACTCGGTCAATTCGCCCTTTATAGTTTTAATTATATCTGGGGTTATCCCGGTCATGCTGAGTTTTTCGCTAAGTTCATTAAACTTCACGGTAAAATACTCGTGGGCTTTTTGTTGCTTTTCCAGTCCTGAATAATGGCTATCCAGCATATATTTTTCTTCCAGTTGAAAATGTCTGGTCACATATTGATCAAGCCCTGCAAATAATCTTTCAACATTTACAAGTCTGAGCCCTGAATCCAGCGCATCATTGAGTTCTTTTATGAGTTGAAAAAGTCGTTTGTGCTGAGAGTCTAATGACGGTATACCTATTTTATAATCGTTGGACCATTTCATCCCATTCTCCCAATTTTATTGCCCAGTAAAATGCACCACCCAGCTCTCTCCCCACGCCTATATTTACTGACACATCAACGAATACTATCACACATCCATACATTTCATAAAATTAATTTTGACGAATACATGGTTGATATCTTATCAACGTCTCACTGTTGCCATTTCTTTAATATGTATAATAATTCTGCTGATGATAGTCAGTTTTGACAGTAAGCTTCTTTTGCCTCAATTTTTCGTGAAACATGAGGCAAGTGAGGGAGATGAGGAGAAAATCGTTATATTAAAAAAGAGGAGATTGAAATGGTAACACCAAGCTCGCAACAGCGATGTGACTTGACAAAGACAGGGTTTGCATTTTTTCTATTATGTTTTTTGATGATCTCACTTTCCGGCTGTGTATCAAAGGGAACTCATGAGGCAATGATCCAGGAACGTGATCAGATTATAGCTGAGCGTGACCAGGTTATTGATGAACGCAATCAGCTTTTGAGCGAAAATGCACGGTTAAGTGCAAAGGTAGTCGAAACGCAAGAAGAAAAGCAACAGGCCGCTATGGAAGCTGAAGCAGCAAAAGAACAGATAGATCAACAGAGAGAGGTATACCAAAACCTGGAAGCAACATTTGCCAAAGAACGGGAAGCCAATATGATCAAGATCGAAATGATGAAATCCGGGGTTAAAGTAAACCTGGCCAATGATATTCTATTTCCTTCCGGTTCAGCCCAACTTAATGAAATGGGAATCGAGGTACTGAAACGGGCTGCCGCTGAATTAAAGAGCAGTCCATATCAGACGGTTGTCGCCGGCTTTACCGACGACATACCGATAAGCGAAGGACTGAAGTCAAAATACCCAACAAATTGGGAGCTTGCTGGAGCCCGGGCAGCAAGTGTAGTGCGTCTCCTCGAACAGGAGGGAGTGCAACCCGAACAGCTTCTGGCCATCTCTTTTGGACAGAACAGCCCGGTTGAAACGAATATAACCCCAGAAGGACGCAGTAAAAACCGCCGCATCGAAATTATCCTGCGACCGGTACCAATAACAATGAACTGATTTACACCATCGTTGCATATTCCATTTCCTTCCCGTAAACAGGTCACTATTGATAATTGAACGGGGAGGGAATGGTCTTGACGACAACAGTTAGATCACCTCTGCATACAAAAAAGCCAGTCAGCGAGTTTTCCACTTCTAGGTTCCGCGTTTCTGCACCTTTTCATAGGTAAACATTTACGAGAATTCAACATATTTGTACTATAGGGCCTCCGCTCAGGTACGATCAATTCAGTTTGCCTTTCAAGTATCTTTACAATCAAACTACTTGACAATAAAATTATTCCCGATATTATCTCTCCATCGATATACACTCAGGAGAGAATAAAGATGGAATTCGGAACATTACTATTTGCGGCTATTCAGTCCAGCTTCCTGCTTGGACTCCTTCATGGTGTGAATCCATGCGGACATTCATGGCTGGTCCTCGCCCCATTCGTCACGGGTGAAAGAAATGGCGGACGTGTCGCCCTTCTCACCTGTTCTTTTCTCAGTGGAACCGCCCTGGCGTGTCTTGCTGTTGGAGCAAGCCTGGGGGCAGTTTCTCAGGCTGTACCTGTTTCTATGGGTATATGGGTGGAAATCGGGACATCAGTTATCCTGATAATTCTCGGAGTGTTACTGATCTATAATCCACATCTCTTGCATCATCATGACCACTCTCAAGATCTGTCACAACAGGGCTGTACCAGTAAATCGCACCTTCAAGCGCATCAACGTCGAAATGTGCTTGCAAAGCTCCACAGCTTAACAGCAGACAAGAAACTACTACCCTTTGCTTTGTTTGGCATTGGTTTTGTCAATATGGCAGTACCCTGCCCAACGGCAGCAGTCATGTATGGATATGCTTTGGGTGCCGGCAGCACCTTGGCCGCATCACTGGTCTTTGTGACCTATGCCTTTTCAACCGCTATTGCCGTTGGCGGGGTAATCTTAATTATTTTCAAGGTAACCAGCATGGCGAATTCGCTGCAGAAAAAATGGATAGAACCGCTGATCATGCGAAGCACCGGTGTAGTGATAATATTGTTCTCGACCTTTGGTATCATCCAGGCTTTTTTATAAGAAATTATACAAAGTGAGGATAGCATGAGTGTAGAGTTACTGTCTCATCAATTTGCTGAATTTTATGATAAAATCGCATCCTGGGAACATTCCATTGTCAAGGATACCGGCCTGTCACCAGTACAAATGCATACTGTTGAAGTAATTGGTCACTATCAAGGTCTGCGCATGAAGGAGCTTGCCGAACGACTTGGAGTCACAACAGGAACCCTTACCGTCGGCATTGACAAACTGGAAAAGATGGGGCTGGTGGCTCGGAAACCCCATGAAAATGACCGCAGGTCCTGGCTGATTGTGTTAACAGAGAAAGGTACTTTGATGTACGAACAACATCATCGATTTCACCAGGAGTTTACCAACGAAATCTCCAGGGATCTGAGCGACGCCCAGATCACAACACTCTCCGAACTTCTTAAAGTCGTCCTGAAAAGCTTTTAAAACAGAAGAGATCTACCACCTCGCCAAGAAGCGCCAAAATTGACACAATGCTCGAGAGAAATCTGGGTTCTCATTTATTTGAATGGGCTATGGTAAATTTCCCAATCGTCCCTGCTGAAATGTCCGCCCCCTTCCTCTGCCATGCCATCCGTATCAAAAAAATTTCCCCAATAGCCAAAAGCAAATGAGACTGTGTCAGCATCTTTCGGGATTATTTTACTGAATCTGGTCTGCTGACTGACAGTATTGTATTTTGATATATTCGGACGAATAATATGTCTGCTTGTCGAGATACCATCACCATTTAGCAGATAGACATAGAGAAGAAGAAAGTCCGCTCGCGGAAAACTGTAGGTGACACTGTCCTTAATCTTGACGACCCCTCGAAAGGTAATGGCATCTCCACTGTCAAGCGCATTATAGTGTATTGATATATCATTTGTTTCCCACAGTTTTATTACGGTGGGGGCGGTTTGCATATAAAGCTGCTCATCGGCTAGAACCTGCCTGGGAATGTTATCATAGGGCTTACAACATGAGGAGAGGAAAAAAGCGCAGGAGAAGACAACAACCAAAGCGGCTAAACCGCATTTGTTCATGACACCCTGCGGGTACTCTATCCAATCCTCCCCCGAGGGGGATAGGTACCTTGGCTGTCGGGATCGATTTATCATTTCAAAATTGTCTCCAACTGATTTTACTTGACGAAAAACACTTTCGCAAATGACTCACTCATCATAGCTGAAGTAATCAATCAGCCAGGATATTTACCCCCGATATAGTCGGTGAGGTAATTAATCTCGACATCCTGAACAGTACTTTTAGCCTTGACCACATCTCCGATCGAGACCAGCCCGACCAGCTTACCCTTGTCTATCACAGGCAGATGCCGGATTCTGTTTTCAGTCATAATTGTCATCAAATCATCAATTGTATCATCTGGATTCACGACAATAATGTTCCTCGTCATTATTTCACTTATCGTAATCGTGGTAATATGCTCGGGATGTCGGTCTATGGCTTTGAGAACGTCGTTTGGAGCAACAATTCCGATGATCTCCTCATGATTGTTGACCACGACCACGGAGCCGATATGATTTTTTAAAAACATTGAGACAGCATCTACCAGCAGAAGCGTCTCCCGGACGGTAACGACATGGGTTCCTTTTTCAACAAGAATATCTTTTGTTTTCATGTACAGACTCCTTTAAATTATCGCCAGGGCTGTGGTTTATTTTCCTTATCGGCTGAGCCTGCTGCCAATACAGCAGGATTATGACATCCCCATCTTGAACACTTCATATTCCGTGGAAGTTTCTAGCAGTTCGGCCCACTTTTCTTCACGCTCTCTCCGGGCAGCGCTATATTTATAGTTATCCCAATCCTCTTTACTCTGCCACATGGAGACAATAACTACAGATTGAGGGTCATCATAATTGACTAATGTCTCGGTGGAGATATAACCCTTGCTCCCCATAGCATTACTTCGCGCCTTGATCAACATGGCCGTGGCATCTTGCAGCCCCTCTTTTTTAAATTTTCTTCTGATCAAAATTTTAACCGACATAGCCTCCCCCTTTTGTTAATGTTTGCACTTCTTCATTCATGTAATTTTAGCATTTTCCTCGCATTTAGCGAAATGCCATCTAAAAATTAGATGATAATACTTATATTCATAATGTAACTGATCGGGATAACATCAAGAGCAGGATGGCAAGGTTGGTCCTTAAATTTCATCGTTACGGCTCCAGTAACAGGAAATTTTACAATAATGACAGGGTGGGTCGTGGAATGTGATGCTCATTTCATTATCGCATAAAGCCACACCGAAAGCAGTGCGCCTAGAACAATCCAGATAAAAACAATCACTCCCCCTGCGATTCGGCTCACAGGCTTTCCATTCCGGAGTGTTTCCTGTGCTTTTCCACGGCATTCAGCCAATACATGAGGGGGAACCATTTTGACAGCTAAGGCGATTCCAAGAGGTATCAAAACAATATCGTCCAGATAACCAAGCAGCGGCACAAAATCCGGGATCAGATCAATTGGGCTGAATACATAACCGACAATGCAGGTTATAAAAATCTTGGCATACCATGGTGTCCTCGGGTCTCTCGCTGCCAGATAAAGCGCCAACGCCTCCGCTTTGAGAGCATGCAAGCTTTGTTTTAACCTTTCCAACAACATATCGATCCTTTTTCAAATATAACGACAATTTTCTCTTCGTTGTATTCTTGCCACAATATCCCTTTCTTGCAAGAGCCTTGCTTTTATCAAAGAGGAAGGCAAATTTCGCCTGGATACAGATTCCATTCCTCGACAATACTGCTGCCTCAGGATGATCTGTTTACTGGCTCGACCTCTTTTTGATGCTTATGAATAAGTCCATGGCCAAATGAAAACAAGATAAGTGATGACAACGCCAGAATAACAACATTGATCGTTGTCTTCTTTAATTTTAGCATTTAGAGTGAAAACCAGACGTTTTCCATACTATTTCCATAAATATCCAAAGGGAGAGCTGCAATGCCAAAAGCACTTATCGTATTTGCAACACGAAATGGCGAGACTGAAAAAATGGCTGAGATCATTGGCGAAGGTATGAGATTTTCAATGATTGATGTAACGGTGAAGAATGTCAAAGAGTTCAAAAAAGCAGAAGAGCTCGATGGATATGACGCCTACATTTTCGGCTCATCAACTTACCATGGAGAAATGATGACTCCCATGAAATCGTTTCTCTTTTTGGCTGAACAGGTTGACCTTAAAGGAAAAACCGGCGGGGCCTTTGGCTCTTACGGCTGGAGCGGGGAGGCAGCAGAGAGGATATTCGACACGATGAAAAACATCTATGGCATGAATATGATCAGCTCTCCCCTCATGCTCAAAACTATTGCCATTGAAGGAGGTTTGAAGATGGCACAGGATTACGGAAAGGAGATCAGCTCGATGCTTATATCGTGAGCTTCTTGCAACCAGGAGAAAAAGAAGAGGAAAATCGATAGGTAAATACAATGTTTTGCCTCTTCTTTGCTCTGGTGCATACAACCAAATTCCCAGCTTTACCACTCACCATAAGCTAGACAAGCTCTTTATCCCTTAAGAAAGGAGCATATGCTTTATCGGTCTTCATGATATGCTCGTTGAGCCAGTCAGTCAGAAAACACATCAGGTCCATGGAGAGGCCTGCCCTCCCGGCTTCAAAATCCTCTTTAAATTTTGAAACCTTTCCAACAAGATCTGTATGATACTCCTTATGCCTTTCTTTTGCGGGATAATTATATTTATCGAAAAGCTTCTCCTCGAAGGCAAAATGGGTGACGGTATATTGAGTCAATTCGTTAAGAATTTTCCCCGATTCGGTTGCTCCTTTTTTAGTTTTCATGGCATAGTGGAGTTGATTTACCAGCGATATTAAAATCTTATGCTGTTCATCAATTTCCGGTAGGCCAATGGAGAGTTTTTCCGTCCAAGGGAAAAGCTCGCTGACATCTTCTGGATCCAAGTCCAATTTCTCGGTCGAGCCTTTGCCTTTTGATACTTTAAAGACACTGATCATATTGCGAAGCTGAGAGGAGAGCTCCGAGAGACCTTCTGAACTGCTACGCATTGTCTTGCTTCGCCTATTCATGTCTTTGGCGATATTGCTTACCTCCCCAATATCCTCAGCTATCTGGGCTGATACTTGAGAGCTTTGGGCAATATTTTCATTCACCTCATTTATGCCTCCCGCCGCCTGTTCTATATTAAGAGCAACCTCCGAAGCGCTTCTTGCCTGCTCGGACATAGCGTCTGCTATGGAGAGGATGATCTTGTCCACGTCACCGATAACCCCGCTGATCCTGTCAACCTCGTCCACGGTTCCTTCGGTGGAATTCTGGATTCCCTCAATTTTTTCCTTGATCTCCTTGGTGGCATCCTGGGTCTGGTTGGCCAGGCTTTTTATCTCACCAGCAACCACTGCAAAACCTTTGCCGGCCTCACCAGCCCTGGCTGCCTCGATGGTCGCATTAAGGGCTAGCAGATTTGTTTGATCGGCAATTTCAGTTATTACTTCCGTTACCTTGCTGATTTCCTGAGCAGCTTTCCCTAAGAGAGAAACCTTTTCGGTTGCTGCCTGCACCTGTCCGGTCGCAGCATGAGAAGCTTTGGTGGCCTCTTCACAGCTTGCAACAACCGTCTCCAATGCCTGTTTCATCTCCACGGCTGTGCCAGCCACAATATTGAGATTAGTCGCCGCCTGTTCGCTGGCCGCAGCAACCGAGGTCGTGCTGGCATTCATTTCCTCACTGGCAGCGGCAACACTATCGGCTTTCAGGCTCAGATCATTTGACTCACTCTCAAGCGAATTCGAGACGGTGAGAACCTCAAGAGAAGAACTCGTAACTGTCTCCGAGTTCGATCCAATCTCGATTATAATGTTTTCCAGGCGCGCGATAAATGCATCAAACCATTTTGCCACGACCCCGATCTCATCAGTTCTGTTCGAATCAAGCCTCCTGGTCAAATCGCCCTCTCCCTCTGCCGTTTCCCGCAGTTCATGAGATATTTGCATGATGGGACGAATAACCATCACTTTTAGAAGAATGGCGAAAAAGACCAGAGTTATAAAGCAGGCAATAAAACCCACAAAAACGACAACATTGGTGGTACTGGCTTTGACATCAGAAGATGAATTGAGAAGGATCGAGCCTGTTTCGTCCAGAGATGCAACACTTCCCTCCTGAACTCGAGTGAGGTTCTTCTTGATCTGGTCGATGACCTTTTCAGATTCTGAAGCAAGAACAGTTTTAATGGATTGTTCATTATTTAATTTCAATTCATCAAAACGCTTCGCCATTGCCTCAATCTCCTTGACAACCTCCGTTTTGATGACACCGATGACAATAGTACCCACCTTCAAACCGTAATATTCAATAGTACGCTCATGGATCAAAACGGAAGGATCTTTTTTCCCTCGCTCCAAAACCTGTTGGATCTCCTGGTATTGTTCTTCAAACTCGCTCGCTTTGTCGTATTTGAAGTCGGTGAGATAGGTAATAATAGTATCATCGACCCGATTAAGGTAGCTTGGCAAAGGTTCATCATCCTTTCCGAGGAAAAGAATGAAAAGGATCTCATCGGTTTTTGCTCCGGCTCTGCTCAGTTCCTGAAGGCTGTCATAATCTTTGGACATAATCGCGTCACTGCCAACACTGGCTATGAGCGAGGCCACCGCGCGCGCATTGCCTTCCAGCAATTTTTCCATACCCTTGCCAACATTTTCTTCTTCGGCTGAGAGTGCCTTTTCTGTAACATTCAAGAGATCCGTTGATGCTTGACTGCTCATATCCTCAAGCGAGGTACCGACTTCGATCTGCAAGGCATCGAATTCATTCTGGGCGACTTCTGCGGTCCGCTGAAGCTTAGCATTGACATTTTCACGCATCTGGGAAAGCAAATCACTTTGCCTTGAAAGAATTATGAGACAAAGACAGACAAAAGAAGCTGCAAGAATGATAGCCAATACGCTGAGAACCTTGATGCTGAGACTTTTTTTGATATATTTGAGCATATTCTTTCCAATGATTTTATTTTTTAATAATCGCTGATTTTGCAACCTACAACAGTGTTTTAATGAACATTATCACTTCTGATGTTGTTCACGAAAATTGCAGACAAATTTACTGCCCCAGCAATTATGAATTGTATGTTATTCCCGAGCATAATTGCAAGGAGGAATAGATTTTCTCTCAATCTCTCGACAACCTGAGATCTTTCGGGCTCTTTTAAGAAGGAATGTTTCGAAGAATACGGCACCAGAGATAGGTAATGCCCGGAGACTTCCCAGGGACGGCGCACACTGTTAGATGCGCTCATTTGGGAGAAAATGTGGCCAGATTTTTTCAGTAATTCTAATACGAAGATAAATCATGGAGGAAATATGGTTATGAAAGTTCCTCATATCCCATAAAAAAAGACATTTGAGAGTCTCAACGTTCTCGAATAAACGGAATCCCCAAATCAGCAGGAGATGAAGACCTGCGATGCCTGGATGATGAGGTGACCAGGGTTAGCACTGCGATGGTCAATAGATAGGGCATCATCTTCAATACATATGATGGAATGACATCCATGGAAGTGGCCTGAAAGAAGAACTGAAGTGCGGTGAGGCCTCCAAAAAGCAAGGCCCCCCAAAAGGCTCGCATTGGGTTCCAGGTACAGAAAATAACCATGGCAATGGCAATCCAGCCCTGTCCTCCGGTCATGGTTTCTTTCCAGCCCGGAGTATAGGAGAGAGAAAGATACGAGCCGGCAAGACCGGCAAAAAGTCCCCCGATAAATATTGCAATCGTCCTGGTCAGCCCCACATTAACCCCTGCCGCATCCGCCGAAGCCGCATCTTCACCGACAGCTCTTAAAACCAGTCCAAATCTGGTTTTGAACAATATATACCAGGTCAGCGGGGCAAGGATATAGGCCCCGTAGGCATAGGGACTCTGCCTAAAAAAAATCTCTCCCAGAAAGGGGATATCGGAGAGAGAGGGAAGAGCAACAGCACGAATACGCACCCCGGCTTCACCAATAAGCGGTCTGCCGAGAAAATTTGCAAGTCCCACACCTAATATGGTCAGCGCCAATCCGCAAAGGACCTGATTTGAACGTAGCTTGATGGTAAAAAAGGCATGAATTAGTGATAGAAGTCCTCCGGATATTGCACCTGCCAAAACAGCAAGATATGGATTTTGCGTGGCAAAACCCACGGCAAAACCACCGAGGGCGCCAACAATCATCATCCCCTCCACACCAAGATTGAGAATCCCGCTACGTTCGGTGATAATCTCACCTATTGTGGCAAAGAGTACTGCCACCGATGATTTTATGGAGATCTGGGCAATGAACACTATATCATCAATCATCACTTACTCCCCCACGTCAACAGGTTGGAGCCGTTTTCTTCTCGGGCCATCACCTGACAACACTATTCTGTATTGAAGTATTGCCTGTCCCGCAAAAAGCCCGAACAACAGTGCCGCTTCAAGGATGAGGCTGATGGTAGAGGGCAATCCCAGCACAGTCTGCAGCTGTTCTCCCCCGACAAAGAGCGCTCCAAGTAATGCTGCTGTAAAGGGAACAAGAAGAGGGTTGAGGCTGGCGAGCCAGGCAACAATAATACCGTCGTATCCATAGCCCACGGCCAAACCAGTCTGCAGCCTGTAATGAATGCCGCACACCTCTGCCATCCCGGCAATTCCAGCCAGTGCGCCGGACAAGGCCATAACGGAGAGGATTTTACCGGTTACATGAAATCCAGCATAGCGCGCTGCTCTTTGTTCGTTACCAATCACCCGAACCTGATAGCCCCAGGTGGATTTATTGAGCAGAAAAAAGAGAAAAACTGCTGAAAGTAAAGCAAGCGGAAATCCCAGATGTATTCGCGTTCCCAAAAAACGAAGCAGATGCGCTGCTTCTGGAACCTGTGCAGTTCCGGGAAAACCAAACCCTGCAGGATCACGCCAGGGTCCGTAGAAGAGATGTTCCATGTAAATAATTGCCACATAGTTTAAGAGCAGCGTCGTTAAAATCTCATTTACATTGAATCGAGCCTTTAAAAACCCCGGTATGAGTGCCCAAAACATCCCCCCCAAAGCCGCAGCACCAATGATTGCCGGAACAAGCAATTGTGCTGATGCCCCCGGAAAAATATACAAAGCGGTTCCTGCGGCAAATATTCCTCCCCAGACGAGCTGGCCCTCGGCACCGATATTCCAGAGCATCATCGTTGCGCCAACAGCCACAGCAAGACCTGTAAAGGTGAGGGGAGTCGCTTTCACCAGAACCTCGGAAAAGGATTGAAACGAGCCGAAAACTCCCCTGAACATAACGCCATAGGCACTTAAAGGATGAATCCCGAGACAGCCGAAAATGACACAACCTGTAAGAAATGCGATGACTGCAGCGACCCCGGCCGTTGTAAGACCTGCATATCTATGAACCTCTTTTCTTTTCTCAAATCGAATCATGACTCAACTCCCGCCATCAGCAATCCCACTCGCCCTATCTGATCAGGATCCCTGGCATCGATGATATCCATAAGTCGACCATTAAAAATCACTCCGATACGATCAGACAGGGACAGAACCTCTCTAAGATCGCCGGTGACAAGCAGTACCGCCGCGTCTTTACGACATTCCAGCAAAGCCTGCCAGATATCCTCCGTGGCGGCAATATCAAGTCCCTGAGTTGGTTGTTCGGCAACAAACAGTTTAGGCTTTCTGGAAAGCTCCCGGGAAAGAATCACCTTCTGCAGATTTCCTCCTGACAGGGACTGGACAGGATCATCGCAGGATTCTGCCTTGATATTAAATTCGTCTATGGCCCTGGTGCCATCGTTGATCATCTTTTGCCGGTTAAGCATCATCCCGGCAACACCGGTTGAATAGTTGCGAAGCTGTGTGAGCGCAAAATTTTCGGCAATGGACATGGTACCGACACAGCCTGTGTGATAACGGTCTTCAGGAACATAGGCAATCTTTTTCTTTGTCGCCCCGGCCCACTCCAATGCCGAATACTTATTGTTATCGAATTCAACCTGACCTGATATTGCTCTGGTCAATCCTGTAATCGCAGAGACCAGGCCGCTCTGACCATTTCCGGCAACACCGATAATAGAAAAAATCTCGCCCTGGCGTACTTCAAAGCTGATTTTATCAAACCGGGTGCCACCAAAGGCATCCTCACCAGAGAAATTCTGAAGACGCAACACTGGCTCTCCCATTGCAATCTCTTGTTTGTTCACCCGAAGAACAACATCTCTGCCGACCATAAGTCTGGCCAGCTGTCTCTTGGAAATCTGTTTTCGGTCCGCCTCAGTTGAGATAATGACTCTGCCCTTCCTCATGATGGAAATATCGTCAGCCAGCTCCAATACCTCTTCGAGCTTATGGGTAATGAAAATGATGGCTTTATCGTCGCGACGGAGTTTCTTGACCACCGCAAAAAAAGAATCGATTTCAATTGGGGTAAGCACTGCCGTGGGTTCATCGAAAATGAGGACATCCGCATCAAGAAGCAGAAGTTTGACAATTTCCACCCGCTGCCTCTCTCCCATTGATAGCTCGTAGATATATTTATCAGGATCAACAAAGAGCCCATAGTGCTCTGCGGTTTCAATTATGAGTCGACGTGCATCCTTCCTTCCAATCTTCTTAGATGCGGCAAGTAAAAGGTTTTCGCTCACCGTCATCGATTCAATGAGCATGAACCGCTGATAGACCATACCAATGCCGTTTTCCAGGGCCAGCGCGGGAGAAGTAAAGCTCACCTTGTTGCCACGTATGGTAATGCTGCCTTCATCAGGTTTATAGCGTCCCGCAAGAATAGACATCAGGGTGGATTTTCCGGCACCATTCTCACCGAGCAACGCATGGATTCTGCCGGAGTAAACATCGAAATGAATATCATTGTTGGCAGCAACTTTGCCGAAATATTTGCTTATCCCGTTAAGTGAGATGATCGGATCAGACATCATTACATTGAGACTGCCTGCGGAACAGGTAATTCGGCTAAAGAATAAACGGGAGCCGGCAGCAAAGCTGCGCCCTCGCCCTCAAGCGCCGCACAGAAAATGCCATGCACTGTGGGAACATCTCCTCCTGCGTGGGCCACGGCTTCTTCAAGGATCTCATAGAGTCCCATCACTGTTCCACCTGTGCTGACCACATCGTCAATGATAATGAAACCATGCTGAGCAGAGGTGAGAAGCTTCATATCTCTTTCATATACCGCAAGGAACTTGCTTCCACTGGTGATTGAGTCGGTCCCCACCTGAATAATCGGTCTGCGTTCGACCTCCATATGAGGTTTGATACGATTATAGGCTACAGCCACAGCATCAATACCCAGCTCTGCGGCAACCACCTGGGTAAGCTGCAGAGCCTTTTCAACTGCTGTGAGAATAACCACCTTTTCTGGCTGGCGAATACAGGATTGAATTTTTGCGGCCAATAGTTTTCCAAGATCATGGTTTAGCCGGATCTGGCCGACAAGATTGAAGGAAGCAATACGCAAATTGGCATCTCCGGCTGGAACAAGTACATAGGGAAGCTCAATATCGTACCCTAAACCATCCACCTTCATCAGATACTTTTCCCCGGATTCCATACTGTTGAGGACATCCATATTCACTCCTTCTATCTTTCCGGTCAAAAAGAAACTGCGCCAGGGATATTCCCCCGACGCAGTCTGTTCATTATGATCTGAAATCTTTTTTGTTTACTCGTTATTGAGGTATTTTGCCGGCAACACCTTTCACCAGAACACGCATGGTCAAAAGATCCATATCAGAGGCCTGTTCCCCGTTTTTCCAAAGCTCGTTGCCTTTCTGATCGTAAACCGGGCCCGCAAAGATGGTATCCTGTCCTTTTTCCAGCTTGGTTTTTTCGGCAAGCACCTTTTCCTTTACCTCGGCTGGTACGCTGGCATTAAAGGATGACATGATAATACCATTGTCTTCCATGCCGCCCCAATAGGGGGTATTATTCCAGGCTCTCGCCATCACTTGTTCAACAGCCTTCACATAGTACTGCCCCCAGTTCCAGGTTGTTGAAACCAAGGCACATTTAGCACCATACTTGGCCACGTCCTCTCCATAGCCAATGGTGGGAATCCCTGCGGAACAGGCCGCTGCTGCGGAATCAGGAGTATCAGCCATCTGTCTGATAAGATCATGCTTTCTGGCAATGAGAGTTTCGGCCAGGGTGGTCTCATTCACTGCATCCCGCCATGCTTTCAACCATACAACGGTGTTCAGTTTGTCCTCATCATAATCTATACCAGCCTCATCCAGACCTTTCTTCAAGCCAATGGTAAAAGCATTGATCCCGCGAATTGGCTCGGGAATAGGCTGGGTGGCAACCGTCCCAACTTTTTTAAAACCCATGAGTCCTGCCATGTATCCTGCTAAATACTCACCCTGGTACATTCGTTCGAAATAGTTCCTCATATTGGTTGAAGTTTTGAAACCGGAGCAATGCTCAAACTTGATGTTGGGGTAATCCTTGGCCACATTGAGCAATGCATCCATATGCTCGAATGTGGTTCCAAAAATGATGTCGTAGCCCTTCTGCGCATAGTCACGAAACACCCGCTCGGCGTCTGCGGCAAGAACCTTCTCTGTGTAGGAAACGGAAATCTTATCGCCAAGCTTCTCTTCAAGGTATTTGATGCCGTTGTAATGCGCAGTGGTCCAACCCTGGTCATCAATGGTCCAAAGCAGGGCAAATGCCACCTTTAACTTTTTCGTATCAGCAGCCTCCGCCCTGTTTACAGGAAGCGTTGCCGCCACCAAAAAAAAAGCTGCCACCATTAATAAAAATGTTTGTTTTAACATCAGATTCCTCATATGGATGAGTTAATAATTATGGTTCACAACGAGAGAGTAAAGACATCGATTTGCTGACAGTCATCAGTCACATTCAATGACAAATTACCTTAACTCTGATGTGTCAGCAACAGGAAATAGTTTGCAGATATTGCCCGCCCACCCTTTTTTAAAGCTTCACTGCTCAAAGGCCATTACAAACAGAAACAGAAGACAACATTGATACGGGAAAACGCTCTCAACCGCCAAGATACATGCCCCTCGGGCAAGCAGCTGATCTCGAGGAGGAAACCGAAAGAAGCTGAACCTCCTTTGCCAGCCACAAAAAGAGTATTATTTCTATTTACGAGAGAACATAACACCTCAGACGTTGTTTTCCTATTACCAAAGGAGATTACCAATGCTTTCAACGGACAAAATTTCAGGTGCATTCAAGGCAATTATAGAAGAAGCGGACAAACTCAAGAACAAGGACCTGCCAGAGAAAGTTCGGAAACGCATCAAAACCATTATTTCAATCGCCAAACATCAAAACGATATCAGAAACAGCCCAAAAGGCTCCTGTAAAACGAAGAAACACAACAGCTCTAAATGATATTTATAGCCTCATAGAGCAGCAGGAGCCAAAGGCTGGAGCCATTCTTTTGAATGTAACACCGGTGGTCTTTCCATCCGAAACAACTTGAACAGCAGAGGTTGATTCAGTATATTCGCTTTTGACGGAAAAGCCAGTGGTGCTTCTGATAAACAACAAAATGGACTTGTTCAGAAGCTTTCTCTTATTATGTACTTCTTCGGTGTATCAACATGGTAAACGGTGAATTTTTTGATTTGAAAGAACATATACGATCAGTTCCGGGATGGCCCGAGCCGCATGTTACTTTCCGGGATATCTGTTCTCTCCTTGAAGATAAATATTTTTTCAGAAAATCGATAGACCTCTTCATTCATCGTTATTTCAATACACCCATAGATGCTGTGGTGGGGATAGATGCACGCGGCTTCATTATCGGTGCACCGATCGCCTACGAGTTGAACGCTGGATTTATTCCGGTACGTAAAAAGGGAAAACTCCCGGGAAAAACCATCTCCGAATCGTACACCCTCGAGTATGGTAGTGATGAGATCGAAATACAGGCTACCTCCCTGCACCAGGGTGACCGGGTTATTCTCGTAGATGATCTGATCGCCACCGGCGGGACAATGCTTGCCGCCTCGAAACTGTTGAACAAGCTCGGAGTAGAAATCGTCGAAGCAGCGGCCATCATCGATCTTCCAGATCTGGGCGGCAGTAATGTTCTTCGTGAATCCGGCCTGATGGTACACACTTTCTGTGAATTTGAAGGTGACTGAAGTTGGCCGCTGGAATCTTCTCCCTTGAAGAACCAACCTGGATAAGCCGTTTTTGCTCTCTACTTTTCAGGTGGTAATTCAAAAAACACCGTAGTGTTTTCCTGGCCAGGTGTAACAAACTGTTTCTTAACAAGGGTTTCATGGCCCTCTGCCTTGATTGTCAGTTCATATTCTCCAGCAGGCAAGCCGAAAATCCGCAGATATCCATTCACACAATAGTCCGTGCGGGATGTCTCCATTTCACGCCAATCGAACTTTTCATCCGCAACCGGCAGAATAGTGCGATTGACACCAGCACCTTTCAATAAAACTGATTGGATAACGACTGTATTATCCTCGGGTCGATGTTCCCACCTCGGCATACCAACGGTCTTATTTTCCGGTTTGATGGCAGCCATGACATATGCTGAAAGCATGCCGTCGGGAACAAATGAAAAGTTAATTTCATTGATATGATCACTCTCTATTGAAACGGGTACCTTGTTCTTGATGGGCCTGACACCCTCGGCATAGATACTTGCTATATAATTTCCGTCAGGAAAAGGGCCCAGCTTTTTGCCATTGTCATCAGGACGTAAGGCAACTTCAGTCTCTTTTGGTTTTTCACCAATTGTGCGAAGAACGAGCCTTGGCCATGGCCGGGCACTTTTAGCTGGATAATCATAGGTAAAATTCAGTCTAATGAATCCACCGGACGGATGGGTAGAACTATCATATTTTGCAGCAAAGGAATCGAGGATCATATTATATTGATCCACGACTTCCTTACTGTAGGCGATACTTGCGTGATCCTCATCAAAAGCATAACTCATTGTCGCCTCGGCCTGAGATCTTCTGTCCAAAAGACTGGACATGGTAATGGTACCGTCGTTATTGGCTCGAAATGGATTGCGACTGCCGCGGTAACCGTAGAACATATAGAAGGTTACATCTTCAGGCATTCTTTTTTTATATAACAAATGGATAAAATCCCCTTCCGGCTGCATATCAATCCAGCAGGGGATGACTGCCGGAGCTTGCCTGACCCCGTATTCAGCCATCTTGTTGCCGCCCCACGGAGTCGCCAGTGAAATAAAAAGTTTTACATAGGGAAACCCTACCGAATGGTCCATGATAAACGAGCGGGCAACGAGGCCTCCCATGCTGTGCCCAGTAATAACCATCTTGTCAAATTTATATTTAATTTGAAGGTTCTGCAGCTTCCATAACAACAGATGGGACATACTTCTGATGCGGGCACCGGAGGGGTAGTAGTAGAACCAGGGTTGAAAACGGCTGCGATCAATATTATCGACGAAATATTTCCATCCTTTTGGTGTACCACCGGCACCATGGATAAATAGAATGGGTATTTTTTCAGGGTCGTATTCCTCGATAAAATAGATTGTTCCACCAAATTTCTTATAAAATGAAAGAGATTCCCAGAATCCCAGACCGCCATTCTCGTCACTAAAACGTTCGTCATCCAGATCCACTATTGTGCCGGCAAGGCGACTGTACAGCTTATCGGGTTTCTCCTTCGTTATTGGCTGCCCGATGCGCCAGTCAATAGTTTTATTCGAGTTCGGAATATCAATATTAATATTAGGAACAATACTGCCTATTGGGGCAGCAACCGCTTTAGGCTCTCCGTATTGTCCGGCTAATTCACCTTTATCATAAATCAGGTTGCTGTTTTTATCGATAAAGGCGAACACATAATAACTCCCCTTACTCACAAGCAATTCATACTCTCCACGATCATGGAGGATCGTAAAATGTGCAATCTCACTTCGTCCATGATGCCTGGAATAGGCAGCAACTACAATTGGTCCGTCTATTGAGGCCTGAGTGGACACATGTCCGACTATTACCGTCGATACTTTACCTTCCTGTTCCTCCTGCTTTAACTTTACAAAAACACAGCTAGTACAAAAGAAACAAATGATTGCAAGAAGGATGGAATTTCTAATCAATCCATTTGACATGTCGTTTTTTCCCGTTCTGATTAAATGCATGAATATACTTCATATACAGGATCACAAGTAAAAATCAATTAAAACAATTCAGGATAACAAGCACTATAACTCAATTTCAATTTGCGCACTTCAAATAAACAAAAAAGCACTTTCAGTGCTACCCCAAATTTATCATTAGATCACTTCCATTTTCTGCATGAACCCGAATTTTCAGAAAGGGTATTTTCCTTTTCAGAGGTAGCAAAGCAGGTGATTTACTCTATTCCCCCCATGCAGATGTATTTGATCTCGAGATAGTCATCCATCCCGTATTTCGAACCTTCCCGCCCGTTTCCGGACTCTTTAACTCCGCCAAAAGGTGCCATTTCATTAGAGATAATTCCTTCATTGACACCAACAATACCATACTCCAGGGATTCTGAGACCCGCCATATACGTCCAATATCACGGGCATAAAAATAGGATGCCAGGCCAAACTCGGTATCATTGGCCATGGCAATGGCCTCTTCCTCAGTTGTAAATTTGAATAATGGCGCCACTGGTCCGAAAACCTCCTCTCGAAATACGCGCATGGTGTCGTCAACATTGGTGAGTATGGTCGGTTCCACAAAAGAACCGCCCATGGACGGCTGGCCTCCTCCGGTTTTAACTACGGCACCTTTCGAAACAGCGTCCCCGATTATCTCCAGGACATTGTGGGCCGCCTTGACATCGATGAGCGGACCGATGGTGACACCCTGGTCCATGCCGTTACCCACCACAAGACGTTCCTTAACGGCTGCCACGAGTTTATCAGCAAATTTGTCGTAGATTCCCTCCTGGACGAGAAAACGATTACTGCAAACACAGGTTTGTCCTGCATTACGATACTTGGAGGCGATAGCACCCTGGACGGCAGCATCGAGATCGGCATCGTCAAAGACGATAAACGGTGCATTTCCACCCAACTCCATGGATGTTTTTTTGACGGTTGCGGCACACTCTGCCATCAACTGCTTGCCCACTTGAGTGGAGCCGGTAAAGGTCAGCTTTCGCACGGCCGGGTTGGAGGTAAGCTCACGGCCAATCTCATTGGTAATGCCTGCGATGATATTTATCACTCCCGCAGGTATACCAGCACGAACCGCAAGCTCGGCAATAGCAAAAGCAGACAGTGGAGTGGCGTTGGCCGGCTTGCAGACGACAGTGCACCCAGCCGCCAGGGCCGGAGCTATCTTTCGGGTCAGCATGGCATTGGGAAAATTCCAGGGAGTGATGCAGGCAACAACACCCACCGGCTGCTTGATGCAAATCAACCGTTTACTGCTGTCCGGAGCCGGAATTGTATCACCGTAAACACGTTTGGCTTCTTCGGCAAACCACTCTATATAATTGGCTCCATAAGCGATTTCCCCCCTGGCTTCAGCAAGAGGTTTACCCATTTCGGCTGTGAGGATTATGGCAAGATCCTCCTGATGCGCCATCATAAGATTGAACCAGGACCGCATGAGGTTCGCTCTCTCCTTGGCCGATTTCGCCTGCCATACCGGCAATGCACCTTTTGCGGCAGCTACTGCACGGCTCGTCTCTGCTGTTCCGCATTGTGCAATCGCAGCCAGCGTTTCACCCGTAGCCGGATTTCGCACTTCCCGGGTTGCGCCGCTATCGGCATCAATCCACTCGCCGTTTATAAAGGCCTTTGCATGAAGAAGGCCACTGTCCTGTAAATTTAACATGGGTAGCATGTCCTTGTCGTGTAGTTAGTGAAGATAAAGGGAAACTGTAATCTTCCCTTTATAACTGTGCTGAGGGAATGTTCGACTTTCTAGAGGTAGCGCTTTGAAATACAGATGTCAATGAAAGGAAGAACTCGTCCCGACAATAACACTATATAACCAAAGACAACATGAAACAAACTGGACAGTGAGGAATTTTATTAGACCAGAAATTCTTCCAACAGTTCATTCCTGTCAATTCTGCCGCTTC
Organism: Desulfocapsaceae bacterium; assembly: GCA_050288305.1. Classification (GTDB taxonomy): domain Bacteria; phylum Desulfobacterota; class Desulfobulbia; order Desulfobulbales; family Desulfocapsaceae; genus Desulfopila_A. The sequence continues at coordinate 110,241 of JBNKDO010000051.1, read as the reverse complement.
GCTCCGCACCTGTTGTATTACAGGTGCGGAGCGAGGGTATCGGAGCAACAAAGACTGCCGGAAAATGGTTATTTCCCGGTAACTGAAGCAAATCCTCTGGAAACTATATCCAATCCTTTATTGAGCTGATCTTCGGTGATGACCAGAGGCATGAGGAAGCGCAGAACATTGCCATGGGTACCACAACCTAGAATAATCAGACCATTCTCATGGCAAAAACTTACCAGAGCTTTGGTCTCTTCAGGTGCGGGTGTTTTCGTCTGTCTGTCTTTGACAAGTTCCATGGCTATCATGGGACCGATGCCACGAACATCGCCGATGATATCGTATTTTTCCTGCAACTTATGAAAAAACGTCTGCAATGTTTTCCCAAGTTTCTCTGCTTTATCAAGAAGTTGTTCTGATTCAATGATATCAAAAACCGCTAGAGCCGCTTCACAGGCAACCGGGTTTCCTCCATAGGTACCGCCAATTCCTGAAGGATGAACGCAATCCATTATCTCTTTTTTACCAACAACCGCACTCAACGGCATACCGGCGGCCAGACTTTTGGCCACTGTGGTGATATCCGCCTCAACACCATAATATTCCATGGCGAACATATATCCGGTTCTACCCATACCAGTCTGAATCTCATCAGCAATAAGCAGGATATCGTGCTTCTTACAGATAGCCTGAAGCTTCTGAAAATATTCACGAGGCGGAGCGATGAAACCGCCTTCACCCTGAACAGGTTCGACAATAATAGCTGCTGTTTGCTCGGCGGAGACATGGTTGATAAAAAAGTATTCAAGATGGTCCGCACAGGCCACCTCACAACTGGGATATTCCTTATTAAACGGACAACGATAGCAGTTGGCATAGGGCATTCGATATACTTCCGGAGCAAAGGGACCCTGGCCGAACTTATACGGTTTCATTTTAGATGTGAGAGTCATCCCCATTAATGTACGACCGTGGAAGGCGTTGTCGAAGGCGATAATTGACGGTCTTTTTGTATAATATCTGGCAATTTTTACCGCGTTTTCAACGGCCTCAGCACCACTGTTGGCAAACATGGCGGCCTTGGGAGAATCACCTGGGACAGACTCACACAGCTTTTCAGCAAGCTTCACTGGAGAGGCATACGGCAGCACCATAAAACAAGTATGGGTGAATTTCTCTGTCTGCGCTGTAATGGCCTGCACTACTTTGGGATGGGAATGACCAACATTCATTACCGCAATACCACCGGCAAAATCGATGAACTCCCGGCCCTCGACATCGACGACAATGGCACCTTTGGCGTGGGAAATATAGCTTCCCGATGCACTCGAAATACCCTTTGCGATAAATTTTGTCCGCATCTTATGTAATGCACTATTTAAGTGAGTTGTTTCCATTTCTCCACCTTTGTGTTGAGTTAATCAGTTTGTCATTCTTCATCACTTCCGTAAATATAGACGCAATCAAATTAATGGAGGCACTGCAAAATTCAGTCCAGGTATTGTTCCAAAACCCTTTAAGAGCGCAACTCTCGTGAGCAGATGTAACGGTTTATGGTGTATTACTGCATTTAGAACCTTACTCCTGAAATCCTGTCATAAAAAACAAGAAAACGGGTAATGTATTTGAAATCGCAAGTCTCCACCTGCGTCCATGGTACTTATCCCCATCAAGGGGGGGACTAAGAAGAGTATCCAAAGAGTATCATGAATAAATGCGGCTCTGCCGCTTGAGGTTTATAGGAAATGATCTCTTTTTCCTGCGCTGATCAGATTTTTGGATCAACTGTTGCATAAAACATGGCTAGCTGTGAGCGGTATCAATATGTATAGTGAAAGAGGTATCATTTTGACGGCACTCCTGTCCTGGTTACGTCCGCCAGATCACAGAATTCAGCGCACCGAGAAAAGTACTGCAGAGAGGCAAGACAGATCATGATGTTACTGCAAAGAAAATACTTTCTAACCGTAACCGTTTTATCGCTGATAATTCTCATTGCCGTGACTATTAATTATCGGATCATTGATCATATCGTCGATAAAACCATTGCTGACCAGCAGGAAGATATTGCTGTAAAAGCAGCGGATACGGTCGAAATCTGGCTGGCTCAGCAAATGAAAATCCTGATAGCCACAACGAATTCAGTGCCCCTTGATCGAATCGATCAGAATGAAGATACACTCAAGCCCTTAAAAATGGCTATGAAAGCAGGACATTTCACCGATGTGTATATAGGAAGAAAGAATGACGGTCTGCTCATAGATGGTGCAGACTGGGTACCTCCAGGTGATTATGATCCCAGAAGTCGTCCATGGTATCAACGTGCTATCGAAGTGGGCTCCATAAGCTTTACCACACCTTATATAGATCTTGTCACCAACAAACTCGTTATCGCCCTTGTCAATCCTCTGGTTTTCAACGGTAAGATCATCGGAGTAATGGGTGCAGATACAATACTTGATACACTGGTTGAGAATGTCTTGAACCTTAAAGTGGGTGAAACCGGGTATGCCTTCATCGTTCAACGCAACGGCACGATTCTGGTGCATCACAACCAGGACTATGTCATGCGTGCAAAAATACAGGACATCGAGAAAGACCTACAAGGAAAACTGGATAACTTCAGATCAAAAGATATTGGCAGTGTCAGTTATCGGGCAAAGAGCCTGCAGGACTATGTGCTTTCCTATAGCTTGATTGACAATTCCGACTGGTTTTTGTGTGTCGCCGCCCCTCGAGACGAGATATATTCACTTAGCCGTAACACTACAATGATCTTCGCCACCGAAGTAGCTGTCAAGGTCTTAGGAATGTTGGCTCTAATGGCTCTCCTGGTAGTTGGTTTGAGCGGGTTAACTCTTTTTTTCTATAGTAAAAAATACAGCTCGGCCGTTCAGCAGCACCAGTTGGAATTGACGGGAATCAGCAAGGATCTGGAATGGAACATAACCAAAAGAAAGGAAGTTGAAACCTATTACGAGACGCTCTTCAACGTCGCCAACGATGCCTTTCTTATCAGTATCGCAGGTAAGTTTACGGAATGTAATCAGAAAACTCTGGAAATGTTCGGGTTACCAAAGGACGATATCCTGGAAAAAAACATGCTTGATTTATCACCTGTTCACCAGCCCGATGGAGTCTTGAGCGAAGAAAGGCTAAAGATCATAATTGCAACTTCAGTGAAAGGAGAGCAGCAAATAGTCAGGTGGTCTTTTGTCCGTTCGGACGGAGTTGAATTTCCCGCTTCGGTCAGCCTGAAAACCTTCCGCCGCAATAGTGAGAAATTAACCCTTTATTCCATCCGGGATATTTCCAAACGAGTCGATGCTGAGATGCAGCTTATGCAGGCTCATAAAATGGCAGCGGCAGGTGAAATGCTTGCCGCCATTGCCCATCAGTGGAGACAGCCGCTAAACACCTTATCAACCTATATTTCAAGTCTGAAACCGGCATATTTGAACAATATGCTTACCAAGAACTTTATTGAGAAACTGGTGACCGGAGCCGACGGCCAGATCCAGTTCATGTCGAAGACTATTGATGATTTCAGAAACTTTTTCAAGCCATCTAAATCCAAAGGGCCGGTGGATGTCTTAAAAGCCATATACAATGCCGTTAAACTCATGGAAGCGCAGATCAAACATGCCGATATACAATTGCTCTTTCGCAATACAACAGAGACGGAATCGCTTATAGTCTATGGCTATCACGGAGAGTTTATCCATGTCTTGGTGAATATCCTGGTCAATGCCAAGGATGCCATAATGGAACACGCAAGCAACTGTGGCTATGGAAAACCGCAAAAAAGAATAGAGATAGTAGCAAGCGTTGAAAACGATACAGTTTTTATCCATATCAATGACACAGGTCACGGAATACCCGAGGACAGGATGCTCCGTATATTTACACCCTACTTTACCACCAAGGGTGCGACCTCCGGCTCGGGCATGGGACTTTATATGTCGAAAATGATCGTGGAAAAAGAGATGAACGGTGAGCTTTACGCGGAAAATACCGATATCGGAGCAAGATTCACCATTAAACTGAAAAAAATGATAGCGGAAAAGTTAGATGATAACCTCAAAGATGAAGAATTGTCAGATACTTCTTGTTGACGATGAACCGGCCGAACTCGAAGCTTACAGCCTGCTGCTTGAGTCCATGGGAGCAAAAAAGGTAGAAACACTCAGTGATAGTCGGGAGGTCCTGGACAAACTTGAAAAGATGCAGTCGCCGGTGGTTTTTCTCGATCTCAATATGCCCCATATGTCCGGACAGGAAGTTTTGCGGGAACTAAAACTCAAAAGGCCCCAAATTCCAGTTATTATCGTTACTGCGGATTCTGAAATAGAAACAGCGGTGGAATGTTTACGGCTCGGCGCCCATGACTATCTGGTGAAGCCGATTGATCTGAACATGTTCAGTTCTGCACTTCGTAACGCCACGGAAATTGGTTTGCTTCGCAATGAGGTCATGTCGCTGAAGGGTATTTCCTTTGGCAATAGAAACAATGTCAATACGGCATTCAAGCACATCATCACCCAGAGTTCAGTCATGCTGGGAATTTTCCAGTATATTGAATCCGTTGCTACAAGTGGTTTGCCGATACTCATTCTTGGAGAAACCGGTTCAGGAAAAGAGCTTATTGCCAGGGCAATCCATGATGTCAGCAGTCTGCCGGGGGAGTTTGTCGCTCTTGATATATCAGGACTGGATGATACCCTTTTTTCCGATACCCTCTTTGGTCACATCAAAGGCGCCTATACGGGAGCAGATACAGTACGTCCGGGACTGCTTGAAAAGGCTGGCAACGGGACAATTTTTCTTGATGAAATCGGCGACCTGAGCGAAGCCTCCCAGGTGAAACTGTTGCGGCTGGTTCAGGAGAAAATATATTACCCGCTGGGCTCTGATCAGCCAAAACAGTGCAATGCCCGTATCGTTACTGCAGCCAACAAGGATCTAAGCAAACTTGCAGGAAAAGAGGGTGAGTTCCGGATGGATCTTTATTATCGGCTGAGCACCCACCTGGTGCGCCTGCCGCCGCTGCGCGACCGTCGTGACGACATTCCCCTCCTGGTCAATCACATGATAGAGAAGGCCGCTATCACGATGAATAAGGAAATTCCGACGATCAGCCCAGAAGTGATGAACCTCTTCATGCGTCATCCTTTCTGGGGAAACATCAGGGAACTCAAGGCCTATATTTCTGATGCTGTAGCGAGATGCAATCATGGATATATTGAAGAACATCATCTCGCAGAAAGACTTGCTGGATCGGTTCCTTTCGGGGACAAAGAAACAGCACCCCTCGCCACAGCACTCGAGGCACTTTTCGGTTATTTTCCCACCCTTGATGAACTTTCAGAATATGCTGTAAATGTTGCTCTCCAGGCCACCGAAAATAACCAGAGCCAGGCCGCCAGAATGCTCGGAGTATCACGACAGGCACTCAATAAACGGTTGAAAAAAAGATCCGTGCAGGATAACTCTGAATTTGAATAATAATCCCTTGAATTTCTTGCCTTCTCCCCTGTCAACCCTGGCTGACATTGTCAACCATAGTTGACGTCAAAGGTTGACAGTTGCGGATTTTTGTTGATTGTCCGTCAAGAATCCAAACAGCAGCGTTTCCTGGTTCGGCGACCATTTCCCTTCCGCAGTATTCTTTCCCCCACCTCCCTGCGACAGCGCTTCACCGCTATATTCCGGGATGATTCACCTGGGTAGCAGACAAGTCTGTCCTGGTAATGACTAAAGGCCTCGACATCCTTAACAAACCGAAACAATAGACTATTCATTTCCCCGCATGCACCTCTTCTGCGACACGTCTACTCTGCCAAAGAAACAGACTGAAGACCTCCATTTTACTCCTATTCGCTCTGGCACATAAATTGCGAAGTGGGATGCTGGGAAGCGTCTGACCGTGAAAAAACTGAGTTCTTTCGTCAGTTTTAGCTTTCCGGGATCGACAGCCCCAGTTTTGAGAGGAAAAAAGGGTGACTATCCAGCACCCAACCAGATTCGGTCTTTTCCTTCTGGCTCTGTACTGCTAACAGCATATCCTCTGTTGAGGAAGGTATAGTCTTCGATGTCAAGCATATACCTTTAAAGGGGGGGGAGCAAGCAACTCGATTTAGAGGAAAAGAACCATTTTCTGGGGAGAAACTATCTAGGCCGATGAGGCGGAAAAACAAACCGAGAGGAATTTATGGAATTTTTAAAAAAAATCGCTGTCCCTGCTCTTGCAATGTCACTTATTGTAGGCTCGCAAGCAGTTGGACACGCCGAAAATGTCAAAATTGGAAACATCATCCCTCTATCCGGCCCATCCGCAACGGTTGGTCAACAGGGCAAAGCCGCCCGTGAGATGGCCGTTGAAGAAATCAATGAAGCCGGTGGTATCAAATCCCTGGGTGGTGCAAAATTAGAACTGCTCTATGCTGACTCTGAATCGAAACCGGAGAAGGGTGTGGCGGAAGCAGAGCGACTTATTAATACCGAGAAGGTTCACGTTCTGACCGGTTGCTGGAATAGCGCAGTCACCTACCCAACCACCGCAGTTGCGGAACGATACGGTATTCCATTTGTTGTCCCGGTATCGGTCTCCGACAAAATTACCGATCAAGGATTCAAGACTGTTTTCAGAATTGCCGCAAAGGACAGTTGGTGGACCCGTGACCAATTCTCCTTCCTTGCGGATATGCAGAAAGAATTTAACACCAAAGTTGAAAAACTTGCTTTCGTATACGAAAATGGAGATTGGGGTAAAGGTTTTGCCGGTCAATGGAAAGAATTGGCCCAAAAAGCCGGTTACAAAGTTGTGCTCGATGAACCATATCCGTCAACTACCACAGACCTGAGTCCTGTTGTCCAGAAAATTCGCCGTTCCAAAGCCGACGTCCTGATGCTGGTATCCAACGCTGCAGACGCAATTCTGTTGACCAACACTCTGGCTGAATACAAGGTAAATCTTAAAGCGATAATCACCAGCGGTGGCGGTCATGCCGATCCTTCCTTTCTTGAAGCCGCCGGTAAAAGCGCCCAATATCTCTTTGATATCGTTGAGTGGGAAACCGACGTCAACAAACCTGGTGCCAAAGAGGCCAATGAGAAATACAAGGCCAAATATGGTCAGAACCTCACCGGTGAAGCGGTTGACGCCTACCTGGCCATGTATCTTCTGAAGGATGCACTGGAGAGAGCTGCTTCTCTCGATCCTGCCAAAATCAGGGACGCATTGGCCGCCACCAATATGACTTCCGGTTCCGGCATGATTGTGGGTTATGACTCTGTTCAGTTCGATGCAACCGGACAAAATAAAAACGCATCACTGGTAATGGTTCAAATCAATGATATCGGTAATGGACTGGAACGCATCTCCATCTGGCCAAAATCAGCTCGACGTGCAGGCTACACACCGGTCTTCCCCATGCCAAAAAAATAGAATGTAATCTTGATCTTTCACAGCGGAGCAGAAATCTGAACTCTCTGCTCCGCTTGCCTTCGTCATTGTTCCTTCAGGGAGACAATCATGCTCTACATCATTGAAGACGCTATCAACGGCATTCTGATGGGGTCTATCTACGGGTTGACGGCAATGGGCCTTACCATCATTTTCGGGGTATTGAAAGTAGTCAATTTTGCCCATGGATCCTTATTGATGGTTGGCATGTACCTGACCTACTGGACTATTACCCTTACTGGAATCAACCCGTATCTTAGTATAGTCATAGTTGTTCCGGTAATGTTCGTGTTCGGCTACTATCTACAGAATATAGTTATCAAGCCTATATTTATTGCCGAAAAGAATGTCCGGGAACCACTCACTGTTATTATTGTCACTACGGGTATTTGGTACATTCTGGACAACCTGACACTGTTAATCTTTGGACCTCAATACCGTGCTTTAAGCGATAATCCATATCGTGGTGGAATGCTGGAAGTTGGAGAAATGTTTATTTCCCTGCCGAAATTGTATGGATGCATAATAGCCGGTATCACCACTATGGGGATCTATTGGTTTTTTCAGAAGACCGATATGGGAAGAGCCATACGGGCAACGAGTATGGATCGGGAAGCAGCCAGCTTGATGGGAATCAATCAGTACAAGATCTACAATGTTGCCTTCGGTATCGGAACCGCTACTGCCGGTATTGCGGCAATCACCCTTGTACCGTTTTACAACATTTTTCCCACGGTCGGCGTCCTCTTTGATATCAAAGGCTTTATTATTGTCGTTCTCGGCGGTTTAGGCTCCATAGGTGGGGCGTTGGTCGGCGGAATCATCATTGGTCTGATTGAATCCGTTGGCCCGCAATTCATGACCGCTACCTGGACCGAGGCAATAGTATACGGCCTGTTTCTCATTGTTCTCTTCGTCAAGCCTTCAGGGTTGTTCGGGCAAAAGCATGATTGGTAACCAATTTACCCAGCCGAGCTGGATAAGAACCTTTGGACAATCTGCTTTCTAAACAGATTGCAAGGTACTCAACAGGGACAAATCAAATGAAACATCAACAAATAAATAAGGCGGCTCTCATCGGTCTTCTCCTTCTGGCGTTCGGCCTGCCGCTTATTGTCAGGAGCGCCACGTATCTTCATATACTGGTTCTTCTCTACTTTTATGCCTATTTGACCACCAGCTGGAACCTTGTCGGCGGTTTCGCCGGTGTTCTGCCGCTTGGTCATTCTGCCTTTGTCGGTATCGGGGCATACACATCAACAGTGCTTTTCCTGCAATATGGCATCAGCCCCTGGATTGGAATGCTGGTGGGCGGAATGATTGCCACCTGTGCAGGTGTGCTTATAGGTCTGCCTACTTTCAAGATGAGGGGAGCCTACTTCGCACTGGCCACCATCGCTTTTGCCGAAGGCTTCAGGGTAATTATCGAGAACGTTGATTATATCGGCCCATTTAACATCAACGGCCCGCGTGGTCTGCAGATTCCCCCGTTGGACACCGGGTTTGTTAATTTCATGTTCGCCGGGAAGGAGCCGTATTATTACATCATTCTCGTAATGCTTATCTGCGTATTGCTGCTCACCTATTTTATTTCCCGTTCAAAATTGGGATACTATCTCAATGCTGGAGGTGAAGAGCCGGAAGCCGCCATGGCTTTAGGTGTAAATGTATCAAGAGCTAAACTTACAGCCATGGCCATGAGTTCCTTTCTTACCGCCATGGCCGGGACATTCTATGCCCAGTTTTCTCTCTATATTCATCCCAAGAGCATCATTTCGCTCGATCTGTCCTTTGAGATAGCCTTCATCGCCTTGATCGGCGGACGTGGCTCCATTGCAGGTCCGATTCTCGGAGCTTTACTGCTCAGACCCGTCGGTGATTTTTCCCGCATATATTTCGGCGATACTCTACCCGGAATGCATCTGATTATATTCGGCCTGGTTCTTATTCTTGTGATGATTTTCCAGCCGAGGGGATTACAAGAGCCGCTCACCCGAGCATATCGTAATCTCGTAGACCGCATAAACATGAAAACCGCAGGGAGATAGAAATAATGGCCCTTCTTGAAGTTACTGCAATGACAAAAGAGTTTGGAGGATTACGAGCAGTTGACTCGCTGGATCTGACCATAAAAAAAGGACAGATTCTCGGCCTTATCGGCCCAAATGGTGCAGGAAAATCCACGGCTTTTAATTGCATAGCCGGTGTTTATGCCCCAACATCCGGTGAGATTGTCTTCAATGGCAAGAAAATAAACGGCGAAAAGCCATGGGATCTCTGTCATAAAGGACTTGCCCGAACCTTCCAGATAGTAAAACCTTTTGCCTCAAAAAGTGTGCTCTATAATGTCATGGTGGCAAGCTTTTCAAAGACAAACAGCCGTTCAATTGCCAAAGATAAAGCACTCGAGACGCTCAAATTTTTAAATTTTGAAGATCAGAAGGATATTCTTTCCGGCAATCTCACCATCGCTGACAGGAAAAGACTGGAAATTGCCCGCGCACTGGCAACAGAACCCGAATTACTTCTTCTTGATGAAGTTATGGCCGGTTTGAGACCAGCAGAAGTTGATGAAATGGTTGAAACTCTGAAGAAACTGCGAGATTCAGGAATTACCATTTTTGTTATCGAACACATTATGCGGGCGATAATGGCTTTATCCGATGAAATTGTAGTTATTCAGTTCGGCAAGAAAATTGCGGAAGGCACACCGGATCAGATCGCCAACAACGAAAATGTTATCAAGGCCTACCTTGGAGAAGATTATGCCACTGCTTGAAATTTCCGACATAAATGTATCCTACGGCGATGTTCAGGTTATTTTCGACCTTTCCCTCAATGTTGAACAAGGCGAAGTCGTCAGTATCATAGGAGGTAATGGTGCCGGGAAATCAACTCTTCTGAAAACCATCTCCGGATTAATGACAGTCTCCTCAGGTAAAATAACTTTTAAAGGCAGTCCGATGGAGTCCAGTCCGCCTGAAGACATCGTCACCAAGGGAATCATTCAAGTACCCGAGGGACGGCGGCTTTTCCCCTTGATGAGTGTAAAGGACAATCTCATGGTCGGAGCGTACAACAAACGCGCCAACAAGGAAGCGTTGCAAACTTTGCAACAGGTATATGAGCTTTTGCCACGTCTGTCCGAAAGAGAGAATCAATTAGCTATGACCCTGTCGGGAGGCGAGCAGCAGATGGTTGCCATTGGCAGGGGACTTATGGCCCGTCCCCATCTCTTGATGCTTGATGAACCGTCTCTTGGCCTTGCTCCTATCCTGATAAAAGATATTTTTGACACCGTGCGCAAAATTGCCGACCAGGGCACCACAGTTCTTATGGTCGAACAGGACGTAAAACATTCTCTGAGTCTCAGCGATCGTGGCTATGTTTTGGAGCATGGCCGTGTTGCCATGGAAGGCAAGGCAAGTGACCTGATAGATGATCCGCATATAAAAGAGGCGTATTTAGGTATTTAATTGGTGGAAAGAAGAGTGCATCAATCTCCTTCTTGGAGAAGGTCTGATGATAGTACCATAAATACAACCCTGCTATCATCGCAAGGATCATAATGATTATGAGTATTGCGTCTATAAGTTTCTGCATAGCGATCGGATCGTTGTTGAGATCAATTCGCTTTGCTTACATTCTTACCAAGCAAATACTCCTCCGTAAAAATTGGGTCGATCTTTTGATAGAACTCCAGCCAGACTTTAAACTTACCCCGCACCCTAGGGTACTTTTTCATGATTTTTTTGAATTTTTCAGGATAGGTAAAAATCATGGCTGAGTATTCATTGAAATCGTTTTCAAAATCAGTTTGCCCATAGCCGTTCAAAAAACCTTTCTCATAATCGGTTTCTGCACCATCCAACGAGGCTTCAATATATGGTTGAAGCGAATTCTTATTTAAGTCGTGTAAGTATTTAAAATTTTTTGGGTTGTTCTCTGTCCATGGATTAACGAAAAAGGAGTGGCTTTTTAATAGTAGAGAACTAAATTCATGATGGAAATTGCTGATAGCTTGATCATCAGTTTTTCTGCCATTGTCTACTAGATAAATTAGGTGTCTAAATGGATCATACGTTGCACCATAATACAATCCATCCTCATTAATCATACCCGCAAATTGAATACACTTGAGATATTCTTTTATCACATTAACAGGATATTTCTCGAATGCCTGATGTAGTAAACTCGGTTAACGAATCAACACTCTATGCCGAATTGGTTTAACTTTGCTATGAAGTCCTGGCCCAGCTGGAATAAGTGATTCTTTCGCCGGTGAGAAAAAGTCATCTCCTATCTCATAAACAATTTTAATTCCATATCTGGAAGTGAGAGGTTCAAAAAGCTCAGCAATCTCCTCCTTGGAGTAGGTCTGGTGATAGCGCCATAAATACAGTAGTGCTATCATAGCAAGGATCGTAATGATTATAAGTATTACGTCGATAATTTTCTGCATAGCGATCGGATCGTTGTTGAGATCAATTCGCTTTGCTTACATTCTTGCCAAGCAAATACTCCTCCGTAAAAATTGGGTCGATCTTTTGATAGAACTCCAGCCAGACTTTAAACTTGCCCCGTACCCTTGGGTATTTTTCCATGATCTTTTTGAACTTGTCCGGGTAAGTGAAGATCATGGCTGAGTATTCATTGAAATCGTTTTCAAAACTGGTCAGACCATAGTTTGAAACCATGCCTTTCTCAAAATAATCTTGATCAAGAATTCTGTTCTTTTTCATTGTGGCATAGTCGTCATAGATATCTTTGTAATATCGAAAATTTTTTGGGTTATGATCGGTCCATGGATTAACAAAAAAAGAGTGGCTTTTTAAGAGTAAGGAGCTAAATTCATGATGAAAAGTGTCCATTGCCTGCTCATCATTTTGCACACCATTGTCAATAAGGTAAACAATTTTCCTGAAGGGATCATATGTACCCAAATAGCTTGAAACCCGGCTATCTGAGATATTTCCTGCAAACTGAATAACATTGAGGTACTTTTTTATTACATTCTTCGGATACTTTTCGAACGCTATTTCTAAAAGTTTTGGGTAGCGCAATAGCACCCGGTGTCTAATTGGCGTAACCTTACTATCATGAGCAGGCCCTGAAGGAATGAGTGGACTTTTAAAAGGTGAAAAGAAGTCATCACCTATCTCATAAACTATTTTAATTCCATATTTGGAAGTAAGAGGCTCAAAAAGCGCATCAATCTCCTCTTTGGAGTAGGTTTGGTGATAGCGCCATATATACAGTAATACTATCAACGACAGGATTATGATGAGGATGAGTACTGCGTCTATAAGTTTCTGCATATATCAAGTACTATTATTATTCATGTCAATTGTATGAACAAATGGTGACATACTTACGGCGGGTAACGGTACTCCTTTAGTCATAAAGCGGTAGATAAATAATGTCGCTGCACCAGTCAAAATAGTGACCACGGCCTCAACAACACCTTTCTCTTCAACTAGTTGATCCCAATTTAATGTTTCTATTGGTCGATTATCTTTGAGCTCAACACTCTCCACCTTAACCATCTCCGGTCCACTTTGAGGTCTTTTTGTCCAAATTACATCAACCTTGTATTCAAGTTCAGTACTGAATTTAAATCTTCGCCTTCCCAATTCCAGAGTACCTTCAGCTTTCGGTGGTTTCAGAGATCCGGTCATTTGCATGGGAGAGACAGCCTGGACCTCAATCGCATACGGCCCGATGTTGGTCTTTGCTGCAATGGGAGCCTTGATTGTTACCCTTCCCGATTTGAACGCCATCTCAGGTTTTGCCATCAGGGCGGCAAGAGCGGGATCGTAAGTGCTGTATAATTTCTGCTTGGCTTCTAGGGAGTTTTTACTCATGGCCAGCTCATAACCGATGGACTCCGTTTGATGCCCTGGTGTCAGGTTTTCTATACTAATTTCACCACTCATCTCCATTTTAATGGTGTAGTCACCATAGGAAGTAACATATATAACAGGTGGTGTATCTTTTCCTATAGTGTACGACACTTTAAGCTCGAGAACTATTGGCAACTGATCCCCTTCTGCTTTGCTTCCGCTACCAGGCAAGGGAACCTTTTACCGAGGTGGCATCAAAATTGTCTGCCCAACATAAATCAAATCTTTGTCTTTGATTGGCGGCAAACCAAATCGTGCCGCCTCTCGGTTATGAAATTCAAAGATTTGCGGATATCTGTCACCACTGCCCAGGTAACGGTTCGCCAATCCCCACAAACTGTCTCCTCTTGCCACGGTAAGACGAAGTGCCATAATACTCTCCTGTTTGTGCTTTCTGAAATCACATAATTGGTTATGATTCTAAGAGCTATCGAATTCTCATTGTATTTGATGCCAGCACAAGATTAGCATTAGAAAGTCCTGCCCTTCACATTTCCGTAAAATATTTATTTTACGTATAATATCAACATTTGCCTATCAGTGTGTTTGCCCTGCAGGAAGAATCTCTGATTAGAATTTTTCGCAACAATTGTCAATGCTTTTTTATGTTAGTTTACGAGGGTAATTCAGCAAGAGTCAGGATGACACAGGGAGGAGGATATAGATAGGGCGCCACATAGCAATTCCTGATTTTTGGTAGATGCCTTGTTCTGAGCAAAAATGGCAATTCTTCGACAGTCTCCCAGATTAGTAGAAAAACTCTCATTTCCCGATATACGCTATTTGATGATCAAATTGTGCAGCTCATCAGTATCATCGCGCCTGTAAGGAAATTTGTCCTTGAGGATGGCTCCGATGCTTCTTATCGCTTCGCAGATTCCTTCAGCATTATTACCTCTACGAATCTTGGCTGTGAGCCCGTCAACTATTCTTTGCCATTCCACCGGTTCAATTCGCTCATTAATTCCTCGATCGGCAAGAATCCAGGCCTTTTTCTCGAAGACTGAAATAAAGAGGAGAATGCCGTTGTTTTCTTTGGTTTCGTAGAGCCTTTCAAGAAAAAAACTCTTGGTGGCTTCCTCTTCCACTTCAATAGCCATTTCCTCCCTGGAAATAAACATTCTTGAAAGAAAACGACAGGTTGAAACAAGCCAGTAACAAAGGAAAAAAAATGGAATAAATAACGGAAAAAAGAAATGAATATGAAGAAAGTCAACCCATAAATACATTGAGAGAATATGTGCCAGAGCATAGGTCAAAGGCAGGCTGTAAAACAGGGCTGCGATGAGAATTGCCTTGGGGTACTCGTAGCTGCTGGAGACAATCATCGGCACGATTTCACCTGATGTTTGCAGCTCTGCCTCTTTTACTGCCTGGGTAACCCTGTCCTGTTCTTCCTGGGTTAGAAAATTTTTAGCCAGTGATTTCATTATTACCATCCCCCGGAGGCGCCGCCTCCACCAAAACCACCACCGCCACCACTGAATCCGCCAAAACCTCCGGAAGATGAGGAGCCAAAGCCACCACCGCTATAAAAATAACCTGATCTCCCCGAACGGCCAGAGATTGTGCTCAGCCGGGAAGAAATGAGACCAAAAATAATTCCAAACAGGATAAAAACAATTAACAGTGGCAGGGAGAATCCCAGGAAAATGGTTCCTAAAAGAGGGGCTATAATGCCGCCGGCAAGAGCGTTGGCAAGTTTATTCTTGCGAAATATTCTATGAAGAACATTGCCGATAAAAAAGAAAAAGAGGAGGAGTATTGCCAGGAAGCCAAAGGGATCATCCTTCTTTTTACCAGAATGAGATTCTGGCGGGGTATATTCACCTTTAACGGTTTGTATCATGGCACTGACGCCATCGATTACGCCCTGGTCAAAATTGCCCTGCTTGAATTTAGGCAGAATGACATTTCGTATTATTCTTCCAGCCTGTAAATCAGTAAGGGAGCCTTCCAGACCATACCCGACTTCGATACGAATTTTTCTATCACTCACCGCTACTAACAACAAGGCACCGTTGTCGGTTTCAGCTTGGCCTATTTTCCAGCTTTCAACAACCTTGAGAGAAAATCCCTCTAGGCTCTCTCCCTCAAGGGAAGGTATGGTAAGAACCGCGATCTGAGTTGAATCAGTTTGCTCAAGTTGTTGAAGATAGTGATCCAGCTGAGTCTCCGTGGCAGTAGAGAGAATATTGCCATAATCATTAACCCGCCCTTTGAGAGCTGGGACTTCCAGGCAATAGGCATACGGCAAAAAGGCTTGAGCCAGGAAGAAGAGACCAAGGAAAATGAAGATCGTCCTGCGGATACTATGTGATTGCTTTAGTATATACATTAGAACTTGATCTTTGGTGCTTCTTTCGAACCTTCTTCAGCCTTGAAATACTCCTTCCTTTCAAGATTTAAGAAAAAAGCATTGGTCCATCTATAGGGGATTTTGCGAATGGCCGCGTTGAAATCGCCAACCGCCTGGTTGTATCTCTGTCTGGCCACATTTATCCTGTTTTCAGTGCCTTCCAGTTGATTTTGCAGATCCATAAAATTTTGATTTGCCTTAAGATCGGGATAGCGTTCGACCACCACCATCAATCGGGAAAGAGCAGAGGAAAGCCCTCCCTGGGCTGCCTGCAGCTTACTCATTGCCTCGGCATTGCTAAGATCTCCAGGCTTCAGCTGAATCGATGTGGCCTGCGCCCGAGCGGCAACAACAGCCTCAAGGGTCTCTCTTTCATGGGCTGCATAGCCTTTAACTGTTTCAACAAGATTGGGGATAAGATCAGCACGTCGCTGCAGGGTGGCATCAATATCCGCCCACGCTTGAAATACCTGTTCCTCTTTCATCTGCAGACTGTTGTAGCCACAGCCAGAGAGGAAAAAAAACGATAACAGTAGCAACAAAAATAGTCGTTTCTGCATGGATTTTCCTTTTATTTTCTTAATTTTATATATTGTTGAACATCCCAGACACTACCATGAATGTCAGTTCTACCGCAAGTTTGATATGCAGGCCAATCCTTTTTGCATTTCATGAATTCTAACCAATAAAGAGATCTTAGCCATTGCGATTGAATATAACAAAATCTCCGGAAAACACTATAACCCTGAAAACCGCTATATCAACATTTGAAATTAATGACGGGTAATTAATCACCTCATTACCTCTTGATAATTATGGTCTGATTTCCAACTTCGTCCTTCTCTGCCCTCCATCAGTCGAAGCAATCGGAAAAATTTTGCACCGAGCATAAAAGTTCTACCGCACCCACCATGATCTTCAATTTACATGTTGATGCTATGAAAGTTGTCCTGTAAGGTTCTAAATTGATGTTGTTTTATTTAGAAATCGTATCGTGGAAACTGCCTTTGATGCCAGGAACACCACTCAAACGACATGTACTTCTAGCATTTGTTATCTGCCTACGCCTATGAATGTTGCAAAAATCTCACTATACCTCATCATTATACTTGGGAGCTGTCTGCCTCTTTCTTGTGCCTCTGCAACAGAAAGGCTATTAAGCCTGGCTGACCTGGAGTACCTCGGTGCTTTTCGAGTACCACAGGGCGATTATGGCTCACCTCAATACAGCGGTTTTAATTATGGAGGGAGAGCACTGACGTATAACCCAGAGAACAATTCCCTCTTTCTGGTAGGTCATAACTCGTATCAGTTGGTGGCGGAAATCTCAATTCCCCAGGAAGTTTCCAGCACCAACCTGGATGATTTAAATACAGCTGTAATACTTCAGCCCTTTGCCGATCCCACCGAAGGCAACAGGACACACATCGGCGAGGGAGGGATTGCTGTCAATACCAGTGGCACCATTTTGGGTGGTTTTCTGATTCGGGACCAACAGCTTATCGGCACGTCCTACGGCTATTATGATGCCGGTCTGGCAGTACGACTTTCTCACTATATTTCAGGGTTGGATCTTGCAGCCTCGGATGATTTCCTGGGGATGTATGAAGTCGGAGAAAAACCTGCCGTACCAAACCCGGCCTTTGTTGACGGCTATATGACCTGGATTCCTGAGAAATGGCAGTCCCGCTTTGAAGGGCCGGCACTCACCGGTAATTGTTGTCTTTCCATTATCGGTCGGACCTCATCAGGGCCTGCGGTATCGGTATTTGATCCCGGAAAGCTGGGAAGAGAAAACCCTGTGGAAGCCACTCCGGTCTTAGGATATCCCATTGATCATCAGACTCTTGGCACCTATGGGGACACTGATCCCAACGCCCTTTATAACGGTTCCATGGCGATCAACGGCCTGGTCTTTCCAGAGGGAAGTCGGAGTGTACTATTCTTCGGAAGACGCGGCAGAGGAGAATTCTGTTACGGTGAAGGAGTCTCCGATCCGAACCTGCATATGACCCATTGCGATTCGAACTATCCCACAGTACTCTGCTGTTATGATCCGGTTAACGGGAGCAAAGGCGGCCACTCCTATCCCTATGTCTACCTCGTTCTCGCCTACGATGCCCTTGATCTGCTTGCGGTAAAGAAAGGTGAAAGCAATATGTGGGACATCCAGCCATACGGGGTATGGGAACTCACTCTCCCTTTTGCCAATGACAACCCACTTATTCTCGGTGTGGCCTATGACCCGGCATCGCAGAAAATCTATATTTCTCAGGATGGTGGTGATACGCCCGGCTGTTGTGGGCATCTGCCGCTGATCCATGTCTATCATTTTAATCTGGCCAGCCCGACACATAACGCTCTACTACCAAACCTGCATCTGCTATTGTTACAGGAATAGCAAGGTCTGACTCACATATGAAACAAAAGTAGTGAACCAGAACACGCTCGCGATTATCGGAAAAGGGCTAAATGATTAATTTTAAATATCCCCTTTCCATCTGCTCAAACAAGCACCATTGTGTGTTATTAAAAGAGCCTTGCTCCCAAAAGAGGTTCTCTTGATGATGTAAAACCTACACTATGTGTTCGGTGTTTCTTTCATCCACAGCTACTATCCCAGATAAGGAGAAAATATGTATACTGTTTATACTATTCCCGGGTCATGCTCTTCCGGAATCGTTGTTTTGCTTGAAAAGCTTCAAGTTCCCTATACGGCGGTGAAGCGTGATGATGTCAGCAACTATTCGACCATTGTCCCGACAAACCAGGTTCCAGCCCTTAAAACTGAAAATGGTCAGATCATTACAGAAGGTGCGGCAATTGTTCTCTATCTTCTGGAAAAACACCAATCCAGTATGCTGCCTTCTGATATATCTGAGAAAGCCGAGTTTCTCAGGTGGCTGATGTTTGATTATGCAACACTCCATCCAGCTTATGGAAAAATGTTCGCCGTAAATTACAGATTGGAGATAAACGAGGATGTGAAAAAAGATGCGTTGACGCAGCTGGCCATCTCTGTTGCTTCGCTCTGGGCAATTCTGGATGAGGAGCTGGAGAAAAAGAGATTCATTACCGGAGATCAACCGACGATTGTCGATTACCTGGCGACCATATACTCAAGCTGGGGAAATAATTTTCCCGATATAAAAATCACTTTGGGAAAATACGTTGAACGATTGATTGACGAGGTGTCTCAACTTCCTGAGTTCCAGGCCGGATATAAAAAAGAAAATATAGAATTCAAAAAGGCCCCGAAATAGCAAGACATAGCTCATTATAGAGTTCTGCATGGAAAAAATGCCGGGCAACCTATCTGGGAAGTCCGGCATTTTTCCTCTATTCACTTCTCTTCTGTTATCAAGCGAGATCAAAGCGATCCAGATTCATCACCTTGTTCCAGGCCGCCACGAAATCGTGAACAAACATCTCCTTGGAATCCGAACTTGCATAGACCTCTGCCAGGGCACGAAGTTCTGAATTTGACCCAAAAACCAAGTCAATCCGGGTACCCGTCCATTTGAGTTCTCCCGTTCGTCGATCACGTCCTTCAAACAATTCTTCGTCATCGGAGACAGCTTTCCAGGCAGTACTCATATCAAGCAGGTTGACGAAGAAATCGTTGGTCAGTACATCTTGCTTTTTGGTAAAAACACCGTTTTGCGATTGATCGAAGTTAACATTCAAAACTCGCATGCCGCCCACGAGAACTGTCATTTCCGGTGCTGTCAGAGTCAGTAGTTGGGCACGATCAACCAGCATCTCCTCCGCGGGTACGGTGTATTTGGCCTTAAGGTAATTTCGAAAACCATCGGCCTCCGGCTCCAGAAAGGAGAAGGACTCAACGTCGGTTTGTTCCTGTGAAGCGTCCATGCGACCAGGTGAAAAGGGAACTGTCACCTCGTGACCACCATTTCTTGCCGCTTGCTCAACACCTGCGCAACCCGCCAAGACAATCAGGTCTGCCATGGAGACTGTCTTGCTGAACTCGCTTCTTATATTTTCCAGTGTCTTTAACACTTTCGCTAAGGTATCCGGCTGATTGACCTCCCAATTTCTCATGGGATCAAGACGAATACGTGCGCCATTCGCGCCACCACGCAGATCAGAACCACGGAAGGTAGAAGCTGATGCCCAGGCAGTTGAAACCAATTCAGAGAGAGACAGGCCTGAGCCAAGAATCTTATCTTTAAGTGCTGCGATATCATTATCATCAATCAATTCATGATCGACGGCAGGGATCGGATCCTGCCACAACAGCTCTTCTCTCGGAACTTCCGGACCGAGATAACGCGCACGGGGCCCCATATCACGATGGGTTAATTTAAACCAGGCACGAGCGAAGGCATCTGCCAATTCTTCCGGATTTTCATGGAAATGTCGTGCAATCGGTTCATAAATGGGGTCCATTCGCATGGCCATGTCTGCGGTGGTCATGATGATGGGAACCCGCTTCGATGAATCGTCTGCTGCCGGAGCCTGATTTCTGCCGGTCGTCTCCTTCGGAGTCCACTGCTGGGCGCCAGCGGGGCTTGTAGTGAGTTCCCACTCATTGCCAAACAGCATATCCAGATACGTTGTATCCCATTTTGTCGGGGTTGGTGTCCATGCTCCTTCCAATCCGCTGCCAATCTGATCTGCACCCTTACCACTGCCATGGCTGCTTTTCCAGCCGAGACCCTGCTCTGCAAGCCCTGCAGCTTCAGGTTCAGGTCCAACGTGAGACGGATCACCAGCACCGTGGCATTTACCAAAGGTGTGTCCACCGACTGTTAACGCGACGGTCTCATAGTCGTTCATCGCCATTCGTGCAAACGTCTCACGAACGTCCCGACCAGATGCTATCGGATCTGGATTGCCGTCTGGACCTTCAGGGTTCACGTAGATCAGACCCATCTGCACAGCTGCCAAAGGATTTTCCAAATCACGCTCACCGGAGTATCGGCTCCTGGGCTTTTCGCTCGTCGCCAGCCACTCCTCTTCAGCACCCCAGTAGATGTCTTTCTCCGGCTCCCAGATATCCTCGCGACCACCTGCAAAACCAAAGGTTTTAAATCCCATAGATTCCAGTGCAACATTGCCGGTAAGAATCATGAGATCGGCCCAGGAAATTTTGCGACCATACTTCTGTTTGATAGGCCACAGCAACCTGCGAGCCTTATCAAGATTTACATTGTCTGGCCAACTGTTGACGGGAGCAAAGCGCTGGTTACCGGTTCCTCCACCACCGCGACCATCTGCGGTACGGTAGGTACCTGCACTATGCCATGCCATGCGAATAAACATCGGCCCGTAGTGGCCGTAATCCGCCGGCCACCAGTCCTGAGAGTCGGTCATAAGATAGGTCAAATCGTTTTTCAACGCTTCGAGGTCTAAGCTTTTAAACTCTTCGGTGTAATTAAAATGTTCGCCCATCGGATTGGATTTATTAGAATGTTGCCGCAAAATATCAAGATTCAATGCGTTAGGCCACCAGTCCCGGTTTGATCGGCCACGGCCTGCAAAAGATTTGCTGCCTGCACCAGTTACGGGGCACTTGCTTTCTCCACTCATAATGTAACCTCCCACTTTTATATAAATTTTGTCGAAGTTATGTTAGTATCACTGTTCAGTCTTGTTTAAAATTTGTTCTCTCTCTCCAATCCACTGCAGATAAAGTAAACCCCGTCCAGCTGTAATAATGGTCTCCTCTTACCATCGGCAAAAACGTTCCGGTCATAAGTAACTGTTTCGCCAACATCATCTGTCAATCTGATAGGTTAAATATTGGCGTTGACGAGTTTATCACGAGTACAATTTCTATTATCTTCCTTTCTCAACACATTCACGGCAGATACCTCGAACCTCAACATGTGTTGTTTCAATTTGCCCATATGAGCCAATCGCATCAGGCAATATGATGTTATCAAGATCATTGCTGTAGAAATCACGAGTGTAGCCGCATCTCCCGCAAACAAAATGATGATGGTTATTGAGGTTGGCGTCGAAACGTGTTCTCTCTCGACTTGAACCAAGAGTGACGACAAGACCAATATCATTGAGTAGCCAAAGGGTCCGGTAGACAGTATCAAGAGAGACTGTCGGCATCCGGTCTCTGACACGCTTAAAAATTTGATCGGCATCTGGATGATCCACCGTTTGAGCAATTTCACGGAAAATCTCCAAACGCTGATGTGTCAATTTGATTCCTTCGGCACGGCAAACCGTCTCGAAGTGCTTCATTCGCTGTTCAACTTCTTTGTTGTTTATTGTCATAGCCAATCACTTGTTAAGAATTCATTCTTACCTGCAAGCTAACCATCAATTAGAGATCGGTCAACATACAGCCTAGTATTGATATCACCGAAAGAAAATTTCTATATTATACAATTACCCCAAAACCACACATCCTAATTGATTTTCGCCCTATACGGACTTACAATCATTTCATTTGAAAATGAAGACATGGTCGCCTTGATTTTTCTGTAATTGACCCGGAATACGGCTGCCTCAAGGACTGCCGCTACCAGTGAACTTTACTTGAGCACGTCAGCGATCAATGATTGACAAATGGCGACACAACCTTAAGAGTTTAGTTATTTGCTAACAGGCAAGCTGCCGGAACACTTCTGCGCCGGCTCTTCCCCATCACATTTTTATTTTGAAACTGGAGAGCGGAACTCATGACTGATAAGGCAATGTATGATGTTATTATTGTAGGTGGCGGACCTGCCGGGCTGACTGCCGGAATTTATGCAATGCGGGCTGCACTGAAAACCGTCCTTGTTGAGAAAGGCATTCCGGGTGGTCAGGTGGCGATCACCAAGGACGTTGAAAACTATCCCGGTTTTCCTGAAATTGGGGGTTTTGAACTGTGCGAAAAATTCCTCGAACATGCCAAGGTATACGACCTGGAAATCAGACAGACTGAGGCCGTGTCCACGGAACCTGGACTTGACTATCATAGTGTTACCCTTGCCGACGGCACGGTGCTCACCGGTCATTCAGTCATTCTCGCCGCCGGGGGAACCTCCAAAAAACTTCAGGCGCCAGGTGAAGAAGAGAATTTCGGCAAAGGTGTCTCATATTGTGCAACCTGTGACGGTTTTTTCTTTCGAAACAAGGTTGTCGCAGTTATAGGTGGCGGTGACACAGCCCTGGAAGACGCACTCTATCTGGCTAAGATAACGGAAAAAGTATATTTAATTCATCGTCGTGATGAATTTCGCGGCAGCCGTATTCTCCAACAACGTGTATTTAACGAACCAAAAATTGAGATTCTCTACAGCACCGTCGTCTCGGAAATCATCTCCGACCAATCCGGAGTAACCGGTCTCTCACTTAAAAGCACAAAAAATGACGAGCCGAAACATATCGACGTCGAGGGTGTCTTTATCTTTGTTGGTTTCGCACCGAACAGCAAATTGGTACCGGCAGGAATAACTCTGAACAAAAGCGGTTACGTCGTAACCGATGAAAAATGTGAAACCGATATTCCGGGTATATTCGCAGTTGGAGATCTTCGCCAAAAATATGCCAACCAGATTGTCCTGGCCGCCGCCGACGGATGTACTGCCGCCCTGGCGTCAGCACATTACGTAGAAACACGTAAAGCCGTTTAGACAACTCGGCTGAAGATTGATTATGGCATCCACTCAAAGAGTATACGATGTGAGTTCGCTGTCTTATTCTGCCCACACCAGCAGACAAGCGATATCAGAGAATTGTCTATTTTTCCAATCAGAGGACATTTCCTCTTCCCGAATAACATGGAAATAATTATGGGCTCTGGCTGCTGGCAGAAGCATTTGAGGATACCAAAACCCATAATCATTGTTGTTACGGCTTTTTTCACATCACCTTAACCCCGGCAATACAGTAAGGTGAACCTTTTTATCATAATCCTCAAAGAGGACAAATAGATATGCAAGCACTTTAAAAAATGCAGAAAAGACTGAAAATTAACTTACAAAATCTCTCGGCACCGGTGGAACAAACGTATTTAACACATAATCGTTTTTCGTAACACCCGTGTTGCAAAAAAATCTGCCGATGCACATAAAATATCGACAGCCTTGGTAGCACGATTTGTTATTTTGTAACACTTTAGAGTTTTCAGAAGCAAATGTCAACACTTTTCTCGTTATATTTCGTCGTAACCTTTGATGATTGAACTGTTAGTCCAGCAGGAAAATAAAATACTGAAGTTAAAAAGAAAAAGCATATATAACTGCAACGAGAGAGGGCTTGGCAAACAAACGAAGAAGGACATTTGATAGCTTAAGATGATATCTGCAATGCATACCCCGCAGTCGTCCTCCCATAGAAATTAATGTATTCATCGGTGACTTCACTTGTTTAATAGCTTTCCTTGACGTATCATGTTTATGATAGGTAATTAAAAAAAAAATCGGGCTGCTGGGATACTATTTTCACTCAAGTTAGCCAATATACATAGCTGCCAACACAGTATTATAGAATGAAAACATCCGGCCAAGACAAACTTTTCCCTAAAAGCCCATTTCCTCTTAAAGAGGAGCCTTATCAACCTGACACATCGCTTCTTTTTTCGCTTGTCCAGTCTCTTCCTCTGAACATTTATGCAAAGGACAAAAACGGCACTTTCATCTTTGCCAACACGTATTACTGCAGAAGCGTAGGTAAAAAACATGACGAAATAATAGGAAAGACAGACCATGAGATCCATCCTGGTATATTAGTAAAGAAATACCTGGCCGATGATCAACGGATAATGGAGACACGCCAGGCCGAGTCAATAGAGGAAGAATGGCAGTCTATAGGAGGGGTGCTCGGCTATATCCAGGTAATCAAATGCCCACTGTATGACAATGCCAAAGACCAGCTTGTGATTGGCACCATAGGCATCTTCTGGGACATAACCAAAAGAAAAAAAGCCGAAATACTTTTAGCCGAGGAGAAGAATTTACTCCGTACGGTCATTGATAACCTTCCCGACTATATTTATGTCAAGGATCTCGAAAGCAAGTTTGTCCTGGCCAACAAAGCTGTAGCGAATTTAATGGGGGCAGAATATCCTGACGCACTCCTGGGTAAAACTGATCTTGATTACTACTCAGAAAAAGATGCATCTAAATTCCGCAATGATGAAATTCAATTAATGACAAGCGGGAAGGCAATAACTGATATTGAAGAATTTTTCCATAGTCCGCAAGGTAAGATTGAATGGAGCCGAACAAGCAAGCTGCCTCTAAGAAATATTAATGATGAAATAATCGGCATGGTTGGCATGGGCCACAATATTACCGCCTGGAAAAAGCAGGAAGAGGAAAGGAAAAGACTCGAAGCCCAACTTCTTCACTCTCAGAAAATGGAAACAATCGGTACCCTGGTTGCAGGTATCGCCCATGATTTTAATAATATACTTAATGTAATAAATGGGTACACCGAACTTCTCATGCTGAAAGGTGATCCCAACTCTCCCGAACATGCCACCCTTGGTAAAATCATGCACGCCGGTCGCAGCGCTGCCGAATTGATCAGTCAGCTTATGATGTTCAGCCGAAAAGGTGTCATTCAGCCGAAGGTGATCGATTTCAATCTTCTACTAACCAATACCCAGCATATGTTGCGCCGTATTATCGGTGAAGAGATTGACATCCAGCAAAATCTCTCAGCCGACCTCTGGCCAATAAAAATAGATCCCGCCCAAATGGAACAGATTGTCATCAACCTTGCAGCAAATGCAAGGGATGCCATGCAAAGCGGAGGGGTTCTGGAAATGATTACAAAAAACGTTTCCACTTCAGACACTGACCATACCCTCCCGCCGGAACTATCTCCCGGAGACTACATCTGTTTTTTTGTTATCGACAATGGTTCGGGTATAAAAAAAGAACACCAGGAGAGGATTTTTGAGCCTTTTTTCACCACTAAGGAAAAGCACAAAGGCACGGGACTCGGGCTTGCAACTGTTTTTGGAATAATCAAACAGAACGGAGGAACAGTAGATCTGGAAAGTGCTGAAGGGAAGGGAACAACAATCAGAATTTTTTTACCACGCTCCACCGAGCAGGCGGATTCAGCAGCATCAAGCTGTCATTTGCATCTACCAGCAGGAGGATCAGAAACTTTACTGGTAGTGGAAGATCGCAGAGATGTCCTGGAGCTTGTTGCTGACATTTTAAAAGCCCAGGGATATAACGTCCTTGAAGCGCATAGTGGGAAAGATGCCCTCCAGTTGATAAAAGCAATGGGTCATAAGAAGATTAACCTTTTGATATCTGATGTCGTCATGCCAGGCATGAGCGGAAAAGAACTGGCCAAAGAACTTCTCACCACTCACCCTGAAACCAAAATTCTATTCATGTCCGGATATACCAATGACACTATCAGCCAGCATGATATTTCCCAGCCGGGAACGGCTTTTATTCAAAAACCATTCACCTCAAATGAGCTCGGCAACATAGTTCGGGAGCTATTGGATGACCCCACCATATAAGACAGCTTAACCAGAATTTCTCATGAGCATTACTTCCCAGACAAATGAAAGAGATTCTCCCCTTTGAAGATGCATGAGACCATAGCCATTGTTGAAAGCATCTGGAGCACAGCTCATTGGTTCTAGGGCGATAGAATCTCTGGCAGGTGGTGTAAAGACCTGCAGATAATTACATCCGCATTCACCGGTTTGCTGCCTGAGTCTCAAGCCAATGTTATCTCGTTTATTGAAGAGAAGAGTATCAATGAACGGAGCGTTGGTCTGAATCTCATAGCAACAATCGAGGGAGGATGAACCTATTACCTCCAGGTTGCTGAATTTAGAAAAAGTCAGCTTTTTTTTGGTGGGTATCCCCCTCTCATCTGTTTCAAATATACTGTTTCCAGGAATTTTAAGAAAAAGAGTATCAATTGAAGAAGTTCCCAGACTAAAATAGGGATGCCATCCCTGACCCACTGGAATTACACCGAGGGAGCTGTTTATAATCTCAGTCGTTACGACCAGGCCACGTTCTTCACTCAGCCCATACCGCTGTTTTATTTCAAAAGAAAATGGATATCCCTGCATTCCGTCTGAAACATACATAAGCTCAAGCATGCAGCCGTCGTTATTCGCATGCAAGGACTCCACCCTAAACTCCTTATCAAAGACAAGACCATGGATTGCGTTTCCTTCTTGAGGAAAATTCTGCGGCAGACAATGCTCCCTACCTTCAAAATAATACCGGCCACCATTGACCCTGTTAGGATACGGAAAAAGGCTGCATCCTTTAAAAAGGCAGGCAAGCTCTCTTGTGAGCTCTTCGGCTGAAGAATATCCATGGAGGATGTCAACCAGCCCGGACCCGCAGGAGAGTTTAATCGAATTGATTAATCCACCAAATTCCGGAAGGATAGAAACGCTTTCACCGTTGAGATTATCTTGCAAAATAAAAAGCGCGAAAGGACCAAATGTATTTGTGATGAGGTCATATCTGTTATTCACGCAGTCCCCGAAAATTTCTTATTTGCCATTCATTGACACTGTCTGTCTTTTCAATAACAGCAGTGACAACAGCTTATATTTTCTTTTTCTTGGACAATACATCAACATATACTGCCAGGATAAGAACCAGACCTCTGATAATAAACTGCCAGAATGCCGGCATGTTCATAACACTCATGCCATTAAGCAAACTTGCCATTATCAAAGATCCAACCAGGGCACCAAAGATTCTACCTTCACCACCCATGAGGGAAGTCCCTCCAATTACACAGGCGGCAATTGCTTCCAGCTCATAGTTGACACCTCCGCCAATTGTTCCTGCGGCGACATAACCTGTCAGTACGATTCCCGAGACACCGCATAAAGCCCCCATAAGGACAAAGACGGTAAAAATGTTTTTTCTGATATTGATTCCAGAGAGTCGTGTGGCTTCAAGATTGCCGCCAAGGGCATAGGCATGACGTCCCAGTTTTGTATTATCAGTTATATAGGCAAAAATTAAGGCCACAAATGCCATCAGCAGCACTGGGTTCGGGATTCCCCTATAACTGTTCATCATCAACACAAAGGCCATGATTACTGCCGAGAAAAAAGAGGCTTTGAGTAAATCTGCTGTGATCGGTGCCAGGGAAAAGCCATATTCTTTCTTCAACTTCCGTGTACGCAGAGTCATGAAAAAAAGTATAATTACGGCGATAATTCCCAAAGCAAAACCAACATTCTTGGGGAGATACCCCTGGGCGATAAGCCGAAAAGAATCTTCTATGGGAACTATGGTTTTACCCTGAGTAACACCCAGCACTCCACCGCGGAAGATAAGCATGCCCCCAAGAGTCACTATAAAAGCTGGAACCCCTAAATAGGCGACAACCCAGCCCTGCCATACTCCGATCAGAATACCAACCAGCAAACCTATGACAATTGTAATTCCAGTGCTCAAAAGACCCCGAACCAGAATATCCGCACCGGGAATCATCGATTCTAACAGCGGCGGTAACAGTATTGCCTGCAGATAAGCGGTGACGGCACTTACAAGTCCAACGACCGAGCCAACGGACAGATCTATATTGCCAGTGACTATCACCATCACCATCCCGATTGAGAGAAAGGAAACAATAGTCATCTGGCGAAAAAGATTGGACATGTTTCGGGCTGAAAAGAATATCCAGTCGGTCATGAAACCGAAAAGAAGCCAGATCATGGCAAGCGCCAGAATCATGGTATATGTTTTTATATTCTGCCGAACCAGTTCGTTAATCCTGCGTGCAAGTGGCATTGTGCGTTGTCCTTAAATTAATCTTCTTTGTTCCGATATACACATCTCAGGCATATCCGGTAGCCATGGCCATAATCTTTTCCTGCGTTGCCCCTTTCCTTTCAAGAATTCCTCCTAATCTCCCCTCATGCATAACCAGTATCCTGTCACTCATCCCAAGTATTTCGGGCAGCTCGGAAGAAACCATCAAAATACTAATTCCCTCACTGGTAAGTGTATTCATCAACTTATAGATTTCATATTTGGCACCAACATCAATGCCTCTGGTCGGTTCATCTAGAATGAGGATTTTTGGTTTTGACATCAGCCATTTGGCTATAACCACCTTTTGTTGATTTCCGCCGCTCAAACTGCTTACCAAGGCCTGTAATGTCGGAGTCTTGATGGCAAGCTCTCTGGCTATTTCTTCACTTTTCTGAATTTCAAGATGTTTATTTATGGAGAAGAAGGAGGCGAATTTCTCCAGATTTGGGAGGGATATATTCTTGAGGATGGATTGCTCGACCACAAGTCCAAGCCGCTTTCTATCCTCGGGCACAAGACTTATCCCATGGAGCATTGCTTCCCGAGCAGAACGAATCTGGATTTCCTTCCCTTCCATTGATATCGAACCGCTCCTGTTTTTGCCATATTCCCCAAAGAGAGACAAAACCAACTCACTCCTGCCTGAACCCATTAGCCCCGCAATACCAAGGATTTCACCCCTGCGAAGTGAAAAGGAGACATCATCAACAGCCTTTTTCCCAGCCTGTTCAGTTGAATCAACGCTCCATTTGGCAACAGTGAAAATTACATCTGAAGGCTGCCTTTTGCTTGCTGGAAATCGCTCTGTCATCTCCCGGCCAACCATCATTGCAATTATTTTTTCGTTGTCCACATCTGGTGTTGCTACGGTATCCACGACTGTACCATCTCTTAGTACCGTAATATCATCTGCTATCCTGAAGACCTCTTCCAGTTTATGAGAGATATAGATACAGGTCTTTCCCTGAAGACGAAGATTTTCGAGAATCTCCATCAAGGTATCAACTTCAGAATCGGTAAGTGCGGATGTCGGTTCATCCAGTATGAAGATTTTAGCATTTTCAGCAAGTGCTCTGGCGATTTCGACCATCTGTTGCTTACCGACACTCAAATCACCTGTTATTGCGGAAAAGGGGATATCGAGATTATATTTTTTCAGCAATTCTTTGGTATTATTATAGAGTTCATTCCAGTTTATTATCCCTTTCGCAGAAGGTTCCCTGCTGAGATATATATTTTCCCCAACTGTAATCTGCGGAACAAGGGCCAACTCCTGATGAACAAAGGCTATTCCTTTATCTATAGCCTGACTAATCGAATCTCCGGAAAATCGTAGAAGTTCACCATCAAAGACAACATCACCGCTATAGGTTCCAAACGGATAGATGCCGGCCAGAACCTTCATCAACGTTGATTTTCCGGCACCATTTTCTCCGCAGATGGCATGAATAGCCCCTTTTTTAACATTAAAGGAAATGTCGTTAAGTGCCAGGACCCCAGGAAATTCTTTAGTAACTCCTTTGAATTCCAGAATATATTCTGACAAAATTTTACTCCTGAAAGAAACAATATATATGCCGGTAGTATCAAACATTACTTCCGGTCAAGAGTGGCCTGGCATTACCAACCCCGTAAAACGGGATTGGTAATGTTACCATCATGTTGTAACAATTTAGAAACTATGGGCGAGGCGGACGCTTATCCTCTGGTATATCTTTGTATATATCATCATACTTCTGGAATCCAGATTTTACTATTTCGTCATACACGCTATCTTTATCCACTCCCACGACCTTCAAAAATTTACAGGGAACAGAACCTTTCAATTTTTCATCGAGAGTCAGCTCTTTCAAGGTAAATTCTTTCAGCCCTTCAATTTTTTGGCCTTTTGCCAATGCTATCGCCATATCAATAGCCATAGGAGAGAGGAGTCGAACATCCTTATAGACTGTCATCGTCAATTCATCCTCAACGATGGATTTACATCCTGCCGCTGTAGCATCCTGTCCAGAGATAGGCACCTTTCCGGCAAGTCCCTGGGCTTTCATGGCCTGCAGAGCTCCAAGAGCGGTACCATCGTTTGAAGCAACAACCGCATCAATTTTATTTTGCTGTGCTGTTAGAATGTTCTCCATTATTTTTGTCGCATTGGCTGGAGACCAATTCTCTACCCACTGATCAGCAACTATTTTTATCTGTCCCTTGTCAACTAACGGCTGAATTATTTCCATTTGGCCTTTTCTGAAAAGGACCGCGTTGTTATCAGTCGGAGAACCACCCAGCATCACAAAATTGCCCTTATCCACCTTGCTGAGAACTCCCCTTGCCTGCGTTCTGCCGACCTCGACGTTATCAAAAGAAATATAGGCCGCGAGCTTGTCTGACTTTACCAGACGATCATAGGCAATACATGGAATACCATCTACTGCTGCAGACTCAACGGCCGATGCCGCCGCCGCACCATCTTCAGCAATGATAATGATCACATCCACTCCCTGAAGGACCATGTTCTCAATCTGATCGTTTTGCAGTTTGGCATCGTGATTTGCCACCTGTGAGATCAGCTGAGCACCCTGCTCATGTGCGAGCTTGGTCATAATCGCCTGCTCAACCGGCCATCTTTCTGTTTCAAAATCCGAAATGGAGAGCCCTATTTTTATTTGTTTTTGCTTGGCAATGGCTGGAGCCCCTGCTATTAGCCCAATGATACATACAGCTAGCAATGTTGCAAAAATCCTTTTCATCTTTCTTACCTCCTCCTAAGATTTAATTGTTCTTTGAAAGACATTGTTCTGCTTCACGAGAAATTCTTAACAAACCATTTTCTTATCCAAACTGGTTTTACAAAATACGTCGACAGAATTGATTTCAAGATCAATCAAGACTATTATTTCAATTTATAAATTAATTGTCCAATCAAACGAGTTGCCATAAACTAACAAACAAGTCAAGCACTTTTATTTACATATTTTCTCTTTTCTTGTTATTTTTACGTGCTTAATCAAAAACAATACTCACACTCCATTACAACACAAATAATTATTGACTTTTGCTTCCCTTCTTATTTAATTCACATTTTGAATTAATGTAGAACAACAACCCAACTGATATCAATGGCCAATAAAAAAACAGCATCCCTTTCCACCAGAAGTCGCCAAAAAGCAATACATCGTTCTAAAATCCTTAACCTCATCAGGACTGGCGAACTTATATCCCGAACGGATCTGGCAAAAGAAACGGGGCTCAGCCAAGCATCCATAACCGGAATAACCGCGGATCTGATCGACGAAGGTCTGATTGAGGAAAAACAGGCTGGCGCCTACGAGGGGGGACGCCCTCCCACATTGCTGGCTATTCGAGCAGATGGTGTCTATGTGATTGGAGTTAATTTAACTCTTGAGCAAATACGCATTGTCATAATTGACTTCCACGCTGAAATCAAAGCTTCACTCATTGTTCATCTCAAAAAACCATACCACACCCCTGAAGAGATTACTGATTTTGTTGCTCAGGGTATCCAGGCCTGTATGTGGGAAGCAAATTTCAGCCGGGACCAGATTTCAGGAGTTGGAGTTGGAATTCCTGGACCAGTTGATTCAAAGACCGGGATTGTTCATTTTCTGCCAAATTATGGTTGGGAAAATGTTCCTTTTCGAGAGATGCTGCGAAACAAAATCAATCATCCGGTTTTTATTGATAACAGTTCCAACAATCTTGCCATTGGCGAATACTGGCATGGCAGCGGAAAAGGGATAGCAAATTTCCTGGCTGTAACCCTGGAAAACGGCATTGGCGCTGGAACGATAATCAACGGACAGCTTGTACGTGGCCATTTTGGTATCGCCTCAGAATTCGGCCACATATGTATTGATCCTGACGGGCCGCCCTGCAGGTGTGGAAGAAACGGCTGCATTGAAGCCTATGCAGGAAACATCGCCATTACCAGAGAAGCAAGAAAGCTTGCACAATCGGGTACATGGTCTTCTCCGGCCGTTGATCCAGATAACATTGGCTTTAAGGAAGTTCTCGATGAATTAAAAGCAGGCAACGGCCAACTGGAAAATATTTATATCATTGCTGCCAGAACGCTTGCCATGGGCATACACAACCTTACCAATTTACTTAACCCCGAACTTATCATAATTACAGGTAAAGGCGTTGAAGCCGGTGATTTCCTCTTCAACCCTTTGTTTGAAATTTTAAAAAAAATAAATACAGGCAAGTTCGGCTCTTTTCAAACGCAGATAATCATTAAGGACTGGAATGATAGCGATTGGGCCAAAGGCTCGGGCACGCTCGTGCTGCGAGAGATTTACAAATCCCCCGATATGAATTGAAATCTCATGAAAATCGCAAATAACCAGGGAAATACTTCGATATTCATTCATTAATTTTCAGCAATTATGGGAGACCGCCATGACCATTTTTTTTCCTGACATCCCAGATGAAATCCCATACAAGGGCTTGGGCTCCACTGACCCTTTCGCATTCAGATGGTATAACCGGAATCAGGTAGTTCTGGGAAAGACCATGGAAGAGCATCTTCGTTTTGCTATTGCCTATTGGCATACTTTCAAGAATGAAGGCCGTGATCCTTTTGGAGCTCCCACTGTCAACCATCCCTGGAACCGGCTAAGTGATCCAATTGATCGCGCCCGCACCACCTGCGACGCCGCATTTGAGTTCTTCTCCAAGCTGACGGTCCCATATTATTGTTTCCATGACAGGGACCTGGCACCGGAAGGCGAAAACTTTTCCGAATCCTGCAAAAACCTTGAAACCCTGGTTGATCATGCGGCAAAACTTCAAAAAGCCACGGGAGTTAAGCTCCTGTGGGGGACAGCAAATCTTTTCGGCAATCTTCGTTATGCACACGGCGCAGGTACAAATCCTGATTTCCATGTGTTCAGTTACGCCGCAGCACAGGTGAAACATGCTATTGCCGCCACCAAAGAACTGGGCGGTGAAAATTATGTTTTCTGGGGGGGCAGAGAAGGGTATGAGACGCTGCTAAATACACGGATGAAGCAGGAACAGGAGCAAATGGCAGCTTTTTTCCATATGTGTGTAGATTATGCCAGAGAAATTGGGTTCAAAGGACAATTCCTTATAGAACCAAAACCCAAAGAACCGACAAAACATCAGTATGATTTTGACTGCGCCACCGTATTGAATTTTCTGCAAAGATATAACCTGCTTGACCATTTTAAAATCAACGTCGAAGCAAATCATGCAACACTTGCAGGCCACACCTTTGAACATGAGCTCGCAGTCGCCGCTTCGGCAGGAAAACTTGGCAGTATAGATGTTAACCGTGGCGACCTCCTTCTTGGTTGGGATACCGATCAATTCCCCACGGATATTTATTCAACCACCTATGCCATGATCGAAGTGCTCAACGCAGGGGGGCTTGGCTCCGGCGGCCTTAATTTTGATGCCAAAGTCAGGCGCAGTTCAATAGATCTCAACGATCTCTTTTATGCCCACATCGGCGGGATGGACAGCTTTGCCAGAGGGCTGAGCGTAGCTGCCACTATTATTGAAAATGGATTTCTCGAGGACTTTAAAGAGGTGCGCTACAGCTCCTGGAAGACTGAGCCGGCAAAATCTGTTCTCAATAGGAAATCGACCCTGAAGGAGTGTGAGAAGTTCATTCTTGAAAATGGAGAACCAAAGCCCATAAGCGGCAGGCAGGAATTTCTGGAAAACATGATTAACACCTTCATCTAGCTCGAATTTCTCATGAACATTATGCCAATTTAGCTGTAGCATCTGCACGACGGTACTATTAGCAAACTGGCTGATATATTAAAATTTACGCAATGCTCACCAGAGGTCCGTCAAGGCTGGGAGGAGCGTTCAGCGGAGAAGAAACGCATCATGAACGATAATCTCTATATCGGTATTGACAGTGGCACCCAGGGGACCAAGGCGGTCGTTTTCAGTGAAGCTACAGGCGAAGTAATTGCCGAGGGCTATCATGGATACGGTTTGATTGAGAACGCCCGGGGAGGCAGAGAACAGCATCCAGACACCTGGATAGATGCATGTAGAAATGTCCTTGAAGAAGTGCTGGCGGCGGTCAATGTCACTCCAGCTGAAATTCGTGCGATTGGAGTTTCCGGTCAGCAACATGGAATGGTGCCACTCGACAGGGAAGATAAAGTAATACGTCCTGCAAAATTATGGTGCGACACAGAAACTTCAGCACAATGTCAAGTTATCGCAGACAGAGTTGGTGGCATGAGTGAAGTTCTCAAAAAGACGGGAAACAACTTAGCTGTCGGCTTTACTGCTTCCAAAATTTTATGGATGCAACAACACGAACCGGAAAACTATCAAAAACTGCGAACAGTCCTCCTTCCTCATGAATACATCAACTTTTGGCTTTGTGGCGAAAAATGTGCAGAATACGGAGATGCTTCAGGAACTGGATATTTTAACGTTTACAACAGATCCTGGTCCCAGGACATCCTCCATGCGATAGATTCTGAAGACACATTGCGCAACTGCCTCCCGAGCCTGATCGATTCCAGGGATGCAGTTGGCAAAATTCGTCATGAACTCGCAGACTTTTTTGGCCTTCCGAGTGATGTTATCATCTCATCGGGCGGCGGTGACAACATGATGGCAGCCATCGGTACAGGCAATGTCTCGGAAGGAATTGTCACTGCCAGTCTCGGGACCTCTGGAACCATTTATGCACACTCCGATTCGCCTGTTGTTGATTCCTCCGGGGAGCTTGCCTCTTTTTGTTCCTCAACCGGCGGTTGGCTCCCCTTGGTTTGTACCATGAATGTAACAGTTGCAACTGAGCTTGTCCGTAATCTTTTCGGTATCGGTGTGGACAAAATGAACCAATATGCAGCGCAGGTAAAGCCAGGTGCTGAAGGATTGATCCTGCTACCGTACTTCAACGGTGAAAGAACCCCTGCTCTTCCAAACGCTAAAGCAACTCTTACCGGACTAACAGGTCTTAACACGAATCAAGCTGCCATTTGCCGAGCAGCTATGGAAGGTGCTACTTTTGGTTTACGCTATGGACTTGACGTGATTAAACGCTGTAACATTTCCCCAACTCAAATTCGTCTGGTAGGGGGAGGATCCAAAAGTCCTCTTTGGCAGCAAATGGTTGCTGATATTTTTAACTGTGAAGTTATCTGTCTACAACAGGAAGAAGCCGGAGCCTTTGGCGCAGCTCTTCAGGCAATGTGGTGCAGTCTCAATTCCGCAGCAGGAGAGACGTCCATCCAGGAGATTACAGAGAGATACGTCAGGCTCGATGAGAACAGCAGACGGATTCCGGAGCCCGCAAACTCGATTCTTTACCATGAAGTATATGAAAAATATCTGGCCTGTAATAAAGCTCTTGAGAAAACCTACGAACCCTATCCCATGCAGCCGTAATCCATAAAAAAAAGAGTCCACCCCTCAGACAATACGGGTAACTCGGACTCTTTCTTCATCATCTATCAATTACTTATATGCCTTTTCGAGAATAGCAACAATATCGTCCTTGGTAAGGCTGATGCGATCCACTTGAAAAAGTGCGCCCATGGTATCAATAGCATTTTCAGCCAGTGCATTAAATTCTTCTTTCGTGACCCCATAATCAGACATTTTCAGATCTGCAACTCCACACCTTTCCTGCATCCCTCGCAGTGCCTTGATAAAAAGAGAAGGTCTTTCCTCGATGGAAATCCCTTCTGCAGATTGCCCCATCGCTTTTGCCATTTCAGTAAATCTATCTGCGAGGTTTTCTGCAAAAAACGAAAAATAGGCCAGTGAGACCATAATAAGCCCGGCTCCATGAGGAAGTTCCGGATGATAGGCGCTTAGAGCATGTTCGATGGAATGCTCTGATGTACAGGATGAAGTTGACTCGACAAAACCTGACAGTGTATTTGCCAGTGCAACCTGAGTCCGTGCTTCAATATTTTCGCCATCCTGGATAGCAACAGGAAGAAATGTATTGAGCAACTCCATGCTCTTCAGTGCATATATGTCGCTTACTGGTGTCGCACAATTTGCTATATACCCTTCAGCAGCATGAAAAAAGGCATCGAACCCTTGATATGCGGTGAGCAGTGGAGGAACGCTGGTCATAAGTTGCGGATCCACCACGGACAGGACCGGAAAGGTTTCCGGCAGCAGACCAAAGCCAATCTTCTCCTGCCTTTCCTCATGAGTGATTACCGTCCACGGATCTGCCTCCGTGCCGGTGCCAGCTGTAGTTGTTATGGCGATAATGGGAAGAGGCGGATTGTCAACATTCTTGCCTTTTCCGCTGCCGCCACTGATATAATCCCAATAATCTCCAGGATTGGTTGCCATAATCGCAATACTTTTTGCTGAATCAATGCTTGATCCTCCACCGAGGCCAACCACAAAGTCACACCCCAGGGACTTTGCCATCTCAGCGCCCTCTGCCACATGCCGGTTAATCGGATTTGGTAGAATTTTGTCAAACACCACCGACTCTGCTCCGGCTTTTTGCAAAAGCGAAACAACCCTGTCGAGATAGCCATGTTTTTTCATTGCTGTACCAGCAGAAATAACAATCAATGCTTTTTTCCCCGGTAGCTTCTCCTCAGCCAAATCATCTAATTTTCCCGGCCCGAAAAGTATTCTCGTTGGAATATGGTAAGTAAAGCTCATAGAAGCCTCCCTGATTGATGATAAATAATCACAGCGCAAGCTGCCATACAAACAAAACCTATCCTCTTTTTACCGCTTTTCCCAGCTATTTTTGCAGAGAAATACATATCCAGAAAAATTGGTAACCAAGAGACCACTTTTTGCAACGATACAAACCTTTTTAGCAGACGTTTTAAATACTCAACACCTTATTAAAAACAACTAAATTATACCTTCAAATCCAGGACGAGTGTACTCGAAAAAGAACAAGTTGTGTGGCTTTACCTGCTCCCGTGCGTCGGTCTGAATAACCATCGTTGGTAATAACTGAGAAGCCATACGTATTTCAAATGCCTCCGGCTCTTTCAATAAGATTTTCCTATTTGTCATACAGAAACGATTAATCTATGATGAGTGCGTTTTACAATGTACTAACGATGGAATCCTTTGAGCGACTGCCTTGAAAGATCATCAGGTGCGAGAGATTGCAAGCGCCTCATTTCCTGTCTAACCTAAGGAAAAGTCATGAATAAGATCTCAATACAAATATCACAATGTTGATCGAGAATGGGTTCATGACACGACACACCAAAGCAACATCCTCCAGGCCGTCCACAAAATCAAAATCTCATGAAATACCTGACTGGAACTTCGATGATGAGTTTGACGGCGGTGAAGAGACCTGCGGCAGAGTCATCGTCAACCTGCACCTCTATATCAGAGATCAAGAGCCCGGTTCCAGCATCCTGGTAATATCCAGGGACCCGGGAGCCCCAGTAGAACTCCCAGCATGGTGCAGAATGACCAAAAACGAACTAACAAAAATGCAGCACCCGTATTATCTCATAACCCTAAAACCCCATCTTACGAGGAGATAACTATGTCCAATACTTTTTGTGTTACCATAACTCATTGCAAGACAGACCCTGATAAAGCAACGCTTGGTTTCGTTGTCGCTAACGCTGCTCAGGGAAGCGAGAAAGAAACCATGGTCTTTCTCAGCTCCGACGGAGTCTGGTGTGCAGTAGAAGATGCAATGACAAAAGTTGATGAAGGTGCCCCGTTTGCCCCACTAAAGGACCTGGTGGAAAAATTTATGAAAGCTGGCGGAAAAATCTATGTATGTACACCCTGTATGAAAAAACGGGGAATCACTGAAGAGCAGCTAATCGCTGGGGCAACCCCGGCCGGTGGCGCTGCTCTTGTCGAATGGCTGTCAAACGGCTCTCCAGCTGTTGCCTATTAAACAGGACTGATAAAGGAGAATTCATAATGGCAGCTGAAAAAAAATCATTTGTCCCCGATGTCGTTTTTGACGGAGGAGATCTCGATTGCGGCTCCGGCCTGATTCTCCTTATCCGTGAGAATATGGCTCAAACACCTATTGCCGGTATTCTCGAGATGCGCAGCCGTGAACCGACCGTGGCAGGAGACCTGCCACCTTGGTGCCGAATGGCGGGCCATGAGTATCTCGGCAAAAAGGAAGAGGAAAAATACACCCGCTACTTCATCAAACGCGGACACGGCACAAATGAAGAGGAAAAAGCTCTAAAGGAGGATCTTGAGCAAGCCAGAAATTATGAGTGGCGCCTGCGCACACGTTCAACAGGCCACCTCAAATCCACTGTTTATACACGAAACTTTTCCTTCGAAGTCGGCCAATCTGCAAGTTTTGAGGAACAGGACAAACATCCATGTGCCATTGAATATTTACTTGGCGCCCTGGCTGGATCTCTTGCCACTGCATTTTCAACTGAATGCGCTAAGGAAAACCTTGACGTGGACGACATCGAAATTTCTCTAAGTGGCAAGTTGCAAAACATTCTGGCCCATCTTGGCATAGAAGACGGGGATCCCTCTCTTGAAAGAATTGACCTGAAATGCTTTGCCTCGACCTTCGACGATGAAGAGAGAGTCAAAGCCGTCTGGAAGCGTACCGTAGACAGATCCCCCATCGCAGCAACCTTATCCAAAGCGGTAGAGCTGAATCTTAAACTGGCACTGGTATAATCAATGATAGACAAAAAACCATTCCTCACAACTCAGGTTGGTTCCTGGCCTCGTTCCAGGCAGATGCTAAAAGCATTACGCGGATATCAGAAAGGAACAGTCAACAAAAAAGACTATCTTGCCGTTGCCGAAGACGAAATACGGCGAACCGTCAGCCTTCAGGAAAAAGCTGGTCTCGACGTTCTTGTCGACGGAGAGCACAGGCGAGAGAGTTTCTATGCTTTTATAACAGAGAAGGTTGAAGGCGCCACACTTATGTCTCTTGCTAAGATGCTTGATTATGTCGAAGACAAAGCCGAGTTTGAGGAGATGCTCCGGACCATGGATATGCCAGCTTCGGCGGTAAAGAACCCCACCTGCTTAGGAAAGCTCTCACGACGAGAGTCTTTAGCGATGGAAGACTACCTTTTTTTACGAAGCCTAACGAAGAAACCAGTAAAAATAACCCTTCCAGGTCCATATCTATTGACACGCTCAATGTGGGTAAGTGCCTTGACTCGCAAGGTGTATCGCAATCACAAAAAGATGGCGAATGACATAGTGAAGATTCTCAGGGAAGAGCTGATCGACCTGAGAAATGCAGGTTGTGATTTCGTCCAGTTTGATGAACCGGTATTGACCGAGCTTACCATGTCGGAGGAATGTGAACGGCGCACTTTCATGTGAGCTACGCTTGCAACCCGCCGTGACGCGGGGAAAGAACTCAAATTTGCAGCTGACCTTATCAACCGGATAACCACGGGAGTTGAAGGTGTGAAAATCGGCGTTCATATCTGCAGGGGCAACTGGTCAAAGCAGGAAGAAGTACTGTTGTCAGGGGATTATGCTAA
Source organism: Desulfocapsaceae bacterium (assembly GCA_050288305.1). Classification (GTDB taxonomy): domain Bacteria; phylum Desulfobacterota; class Desulfobulbia; order Desulfobulbales; family Desulfocapsaceae; genus Desulfopila_A. The sequence goes on along the minus strand of JBNKDO010000051.1, from coordinate 70,309 downwards.
ACTTCTGCCCGCACTGCAACGTATGAACATTGACCAGTTTGTTTTGGAGTACGCCACTCCCAGAGCCGGTGACATTGATATTGTTGGAAGGGTGTTAAATGACAGAGAGCTTGGCCTGGGTGCGGTAAATCCCAGAACCGATTTGGTTGAATCAGTAGACTTTATTGTCAACAAAGCTGAAAAGGCTCTTGAATACTATCGTCCAGATCAACTTTTCCTCAACACTGATTGCGGTTTCGGCTGTTTTGCCAGTCGTTCAGTGAATGTCGAGGACATCGCCTATAAAAAGATATGCGCTTTAGCTGAATCGGCCAGACTCCTCAAACACAAATATACCTAATAGCTGAAACCAATGAATCTCGCCAGGATTTCTCATGAACAATAATCGTCATTTCCAGTAAGAATTCAGGAAGTTCGATTTTAATCTGACAAGCAGTTGAACGAATCGATAGTCGTGATTTTGTCCGTCAGATGAGATGCCACACCTTTATCGATCAGTAGTTATGTCTCCCTTGCTGCCTGGAGAATAACAATGACACATCCCCTCATATAAGAGAGCAGTTTTCGAGACAAAAGAGGGAAGGATAATTTTTCAATATCGATAGTACTACCCAGGTTTTTCATGTTTGTATTAGCCATAACCTGGATTTTACCGAACACAGATTGTTCCGAGAAAAGCTGTTGCAATCATTCTTTTTTCAACCTGCATTCCTGGTGAGTGCTTCAGGTTCACTGGTGAGATGAGGAAAGATATGGAAAAAATAACGAAAAGAAGCTAGGCTAGAGGGTGCAATCCTAAAAGAGCATGGAGATGATGATAATAATGACATAAACGGTGTCTCTATTTCATCGCAACGCTGCTCTTACAAAAAAACGACAGCCACGAGTGACGGTGCACTCTTCATGACCAAAAAGAATAAAGGCAATATTTCGGAGACGCTCGACAAGGGCTTAAGGATTCTCAACCTGTATTGTGAAGAAAAATCTTCCTACAGCCTCAGTGAGATATCCCGGAAACTTAATATCAATAAGACTTCGGTCTTCCGTTTCGTCAACACTCTCTGTGAACATGGCTACCTGCAAAAAGATGACAAAGGGAAATCATATGTTCTTGGGATAAGAACCATTCCTCTGGCCCACTCTTTTTTACAGAAAGCCGATATCGTTCAGTATATCAAACCGTATGTCGATGAAATACATAAACGGCTCGATCTCCATGTCGATGTCGGCATGATCCAGAATAACAATATTTATCTGGTGTATCGGCGTGAGTCCAAAGACACCCTGGCGTTTTTACATTTCACCACCGCCGGCAATCTGCATAATCTGGCAACCGGCAAAGCGGCCATGGCCTTTATGGAAGAAGAACAACTGGGTGGTTTCCTCACCTGCTTTGAGCAACTTCCCCAGCCAGGTGGAAACGTGACAAATCTTCAGACCATAAAGGAAGAATTGCGGGCCACTCGGGAAAGAGGTTATTCTCTCAATAAAGAGAGCTTTCTTCCCGGTCTTATCGCCATAGGTGCACCGATTTTCAATCTGCACAGTGGCAATGTAGTGGGCGGAGTCAGTTTTGATTCCTCCACGGCCAGGCACACCATGGAGGAATTTGAAAATAAATTCGCCTCGTCGCTGGTGGCGCTTGCTAAAGAGATCTCTGCTGCCATATCCGTCCGGGAGGAGTAGACCTCCTTTCGGCTCGCCAAGAAAGCTCTTGATAATCAACTCTATCTAGTGTCATGTCCAGAAATGTGTTTTTCGTTCGAGTTCAAAAAGCATAGAAATCTGGTGAAAAAGCCATTTCTGGGGTGGACACTATCTAGCCGGGATCTCTCTTGGGTCCGTCATATTTTCAGGTTTGAGGATTTCAGCAAGCTGCTCCTCCGATAACAGTGCCTGCTTGAGCACGAGATCATAAACATTGCCCCCGCTTTTCAAGGCCTCTTTGGCAATTGCCGCCGACTGTTCATAACCGAGAACCGGAACCAGAGCAGTGACAAGGCCGATGCTTTTTTCCACATAGCTTCGGCAAATTTCCCGGTTGGCCTCGATACCGGCAATACATCTTGCAGCCAGAGCAATGCAGCCGTTTTTCAGAATCATCATGCCGTGCAGAAGATCATAGGCAATAATCGGTTCAGCCATGCAAAGTTCCAGCTCACTGGCCTCTGCGGCCATTGAAACCACACTATCATACCCCATAACCTGATAGCAGATCTGGTTGACCAGTTCGGGAATTACCGGGTTTACTTTGCCCGGCATAATGGAGGAGCCAGGCTGCATTGGCGGAAGGTTGATTTCGTTAAGACCGCAACGCGGGCCCGAGGACATCCAGCGCAAGTCATTACAAATTTTCGATATCTGCACAGCGGCCCTTTTCAGGGTAGCTGACATCTGCACAAAGGTGCCGGCATTCTGGGTGGCCTCAACCAGGTTTCGCGCCCGCCTCAGCTGAAAGCCGCTTACTTCCGAAAGTTTTTTAGTTACCAGGTTGGCATACCCCGGCGGACTGTTGATGCCCGTACCGATGGCGGTTGCTCCCATATTGATGTCGAGAAACTCTTCAGCGGCACGTTCGACTGCCCTGCAGGCACTGTCAATCATCACGGCATAGGCCTTGAATTCCTGGCCCAGGGTCATCGGTACTGCATCCTGATTTTCCGTGCGCCCCATTTTCAGTATATCGCTGAATTCCTCTCCTTTTGTCTCCAATGATCGTCGCAACTCCTCCATGGCCTGGGTAAGGCTGCTGCAGCTGAGTAGCACCGCAAGTTTGATGGCCGTAGGATAGGCGTCGTTGGTGGACTGAGAGCAATTTACATGATCGTTGGGGTGCAGAAACTGGTACTCCCCCTTGCCGTAACCCATGAGTTCCAGGCCGCGGTTGGCAATGACTTCATTGGCATTCATATTGGTGGATGTACCGGCACCACCCTGGAACATGTCGACGGTGAAATGCTCATGGAGTTTTCCAGCCAGCAGTTCATCGCAGGCGCCGCAGATACCCTCTTTTTTCCCCTGATCAATCACTCCAAGTTCATAGTTGGCCAAGGCTGCTGCCTTTTTTACCATAGCCAGACCTTCGACCAGATGCTGGAATTTGCGGATGGATACCCCTGAAATAGCAAAATTTTCCATGGCCCGCTGGGTCTGCACTCCGGAATAAACATCATCGGAAATTTCCCGAACACCAAGCGAATCATGCTCGAGACGGAAACCGCTGAGTACCACGGCATCTTTTCTCATATCATACATCTGTCTGGTGAGCAGGCGCAGACGGCGGTTGACCCCCACCGCAATACGAGAGACGATGCGATAGAAAAGATCTGGCTTATTTGCGCGGAATATTTCAATCTTCTCGCTGGAAATTTGCCAGACTACCGCCCCGTTACGGGTATAAGCACCGCTGCTATGGGCTCCGCCGTCCAGAAAAGCTCCCTCACTGATCAACGCTCCTGCAACCATGGTACCCACATGGAGTGAAGAACCATGTAGGCCCCGTACCAGTTCGATTTCACCTTCGAGAACAACTCCGGCCCACTGACGGGGGGTCGATTCCTGAAAAAGCCACTCATTGGGCTCATAGGTGCGTCGCTTGCCTTCGGAGAAGAAAATGGCGAGATCTTCTTCTTTGATCCCCGTCATTCTGGCGGCCTGCCTGATAATGCTTTTTTCAACGAGCATCTGCGTATTCCTTCTGTTTGACCTCAATAGTTCATGAAATATTGAAGTAGGTCTTATTACTCAGGACCTCTGTTGAAGGTCCATTGATACAAATCAGTTGCGTTGGTTATCTGTTATCAAATCGCCTCTCACCGGAGTTTCCACCAGCTTTTTGATTTCTTCAAACTCACTCGATTTCCCCATTGCCCACATCAGTTTAGGAACCAGGGCGTCGGTGTTCATGTCTCTGCCGTAGATGATTTTCTCAAGCGGCAGTTTCCGGCCCACTTCGTAGACCTGCAGATCGACGCCTTCCTTTAGACATTGGGTGGTAACGGTCACCACGATTCCTGCTTCGACGAGTTCGTTGACCCGTCCTGCCAGATCCAGTATTTCTGTGGAAATGCCACCTGTCCCATAACTCTCGATGATCACACCTTTGTAGTTGTCCCGGATAAAATCGAATATTTTCGGATGCAGGCCAGGAAACAGCTTCAACACCAAAATGTTTTCTTCCAGACCGGGGATGAGATCTTTCAACGTGTGATCGCCTCCTGACGATTTTTGATTTTTAGTAAAAACCTGTTTTACTGATTCGGTGTACTCGATCCTATTGTGCTTGATCCGGGCCACCAGGGGATAGTTGATAGACTCAAAGGCATCGTAGCTGCGGGTCTTGGTTTTGATTGCCCGGGTGCCGTTGATCACTTTGCCATCAAACACGATAAATACTCCGGAAATATCCTCTCCTGCCAGAAGCAACGAGTCATGCAAATTCTGGAGGGCATCGGTTTTACTGTCGGCCAGAGAATACTGAGCACCCGTGAGGATAACCGGCTTATCCACGCCCTGGAGCAGATAGGTAAGAGCGGCGCTGGAATATGCCATGGTGTCGGTTCCATGGGTTACGACGAAGCCATCATATTCATCATAGGCGGCAACAATTTGTCGGGCAATGGTGAGCCAGGCGTCAGGGGTCATGTTGGAGCTGTCTATGTTCATAACACTCCTGCCCACCACTTTCCTCTCCGATAGGTCGGGCTGGATGCGCCTCAACAAATCTTCGACAGTGTAATGCGGGCGGAGTCCCTGGCCATGGTCAGAGCAGACGATGGTTCCCCCGGTTGCAAGAATCAGAATATTTTTCATTCCATCTACCTTTTGCAGCTAATACTTCAGACGCGTGATTTTTTTTTGGGTGTTTAATAAAAACGAAAAATTCCGCAACTACCGGAATTTTCCAAACATCAGCAGGGAAGGTGGAGTTGGCTTCATTTGGGACAAATCAGACAAATCCCTCTTCCACTGCTCTATGCTCCCTGAGTTAACAGGGGAAATTACCATCAGTTTTTCAATTCTGCCCTTGCTTCTGCACCTATCTCATCCCAAATTTCCGCATTCTTAATGGAAAGTTTGTTCGGATCGAAAATAGGATCAATGCCGGCTTTTTTCTGTTCTTCATAATCTCTTAAGGTGGCAACACCGGTTTTAGTCAGCAGGATAATGGCAATGATATTGAGCCAGGCCATTAACCCAACGCCTATATCACCCAAAGCCCAAACCTGACCGGCAGAGTTAAGTGAACCCGCAAATACCATGAGAAGCAGAACAACCCTGGTAACGTTAAAAATAAGCTTGTGGTTTTTCATCCTCTTGGAAAGATACGCCACGTTGGATTCACAGTAATAGTAGTAGGCCAACAAGGTGGTGAAGGCGAAAAAGAACAGGGCAATCGCCACAAACGGGCTACCGAATCCAGGGAAAATCGCGTCGATTGCGGACTGGGTAAAGATAGGTCCTGGCTCAGCGTTGTTCAGGGCCGGGTTATTATAAAGATATCCACCTGCTCCATCTGCGGTATTGTACATACCCGTGATGAGTATCATGAAGGCAGTAGCGGAGCAGACAAACAGAGTATCGACATACACAGAGAAGGCCTGCACCAAACCCTGTTTGGCCGGGTGAGAGACTTCAGCTGCCGCAGCAGCCATTGGGCCTGTACCCTGACCAGCCTCATTGGAGTATATGCCACGCTTGACTCCCCACATAACCGCCTGGCCGATAATTGCTCCGAAAGCAGCTTTGGAGCTGAACGCCGAAGTAAAGATAAGTGAAAGAACATCCGGTACCTTATCAATATTCAGAACAATGACAATCAAGGCAACGAGTATGTAGGCAATCGCCATGAAAGGAACCACAATCTCGGCTACCCGGCCAATTCGCTTGACTCCACCGAAAATAATAAGACCGAGAAGAACGGCAACAACAGCACCAGTGACATAGGCGGGAATACCGAAAGCAACATTCATCGCTGAGGCAATGGAGTTGGCCTGAATACCGGGCAGGAAAAATCCCATGGCCACGATGGCTGACAGGGCGAAGAGTATGGCGTACCAACGTTGTCCCAGCCCTTTTTCTATAAAATATTGCGGTCCACCGCGATATTCACCATCCATTTTTTCTTTATATACCTGGGCGAGTGCGGCTTCGACATAAGCGGAACCGGAACCGAGGAAGGCGATGGCCCACATCCAGAAGACAGCGCCAGGACCACCAAAACCGATTGCCGAAGCAACGCCCGCGATGTTTCCTGTACCGACCCGGCCGCCAAGGGCCATTGAGAAGCTCTGTAGGGAGGAGACACCTGATTTTGAGGCTTTATTCCCTTTGAGTTGGCCTACCATATCTCCAATCAGGCGAATCTGTGGAAATTTTAGCAGAACGGAAAAATATACTCCCGCTCCAAGACATAGGAAAACCAGGGCCTTACTCCAAATTAGGCCGTTGAGAAAATCAATTATCTGTCCCATCTTCACCCTCCAGTTCTACTGATTCTTGGTCTTATTGATTCCGGTGAACCTTGTTCCTATATAGAAACGTACACACCGAATCACGTTACAAATAACCTACAAAAGGTTTTCACAGGTTATTTTCTTCACATTTGTTTCTATATTAGAAACGCGTGTTGCTATAAAAGGAATGGAAAAACTATTTCCTCGTGTTTGTCAAGTTTTTTTTCGGATAAAATCACAAGGGGAACTGGAAGTCTTGAATTGAATAGAATAACCTGAGAAAGCTAACCAAGTGATTTGAATACAAACCATTGCTGAGAGTGGTCTTGAAATTCATTATTGCTCTTGCTTTTACCTGAAGATCGGATATATTCGAACTCCTTCAGGCAGTAGAACAGGCGGACGAGTGGAATCCCGCTATAATAAATTCTCCCTCACTTAGGAAGTAAACTAGTGGCTATACTTTCCATTACCAAAGAATTCCATTTTGATGCAGCCCATCGGTTATGGTCCGCGAATCTTTCTGAACAAGAAAATCTTCAGCTCTATGGGAAGTGCTCCCGTCTCCACGGCCACGCCTATCGCCTCCAGGTAACCGTCTCCGGCCCTCTCCGTGACAACGGTATGATCATTCATTTCAGTGAATTCAAAACCTTTGTCAGACAAAAGTTACTCAACAGGTATGATCACTCCTACCTCAACGAACTGGAAGAATACCTCGATTTACCTGTTACGGCGGAGAATATGGTTCGTTATATTTTTCAGGTACTTGAAAATACCCTGCACTCAATAGGTATCGTCCTGGAATCGGTGGCGCTCTATGAAACCCCATCTTCCTGGGCGACCATGAGCCGGGAGGGATTTCATGCTTGAGATTACGGAGATTTTCCAATCCCTGCAGGGCGAAGGCCCCTTTTCTGGAAAACCTGCAGTGTTCGTCAGGCTCAGCGGCTGCATTGAACCGTTCTGCCCCTGGTGTGACACCATGCACGCCTTTGCTGCTGGTTCAATGATGAGCGTTGAAGCCGTTTTCCAGAAAATATCAAAGTTTGCTGCCAGACTTGTTGTAATCACAGGTGGGGAACCATTTCTGCAGTGGCATAGCGGCCTGAACCTCCTGGAAGAACAACTGCTCGTACAGGGCTATCGACTTCAATATGAAACCAGTGGGAAAATCGAGATACCTGCCGATGTGAACGGCTTTATCGTCTGTTCTCCCAAGCGTATTGACGGACACTGGGTATTCGACAATATCAACATAGAGCGGGCACAGGTCTTCAAATTTGTCACCGACGGCGATTTTGACGAAATCAGAGGGTTTGTCAAGCGTTTCAGGATACCGTCGGAGCGGGTCTTCATCATGCCCAAAGGAGCACGTCGGCATGAGCAGCTCGACAAGTTCCAGGAAACCTGGAAGTTTTGTGTGGAGAACAATTTCTGCTTCTCTCCAAGATTGCATATTTTAACCTTTGACAACAAACAAGGAGTTTAGGATGAGCGATTGTGTCCTGGTATTCTCCGGGGGAATGGATTCCACGGTTCTATTGGTCGACCTGCTGGAACAGGGAAAAACCGTACAAGCACTCAGTTTTGATTACGGCTCGAAGCACAACAGGCGGGAACTTTCCATGGCTGCAGCCTTCTGCCGGGAAAAGGGAGTTGAGCATCGAATCGTCAAGCTCCCCTTCGTCAACGAATTGTTCTCTTCAAGCCTACTCCAATCAGGAGAGGATGTTCCGGATGGCACCTACAAAGAATCGAATATGAAGTCCACTGTCGTTCCCTTCCGTAACGGCATCATGCTCTCGATTGCTGCAGGTTTTGCAGAATCGGTGGGGGCACGGCAAGTAAGCCTGGCATCCCACTCGGGAGATCATTTCATCTACCCGGACTGCCGTCCTGAGTTCAATAATGCCTTCTCCGAAGCCGTGTTTCTAGGGAGCGACAAACAAGTATGCCTGCTTTTCCCCTATTCTTCGATGGACAAAAGAGAAATAGGAGACCTGGGCAGAAGACTGGGCGTTGATTTTAGCAAGACATGGACATGCTACAGGGGTGGAGAACACCACTGCGGCACCTGCGGCGCCTGCGATGAACGAAAATATGCCCTGCGTCAGGACGAGGGGCTCGACCCGACAATCTATCTAACCCCGGTTATCCGCAAGCGGCCGGTATAAGTGCCTTGGTAGCAAACGTGAGTTAATGAGTTTTAAAATCGTTTCCATTTTCTTGTTTTTTATGACAGGAAATCAGGAATAAGTCACTAAACAGGTGAGGTGCATGCAACATCTTCCCCTTGGAAAATCAGTCAGCCATTCAGCAGAATACGATGCCAGCCAGCTCTGCCCCATTCCTCGCAGTCCGGCACGAGAAGAGCTTGGCATTACAGGACGCCCTTTTACCGGTATGGATTTGTGGACGGCCTACGAACTCTCCTGGCTCAACGACAAAGGAAAGCCGGTGGTTGCAGTGGGAGAGATCACCTTCCCCTGCTGGACCCCCAATATTATCGAGTCAAAGTCGTTGAAGCTGTATTTTAACTCATTCAACCAGACCCGATTTTCTTCCATGTCGTTGGTTCATGAGATTATGGAAAGGGACTTGAGTCAGGCAGCTGCCGGGGCAGTAACGGTTGAGCTGCTCCCGCCCGAACGATTCGATCGTTTGCAAATTGTCGAGCCAGAAGGGGAATGCCTTGATGGATTTGATATAGATGTTGAGTATTATCAGGTAAATCCCAACCTGTTGTCGATGGAGGAGAAAACGGTACAAAGAACTCTCCATTCTCATCTGTTGAGAACCAACTGCCCGGTCACCGGGCAACCGGACTGGGCCACCGTGGTCATATCGTATCGGGGAAAAAAGATTAACGAAAAAAACCTCCTGGCCTATCTCATATCCTACAGACAGCATACCGGCTTTCATGAAAATTGTGTGGAAAGGCTGTTCACCGATCTTCTGAACCGCTGCGCTCCAGACGAACTCACCGTCTCCGCCCGCTTCACCAGGAGGGGTGGAATTGATATAAATCCCTATCGCTCAACCAAAACCATACCGACAGGCCGCAGCCGGCTTGCGCGCCAATAATTCACCGGTTTCGCTTTCCTGCTCTGCAGAAGCCATCTTTTTCTTTGGATTTATAACAAAAAAAGAAAGGGGGCATGTTCCACCCCCTTTCCCGAACCTGGACTCTTTTAACGCCTTACTCCTGAAAATCTAAAACACAAGAAACTGGAAATGGTTTTGAAACGATCCAACTTTGCCTCTTTCTTTTCCAGATGTTTCTTTCTCTTTAGCAACATGTCTGTAGAGGTTTACTCGCTGTAATGGAAGCTGCTGTTACGTAGTTTTCCAAACCACGATCCGGAAACCAGTCTGCAATAACTTGCCCAACACTGCGCATTGGCTCGACTCGGATTTGCTCAAAGCCAACCTTTTGCAGCATTGCCTCTATGCCGTTTACCTGTTGGGCACCGCCCGCACAGGCAGCGATCATTTCCAGATCAGCCTGCAATTCTTGAGGCAACTCTTTTAACGCAACAATATCAGATATGGCTATTCTGCCCCCAGGCTTAAGCGTTCTGAACATTTCCTCGTATACTCGCATCTTTTTTGGAGAAAGATTTATGACACAATTGGAAATGATGACATCAACTTCATTGTCAGCCACAGGCAGGTTCTCAATTTCACCAAGGCGGAACTCCACATTGCTTGCTTTCGATTTGTATGCATTATCTCTACTCTTTGATAGCATTTCAGGGGTCATATCCACTCCAATAATATGGCCGGTATCTCCGACTATTCGCGCGGCATTGAAACAATCGATACCAGCACCTGAGCCAAGGTCTAAAACAGTTTCTCCAGGTTGAAAGTTCGCTAACACCCTGGGATTGCCACAACCAAGGCCCAGGTTCGCCCCTTCGGGGAGATTTCTGAGCTCTTCCTGAGTGTATCCCAGAGCTTCAGAATTACAACCACATCCGCAACCGGACACTTCCCCTCTTGCTATCTTCCCATAACTCTCTCGCACTGCCTCACCCACCTTTTGTATTTGCTTCTCTGTTCCTTTTTCTGGATTGTTCATTTTTCCCTCTCTCACTTAAAGATAATTACTTCATGATTTACATGACTCTTTTGAAAAACCCCATACATCACTTGTTTTCGAATATTCGACACTTCGAAATACTTCGAATTAAATGCGCAAAATTTTTTAGTTACACCTCATTTGGTTGGAATATCAAAAAAACGCGATAGTTCGGCCAACATATCAGCGTCTATCCATGAAACTACATTTTTTCCCTGCCGTTCAACTTTAATCAAACCGGCATTTCTGAGCTCTTTAATATGATGACTGACAGTAGATGGTACAATTCTTAGGTCTTGTCCCAAATCACCCACACAGGCACTGCCTTCTTCACAATAGGACTTCGTTCCCGGAGCACAACAAGTAATCAGTTTAATGAAAATCTTTAACCTATGTGGGTTGCCGAGAGCTTTAAAAGCCAGAGCATATTTGGCTACGGAGGCCGCAGTATCAGTTTCAATATTCGACATAGTTCGAAATATAGAACACAAATCCTAAGCTGTCAACTCAAATTATGCTCTATTCTCACCCTGACCTGACTATGAGGTTGAAAAATTCACTTAATCTTCTATTATCATATAACAAACTGACATTTAACACATAAAACTCACAAAACAACAAACACAAGCCTGCAAACGGTGTGACCAGGTGAGTTCAACATTGACTGAAAAAGGATCAGAAATGGCTAATCCTGACAAAATATTCCCTATTTTCTTTGGAACATGGATAGTACTTGGAATAATGAGCTTTGTAATATTTTTTCTTGGCAAAGATGCTAAATTGAAAAGAAAATTATGGCCTCCATTTGTAATTGGTACGGCAATATTGTTTGTCACATTTGTAAGTCTTATGGGGTTCCCTATGGAGACTTTTTACTTTATGGGACCAATGATAATTCTGATCACTTTTCTAAATCTCAGAAGCACAAAATTTTGTGATACCTGTGGAAAAACAATAATGAATCAAAATTTCTTTGTAAAACCAAAATTTTGCTCAAAATGTGGAAACAAATTATGATATTAACTGGTTAAATTATTTCTCTGGAGAAAAATTTTAATCCCAAAAACATTGAACACCTCTCTCTGCTATTAATATTATCTACCTACAATGACAGGAGAGGCGTTAATATCTAAGGTAAAATACCCCAAAGGCTCCAACAGTCTTACCTGTAACCGCTTGATATATCTTACGAAGGAGGTGCACAGAAAGGAAGTACAGGCAACAAAAGTGCCGTCTTATTTGTGGTAAATATGGTCGTGGTCATGTGCATGGCTGTGATCATCAATTTGAGACGGTTTTTCAGGGAGCTTTTGACCGCTGCAGACAGGGCAGGCCTGGAGACGAAAGGGTTTCTCCAGATGACTCTCTGCAAGCAGTTCAACATTCTGAAATAGCTCTACTGTCGGTCCATCTGCTGTTATCCTGCCATCTTTAATAACGATGGTTCTCTCACAAAGATCAAGAACCATATCAAGATCATGGGTGGCGATGATCTTGGTATGTTTAAATCCCGACAATAGTTCAATGAGGGTGCGTCTGGCTTTAGGGTCAAGGTTTGAAGAAGGTTCGTCCATTACGAGGATTTCCGGATTCATGGCAAGTACTGTGGCAATTGCCACGGCCCTTTTTTCTCCACCGGAGAGTTTGTATGGCGGACGGTCTCCAAGATGAACAACATCCGTTCGGACAAGAGCTTCATGAACTCTCTGATCCACCTCCTCCGATGATAACCCTAGATTAATTGGGCCAAAGGCAACGTCATCATATACCGTCGGCATAAAAAGCTGATCATCTGGGTTCTGAAAAATCATCCCGACAGTCTTACGTATTTCCTGGACAGTATTCTTGGTCAGATAGAAATCTCCAATACGTATCTTGCCATTCTGGGGCGTGAGATAGCCATTCAGATGAAGCAGCAGCGTTGATTTCCCTGCACCGTTTGCTCCAACCACCGCCACCGATTCTCCATGATGAATACGAAAAGAAATACCATTTACTGCCCTGGTACCGTCCGGATAGGTGTGACTAAGATCCTGTACTTCTACAATATGATGACTCATTGTGATATTCCTGTGATAACGCTTCCCAGTAACATTGGGATATTATAGCTTCGCATAAAAAGTAAAAGTACCAGACAGAGAATCAGAAAAGTGATGTCCCTTACCGTTATTTTCAGAGATTGCTTGATCCTTATTGTCCCGTCGAAACCCCGGCATAGCATGGCCAGATGAATTCGTTGTGCCCGGTCGATGGTACGCAAAAGCATTTGTCCAATAATATAGGAAAACGTTTTCACCCCCATGGCCCGTTTCTGAAAAGAACGTAGGGTCCGGGCCTGGAACATGCGTAATCCTTCGTCAATAAAGACAAAGATATAACGGTATAACATCAGCAACTGGACTGCAAATATTTTGGGCATTCTGAGCTTGACCATGGCCATACAGACACTGTTAAATCCTGTGGTTGCAATCAGAATGAGCATGGCACTTACTGTCAGGCTGAACCGGAGAAGAATCGAGAAAAAAGAGAGAACTCCGCCAGAAATACTAACAGAACCAAGGTGCATAACAATCTGTTGATCTAAAAAAGGGTTGAAGATGCCCACCATTATGGCAAAGGGAGAAACCACAATAAGTTTACGGATGATAAAATCGACTGGAATGTTGGCAATCCCGGCAATCACAAGGAGAAAAAGGCCAAATGGAAGCATTGCTGAGATTGCGTATTTATCAAAAGAAACTACACAAACGACAAACACAGCAGCGAGAAGAACCTTGATGCGAGGATCGAGCCGGTGAACACCGCTGCTCTGACCAGCAAGGTTTTCCAGATAGCTCAGATCAAAAAAAGCTGATTCGATTTTGGCCATGCAGACAACTCCTGAAAGAATAGCAAAAAAAAGGGCAGTGATGACACATTACCATCACTGCCCTTTGAAGAAAAGCCTTTCCTGTTGATATCAAGACGTCCCGGATTCCTGTCTACGTCTTTTGAAGAGTACTCCGAGCAATATTGCCAGAGCCAGTGTCAGTCCACCACCCACAAGGCCTGAAATGGATGTACCGCTGTCCACAGCCGGCCAGGAAGAAGATTCTTCTACTGCCGCTTCTTCATTTTCTCCTTTCTTGAATCCATAATCAGGAAGAATCGATGTCTTTTCCTGAATAGAGGCAAGCATATGGTGAATGCCATTCTCAGGTGCATCCAGCTCTTCAGTGCCTGAAACCCGAAACATGGACCATTCAAGACCATCTGGAGAAGACGAGGCAAACCATGATAGCGCACCACCGGTAATCACTGTGGCAAGTCCGAGACCAACGAGGACGGTTTTGATCGAAAGACTGCCGATTGGTTCTGCCTTAGCGGAGAGATTGAGAATTTCTGGACGAGCTTTCCAGACAAAGGTGACCACAGCAGTAGTGACCAGACCTTCAACCAGACCAATAGCCAGGTGGATTGGCAGCATTACCGAGAGGAAACTGTTTAATGGTAATTCTGAAACTCCGGAGAGTACCGTTTCAAAAACAACCCCCAGGGCACCAAGCTGCAGTCCGATAATACCTGCAAGGGTAGCTCCCAAACCAATTTTAAATGGTGTGGGATTCTTTCCTGCTAAAGGTTTATAGATAAATGGATAGGCTATAAAACACGGGAAGATGCCAAGATTGAAGATATTGCAGCCTAAGGCGAGGAGACCACCATCGGCAAAAAAGAGCGCCTGCACAGTAAGAACAGAAGCAATAGAGAGGAAAGCTGCATAAGGCCCAAGTAGAATAGCTAATATCATTCCTCCTCCCAGATGACCGGAAGAGCCTGTTGCCGGGATTGTAAAGTTGATCATTTGGGCAGCAAAAATGAAAGCTCCGAGAACACCCATCAGTGGGATTTTGCGGTCATCCAAGTCCTTCTGAACTTTTTTGGCGCAATATGCAATTGTTGATGCAGTTGCAACCCACATCGTTCCTCCTACTGCGGGCGAGAGCAAAGCGTCCGCCATGTGCATAATATATGTCTCCCGTGGTTATGTGTTATTCAGCAAAGCAAACAATCAGTTTCAAAACCAGCTCACCGTGTAACACGAATTTCAAAATAATATCACTTTGTAATACTAAACCAAAATTCGTGTGTCAATTAAAAATTGAAAAAACACATGGAAATTCTATGAGGGACCCGTCAGGTACTTCATGTTCAACAGCGACCGATCCGCATACGATGTATATATTTGTAATTAAACAAATTATTATACATGCAGATCTTTTACAAAATGAGTATTCCTGTTCAAAATCGGGTAAGCGCAGGTTCAGGTAATTATCAACACAATGATTGAAGTGAAAGTTTGTCCGGACGAAAGATCATGGCAAAAGAACACAACCATTCTCATTCATAAGCGATGATGGCATAAATGAACAATAGGCTTCCGTGATCTCGTATCAGCAATAAAAATTGTCGAAAGAAGGAAAAATATTCTAAGAGTTGTGGCTTTAAGGTAGCAGATGTCCCACGTAACAACGTGTTCAATTCTTCATGGCCACGTCTGCGTGTGGGGATGCCCTATTGTCTGAGTATGCAAACTCCTGAGAGTTCGGATGTCTTTTCAGCCAGTTCTCTGAGATGTAGACGTTGAATTGCGGCGGTCAATTTTTCAATATTAGCTGCCACGGCCCGACTCTCCAGGTCGAACTGCATACCACAGATGATTTTATACCCCTTGCCAGCACGGCTTTTTGAAATATGTCGTACTATTGTCCCTACATCAAGGCTGTCAAGACCTTCGACTAACACCCTGATTTTACACTGCTCACCTGCCTGAAACAATTCTACATCCGAGAGCACCTGGAATCCAAGTCCGTCCGAGCTAATATCCACCAATTGATGAGATTCTTCTCGATTCACTTCATCGCTTCCACCTTCCAAAATAATGACCTTGGCATCGACGGAAGAGAGAGTTTTAACGCGGTAGGCTCGAATCCCCCTATTGATCAACCCTACACTGGGGAATTTGAGCCGTAAGGCCGGTATATCCCTGATACTGTCAGATTGTAGAAAAGTAGATCCCAATTGGATACAGGTGGTTCCGGTAAAAAAGCTCACAATAATGATTTTTGATTTTCTGATAATTGCGTTGCCGATGCCAGGTGTAAGAGGGGTGAGAAGAAAGTTGTCGCCATCTTTAAGATATGCACCTGGCTCATAATCAGGTTCGACGGAAATAACCTCTCCATTCTCCTCTTCTTCCAAAGGAGGTAGATCATCAACGAGGGTTGTAAAGAATTTTCTGGTGGCGAAATCGAGGAGCACTTCAACCAGATGTTCTTCGAAGAACATTGTCTGCAAATAGGCTATTATTTTCCTTTCATCAAAAAAAAACTCCCCGCCGTCACTGGTCATGAACCGGGAATTCTCCACTCTAAATTGAATGTCGGGAAAAAAGGTCTTTATAAAGGCTTCCCTTTTCTTTACATCTTCATTCGTTAAGCTGTCAGTCGCCATTATTTTATATCAAAAAAAGGGAAAAATCGTATTCAAACAACATGTTGCACTCTTTAGCCCAGAAGATATTCAAGGGCCCTTGCCAGTTCTTCTGACCGAATAGGTTTGCTTAAAATATAATCCGCGCCCTCTCCTAGTGCCAATTTCATACGTTCCTCATTGGTCTCTGAAGTGAGCATACATATCTTTACATTAGTACCAGCACTGCGAATTTTCTTTATGAGTTCAAGGCCATCCATTTCGTCCATATACCAGTCGGTAAAGATGAGATCGGGCTTATCAGTAGTGAAAATCGTCCATCCATCCTTACCGCTATTCGCCTCAAGAAATATGACATTATCCAGATCGGATAAAGCCTTTTTTATACTATTGCGAGCTACCTTGCTGTCATCCACTATCAAGATCTTCATTCTTCACCATAAAAGATAAAATTAAGAGGTCTTGCACACCTGAATAAGCAGTTGCTGATTCTTATCGGTAAGAAATGTTTTCTGGAAAATCGCATCGATTTTAAATACCGAAAACAGGGAATCGTCGCCTTGGAGTACCATTGGCTTTGACAGAGAGCTATTGCCAAAGAAATTTGACTTTAAATTTCCAGCCAGCACATTGGCAAGTTCTCCCAACGAATCCCTAATATCATCGTCAGATAAGTCTTCCACCGTTGATTGGAACATATTGCCGGCAATTATTCTGGCAATGTCAGATCCCATTGCTATGGTAAACGATCCCTGGTTATCTCCTCCGGTAAAGACAATAGACGCGATATAGAGTTCATCGTTATTCGATAACTCATCCAGTTCAGTGGCGTGAATATACAACCCTGTAGTGTCATACCAGCAATTATCAATGAGTTTGTTTATTTCGGTATTTTCCATGAGCACTGAAACCTGATCTCTAATAAATAGAGTGGGGGACGAATTTCTCCAAAAACTTTGCCGACATTGCATCATAGGATATCATGTTCAAGACCTCACCGGTAGGGTGCAACCTGAATTTAGTGTTTTGAGAAGTGTATTATCTTACTCACCCCATTTAGAACAATCAATGAACCTAAGACTTGAACACGATTTTACTCCACCGAAATTCCGATTTAGCGGCACTTCTTCCTTCTCATCTAAATGGATAATGGACGGATTCGTCCTTGATCAAAATACAACTATAAACATCCGTATTTTTGACATATTAGAATACGGCCCTAAAGAAACAGGAATAATTATTGATGATCTTTTACCAAAAAAAGGACTAACAGCTCGTAATAACTGTTGATCCTTTTTGTATTAACTGGTCGAGTCGGTAGGATTCGAACCTACGACCTCCTGCTCCCAAGGCGTCCGCCCCATATTTTCAGCACCTTCACAAATATCTGTTTTTAAAGGATATTAACAAGTTAACAAAAACAGCGATTTCGATTTATACCCACTTATTTCGGTTTATACGCATCTATTTTGATCAAAACGTCTAAAAATCGTCAAATGATTTTGCGGTCAAATCAGCTGTTTTTGAGGATCAGATTTAACTGCAAAATTCATAGCAAAACTGCCATTGCAAAAGAATCAAACAGAGGATAATATATACCATACTTAATTTTTTCTATAGTAATATTTATCCTTACAATGAACCTCGAACTTACTCAAGCACAGGAAAAAGCACTACAGATTATCAATGAGCAAGGTGGTGTAATCCGAACCTCAGAAGCACTGAGGGCCGGTATCCACCCTAGAACGCTTTATTCTCTTCGAGACCAAGGGGCTGTGGAAACACTATCACGAGGAGTTTATCGACTTACTGATCTTCCTGCTATCTCCAATCCAGATTTTATCCTGGTAGCATCAAGAGTTCCACAATCAGTTATTTGCCTCATTTCTGCACTATCCTTCCATGAAATGACGACTCAGGTGCCCCATGAAGTTTTTATTGCGCTGAAGCAAGGAACAAAATCTCCTATAATTGATTTTCCTCCTCTTTCTGTTCATCATTTTTCCAAAACCTCCTTTAATGCCGGAATCGACACCTATGAGATAGATGGTGTTGCGGTTCGTATTTATAACCCCGAAAAGACTCTTGCCGATTGCTTTAAATTCCGCAACAAACTGGGCATGGACGTGGTCCTTGAAGCTCTGAAAATGTACAGGAACAAACCATCAAAAATGAACATAGCTGACCTTATGAAATACGCTCGTATCTGCCGTGTCGAGAAAGTCATGCAACCATACCTCGAGTCAATCTCATGAGCAAAAAACGACCAGCAAACATCGGAGCATCTGTTAGACAGCGCCTTCTCAATCAAGCTAGAACTGATAAACGTACATTCAGTGAACTGCTTCAGTACTTTGCAATGGATAGATTTTTATATCGCATGTCCATTTCTGATTATGCTGATTCATTTATTCTCAAAGGTGCCCTCATGCTTCGAGCATGGCAATCTCCTGTTTTCAGACCAACAATGGATATAGACATGCTGGCACATCGTACAAGCAACGAAATCCCTGAAATTGAAGAGGCGATAAGAGATATCTGTACTGTAGCTGTAGAGCCCGATGGATTAGATTTTAACCAACAATCAGTTCAAGGTGTACGAATCGTAGAAGAAGCTGACTATGAAGGAGTTCGAATCACATTCTTTGGTAAACTTGATACTGCAAGAATACGAATGCAGATTGATATAGGTTTTGGAGATGTCATTTACCCAGGTCCTCAACACACAGAGATGCCCACTATCCTCGATTTTCCACCTGCGATAATCAATGCATACAGTTTAGAGAGTGCCATTGCGGAAAAGTTTCAAGCGATGATAAAGCTCGACACATTAAACAGCAGGATGAAGGATTTTTACGACATATGGCTATTAAGCAGGCAGTTCAACTTCTCCAGCAAAGAGCTACAGAAAGCTATTGATCTGACGCTTCACAACCGGAAAACAGAGTTACCTGTGGAACTGACTCCGTTCAATGAACAATTTATCACAGACAAGACAGTCCAATGGAATGCTTTTCGTAAAAAAATGAAAAACGATACTGTTCCAGAAGAATTTTCAAAAGTTATTCATCACATAGCGGAGTTTCTGGAACCGGCAATATCCGGGATTAGGTTGCAATCAGATTCGGATCTACAATGGGAGGCTCCAGGGCCATGGAAATGAAACATAAAAGAACCTCACATCAGAATCTCAGAAAGAAAGCCTTAGAGGACCCAGAAGTCAAAAAGGAATATGACCGTTTAAAACCTGTTTATGAAAAAATTAAAAGTAATCTGAAAAAGCGTAGTTAAACGACTCTTTACCATATTTTTTTGGTTCACAGGGTGCTAATAAATGACAGATGACCTGGAAAGCCTAAAACAGCAACTTCAAGATGCTTTAGCAGAAATAGAAAAGCTGCGCACGGAGAATGCACGACTCAAAAAAACTGTTACGCTTCCTGGTTCCTCATCAGTCATCAAGCATAAAGTAAAAGTTCACCAACCGGTTTCAACCTCTTCAAAAATTCATTCTCAATCGTCTGCTGAGGAGAAAATTGCACTGTTCAGACAACTTTTTCGTGGAAGAGAAGATGTCTATCCGAAACGTTGGGAATCAAAAAACAACAATTCTGGCTACTCACCTGTATGCAGCTATGAGTGGAATCCAACTTATTGTGAAAAACCTCGTATAAAATGTAATAAGTGCCCAAACAGGCAGTACGTTGCGGTAACGGACAAGGTGATATATGATCATCTTGCAGGAAAGCAAACTATCGGTGTTTACCCTTTAATGCATGGAGATTTGTGCTGGTTTCTTGCTGTTGATTTTGATGGTACAGAATGGGTTGATGATGTTTCAGCCTTTTTAGAAACATGCCATATCCTCAAAGTACCAGCAGCATTGGAACGGTCCCGATCAGGTAACGGGGGACATGTTTGGATCTTCTTTAATGCGCCTATACAAGCATCACTTGCCAGACAACTTGGCAGTACCATCCTGACAAAGACAATGGAGAAAAGGTACCAGATAGGGCTCAAATCCTATGACCGCCTATTTCCTAATCAAGACACAATGCCTAAAGGAGGTTTTGGCAATCTAATTGCTCTGCCTCTACAAAAAGCTCCAAGAGAAAAAGGAAATAGTGTATTCCTTGATGGAGACTTTCAACCTTTTCCAGATCAGTGGGCGTATCTTTTTTCTATAGATAAATTAGCTCCAGAAAAAATCGAAGACCTTGTTTCTCAAGCAGCCAGCACCAAATCAGTTCTTTGTGTAAAATTTAGTGCACTTGAGGAAGATAATGTCGAAGACCCATGGACACTGCCACCCTCTGGTGTCCAAAAACAACGCACAGTAAACTATCCAGTACCGGAAAATTTCTATCGTCTTGGGAGATATGATCTGTTTCGACAAAGAAGAATTATCACCTGGCTTGCAAAACCGGCTCATTCAAATTGCTGCATTTCAAAACCCTGAGTTTTACAAGGCTCAGGCCATGAGAAGATCCACCTACAATTTAAGCAGAATTCTATTTTGTTCAGAAGAGTTCCCGAAACGTATCGGGCTGCCAAGAGGCTGTTTTCCAGATGTAGAAAACCTTTTCAACAGCCTCGGAGTCGAGATCAAGATAATTGACGAACGATTCAAAGGAAAACCTTTACGAGTAGGCTTCAAAGGTAAACTCAGAGAGCAGCAAAAGCATGCCGTAAAGGAATTGCGAAAACATGACATAGGGATACTCAGTGCAGCGACTGCATTTGGTAAAACGGTTGTTGCCGCAAAACTCATTGCAATCAGAAAAAGAAACTCTCTTATCCTTGTCCACCGAAAACAATTGATGGAACAATGGAGAGAAAGAATTTCAGTATTCCTAGGACTTGACCTAAACGAAATTGGCCAAATCAGTGGCAGCAAAAAGCATATTACAGGCAAGTTAGATGTTGCAGTGATCCAAAGCTTATGCCAGAAAGGTGTGGTAGACGATGTTGTCGGAGAATATGGAAACGTAGTCGTCGACGAGTGTCACCATGTTGCGGCTTTAAGTTTTGAGCAATTAATGAAAAAGGTGAAAGCGCATTACGTCTTAGGACTAACAGCAACACCGGTGAGGAAAGATGGGCACCACCCAATCATTATCATGCAGTGTGGACCAATTAGTGGAAAAGAAGCAACTGCTGACAGTTCGTTCAATCATGTCGTATACATCCGACAAACAAGGCCAGAATCCCTTTGACGATGCTCAACCAGCTCTCTATGAAATTTATCAAAAACTCATTGTAGACAATGCCAGGAATGAACAGATCTGTGAGGATATTCTCGAATCGCTTAAAAGCAACCGATCCCCTCTATTGCTCACAGAAAGAACAGAGCACCTGCAAATCATTGAAGAACTTCTGAAGGATAAAGTAAAAAACATAGTCATCCTCAAAGGTGGAATGAGTAAAAAGTAACGTAATTCCGCCTACGAACAATTGAAAAATATTGATAAAAACGAAGAACGTATCATCCTCGCAACGGGACGCTATATTGGTGAGGGGTTTGATGATGCCAGACTGGACACCTTATTCTTGGCACTTCCCATTTCATGGAAGGGAACAATCCAACAATATGCTGGGCGACTCCACCGCCAGTACGATGGGAAAAAGGAAGTTCGTATTTATGATTACTTCGATGATTCACTCCCCATGTTAGCGAAAATGTATAAAAAAAGGCTACATGGCTATAAATCCATTGGATATGAAATCATTGAACCTAAGTCGCCCCTTTAAAATAAAAATACGAAACCTGTCGCACCTGCCTTTACAACAGATTATAAGGACTAATTCAATAATACAGGTGAACAGGCAAACCCACTTACCAATTGATACAAACCCAAAATAAGGAGCTCCTTCGTCAGGAGATTTGCTACAAATGAACAAACTCTGGGACTATAAAGATTATGTCAAGCACCTCAAGCATCCTAACAAACTGTTGAGAAGATGGGCCTTCCAGGCTCTTGAAGAGTGTTTCCCCAACAGATATGCCGATGAAGTTGCAGATCTTATCGGGGATGAAGATTCTCACTTGGCTTGTACTGCTCCACGATATCTGGCCAAGCATGGTGCTGTGCAGCATGCCGAAAAAATTATGGCCTGCTTCCAGGAAAAGAGAGATAATGTTGCCAGCAACTGCGCTTTTGCTCTGGGAATAATGGGATATGAATCGGCTGTTGATCAGATGCTTGAATACTTTTCGGCAGCTAACAGTGCAGAAACATTTTTAGGTATCCTAGACTATCTCGGTAACATAAAAAGAGAAAATTGCCGTGAAGCATTGAGAACTGCGGTTCAACAGCTACAAGACTCTTTTCTCCTTCAAACAGCCGCCCATAATCTATTGCTTCATTATCACGTCAAAGATATACCGCTGGTTCTGGAAAGATATTTTGAAGTTGGACTTGAGGATTATTATTCAGACTCTTTTCTTAGAACCATCACTTCAACATTGGGGGGAGATGGCTACTTTCGCGACCTTACAGAGAACAGCCAACACAATATTGTTGAAAAACCTGAAGAAGTCATCAATCTCTTTATTTCAAGGAACCCCTCAGTCGCTATCCCCAAAGACACCAGAAAGTCCATAGTTACGTCATTATCCAACAAGGCCTTCAAAGACTTGGCGACAATGATAATGTTCAATATCAGGACAATCATCCATAAAAGATATCCGGATGAGGTTACACCAGACTGGCTCGTTGATACATATAACCAGGATGCGGTTTGCCTTACACTGCTTGAGGAAATATCAAAAC
Source organism: Desulfocapsaceae bacterium (assembly GCA_050288305.1). Classification (GTDB taxonomy): domain Bacteria; phylum Desulfobacterota; class Desulfobulbia; order Desulfobulbales; family Desulfocapsaceae; genus Desulfopila_A. The sequence goes on along the minus strand of JBNKDO010000051.1, from coordinate 47,528 downwards.
AGTCTTCAATCTGGAAGGAAGTGAATAATACTGACTATGCTGAAAGGAACCTTGTTGCCCTTGTCCTAGCAGTGTTTTTTGCTGTGGTGGAAAGGGAAGCTTATGTAAAGGCACTTTCACCCGAGACACCCCTTGACGGACTGATTCACGCCCTCATAAATACTGGCTCAGATTTCCCTGAAGCTATTCAAAAGAAGATAAAAGAGAAGCAGCCTGTTACCGAACTAAAAGCTGCCCTTACTGAGGAGTTGATGACTTGGGGTGACATATGGATCGTGCGAATGATGAAACAAATAGGTAGCGCTGAATTTGTCCACGAACTCATCAGGGTTTTAAATAAGTCAGACAGTCTGGATTATATCTATGGTGATGCGTTGAACGCAATGTATTCACTGGATAAATCTTCTCATGAGCTGATCATATCCTCTATCAAGAAAAAAGAGATTGGCGACTGGCAAAGTTTTGCCTTACTTGAACATCTTCCATATTCAGAAGCCTATGATCTGGCAATTGAACTATGGAATGATGAAAATAATGAGATGGATTCTTACGAAATTTTCGCTTGCTGTCTGGAAGGTATCGGTGATCCTAGAGGAATAAAAAAATTACGTCATATTTACAACTATGAAAATGACGCAACCTATATAGGCGAATCCCTCGAATGTCTTGCTGCTCTGCACGGTATAACCCTTCCAGAGCTACCGAAAATACAACGCCAGAGACAAAAGAGTGAGGAGCGCCGGAAAGCCAGGGAAAAAGAATTTAATAAACTTGCCTCTGACTATAACAGGCAGAAGGATAAAGAAAATCTTAGTTCTCCTGGACAAGTTATACCTTTCAAAAGAGAAGAACCAAAAACTGGAAGGAATGAGCCGTGTCCTTGTGGCAGTGGCAAAAAATATAAAAAGTGTTGTTTGAGAAAGAAGTAATTTCGTTATGAACCTATCATGGACATCTTCACTGTTGCATACGATGCAGAAGTTAACTCACCTGCCTTCTAATTGAGAGGCAGGACGTCGTATTCTTTAAAACAGGCGAACGTCTAAGTCTACTTACAATTTGATATTACAAACCATTGCTGTCTCATAGTTGACTCTACAGTATAAGTTGTGAGAAAAGCGGGTTAGAATTCAGTTAAATAGACATATCCAGCTTGAGTATCAAAAGAGGTCAGATTTATTTCTTCGCAGATACTGCCATTTCGGAGGCCTGGATATTTTAGTTGCAGCCTGGAATTGACCTTCTCAGTGAATCCTGAAAACAAGCATCTCAAAAAAACCTAACAACAAAACTATATTTTCAGATTCAAGCTTCTCCACGAACAATCTTTAACAAACGATTTTTCGATCAAGTTGAGTGTCGAAAATGAGTTGTGTCAATCTAAATGTGGATTTCTTCATTTAGTGCACACTCGTACACGAATTACTCTAATCCCGATTAGCTCAGTCAGACATCTATGCTTCACATCGAATCACAAACATTTGTTTGCAAAAAGTCTGCAAAAACAAAAAGGACCCTAGAGCAAGAAACTCTAGGGTCCTATATTTTCTGGTCGGGGCGGTAGGATTCGAACCTACGACCTCCTGCTCCCAAGGCAGGCGCGCTAACCAGGCTGCGCTACGCCCCGACTCATGATTTGGCTAGTTCGTGTGAACCACGGATTAGTACACCATCATATTTCATTATGCAAGAATTTTATGCTCAGTCATATAACTTTTATAAACCATACCAAATCCAATGACATGATCTTTGTTCTTACCCGACTTTCGAATACATCAGTCCATGGCTACCGTCTGTCAACATTGCCGGAAGAAAGAATTCGTTTTCCAAAATCGATTCAGCATAAAAAAACCATATTGCCGAGGAAGCGGACAACATGGTTTTGATGGTACCGTTCTAAGTTGTTTTTCCAGGGTAAACTAAAATTTGCCCATGAAAGCACGTCTCCAGATCACTTTGGAGTGTAGTTGAATTTTTGGCCTCCAACACTGGCTTCATACATTAATCCACCCTTTGTGATGGTAAATGTTGCCAGTCCTTTATGATAACCAGCGCTGCCAATAGTTGCATTATTCTTCCCTCCACTCGCACCCATGGAACTGCCAACAGTACGTGCGGAGGCGCCAGCCGCTGCAGTCAGAGCCGTAGCTTGAGCTTCTGCTCCGAACTCAAAAGTCCCTTGAGTAAACTCACTGAGTGCTCGCTTGTCCTGGAAAAAAATTACCTGACTAAAGCCAGCCCCACCAAGTTGAAAGCCGAGAGTTGCCTGGCTCAGGGAAGTGTCACCAATATATTTCCCTTGCTCATAAACACGTCCTTCGCCGTAGGCTCCACCAACGACTAGTCCAGCCTTTCCGATGGTTGGAAAGAGTGCATAGCCATATGCGTTTGTGAACATATCGCCAATGCCTGCATCATCGAACATTTTTCTCGTGTCAGAATACTCATCTGCCCAGGCTATAGTACATATAAAAGACATTAATAGGGTAAGCAGTGTTATTTGTAGTATTCGTTTCATAATTGTTCTCCGCTTAAGAAAGGTTTAATTTCCGCTACGCCTCACAACAGTAATCTTATGAGCGCATAGCGGCTTCGTCACCGAATATCCCGGTGCTGGTCAGCATCAATTCTCTCAAATAACTCTACAATTAATGCTAATAATTGTACGCCTTTAACTTTTCATAAAAGTTCAAAGCGGCTAAACCTCTCTCTATACATCCTGTCATCCATTCTCTTTGCCGAAAAAGACTTCATGGTGTTCTCTTGGCTCTGTTTTCGTAACTGCAAAACACAACGGGAGAACGCCATGAAGTTGAAGGCTAGAGTTGTTTTGTGTTCACTCTATTGAACAGGAGTAAATTCAACCCTTCTGTTCTTTGCCCGGTTTTCAGAGGTGTCGTTTGAATAGGCAGGTCTTGACTCGCCATATCCCACAGCTGTCAGTCGGTTCGCAGCGATACCCACCGAATCAACCAGGTACTTCATTACTGCTTCGGCTCGCCTCTCAGACAATTTCTGGTTATATGCTTCGGTTCCAGTATTGTCGGTATGGCCATCAACCTGCACTTTCATATTAGGGTAGGCGTCAAAGGCTTTTTTGGTGTAGTCCAAAAGAGGATAGACCTCTTCTTTTACAACTGCACTGTTGAGATCAAACAGCAACGCATTCGATAATGCCCAACAACCTCTCTCGCCAACCAAAATACCTTTCGGGGTACCAGGGCAGTCATCTTTGTCATCGGTAACGCCGTCACCATCACTATCCCCTGGAGGAGCTTTGGCAACAACTGGAGCAGGAGCTTTTTTCTTCATGACCACTGGCTTTGGCTTCGCTGCCTGCATTGGTTGCTCATAAGCTTTTAGAATGGTCACCCATTCACTCTTACTGTAGGCAACTGATGCCTTTCCCAGAACGACCTTACCATCCACAACCTTGGCATAGGAAGGAACAGAACCAAGCTCAGATTGAACTTTCTCAGGAGAGATCTGCAGACCATAAGCGGTAAGGATATTGTGATATTGTTTGGGAGTATAGGCGATGGAATCATTATTGAATATCACCTTGTCATCGGAAACCTTGGCATAGGAAGCTGGTACATCGGCAACGGCCTCAGGAGTGAGTTTCAAACCAGCTGCCTCGAGAAGATTATTGAACTTATACGACGATGAGTATGCTGTGGGAGATTTCTCTAAAGCAACCTCCGCATCATTGGGTATTTCAATCGCAAATGCTGACGTACTAATGGCAAATAAAGCCAATACGGCAAACAGTTTCACTTTCATCATAACTTTTTCCTCATTTGATTTAATAATATCTTACCAACTTAGCTTTAACTTGAACGAGTTACTTCCTATTTTTTTGAAAAGATGGTTTAAGCCTTCGCTTCTTAGATACAAATCTCTCTACCCATTACTAAAGATTGTAGATGCGAACTTTCTTCTCTATTATTCCTCCTTTTTATTTTGGTTTTAGCTACTCAAATACAAGATTTGGGCTAAACACCCGTTAGGCGCCGAACCTCTCCAAATTCGACACATTCCATAATCTATCTTCTTACGCATGCCATCCGTGGAAAAAACGATTCCCCACGACAGCTGCGTTCTAGATCTACGACTCGTTAACAACCCACAGATGCTATAAAAGTTGTCTGCGAATACTGAATTTTTACGTTAGATGTACATTAATTGAAGCTATTAGTAATAAATAGTGCATGAAGCGTTGCCAAAAGAAAGTTGTACTTCATTCGCTACAACTATTGGCGTATACAAGCTATATATAATCACAAATTATGGTCTCGCTACGGCTGAATGAAAATTTCGTTCTATTGGCGTCCCTCTCTTGGTCCTGGCTTTCTCACCCGATAATCATTTTGCGGTGTGTCTAATTACAAACAGCGCCGGACCATGCGTCCTTGACGCATCAGTGCTTTTCTGGTAACTAGATTTATACTATTACCGGATGCGAAAGCTTAATAGGGAATCCTGTGCAATTCAGGAACGGACCCGCCGCTGTAATCGGAGACGAATCTCGCAATAATGTCACTGCACCTGGTGCGGGAAGGCGTGAGAGGAGGAGGAACCGAGAGTCAGAAGACCTGTCTGGTAAACACAGTCCTCAAACACCCTGGAACGGTGATGGACTCGATTTTTCGTGGATAAAAAAGGGTAATCCCGGAACGTTAATATAACGCTCCGGGATTTTTTATTTGTATCAGCGGACAGACGCCCACACTGATATTAAATATATGGGATTTGCAGATCCTGCAATCACAGCACGTATCATTTAGTTAGCCAATGGATTACCAGCTTCTTGCCGATATATGGTCGCAACTTCTCTGGCCTCTGACCCGCATTCTTTTGTTTGTAGCATTAGGACTGGTGGTCGCTAACCTTATCGAAGCGCTCAAATGGACCAATCATCTTGCTGCACTGGCAAGACCACTGATCCGCCAGGGAAATCTTTCGGCAATTACCGGAGCTTCATTTTCCATGGCCTTCGTTTCCGGGGTTTCTGCCAACACCATGCTGGCAGAGGCCCATGATCAAGGGAAACTGCAGAAAAAAGAGCTGTTTTTAGCGAACCTTTTCAACTCACTGCCCCGTTATTTTCTTCATCTGCCTACGGTATTTTTCCTCACCGTACCGTTGATAAAAGGAGCGGCAATCATCTACGTTGGCATCACCTTTTTGGCCTCACTGCTGCAAACCCTGGTGATCGTTGTCGTGAGCAGGGTTCTGCTGGCCAAACCAGACGCACCCGTTTCCCTGGCAATGAGGGAGACAAAAAAGACGACCCTGCGTACAGCTGTTGAAAAGAGTCTGAAAAGGCTTAAAAAACGCATGAAAAAAATCGCGCTGTTTATGGTCCCTGTTTATATCATTTTCTTTTTTCTCAGTCGCCTTGGTTTTTTTGATCAGCTTGAAGAATTATTCGCCTCTGCCTGGTTTCTAGGCTGGCTCCCTCCACAGAGCCTGGGAATTGTAATTCTTCATGTAACCGCAGAATTCTCAGCAGGACTGGCTGCGGCAAGCGCCCTGCTGGCCAATAACAGCCTGGAAATACGAGATGTGGTGCTGGCCCTTTTAGCCGGAAATATTCTTGCGGCACCAATCAGGGCGCTCAGGCATCAGCTCCCCTACTATATGGGTATTTTCCCACCGCGACTGGCCATGGAACTCGTGGCCATGAGCCAGATAGTCAGAGCAGCCAGCGTTATAATAATCGGTTTTTGCTATTATTTACTTAGCATGGGGACTCCGGGATAAAAATATGCAACCATTCAACGCCTTATATTTTTTAACAAAAAGAGCATTTCCGGGATGTGGAAAGCATCTGTATTTTCTTTTTGTCATATGCCTTTCCCTGATCTTTTCATTTCCCTGCCTAGCAACGGCAGATTCGGCAAAGGAACATGACAGCAAGATCTACCACCGCATCATTTCCCTTTATTCTGCACATACAGAAAATCTGGTCTCCATGGGAGCTGCCGACCAACTGGTGGGCATTTCACCGTCGGATAACTATCCCGACAGTATTCTTGACAAGAAGAGATTTTCCTACCGTGAAGACCCGGAAAGATTTATCGCCGCAAGGCCTGATCTTATCATCGTGCGTCCCATGATTGAACGCTCTTACCCACAGCTAATGGCCAAACTCCGTGAGGTGGGTATCGACATCATCTCCCTGCAGCCCACCTCAGCAAATGAAATTTCTGACTATTGGCGTGAACTGGGAAGGTTGAGCGGCCATGAGAAAGAAGCCGAAGAGATGATCCGGACCTTCAACTCCAGGCTTTCTCAAATCTCATCCCGGGTTGATCAGATACCCCTGATGAAACGCCCCGGAGTGTACTTTGAATCCATCCACCGCAAAATGAAAACCTTTGCACCGACATCCATATCGCTCTTTGCTCTAGAGCAGGCCGGAGGGCGAAACGTGGCAACGGATGCAAGCCAGGTGCGTAATACCAATATTGCCGCTTATTCCAAAGAAAGAATCCTGGCCAAAGCCCAGCAAATAGATATTTTTATTGCTCAACGGGGAAGGATGAACCCGGTAGAAATAGATACCATTCGTAATGAAACCGGCTTTCAGGCTATCAAGGCTGTTCGGAATAATAATATTGTTCTCATAGACGAAGAACTTGTCTCCAGGCCAACCATGCGACTTCTTGAGGGAATAGCAGAGCTGCACAGCAAACTCTACCCACGGGAAGTTGCCGCAAATGGGGGTAAGCCATGAGCGGATCCGCAGTTTTAATAGCCGGAACCCACAGCGGCTCGGGAAAAACCACCATTACTCTCGGGATAATGGCCGCTCTTAAAAAGCTGGGGCATTCCTTAGTGCCATTTAAATGCGGACCTGATTTTATAGACCCTAGCCTGCATCGTCTGGTCACTGGTTCGGTATCCCGCAATCTTGATCTGTGGATGGCTGGAGAGTCCTTTTGCAAAGATTGTTTTCAGCATCATACCAGGGATGTGGATATTGCCGTAATCGAAGGTGTTATGGGTATGTTTGACGGAGGCATGTCATCAAGTGCAGCACTGGCCAAAGCCCTGCATATTCCTGTCATCCTGGTGCTTGACGTCCGCTCTGCGGCGGAAAGTGGGGCCGCAGTTCTCAAAGGATTTGAGACATTTGATCCTGCGATCAGCCCGCTTGGGGTTATTCTCAATATGGTGGGCAGCCATCGGCATTTTACCATGGTGAAAGACAGTATCGAGAAACATTGCCAGGCCGAAATTCTGGGATACCTGCCGCGCACCCTCGATTTCAGCATTCCCAGCAGGCATCTCGGTCTGCATATGGGTGATGAATCGCCAATAACTGCAGAGACGCTCGATACACTTGCCCAGAGCATCATCGACCATATCGATATGGATCGGCTCCTCAAAATTGCCGGAACCTCACGAACAACAGCATCTTCACAAATAAATCCAAGACAGAATCCCACTGCAAAAATGCGTTTAGCCGTGGCGCGCGATAAAGCCTTCTGTTTCTACTACGAAGATAATCTGGATATTTTCCGCAGCCTTGGTGCGGAAATTTGTTTTTTCAGCCCCTTGGAGGATACCAGACTGCCAGCTAATGTTGACACTATCTATCTTGGCGGAGGTTATCCCGAATTGTACGGCAGGGAGCTAAGCCGCAACCGTTCGCTGCTCAAAGAAATAAGATGCTGGGCTGAAAATGGCCGGCCAATCTATGCCGAATGCGGTGGATTTATGTATCTAACCGAGGGCATCACCGACCTTGACGACAATTTTCACGAGCTGACTGCTGTTTTCCCTACCCGTGCTGCCATGCAGACGAAAAGGGCAAATCTCGGCTACCGTCAGATTACCACTGCAGTCCCCAGTTTTTTCGGACCGGCAAAAACCGTGCTGCGTGGTCATGAATTCCATTATTCACACATAGAAGAAATGAACGACTCCATAGAACGTGTTTATAGTGTCGACAACAACACGTTGGAAGGATATCGCTATAAAAACACACTCGGCGGCTATATGCATCTGCATTTCGGATTCAACAATGACGCGGCCAGAAACTTTATCCAATTCTGTACTTCATTCAGTAAGGAATAAATATGTCAGCCAATATTCAAAAAATCGGACCAAAAGAGATCGAAGCGGAAAGTTTTCGTATAATTGCAGCTGAACTTGGTCCCCACCACTTTGACAGCAGGACCTTCAAGATTGTTCAGCGGGTAATTCATGCCACCGGGGATTTTTCCTTTGCAAAAAATCTACGTTTTTCAAAGGATGCAGTGGATCGAGGTATTGCCTCGTTACAGCAGGGTAAAAACATTCTCACCGATGTTAAAATGGTGGCAACCGGGATCAGCAAACCGCTTTTGCAGAAATGGCAAAACAAAGTGATCTGCAATATTGCCGATGAAAACGTGGCAAAACAGGCGAAAACGGCTAACACAACCAGAGCGGAAATGGCCATCGAACAGGGAATGCTGGATGATATAGGTATTGTTGCCATTGGCAACGCACCGACAGCCTTATTGAAAATTCTGGATATGTTCTCAAAAGACACATTGCACTCCTGTCCTCTGATTATTGGCGTACCGGTTGGCTTTGTCAACGCAGCTGAATCAAAGGCGTTACTTAACGAAACCAAACTGCCTTTTATCACCAGTCTGGGACGCAAAGGCGGAAGCCCGGTGGCAGCATCCATCGTGAATGCCCTCATACGGTTGGCAGGAGAATAATGGCAAAAAGGCTGAGAAGCGGGTATACCACCGGCGCCTGTGCGGCAGCAGCGGCAAAGGCAGCAACGCTGGTGGCCAGAGACGGCAACGTATCTGAGTCGGTCGAACTACTGTTTCCCGACAACAGCCTGCACAGCTTTACGGTTTATCGCGCGGAGCGAACTCCCGGGGGCGGTGAAGCCTCTATTATAAAAGATGCCGGCGATGATCCCGATGTCACCAATGGTGCCGAAATAGTGGCTACGGTACACTTCCCTGTTGATGAAAGTACGGAAAAAGACCGGATTACCATGGAAAATGTGCGGATTTCAGCCGGCTTCGGGGTGGGCACCGTCACTAAACCCGGACTTGCGGTAGCGGTTGGAGAGCCTGCCATTAACCCGGTGCCTAGACAGATGATCACCAAAGCCGTACAGGAGGTTGAGAGCAAGAAAACCGTGCATGTGGTAATCTCCATACCGAGAGGGCAAGAGCTTGCCGAGAAAACCCTCAATCACCGTCTCGGTATACTGGGAGGATTGTCTATCCTGGGTACCACGGGTATTGTTCGCCCGATATCAGCGGATGCCTGGAAAGCCACGATAGAAGCCTCCATGAACGTGGCAAGAGAAGCGGGACTTGACGACATTGTCCTCTCCACGGGCAGAACCTCGGAAAAAGGTGCTCAAAGTCTTTTGGACCTCGCCGTTGAAGCCTATGCCATGATGGGGGACTATCTGGAATTCTCACTGCTCAAGGCGGGTGAAAAAGGTTTTTCGACAATTCATTTAGCAGGAATGTGGGCCAAGATAGTAAAAGCGGCTATGCAAATCCCCCAAACTCATGTGCGGAACGGCGCTCTGGAGATCAGGGACGCAGCGGCCATGTTGGAAGACTGCGGGATCCAGATGCCATTGCTCGACAAACTGCAGGGCTCCAATACCGCCAGGGAGATGTATACCCATCTCGAAGACGCCGACAGACAGGATATTATCCATGCTGTCCTCCTCAAGGCTCAAAGTTATGGACACAAAGTTTCAGGCAAAGAGGTACGGGTATATCTGATTGACGCCAAGGCAAGGGTGGTGGCATATGTCTGAAATACTGGTAATCGGCGTCGATGGTAGTGGAATTACAGCACAGCATGAGATGTTCCTTAAAGAGTGCAGTCTCATTGTTTGCTCCAAACGGCTGGAATCATACCTGCATGAGCCTTGCGCTGAGGTGTTTTCAATTACTCCGTTAAAGGATGCATTTGCAAAAATAACTGAGACGAACTCCACCGGCAGGGTAGCAGTACTCGCCAGCGGTGACCCCCTGTTCTTTGGAATTGGCAGCAAGATTATTGAACATTTCGGCAAGGAGAATGTGCGGGTATATCCGGCGCTTTCTTCACTGCAGGAAGCCTTTGCCAGATTCAGGATACCCTGGAGCGACGCTGCGATAGTCAGCCTTCACGGCCGTAAAGAAGACAACATTCCCGCTCTGCTGCTGCATCAAGAGAAAACCTTTGTTTTTACCGACAGCAGCCACAGCCCTGAGATGATCGCAGGAACACTTCAGGAATATTTAGAAGGTATAGGCGCTGAACAAATCTGCAAAAGGATTGTGATGTATGTTGCAGAAAACCTGGGCATGAAAGATGAGAGGTTGAGCAGCGGTTCTCTGAATGAAATTGCCGCAATGAATTTTGGTAATCTCAACGTTCTCTGCATAACCGTCCCGGATCTGCCGACAAGACCTGTTTTTGGTCTGCACGAAAATGAAATTGCCCATAGCAGAGGCCTTATCACCAAGGATGAAGTTCGAGCGGCAACTCTGCACCACCTGCGATTGCCGCGGAAAGGCGTTTTCTGGGATATTGGTGGCGGCAGCGGCTCTATCTCCATTGAAGCTGCAGCAATGTACCCGTTGCTTAACGTGTATACGGTGGAGCGGAAGTGGGAGGAGATAGAAAATATTAAAGAGAATATTCGCAGGTTTGCTCTTTTTAATATTACTCCCCTGTTTGGTCCTGCAACCGATCATCTTGACAAATTACCCGCACCCGATGTGGTTTTTGTCGGTGGCAGCGGCGGTCAAATGGAAATGATCATTGCTGCCGCAGCACAGAGGCTGGCTGACGGTGGCAGGCTTGTGATCAATGGTGTCACTGAAAAGACCATCTCATTGGCTCCCCGGTTCATGCAGGAAAACGGCATGACAGTCGAGTCAACGAGAATCGAAGTGAGTAGAATGGGGCCAGACGGCCCAACACGATTTAATCCTATTACCATTATGGTGGGAAGAAAATGAAGGGACAGTTTTATGTTGTTGGTGTTGGTCCGGGAGATCCAGAGCTAATGACCCTCAAAGCGGTACGTGTACTGAAGAAAAGTCCGGTGTGGCTGGCTCCTGCCGCCCATAAAGACGGGAGCAGCACAGCGCTGACCATAGCTTCGGGGTTGATCAATGGTGAACAGAAGGAAGTACTCACCCATCACTTCCCGATGATAAAGGTACATGCCGGAAGACCAGCAGATCCAGAGGTTGAAAAGGCCTGGCAGGAAGCAGCTGCGATCATTGCCGATCATCTTGAAAATGGCAGGGATGTTGCTTTTCCGACCCTGGGCGATCCGGCAATTTACAGCACCGGTTTCTACATTTTTGAGACGTTGATGGAACTGGTCAAGGACATGAGTGTTGAGATTATTCCAGGAGTTTCTGCGATTGGTGCAACCTCGGCAGCAGCGGCTGTTCCACTCTGTCTTGGCAACGAACGTATGGTGGTCATCCCGGCAACCTTTGAAAATGAAAAGCTCAGGGAGATTCTTGTCGGTTTCGACTGCATCGTCCTGATGAAAGTCCACCGGGTAATGGAAAAGCTGGTTGCCTTACTGGAAGAGCTAGGACTTCTTGAGAATACCGTACTTGTTGAGCGTACATCCTTGAAAGATCAGCGCATTCGCCGCGACCTGAAAATCGCTGCACAGGAAAAAATCCACTATTTTTCCACCATGATAGTGAGGAAACCATGACCCGTCCCATCCACTTCGTCGGTGCTGGTCCTGGAGACCCTGAACTGATTACTGTCAAAGGCCAGAGACTGCTCAATGAGGCAGATATCATTGTTTACACTGGTAGCCTGGTTCCTGAGGCGCTTTTGGAAAACGTTTCGGCCGAAATCCATAACTCTGCGGGTCTTAACCTCGACGAAGTCCTTGAAATACTCATTACCGGTTGGCAGGACAATAAAAAGATAGTGCGCCTGCACACCGGTGACCCGGCAATTTATGGTGCTATAAATGAACAGATTGCCGCTCTTATCGAAAAGGATATTCCTTTCCGGGTGATTCCCGGCGTAAGTTCAGCAACTGCTACAGCAGCTGCTCTTTCCACAGAGTTGACCCTTCCTGATATTTCCCAGACCGTCATTATTACCAGGCGCGCCGGTCGCACACCAGTACCTGAAAAGGAAGCTTTACCGCTGCTCGCCTCTCACCAGGCAACCATGCTTATCCTTTTGAGCATCTCCATGATTGATGAGGTGGTGGAGGATCTCTGTGAAGGCGGCTACCCCACAAACACGCCTGTTGCAGTGGTGGAAAAGGTGAGCTGGCCTGAAGAGAGACATATTCGCGGCACCCTCGCAGATATTAGTGCAAAGGTCAAAGAGGCGGGAATTCGCAAGACCGCCATTATTGCTGTGGGTGAAGTGCTGGCGCAGTGCCCGCCGCCAACGCTGTCAAAGCTGTATGATAAAACCTTCACCCATGAATATCGCCAGGGGAAACCAGCATGAAGGTAGGTGTTCTGGCGCTCACCTCCGGAGGCAGGGAACTCGCAGCCAAAATCGCAGCGAAGCTGCCTGACTGCAGGGTGGTCCCGTTCGAAGGGACAATAGCAGAAACCTTCCGGGAAAATTGGACGAAATACGATGCCTTTGTGGCCATTATGGCAGCGGGTATTACCATTCGGGCCATTGCCCCTCTTCTAAAAGACAAAACTACGGATCCTGCGGTTGTCGGTCTTGATGAGAAAGGCATCCATGCGATAAGTCTTCTTTCCGGCCACATTGGTGGGGGAAATGCCCTGGCCCATGCCATCGCGAAGATCACCAGTGGTACTGCGGTTGTCACCACGGCATCGGATACTCTGGGGCTCACCGCTCTTGATCTGTGGGCAGCTGCCCAGAATCTCAGGGCTGAAGACCGCAATGTCTTTACTTCAGCAAGCAGTATTCTGGTAAACAACGGGATCTTACGAATTTATACGGAAGTCGAAACAGAGTCTCTACCACCAGGATTGGTGGCTGTAGAAAACAGTGATGATGCCGACCTTATTATCAGTAATTATACCGTGGGACCGGAAAGACGTGTTCTCCATCCGTGCAACCTGGTGATTGGCATCGGCTGCAATCGCAACACCCCGGTGGAGGAATTTGAACAGGCAATCGAACAACTCTTTAAAAAGCTCTCCCTCTCGCCACTTTCCATTAGGAATATTAGCTCCATCGATGCAAAAAATGATGAAGAGGGTCTGCTTCTCTTTGCCAAAAACAATGGCTGGTCCATTGATTTTTTCGATAGCGACGAAATTAATATGGTAACCGATGTGGATATCTCCTATGCCGCTCTTAAAGCGGTTGGGGCCAAAGGCGTTGCCGAACCAACAGCACTTTTAAGCGCAAATACATCAACCTTACTGAGCAGGAAACACAAATGGCAGAACATAACAATGGCGGTGGCCAGGGCACCCTTTACGTTGTCGGCACGGGTCCTGGATCACTTGAACACCTCACCCCAGCAGCCTCGGCAGCCCTAAATAAAGCTGATATTATTGTTGGTTACCGCACCTATCTTGATCTGATCAGCGAATATCTGGAGAATAAAGAGATAGTTGCTTCGGAGATGATGAAGGAAGTGGATCGGTGTAAACAATCTCTGGAGCTTGCCTCGTCGGGTAAAAGGGTAGCACTGGTATCGGGTGGAGATCCAGGTATATATGCCATGGCCGGACTGGTTTTCGAAATGGCAAGAGACATGGACAGCGACTGTGACATCGAAGTGATACCAGGTATCGCTGCAGTGAACGGTTGTGCAGCCCGGCTTGGAGCACCATTGATGCATGATTTTGCAGCCATCAGCCTCTCCGACCTGCTTACCCCGTGGCATCTCATCGAAAAGCGGCTGACAGCGGCTGCCATGGCCGATTTTGTCTGCGCAATCTATAATCCAAAATCAAAAAAACGCACCGAGCAGATTGTCAGGGCACAGAAGATATTCCTTGCCTATCGTGATCCCGAAACTCCGGTGGGAATTGTCAGTGCTGCCACCAGACCACATGAACACATCCAGATAACTACCCTTGCAAATATGCTTGAAGCTGATATCAACATGCAGTCAACGGTCATTATCGGTAATTCGCAGAGCTATGTCTGGAAAGACAAAATGATCACTCCACGTGGATATGCAGAGAAATACGAGCTTAAATAACTGGTGGCTTTCTGACCGTTTCTGATTTTTTTATCAAGATGTTGTAAACTACGAATTCAGGATTAAAACAGAATACATAAAAATGTCTGCCGTAGTGAAAGGAGGTGGCCTTCTCTTCTAATATTTCGCCCAATTTTTTATATTGAATATACCAATTCAATGAACAAATAACCCGTATCAACCATAATGGCCAAAGGAATGAGAAACGCAAATAAGGAAACGTTCGTCACGTCATGGCTGAATATCGCTGCCAATAGCATTCTTTTTCTGTTATTGTCTATTTCCTTTCTGCCCTTTCCCGTTACAGCGGCTTCATATCTGGAAAATGATAGTATGGCTCACTGGTCCGGGGGACCATCGTATTACTCTAAGTGGGCAAACGGACCATCAACTTCTGCCGATTATTTCCCTATTGCCGTCTGGCTACAATCTCCTAACAGCACGACAAATGCCCAGACATATAAAAATATAGGCGTCAATCTCCATATAGGATTATGGCAGGGACCGACAGAAAGTCAGTTAAGTGCCCTTGTTGCACTTCCGTCCAAAACCTTTTGCGCACTGAACAGTGTCGGGTTCAACTCTTTGAATAATAATGTTATTGAGGCATGGCTCCACCAGGATGAACCGGATAATGCCCAAAACGGTACTCAGGATCCGGTGCCGACAAGTGAGATACTCTCCCGCTATGACGAGATGGTTGCTCAGGATGACAGCAGACCGATATATCTCAATCTCGGTCAGGGCGTCGCTTCAGATCCGTGGTACGGTCGAGGAAATCGAACAAATCACCCGGAAGATTACCCGATATATGCCCAGGGCGCCGATATCTTAAGTTTCGATATTTACCCGATGAATACCTTTCCCCGCCCGGATAGTGATCCTCCCTGGTTTAAGGCCCACGATAATGTAGTCGCTCAAAATATCTGGTATGTCGCTGAAGGAGTGAAAAGGCTTCGCCAATGGGTTAATTATCAAAAGCCTGTATGGGTCTGGATTGAAACCACGAATTTCTCTGGGGATGACAGATATACAATGACCCCAGATAATGTCAGATCCGAGGTATGGATGGCACTTATCCATGGTGCAAGAGGTATTGGATATTTCTGCCACCAGTTTCAACCGACCTTCATCGAAGCCGGTCTTTTGGCAAATTCCGAAATGACAGCGGCAGTACAGGCATTAAATAGCCAGATCACATCCCTTGCTCCTGTGTTAAACACACAAAGTGTCGCTAATGGCGTGAGTGTCACATCAAGCAATCAAGAAGTTCCTATTGCCACAATGGTTAAGAGATACAATGACGACACCTATCTTTTCGCCGTTTCCATGAGGCCAGGTGTAACAAACGCTACTTTTACGTTACGTGATTTTATCGGTAGCCAACCAGTGACGGTAATTGCTGAAGAACGCCAGTTATCCACTCAAAACGGCATGTTCTCAGATGAATTTACCGACTATGAAGTGCATCTCTACAAACTCAAAACCAACAACTCGCAAACAGGACCAATCATTAATTCTATTATGCCGATATTATTGAACGAAGAGTAAGACGAAACGACCCGCACTACCTGAACGTATGAGAACCCTGGCTATTTTAGAGGGCCTGGCATTGCACTGCAGTCAGAAAAAAAGAAAACCCCGAAAGCCTGAGCTTTCGGGGTTTATATAGTAAACGCTGTATTTAAACAGCGGTTGGGTCTGGCTCCCCGGGACGGACTCGAACCGCCGACAAGGTGGTTAACAGCCACCTGCTCTACCAACTGAGCTACCGAGGAATGCATTTACTCCGCTATGTTTTCCTGCAAAATCTTCTCTATTTTTCGCGAGAAAAAACTACCGGAACACTCTAGCAAGCGGGGAATATAGCCAACCCACCTGCACCTGTCAACAATTTTTTCGATCTATTTCTCTCATTGTTGCACCTCTCAACGCCACTGTCAAACAATACCTTGCAAAGATTCAAATTGATTATTGCGCTTCACCAGATTGTTCTTCAATGCAGAAGCTTCTATACGGCAGAGCCCAGGTTAAATCAACAACTGATTCGGATCGTTTTTCCACTTGCGAAATCTGTGCAAATCAGTGACCAGTATCCGCTCTGGCCATGAATACTAGCATTTAGTCGGTTGACGAGCTAATTCATATCGCTCATTTTTATTGTCAGGTGCTTAATCCCGGAAAAGCAATGAATCTGAACTGGAATTGCAATATTGGTCAAAAAAAGAGGCAGAACCGGGAGAGTTTGGTTCTGCCTCAGGTGGAAAGAAATAGCGGTTGATATGGCAGCCGGAAATTCTCTTTCCTTGAGATACATACTGTTATACTTTTTTACGTTTTTACAACCTTTATACTGTTGCAGTTGGCTCCAAATGTTCTGAAGCAAATTCCTGCCCCCTCTCCCCTTGTCCTTCATACAACGCCCTGCTCTTTTCCCCTGCTCTTTTGACAACCTGTGCAAATCCCCAAAGAACCAGCATGGCAAGTGGTACCACTATAAATAGAACCACTGGTAATAACCAAAAGCCCACCATCCATTCATTCAGTACAAACATTGTCACCCCTCCATTTTTTCATTCAGCTTTTCTTCAGCAGGCACACCATTACCCGCAGCCTTAGAAAACTCATCTCTCCTTTCCCTTTGGCTCTCTTCTTGATAGCAATATTCAAAAGGTCTATTTTGCTAAATGGCCATAAAGTGTTCTATAGCCTCTTTCAAAAAGCTTTTTAATGCGAACCTTTTTCTCTTCCTGAATTACCAGATACTCATTGGGGAAATTCTCCAAAAGACAGTCAGGACAGATGCCGTGGCTGACTCTGGCCGTTGATATCCCGGATGATTTTTCAAAGTCATTTTCCCATAGTTCTTGTCCCTGCAGACTTTTTTTACAGTAGGCACAGATTACTATGATATGTTCTGAATTTTTTTGATTACCCTTTTCCATCACATCCCCCCCAAGAAAACTTCTATATTGATTATCGCTGAAGCCCTTCTTTTGATACATATATGTAGATCATACCGAACCGATCCCACATTTTTCTCACAACGAGCACTGGAGGGGAAGAAAGGTTGCTCCTATTTTCTTTTTTCAATTTATGTATTCGAAAATATTATGAAAATATTTTTCACATTTTTTTTGTTTATATTAGACATTCAGCCCAAAACCGTTTTCCATAAAAAAGGCGGCAGGATGAATGACTCATCCCACCGCCTGATAACCTGGATTGCGCTGTTTTGACGAACTTGCGGGTCTACTTATTTTTCAAATATATTTTTCAATGCTTCAAGCGCCTTTTCCATGTCCTGCTGCTCTTCAGGATCGGGCTGCAGCTTATGAGTTGATCCCTGGAGTAAAACTTTTTCACACGCTTTCGGATCATTTAATCTGAGAATTGTTTCTTGAGCTATGGAGCGAGAGATGGCATCGGCTTCAGGATCGATAGCCGGAATAATACCTGGCGGATGATCAAATGAGCTTTCCGGTGCAAATCCCTCCGTTAACGAAGTGGCTTCGACGAGTGTTACCATTCCCATGATATTTGACTCTTTTTTCAACGGAATATCGGAATCGTGGATTGTATACATGGTCTTCCCCATGAACTGAGTTATATCGCATTGCATACCCAGTATTGTCATTGCCTTTTCTTCAAACTCTCCACTCATTCCGCTATACAGGAGACTGAGTCCCAACTTCTCGCTGTTTTTTTGGACCTGTTCTTTTTCAAGGTCACTCAGCTTGTCGTACTCTTCGTCTAAGTATTTCTTGGGATTAGTGATTTTCGTCCCCGTTTTCTCTTGAAGGTCATAGGTGTAAATCCAATCCGGATCAGTAAAAACAACAGTCTCGGTAACTTTTTCAATACCCATTACCTGCATTACCGAGCGGCGGTATCTGACTGTAGTATTGCCATAATTTCTAATATAAAGGATCTCTTCTCCCTGTTCCACTCCACTTATTGAATATTCAATGATAGCCTTTTCAAAAGGCAGTTTAACCTCCCAAAGATTATTTTCTTCCGCATGTGCCAGTAGCGGCAAAAACAATACGATCAAGGATATCGTTACGTTTCTTGGCATCTCCTCTCTCCGGGCAAGGATGATTTCATCTGGTCAATAGTGTTTTCCTGACGAAGGATGTTCCGGTATAGGCAACATTTCAACAGCAAGCATAACTGCTATGGTTCCGAGAACTATTCCTTTTGCAGCCTCTAACCCCAACATGTCTTGAAAAATTCATTTTATATTTAAGTTGTATTATAATTTCAATTTGTTACCCAACGTATCTTGTATTCTTATTTACGCCTTCGTATCACTTACAACTTCATTGACATATGCCGCTGCGGTATCAAGCTGCTGTTCGTCATTATAGAAATGCGGAGCAAAACGCAGATAGCCAACAGGTGCAGTGAGAATAACTCCTTTTTTCGCCAGAGAAGCTACAATGTCTTTGCTGTTCCCAGATGGTTCAGCGGCGAGAATTCCTGATCTGTTTTTCTGGGAAAAAAGAAGAATCTTCAATTTGATCTGCTCAATTTTCTGAAATAAAAAGTCCTGCAAACGAAAAATTTCGTCTCGAATCTCTTCAATTGGATGCTTTAAGAATATATCTTCCAGTACTGCATTCATACCGCAAACATGATCCCAGGGAAGGGTTGAATACTCAAATTTTCTACCATCGTGATGAGGCGTCCAGCTAAGGTTCAGATAATCAAGTCCCTGACGCATCAACGCCGGGCCGACCATGGTTTCACTCAGTTTTTCCCTGAATTCTGGAGCCGTGTACAATACTCCCGAGCCCATGGGACCCATGAGCCATTTCCAGCCGGAACTGGCAATAGCGGAGATATTATATTCTTCTGGAAAAACCGGCAAACACCCCAGGCTCTGGGCACAATCAACAATCAAATCAACCCCTCTGTCCCGGCACAATGTGCCGAGAGCCTGCAGGTCCGCGGCATACCCGCTGGTATACTGCACATGGCTTATGGCTACAATTCTGGTTTTTGAGGTAATCTTGGATTCAAGTTCTTCCATGGACCAGCTCATGGGTTTGGTTATCTGCTCGCACCCCTGAAGAGTTTTTTTGTCGCTGAGGAGAACAAGATTAACTCCTCTTTTTTTTTGGAGAACCCATGGATAGTGATTGCTGGGGTATTCATGCTTATAGCTGATAATTTCATCACCCGGTGAAAATGGATAACCATTGGCTATCAGGGAAAAAGCTTCAGCGGTATTATGAACATAGGAAATATTTTCAGGCGCTGTCTTGAGAAAGGCCGCCAGATTTTTATGGAAGCGTGGAACTACATCAAGATAGCGCGACAGGGCAGAGATTCCTTCAGCAGAAATATCCTGGGTAAACTTCTCCATCGCCTTTGCGGCGTAATTATAAAGCGGTGAAATTGCACAATGTCCCAGAAAAATTGTCTGTTTTTTTATCGGGAAAACATCTGCAGCTTTGGTAAACATAAAAAATTCCTTATTTTTGGCAGCATCAATTGCGCATCTTCACTCAACGTATTGAATCATCAATGAAATTGCTGATGATTTTATGGACTCTACTGGAACCCTCTCCATTGGTAATAATATGCTTGCTGGAGGCCAGAAGAATATATTCTTTTTTGCTAGAGCCGATCTCGTCATACATCGCTTTTGAGCTTCGACTGTCGACAATCGGATCATTCTCGGCATGAATAATGAGACACGGATGCACTATTTTTCCAAGCTGCCCCTGCAAATGTTCCAGAAAATTACCAACATTTTTAATGCCGATTACCGGGTTTCGATCATAATTCACATATTTATTCTCAGAGCTGAACTTAAAGAAATCCACCTCCAGATTATCCCGTTTGAGCTTGCCAAGTATCCGGTGCCAGACATCCTGTGCGGGCATAAAATTCGTTGAATAATCTCTTAACCTGAGTGGCGGGCAGACAGCAAAGACACCTGAAAGCTCAGGTAACCGTGATGCCAGGTCCAGAGCAAGACATCCTCCAATGGAAACTCCTCCAATAACAATATTTTTACAAATAGTACTCAGGATGGCATAACCTCGTTCAACCGAATACTGCCAATCTATATAGGTCTTCTCGGCAAGATCTTCAGGTGTTGTACCATGCCCTGCAAGACGGGTGATATATACCCACAGTCCCTTGCCATTGAGATGTCGAGCTAAAGCCATCATCTCCTCTGGAATCGCGAGGTAACTGTGTACTAGTACAACACCGATCTTTCTTGTAGAACCCGACAGCAACAAAGGTCCCCCAGATTGCAAAGCAGATTCTCTACACTTCTGGCACTCATTCAGATAACTGTTTTGATCATCCTTGAGAATTGCCCGCAGCACCTTTCTCTTCACTATAAAATTTGGTTGCCAGGCAACTGATCGAATTAACTTCTGAATATATTTCAATGGTTCAACCTCGTTGACCATGACATCAATGGGGTTGTCTATTCTCTCTCTGTGGAATTGCACAAGATCTGGGATATTGCGTTCTTTTTTTACCAGAACACCATCGACCTTGGTAATAACATTGGTTTCCTGAGCAAGTTTAAGAAAATTCTCAGCTTTTTTAAACCTGTCGTCTGTTAACAGATGAACCTGATCCTCTTTCAGTGAATGATGGAGATTGCAGTGCACCGAATTTTTGTCGGAAATTTTTCTGGCCACAAGATACACCCTTCGACGCAGTTCTATCTCTGACATCTTTTTAAAGGGATACCTTTCCAGAAACGAAGCAAAGAGGTGGTCGTGATTGACGGTTGTCATATTATATATTGCCGTCATATATTGCAGCATAATCTCCTGGGCATGACTGCGCATTTCCTGGGCCAAATCCTCCGAAAACCTCGGTTCCAGACCAACCGGCTGGCTGAGTTCCTGCTGCACGGTGGTCGTGGAGAGAAATTCATCCATCATTATTGGTGGTCCAAAGTGAATATCAAGATCAACACCCGAGAAAAACATCGTTCCCTCGGTCATCAATTCTTCAAGCGCCCTCTCCGGCACTTCCTTGAGCAGCCGGGTAGCAAACTGTGAAGCAAAATTCTCTTTTGCTCTGATTGGATAATAAGTGAGATTTACAGGAACTATCGAGGTGGCTTTATCACGAAGAAGGTCAAGGGAATCAATATCAAAATTACGAAGAAAGGCTGTAACGTTCTCCGCTTCCTGCTGCTCCCTCAGAAGCAAGTGCCGACGAAAATATTCAGCTCGCAGTGCCAGTGAGGCCGCTCCCGTGTGCGGCTTATGCCTGCCCTTTTCATGGGTTATAAGAAAACTGCCGTCGCCTATTATTTTTTTGGTTTTCACCATTCTGCCTTCTGGAAATATAATCCAGTGTTCCTGGCCGGTCAGAAGTCCCTTTATAATGGTTTTATCCCTGTTGGGGTCTTTGGTTGAAACAGCACCCACCATTTCCAAATATTTTTTTAAAGGACCTTTAAAAAGAGAATCCGAGGCAAGAGACAGTGCCGGAACATTAGTAAGGCTATAAATATAGTAAGGAATGAGCAGGGTCTCTACTCTGGTGAAATGGTTCACCACAAAAATTTTTGGACCATCGGGGATATGCTCCTTTCCCTCGATGACAACATCCGCCTTGGAAAGGCTGGCAAATGTCTTAATGGCAAAACCAGTGGTATAATATGCGGATCGGTTCATGCAGCTTCTCGGCAAATATGAGGTTTTCTACTGATCAATGCCGCTCCGAAAGATGGACGCATGGAGAGAACAAAGCTCCGGAATCAAAAAGCTCCTGTTTTTTCGAACAAACTCCAGTGGCCTATATTATTTGACTCCCCCAAGGAGGTCAAGTCTATTCCCGTTTGCTCCCCGGCAAACACATTCAAATAACAGCACTGTAGCAGTATCTTTTGCCTACTGAAAACATATGTACAATCATGTACAATCATTGAAAAGAATTGCGTTCTATTGTAATAGGGCATAGGATGACTGTAATCCCGTCAGTTATATTGCGCAATGCTGGATCATTGGCAGTTATTCATACATATTGAAGGAGACTTTGGGAAAGTAGACCTTTTGTTCAAAATCAAGGCAATTTAGAAATTTTACCGCAGGAATATTTCTGATATCAAGAGAGTAATTTTTGAATTTAACGCCGATTTTGGAAAAAAACAAACATCTCAAAGTGCCAAAAAAACGATGGAGAAACAACATGGCCTTGAATCTAACCTATACCCCACCAGATTTTGCATCAGCAGAACTTAAGAATGCGCCATTTGTTAAACTGGAAGAAGTTGATGCCGACGGTATCGCCCCTGAAAATTTCCATGCCACTTCAAATTTCCCTGAATATGCCAATCTTGAGGGACATGGCTGGGTCCTCGCTCCCGAAAGCAGAATGGATGCCGTATTGGTTGCAGAACAGGGTACGCTCAAGGTCGTCGAAGCCAGAAATCTGAAAAAGGGCAGTATGGTCGTGGTCGGCCGGACCGAAAATGGCGAAGAAGGAATTCTGGTTCATCCCCACTGTTTTGATAAAGCAAAAAAGAGTGAGGATAAATTTACCTTTCGCTCACGGGGTACCAGGGAGACACCATTTTCCCGTTCTTACGACGAACTTTATACCATATTGAAACATGATAGGGATCATGGTCACATCGTCTGGGTACTTGGCCCCGCTGTCGCCTTTGACAAAGACAGCAGGGACGCAATGAGCGGCCTGATCGCGAGCGGTTACTGCCATGCACTTATGGCTGGCAACGCATTGGCCACCCACGATCTGGAGGCCGCGTATTTCGATACCGGACTTGGACAGAATATCTACAGCCAGGAACTGCAGCCAATGGGTCATTATAACCACCTCGATGTCCTCAATGAGGTGCGCAGAGCAGGCTCCATTAAAAAAAGCCTGGAAAGCCTGAAAATCAAAGACGGTATTATCAAAGCCTGTGAAAATAATGATGTGCCCTATATTCTTGCCGGCTCGATCCGGGATGACGGACCGCTGCCGGAAACAGTCGGCAATGTCTATCATTCCCAGGATTTGATGCGTCAGCATGCCCGAAAAGCCACCACCGTCATTACCATGGCAACGCAGCTACATTCAATTGCCTTTGGCAACATGACTCCCAGCTATCGCATCATGCCCGATGGTGAAATTCGCCCGGTGTATTTTTATGTCGTTGATATGTCCGAGTTCTCTGCTGATAAATTAGCAAACCGCGGCTCAGCTCAAGCCCAGGCGATCCTCACCAATGTCCAGGATTTTATTGTTAATCTCTGGAACAATCTGCGCAAAAAGTAGTCGGGTAATCATGAAACAGATCATCTCTATAATCGGCATTCCCATGGATCTTGGTCAGACACACCGAGGTGTTGATATGGCCCCCGTGGCCATTCGCTATGCCGGACTTGGCCAGAAACTGCGCAATCTCGGCTATCGTACCATAGACCGTGGCAATATTGACGTTCCCGGTCATTATACCCTCTCTTCAACTCAATATGAGGAACGCCTGATTCCCATCAGAGATGCCTGCGAGAAGGCCTACCAAATGGGGGAGGAGGCTATTAAAAACGGGGAAATCCCTCTCTTTCTAGGCGGTGATCATTCGGCTGCTATTGGCTCTATCGGTGGAGTGACGGCGGTAAAGCCGTGCGGACTTATATGGGTGGACGCCCATGGTGACTTCAATACACCGGAAACCTCATCCAGCCAGAACATCCATGGAATGGCCCTGGCCGTTCTTCTCGGTATGGGCTCAGAGCAGCTTGTAAACATAGGCAGACCGGGAGCCAAAATGGCACCGGAAAATGTGATCATGATAGGTGTTCGTGATCTTGATGGCGAAGAAAAGCGGCTGCTGGCAAATTCGGGCTGCACTGTCTTCACCATGCGTGATATCGACGAGCTAGGCATGCACGCGGTATTGCGCAAAGCACTCAAGAAACTTGAACATATCCCCACAATCCATCTCAGTCTCGACATGGATGCCATGGACCCGAAGGAAGCACCGGGGGTTGGAACACCCTCACCAGGAGGTCTTACCTATCGCGAAGCCCAGCTAATCATGGAAACTCTGTGTGATTCCGGGAAATTACAATCTGCTGATGTTATGGAGGCAAATCCCATCCTCGACACTCAAAACAAGACTGCTCAGGTCGCTGTTTCACTCATGGCATCATTGTTTGGGAAAAGTATTATTTAGTACTCGGGTCACTCCTCCTAATCGGTATCAATTTTCAGTATTTTATCACCCACAGCGAGTTTTTTACCTGGAGCCGCATGGATTGCGGTGACGATACCTGCGGTTTCGCTGAGCACCGGCGTTTGCATCTTCATTGCCTCCATGAGCGCAACCCTGTCACCGGCAATAATTTCCTGCCCCTCTTTCACTGAAATCTCCACCACTGTAGCAGCAAAAGGAGCGCGTATATCACCAGCCTTGGCAAGAGCCAGGATTTCTTCCTTGGTGAGAAGAACCTTCTGGTCATTCCCGCCGCTAACCTGCTCCGGTGGAAAAGGGAATACTGACTGATGATGATCAACCGAGAGATAGACACTCGTCTCTCCGGTGTCATTTACCGGTGAAGGTCCGACTTCTATCAGATGCTCTTTACCGTCATGGTCTCGGAATGCAATTTTTTCACCTATCTCAAAACCACCTTCTTTGAAAAAGACAGATGGAGGAAGAACATAGCTTTTACCGTATTGCTCTTCAAATTTAAAAAAATCCACCGCATCACCTGGATGCTGCAGATAAAGGACAAGCTGCTCATCGCTTGGTTCAATGCCAATTTTTTCAGCAAGGGCGAAGCGCTCATGGGCGAGATCCATGTCCTCTATGCTGTCGGGGCCTCCCTCTTTTTCCATTGTCTCCTGCCAGTTGTCGCCAAGTACCTTCTCATAAATCCAACTCTCCGGTTTTTGAAACGGAAACGGACCATATTTACCAAGCAAAAGATTTCGCAAATCGCCAGATGGATTTCCATAACGTTCCCCGCCGAGCACATTGGCTACAGCCGTTGTCCATAAAATTTGGGAACCTGGAGTGACCGACCAGAAATTACCAAGCTCTTTCTGGACCCTTGGCAACTCTTTATGGAGTATATCCGGCATCCTGTCGAGGAAATCTCCCTTTGCCGCCTGTTCGAGACTCGACCCCATTGCTCCGCCTGGAAGTTTATGGATCTGGACCGTCGGCTGAAATCCCTTTATTTGTGATTCAAAGAGTTCATAGTACTTTCGTTCATCTCGTAAGATATCGGAGGTTTCAATCACTTTTTCCTCATCTATTCCTTCGGCATCAAAGCCCTCTTCCCTGAGAGTCTGAATCACACTCAGAATGGGCGGGGGTCCATAAAAACCTGTAAAAGCCGAGTCAGCTGCATCAACAATTACTGCACCCTTTTTTACTGCTTCAACAATTCTGCCGACATCGTTGCCATCGGTATTATGACCATGATAATGGAGTGGGATCTCCGGCAGAGCCTGCTTAAGGCTGTCAACCAGTTCCCCTATTCTTTTGGGAGTACCAAGTCCACCGTGATTTTTAATACACAATACGATATCCTTACCGGTAACCTGGACAATCTCCCGGGCACAATTGATGTAATACTCGTTGGTGTGCTCCTCTCCGGTCGAAAAACAGATACTTGGCTCATTGATTTTGCCGGCCAGGGCAACTTCCTCAAGAACTGCCTGCATATTCGGAACATGATTAAGAAAATCAAATGTTCGCCAGACATCAACGTATTCAGCAAATTTACGTACGGTAAAACGAATAACATTCTGTGGATAGGGACGATAACCGAAAAGATTTACTCCCCGGCACAGCGTCTGAAACATCGTCAGAGGCATTTCCTTTCTGAGCAGCTTGAGCTTGAGAAAGGGATCAACCTGCTTACGCAGCATGTCAACATGTACCGATGCTCCACCGGTTATCTCAAGAGAATAATAACCGGCCTGATCTCGCGCAGGTGCAACCAGGAGATCGGTATGCAGTAAAATTCTATTTTTAAAATCAGACTGGGAAAGATCGCGCGCCGTGTTGGTTATATAATACCCTTTGGTCTTACGAAGTTTGGCAATTACTTCATTTACCGGGGTCCCAGGTGCGATACGTTTTATGCTCATTTTCTTTTCACCTTAAAGAAGTATATAGAGAAAAACTCGACAGAAAGAGCTTAGACAGCAAACACGTTTTTTTTCCTGAATTGAATATCAGCAATGAGTTTGGCGATTTTACCGACCTCACTGAGTTCCTCCTCGTATATAAATAGATGAGGATGCGTCTCAAGATATGAGGTATCAAAGTCTCCGCTGATGAAGTCTTCTTCTCCGGCAATATTGAGATAGAAGGGAATAGTTGTTTTGGGACCACGAATATGAAAATTTTTAAGACACCTCTTCAATCTCCCGACCGTCTCATTCCAGGTGAACCCATGTACCGTGAGCTTAACAAGAAGCGAATCGTAGACCTCAGGAATAACATATCCCTGGTAGACAAAACCATCAAGCCGTACCCCAAACCCACCTGTTGATCTGTATATCTCTACTTTTTTGCCTCCCTCAGGCATGAAGTCATTTTTGGGGTCTTCGGCATTAATCCTCACTTCGATGGCATGACCTCGTAATTGAACATCCTCCTGACTGATCCCCAGTTCCTCACCAAAGGCAAGGTTTATCTGATTTCTCACAATATCAATACCGGTGATCATCTCCGTAACCGTATGCTCAACCTGCACGCGGGTATTGATCTCCATGAAGTAATAGTTCAAGTCACGATCAAGAAGAAACTCCACCGTACCAGCGTTATGATATTTCGCCGCCCTGGCTGCTCGTACAGCCGTCTCACATATCTCATCAAGCAGCTGTTGATTTTTGATCATTGACGGTGCAATCTCAATGAGTTTTTGATTGCGCCGCTGGATAGAACAGTCCCGGGTTCCCAGGTGAATGGTATTTCCTGAACTGTCAGCCAGTATCTGAACTTCAACGTGCTTTGGATTGACTATGACCTTTTCCAGATACACAGAGTCATCGTTGAAAGCAGCTAGCGCCTCGGACCGGGCCAGGGGGATCTGTTCGCGAAGTTCCTTGTCCGAGCCAATCATGCGTATGCCTCTGCCTCCTCCGCCGGAGGTGGCCTTCAGCATTACCGGATAGCCATGCATCGCCGCAAACGAAAGTGCCTCTTCAACACCCTCCTTGCCCTGAGACAGATCGGCTGTTCCCGGTACCATAGGTATGTTAGCCTCGGCCATAATTCTTCTGGCAATAACTTTATTGCCCAGGTCGGCAATCGTTTCTGAACCCGGACCGATAAAAATTATCTCTGCTGCTTCACATGCTCTAGCAAAAAAAGGGTTTTCTGCCAAAAAACCATACCCCGGATGAATTGCATCAGCGCCTGTTTTTTTGGCGGCTCGAATAACTTTGTCAATATTTAAATAATCGCATCTCGGCCCATTCCCCAACAGAACAGCCTCATCGGCGATACGAATATGACGGGACATCTCATCGGGCGCCTCAAAGACGGCAACAGCGATATGCCCCAATTCCTGAATTGCCCTGATTATCCGTATGGCAATTTCACCACGGTTTGCTACCAGAATTTTTCTTTTCAAGGCCTTCTCCATGATTGAATGTTGGAATGTTTTGGTCAACAGAAAGGGGAACGTCCAGGGTTCCAAATACTTCAGCGTTAATGACACAACGTTAATCAATTTTATTTTTGTTTGCAATCAATTATATTTGTTAACAACGAGATCAAGCAAAAAGTATGGAAGTGCCAAGACTCTGGTACTTTGCGGTATTTGCTATGATATAATCGGGGTTTTGTTTTTAACAATGCTGCCGTGGTGCCAGCATCCCAATCATTCCACTTGTTGCACTTCCTGCTGTAAATTTACACGATAGAGTGGATCACCTAGAAGAACCATTTTCCATGAAAGATAGGGAAGACTCTGAAGATATGCCTCGGCAAGGGTATGCTTGCCATCGATAAGGTATTTGAAAAACTCTCCCGGTGGCGGGAAGGCCTGGACATACGGCTCTCCCACCGGGCCAATGGTGGCGGCTACACCTTCTTCAATCATCCTTTTGCACCACACCTGAGAACCTTTCTGTTTCAACGTTTCACACTCCTGACTGGCAATATGATAGCCGACACTGCCGGGCTGCCACGAAAAAGCATCGACATACGTACCAAGACTGTACCAACCACAATATAATGCCGTATCCGGACAATCACCTTTATGAAACAACGCTGGTGTATCTTCAAGGATAACATCCAATGAACCTTCAGCCTTCAGGATTTGAGATGCCTGGTGGATGGAATAATCATAAAGGGCATATCCTGACCTTTCAGTATCACTTAAATCCTTCGACCTGGCATCAAAACAGGCAGTGCCCCTGAGGCCGTTTTTTTCCGCCAGTAGAGTGTTATCAATTATCCGCCTGACAGTTTCAGGATCAGGGCCATCAAGGCGGGCCGTCATCAATACATCTTCCTTGGCCAGGAGGGTAATTTCATCCTCGAATTGCATATAATAAGGATTAGCCAGCCACATACCGAGATTGTATCCCACTGTTTTTACCAGTGTCAGCTCAGAATCCAGGGCGGCAACCTTGTCAACAGACTGCCTAAATGCCTTGATTTTATCCTGGGTTTTTCGCAGCTTTTCTCGGAGCAAAGTTTTTTCGCCCACCTGTGAATTCTCCAACATTCTTTCCTGATCAGTTCTTCTCTCCTTCAACGATTTTATGATGTTCTCTTCAGCACTCGTAAGCCCGGGTGAGTCTATTCTGATTGGTAATCCATAGAACGTGACAATGCAGCGAATGTGTTGATACTCTTTCGCCCTGAGAAAACGTTTGACTGGCGTAACTATCTCTTCTTCATATTCTTTACGAGAACATGTTTCACCAGTGGTAGTGCGAACCTGAAGGAGATTGCTCCGTGGGATATGGCGTTGCTCCATGTAATACCTGGCAAGGGTGTGGCCATCTTCCTCGTTTTGGTTAACAAGGACCAATACCTCATCAGGTTGAAGAGCAAATACCACACAGGGCAGGATGAAGAAACCGGCAATAGCGAACAGGAGATATTTCATTCAACGGCAACCTTCTCAACTGTTAATCAAGTCCGGGCAGAGCTACAAACTCCACTCATTGCTTTATCGTAAACAGCACAACCTGTTGCATTGCTCAATCGGTTTATTTATCTTTCGCTGTTGGTAATGCCTTAAGCCTGAAACATTGGCCTTCTTCCGATTATAATTGGCGAGTATATTGATCACAAATGAGCAGATACATCAACCCAGCAAAAAACCCCTATCTCTGATGTAGCGATAGGGGTTGGATTTTGTTTGCGAATCTTCACCGGAAATGAAGGTTTTTGAAAAAAGATCCGGTGTATTACCAGCTGTCACCCAGAACTAAACTGAGGTCCATACACTTTTCTTTTTCTTGCGAGGATAAATTTCCTCTCCTGTTGGGATTTTTTAAATCTTCGATGTAACAGGCATATTCTTTGCCTTCCCTGTCCTGAATAAATACCATTCTTTGATATTCTTCAGATATTTTTTCGCCTCTCATACTCATGGCTTACTCCTCTTTTACTGTAGATGACGGTTCTTGTATGATTTGCAAGTTCTGTATAATTGCAAAAATGGACTGTCAAAATTAGACAGCCCTAATAATATAATGCAGGAGGTAGTGATTGGCAACCATATGGCCCTTACGCCTCTGAGACAACAGGAAAAGATGCAGGATCTCCATAACCAAGGTGTGAAGGAATTATCTCATTCATGAAACTGAGTTGGTTTTAACCCGAATTTTCCATCATGCTTATTATTGAAGATGCAGATTGTTCAATTTCTTCGTCACCAAAAGTTTCATTCAATTGCCAGTGAAACTACGGAAGATTGAAAAAGGAGTGTTCCTGAATACTCATCTTAAAGACCCGTCAGGTAAACACAATCTCTACCAGCGACACCTGAAATTCCCCTGTTCATTTAGGTTGTGCCCATGCTTGAAGTTTGCTTGCCTTGGGTGTATATCCATTGTATTAAAGCTATTGCCCATTTCATGCGACAACACATCAAGCTGAAAGATTATTGGCAACCAGACGTTTATAACACTGAGGAACAGTATGCATATTCTTGTATTTGGGGCATCCGATATCGGCTACATGGTTGCCTCACGGATGTATCTCAATCACGACGTAACCATTATAGATGATCAGGGCCACCTCCCTGAAAAATTCAATAGTCTGGATATCAATCATGTTTCCGGCAACGGTGCCGATATAGCTACCCTGACAGCGGCCAATGCCGCCAAGGCCGACTTCTTCATAGCATGCTCATCTCTTGATGAAGCTAACATTGTTGCCTGCTGGACCATAAAGAAACTTGCCGATACCGAAACCATCTGTTTTGTATCAAAAAAAGAAATTTATGAAAATCTTATCTCCTCGGATCAGGTTCGCTATCATACCAAGTATGACATTGACACGGTTATCTGGCCGGAACAACTCTTAACTCAGGATATTTTCAGAATTGTTCTGGTTCCCGAAGCTGTGGATGTTGAATATTTTGACGAAGGTCAGGCAAGACTCTTTGAATATCCAATTAAAGAGTGTTCTCCACTGTGTTCAACCCAAATAAAAGACTACGAATTTCCAGACAATGTCCTCATTGTCGGCATATATCGTGACGATGAATTGTTTGTTCCAAACGGTTCAACGGAGGTAAGAGCCGGTGACAGGGCGATCTTTATGGGGACCGAGCCCGCACTTGACCTGCTTGCCGCCAAAATTTTCCCCGATAAAAACAGAGCCAGGACGGCAGCGGTGATCGGGGGTGGAAATGTTGGCTTTTTTCTCTCTCAAAAGATGGAACAGGCAAATATCAAGGTTAAGATCATCGAACACGACGAAGCACGCTGCAATTTCCTTGCGAACAACCTAAAAAAAAGCCTCGTGTTGCATGCAGATGGAACAGATCTGGCGTTACTGGAAGAAGAATCACTCGGCAAAATGGATGTTGTCATCTGTGTCACCAATAACGATGAAAAAAATCTTCTCTGTTCACTTCTGGTAAAACAGCTGGGAACTGAACGTGTCGTTGCCCGTGTCGAAAACCTGTTTAATGCCAGGCTTTTTGAGCGTGTGGGAATTGATATCGTTGTGTCCCCCTGGGAATCGGCCATGAAAGAAGTACTGAATCGATTCCAAAGCAAAGATGTTGACCTGCTGGCTCTTGTCGAAAGGGGTAAAGGAGAAGTTGTCCGACTCTCTGTTCCTGCTACCTTCCCGGATACCAGGGTAATGGACATACAGTTTCCAACAAATTCTATTATCGGCATCATTAAACGTCAAAAAAAATATATCATCCCCGACGGCTCCACCACGATATGCGCAAACGACCAATTGAAAATTTTCACCATGTCCGAAAATAAAGAACTGATCAAATCAGTATTTAACATATGAAAAGCCAAAACATCGCCAATGCCCTGGGCTTAATTCTCATCGGATTTGGGATAATAATACTCTCACCCATTGTCGTTGCAGTACTGGAGAAAGAATACTCTTCCATCCTGCCGTTTATGATTGCCTCAACATGCTCAGTCGCGCTGGGCATTGTTCTTAAATGGAAGGGGGGCTGGATCAACAATTTCGACAACATAAGAAGAACCGACGGTCTGTTGATTGTCTCGCTCACCTGGGTGGTTACCGGAATCATTGGAGCCATTCCTTATTTGTTTTACGGGATTGCGCCGCTGGATGCCTATTTCGAATCCATCTCTGGACTGACAACGACAGGAGCAACAATCCTGACTGATTTCTCTCTTTATCCAAAGGATTTCTTTTTCTGGCGTAGCCTTAGTCAATGGCTCGGCGGCATGGGCATTATAGTTCTTTTTGTCGCCATTCTTCCCCAGTTTGCCGTTGCCGGAAGAAAGATATTTTTTGCAGAAGCTCCTGGCCCTACCGAGGAAAAAATCACACCACGTATTGCCTATACAGCAAAAGCTCTCTGGTCAATCTATGTAATTTTAACTGTGCTTGAAATCGTTCTGCTCTACATCTCCGGGATGCCGTTTTTCGATGCCCTCTGCAACAGCCTCTCCACCATGGCTGCCGGAGGTTTTTCACCGCACGCTCAATCAATCATGGGATACAATAATCCTGCAGCCGTTTGGATTATCACTTTCTTCATGTTTCTTGCCGGAAGCAATTTTGCGCTGCAGTTTCGTTTTCTGGTCCAGATGAGGCCAAAATCCCTGCTCAACAGCGACGAATTCAAACTCTACATACTCATTATCTCGATACTCTCCTTTCTCCTTTGCTTCATCTTATATTTTAGCCACAATCTATCACTGCACGATAGTCTGCGTGACAGTGTTTTTCAGGTTGTTTCCATCATTACAACCACGGGCTTTTCATCTGCGGATTTTGCTCTTTGGCTCGTTCCTGCCCAGGCAATATTATTAACTGTTATGTTTGTCGGCGGTTGCGCTGGTTCTGCAGGCGGGGGAATTAAAGTTGTGCGGATTCTTTTTGCTGGAAGGTATCTCAAACGCGAAATAGCCCAAACCCTCCACCCTCAAGCCATCATACCTCTTAAGATCGACAGGGTCACTGTTCCAAAAAGCATTCAGCAACAAATGATCGGCTTTCTACTCTTCTACATTCTCATCATGATTGTATCCGGTATTGTGGTAACGATGATAGAGGGTAATGCCATTACAGGTTTTGTTGGTACTGCTGCAACAATAGGTAATATCGGTCCAGGTTTTGGGGAGATTGGTCCCATGGGCAGTTTCGGCGAATTAAGCGCTGTGACCAAAACCATCTTCATTATCGACATGGTTGTCGGACGCCTTGAGCTCATCCCTTTTCTGGCAATGCTTCATCCTGATTTTTGGAGAGATTTGCAATAAATGTAACTTCCTGGAATGAAGAGTATCTTCCCTCAGGAATTGCCATGCCCGACATTGCCGGAGATTTCATGAAAACAACAATGCGGTAGAAATATTCGAGTTTCCCCGGACATTCTTTTTACGGTCGAAACTGGTTAGATAGCATAGGAGAGAAAGCTCTTTTCTTTCGCCTTCTTTTTTTTGGCTACCAGTATGGGACAAACCGCCTTGGAAGCAACCCTTTCAACCACACTTCCCCACAGCATTTCAAACATACCGGCATCTTCATTCGAACTAAGGACGATGAGATGAATGTTGTTTTTCTGGGCATATTCAACCAGGCACCTTTCGGGCATATTTCGCCCTATTTCTGTGATAACACGTAGGCCTTGTTCTTCTCCCTGAGCGGCATACTCCTTCATGACCTCCAAGGCTTTCTGCTCTGCTTCCCGCTGAACTCCGTAACGCAGAGACTTGTCTGGAGCTATATCGATGACACACATGGCATGAACTTCGCTGCTGTAACTCTTCGCGACTTCAAAAGCCAGCATTCCCGCCTCAGGACGAGAGGGGAAATCATTGATCTCCACCAGAACTTTATTAAAACGTATTTCCGATTTTTTGGGAATAAGCAGGACATCGCAGGGACCATCATGGATAATTTCGGCAATGGTTCTTCCAAGCATCATTCTTTCAAGCTGTAAGCGTCTGGAACTTCCCAGGAGAATAAGGTCTGCTTTCTCCTGCAGAGCCACTTCTATGATTTCTTCACTTGGTTTGCCATGTCTTCGCACCGTCTTCATCTCCAGACCAAGAGAGGAGGCATAATCAGCAGCATCATCAAGGACCTGCTCAAATGGTTCCTTGAGCT
Organism: Desulfocapsaceae bacterium; assembly: GCA_050288305.1. Classification (GTDB taxonomy): domain Bacteria; phylum Desulfobacterota; class Desulfobulbia; order Desulfobulbales; family Desulfocapsaceae; genus Desulfopila_A. Next base: position 13,590 of record JBNKDO010000051.1, on the reverse strand, counting down.
TCAGCTCGGCATTCTTGAGGAAAAACCTGTTCATATTCCCTTCGTATTCCGGAGTCACCGAAACCAAAACAACCCTGGCGCGCAACGAAGACGCGAGAACCAAGGCCTCTTTGAACATTGCCTGACTGACATCGGTGGTGTCCACAGCTGCCACTATTGTTTTTTTTTCTTCTCGTGTCATTTTCTGCTATGAGAATGCCTGGAGTTCTTGAGAAAAGTATGCTCTCCCCTGCACGATCAACGTTTTGGTATCCTTTGCAGGAATATTTTCCTGTGAAGCCATGGCTCTCTCTCTGATTGATTAAAAGTATCGTAAAAAATATTAAATACAGGAACAGGGGCTCTTGATACAGCCTCTTCAATCTTTATACCTCTGTCAATGACCACGAACTCAATTCGTTTGGCGATATGACATAATCGGTTAATAACTTTACTGATCCGACCACTCTCCTGGACATAGCTGAAAGATACTCCTTTTGCCATCGCCTTGGACCTGTAAACCTCGGCGCTTTGAAGAAGTGCTGAAATAAATTTCCGATTCCTCTGCCCGCCATCTACAAGTTGCGGCAGGGTATCGACATATGCCGCCAGTAGCCGGCAATGCAGTCTTTCAGCCAGATTAAGGGTATACTCCATAACGGGTTCAGCCAGATGTGCATTGCGCGTCACCACAAGAATGATAGACTCTTTTTTTGATGACTCTTCTTCTCCAGTTTTGTCGAGAGAGGAAGATTGAACAGTTCCCAGATCGATTTTATCAAATCGATATGCTTCACCCATGGTTTCACCTTAGCTTTCCATAATTTTAATTTCCAACTTTTTAAAAGAATAGCAAATTTCATACCACGCCAAAACAAATCCACATCCCTCTGCAAATATACGTTTTTTTCAACAGAATAGAGATGACCACTACTATCGCACGTTGCAACATGCAACGATGTATCCCTCTCTTTCTTCCGTTCTTAAAAAATACTTTGCTTCTCTTGATTTACAGACACTTCAAACGATATGCAATTACATTAATTGTTACAACTAGTTGACTACTAAATTCCACATCCAGACAGAGTTTTTTGCTCATATCCTCTATGCTCCAAAACAAAGATAAGACCGTTGCGATACGCAACAACTCTAGTCTCGCCGTATTAATATCACATATGTATTTGTTTTTCTACGATTTTAATAATTTATATCACTAATTGTGTTGCATATTGCAACGAAAGGCCTGCTCCAGAACATAGGTGTATTTTATTGATATTACTCGTTTTTTTAGAATTCGCGTATTGGCATCCCAATTGCAATTTAAAGATCAGCATTAGAATACATGCAACATCAAAATAAAATACCTGTTTATCACAGTTAAGGACAATGGTTGTTTTTTGCAATTTAAATAAGACATAAGACTAAGGAGATTGGAAGACATGAGACAAAATGATTCTTATCAGACGCGGGTGGCGGTCAGCCAGGGCAAGAGAAAATCTTCAGCAGGCCAAAGAGTGGACACAACCACTTCAACTGGTAAAGCGACACAGACTATCTATCGGAAAAAGAAACCGGTTGGCAAGATGGTTCTATTCGGAGCAATGTCAATCTCTGCTTATCTGTTTTTATTCTCCAATGAAACCCTCGTTACCCAAACCTTCACCCTCGGGGGATGGCATGCAGCCTTTCCGGTTATGACAGCATTTTTATTTTCCTTTGTGCATGGTGCATTTGCAAGCAATCTGCTCAGCGTCATTGGCCTGGAAGCTAAAAAATAATCAGAACCATTTAACCCCCGTATATTTAAGGAGAAGTAAATAATGAAAAGATTTTTATTCATCCTCTTTGCTGTGTTATTGCTGACGCCAACAATCAACAATGCATATGCTGGCGGTCCGCCACCTAAAAATGTAATGAAAGGCGTATTTGTAGAAGTTGACGGTAATGCTGGCACGGCTTCCATCAAAATGGACGGAACTGGTGAAATACGTACACTGATGCTTGGTCAGGAGATGAGCGTTGCTGATGTTACACTCAACAAGAAAGTTTTAGTGAGCTTAGACACACATGCCGGACCAAATGTTATCAAAGATATTTCGGTCATGTTCATGGATATGACAGTCACTAAGATTTTAGCTTTTCTTATGATTGGACTTATTGGTGGCTTGCTTTCAGGCTTTATTGGTTCTGGCGGTGCATTCGTACTCACTCCTGCGATGATGTCGCTAGGTGCACCTGGAGCCGTTGCGGTGGCCAGCAATATGTGCCATAAGTTTCCAAAAGCCATGGTTGGAGCCTATAAAAGATGGAAATACGGTCAGGCCGATATAAAGCTTGGCCTGGTCATGGCCGTTACGGCAATCATCGGCGTACAGATCGGCATCAAAATTCAAAAGTTCATCCTCAATCACTGGGGTAATGCCGGATCAAACCTTTATGTCAGTGTAGTCTTTGTTCTTGTACTCGTTCTTGTTGGTGCCTATGTATTTTTAGATGCCTATAAACTCGCCAAAGGCGATGGCGAAACAAAGGTTGCCCGCCTCGCTCTTTTTCTCCAGAAGCTAGAGGTCTGGCCGATGATGGAATTCAAGGTAGCCAAGGTTCGAATTTCTGCCTGGATTACTATTCCTGTAGGTCTTTTTACCGGTATGCTGGCCGCAACAATCGCGGTAGGTGGGTTTATCGGTGTTCCTGGAATGATATATGTAGTTGGTGCTTCTGCCCTGGTAGCCAGTGCCACAGAACTTATTATTGCTTTTATCATGGGAGCTTGGGGCTCTATCCAGTGGGGACTGTCCGGTCTTATCGATATCCGCATGACCCTGCTCATTTTAGCAGGATCACTCATTGGCGTTCAGCTTGGGGCTCTTGGTACAACCTATGTAAAAGATTACATGATTAAGATAGTCATGGCAGCCGTTATGTTGATTGTTGCCGTCTCTCGCGGCGCAAAAATTCCTGGTTATCTTGCAGACTTGAATCTGATTTCCCAACTCAAGGCACACCTTGTTACTACTCTGGATATGATCAGTTTCTGGTCCCTGATGGCGGCTCTGGCTGTTGCCGGAATCATCATCACCGTGGCAATGGCCAAGGGAATGATCCAGGCACGGGCCGAAGAAAAAAGTAGAACGATACAGGAAGCAGTCTCACACGGTTAAGATGGGAAAGAAAAAACAGTATCGCTTATGGAACCGTTGCAGCCCAAACGCTGCAACGGTTCCATACAATATAATTCTTAATATCATATTGTTACATACTGTAAACAATCAGAAAATAGTTTAGATCTCATAAAAAGATGCCTTCATAGCATTCCTTCCTTTGGAATCAACAGGGAATGTGTTTCTAGGCATAACTCAACCACCTGAAACAGGAGGGGAAATGCAATGGAACCGGCCACCTTTTTTACAATTATGGTTTTCAGCGTAGGCGCACTTCACCTTGTCTGGCGAGCTGCAGACAGTATTGGGAAATTACTGGGAAAAAACCAACAAAGCCTGACCTATGGAAAAAGGAAAGAAAATCATCGCGATGACTGGTATATGTTCTTCCATCGTTCGGATCTTACCGGCCCTGAGACGACGAGAGACATGAGCACGTCAACAGGAGATCACCCATCTGCTTCTTCAACAAGAAGACGTAAGAGTTCAAAACGTCCAGTTGCCAGGGTCCATCTTTCCTGATTCCGTTGAGCATATAGGAAGCCCAAGGTTTCCGAACAAGCCTGATATCTTAACAGCCCTGAACCGTCGTCCGTTCTGCTGAAAAATGGCCATAAACATCTTGAAAATATGGCTGTATTCTCATAACATAGAGATTGATTTTACTCCATCCGAACACGTTCGGCCTATATCGGCCAGTACATTGCAGTATCATCCTTAACCAGCCAGACCATCTTGAGCTGGAGGCAACGAATGTTCTTCAGAAAGAAAGTAAAAGAATCTGAGTATCCCCCAGAAAGTTCCACCCCGGACTCCGAGCTTGTAACACTGCGACAGCAACTCGAAAAAGCAGATCTTCCGAAGCATGCCCTTGATGCTGCCAATAAGGAACTGGAAAAACTTGAAAAAACAGATCCAGGCATTGCCGAATATTCTGTCAGTCTCAACTACATTGATCTTATTACTGCACTACCATGGAATGTTTCTGCCAAAGGGCATCTTGATCTACAGCGCGCCCGTGAAATTCTCAACGGTAAACATTGCGGGCTGGACCAGGTGAAACAGCGAATCCTGGAATTTTTAGCAGCCAAGACATTACGGGAAAGTGCCAGAAAAACGGTTCTCATTGTTGACGATGAAGATATCGCAAGATCGAATATGGAACATGTCCTCAAAAAGGATGGCTATAACTGTAAATCTGCCAACAATGGCGTTGAAGCCCTTAAAATTCTAAAAGAATATGATATAGACCTTATCATCAGTGACTTAAAAATGGACCAGATGGATGGTCTTGAGCTGCTTGAGGAGATCAATCGCAGCCATCACGACATTCCAATGATCATGGTAACCGGCTTTGCAACCGTCGACTCCGCTGTTAAAGCATTAAAAAGTGGTGCAGCCCACTACCTGGGAAAACCGGTCAATCTTAACGAGCTAAGGAAAACCGCTAAAGAAGTTCTCGAACAGATCCGTGCAGGTGACATCGGCAAAGGTCCTATTCTCTGCTTTACAGGTCCTCCTGGTACGGGCAAGACCTCCGTTGGCCGGGCAATTGCCGAGTCACTCCAGCTCCAATTCATCAGAGTGTCCCTCGCTGGCCTGCGAGATGAAGCAGAGATTCGCGGCCACAGAAGAACCTATGTCGGGGCCATGCCTGGCAGGATAATAATGGAGCTCAAAAGGATTGGAGTAAACAATCCTGTATTCATGCTTGATGAGATTGACAAGATCGGTCAGGACTTTCGCGGGGATCCTGCTTCAGTGATGCTCGAGGCACTTGATCCAGAGCAGAATGTCAGGTTCATGGACCATTATCTCGACATCCCCTTTAACCTTTCCAATATCATGTTTATCGCCACCGCCAATGACGTTTCGGTTCTGCCCGGCCCTCTGCTTGACCGTATGGAAATTATCGAATTCGCAGGCTACACGGAAAGGGAAAAAACCGAAATTGCCAGGCAGTTTATTATTCCGCGTCAACTGAAGGCGACCGGTTTGAACAATGACAACATCACCTTCACGCCCCAGGCTATTACCAGGGTAATTACGGATTACACCAAAGAATCCGGACTGCGAAACCTGGAAAGGGAATTTGCTAATGTCTGCAGAAAAGTGGCATTACTGAAACTGAGCTCTGGAGAGGAGAAAATCGAAAAAGAAATAGATCATGAAACCATATCGAAGTTCCTTGGACCACGACGATTCATCAAAAATGCCATGGAAAATGAGTCGAAAATCGGCATTGCCACCGGTCTGGTATGGTCTGCTACCGGCGGTGAGATTATCAGCGTCGAAACAGCCTCCATGCAGGGTTCTGGAAATCTCTTTATGACCGGGTCCCTAGGTGAGGTCTTACAGGAATCAGCTAAGGCCGCTCTTAGTTTGATCAGAAGCAGATCTGAAGAATTTGCCATCAAGGATCTTTTCTTTCAGGAGCTTGATATCCACATTCATTTTCCGGCCGGTGCCGTTTCCAAGGACGGCCCGTCAGCAGGTATCACAATTTTTGCCGCCCTGCTCTCGCTCCTGACCAAACGACCTGTTCGCAACGACATTGCCATGACCGGCGAAATGTCCTTAAGTGGTCGAATCCTGCCGGTCAGTGGCATAAGAGAAAAATTATTGGCGGCACTGCGTTCCGGTATTCGCTGTGTCCTGCTTCCCATGGCAAACAAGGAAGACCTGGAAGCTCTACCGGAGGAGGTAACGGAAGGATTGGAGGTGCTACTGGTAAATGATGTTGACGAGGTTATCGACCTTATTCTCATTTCAACAGAACAGAATCAATAAAGAACACAGGCATACACCGGCAAAAAAGTTCATGTTTCGCATCAGTGGTCTGGCTGATCCAGTCCGTACCTTTTTATTTTTCGCCAGAGAGAAACTCTGTCAATGTTAAGAATCTTGGCAGCCTTGGATTTATTTCCCTCTACCTCATCCAGAACCTCAAGAATATAAGCTTTTTCATGTTCCTCCAATGTCGGCCAACCACTTTCTTCCTGCTCCGAAGGAACAAGAGAATAATGCAGCTCATCAACTAAATCGGTAACCTCTACGGTCTCACCGTTGCAATACAGCAAAAGTCGCTGGGCAATATTCTCCAATTCCCTGATATTTCCGGGATATTCATACTGCATCAGTTTTTTGGCCACCTCTTCTGTCAATTGAGGAGGCTCTTGAGAAGAAGATGTATGCTTGGCAAGAAAATGACTGACCAGCAAAGGGATGTCTTCTTTCCTTTCAGACAAGGGAGGTACCTCTATGGCCAATACATCGAGACGATAAAAAAGATCCATGCGGAAGGCTCCTTCTTCGGATTCCTTCTTGAGATCCTTATTGGTTGCAGCCAGTATTCGCACATCCACCGGTATCTCGCTGGTGCCTCCTACCCGCATGATATTGCGCTCCTGGAGAAAGCGCAGCAGTTTGACCTGCATCGGCAAAGACAATTCTCCAACCTCATCAAAGAAAACTGTACCGCCTTCGGCAAGTTCAAGAAGACCTTTTTTCACCTGAGAGGCACCGGTAAATGCCCCCTTTTCATGCCCGAACAGCTCACTACTGATTAATTCTTCAGTAAATGCACCGCAATTAAAGGCAACAAACCGTTTTTGCGAACGAGGGCTCAACTCATGGATAACCCTGGCCACCATTTCCTTACCGGTTCCAGTCTCTCCAAGGATCAATACGTTACAATCAAGTTGAGCGACCTGGGAGATAGTTTCCCGTAATAGCTGCGTTTTTGGACTTTGTCCGATGATTTTTGCAGCCCCCGCCTGGGAAGAGATCTGCTGACGCAATCGGGAAACTTCTCTGCGCAATGAGCGCTTCTCAATGGCCTTCTCAACGAGAGCCATTAATTCATCCATTTTCACCGGTTTGGCCAGATAGTGATAAGCACCTTTCTGCATTGCTTCCACTGCGGTATCCACGCTGGCATAACCTGTAATAACCACTACTTCCGTTTCAGGCCATTTCTTTTTCGATGCGGCAAGGACTGCCATGCCGTCCTTTGACTTCATGCGCAGATCTGTGAGCACAAGGTCAACCTCATTACTCTGCAGAAACTCTATAGCTTCTTGGCCATCACTGGCGGAAGAAACTTGATACCCTCCCTTTTCAAGCATGAAGGCGACGTTTTCCCGGGCGATCTCCTCGTCGTCAACGACCAGTACTTTCATCTTCTTCATGTTCATTCAGGCTCACCATAGACTTCGCAATGGAGCGGCAGGCGAATTATAAAAGTGGCTCCATGTCCAGGCTCACTCTCTACAGTTATATCACCATCATGTCTTTGAATGATTCCATAGGTGATGGAGAGACCGAGCCCGGTTCCCATGCCCTCATCTTTGGTGGAAAAGAAGGGATCAAACAATCTATCATGAATTTCCGGGGCAATACCTGGTCCTGTATCTTCAACACAAATAATCACCTCATCGGAATCGTTATGAAGAGTTGTCGTAATCCGGATGGCGCCATTGCCACTAATCGCCTGTGAAGCATTTATTATGAGGTTGAGAAAAACCTCCTGCATTCTTTGAGTATCCATCGGTAAAACCAGATCTTCGGGAACATCAACAGTTACCTGAATCGTAGAAGGAATCTGGCTGCGAACCAGCTTAACTGCCCGGTCCACCACTCTGGCAAGTCTAGCAGGTCGGCGTTCGAATTCTCTTTCCCTGGAAAACTCAAGAAGATCCTGCACCACATCCCTGGCACGATTTGTCTCTTGGTTAACATTACTCAACATATGTTGCAGTAACTCGATATCACCACTGTCAAATTCACTCATGGCGATCTGACATGAAGTGGAGATATTATTCAGGGGATTATTGAGCTGATGAGCGATTCCGGCAGCCAAAGTACCGATGGAGGACAACTTTTGTGACTGCACGAGCTGATCTTGTCGTTTTTCAAGTTCACGGACCATGGTATTAAAAGCTTCCATGACCTGCTGCATTTCATCACTGGTATTGACAACCTCTATTTTGCTGAATCGACCAAGAGCAATATCTCGAGCAGCCTGTTTTATGATCAACAGGGGTCTGAAAATAGAGAGCGACATGCCCAGGGGCAGAAAAATACCAATGGTAATTGCAAGTAAGGACCACCCCCACAGCTGTTGAACAAGCTCTTCCAGTATTGTGCGAATTTGAGTGTGTTCAAAAAGAACAAGCTTTTCACTCAGCTCCGTCATCTCCTGACCGTGCCCTCTAATTTTTTCTGACCAGCTTCCATTTGCTACCTGCTGATTGGTCTTATCTTTGTCCAACTCCTCCATGTCTTTTTGATACGCCCTAATAATATCAGTGAGTTGCTTCAGCATTGGCTGAACTTTAAGCTTGCCTACAAGCTCAGATATTTTCTCTACGGTATCAAGAGCCAGCAACAGTTGCTTTTGGTTTTCTTCAAGAGCCTCCTTGGTTTCATAAAGGAGATAGTTTTTTTCGTAACGGCGAACTTCAAGAATCATGCTATTGAGGCTGTAGGCAAGCTCAACCACCTCAAGCTTTTCCTTCGCTGTTGAAAGATCGTCCTGAGAAACAACCGTCATCGCCAAGATGCCAAAAATGTAACAGCCAAGAATTATAAATATCTTGTTTCTTAAGCTTAGCGAAAATCTACCAGGCTTTTTATTAAGATCTTCCATTGTCACCTTATCCATTATCTCTGATGACCTGTCGTATCAGACTCAAACCAATACATATAATGCGTTTATACACAAAATAATCTTCTTCCAGCGGACATAATTTTCCCTGATACATTATCCTAATGTCAGGAGGATTGCTACCCAAAAGAAGGGGCTGGAAGACCTGGTAACCGTAAATTTTTCTCATATTTTCGGGTTATTTTGGATCTGTTTCAAAAGCACCGAAGGCTTCATCAGGCTCTATCCCTTCAACCCCCTTAACGGTTTTACAATGCAACAACGAGCCTCGAAAGACGATGGACAGGATGTGGCTTTCTCTCAATCTGAAAGCAGTGCTGTCTGTTCACACAATTTCCGTCAGCGGCATAATGCAAACTCAGCAGAAGCTGATCATATTGACCGCAAAGAAATACTTAGATGGGTTACCTGGAGATGGCAGCTTCAGCCAAGAAAGGGTATTATGTGTATTTACTGGATAAGAATGTTCCCATCACTCCACAATTATAGAGTTGCTTAGGTATCCAACATGTTTGAAAAACGCAAAAAAATTGCCGCCGAAAAAATTCTCATCCTTGGATTAGGTGGAGTTGGTTATTACCTTACCAAACGGCTGCTGCACGAAGAATATGCCATTACAATCATTGAACCTGACAGCGAACGAATTCGTTATGCGGATGGTCATATTGACGCCAGGCTTATTCAAGGTGATGCCATGGACATCTCCTGTTGGCAAGAAGCCGATGCAGCAAGTATTGACATATTGATTGCTGTAACCAACAATGACGCTGTTAATATGATGGCAGCAATGATAGCTGATAAATTTGGTATCCCACGAAAAATCGCTCGAGTACGCTCTCTGGAATTCGGCAATGAAAATTCAATTCTCACCTCTGAAGATTTAAAGATAGACCTGCTTATACACCCGGAAGAACTTACTGCTCAGGAAATCGTGCGCCTCATCAAACTGAGAGCTGCCAACGAAATAATTGATATAGCCAAGGGACATATCCAGCTCATGGCCAACAGGATCCATGAAAACTCGCCTTTTGCCCATAAAAAGCTCAAAGAAATTGCCTTGGAAAATAGTGATTTGGCATTTCGTGTCGTGGCCATTGCCAGAGGTATAACCACTATTATCCCCAGCGGCGAAGATATCATTCTTCCCCAGGATCAAATCTTTATCATGGCCGGCAGTGAAACGCTGCCACATCTGATGAAACTTGCCGGTGTTGAACAGAGTCACCGCCAGCGTATCATGATTCTAGGTGGTGGCCTCATCGGCCATCGCATCGCTGCACTTCTTGAAAAATCAGTGGAAATAAAGATAATTGAGCAGAACGAAAATCGTGCTGCCCTGCTGGCGCAGGAACTTCAGACGACCGAAGTTCTCCATGGCGATGGTTCCGATGTTGATACCCTCAATGCTGCCGGTCTCAGCGAAATGGATACCTTTATCACAGCAACCGGAGAGAATGAGACCAATATTCTCAGTTGCCTGCTTGCCAAGAATCTGATGAACCACGACAGGAAAGGCACCATCAAAAAGAAACAGGGCAAAACCATTGCCCTGGTCAACAAGGAGGATTATCTCGTTCTTGCCTCAACCATTGGAGCGGATCTTGCCTTAAACAAAAAGGTCATGGCCGGTAACGAAATCCTCAAATTTATCCGGCGCAGTGAGCTTATCTCCGTTGCTCATATGCATGGTTTTGATGCAGAAGTGGTTGAAATAGTTGCCGCGCCCGGATCACCTATAACCAAAAAGCCGCTTGCCAAGGTAAGTACACTGACCATGGGCACCATACTGATTGGCAGCGTATACCGTCAAGGCGAGTGGAGAGTGGCCGTGGGCAGCACCCATATTCAAGCCAATGAACGGGCTATTGTCATTTGCCGTTCTTCCCATTTGAAGGATGTGCGAAAACTTTTTCAGATATAACCCTGATTTTTGAAGAGACTTATCTTTTCCAGAAGGAAGGGAAAAATATCACCAGCGCTGAAAACATCTCAAGCCGTCCCACCAGCATATTCCAGGAAAGAAACCATTTTCCGGTATTGGAGAGAAAAGCAAAATTTTCTGAGGGGCCGATCTCGCCGAAACCTGGTCCGATATTCATCAAGGTTGCGATAACAGCGCTCATTGCCGTGAGGTAATCCACGTCATCAACAAGATTCATAAAACAGCCGCCACCAAACACCAGGAAGATATTAACGATAAAGTAGCAGACAGCAAGATCAATAATGGATGAATCCACCTGTTTACCGTTGAGGCGCACCGACATCACTGACATTGGCTGAAGAAATATCTTCTTTACTGCTGCAGCCATATATTTAAAAATAACGACATAGTGAACTACCTTTATACCACTTGTCGTGGAACCTGCACAGGCACCAACAAAACAGACTGCAAAAAGAAACATCTGGGCCGACTGAGGCCACATCTCATAATCTGTGGTCGTGAATCCGGTGGTTGTCAGTAGCGACATTACCTGAAACACAGCATAACGCAAAGAATCAGCAAAACTTGTATAGGTACCGTTATGCAGCAGAATCATGGTAACTGCCCCACAGAACACCAGGACAAAGCCGACATACCAGCGAAACTCGGTATTTCTGATGATTCCCTGGAAATTTCTTCTCGCCATCTGATAAAACAGGATAAATGTCATTCCCCCTAGAAACATGAACAGAATAGTGACCCAGTCAACATAGGCACTGTTATAATGACCGATACTCGCATTTTTCGGCGAGTATCCGGAGGTGGAAACAGTGCCAAAAGCAGTACACAGCGAATCGAAAAGGTCCATACCGCCCCAGCACAGGAGTCCTGTCTGCGCAGCATTTAAAAAAAGATAAATGCCCCAGAGCCAGATCATGGCGTCTTTGTTTCTCGGCATGAATTTTTCCCTGGTTATAACCTGTCCCGGGCTTGATTCAGCCCTGAAAATTCTCACACCGCCCATGCCACCAGGAAGAAAGATGATAGTCAGGGTGAGAAATCCCATACCACCAAGCAGATGGGTCTGACTGCGCCAGAACAGCAGCCCATGAGGTACGCTCTCAATATCGGTGAGAATAGTTGCACCAGTGGTGGTATAACCGGACATCATCTCGAAAAATGCGTCCGTAAAGGATGGTATAGTTCCGTAAAGCATAAAAGGCAGTGCAGACAGGGCAGATATCAACACCCAGCCGAAAACTGCAATAAAAATACCGTCTTTTATGCTGAGATCTTCATATTTTCGAAAAAAGAAACGAAAGGGAATACCAAGGACAAAAATGATCACGGCGGAAAAAGCCAATGGTGTGGCATCGTTTTCCTGATAGAGAAGCGCACAGATAACCGGCAGGACCATTGATCCTCCGGTAACGAGCATCAGGGCTCCAAAAACGTAGGCAATAGAAGAATAATTCACAGCCACACCCTTTTCTCAATTAAACCATTCAATGACGGAAGTATCACAAACCAGTGACTTCTAGGGCATGGTGTTATGTTTGCGGAAATACTCCTGAACGTAATTGATATGCTGGCGCATGAGCTTGCCAGCCTCTTCGGGTCTTCTCTTTTTAATCATCTCATACACTTGTTTATGATGATCAAGAACATTTTCATGCTCACCCTGACGTTGATACATATGGGTAAGGTTTTTCTTGATGCCGATGAAGAGAAAATCATAAAAATTTCGCATCAGGTGAATAAGGACAGGGTTTTTGGTAGCGAAGGTGATGGCCATATGGAATGCGGCGTCGGCACTGGTGCTGATGTGACCATCGTCTTTCATATCCTGTTCCATTTCCGCTATGCTTTCCTCGATGGCGATAAGATCCTTCTCCGTTGCCCGGCGCGCTGCTAGTTCTGCAGCATTTGATTCAAGTCCAAGACGAACCTCAAGAAGATCACTCAGGGTCGCTTCCTCTGTCGCCATTGCTGCCGCCAGCGGATTGCCACGTCTGTTCTCAGGAGAGGCCACAAATGTCCCTTGTCCCTGGCGGTGCTCAAGCAACCCCATGGTAACAAGCTTGTTGATCGCATTACGTACTGATGTCCGGCTCACCTGCATGGAGGCAGCCAGATTTCGTTCAGGGGTTATCTGTTGACCGGGCTTGAAGGTCCCCTTATAGATCAACTCCCGTACCTGCTCAAAAACTTGATCAGATATTCTCTTTGGTTTTATTGGTTTAAGCTCCATATCTCGTCACATTTACCACAATTATGATATAGTTTATATCGATTATGCTCCAAGGCAGACATCTCCAAAGCATTAGCCGCTGGTGGCCACAACAATTGCTCGAAACGGCATCAACCTCACTGAAGATTTTCTTGTTACGGTTGACATGCAAAAACGGCAATCAACGATAACATGCATCTCAAACATTGGTCCTACCATTGCTTAATTGCCTGCGCAGACATTCAAAAAGCCTGGTCTAGCAATTCGACCTATACTGCTTATAGCGCTTATGTATCAAAGTTTTTTAATAGCAGCAAGCTTTTTTTCCTTGACTTTGACCTGCAATATGATAGAGGATTGGTACTACCAGTTACCATTGGTCTATCAAGAGAAGGTGGGCGGTAATTGAAAAAGAAAGAGTGCCGGTGGTTTATTAAAATCCCGGCACTCGTTCCTTTTTCATGCTTGCCACATTACAACATATTTACTTTCTGGCACAGTATCTGCTAACAGTTCTTGATAATCAATGGACTGAAAAAAAGTTGTTCCTGTCCGTTGTTTTTGAGGATGCGTCTGATAAACAGGCGTCAGTACAAAAATTACAAGGAGGAGTTACATGAAACGTTTTCTA
>JBNKDO010000050.1:0-72617 GCA_050288305.1 Desulfocapsaceae bacterium | reverse complement strand
CAAGTATCTACGCTATCTTTTTGAAAGGCTACCGTTCGCAGAAACAGTAGATGAATATTCAGCACTCTTGCCGATGAATCTCAAAGCGGAAGATCTGGTCATTAAACAGGTTGCTACTGGGGTTTAATTGTCGCTTACTTTGTAACGGCCAGGAGCTACCCCATGGGGTAGCTCCTGGCCCAAAACCGAGGCTACGGACATAACTTAGATTGTGAGCCTGGTGGTCGGACAATGGGGACCACTTCTAAATGCTATCCTCAGTGCTGCAGGCATGAACTTCAGGAAATTGATGAAATTCATACAGGGAGTTTTGCTATTTTTTTTGGCTATGTTTTTCTGTCAGGCTGATATGCAGAGATGGCAACCCGCCTGATGAAAATGCTTTTTTCAGGATCGACTAATTAGTTACTCTTCTTGTCCGATTTATATTCAGCCTAGGCAGTTACCTCTGATTGTTGATCGTTATTTTTATTATCAACTAGAGCTATGATCAATCAACTTGAGGTTCAATAAATTTTTATATTGATTAGTTTTTTTGGCCAAAAATAAAAATGGTTGGCCGAGGAGCGAGAGTATTACCACCAAAAGCTTGAAGAACTGACTCTAAAGGTTCTGTGAGAATACCATCTTCGGAATTAAAATCTAGAGTGAGGTCAGGATGCTCAATATTGAAGTTAAAACCTACACTTACCAGATCTTTAAACCATAATTTTCCTAGAGGAGAACCAGTAATTGTATCTAGAGAATGAACAATATATCCCCCTGTTTTGAGACATCTATACATATCTTGACAGACACTTTTTCTGAAGCGCCCCTCTGTATGTTCAAGAACAGAAATTGAAAACACTAAGTCAAAATAGTTAGCAGGAAGTTTAGGATCAAAATTACCTAACAAGTTATCCACAAACTTAGTGTTCTTTCTCGATATTTGAGTTAATTCTATAGTGGTTAAATCATAAAATCCTTTGGAATCTATGACCCAATATTCATGAGATTTACTGGCTTTAGAGTAAAAATATTGATCAAAAAACAAAGTATGACCTGCACCCAATTCAAGAACAACTTCACTTTCTGTTTTTAATATTTTGTCAATACAGTACAAAGTACCTGCTTGTTTTAAGCCCCACTGGTATGTAGCAAAAAGATCGTTAGGGTATTTAGACTTTAATTCAATTAAATCCCTAGAAGTAGCAAATCTGTATTCAAATTCATGTTTCATATTGTTACAGGTTGTTAATCTAATTTAGAGAGGTAACAGTTAATCGAACATCGCTTTTTGAAGTAATAATGATCTTGCCGCAATAAAGTGGAATCCCGGTTAAGCCAATTTCTTCTTTTCCCACCATTCCTGCTCAAAAAGAGCGGGAGCCTTATATCCGTTCGTTGAATGCTTTCTCTGGCGATTAAAATATACCTCAATATAGTTGAAGAGCGTATGTTCGGCCTCGGCTCTTTTCTGAAAGCGAACATGATGGATCAACTGCGTTTTCAATGAATGAAAAAAAGATTCAGCTACTGCATTATCCCAACAATTTCCCTTTCGGCTCATACTTTGAGCAAATTTGTGTTCTTTGAGGACAGTCCTGAAATCTCAACTTGCATACTGAACACCACGATCACTGTGAATCATCAATTCTTGGCCGGGCTTGCGTCTCATGATTGCTTTTTTCAGAGCACGTATCGCAGAGAATCTCTCCAGAGAGTCGCCCAGATCCCAACCCACAACAATTCTTGAGAATAAATCGATAAAAACAGTTAAATAATGCCATTTCCTGCCAACCTTCAAATAGGTAATATCACTCACCCAGGTAACATCGGGGGCATCTACAGTAAAGTTGCAGTTTAAAAGGTTCGGTGAAACAGGATTGTTGTGTTTTGAGTCTGTGGTTACTACAAATTTCTTTGTGGTTTTGCACTTCAAACCCATCTCTCGCATCATCCGCCCAACACGTGGACGGCTGACCTTGGCAAATTCATGGTCGTCATGGAGATCTGCAGTGACAATTGGGCTGCCGACCATGCCATTATGAGCATTGTAGATTTCTTTGATCCGTTTACTGATTCTGGTATTTTCTTGTTTTCTTGGAGATAGTGGCGTTTTTGTCCAGCAATAGAAACCACTCTGAGAGACCTGTAATGCCTGGCACATCTTCTTCACCGGAAATGATGAGTGTTTTTTTTCTATAAATTGATATTTCATTTCGGTGCCCTGCTAAAGATGCCCACTGCTTTTTTTAAGATGTCCCGCTCCATCTCGGCATCTCTTAATTCCTTTTCCAACTCCTTGATCTTCTTTTCTTGCTCTGTTAAAGCCTCACGCCCATTGCCCGGAAAAGCCAGGCCTTCTTTCAAGCGCAGCTCTCTCCGCCAGTTATAAAGAGGGTCTTTCGAAATACCGAGATTCTCAGCCACTTCTATCACAGTTCGCCCTGGTTGCTCTGCGAGCCGAACGGCATTTCTCTTAAATCAGGATCGTATCTTCTTCTTTGAACACTCATATTTCCCTCCTGCCAATTTATTAATATTGGCTTAACTGAGTGTCCACTCTTTTATAGCAGGATCAAAAAACACGATTATAGCTTTTTCAAAGTTGAGTTAAGCTACTTTGTAGAAAATGTGTATTTGTCCTAAAAGAAACACTTATATAGCTCTCTCAAATACTAAGTATAACAATAATTGAGGTAACTGCTATTTAATAATCCCCAAGGATTTTATTTTATAAAGCAATGGATGCCTCTCAAAAAAAATAGAGAGATTTTATGGAAAATAACCTTGATGCTAGCTTGACGGTGGATTTGCCACCACCGTCAAGCTAGATTAAAACCTAAAACAAAACCACAAAGCTAAACCTTATTTATCATAATATGTATAAGATACTCGACAACCTTGACTACCGTTTATAATCCTAAACCCAACCGCTTTGTCAGTACTCATAGCCGTCAACATCATGGCATACTGTTTATTAAAACTCTCTTCAGTGGTGGAAAGAGTGAGATAAACTCCACTTAGAGGGGTGCAATCGAGATTAGTTTCATCACCATCAGTTCCAATATATAAAGCGGAACCAGACATAACCAATCTTTCTATTTGGCCATAACAACGATCAGCAGTGCAGCCCGCATAAACGTTAGCACCAATCATTAACAAAAATGCTGCTAAAGTAATGATTAAAGTAATTTTCTGTTTTTTCATAATTTCTCCCAATATTGAATTCAGTTAAAGTTACATTTGCAACTCAATTTCATTCCAACTTCTTCCTGTTAACGAATCAATTTGTGTCTCTTCTATCTCTTTACTTGATTTATTTTTTACTGCCAATTTCGCTTTTGCGATATAGTCGGACTCGGAAGTTAAAATATCAGCCTCGCTGAGCTGGATTTTTTTACTTTTTTTCTTTTCAACAGAACTAATTTGGTGTTCAACCTCAGCCCAATTTTTTCCTGTCAAGCGATCAATATTTAAATTCTTTATTTCGTCCTGAGATAGAACAGTTACATTTTTCTTTGCCTTATCTATATAATCTGCTTCACTAGTCAGAATAGAATTACTCTCCTCTACTAATTTTTCATTATTAGCTATCTGTTTGCTACCTAATTGTTTACCGGATTGCATATTTGAAACTGTGATACGATTCTGTTCCGTATCTGTCAAAAGAACAATATTTTTTTCTTTAAATACTCTTGAGAAAAATTCATAGACTGTGACATCGTCAAAAATACCAGAAATATTAGCATTTGCTATTTCAGCATCAACAATAATTGTAAATCCTGTTTTCTGCTCAATATTGTTGATGACCGTTGTTAAAGATTGATTTTTAAGCGTTAATGAAAATTTATTTTCAGCCACATGACTTCCCAAAGCATTTTGACCAAAAAACCCAACAGTTAATACAATAATGCTAATAAATCTTATAATTTTCATTATTATCACCATTTTTCCAAGAGACTATCGTTTTGCAATCAGTTTTTCAACCGTAAACCAGAAAGTAATTCAATATTTATAGTTCCCCAAATTTATAGTTCCCCAAAAATTTTCATTCTTTTATGTGCAATTTCTAGGCCACACTCTACTGTTCCAGAATAGCATTTGTCAATTTTTTTCTGAATCATTCCATGTATGCTCCATAGTATTGAAATGGTAAATGACCTAAGATCAGTGATACACAAGAAGAGGCATTTGTTGAAAACAGCGGCATTTCTGGATAGGCACCATCCAATCCAGTATATCAGTAAATTACTCCTTATTACCTCTATTTGCTGAGGAGAAAATATCTTAAATTACTCAATTTTAATAGAAATAATTTAGTTGTGGGCTATAATAACATGAGTCTCCTTTGAATCTTAAGGCTACTGTTAAAACAATGTAATATAATTGCATTTGTTATGCCATTACAAATGGGTACACTAGCGAGTTAATTTTGGCAAGACCAATGAAAAATGATAATTTCATCTAGATAAGATATCACAAAAATACAGTTCTACATGCAGTGCCATTGTCCTCTATATAACCCGTCTAACTAATTAATAAGCGCAGAATTGTGAATTTGTAAACTGCTTAGAAGGAAATCAGAGTTTCTCTGACAATCTTTTATGAAAATTGTTGGTGATATCCGAGATAGAAAAATTTTGTTCCTGCAGGGACCAATGGGAACTTTTTTGCGCAAGATGGGAAAATTTTGTTCGGATAGTGGAGCCACAATCCATACTATTGGTTTTAATGCTGGTGTTCATCTCTTTGCCTTACCTAAAAACTGTTTTTTATACCAAGAGACACAATATGAATGGCAGAATTATATTCGCAAATTCCTAAAAAAACACGAGATAGATATAATTTTTCTTTTTGGCAACTGTCGTCTCTACCATAAGGAAGCTGCACTGGCAGCCAAAGAAGCAGGAGTTGATGTTTTGTCTTCGAAGAGGGATATGTCCGTCCACATTTTATCACTCTTGAAAAAAATGGCGTCAACGGCGACAGTGCAATTCCTGACGACCCTCATTTTTTTGATAAAATGGAAGTCATTGAACCTGTTCGGGGGAAAAAAGCCTATAACAGCACAAAGTAAGATCAAACTGCTGAACCGGTTAAACAGACAACTTGAAAGTAATCAACTGAGTAGCAATAAAAGATGCTTAATTTGGAAAGAAATAGAAATTAAAATGGGCCGCTTTTAAAAATAACACAATAAGAAACCCAAGAATTGAATACAACAATCTCTATTATAATACCTACGAACAATGCTATTCAGGGTATCGAGCTTTGTCTTGAATCGATAAAGCGACAAACCTATGATTTTTTTAATGTACTTGTAATTGACTCGAAATCAAATGATGGCACAGCAGAAGTAGTTAAGTCATTTCAAGGTAAAATTGGTGCAGATTTATACTTATTTTCTGATTATGATTCAGGCGTTTATGAAGCAATGAATAAAGGTATTATGTCAGCAAGGGGAGAATGGGTCTATTTTATAGGTGCTGATGATGTTCTTTATGATGACAATGTGCTTGCTGAAATAGAGAGTGTCCTTCGTGATAGCAATATCGATATTCTTTATGGAGATGTGGTTTTTAAAGATAATGGACAACGATATGGAGGAGAGTGGTCACTCGATAAATTATTGTTTAGCGGTAATTTATGCCAACAAGGAGTTTTTTACCGTCGTAGTATCTTTGATAAAATTGGTAAATTCAATACTCGATATCCTATTTGGGCAGACTGGGAGTTTAATATTCGATGTTTTAGAAACACCAATCTGCAAACAAGGTGGATTGACCGTATCATTGCAATTTATAATAATTCATCGGGAGTTAGTGCCAACGAAGATCCTATTTTCAGCAAGGAACTTCCAGCTATCCTTTTAAGAGAGACAGATGAGTTGAAACAAGAAATGGCTTTTTTGAAGAATCGCTGGAGTTATAGGGTAGGTACAAAATTGTTCAGCTGGCTTGATAATCTAAAAGTGAAGTAAATAGAAATATTTTTCCAAACAAGCCGATTCACCAGAGAGTAAAAATGAACTTTAAGTGCTGGGATAAGATATCTGAGTGTATAAAAAATGTAAAAACCAAACTGCATAAGTGGAGTATTAATCACACCGAGCCCAACAAATGGATAACTCACAAAAAATTGAATCATCAGGAGAAGGTTTGCGACAACCATTTCACACTGGAGATAGCATCTGCAGACAAAAATCCCATTTTTTTTGTTCATATCCCTAAAACAGCTGGTACTAGTTTTAGAAAAGCCGCAGAGATATATTACGGACTACAAGAAACGTGTAAAGATTATGGAGTTGAATCTAAAGAAACTTATCAAATTGTTCATGATTTGATATTGAAGAACCAAGATCCTTGGAACTTTAAAAAAAAATTTACAGAAGCTGGATATAATTTTTTCTCTGGTCATGTACAAGCAAGACAGTATATTCATGTTTTCAATATAGAGAATACAGTTACATTTTTCAGAGACCCATTACAAAGAATTAACTCAGAATACTTCCACTTCGTCAATTACAACAGCTATATCAACAACTTAAGAGAGTTTTACACAACAGAAACTTTTATTAATAAACAAAGCAAAATGCTTCAAGGCATTCCCTGGTCAGCACTAGGCTTTGTGGGCATTACAGAGCGTTATGACGAATCATTGAATCTATTCAACAATCAATTTGGGGTGGATTTTCCAATATTTCAGGAAAATTTAGGTAAAGAAAACATTACCGAAAAGCATAAAATAAATCCAGAACAAGAACGAGAGTTGCGCGAATTAAATGCTGAAGATATCCAGCTTTATGAGCAAGCTTGTCGTCATTTTGAGTGGCGCGTTAAATTGGCTAATGAACATAAAGTATTTACTCGAGGAATGATTGGCGGCTTTGACAATAAGTGCCTGAATGGCTGGGCGGTATATGACAAAGGCGATGAACCTGTCAAAGTGGAGATTGAAGTAAATGGTAAATCTGTTGGTTGTGCAGTTGCCTGTCACGTCCGCCCATATCTTAAAGCATTAGGAATCCGAAGAGGTGGATTTATTGGTTTTTCTATAGAAATTCCTTTTCTGGCTCCTAGTGATGAAGTTACCGCATACGTAGCAGACACAGGACAACCACTTGCTAATTCTCCTTGGCGTTATTCCGTATAATAATTACTATGGGAGCGAGAAACATTGGTAGTTCTCCCTACTCCCATTAAATTATGTTGATAACGTGTTTCAATCACCAACACCAACAGTCGATCTATATTTTTTCAATAGCTGTAAAAACCTGGTAGCTCATTTTTTACAGCAAAAGCGCCCTATTGTTCGTCTTGGTGATAATACTTTTCAATGTGGTAATCGATATTTAATAATCCGTAATGAAACAGAAAAGGTATTACATAAAGTTCTTTTCACTAATGATATTGAAATTTTTTACCTGATAGACGATAACATCTGGGATGCAACTTATGATTCGAGTCTCCCTGAAAAATATCGTACAAAGCTAGAAACATTCACCTCTGGGATATTAAAAGAGGTAATAAAAAGATCTGAACATTTTATAGTGCCTTCTACCGCATTAACAAACGCGTTGCCAGCAAATACTCCAGTGAGTCTTCTTCCACCCTGCTGGCATTCTACTCCGCCGGAAGCAAAACACTTTACTGAGGAAATAATTAAAATCGTTCACCTTGGAACCAATAGCCATCAAGCTGGATACGATTTTTTACAGCCCATACTCAAAACCATTCTTGACAACAACCCGGGAGTTTCATTCACATATTACTCGAATACTCCTCTACTTGGTTCTTTAGATAAACATTCGAGAGTTTTTCGAAAAAAATTGATGCGCTGGAAGAAATACAAAAAGCAGATTGGTAAAGAACATTTCCATTTAGGTCTCTATCCAATTCTTGATACCCCATTCAATCGAGGACGATCCCACAACAAAGTATTGGAATATTGTCTTACTGGTTGTGCTGCTATATACAGCAGTAGTTGGAATCATAGCAGCTTGATTAGACATGGGAAAAATGGCTGGCTCTGTGAAAATGATCAACAAAGCTGGGTTGATACTATTTTGTCTTTAGTTAGAAATCCAGAACAGCTTCAGGCCGGTTTTCAAGGAGCCTCAGAACTCTTTTACCAATTGAATGACCTTCAAGCTCAACGGGCTTTCTGGAAGCATCTACTACTTGAGGAGTAATGTGAATTTTTGGAAGCAATTTTTCGAGTTACTTCTCCATCATCCTTCTAGGATTTTTATCAGCTTTTTCTGGCTTATTCAGGGAAAAAGGAAACGTGCACGTAATCGCCTGGGTTTATTGGAAACTCATTCTCTTGGTCGTTTCCGCTCCTGGCAAAACTGTTATGAGAAGAATATTTTGAACCACATTATGAAAAAAGAGATTCTTGAGGATATCTCTTTTTTGGTATGTATCAGTAGCTACCCCTCTCCATATGATTCAACAAACACTGTTTCTTCTCTCAAGAAACAAAGTTACAATAACTGGATTTTATATAAAGAGACAGATGGTTTCATCAATGGAAACTTGTCCCAATTTGATTTCCTGATCTGGATAAGAGAAGGAGACATACTCCCTGCGTATGCACTGAAAAAACTTGCCAGCACCATTCAGGAAAATCCCAAGTTAGATATCTTTTACTCAGACCACGATTATATTGCCCCTAATGGAAGAAGAGAATTTCCATATTTTAAAGGAGCCTGGAACTATGCCTTGCTGCTCTCTTCTGATTATGTCTTTGGATTATGTGCCATAAGAACACAGTTGCTCTCCCCCATTGTCACACAATTCAATATTTTCTCATGGACAGGTCGATACCAATCTCTTGTGGCCCTAGGTTTAAAAGAAGAGCTACGAACCCTCCATATTAGTGCTATCTTGTATCACTGCAATAAATCTTCAGATGGTCACCCTGAAATAGAATTACTCCAGGCGCATGAAATAGGCCAAAAGCTCTTTCACAAACCATCGCCCATCAAGACAACTACTCCTTCTACAAAAACAAATTTAAATTTAATTACACTTCCAGCACAACTATCTGCTCCGAAGATAACTATTATACTTCCCACAAGAGACGGGCTCAATCTTTTAGAACCCTGTATAGAAAGCATACTCACAAGAACAACTTACCAGAATTACAACATCCTTGTTGTCGATAACAACAGCCAGCAGACTGAGACATTAGACTATCTCAATTCCATTTCTTCAAACAAACGGATAACTATCCTGAGGTACACAGAAAAATTCAACTATGCAGCAATAAATAATTATGCGGCCAAACAGGCGAATGGTGAATATATCTGCACGTTGAATAACGATACCGAAATTATCGAGCCAAGGTGGTTAGAGTATCTTATCTCCTGGGCTATACGACCAGATGTTGGAGCAGTTGGCGCAAAACTGCTTTATGCTGATAATCGCATTCAACATGCAGGAGTGATAATCGGCCTTGGTGGACTTGCGGGACATGGTCATCGATATCTCAAAAACAGTGAACCCGGGTATTTCTACCGTGCTCATCTGCCTCAATATGCCAGTGCAGTAACTGCAGCATGCCTCTTAGTTGAGAAAAAGAAATACCTTGAGGTTGGCGGAATGGACAGTGAAAACTTTACCGTGGCATTCAATGATGTCGATTTCTGCTTGAAACTCGACGCGGCTGGTTATAATAACGTTTATGAACCCAGGGCAGTGCTTTATCATCATGAAAGTCAATCCCGTGGAAAAGATATGCGAGGGGAAAAACGGAAAAGATACCTTCGCGAGTGTGAGATGTTGCAAAAACGATGGTCAACAGATAGGGTTGTTGATCATTATTATAGCCCGCACCTGGCACCTGACCGTGAGGACTTTGCCATCAGAACGACTGCTGTCCCTGCCAGGGACCCAAATTAATCCTGCTAAATGAAAATAGTCGGCGACATCAAAGAAAAAAATATCCTGCTCCTGCAGGGGCCAATGGGAACTTTCTTTCGAAAACTAGGCCACTATTTCACTCAACGCGGTGCTAACATCCATACAATATGTTTCAACGCTGGTGATCAGCTCTTTGCCCTGCCCCAAAACTGTTTCTTATATCAGGGTACACCCTCTGACTGGCAAAATTATATTCGCGAGTTCCTGAAAAAATATCGAATTGATACAATTTTCCTTTTTGGCAACTGCCGTCATTATCACAAGGAAGCCACATCGGCAGCCAAAGATGCTGGTGCCAAAGTTTTTGTCTTTGAAGAAGGGTATGTACGTCCTCATTTTATAACCCTTGAGAAAAATGGCGTGAACGGTGATAGCGCAATCCCCGACAACCCTCATTTCTATGCAGAGATCGACGTGACAGAGCCTGTTCACGAACACAATGTGGATAACAGCTATTGGAAGATGGCTAGTCAGGCAATGCTCTACACTCTCACATCAAAAATACGACAGGGAGCCTTCCCTTATTACCACCATCATCGTCAGTTATCTCTTTTGAGAGAACTTTTCTATGGCACCCGCAGCTGGTATAGAAAGGCAAAGTATAGTTTTACGGAAAGAAGTTTTGCAAAACTCTTTCAAGGAAAATTAAAAAACTGCTATTTTTTCATTCCATTGCAAACAAGAACTGATTTTCAACTCAGAGAGTACTCAAAATATAATAACATTGAAGAATTTATTGATGAAATATTAGATTCATTTTATCGGCATAGTCCGGCTGACATGTATCTCGTTATCAAGCATCATCCACTGGAACGAGGAATGCCCACCCAGACGGATTATATACGACAACAGTCCTGTAAATACGGGATATTAGACCGTGTTTTAATCACTCATGACATCCATCTGCCAACCTGCTTGAAACATGCCAGAGGAACTGTAACCATAAACAGTACCGTAGGATTCTCTTCACTTTTTCATGAAACACCGACAAAAACACTTGGTAAGGCAATATATGATATTGAGGGTTTAACATGCAAAAACGTGAGCCTTGACGAATTTTGGAAGAATCCTACAAAACCGGATCGCGAACTTTTCTTAAAATTTCGAAACTATGTGATTTCAACGACACAGTTAAACGGAGGCTTTTACGGGAAATTTCCTGATTTTTCGGATTGATGCTAAAAACAGATATATAAAAACTCAACTCCCCTTGCCAGAGGCCACACTTCCAAAAACCTTCCTTTTTCAGAAATGCATTATTCCCCCACAACCTGAAGAATAATCAGAAAAGCTTTTTTCAAATATATTGGACCATTAAACAGTCCATTTTCACAGAACCACTACCTGTCGATTGTAAAAAACACAGCATAGGATTCAGGGCCTGTGTTTAAAGAGATAGAGGGGCTATACCTGGCTATATAGACCTTTCTGCAATCAAACGTTGACTCGAAGACATCCTTTAGATTCTGAACCAGGCTGCTGTTGCCAGAATAGACGATGGATAGGGTAATAGGTCTGTTTGCCACCTCCTTTTTAATAGTGTCCATCATGGCAATAATCATGTTCTTTTGTTCACCAAAGAGTTTTGATTTAATAACCATTCGACCATCATTCATTTCAAGTACGGGCTTTACTCCCATTGTTGCGCCAAACAAAGCCTTCAAGCCGCTAATTTTTTTATTTTTCTTTAAATATTTCAAAGTTGGGATGGCCATATATGACTTCATTTTTTTTCGCGTCTTCTCAACTATAAAGAGAACCTGGTCAAAACTCTTACCCTGCTCCATGGCCTCCGTCGCTGCAAGGACAATCATTCCCAGTCCCATGCTACACTGGCCAGAATCTATAATTTCCACTCGGCAATTACCGTTCTTCAAAAAATCTTTTTTCACACTTTGCGCTGTCTCAAAGGTGCTGGACAAATGTTTGCTGCAATGAATAATTAAGACTTCATCATAGTCCGTTGTCAGTTGAAGAAACTCCAGGCCGTAGTCCTCATACCTGACAGGGCCCGATGCCATTTCGGTGTAGTGGTTGAAGGAATCATAGAATGCTTCTCTGCTGATATCCTGATTGTCGCGGTAGGTTCTGCCATTAAGCTTAACATTCACAGGCAAGACTTTTATTTTATGTTTGGCAATCAAATCCTCTGGTATATCCGCTGTGCTGTCTGTTACGACGATTCTTCGCATGCCTTCCCCCCTATTGACTTCTGGTAACCATGCATCTTTCTGACGCCATCAACTGCTACGTTTGCCGAAACAACATATTGGTCTATCACATAGGCCACGGTTTGTGCATATTACCTTAACGTAAATGTTAATGCAAGCAGGCGATTGAGGCTCTCAAAATTCATAGGGGATTAATCTATTTTCCGAGATATTCTGGAGAACAGATTTGAATATTTCCGGCTCTCACCTGCAACACCAAGTTATCTTGGTAATAATAAAATGATTCGCTGTCATGGAATATACTATTCATGGAAGACCGCCAACTTTTGCACAATTATCCATTTATGAGCCCGTGCACTCCTGTAAAATTTTTTATTGATAATCGTTCCTATAACTTCTATTGTGAAAAGAGCATTGATTACAAGGAGTATTCAACCTATACTGTTATGCAGGTATGCAAATTTAATAGGAGAGATTTGCCAGGAGAGTGTTACTCTTCCCATAAAAAACCATTTTTCCTGAGCGGAAATTTAATATTGCGTCATTCTCAGCGTTATTCCGAATGCCTGAAGCAATAGCAAAGAACATACAATATCATTACTTAATCTTTCTTGATAGAATGGCCAACGAACGCGTCCCACAACAACACTTTAACAGACGAAAATTCATTGGTGCTGCCAGCGCAGCAGCCATGTTCCTTGTCGCGTATTATTTTGGGATACGGCGCCGACAAACAAACGGCTTTGTCCTGAAAAACAGTAGATCAATGATGGGTACCATTGTGAATTTCACCATCATCGGACCTGATAAACAAAGTTGTCACGACGGTTTGCTCTCTACAGTTGCCCATATGGAACAACAGGGAAAATCAATAAATAGATACGATCCGCAGAGCCAGCTTTCGCGGCTTAACAACCAGGGTTATCTGGAAAATGCCGATCCGACACTTATAAAAGTCACGAAATTATCAAAGGAGATGAGTCTACTCACCGACGGCGCCTTCGACCCGACTGTACTGCCGCTTCTCGCCCTCTATAAAAATGTGCGGCAAGGTGGTGCGCTCCCCCCGCAGGAAAAAATTGATAAAGCGTTGTCGCATGTTGACTATAAGAGTGTTATCATTGACGGAACGACAATTCGCTATACCAAACCCGGAATGGGAATGACCTTAGACGGGCTGGGCAAAGGTTATATCGTCGATGAGGGCGTTCGACATATCAACAACCTTGGTTTCAGCAGTGTCTGCATTGAAGCAGGAGGCGATCTCATGGTGACCGGTACTAAAAAATCGGGGCAACCCTGGACAATTGCCATACGTAACCCCCGCCCTGATCAGGAAGAAGAGCAGGTTTTTCTTGAAATGAAAAACAGGGCTATCGCCACTTCCGGAGACTACATGCAGGCGTTCACTCCTGATCGTCGTTTTCATCATATCATCAATCCACGCACAGGCTTTTCACCACCAGAGCTGGCAAGCAGCTCCATTCTTGCCCCGAGTGTTGCCATGGCCGATGGCCTGGCAACTTCGACCATGGTTCTGGGTGCCCAAAAGTCCATCGCTTTACTGGAATCCCTTCCTGATTGCGAAGGTTTTCTCATAGGAAAAGATCTAACCACTTATTCTACTAAGGATTTTTTCAAGAACAATGAAAAGAATTGAGCTAAAGAAAGGACTAGACGTCCCGATATCAGGCGAACCACAGCAGGTCATCCATCAAAGCACACAGGTGACCAAGGTAGCGCTGACAGGCGATGATTATATCGGCATGAAGCCAACCATGGAGGTGGCTGAAGGCGACAGAGTCAAAACCGGCCAGCTTCTCTTTGTTGACAAGAAAAACGAAGGGATCAGATACACCTCCCCTGCCACCGGTAAAATTCTCTCTATCAACCGAGGCGCCAAGAGGAAATTTGAATCCATTGTCATCGAGCTGGAAGATGATGAATATGTCACTTTTCTTGATCCGGATGAAAAACCGCCAGGCCAACATAACAGTGATGAAATTCGGTCAATTCTGCTTGAATCAGGAATGTGGAATAATTTCAGAACCCGTCCTTTCGGTAAAGTCCCTGGACGCGATACCGAGCCCGCTGCATTATTTATTACAGCGATGGACAGCCGCCCTCTCGCCGCAGATCCTAAAATCATCATTGCTGAGTACACCAATGACTTTTCTATTGGCCTGACAATTTTAGCCGGCGTGACCAAAAACAAGATATATTTATGCAGAGCAGCAGATGCGGAAATTACCGTACCAATACCAACAAACGTAGAGGCCGTAGAATTCTCCGGTCCTCATCCGGCCGGGTTACCATCAACACATATGCACATGCTTGATCACGCCACCGAATCCCGGATATTATGGCATATAGACTATCAGGATGTTATTGGTATCGGTCATCTTTTCAGAACAGGGCAACTGCCCACCGAAAAGGTGATTGCGCTAGCGGGTCCTGCGGTAAAAGAGCCCAGACTCCTTAAAATTCGTCGAGGTGGGAGTATTGAAGAACTCTGTGCGGGCGAGCTTGTTTCGACTCCGACACGAGTCCTTTCCGGCTCAATTATCGATGGCCGCAAGGTAGATGAATATCATCAATTTGTCGGCCACTACCACAATCAGATATCTGCACTTCACGACGGCAGCGGTAGAGGACTTTTCAACTGGGGACATCCCGGTGGAAACCGTTTTTCCATTAAACCTATATTTACCTCAGCTCTTGACAGAACAAGAAAATTTGCAATGAACACGGCTCTCTGGGGTGGAGAAAGAGCAATTTACCCCATAGACAGCTACGATAGAGTGATGCCTCTTGATATCATTCCACTGGCGCTCTTGAAGAGCATATCAACATGCGACACAGAAAAATGCCGCAGCCTGGGGGCCCTTGAACTGATCGAGGATGACGTTGCTCTTCTTTCATTTATTTGTCCTGGGAAGAATAACTTTGCTCCAATGCTGCGCCAAGTCCTCACTGAAATTGAGCAGGAAGGCTGAAAAACACCAACCTATCATTAACGCTCCATAAATGGCTAATGTATGAAAAAATTAGATGAACTCTTTCAAAAGCTAGAGCCCCATTTTCAAAAGGGCGGGAAATTTGAAAAACTCTACCCGCTTTTTGAAGCCACCGATTCATTCCTCTTTGGCTCCAGCGGCAAAACCACATCAGCTCCCCATGTTCGCGATGCTATCGATTACAAGCGAATCATGATAACTGTTATAATTGCCCTGATCCCATGCACGTTCATGGCAATGTGGAATACCGGCTACCAGGCAAATCTTGCTTTGCAGTCTATGGGAATCAATCTTCCCGCAGGTTGGCGGGGAGAAATCATGGCTCTTGTCGGCTGCTCACCAGAGAGTTTCATTTCGAACCTGCTCCACGGCGCCCTCTACTTTTTGCCTATTTATCTTGTTGTGGTGGTCGTGGGCAGTATCTGGGAAGGATTATTTAACCTGATTCGCGGTCATGAAATATCCGAAGCTTTTCTCGTCACCAGTCTTCTCTTTCCCCTTACTCTTCCTCCCACCATCCCCCTGTGGCAGGCTGCCGTCGGCATCAGCTTTGGCGTGGTTCTCGCTAAGGAGGTTTTCGGAGGCGTCGGAAGAAATTGGATGAACCCGGCTCTTGCCTCACGTGCATTTATTTATTTTGCCTACCCGGCGCAGATGTCAGGCAGTGATATATGGGTGGCTGCCGATGGTGTCAGTACTGCCACACCTCTTGCCCAAATCCACGAGGCCGCCTCAGCCAGCCAGGCCATGCAGAATGTCGATTTCACCTGGATGCAGGCTTTTTTAGGGAACATTCCAGGTTCCATGGGTGAGACTTCGACCCTTGCCTGCCTCCTCGGAGCGGCATTCCTGCTGATCACTGGAATTGCATCATGGCGGATTATGCTCTCGATGCTCATTGGCGGTCTGGGCGCCAGTTTTCTTTTCTTTTTCTTCGCCAGCCCTGAAAATCCACTTAACGGCATCCCCCCCCATTACCAGATGGTCCTCGGCGGTTTTGCCTTTGGTCTTGTTTTTATGGCCACAGATCCGGTATCGGCAGCCCATACGCCCCAAGGTCAATGGCTGTATGGACTGCTAGTAGGCTTGCTCTCTATTCTCATACGAGTTGCAAATCCGGCATACCCTGAAGGGGTCATGTTGGCAATCATACTAGGAAATGTTTTTGCGCCACTGTTTGACTATTTTGTTATTCAGGCAAATGTAAAAAGAAGGAGGCTACGTCATGGTTGATATAACCGCTGCAAAGCCTTTCTATTCTGTTCTTGTGCTTGCTTTTTTCTGCTCCCTCATGGTCGCCGGTGCAGCTGTTGGCCTTCGACCTCTTCAGGAGGAAAATAAAACACTCGATAGAAAGAAAAATATTCTGCTTGCTGCAAATCTCTACGACTCGTCGAAGTCGGTTCAACAGCTTTTTGCCAATATAGAAACCCGTGTAGTAGATCTCACCACAGGTGAATTTGTCTCACCCGATACCATTTCGCCGGAACAATATGACCAGCTCAAAGCGGCAATGAGCAAGGATATGGGATCAGTAATTCCTAAAGATCAAGACATCGCCGGAATTGGCAGGCTGGAGAAATACTCCCTGGTCTACCTGGTGAAGAAACATGATAAACTTGAGCAAATCGTTCTGCCGATCAGAGGCAAAGGACTCTGGTCCACACTCTATGGTTACATTGCCGTCAAAAGTGATCTTACCTCGGTAAGCGGTATCTCCTTTTATGAGCATGGCGAGACCCCAGGTCTCGGTGGCGAAATAACAAACCCCAGATGGCAGGCCGGTTGGGAGAACAAGAAAATATATAATCAGTCAGACGAAGAGGTAATCCATGTCGGAGGAAAGGTGGCTCAGAAAGACAAGATTTATCATGTTGATGGACTTTCAGGAGCAACACTCACCACCAACGGGGTTGATGAATTGATAACCTTCTGGTTCGGTGAAAATGGCTTCAAGCCATTTCTTTTCCGGCTTAAGGAGAGTGGAGGGAAGATAAATGGCTGAAACCAAGGTTGAATTACTCACAAGATCGATCATTCGGCGTAATCCCATTGCGCTGTTGATACTGGGGATATGTTCTTCGCTTGCGGTCACCGGACAAATGGCCACTGCCCTGGTCATGTCAATCTGCGTTACCCTGGTAACAGCTTTTTCCAGTCTTACCATAAGTATTGTTCGTTTCCAGATCCCCAACAACGTACGCATCGGCATTCAGATTACCGTCATCGCCACCCTGGTCATCATGGTAGATCAGTTTCTCAAAGCCTTTTACTATGACCTTTCCAAGCAGCTCTCCATCTTTGTCGGTCTGATTATTACCAACTGTATTGTCATGGGACGGGCTGAGGGGTATGCCATGAGCAATCCCCCTGTTTCCAGTTTTTTGGATGGTATCGGTAACGGTCTGGGCTATAGTTTTATTCTGATGACGGTGTCCTTTATCCGTGAACTTCTGGGATCAGGTTCAATCTTCGGTATTGAGATCCTCAAACTTACCACCAATGGGGGCTGGTATGTGAGAAACGGTATGCTGGTCCTGCCGGCAAGCGCCTTCTTTATTATTGCCATGCTCATCTGGCTTCTGCGAACAATTGACCCCGCACAACAGGAGAAAGACTGATGGCACACTATTTTGATTTAATACTCCGCTCAATGTTCCTGGAGAACATGCCGCTCAGTTTCTTCCTGGGCATGTGCACCTTTCTTGCCATATCCAAGCAGGTTAAAACGGCCTTGGGACTCGGCAGCGCGGTTCTTTTTCTGCAGTTTATCACCGTCCCTATAAACAACCTCGTGCTCACCCATGTGCTCAAGCCGGGAGCATTTGCCTGGCTGGGGTATCCGGATATCGACCTGCGATTTCTTGGGTTGCTCACCTACATAGCAATAATCGCGGCAACGGTACAGGTTCTCGAAATGGTTCTTGATCGTTATATTCCGGCGCTCTATAACACCTTGGGAATATTCCTCCCCCTGCTGACCGTGAACTGCGCCATTCTTGGCGGCACTTTATTCATGGTTGAGCGTGATTATACTTTCCCTGAGAGCGTTGCCTATGGTTTTGGGTCCGGAGCCGGTTTTTTCCTGGCGGTTGTTGCCTTGGGTGGTATCCGGGAAAGATTGGAATACGCCAATCCACCAGATGGATTGAGAGGACTGGGACTGACATTTATTACCGCCGGTCTGATGGCCATGGCCTTTATGGGACTTGCCGGCTTGTAGCTTCTATGGTCTCTGATGGCGGCAAGCCTGGTGTGATTAATCATACTCTCGTGATATCAATATGATGGAGATGCAGTATGAATGAAATAGTATTT
The DNA here is from genome assembly GCA_050288305.1 of Desulfocapsaceae bacterium. Lineage (GTDB taxonomy): Bacteria > Desulfobacterota > Desulfobulbia > Desulfobulbales > Desulfocapsaceae > Desulfopila_A. The sequence goes on along the minus strand of JBNKDO010000050.1, from coordinate 54,200 downwards.
GGTGTCGGTTGTTTCCTCCTTCTCCAGCTAATCCTGGTGACCCTTATAACCGTTGCTAAAAAGACCCTGCTGCCGGAGGGTGAAATAAAAATCGCCATAAATGGTGAAAAGGAAATCATCGCATCACCGGGCGGCAAGCTGCTGACCACGCTGGCCGAACAGGAGATATATCTCCCCTCAGCCTGCGGCGGCGGGGGAAGCTGCGCCCAGTGCCTGGTTAAGGTCGAATCAGGAGGCGGCTCAATTTTGCCAACAGAAAAATCGAAGATAAATAACCGCGATGCCCGTAATGGTATTCGCCTGGCCTGCCAGGTACCGGTCAAACGTGATCTGACAATCAAAGTCGACCCCGAAGTAATGGAAACTCGGAAGTGGCTCTGCAAGGTCAAATCCAATAAAAATGTATCAACTTTTATAAAAGAGCTGGTTCTGGAAGTACCTGAAGGAGAGAGCGTCGATTTTAAATCAGGTGGTTACATCCAAATTGAAGTACCTCCTCATACAATCAGTTATGCCAATTTTGAAATTGATGACCGTTTTCTCAGTGACTGGACAAAATTCAAAATGTTCCAGTATAAGTCCCATGTGCATACACCGGTAACCAGAGCCTATTCCATGGCCAACTATCCTGGTGAAAAGGGTATTATCATGCTCAATGTCCGTATCGCCAGCCCACCCCCAAACTCACCGGCAGGCGAAATCCCTCCTGGCCAGGTTTCATCGTATATCTTCGATCTCAAGGAGGGAGACGAAGTCACCATCTCCGGGCCCTATGGCGAATTCTATCTGGAACACAGCGACGCCGAGATAGTCTTTATCGGTGGTGGTGCCGGTATGGCTCCTCTGCGCAGTCATATTTTTCAACTTTTCAAGGCTGAAAAAACCGAGCGTAAAGTCTCATTCTGGTATGGAGGCAGAAGCAAAAAAGAACTCTTTTACATGGATGAATTTGAAGAGCTTGAGAAGGAGCATGAAAACTTCACCATGCATGTAGCACTTTCTGATCCACAGCCGGAAGACAACTGGGAAGGCGATACCGGCTTTATCCATCTTGTTCTCCACGATAATTATCTCAAAGATCATCCTGCACCCGAAGATATCATGTATTACATGTGCGGACCGCCAATGATGACGGCATCCGTTATTGAAATGCTTGATAATCTCGGAGTGGAGAAAGAAAATATCCGTTTCGATGATTTCGGCGGTTAGAAGGAGTAAATATGACCACATTTTTAACGACAGCGTTTGTTGCCTTCATTATCTTCATTGTTTCCGTACTTATCATAAATTACTGCAAAACAAGAGCAAACAAGAGCAAGCATGAGCTTACCGGCATGTGCCACCGCAGCGGCGGTGTCAGTTGCTGTAGCGGGATTAAAAATGTTTGTACTAAAGACTGATCAGTAGAGACAGGGTGAACATCTAAAGAAAAGAAGTTATAACCACGCAGGCTGACCAAGGAGGGAGACCAGATGATAGTTGGAATACTCAAGGAAATTAAAACAGCTGAACATCGCGTATGCATGACACCAGCAGGCGTGGAAGTGATGAAACATAACGGTCATGAGATGCTGGTGGAAAATAACGCAGGGGCAGATAGCGGTTTTCCCAACGAAGAGTATGTCGAGGCAGGAGCAGAAATAGTAGCTACTCCTGAGGAAATATACAAAAGAGCCGAGATGGTCATGCATGTCAAAGAGCCTCAGCCCTCTGAATACTCTCTAATCAGGAAAAATCAGATTGTTTTTACCTACCTCCACCTCGCCGCCGAGAAAAAGCTGACCAAAGCACTTATTAAAGCAAAATCGGTTAACATCGCCTACGAAACCATCCAGAAGACCGATGGCTCACTTCCGCTGTTAATTCCCATGAGCGAGGTTGCCGGCAGGATGGCCGCTCAGGAAGGGGCAAAATACCTTGAGATTCATCAAGGCGGCAGCGGCGTGCTCCTGGGTGGTGTCCCAGGTGTACCTCCAGGGAATGTGGTTGTTATCGGTGGAGGCATTGTCGGTATCAACGCAGCAAGAATGGCCTGTGGCCTGGGTGCTAAAGTCTCGCTTCTCGATACCAATCTGGAGCGGCTGCGCTACTTGAGTGAAGTCATGCCCAGCAACTGTTTCCCGTTAAAGAGCAGTCCAAAACTGCTCAGAGACCTTCTTGTAACGGCAGATCTTGTTATCGGTGCGGTACTCATCCCCGGCACCAAGGCACCTAAGCTCATCACCCGTGAAATGTTGGCATTGATGAAACCTGGATCAGTGCTTGTAGACGTAGCTATTGATCAGGGGGGATGTTTTGAAACCTCAAAACCAACCACACATACCGAACCAACATTCACGGTTGATGGTATCGTGCATTACTGTGTTGCCAACATGCCTGGTGCTGTGGCAAAAACGTCCACTCTTGCTCTGACCAATGCCACCCTGCCCTATGCCGTTCAAATTGCCAATAATGGCTGGAAGAAAGCCTGTCATGAAAACCGTGAGATTCTTCCCGGCGTCAATATTGTAGGAGGCAAGATAACTTACAGAGGTGTGGCCGATGCATTTGATATGGATTATACCGATATCAAAACGCTGATATAGAGAAAGATAAGACAGTCCATTTTCATTTTGTCATATCACCGGATCAATCTTCTGGTCCGGTGATATAATGCCCATAGGGCTATTATCCCACACTCCAAGTTGCTGTCCTTCAATCCCAAAAACTCTCATTGAAATTCAATGTCAACGAAGAAGGCTAATAATACTCAGAAATACCATGGCTTTGAGCAAGGCCCAATTCGTCCGCCAAGCGAAGCTTCAAGTCTGCTTATTCGGGTGACTCGTAACTGCCCCTGGAATCGATGCGCCTTTTGCCCGGTGTATAAAGGCAGCAGCTTCTCCCTCAGGCCAGTTGAACATGTTCTCCGCGACATTGATACAGTTTATCGATTTGTTTCACTGCTTCAGGAGCAATTTTCTTCGGGCTTTACCACCGCTGACCTGGCTCCCCTGATCAGAGATCTGAAAAATGGCGACCGCATGGCCATGAGTGCGGCGATTAACTGGATTCGCGGTGGCAAACACTCAATTTTTCTTCAAGATGCGAATAGCCTGATTATAAAACCAGAGGACCTGATCACCATCCTCAAGCACCTCCAGTCCTGCTTCCCGGAAGCTAAACGAATCACTTCCTATGCCAGGTCGCATACAATATGCAAAATCAAGGACGAAAAACTTGCCGAAATGCGTGCAGCAGGCCTCAACCGCATCCATATCGGAATGGAATCGGGAGCCGATAAGGTTCTCAAGCTCATCAAGAAAGGGGCAACCAAAGAAGACCACGTCAAAGCGGGTCTTAAAGTGAAAAAGGCTGGAATGCAGCTCTCTGAATATGTTATGCCTGGCCTTGGCGGTAGAGAACACTCAAAAGAGCATGCAATGGAAACCGCTGAAGCCCTCAATAGAATCAACGCTGATTTTATTCGACTGCGCAGCCTTGCTATCCCCAATCATGTTGAACTCCATCAACTCTACAGCAAAGGTACATTCACTAAACTCACCGATAGGGAAACGGCAGCAGAGATCCTGCTTTTTCTGGAAAATCTTCAGGGTATAACCTCAACGTTGAAAAGCGACCATATTCTCAATCTCTTCGAGGAGGTCGAGGGCAACTTGCCCGAGGACAAAGATCGAATGACAGCTGTTATTCGTAACTTTCTGGCCCTCCCACCTCTTGAACAGATGCTTTATCAGGTTGGCCGGCGTACTGGCATTTTTCGCCGCCTTGATGATTTAAACGATCTATCCAAGCGATCACAAGCCGAGGGAACCTGTAAGCGATTTCAAGTGACACCTGACAATGTCGATGAAGCAATTGATACGTTAATCAAACAATTTATATAGGACTTTCAATAGATAAAGACAGAATATCAGAAGAAAACAACAGCGCTGATCTTTATCTTATATAGTACAATGTATTACTTCTCTCGTTTTCTTATGACGGTAATGGACTCGCCTCCAATTCCCCAATTATCAGTATCCACTTCTTCTATCACGACAACAGTGGTTTGAGGATTTTTGCCAAGAACATTTTGGAGCAAAATGGTAGCCCCCTTGATCAACTCCGCCTTTTTCTCAGCGGTAACTCCTTCGTTTGTTATTTTGATATTAACATACGGCATTGTTTCTCCTCCTTTCCAAAGGTGAATATGAGTTCTCTCTTGGCTACTTAAATATCTGATACAATTCTTCAAACTGCACCCTCGAAGTCAAATCCAGGCTAACAGGTGTCACTGATACTATCTTTTCTTTAGCAATAGCGTAGATATCAGATGATTGATCAATATTATCCCCATCTACTTTAATAATGGTCTGTCCTTCACCCAGCTTGCTATCCAAGGTAGGATTCTCAATTGTTTTAAAATAATACGCACATCTCGCCAGTTTCGTTACTCCCCAACGTGTAGACGGAGATGCATTTTCCGGGACATCTATTTTCAGTAAATCGACGTCGTCGGGCAACCGTGAAGCTAACATGCGTTTAGCAAATTTTTTCAAAAAGTGGATGGATGCCGACCAGTCCTGATCGGAGTAGTGAAGATGGGTAGAGACATCTGTTTGTTTTGAAATCGCAATGCCAGGAACTCCAAAACTTGCACCCTCAAGTGCCGCCCCTATTGTACCGCTGCTTGTTATATTTATACCAAGATTTTCACCATAGTTAATACCCGAAATAAGCAAATCCGGCATGGCATCTCTAAGTATTGTTCTGAGACCATGTCTTACAATAAGAGCCGGAGAACAATTACAATGATATGCTTCGACGTTAACATCTTTTACTATAAATTCGGCTGATTGCAAGGTAAGGTCTTTGTCGCCAAAAAGCCCTCTGCCGGTGGCGGTTTGCTGTATATTTGGCGCAAGCACTATTATGTTCCCCAGAGGGAAGACCGCCTCAACTGCTGCTTTCAAGCCGGGAGAATCAATACCATCATCATTGGTAACAAGTATAGTCGGCATAATTTAGAATATGTATCTGGAAGTGTTGAAATATATGCGAAGTCAACGACAGTTTTCAGAGAACTTAATGTGATATTTTTTGTTTTTTCCAACGCATACGCCAAAGCCAGCTGCAGGCGAATACAACAAGTGTGTAAATAACAAGATAACACCATCCAGCCGGACCTGAATGCCCTATGGACTCAAGACCTGAGGCTGTTTCCAGCCATGACCAGAATGGTACGAGAAGAAAGGTGATAACGATTGCAGCGGGAACAGATCCTGCCAAAACTCCGATCCAGCCAAATAGAATCGACACATTTCTACTCATTGAACACGTTTCTATTTATAGAGACATATTTAATCATAAATGGAATGCTTTGCCCGCATTATGTAGTTGATTCACAAACAATACTGATGCTGATTAAACATAAGCAACTGCCCTTACCGGTGAGCCGTCGGCACTTGCAAACTTTATGGGAAAGCAGGAGAAGGAAAAGAGAGAATCAGAAAGGAATGAAAGGTTGGTTAAATTCTCAACGATAATAATATTTTTCTGAAGAAGAGCTTTATGAACAGGAAAGTCAGTACTGTCTGCAGCATCAGCGGAAATGTTGTCCAGCCCTATTCCTTTTAACTGGAATTTATGCAGCCAGTTTGCCGCAGCAACACTTAGTACCGGGTAGTTTGAAAAGTATTCTTCCTCTCCCCAATATTTACTCCAGCCGGTATGCAACAGTAAGAAATCAACCTTTTCCAACTCTTTTGCATAGAACTCAAGATCACTGGTTTCGATTGTTTTCGATGCAAACCTTTCAACATTCACCATTAACGCTCGTCCGTGAAAATGATCAATCGCTAACGAATCCAAGGTTTCAGCATCTTTCACCAGATGTGCAGGTGCATCCACATGAGTTCCTGTGTGAGAACTAAGCGTAATCTTCTTCTCAAGAAATCCGGCCTCTTCATGACAGTTCCTCGTAAGAAACACAGGTTGTTCAGTGCCTGGATAGACAGGCATATCAGCTGAAACCGTGTGGGTCAGGTCCACAATTCTCATTTTAGATTCCTTATTTTCACATCTGGACAAATCTTTTATTCACAGCATAGCAAGGCCACAAAGATCGCTATAAACAACTGGAATATATAGACTTTGTTTGATGTCAGAAAATAACCCGCAAGTCTAATACCTGCGGGCTGACTATTTATAGATACCAGACCGATCTGACTATGCACCATCCCAAAGTAGAAACGAAGTGAGAAAAGAATCGATATCGCCGTCGAGAACAGCATCGACGTTACCGGTTTCATGGCTGGTGCGGTGATCTTTAACCATACGATAGGGCTGCATGACATAAGAACGTATCTGACTACCCCAGCCTATTTCCATTTTATCACCGTGAATACCCTCCTGCTCTGCTGCTTTGCGTGCTTTTTCAAGTTCATAGAGACGTGCAGCAAGCATCTTCATGGCCATGTCTTTATTACGATGCTGGGAGCGCTCATTTTGACACTGTACGACAATCCCGCTGGGCAGATGGGTGATACGAATGGCGGAATCGGTCTTATTGACATGTTGCCCGCCTGCCCCACTGGCACGATAGGTGTCAACCCGCAGATCCTTGTCGTCAATATCAACGGTCACAGTATCATCAAGCTCGGGCATCACCATCACCGAAGCAAAAGAGGTATGTCTGCGACCACTGGCATCAAAGGGAGAAATCCGCACCATGCGATGGATACCCACTTCAGAGCGAAGATAACCAAAAGCATAGCGACCTTTCACCATAATGGTAACGCTTTTGACTCCCGCCTCATCGCCTGCCAGGTAATCAAGAATATCGGTTTTGAAACCTTTTCTCTCCGCCCAGCGTAAATACATGCGCATCAGCATTTCAACCCAGTCCTGGGCCTCAGTACCACCGGCACCGGCGTTCAGGGAGATGATGGCATTGGCGTTATCATGCTCGCCGCAGAACATGCACTCAAGCTCAGCAACGGCAATGGCCTTTTCTAAACCAACAAGATTGGTAGCCACCTCGACTTCACTTTCGGTATCTTTATCCTCGGTGGCCATTTCCAAAAGAAGCTCGATCTCTTCCAGTTCCGACCACTTGCTCTCCCAACTGACAATGATTTCCTGGAGCATGCCGTGGTCCTTCTGCATCTGTTGAGCCGCTTCGACATCATTCCAGAACCCGGGAGCAAGGGTTTGCTGCTCCAGTCTTTCCAGCTCTTCTTTCTTGTTATCTAAGTCAAAGATGCTCCTTGAGGGCTAACATTCTTTCCTGGAGATCAACGATTTTTTGTCTGGAGACAGCCGCTCCACTTTCAGTAGACATGATTTTTCCTCATAAATGTATTTCTATATTGCGTCATGCACCTCTCACCGCAACCAAACTGGAGAGACCTGTGCATATTTTTTTGTCTGTATTTTTTCAAATACACGCCTTTTTTACCACAGAGAAAAGCAATACTGTATATTTTTTTGTATGTTATGGAAACAGTCCTTCTTTGATGAAAAAGGGTCACAGTTGTGCAGGTCGTCGTCTCAGAACACAAACAGCAGCTACACCAATGGTCAGGAAAAAGCACAACGGCCCGAAGAGATAGCCAAAACGACTGTACAAGCTAATTTCTTTCACCAGAGCGACGTTCATACTTCCTGACCAGCTTACGAAAATTTGTGATGATGCCATCACCTTCCCAAGGGGATCAACAAAAGCAGAGATCCCGGTATTGGCGGCACGCACCAGACTTCTGCGACTCTCCACCGCCCGAACCACACTCATAGCCATGCTGTGCTCCGGTGCGCTTGATCTTCCATACCAGGCATCGTTGGTCAGATTCACCAGGACATTAGCCCCAGCATCAACCCATTTCCTGGTAATATCGGGAAAAATTGACTCAAAACAGATCAACACCCCACAGCTAGCCTTGCCATAGCTCAACGGCTTTTCAACCCTGCCAGGGGTAAAGTCTCCCACTGTTTCAACTAAAGGAGCAAGAAAAAACAAGAACTTTCTCAGCGGTACATATTCACCAAAGGGAACCAGATGCGATTTATAGTAAATCTCCATATTACTGCGCTCTGGTGCGATAAGCAGAGCACCATTATAGAAATTGACAATTCGTTTCTCGGCATCTTTAATTTCAAACCAGGGCGCCCCAGTCAACACGCCTATATCCCCGGCTCTGACCAGGCTTACCACTTCACTAAAAAGTGGACTGCGGGAGGGGTAAAACGGCAGAGCCGTCTCAGGCCAGACCACCAGCTGCGGAAAATCTGAATTCTTCAATAGCTCTTCGGTCAGGTTGAGATAGGTGTCAATGGTGTGCTGTTGTTCCGCCGGTTCCCATTTCATGCTCTGTTCAATATTTCCCTGCACTATACCAAAGTTGATATTCTCACTCGTGGTAATGATCTCTCCGACCTGTAAAATGCGAAAGTGACCATACACCCCAGCAGCAAGCATCACCATGAATGCACTGAGAGCAACCCGAAAGGCAACCTGTTTCCGATTTCTATTTACAAGGAGAAAAAATGCAGCATTGCAAAGTACTATAATAAAAGTAAGAAAATAGTGGCCAAAGAGATCAGCCGTCTGCACCAGATACGGTGTCTGCCAGAGGCCGTAGCCCAGGTCCATCCAGGGGAAACCGCTAAAAATAACGCTGCGCAACCAATCCAGCCCGACCCAGAGACACGGTATCGACCAGAGAAAGAAGAGAGGTCCAAAACGCTGCAATACACCGCCGGCCAAAAGGAGAAAAATGCCAAAATACATGCCCATGTACAAGGAAAGAAGCACGGTTGCCGGATATGCAAAATACCAGGCCAAACCGCCATAGCGACCAAGGACAAAAACAATCCAGTAAAGTTGGAGCAGGAAATGAGCCAGCCCGACAATAAGGCCATAGCAAAAACGTTTTTTTGCCGATCTTATAGGAGCAAGGAAGAACAGTGGTAATAGTGCTACAAACAGAACTGGCCATAGTTCTCCACCGCCAGGAAGTCCCAGCCAGAGCAGACCGGCAGACATGAGCGCAACCGGGAAGAGTGCTTTCTCCGGAATTTGCATTACCCCTGCTGCTCCGGCTCTAAACGATTTATTTCAACTATATTGATGTTTCTTCTCGTAGCACTCTTTATGCTAAACTTCAAGTTCCCAAGTTCAAGAATATCGCCGACCTTGCCGATTCTACCAAGAGAATGAATGATGAGTCCGCCAACTGACTCATAAGGTCCTTCGGGCAGCTCGATGTTAAACTGCTCTTCCACATCCTCAATATCTATCTTGGCCTGTACCCGAATGGTGTTCTCGTCGATAACCTCGATATCCACCTCGGCTGTGTCATACTCATCATCTATCTCACCGACGATTTCTTCAAGAATATCCTCAAGCGTAATGAGCCCCCTAACGGTACCGAACTCATCGGTTACCATGGCCATATGTGTTTTATATTTCTGGAATTCCCTGAGAAGTTCAACTATCGGCTTGTTTTCCCTTATGAAGTCAGCAGGTTTAAGATATTCGGTTAGCACCAGTTCCTTTTCCTTAGGTCTGCTGCTAATACGTAGAAGATCCTTGGCGTGGAGAATACCTATTATTCTGTCTGGATTCTCCTGATAAATTGGGATACGGGTAAAACCTTCTTCAATAATTGTTGCGGTTATTTCTTCAACAGGGGTGCCAACTTCCAGGCTGACAATTTCAGCCGCTGGAGTCATGATTTCGACTGCGCGTGTCTCTCTAAACTCGAAGATGGAGGAGATCATTTTCTCCTCCATTCGGCCGATGAGTCCGTGTTCCTCACCTTCTTCAAGAAGTTCCTGTATTTCAAGCTCTAGAGCTTCTTTGGTATCAGGTGATCTGCCCCACTTGGCATATTCAAGAATTCGTTGCAGTAAACCTTTACTCGATGGGGGTTCTGGAGATTCGGTAGAATTTTCGTTTTCTGTCATTTTAAGATTGTCTTCACCTTGCGAATAATAACATACCAAGTTCCTGATTCAGTTGAGCCCGATTTCCCATATGAGAATGTGGTACAACTGAACTGCTGCCCTTTTTAGTGCCTTACTCATGAGAAACTGTCCCAAAAAATAAGAAACTGGCGACGGTTTTGAAACAATACAACTCTCTCGACTACCAAGGCACCTACCCGTAGGGGTATCATGAACAAATACGGCTCAGCCGTTTTTGTAAAATAATTTTCCTGAAAAGGATAGGCTTTACACTAAGATCATTTATTAAATTTTGCAAGGATATGGAAAAATCCTGCTGCAAAATCTAACGTTTACGTAAGTTGTATTTCCTGACTTTTCCATGACCTTTCGAGGTTTCAAAGCCACTTTTTGCTCTTCATATTGTTCGTTTATCTATTTCATTATCAATATGTTATCCCCCATCACCATTTTTCCTCTTTAATATTTCCACCGCTATGGCTATAGTGTCGATTCCGGAATGCCGTTATTACGAAAAAACAATCGATTACTGTGTTCGCATACAGGCACAGTCCGTTTGCCATACAGAGACAGAACGAGGAAAAATTTGGAAGATAAGGTTCTCATAGCCAATAGAGGCGAAATTGCGGTTAGAATAATGAATGCCTGCAAAGACCTCGGCCTTGACTATATAGTTATTTACACAGACGCAGATAAGGACTCAGAGCATGTCCGTAAAAACATTACCAGCGGTAAGGGCCAAAATGCCTGGCGCGTAACCTCCTATACCGAGCCCAACGATCTTTTTGCGGTGGCCGATCATACTGACTGTACCGCAATACATCCCGGCTACGGTTTCTTTTCTGAAGATTATCGCTTTGCCCGTAGAGCCACCATCCGTGACCGTGCCCTGACCTTTATTGGGCCAAATTGGGAAGTCATTCGCGATCTGGGAGACAAGATTAACACCAAGCGTGTAGCCAATAAACTTGGCATTCCGACTATTCCCGGTACCGACACCCCCATCTACAACGAGATGGAGGCCGAGGACATCGCTCAGCACCTGCTTAATGATCAACTTCATCAGGGTATCACCAATCCTTCCATTCTCATCAAAGCGGCAGCAGGCGGCGGCGGCATGGGTATTGAGGAAGTAACCGAGATTGAACAATTTAGAAGAGTATATCGGCAGTTGCAGAATTACGCCAAACGGCAATTCGGCGATGGCGGTGTGCTCATCGAACAGTGCCTGCGTGATTACAATCACCTTGAGGTGCAGCTGCTCTGTTCGCGTCATGGCGAACGTGTGCATTTCAGTTCAAGGAACTGCACTATTCAGTCGACCGGCCGCCAAAAACGTGTCGAAGCCGCGCCAGGGTTTCACGCCTCATGCTTTGACTATGCTTTTGATGAAGCAACGGTTCTTCGTCAGATTGAAGAATACTCGCTAAGGCTTGCCGAATATGTCAACTACGACAATGTCGGTACCTGGGAATGGATCGTCGCCCGTGACGGAAAGCCCTATCTTCTCGAGGTGAACACCCGTATTCAGGTCGAAAATGACATTTCCGCGCGAATCAGTTATCTTAACGGTGGTCAACCCAGTTTAATTCGCGAACAGATACGGCTGGCCCTTGGCGACAAAATGGGATTCAGCCAAAGCGATATAGAATTCAGGGGTGCTTCAATAGAACTTCGTATTGTCGCCGAAGATACTGCTCGCGGCTTCGCTCCCTGGATAGGAACAATTTCCAAATTCAAATTCCCTCAGTACGACTGGTCTGCAGTTTATACTCACGTTCCTTTTGACCGACCGTACATGATCCCCAGCGATTTTGATCCAAACCTTGCTTTGGCCCTTGTCTGGGGAGACAGCGTGGAGGAAGCAAAAAAACGTGCCGCCAAACTTCTCAAAGAAATTGATATTCGCGGCAAGGATTCCAGCGGTGGCAAAATTGTCACCAACCTTGCCTATCTTAAAGAAAATTTAGATCGTCTGTTAACCTTTTAGCGCCTCAGAATTATTTCTTGTCTACAAAATAAAAAATTCTTGGCATATATTTAATTCCCGGTCAAGGGATCTATAAAGGCAACAGTGAGATAATCCATAATGAACGAACAACAAAAAAAGCTCAGTAAAATAGAAGAGCGTATCAACTATCTTATTCAAATAAAAGACTTCTCCAACTGGGGAAATCTAGATGGTTTCAAGAAGAACTGTGAAAGATTGAAAAACACCGTCTATGAACTCACGGAGGAACAACTCATCCTTGAGATCAGGAAACTCGAAGAATCCATAAGCTTTCTTGAGGAAAGAGCAGAAGAACAGCTCTCTCCCATGGAACGGGTTCGAATCGTCCGGACGACGCAACGCTTCAGCCTGAAGGATATCCTCGAGAACGTCTATGAAGATTATACCGAACTTGGCGGTGAAGATGATGCCAATATTGATCCGGCAATGATCTGTGCCAAGGCAACCATCGCGAGACGTATAAAAAACAAACCATATACTGCTTCTGTAATGGTGATTGGCCAGGAAACCGGACACGGCGATGAATTTCGTAACGGCGGCTCGTGTAAGCCGGAAGGAAACGCCAAGGCACTCCGATATATGAAAGTCGCAGAGACCGAAGGAATACCCATCCATTTTTATGTCTTTACCCCTGGATCATATCCGGTTGAGGAATATCCGGGTGCGGCACAACAAATAGCCCGAAATATTTATGCAATGACCAAGCTCAGGGTACCGATGATCTCTTTCATCTCCGAGGGTGGATCCGGTGGTGCTGAAGCCATTGGCCTTTCAGACTATCGACTTATGGCCAGCCACGGCTATTATTCGGTTATTTCCCCTGAAGGTGCTGCGGCAATCGAGGGCAGAGTCAAGGAAGGGACGAAGGTTCCCAAAGAGCTCATCGAAGTGTGCGCAGACAGACTACGCCTGACTGCTGAAGATAATCTCAAGTTGGGTACCATTGATAAAGTGGTTATGGAACCTCCTTTGGGCGCCAGGCAGGATGATTTCAGCTTTTTCTCTAAACTACGCACCGAAATGATCAGTGCCACTGACAAGGTGGTCCTGGCCACCAAGAGTTTTCGAACCTTTCGCAGTAATGAAATGATGCGAAAAAAGTCGGAAAACCAGGAGCTCCAAGTCGAAGTCCCCTGGGACCTCAACAGAGATGAGATAAAAAGACTTCTGAAATTACGCTCTCGCAAATATTTGAACATGGCCACCATCGGCTTTAGCGGAGAGCTTAGCCAATCTGAGTTTCTGCTCAATAAGATCAAGGTCAAATCGGAAAAGTTGTACTATAACCTGCGTTACGATATTTTCAAAAACCACAAGAAACAGGTGCGACGTGCCCTGAAGGAGGTTTCCGGTGAGGGTTCCGTGATGTTGAAACGCATCGTTGAACCGCTCAACGTAGTGCTTGATTACTGGGAAAGAAAAAGTGAAAAACCTGCTCCACGATTGCTAACCCAAAGCGACACTCCGCAACCAAGTAGCCAGAAGACCGATCCTCTTGAGCTCACAGATACCTATACCAGCCCGCTTGCCAATGAGGACAGAACCGTAACCTGTCCCAATCACGAAAGATATGGCTGTAAGGATTTATGGATACCGGACCTGTATGGCGAATTCGCCGGTGTGTGCGAAACCTGTGGCCACCATTTTCCTTTAGAACACCAGTGGTACCTGGAAAACATCTTCGATCCCAATTCGATACGTTTTTTCAATCCAGAGATAACTTCGCATAACCCGTTGCGTTATACCGGTTTTTCTGAAAGGTTGCAGATTTCAAAGGACAAGACCCGGCGTAACTCAGGGAATATGACCTTTACAGCCGAGGTCGACGGGATCCAGATCGTTACCTCAATGCTCTATTCGGATTTTCGCAACGGCACCGTTGGCTCAGCCGAAGGTGAAAAGTTTGTCAAAGCCTGCAAGATAGCGAAGAGGCAGAAAAAACCATTACTGGCTTACGTTCACACCACCAGTGGAATCCGTATTCAGGAGGGTACTCTAGGAGTTGTCCAGATGCCTAAATGTACCATGGCCGTTCGTGAGTACATCGACGCCGGCGGACTTTATATCGTCGTCTATGACAATAACTCTTACGCTGGCCCAGTTGCCTCTTTCCTTGGCTGTTCCCCTTACCAGTTCGCCATCCGCTCGAGTCGCATCGGCTTCGCCGGCCCCCGAGTTATTCGGGAAACCACGGGAATCGATATTCCTCCCGATTATCACTCGGCAAGGAACGCGCTGAAACGCGGCCATATCCAGGGAATATGGGATCGCCGTGAATTCCGCCGCAATCTCCACAAAGCCTTGCATACCATGGGCAGTCCCAGCCTCTATTACCGATAAACCAGAGCACATTGACACATTGCCGCAGACTGTGCGGCAATGTGTCTCCAGTTGTATTTCAAACCCTGAATATTTTTAGGCGGTTATTATTTCAGACGAGACGGTGCCATGACCAGCTGGTCCGGTTCTGCATCCAGCCATACCCGCCCATCCGTTTCCAGAAGCGCATCAGCCTCAGCGGGTCCCTCTGAACCGGAATTATAGAGAACAGGAGGATCAGCAATGGCCCGTAGTTTATCAATATACTGCCAACTTGCCTCGATCCAGTCCCAACGAGGGAAAATACGGTGATCACCCTCCATAACATTGTACAGGATCGATTCATACGCTTCAGGCGTATTGGGGCCAAAATGGCAATGGTGACAAAAATCCATCATCACTGATTCAGTCTCTCCGTCTTCTCCCGGTTTGCGAACATTAAATGCCATTGCAATGCCTTCGTTTGGTTGAATACGGATAACAATCATGTTGGGTTCACTCTCCACCACTACCAGGTGCCGCAGACGCTGCCGAAAAACGATTTTAATATCAGCATAACGATGGCTCATTCTTTTTCCAGTCCGTAAATAAAATGGCACGCCCTGCCAGCGTTTTGAATCGACAAATACACGCAATGCAGCAAAGGTTTCTGTTGTTGAGTCATCATCAATTCCCTCCTCATCGACATATGCCGGGACAGGTTCGGAATGAATATATCCTGGGCCATACTGGCCAAGAACAATATCTTCCTTCTGTAAGGGTCGTAGATTATGTAAGACAGCTACCGCACAATCTCGAAGACTGTCCGGGGTATTATCCGAGGGTGGCTCCATCGCCACGAAGGACAGTAATTGCAGGAGATGGTTCTGAATCATATCCCGTACGGCCCCGCTTTTATCATAATAGCCCGCACGTTTCTCGACACCAAGGGTTTCGGCCACGGTGATCTGTATATGGTCAATGGCTCTTTCACGCCATACTCCGGAAAATATTTCATTGGCAAATCGCAAGGTAAGGATATTCTGAACAAGTTCCTTCCCCAGATAATGATCGACCCGGAAGATATCATCCTCCTCCAGAACTTCACGAATGCTGCTATTCAAAATCCGCGCACTGATCAGATCCCTGCCAAAAGGTTTCTCAAACACCACTCTTCTCCAGCCATCTCCTATATCAAGAGAACCAATCAGTTTCGCAGTATGCTGAAAAGCCGCGGTTGGCAGGGCAAGATAAATGAGCATATTGGAAGTGCAGCCATAGTTCTGCCGAACAGCATTGATAGCAATTGAAAAATCATTGACCTCACCTGCTTCCTGATCATACTGAAGGTACTCCAGACGTCCGGTTAAATCGGCTATTACGGAGGAATCACAAGCAGGGATGAATTTTTCAAGTGCCAGTAATTCAACAAATTCTTCTTTGGAAATTTTTCTACGGCCAACACAAATGATGGGAGTACAACTCGTGAGTCTTTTTTTGGCAACAAGATGATACAACGACGGAATCAGCTTCCGCCGCGTAAGATCACCAGTCGCTCCAAATATAAGAATCATTTGCGATTCTAATGTCATGGGGCATTAACCTCCTGATCCGTGAGTACATAGCAGCAGGGTAATTGAGTTATTATCTTGGCAGGACATTCCAAATACGAAAGGTGCGGGTTAAAAAGGTTTTTTAGTGCACCCCTCTTAGCCGTACCCAGAAAAAGGACAATGCCGGTATCGGCCTTGCTGATAAGTTCACAACTCGCAGACATTCTTCCCGGAGGTGGTTTAGGGGCATCATTCATAAGAATAAAGTCTGAACTTTTTGAGTGCACCGAATGATGATGCGGAAAAATAGAAGCTATATGACCATCTTCACCCGAGCTCGCCAATACGATATCAAAATGCCCCCCACAATGGTGGAGTTTATCTTGATAAGCTGACACACCTGATACTGGATTATCCGGATCAAATCTGAACGGATAAAGAACACCTTCGGGCAAATTTTCTGGCAGATGTCCACTGACTAGTCGATAATTACTTTGAGGGTCATCCAGTGCTACCATCCTTTCATCAAGTAAGAATAAACGGATCTGCTGCCAGGGAATATTGTATTTACAGAGATTTTCAAAAACTCTGGAGACACTCCTTCCGCCAGGTACTGCAATAACGGCATGCGCCTGTTTTTCAAGCAGCACATCAATCCTCTCAGCAATGATCCTTGCTGCGTCTTCGGCCAATTGTTCCCTGGAACCCTGAATTATCATATTACCACTATGTGAAATCGTATAATTATACTTTTTCTTTTTCCATTCAAGACAACATACAAAAAGAGCTTTTCGTCAGACTAACTGTAATCATTCCTTTCTCTTTTCACATTGCCATCTTACAACGACAGACTTTGCTTAAGCCAATAAAAGATATATACTACGATATACAAAGTTCCCTATTTTACTACTCTTATTGGAGACATTGTTTTGCAATCGCCGACCTTAGAATCGCAACCAGCTGTTAAATTCCTCGAACCGGAACTCGAATTCGAGCAAAAATGGATTGAAGTTGCTGGAGCTGAACCTGGCGAAAAAACATTGGTTTCTCAGCTTGTTCGGAAAGGCAGCGTTCTGGCTGGCTTCCCGAATTATTTGGCAATGAAGAAACGAGGATATCTAAGAGGGCCAATGGAGCCAGGTGAAAATGTAGCATTTGATGTCCATTCCCATTCCCTTGTCGCTGCTCTCTCCGGCTATCCCAAAACCCGTATTATTGAACAGCAGGGGAAACCTGACCTGTTAATAATTGACATAATACCAGCAGTAAAAATCTCACATAATAAAATGCAGGCCAGCATGATCCTCCACCCTGCTTTGTCGGAAGCTCCTTCCATACAGACAGCGGATATTGATGAGCTGATTGCTGAAGCGGGCATTGTCTATGGTATTGACCAGGATGCTCTAGCTAAAATTCGCGATACAATTTCTGGTCCCTGCGATGATTTTGACGAGATCCTCTTTGCCCAGGGAGTTTTCCCTGGAGAAGGTGTAGATGCCTCGTTACAATTTGAACTGGAGATCGGCCCTCTTGCCGGCCATATTATGGCCGACGGTACCATTGATTTCCGAGACCGTAGAATAATGGTTGGTGTGAAGGAGGGGCAACACATTGCCACCAAAATCCCGGCTGTTCCCGGTGAAATGGGATGTAATGTCCTTGGGAAACAAATTGAATCAAAAACCGGAAAAGATCTGCGGGTTAAAGTGACCGGAGATGCCCTGTTTCTTTCCAAAGAGAACAAAGTCATTGCCACGCGAGACGGGGCGATGAGCATCATTAATAGGAACACCATCAAGGTTTCTTCAAAAACAACTATAAACAGCGATATCGATTATTCGACGGGTAATGTCGAGTCAGAAAAAAATGTTGTCATCCGAGGCTCAGTCAATCCAAGTTTTAAGGTAGAGGTCAGTGGCGATCTGGAAATCGGTGGAGGAGTATCTGCTTCAACCATACAGAGTGGTGGTAATATTGTCATTAAAGGCGGTATTACCGGAACATCGACCACTATTGGAGCCGGTGGTGATGTCGATATAAAATTTATTGAACGCGGTATTGTTAAATCAGGTGGACTGGTGGTCATCCGCAAACAATGCTATTACAGTTCGATTGAAGCCGCTGCTGACATTCGCTGCCATCGGGATTCATCAATTTTAGGCGGTATCCTGCTTGCTGGCGGCAGTTTATCTGTGGGAAATGTCGGTGCAGAAAGCGGCGATCCTGCAATTCTTGGTGCTGGTATTGATGCTGGAAGATATCTTCTTTACCAGCAGCTGAAAAGAGAACTTGTTGAGCAGCAGGAAGATATAATCCAGGCAATTCAGTTGCATGGAAAAGGATCCAGACCCAAGAAAATCCGCAGGATGGAGGAAGCTGCCGTTGCCACTAAAAACAAACTGCTCACCCTGAATTTAATTCCCGGAACAGAGCTCTACTCACGAGTGGGCAGTGGCGACAAGAGGGAGGATCTCGGGGAAGAAGATCCGATGTATAACCAGGAAACAAATATTGAAAAAATCTGCATTCAGGTCCATGGAAAAATGCATGCGGGCACCACAATCCTTCTGGGCAACCGGACAATTACCTTGAAACAGGATGTGAGAAGCCGGAGATTCAGGCTCAGCAAAAACCTGAAAAACATTATGGCCGTACCATTATAGCTCTTTATTGAAAATCACAAAAGAAACAAAATCAAATGTTCAGGCAGTTCTCTTGGCGATAAAAGATCGAAGTACACCAGCGCCGTGTGGCCAAAGCGCCCATACCCCAAAAATCGAGAGATTTAAACCCCTTTTCCTTGAGGAGATCAAATCCCTCCTGATACTCCTCCCGATCACTATTATCCCAGATAAGGACACCGTCATGGTGCAATGAGGCAAGCCCATTTTTAACGCAGTTTACCCTGTCCCTTCCGTCTATTACCAGGATATCAAACATTTCTCTATATTTACTGATCTCCATGGCATAGTCTGTGCTCCCACCCTTGGCCCTGCGCAGCAGATATGTGACATTGTCTGGAATCTCTGGGCGAAACGAGGCATACCATTCCTTGTCATGCTCACAACTGATGAGCTTTTTCACTCTTTTGCTCCACCAAAAGGTCGAGTTACCACTCCCGTATTCAAAAACCACCATTTCTGATAATACCCTGTCGGCTAGAAAATCAAGTGCCGGATAGGTGATCCAGGGTATGGGGTCGCCTTTGACATCAACCGCCCCGTTTTCTTCTATTGATCTGAGCCACCCTGATTTAAGCAAATATCCAGGATTGTCCACAAAACTTTG
Organism: Desulfocapsaceae bacterium; assembly: GCA_050288305.1. Taxonomy (GTDB): domain Bacteria; phylum Desulfobacterota; class Desulfobulbia; order Desulfobulbales; family Desulfocapsaceae; genus Desulfopila_A. Next base: position 35,102 of record JBNKDO010000050.1, on the reverse strand, counting down.
CAGAAGATTTTTTACTTTTTTCCTGTCCAACTCTTTCTCCGTAAACATGGCACTGACGCAGCAAATCTCCTGCTCTACAATTCCATTGACAAAACTGTTGTTTTTGATTCTGCAAACATCTTTTACTTCTGCGAGGTAATAGCCAGTTTCACCCCCAGCAGAAGTAGTGCTCCACCCATAAATCTCTCAAACCAGTGCCCGAATTTACTGAAAAGAATACGAACCCGACTATTGCCAAAAACCAGGGAAACACCGGAGAACCACAAGGCTGTGGCAAAAGCCATGTAGACCCCGTAGCAGGCCTGAATGACAAGAGGAGTATCTGGAGCAATGACCACTGTAAACAGGGAAAGAAAAAATAATGTAGCTTTGGGATTAAGCCCATTGGTAAGAAATCCAATCCAATAGGCCCGTCCTGGGGTTGGTGTCTGTTTTACTCCTTTTGAAAAAAGAGGTGACGCGGCGGGTTTGGTGCGGATAGCTTTTAAGCCCAGATAGACAAGATATGCAGCTCCGAGGTATTTCATAACATTAAAAGCTACTACGGATTGGGAGACCACCACTCCTATTCCGAGTAGAGAGTATAGTACATGGAGAAAAATTCCTGTCCCAACCCCAAGGCTTGTCCAAAGGGCTGTCGCTTTACCATGAGTTACACTTTGTTTTACCACCACCGCAAAATCCGGCCCGGGACTTGCCACAGCCAGCAGATGAACAACTACAATAGTTAAAAATTGAGACAAATATTCTATTCCCATATCAGCACCTTTTGAGTCGGTTAATTAACAACATTCTCTATTGCTTACCACAATCAGCTCTGTCTGCAAAGTGTATGATACGGAAAGGCTAAAAAACAGAAAGCTGAATATGAAGGTTATTTATTGCCTCCATATTCAGCTTAAGATATTGCCGGAAAGAGTCTATCGGCAATTATTTGGCGTCAACATTACCAAAATATTTTTTGGTTTCAGAGACGATAACCGGTGTCAGCATAATCAAGCCGATCAGGTTGGGTATTGCCATGAGACCGTTAAGAGTGTCGGAAATATTCCAGACAAGGCTCAATTTGGCCACGGCACCAACACCTACGAAAATAACAAAAACAATTCTGTATGGCAGAACAGAGCGCACACCAAAAAGGTATTCTATTGATTTTTCACCATAATAGCACCACCCAAGAATTGTAGAATAAGCAAAAAGCACCAGACCGAGGGTAACAATATACGCACCCAACGGCATACCCGCTGCAAAAGCAGTTGTGGTCAACTCGGCACCATTCTGTCCATTGGACCAGGCACCGGTTAGAATGAGTACCAAACCAGTCATGGTACAAACAATCAGGGTATCAATAAAGGTCTGGGTCATGGACACCAGAGCCTGAGTAGCTGGAGACTTTGTTTGTGCAGCTGCAGCAGCAATCGGAGCACTACCAAGACCGGATTCGTTAGAGAATACACCTCTGGCAACACCCATCCTGATGGCAAGCATAACTGCGGCTCCGGCAAAACCACCTGTGGCTGCAGTAGGATTAAATGCCTGTTTGACGATCAGGACCAATGCAGCAGGAACTCCGCCGATATTGGCGAAAATAATATAAAGTGCAGCACCCATATAGAAAACAATCATGACCGGTACTAAGACCGAAGTAACTCTACCGATGGATTTAATCCCGCCAAGAACAACCAGCGCGGTACAGATCATCAGAGTTAACCCAGTGAGCCATGTTGGGATATTAAAGGTCGCCTGAACAGCATCGGCAACTGAGTTGGATTGAACCATGTTGCCAATTCCAAAAGCGGCAACAGAGGCAAATACGGCAAAGATCGCGCCAAGCCAAGGCAAATTCAATCCCTTGGAGATGTAGTACATCGGGCCACCGCTCATCTCGCCGTTCTCATCAACAATTCTGTATTTTACGGCAAGTATGGCTTCGGCATATTTTGTAGCCATGCCGACAAGGCCGGTAATCCACATCCAGAAAAGAGCTCCTGGTCCACCAATGGCAATAGCGGTGGCAACACCAGCAATATTACCCGTTCCGACGGTGGCGGAAAGAGCCGTCATGAGTGCCTGGAAATGAGTAATATCTCCAGGTTCATCGGAGTCTTCCTTTCTTTTGATCAAGGCCAGATATAAAGCATGTCCCAATTTTGTGAACTGCAAACCACGTAAACAAAAAGTGAGCCAAAAACCAGTACCGACCAGCAGGATCAACATTGGCGGACCCCAAGCAAATGCCCCTATTTTACCAATCAACGCATCAATCGCTTCCATAGATTCTCCTCCATCTAGTGTGTCTATGCCAAAAACGGAATAAGAGTCCTCCGCATGGCTCCTCAACGTTCTGCTTCGGCACTATACGACTCTTTCGAATAGCCCGGGCAGACAATCAATTGTGATAATAATCAAGCGTTACTGATTATAGAAACAGCTGCACGAGATCTCCCCGGTTCAGCTGTTTCTAGGGTTGATCTACGGCTTAGCCTAAAAGGCTTTTAGCGTCAACATATTCCATGCCGAAAGCTTCGGCAACACCTTTATAGGTTACTTTACCGTTAACTACGTTGAGTCCTTCAAGGATGCCGTTGTCATCAATTGCACTCTGTCGCCAGCCTTTGTTGGCCAGAGCTCTGGCGTATGGCAATGTGGCATTGGTAAGCGCCATGGTAGATGTAAGCGGTACGGCACCTGGCATATTGGCAACACAGTAATGGATAATCCCATCTATTTCATACACAGGATTGCCATGTGTAGTTGGTTTTGATGTTTCAAAACAGCCACCTTGATCGATGGCAACATCGACAATAACAGCTCCCTTTCTCATGGATGGCAACATTTCCTTGGTGATCAGCTTCGGTGCTTTGGCGCCATGCAGCAATACAGCACCAACAACAACATCGGCCTGTTCAACCAGCTCACGAATCTTCGCAGGAGAAGACATCAATGGAAAGCAGTTCTTCGGCATAACTTCAGAGAGATAGCGCAGACGGGGCAGGCTCATATCGAGAAGGAAGACCTTGGCTCCAAGCCCACATGCCATTTGTGCAGCATGAGTACCGACAACTCCACCACCGATGACCAGAACGTTCGCCGGATCAACACCTGGAACTCCGCCAAGAAGGAGGCCTCGCCCCCCCTGGGCACGCTCAAGATATTTTGCTGCCTGCTGAACGGCCATTCTACCGGCAACCTCACTCATCGGAGTAAGCAGTGGAAGCGTACCGTCTTTATCCATTATCGTTTCATAGGCAACACATACCGCTTTTCGTGCTATCATTGCCCGGGTAAGTTCTTCGGAGGCGGCAAAGTGAAAATAGGTAAAGACAATCTGGTTTTCCCTGATCATCTCATATTCCTGCGGTTGAGGCTCTTTTACATGCATAACCATTTCTGACCTGGCATAGACCTCATCAGGGGTATCAACAATTTCTGCACCTACAGCCTTGTACATTTCATCGGTAAAAGCGCTGCCGACACCGGCTGATTTTTCAACAAGTACCTGATGCCCGTTCTGGGCCATTATTTCGGCACCAGCAGGGGTCATACACACTCTGTTTTCCTCAGACTTGATTTCCTTGAGTATTCCGACAATCATGATCATTCTCCCTTATGAAATAAATACCCTGCTAATGAATTTTTATTGAATATTCTCATCAGGGTTCTATACCCCCTGATGAGCGATTATTCGCAAAAAGGGGGGGTAATAAATTGAGTCCAACTACACTCTGTTTGAATCCTTTTCACCAAACTTATCCTAAGATATCAGGTAGCAGACGAAATTAAATTGCATTATGATTGATTTTTCGCTATGAAAATACAGATAATTCTGATTTTCGAGGTGAAAAATGCAGAAAACACAAGAAGCACGCATAGACGAAATTGACCGCTCAATTTTATCCGCACTTCAACGAAATGCAAAATTATCCAATGTCCAACTGGCTCAAAAAATTGGACTGTCTGAATCCGCCTGCCTGAGAAGGGTGAAATTGCTGGAAGAAAGCGGCATCATTGACCGCTACATTCTGCTTGTCGACCAAAGTGCCATCGGCATTCCATGCACCGTTTTTGTCCGTATTACCCTCGATGGTCAACAACAGAGTAAACTTGAGGCTTTTGAAACACGAGTAGTCAATCTTGAAGAAGTGATGGATTGCTATTTAATGGCAGGTGATTCTGACTACATACTTCGGATTGTTTGCCGGGACAATGACGATTATAAAAGAATCCACGGAAAACTGACCAATCTCCCCGGCGTCCAGCGCGTCCATTCCTCTTTTGCCTTGAGAACAGTTTTAAATAAAACAGAGCTACCCATTAGAACCAAGGGATAGCACTTTATTCCTCTCCAGACTTTTGTCCATTAACATCTCATTTCCATCTCCTTTTAGTTGCTCACCCAGGCTAAATTGACTATTTTCCTATTTCACTTATCAAGACACAAGGAGATTTACCATGCTCAAAGATGGACAAAAAGGGGTTATCCTGCAAAGAGACAAACAAACATATGCTATTGCTCCGCATATACCCTGCGGGATAATAACACCTGAGATGCTCGAAAAATTTAATGAGGTTGCACGAAAATATGACGCCACTGCCTTAAAAATCACCAGCGCAGCCCGCATTGCAATTTTTGGAATAAAGGAAGAAGACGTAGACGCTATCTGGAAGGACCTCAACTTTGACAAAGGCCATGCTGTCGGCCTTTGCGTCCGCAGTGTTAAAGTCTGTCCGGGAATACAATTTTGCCGTCTTGCCAAGCAGGACAGCATTACCATGGGTAAGAAAATAGACTCCATTTATCATGGTATGCCGATGCCCAGCAAAATGAAGATGGCGGTGAGCGGCTGCAAAATTCAGTGTGGAGAAAATTGCATCAAGGACCTCTCCTTATATGGGACAGAGAGTGGATGGACTGTTCTCGTTGGCGGCATGGGCGGCATTAAACCCAGGCTTGCCGAGGTCCTCGCCGAAGACATCCCGGAGGATAAAGTAGAACAACTCCTGGAAAGAACCATCGACTATTACAGGGAAAACTCAAAACGGGCCAGAATCGGCTTCATGCTTGACCAGATAGGCATTCAAACGCTGAGAGATGCCGTCGTTAACAAGTGATGCTCATACTACCAATCAGGGCCAGGCAGCATTTCCAGGTTTACCGGAAATGCTGTTCACCCATTTTGCATTTCCACTCACCTTTTATAAGCCCATTTTTTCCAAACGATAACGTAACGTTGCTCGTGAAAGGCCGAGCATGCGTGCAGCTCTCGATACGTTGCTACTGGAATTGTCCAACGCAAATTTAATACATTTTGTTTCGATTTCTTCCAGGCCTATACGATAGTCCCGAATGAGCAAAGAGACTATTTGATCGATGTTCATCGTTGAAAAAGGCTTTTCGTAACTCTCGTTGAGAACCACGTGTCGACGAGTAATGCGGTCACCTTTTGAAAGGATCATGGCACGCTCAAGGACGTTTTTCAGTTCCCGGATATTGCCTTTCCAGGGATGATTAAAAAGCATGTCCATCACCTTGTCGGAGAGGACGGGTACTTTTCTACCAAAAGCACTGCTGAATTCCTTGATGAAATGATGGGACAGCAGCGGGATATCATTCCGTCTCTCTCGAAGAGGAGGAATGCGGATTGGAAATACTGAAACCCGGTAAAAGAGGTCTTCACGGAAACGTCTTTCGGCAACCATTTTCTCAAGATCCTTATTGGTTGCGGTGATGATGCGAACGTCCGCCTGAATAGATTTATCTCCGCCCAATCGTTCGAATTCATGAGATTCGAGAACACGCAGAAATTTGGCCTGGACATCAATTTCCATGTCACCGATTTCATCAAGAAAAAGGGTCCCGCCCGAAGCCAGTTCAAATTTACCCTTTTTTCGCTGCTGCGCACCGGTGAAAGCGCCGCGCTCATAGCCGAAAAGTTCAGCCTCAAGTAAAGAAGAAGGAATAGCGGCACAATTGACCGGTAAAAACGGGCCCTTGGACCGTGGACTATTGATATGGGTCGCCCTGCTGAGAAGTTCTTTCCCCGTGCCACTCTCTCCGGTGATAAGAACCGTAGTGTCGGTTTTTGAGACGTCTCCTGCCATACGCAAAATTTCGCACATTTCCGGAGAATCACCAATGATATTGTTGAAATTGTACTTGCCCTCAATCTCCTGACGCAGATGCTTGACCTCATAGGTTAGAGTGCTGATCTGTAGAGCTTTTTTCACGCAGGAGTGCAGTCTTTCCTCTTTAAACGGTTTGGTAACATAGTCGAAGGCCCCTTCTCGTATAGCCTTAACCGCATTATCTATCGACCCGAATGCGGTGACAATGATAACAGGTACCTCCGGTCTGTTCTGCTTGATATAGTTAAGCACCTCCATACCGTTCTTTTGGGGCAGTTTTAAATCTGATATAACCAAATGAATATTTTCATTATCAAAAATATCAATTGCTTCTGCACCATCTGCAGCTTCATATATATTAATCTGCAGATCGCTGAGGAGCATAATCATAACCTCGCGCATGCGCGTTTCATCTTCAATTATCAGTACGTTAGTCAACAATGTTGCTCTCCTTGATTATGCATGGGAAAAAAAGTTTAAACGTGGTCCCTTCACCTTCTCTGCTGGTTACCTCAACCTGTCCCCCATGGAGCTTTATAATCTGGGTGACGATGGAAAGCCCCAGACCAATTCCATCATCACGAAGACTGACGAAAGGATCCATAACCTTTTCCATTTTTTCCGGAGGTATGCCACAGCCGTTATCAGTAATTGAAATAATCAGCCACTCTCGTGGTATGGCAAAGGGATTGTCGAGGGTCATTTTCGCTCGCCTCTGTTCGCGGAACTGACGCTCCCGGTCCATATATACCCGAATGGTTATTGTACCGCCGCCGGGCATCGCCTGAATGGAATTAAGGCAGATATTCCAGAACACCTGGCGAATCTGATTGGCGTCAGCCTCAATAGGCAGAATATCCTCCTCGTATTCACGAATGAAATGATATCCATCCTCTTTATAACGTTGTTCAGTGGCCGACAGCGCCTCTTCAAGCAGACGAATCATATCGATCTCTACAAAACTTGGTGATGCTGGCCTGGCAAAAGAGAGGAAGGCTTTCAAGGTGTTATCGAGCCTCACGACCTCATCTATGATAAAACGGGCGGCACGTTCTCGCATCTGCCAGGGACGCTGCCTATCAAGAACCACCTGTGCTGAACCTAGAATCACGCCTAATGGATTCTTTATCTCGTGAGCAATACCTGCCGTCATTTCGCCAACTGCAGCCAGTTTTTCTTTTTCGGTCAATTCAACATAGGTCTCTTTGAGTTCAGCAAGACTTCTTCGCAAAGACGAGGCCATACTGTTAAACGATTTTGCCAGCTCGCTGGCAATGTCTGGGTCGTGTATTTCTACCTTGTACTCCAGATCACCGCTACTGATTCGGTCAATGCCCTGTTGCAGCCGGTGTAGCGGCAGAATCACCGTCCTGGTGAGCAGGTAACTGAGAATACTGGCAAGAAAAATGGCGATTACAACCAGGGTAAATGTCGACTTTTTGATAAACTGTATAGTTTCAAAATATTCAGAGAGTGGCAAGGTGACTCCGACAGTCCAGTTCTTGCCGGGATAATCAACATAGGCGGTGAAATACTCCTTTTCCTTAAAGCTGATAAGACCATATTTTCGAGACCGCTTTTCCAGGGTGTCACGACAATACCTGAGCAATTCAATATGCTCTTCATCCCAAGGCAGCTGTACAAGTCCTGGATGAGCAATGACACGACCTTGCTTCTTCTCAAATATATAAGCGAAGCCTTCCTTGCCTATCTTAATACCATCCAGAAATCTTGAAAACGCAGATAAGTCGATATCAATACCACAGACACCCTGGAGTATCATGTCATCGTTGTAAATAGGAACTGAGGCGGTGATGCCAGGTTGCTGTGTTGAGGCAAAAAGGTAGACATCGGTCCAATGCAGATCACCAGTAGCAACAGCTCCCCGATACCATGGCCGAATCCGCGGATCAAAGACCTTGTGCACCTCTGGGATCTGTGGTGGAACCATGGAAAAATTCCCGGCGACATCTCCATAATAAATATTTACAAATTCAGGATGATCCTGGCGAAAAAGACTGAAATAATGAAGAAGCTTTCCCTCATTTTTGGCTTCCACCATATTTTTTTCCAGAAGGGCCTTAATCAACCGTACATTATAGGTATGCTGAGCCAGAAAGGAACTGACCCTTTTGGAAATCTGATCGGCTGTGCTAATGGTGTATTGCTGCATCTGATTCTCGACCACCTTATACGCCTGAAGAAAACCAATGTATCCAGTGCCGGGAATGAAAATGAAAATGACCAACGCAAGTGCAAGAAAAACACGGATCTGAAAAGAATGGACAGTACGCGTCAGCAGATTTTTAATCTTCATTCACTGGCGCTCCCCTGTTACTGTCCATGGCCATAATTTCGCGACGAATATCACTCAGAAGGTGAATATTTGATAGATTTCTCTCCATAAATTCGTTGGCCATCACTATGGTCTCATTGACATGATACCGACGACGCAGTACATGCCTCAGCGCAAAGCCGGTAGCCATATCATTTCTATAATCGTGCCAGAGTCGAATAAAAAATGTCCAGGCAGCTTCTGGATCTTCGGTGTGTTTAATTATCTCCACCAGAGCAAGGGCTGCCCAGCTGTTTCCCGGTGGATCCTGCACCGTATTTCCATCTGGATCCGCCTGAGGATATATGATGCTGACCCAGGGAGCAGGAGGTAAAAGAGAAACTCTTTCTCTGGGGTACTTCTCAACAACTTTCCAGTACGAAGCAAGCCCCTTCTGACGATCATAGAGGAGATCTGTAGAAATCCAACCTATGTACCATAGAGCTTTTGCCATTATTTCTGGGAAATCTGCATAGCCAGCCAGGATCATATTATATGAGTCCAGGGCACTATAATATGCCTCATCGGAGGCGAAACGGTAGTCATCACCCAGCTGCAGATATGCCAGGTCAAGGGCCGCCATGCCACATTCTTTTTCATTGTCCGGATAGAGCTGGATATATGCTTTCAGGGCGGCTCGCTTTACGTTTCCATCAGAAAACCATGAGCGTGTGTAGTTGAACTGTTCTTTAGAACTGGGCAGTACGGGAATGGCAATTTCATCAATAACAACAGTATTCTGCTGCTCAATGGATATCTTCTTTTCAGAGGGAAGATCTTTGCACCCGGAGAGTGGAAGAAAAAACAGTATTGTCAGTGCAATACCACAGAGAACATTCATTCTTTCACAAGTAGCTATACAATACAGAGTCCGTGGTTTATAGAACAATAGCCTTTCTCCTTGTCCCAATAAGGTAAAAAAGTAATCGAAAAAGACGTTTTTTCCTCATAATAGAGTCTGACCATACAATTAAACCAGATGAACTGAAAGCCAAATTTGATTATTTCATCAATTTTTTATTTTAATCGTTTTTTTATTCAAAATTACAATTACTTTCCTGATAAAATATAAAGACAGTTTTGAGGAAATGATCAAGTGCACTATAATTGCATACAATCTCTCTCGCAATTTTCACTGAATTTTTCTTGTTGCTTTATCTGCCATTTACTTGATCTCAGGGGAACAAACTCAACCGCCCACTCTTCTTTCGACAAAATCATCGAACGTGGCACAAAGATTGCTATTATTTATGGAAGTGAGCTGTGTAATAGACAGTCTCAATATTACGAGATGCCCATTGCCATCTTTTTTCAGTACTGACCACTTCGATCCGGCAGTGGCTTCACCAAGATATCCCTGCTACGTTTATTTTTTTAATGAGGTGCCTGTTAGCGCTTTGCACCTTAAATCTCCCCTCAAGGGAATGATGTAACCTTAACAACAAGGAGAGGACATATGAAAAAGAGTCTATTATTAGCAGCAGCGGCAATGTTTGGATTTGCAACCACCTTCAGTGGCGCACCCAGTGCACATGCACAACAGTTTGTCACCATCGGCACCGGCGGAGTAACCGGTGTTTATTATCCAACCGGTGGCGCTATCTGCCGTCTGGTCAACAAAGGCAAGAAAGATCATGGTATCCGTTGTTCAGTTGAATCCACCGGCGGATCTGTCTATAATCTTAACGCCATCGCTGCAGGCGAACTTGACATGGGTGTTGCCCAGTCAGACTGGCAGTATCATGCCTACCATGGCACTTCAAAATTCGCCGATGCAGGAGAAAACAAAGACCTGCGAGCCGTTTTCTCTGTACATCCAGAGCCTTTCACCGTAGTAGCCAGAGCTGATTCTGGGATCAAAACCTTCGATGATCTGAAAGGAAAGCGGGTTAACGTCGGCAACCCTGGTTCTGGCCAGCGTGGTACCATGGAAGTCATCATGAAAGCAAAAGGCTGGACCATGGACGATTTCAAACTCGCTTCTGAGCTTAAATCAGCTGAGCAGTCAAACGCCCTGTGCGACAACAAAATAGATGCCATGGTTTTCACCGTGGGCCATCCGAGTGGATCCATCAAGGAAGCAACCACTTCCTGCGATTCCGTTTTGGTTGAAGTTACCGGTCCTGAAATTACCAAGCTGATCAACGACAACGACTATTACCGTGTAGCCGTAATCCCAGGTGGTATGTACCGTGGCAATGATAAAGATGTTACCACCTTTGGTGTTGGTGCAACCTTTGTCTCTTCAGCCAAGGTTGATGAGAAGGTTATTTACAACGTGGTCAAAGCAGTTTTTGAAGACTTCGATCAGTTCAAAAAACTTCATCCAGCCTTTGCCAATCTGAAGAAAGAAGAAATGATCAAAGACGGTCTTTCTGCTCCTCTTCATGATGGAGCCAAGAAATACTATAAAGAAGCTGGTCTGATGTAATCTTTAAGGTTTTAATGTAATATTAGCGGAGGGAGCAACAGCTCCCTCCGCTAATCAGCAGTACATACCCGGGTGACATGTTCTATGTCCCCTTGTCCTATCCTCATGATGTGAGGACTTTCCGGCCTGGTTGATATTCCAAGCCCTGCGACACAGAACATCTTCAAGGAGAGCGAGCACGATGAGCAAGCCAAGTGAAAAGCAGCTGTCGGAAGACCAGTTGCATGATATGATAGCCCAGGCGGATACCGGCGGCCGCCACCCCACCGGAGAAATCCCCAAAAAGGTGCTGTTTTTTGTACCCCTGGCCTGGACTTTGTTCCAACTCTGGTATGCCTCGCCGCTACCCTATATTTTTAACGTCTTCGTGTTGAATAGTACCGAAGCTCGCGCTATTCATCTGGCTTTTGCCATCTTTCTGTCATATACGGCTTTTCCTACTTTGAAATCATCACCGAAAGACTATATCCCGATCCAGGACTGGATTGTCGGTTTAGTTGGTGCCTTTTGCGCCGGGTATCTTTTTCTGTTTTACAGTTCGCTTGCCAATCGTCCCGGTAACCCGACGCCCCTGGATCTCATTGTGGCTGTAACGGGATTGATCCTTCTGCTCGAAGCAACGAGAAGGGCTCTGGGACCACCTCTGATGGTGGTGGCCACGATTTTTATTCTCTACACCTTTGGCGGAGCCCATATGCCCGATGTCATTGCTCATAAAGGTGCAAGTCTGGTCAAAGGCATGTCGCACTATTGGCTTACAACAGAAGGTGTCTACGGTGTGGCCCTGGGGGTCTCAACATCCATGGTCTTTATGTTTGTACTGTTTGGCTCTCTGCTCGAATCAGCAGGAGCAGGCAACTATTTTATCCGCACCGCCTTCGCAGGTCTCGGTCATCTTCGCGGGGGTCCTGCTAAAGCAGCGGTGGTCTCCTCTGCCATGACCGGCCTGGTTTCTGGTTCATCCATTGCCAACGTGGTTACCACTGGAACCTTCACTATTCCGCTGATGAAAAAAGTTGGTTTTTCGGCAGAAAAAGCAGGAGCTGTTGAAGTAGCCTCCTCCACCAACGGCCAACTGACCCCGCCGGTTATGGGCGCAGCTGCCTTTCTGATGGTGGAATATGTGGGCATATCCTATGTCGAGGTAATAAAGCACGCTTTTCTGCCAGCCATAATCTCCTATATTGCCCTGGTATACATTGTCCATCTTGAAGCCTGTAAAATGAACCTTAAAGGACTTCCCAAGAAGAGGACGAAAACTATTTTCCAAAGCTTGTTAAGCTTTTTAACCACGATTGTGCTTCTCATCGTAATTGGCGGTGTTACTTATTATGGCCTGGGCTGGATCAAGACTGTGGCTGGTAGCTCGACATTACCCATTGTTACGGTTCTTTTGATTGTCGCCTACCTGGCACTTATTTACCTGGCAACACGAGTTCCCGAGTTGGAAATTACCACGGAAATCACTGAACTGCCACCCCTTGCAGCGACTGCCCAGGCAGGCTACTATTTTCTGTTACCCATCGTAGTGCTGATGTGGTGTCTTACCGTTGAGAGGCTCTCTCCTTCACTATCAGCGTTCTGGGCAACTGTATTGCTGCTCTTTATTGTCGTTACCCAGAGACCGTTAAAAGGTTTTATCCGCAAGTCCACGGCACCCGAATTTGCTGCAAAACGCGGCTTCACAGACCTGATTGACGGCTTGGTGTCAGGAGCACGAAACATGATAGGTATTGGTGTGGCCACGGCCGCAGCTGGTATTGTTGTCGGCACCGTAACCCTTACCGGCATCGGCTTAGTGATGACTGAGTTTGTCGAGTTTATATCAGGCGGCAATCTGATCTTGATCCTCCTGTTTACTGCCTTTATCAGCTTGCTTTTGGGTATGGGCCTGCCGACCACGGCCAACTATATCGTCGTCTCCACGCTGATGGCTCCGGTTATCGTCAATCTGGGTGCCGAAAACGGACTCATCGTGCCGCTTATTGCCGTGCATCTCTTCGTTTTCTACTTCGGAATTCTAGCAGACGATACACCGCCTGTGGGTCTTGCCGCCTTTGCAGCGGCGGGTATCTCGGGTGGCGACCCGATACGCACAGGTATTCAGGGGTTTGGCTATGATATCCGTACCGCGATTCTGCCCTTTATCTTTATTTTTAACACTGAACTTTTAATGATCGGAGTGGGTACCTGGTACCATCTTGTCATTGTGATATTGGCATCAATCTTTGCCATGCTAGTATTTGCCGCAGCAACCCAACAGTATATGCTCACTAAGAATCGACTGTGGGAGACACTGGCCCTCTTGTTTGTCGCCTTCATGCTCTTTCGTCCCGGCTACTTCTGGGATATGATCTATCCACCTCTCATCAATAAACCGGCGGCTGAAATGGCAGCCATTGTCGAGGAACTGAATCCAGGCTCCCAGTTACGCATGATGGTTACTGGGGAAGACTTTCACGGTAACAGCTACACCAAGACGCTGATGCTGCCGGTAGGTGACGAGCCCAGCGGCGACGAGCGTCTCCTCGGCATGGGTTTCGAGACGAGGGAAGAGGAAGGTAAAATTCTGGTCGACAATGTGGTTTTCGCCAGTAATGCCGAAAAGGCCGGGGTTGACTTTGACCAGGAGATTGTCAATGTACAAATGGAAGCTTCGATTCCTCCGAAGCAGCTGTTGTTTATTCCGGCACTCATGTTGTTCGCCGTTATATTTGCTCTGCAGCGCCGACGTGCCAGGAAAGAGCAGAATGCTTAGCCTGGCATAGTCCACGAAAACAACACCAAGGAGAAACCATGTTGCAGAAAGTACTTGTTCCCATCGCCTTTTCCACCTACTCCAAAGGCATTCTCGACTATGCAGCCAGCCTGGCAAAACCGCTTGGCGCTAAACTGCTAATTGCCAATGTGGTCAATGAGCGCAACCTTAAGGCGATTGAGAAGATATCGGGTCATGGCTACAAGGTGGATAGTGACAAATATATTGCCACTGTCCAGAAAGAGCGGGTCGCACAACTTGAGCAGATGATCGACGAACTCGGAATTGCCGATACTGACTACGATTACACGCTGCTGGTAGGAGATCCGGCTACGGAATTGCTTCGTATTGTGGTACGTGAAAATATCGATATGGTGGTCATGGGTACCAAAACCAGGGAGCTGCGGCACATTTTTACCGGCTCAGTCGCCGAACGCATGTTTCGCCGCTGCCCAGTTCCCGTTGTCTCCTATCGCGGCGAGGATATTGCAAAAGAACTGGAAAGAAAAATCTATAAAGAGATGGACTATTAGTCCTAATGCAATACCACCAGTAAACCAGCTTAACTCGCTTTTTCGATCGTTTTTAACATGAGGATTCAATTTTTGCCGCATACACCCTACGGCAAAAATTGACCATATAATCAACTCCAATACTATCCGGCTGTAATATATACCTATTATTCAACTTCTGTATTTAGTTGAATTGTCTTTTTGACTATTTAATCAACTCTTTGCTTTTGAACATTTTACAAAGAACAGCTTCTGAATTTGTGCGGCCTGCGGGATCATCTGCTGGATCATGCTAATCTGCTAACAATGGGACTCTTTTCTGGCGAATCGCACCTTTTTTTAGTATACAATTTTTTCAGGCACAAAGATTGCTCATAAAATGTCTCAAATTGAGAATCAGACACCATCTTTAGATTGCGCGATGATTTCCAAGCCTTTTTGAGGCTGTCATTACGCATCTACAAATACGTCTGGATCACACAGGAGCATTAAATCTTTATGAACGCATTAAAGCAAAGAGGAATCGTATGGCCAAGCAGAAATTACTCAAGCTGATGATCAATAGGGACTGGTGCAAGGGCTGCGGCATCTGTGTCAAGTACTGTCCGACTCAGGTCCTGGAACTCGACAGCAGGGACAAGTGCACGGCCGCTCGGCCAGAAGACTGCATCTGCTGTAAAATGTGCGAACTACGATGCCCCGACCTCGCCGTAGAGGTCATCACGCAACAGGAAGAGGACAATGAAAAATAACATCCGATTTTTACAAGGCAACGAAGCCTGTGTCGAAGGGGCACTCTACGCCGGGTTGAACTTCTTTGCCGGCTACCCGATAACCCCTTCCACAGAAATCGCGGAATTATGCTCCGGCAGACTGCCAAAACAGGGCGGCAAGTTCATCCAGATGGAAGACGAAATCGCTTCCATGTGCGCCATTATTGGTGCCTCACTCACCGGCCACAAAGTCATGACAGCGACCAGTGGTCCCGGTTTTTCGCTCAAACAGGAAGCCATCGGTTATGCCTGTATGGCTGAAATACCATGCGTTATTGTCAATGTACAGCGCGGCGGGCCATCCACAGGAAACCCTACCCATGTGAGCCAGGGTGATATCAACCAGGCCCGCTGGGGCACCCATGGTGACCACTCCATCATTGCACTCACAGCCTCAAATCATCAGGATGTCTTTGCCATCACGGTTGATGCCTTTAATCTCGCAGAAACCTATCGAACCCCGGTTATTCTCCTGCTTGATGAAGCTGTCGGCCACATGCGTGAGAAGCTTGTCATACCAGAGGAAGGAGATCTTCCCATCGTTGACCGGCTACGCACCTCAGTTGGCAAGGGTGTGGATTATCATCCTTACCTGCCAAGAGAGGATGGTCGCCTGCCGATGTCTGATTTTGGCGATGTACACCGTTATAATGTCACAGGATTATTCCATGACATGTGGGGCTTTCCTTCAAATAACCCTCATATAGTCAACGAACTGCTCCACCACATTGTCGATAAAATTGAGAACAATGTCCATTCCATTACTCGCCACAAGGAGCACTTTCTCGACGATGCTGAATACATTATGATTTCTTATGGTTCCTCAGCCAGATCAGCCATCCATTTAGCAAAAAACCGGCGTAAAAAAGGAGAAAGAATTGGCGTACTGGAACTCCAGTCAATCTGGCCCTTTCCCGCGGCAATGATTAGAGAAAAATGTGCTAACGCTAAAGCTGTCCTTGTCGTGGAAATGAACATGGGGCAGATACTTGCCCAGGTAAAAAGCGCTGTTGACCGTCCCGAAAACGTCTTTCTGGCCAACAGAATCGACGGCAAACTGATCACCCCTACCGACATCAAACGACTCCTGAGGGTTATCCAGGGGAGAGGAGTATAACATGGCCTTAAAAGATTATTTACGGCAGAGATTTTTCCCGCATATGTGGTGCCCTGGCTGCGGCCACGGTATCGTACTTAACTCACTTATTCGCGCAGTCGAAGAACTCGGTCTTGAGAAGAACGACATCGTCATGACCTCAGGCATAGGCTGTTCCGCAAGAATTTCAGGGTATGTTGATTTTCACTCGCTTCATACCTTACACGGCAGAGCATTAGCCTTTGCCACAGGAGTCAAGCTGTCAAAGCCTTCATTGAATCTGTTGGTTCCGATGGGCGACGGTGACGCTCTGGCAATCGGTGGCAATCATTTTATTCATGCCGCCAGAAGAAATATCAACATTACCGCCATTGTAATGAACAACCGCATTTACGGTATGACCGGCGGACAGTTTTCGCCATTATCCGGTTGTGGGAAAAAGGCGACAACGGCTCCATATCTTACCATTGATCGAGAGTTTGATGTCATCAAACTTGCTAGCGCGGCAGGTGCCTCCTTTGTCGCACGATCAACAACTTATCATGCCCGTGAGTCAACGGAGTACCTCAAAAAAGCGATTATGCACAAGGGTTTCTCAGTAGTAGAAATTCTCTCCCAGTGTCCAACGCATTATGGTCGTAAAAATAAAGAGGGCGATGCTCCTGACATGCTCCAAATTTATAAAGACACCACAGGAAAACTCGGCTCCAAGGCACTTGAGGCGAATCCAGACCTTATTCCACGAGGAATTTTTGTCCAGGAGGAACGCGGCGAATACTGCGAGGAATATGAAAAACTGGTGCAGGGCGCCATGGGAGGTGCAGAATGAAAAGAACACGACTTGTATTTTCTGGCTCCGGCGGTCAGGGAGTTATTACCGCAGCTATTATTCTTGCTGAAGCAGCTGTCATCCATGAAGGCATGAACGCAACGCAGTCACAGAGTTATGGCGCGGCAGCCCGCGGTGGGGCAACCAGAAGCGATATAATCATCAGTTATGACGAAATTGATTTTCCAGGTGTTACGCAGCCGAACATTCTCGTCTGCCTGACCCAGGACGCGTACAACTCTTTTGCTCCTATTATCAGACCAGGCGGCACTCTTCTCACAGACTCCCGATTTGTCGAGCAGGCTGCAAAAGTCGATGCCAGACAGCTTGAACTACCTATGTATGAGCAGGTTATGGAACACATCGGTAAACCTATCGTGTTTAATATATGCGTGCTCGGCGCCCTGGTTGGCCTGACCGGATTGATAAAGCCAACCTCTCTTCTCGCTGCTGTCAGTGCCAGGGTTCCTAAAGATTTTCTGAAAATGAATACCAAGGCATGTGAGCTCGGCATTGATATGGGCGCAGATCATTCCATGAGATAGCTGCATACTGCTCTTCAACCGCAATATCTGCTTTGCCAGTATCGCCTTCTCTGAAGAGGAGGCGATATCTTTCCTGAATCGTTGAATCAGGCCGACTCTTTCAACATTTGCTTCCCCCAGACAGCTTCTGGCGTTCAAAACGTATCTATCTCTATTCACCTGACTCCAAAATTCTGCGACAATGATCAGAAAAGCTTTCACTCTTCTGAAGCAATCACGAAACAAGATGAATAGCAAAAAAAAACCTGCGCCCACAGGGAGAGATATGGGGCACAGGTAATGCCGAAGGAGGAGAAGTTGGCATTTTATGGAACTACTTCTATATATGATCACAAAACTGAAAAAAGCAACCACTTCAGTTTCATGTTACTGTATAGCACTTTGATTTCATTCAGCTTTGCTGATAGACAACAACAAACACAGACCACAGACCACAGAAAGTCACTGGATGTCAAACCAAAAACCACAATTCAGCAAACCCAACATTGGTATCAAACATACAATAGAAAAACCATACTTGTCAACACATTTCAAAACTAAAATATAATGTACAATATCAATGTCATACAAATATCTAATTGTTTGCATGTGATTTATTTTCCAAAATCATCTTCTATTTATATAATTGGTCCAACCAATATATAACAAAAACGTCATACTTCCCAAGTAACACGTTATTGTAATCTCGCCTCCGCAAATTCTCCGTCTCAACTTTGTTGAACAAGAGGTCACAGCGGGGTTCACGACAGTGTCCTTCAAAAAATGAGATAAAAACTACCGGATGTTCTTAGAGAATGAAGAAACCACTGCCACATTGAAAGAATACCCATTAAAATTCAGACCAGGGCGAAGTCCTCTTTGTCAACAAGAATGGCTTAGTGAATAACGTGCATTGTCAATGACCGACTTTGGGGAATGATTATTTGCACACGTTCATGTTTAAAGGCAAGACGAGATTCCTACTTAAGCAGACAATTAGTCTTCCAGACAAAAATATTTTTTGCAATTTCAGGGTCAAGGGCAAGCTCCGTGTTCTCGAATTTAATACAAAAAGCGGGACTGCTGCGATGCACCACGACATTCACTCCTGGACTCAGACCAAAGGAAAGTAGTTGGTGCAGGTTGGAATGACTGCCTGGTTTTATATAGGTTATTCTACCCTGCTCTCCCGGTATGAGTTCAACCAGGCTCGTTACCGTATTGACAATTTCCTTGGAATGACTGAGGCAACACCGTCCCGGAGGGATCGGCTTCCCATCGGGGCAAACCTCTGGATGTCCAAGCAGTGTACAGATCGACTCTTCCACCTGCTCTTGAAGTGAATGCTCAACCTCGCAGGCAATTTCATCCATGGTACTCTTTTTTACTTTAAGAATTGAAGTCACCAGGACCTCTGCCAACCTGTGTCTGCGGATGATTGCCTCGCCCAGCTTTTCACCCTGATGAGTAAAATGGATTTCTCCGCTTTGACATACGATCAGTTTACTCTCAACCAACTGATCAAGCTCCATGTCGGTAAACTGGATGGTGCAGTTGTCCTGAACCGCCTCAATGGCAGCTCTGTTCTTTTCTCCGGCCACCCAGATGGCTTCCAGGATTTCCTCATGACGTTCACTAATCATCGTACTCAACCTTTATGAAAAGCTTATACCTAAATATAGACAAATATGATTAACCAGACTGCCCATCAATATTGCATAGAGAAACACTGTAATATTTATCGCCAAACCCGCCTTAACACCTCGTTCTTTAAAGAGAACGATAAAAGAGTTAATGCATGGAGCAACGAATGTCATTACCAGCATATTAACAACAAGCTGGAGATTGGTATATATGGGGCGAAGATGTTCCAGCTCCGTTGCCCCGCTCTCTCGCCTGATCATTGTCTTGATAAAAACCTGAACACTCTTCTCAGGCAATCCCATGACATGATGGATCATTGGACCAAGCGTTTTTTCCAGAAGGCTCAACCCACCTATTCTCTCGAACAGGAAAACACAGAGAGATGCGATTATAAAGACCGGTAAGGCCTCAAGCATGAAAAAATACGTTTTGGCCAAGGCCATTTTTATAACCGCCAACGGTTTCGGCAGCCTCATCGGCGGAATTTCGAGAAAAAGCAGGGATCTGCCGCCAGGCAAGATTGTATTAGCGAGGAATCCGGCAATTATCACCTGGGTAAAAATAATCCCAAACACAGCTATTGTCGCAGAAACAGGCATGTCTTCCAAAATAATAAACATAACTGCGATCAGCGGTGCACAGGGCATGCACAGATAGAGAAGAAACGAGACGATATTTTTTTCCTTTTCATTATTGAGTACCCGAGTTGTCAGCAACGCCATGGTGACACACGAAAATCCCATGACCAGCGGAATAACACCCTTGCCGTTTAATCCCATTTTTTGAAAAAGCTTATCAAGCAGGATGGAAATGCGTGGGAGATAGCCGGAATCTTCCAATATGCCGAAGGTAATATAAAAACAAAAAATTACCGGCAGCACTAATCCCAGTGCGAGAAAGACACCTGTCGGCAGAATCCCGAAATCGGGGTCCATGATCATATCTCTTAAAAAAGGACTGGACAACCGGTCAGTAAACTTTGAGACCAGAGGAAAGAGTATTCCTTCAAAAAGCTTGGAATTGAGTGTATCTACAAGATATGTTGCCCCAAACTCTCCGATAAAAAAATACATTACCGTAAGAACCAGTACTGCGATGGGAATGCCAGTGGAAAATGCGGTGCACATATCACCAAAACGCATCAGTGCAGAACTCTTTGAGGGTGGTTCAACACGTTGTACCTGCCCGGCAATTCGTGATGACAGTTCGTTAAACATTGCAGCAAGCTGGTGATCTGCATAATTAGGTTCTTCTTCATAATACAGCTCAACCTCTCGTAAACAGAGGTCAGCGGCCTGTCTGCCATGATGTTTTTCGATATATCGTCTTGCATCCACATCTCGATGCAGGAGCAGCAAGGCTATACCACGAGCGTTAATGTGGATATTGCCAAGAATTGCTTCAATATTCTTCAAGAACTGTTCAACTGCCGGAGGATACGAGACAGAATAACCAAGAGGTCTCAGGTTAGATAAACGTGCACTGAGATCTTTTATGCCCATGCCCTCTGGGGCAATGGTTGTTGTCACTTCCATGCCCAGTAGCGCTGAGAGTCTATCGCAGTTTATCTCAATACCGCGTGACACCGCCTCGTCCATCATGTTTATATTAAGAAGCATCGGCAGGCCGAACTGACCATATTGGAGTACGAGAGCGATAGAACGTTTGAGATTCTTTGCATCAGCGATCACAATAATGCCGCTGACACCGCCATCATCTTCCGAGGAGAGAATTATTTTTCGGGTGGCACGTTCATCTTCATTGTTTGAGAAAATTGAGGCAATCCCAGGAGTATCATAAACAACTCCACGATTACCTTTTATCTGCGCACTGCTGACAGCGACAGTTGAACCTGGAATATTTACTGGCTGGGCCTTTTTGGTGGTAATACGAGTAAATATAGATGTCTTGCCGACATTCATATTGCCAATCAAAGCAAACGTCTGCTGCCTCGTTGACTTGTGTTCAGGATGCTCTTCGTTCATTTGCAAAAATCACTAAAAAACTCTTATCTCTTACCATGCCATATATGTTTGTCTGCAATTCATTATCACAAAACGTCAAGAATTTAAATCCCCTAATTTTCTTTACTCTACCAAATTATTACTACTAACCAGGAAATTGTCCATGCAATCAGTCATGGTTGAAAAAAGAAGCGCTTTCTATTAAGCAGAACGGATTATTGTCATGCTAACTGCCATTTTTTGAAAACAGCATATTTAACATACCTGAACATCATCTCAGAAACATATTATGCCTGACAGCGCATAAGACCTACTTCGAAGTTTCAACTCCAACGGAAATAGAATTAAAAAAAATGACATGCTCCAAGATACTTCTTTGCATTTTTCAATAATCTCAGACAGCAACCGTCCTTTACAAAAGAAAGTTGTTTACAAACCAACTCATAATAAGAATATTTTCGCTACTACAGCAGCTTAATCAAAAAAACAACTGGCAAAAACGGTATATTTAAGATAGGATACAAACACTCTTTAAGCATAAAGATGCTCTCTCTGGTTGCGAAAAGGTGCGACTCAATTACCACATCCATATTGAGGGTTCCGCTCCTAATTTGTCGCCGCCTTGAGATCACATCGTATTGACTGGTTCAGGCTACTATTGGATCAACTTCATCGGCGAGATCACCATGAAATCAAATTTTTGCTGCTTGACGTTACTCTTCCTGTTTTTCTCATCTGTTTTTCCCTGCCATGCGACAATCATTGAGTATGACTTTTCCGGATATCTCGGCTATCGGCCATTATCCAGTCCCCACGATCCATGGTTACAAATAAATGCAAACGGTTCTTTGTACATTGATGATGACCCGTGGCTGAATGATGCTGGACTCCCGCGTTATGAGATTATCAGCTATGATCTTCTTATTGGCGACAATTCCTTATCAGCGAATGGAGACCTCGGTCGAGTACGATTTTCTCCCTATGGGCATCTTGATATTGGTGGGGGAAGTTTTGAGATATTCGGTTCGATTTTCCCTGAAGGAGCCGACCCATATGGTTTTCTACCATCTGAGTTCAGGACAGACCCAGCCTATGGAACAATACCTACTTCCTGGACCAATCTAATTGGCCCTCAGGATGGTTATCAATACTGGTATTCATCCTTTGAACTGGCGGCAGTACCGGTACCCGAACCTGCCACATTAACCATGTTAGGCTACGGGCTGCTTGCACTTCTGATAAGGAGAAAATCAAAATATAGCTCAACGAAACTTGCCAAATTTTGCTGACCTTATCCGTTTTTAAGGTTTTCGTTATACAGATCATGATGTCTAGCAAACTAAAATGATGTTTCCGGACAACTCATTGTCTTTCTGAAAAGGCTGCTTATTCAATTCATTGCAGTCCAGATGTACTGACGGTCATGAATCAATGACACCACTTATCTCCGTCTGGCTAATTTATTTCGTCGCATAACACACTTTATTTACCATTTTCCGGTAGCAGGATTATTGTTCAAAGTAACACCGAAACTTTTTCACATCTTATACTTAGCACAAAAAAAAGAAGGCTGGATATGGAATTCATATCTCTATTGCGTAAATTATCGTTCTTTTTGGTTCTGGCTGGTATGGCTGGTATGGCTGGTTGCAATATAAGCAACACTGACACTGTAATCACCACTCCTCCTGAAGATCAAAGCACCGCAGTTCATCCTCTTAATCCGGCAAGTATCATCTTTTTCGAAGATTTTGAAGATCCGGATTACGCCAGGAACTGGCCAATATTCTGGGATAAAGCAGTAGGATTAGATACCGTGCAGCAACCTGCCAAGTATGTCTTTGCTGGTCAGCGCTCCGCCTATCTCCAAATGGTAAAAGGTGAACATAGATCCAGAGGTCATGGAGAATATGTTCCGGCGGAAGCGATGAACGAAACTGTTTATATCCAAACAAGGGTTCGCCTGGAGGATGGATTCTCTTTGGGGACGGCCGATGGTGTCAAACTCTTTTCAGTAGGAGGCAGCAACACCATTGAAGCAAGCTATGGTCAATCCGGAGTCCGCCCTGACGGCCACAATCATTTCTCAGCAGTGATCTCAATAAACAACTGGAATGAACCTGGTATCTATTTTTACCATCCCGATCAATCAGGAGGCTGGGGCGATCATGCCTACAGTAGCAAATGGTTTAATACGCCTAAGATTGAACCTGGCCGCTGGTATTGTCTGGAACTAATGTTCAAACCGAACACCATTGGGGTTCGTGATGGCGAAATACGTTTTTGGATGGATGGTGAATTAATTGTAGAGCGAACCGGTATGCGTTTTCGTGACGTAGAGGATGTCAAGATACGAAGGTTTGCCTTTACTGGCTATTTCGGTGGTGGTGGTATGATTAATACCTCACCCAAGAACCAGCGCATTTATATCGACAACTATATTTTAAGTAGAGAAAGGATCGGTTGCAATGAAGGTAGTCTCACTACAAATCCAAGCCAATAAGCGCTTATTCTCCCCATAACGGGCACACTGTTTTGCTTGCTTGGTTAAACCGAGAAAGATTGACATTCTCAATCCTTGGCTTATGAAAGAAGATAGCGATAGTCTTCTCTGTCGATAAGAGGTTAAGCAAAGTACTTATAAACAATAACCGAAGTAAAAATTAGCCCTATAAAGCTTGCCGCTCAACAATACACTAACCCTTTTTAACCAGGAGGACACCATGGAAAATATAAAAAACACAGCAACATATTATGCCTACAATGCAGAAGGCTCACTTCAATACAGACGAATATCTGATCATCATAAATATATTCAGCTGCCAATCAGTGGATCGGTCTATATTGCCCAAAAACCAGAAGTAGTCGACAATAAGCCACGATTTGCCATTCATGGGTATATTTTGCTTATGTGTACCCACAGCATAGCGCATCTGGGTGACGGCTTGGTGCGTTTTAGTCCATACGGCTGGCTTGATATTGGCGGAGGAAGCTTTGAGCTCAGACAGCACTTTCTGCCTTCCGGTCTTGACCCATTTACCTTTGAGCTACCGGAAGAAATAATAGTTGACCCGGCAAACCGGGTGCGGCCTGAAAACTGGATCAGTGAAATTGGTCCAATCGCCGATCATGAATTCTATGTTATGTCCTTAACCTTGTCTGCAGCATAGAAATACCACTGATGTTACCAAGACAGAAGCTTTGTCCCTCGTGGTACAATGGAATCCGCATGTAAAAAGCAGCATGGCCTCACAGCCAACGGCACTATGTTTTGCAGAAGCGAAGCAAGGTTAGGACAGCATTTTCTCCACAATTCTCAGGGCGCTGACATATGGGTCTCCCTTAAACCGCTTCTGCAAGGCTGTATTGAACATCTCTATTGACATACACTTTCCCCTGCTGGCAAGTAAGCTAAGAGCCGCAAGCCCATAGTTTTCAGAGCTTACTCCTTTACCTTTGAAATCTATGTATATCTTCTCAGCCTTGCATTCGGGGATCTCCACCCCTTTCGCACAGATGACCAATCCTTCATCAGACATCCGGGAAAAGAGCTGCTGACGCCTCTTTACTCCATCAGCAGAAAAAACCAGAATAACGTCCGGTTTTTCTATACCAGAATAACCTATATCTTCTGGCCAGAGAATGATTTCAGAGACAGAAGGTCCTTTGAGGACCGTAATATCATAATCGTTTTTTTGAGTTACCTGCATACCTCCCGACATGGCCGCAAGGCAGAGGATTTCACCAGCGGTGACAATACGCTGTCCAGCACTGCCTAAGAGGAGAATTTCCTGTTTTTGCCGCTGTGGCGGCGCATGCACTTGTTCTATCTGAAGCGGCTGTGCTGCAGGCGGGAGAGAGTTCGCAATTTCATAATAACCAGTTACATATTCAGTACGCTCGTTTTCAGTGACAACTCCTGTATAGGCGCTCATGGAGCCCAGTTGTGTCTCTATTTCTCTCGGGTTCAGACGGTTCTTTCTGCTATATCTTCCTGGGCAGATCCCCCAAATATCCATAACAGCGAAACCTCTAAACGCTACTGCACGCTGCATATTACCCACCAGGTCCTGACTGAGACCGGAGCAGCGTATAACGAAAGGTGCACCGGCTGATTCTGCAACCCTGCAAATGTCGAGAGGCTTTTCAAGCTGATTAAGAAATCGTGAGGATGTTTGGCCCTCTTCGGGAGTTGTTGAGGAGTACTGGCCACCGGTCATGCCAAAGTTGAAATTGTTCAGTATCAACAGAGTAAGATCCGCATTCCGGCGACAGGCGCTGAGAAAGTGGGCACCACCGATACCCATCCCACCATCTCCCATGGTGACGATGACATGCAGTTCTGGCCTGGCCATTTTCAAACCAAGTGCATAGGTCAGCGCTCTGCCATGCAGACCATGAAATGCGTGGGTGTGAAAAAAAACATCGAAAAGACCGGAACAGCCTATATCGCTGACCAAAACGACCTCATTCCCAGCAATACCCAATGCCTCCAGAGCCCGATCAAGAGCTTTGACTATGATATCATGCGAGCAGCCCGGACAAAATACAGGCGGTCTGGCGTTATTAAGCAGACTGGCCATTGATCACCTCCTTGTAAATTTGTCCGGGAGTAATGAGAGTGCCATCCATCCGCCCCAAAAAGCGAATTTTTTTCCCGGAAAGAACCCTCTCAATTTCATTGACATACTGACCAAGATTCATTTCTACAACAAAAATATCGTTATATTCTGCTCCAATTTGACTGATCAGATCCACAGGAACAGGCCACAAGGTTTTGAGGATGAGCAGAGCCACCTTGGTGCCGCTGCTCCCCATAACAGCCTGTTTTGCGGCTCTACCGGTAACTCCATAAGTGACAATAAGCGTGTTTGCCCCTTCAACCGGCAGATACTCATACAACGAGAAATCTTGAACGTTGTTCTCCAACTTGTCTTTCATTCTCCTGCGCTGCCGATCAATTTCACTACTGTCGGTGGTAATATACCCGTCTGCCCCATGGGTTGAAGAGGTTTGTCTGACCAGCGTTTTATCACCGATAGGGAGAAAATCGGCAACCTGTCGTCCCTGCTCCGCTGCAAAAGGCAGGTATCGGTCATAATCACCGACAAATTGCTTTCGCTCCTCAATTTCCGGAATATTAAGAATGTCAAGGTCGATGCTTTCACGGGTCAGCCCTATCTCCTTGTTCGAGGCAAGAAAGACGGGGCAACGATATCTTTCAGCAAGGTTAAATGCCTCTATGATGAGACAATAACAGTCTCTCACATCAACAGGAGCAAGTACAATAACCGGCAAACCACCGCTGTTCCCCCAACGCATGAACTGAATGTCGCCATCTGCACCTTTCGTTGCTGACCCGGTGGATGGCCCTAATCGCTGAACATTGACGATAACCAATGGAATTTCACTACCCACCGCAAATGAAATTTGTTCACTGTACAGACTCAATCCCGGCCCCGATGTTGCTGTCATCACCTTCCTGCCAGCCATGGAGGCACCGAGACAATATCCTATTGAGGCTATTTCGTCTTCCCCCTGAAGACAAGCGCCACCAAGAGGCGGCAACAGTTCAAGCATTTTGGCAAGAATAGAGGTTGCTGGGGTTATCGGGTATCCAGCAAAAAAAGAGCACCCAGCTCGAATAGCCGCATAGGCGACAGCCTCATTCCCCTCCAGCAGCACATTGGCCATGGTTCACCTGATTCATATTTTTGATCTTTCATATACCTGAAAGTATATGGAAACTATCTGCCCTCTCACCACATAGAGAGCTGATCCTGCTTGACAACCACAAAGCTCATAACATGTTTTCCAGCTTATCCTACACTCTGCAGATTTCTAGACAGGGAGCTGAGCGAAACCGGTCCATCAACACTGAGATATACATCATCCTCAATACGAACTCCATTTTTTCCCGGTAAATATATCCCGGGCTCAACGGTATAGGTCATACCAATTTGCATAATTGTCTGGCAGTCACCATGCAGATAGGGCTCTTCATGGCACTGCAGGCCGATGCCATGACCGGTCCGATGGGTGAAATATTCGTTATATCCCGCCTCTGTTATCACCTTTCTGGCCGCGTGATCGACAGCACTGCAAGCGGCGCCAACTCTCCCTGCAGCCCTTCCAGCCCCATTTGCTTGCTGGACAATCTGATGTATCTTGGTACTCTCGTCGTCAATATCCCCTACTGCATAGGTACGAGTCAAATCAGATGCATACCCCTGATACCTCGCGCCCCAGTCTATGATGAGAAGGTCCCCCTCTTTCAATTTTCGTCCAGAAGGTTTGGCGTGAGGATTAGCGCCGTTGGGACCTCCAGCCACAATAGGGTCAAATGGCAGTGAGGGATCAGAGCCATGACGAAAAAGCTGAAGAACCAGTTCTCCAGCCAGTTCTTTTTCGTCCATACCGATCCTGATCTGAGGCAGTACCGACATTATGCTGTTTTCAGCAATGTCGACAGCACGCTGCATCAATTGAATTTCGTCGAGATCCTTTCTGCTCCGCAGCGCTGCAATTGCAGCTGAGCCATCGACAAGGCTGATCTCTCCTGCCAACTGCAACAGCGTATATTCAAGATAACGCAGCTGCAGTGGTTCTACACCTATTGATCCCCGGGTAAGATTGAGTTGACGCACCCCCGCAGCAAAAACTTTATTCCAGTTTTTTGGGTTTTCATCATAGAAAAAAGGTTCAAGCTGCATTTCTCCTTCAACCTTTGCAGCCTCAAGACAGGGCAAGACAAGAACCGGTTTTTGACCAGGTACGTAGAGGAAAAGTACTGGACGTTCCATGAGATGAAAGTGTAATCCGGTGAAATAACTAAGGCTTGGTCCGGCATTGAGGGCTATTCCTGAGAGAGCATTTTTCTCAAGAATCGGCACCAGTTTCTCCAACCGCTTTTCAAGCATATAGCACCCCCTTGCGTATCTTTGATGCGTATTAAACTTTTCGAACCTTCGGCCGCCTGATAATTCTCAGACAATATACCATCAGCGATTCTTTGGGCCGAGAGCCTTCCGTTTTTTTCTTTCTGATCATCCAAAGATTCCCAAAAAGAATCAACGCTACCCCAAAACCAGAGGAGAGTGACCAGTGGTAATCTTCCCATATCGTAGAAATTACCAGGGCAACAATTGGAAAAAGAAGAGTGGCATAGGCGGCACGATCAGCACCAATCGAACCAACAAGATGCAAATAACAACCAAAGGCAATAACCGAACCAAAAAGAGCCAGGTAAACAAGTGATCCCACATATACAAATGAGGGATCAAAGGAAAATGATTTCCCGACCAACAACGCAACAACAAACATAGCCAGCGTTCCGTAGGCCATTCCGTAAGCATTTGTCTGGATAATAGGTATTTTGTGTTTCTGGTTGCGAGCTGAGGTAATATTTCCTAGAGAAGCCAGAAGGGTTGCTACAAGACAGCAAACTATGCCATAAACACTGTCATTCTCCAGTGAAAAGGTGGTGATTTCAGAACGAAATACCATAATAATTCCAACAAGGCCGATTATACCGCCAATCAGCACACTGCCACTGATCGGCGAACGTAGAAAGATTGCCCCATTTATCACGTTCATCAACAGGATTGTTGAGAAAATTATTGCGGCCAGACCACTGGTAACATGAAGTTCAGCCACATAGAATAACAAATAGTTAAAACCAAACAGCAGCATCCCCTGCAAAAACATAAATCCATGTTGCTGCAAATCATATCTCATATTTAAGCCACGCAATCGGCACCAGACAAGCAAAATTACGGCAGCCAAGGCAAATCTGTATGTCACCGACACAATCGGTTCCACCAGGCCCAGCTGCATTTTGATCCCAATCCAGGTAGAGCCCCAGATCAAAACGGTGATGGTATAAAAGATTACATTTTTCATGATTTTCTCCAGTGATGCCCCATCACATCACCTCTATGAACATTATTTTTCAGCACGACATGCCAGTTTATGTACCATCTTTCCTAGTGCTTCGACGGCCCACCGGGTTTCTTCTGACCAAAATGCACCATTGAGTCGTAAACAATTACGATAACGGCCACTTGTCGAAAACAGCGTCCCTGGAGCAACGGTAATTCTCTCCCTGGCCGCTTCAGCATAAAGTATCCCAGTATCTATATTCTTACTCAACTCAAGCCACAGGGCAAAACCGCCTTCCGGCCTGGTAACTCTTGTTCCCGAGGGGAAATATGTACCTATCGCCTCGGCCATTCTCGCAACTTTTGTGGCATATGCCTTACCTATTTTCCTCAGATGATACGCATAGCCGCCGTTTTCCAGAAATTCGGCCACAGCAAGCTGCGTCGGGCTTGTTGAGGCAATATTGGAAACGATCTTCTGATGAAGGACTTCTTCCAGGTACTTTCCTGGCGCAATCCAGCCAACCCGGTATCCTGGAGCTAATGTCTTGGAAAAAGAGGAACAGAGCAGAACATTATCATTGCGATCCCAAGCCTTTGCAACTGTCGGTCGCTCACCCTTGTGATCAAGGTCGCCGTTAATGTCATCTTCAATAAGCGGAACTCGTGCTTCCTGAAGGAGCTTGACCAATTCCTCTTTTCGCTCGTTACTGAGGCTACTTCCCAATGGGTTATCAAAGTTTGACACAACCACACAGCAGGCGATCTGATTATGTTCGAGGGCCTGCCTCAAACTCTCAATATGCAAACCTTCCAGAGGTGAATTTGGTATTTCGATGACCCGCAGATCAAGTATCTCAAACATCTGGACAAAGTTAAAATAGATAGGTGAACCAATTGCCACCGTGTCTCCAGGCCGACAAATGGCCCGTAATGCCAGAAATACAGCTTCAGAAGCACCTGCGGTTATAATCAACTCATCCGGATTGAGGACACAACCGGCCCTGGTCATCCACCTGGCTACCTGATGTCGTAATCTTTTTTGACCTGGGGGCATGGCATAAACAGCACTTTCAACCCTGTGCCGACGAGTCTCTGAGGCAAGTATTCGCGCCAGTTTTTCAGCGGGAATAAGGGCGGGATCAGGAATGGCTGCGCCAAACTGAACTTTGGTTGGATCATGCACATCCCGCATTATCTTTACCACAAGCTTGCTCGAACTGACCTGCGAGGGCAGGAATTCAGTTTCATCAATTTCCGGCTCATGCGGTACATCCGGCAAGCGAGCACAAACATAATATCCCGATTGAGGTCGTGCCTCGATGATACAGCGATCCTCAAGATACCCATATGCCACCTTGACCGTGTTTATACTAACCTGATTCTGCCGACTCAGCTCTCTAATAGATGGCACCCGGTCCCCTGGCCGATAGGTTCCATTTTCGACCATTGTTGCTATCTTCTCAGCCACTTCCTGATAAAGGTGGTTTTCACTCATTGTTAATCCTGATATTGCGTACATGGTTAAAACGTATAACTCTTTTACAGGAATTCACAGTCACAATACCCGATATTGAACACGGACACAGTATCAATTGTTACGAAATACAGTGGGTACAATTTTATCTATTGAAGGAGCTGTCCTGAAGAATAAAACTGCTTCTTTGAATTTCAATCTGGTTCTGATTTTGGCGTAACGCTCTTAAGCTCTGTGAGGTACTTCTCCGCACCCTTTTTCATCACAGCTCTTTCTTCCTCTGTAATTTCCTGTGGGTCAAAGCGTGACTGAAGGTGAAGAATATATAGCTGCTCAAACTCATGCTCATTTAAATTCCTCCAAAAACCACTGCGTCTTGCCCAATCAGCAGCTGACTCGTTCCTCTTGGGCTTTCCCTGAGCGGAAATCAAAGCATCGACAACCGGAGTGAAGGGGGTAATTATGCGATCAAACAGACGTGATGTATACATTTCAGCAGCTGTCACAGCCCGCTCCATTCTCATCCTTCTATAGATCCTGATGGCGAGAAAGGCTATCAGGACAACAACTATTCCGGTAAAAATGGGCGTGTAATCTTCACCAGCACCGATCTGATAGCGGCGATATTTATGTCTTATAAGATTGAACACATCCCATAATGGCTCAAGAAAGGACGCTTTTTCAGCGTCACGCTGGTCCCAGTCAGACGGGGTTGTGTCGACAACGACCCAGCGCCCATTGACGTAGGCTTCTGCCCAGGCATGGGCATGTCTGTCGCGTACAATATATTTGTTTTCCAGTTTTGATTTTTCAAACACAGCGTAACCTATGGCATAACGACTGGGAATGTTCATGGAACGAAGAAGCAAGACTGTTGCCGTCGCATAATATTCACAGAATCCGCTTTTCCTGTGTAACAGGAAATTGCCAAGAGAGGTGGAAAAATTACCACGACCAAGCATCTCCAGAGAATAACGGAAACCGCTGCTGAAGTAGCTTTTCAGGGCAGCAACCTTAGCTGCATCGCTTTCTCCTTCTGTCTTAAGTTGGGCAAGCACTTTTCTTAAAACGTAAAGTTCTTCTTGGGGGATGGCGAGATATGATATATCAGGTACACCGTCCATAGGCCTATCCGGATGAAAACTTACGTCGTAGATTAACAAGGATGCTCCATCGACGACTTTGACACTGCCATTTTCGTGCTGCTCAATTCGGAAAATCGTTGAGCTGGAAAGATAATACCCCCCATAGGGATAGGGCAGCAGTCCCTGCTCTCGCGGCAACCCAAACTCTACGGTGAGTGTTTTACCCTTTTTATGTGGAGGCCGGGCAAGATTCCACTGCTGCGGCTTCACTGGTGAGACATAAGAGTATCCTTCCTGGTTACCAAACCAGTCACCTCGGCGATAGGTGGAATAAGCGGCTTCTCTGAACAGCGATGGTGGAACCTCAGGAGAATCTACACGCATAACAATTTGTCCGGAGTATTTTAGCTGGCCGGTATCGCCAAAATTAATATGGGTTTTATATGGATCTGCATGCTGGCTGTTATAATAATCATAAAAAAAGCTAAAAGATTTGCGTATCACATAGCGATGTCCCGCAGCAATGGCGATGCTGCTGATATACCCCAGGAGAAGACAGAAAGAGAGCAGAATGACAAACCTGAGAGGCGAAGCACTTCTGCCGCGATTACAAAAAAGCAGAACCGTGATGATTGCCCCGGTGACCACTAAAAACCACAGATTACGATTATTGCCGGAAGCAGCGGCAAAAAGGCAGATAATTATGTAATAAATACGAAAATCAATAGGTTTATGTGTAAAGGTCTGCTCTTTCTTGCCAAACCGAGTACCAATGGTAACCGTATCGCTGCCGGAATACAGCTGGGCAACGATGAGCGGAGCGAGAGTTAAAGGTAGCCAACCGGTGGTAAGACGCAAAAAACTGGTGGCTTCATAATTTAAAAGCACAAGAGCCACTGAGCCAAGCAGCAGAAGCGAGGATAGATCTGAAATTTTAACAAAATCCTCTGTATCAAAATCATACCTGGTTTTGACAAATTGCCTTCCCTCAATTACAAGGCCAAGCAGACAGCCAAAAAGAGGGTTGCCGGTTTCAATACCCCAAAAAAGAACGGCACAGCCTATGAGTAAGGGAGGAATCTTCATAACTCGGCAAGTTGCTCCTCCACCTTCCCCACTTCAATGATTTTTAGCGGAGCAGACTGTATGGCTTTTTGTTCAGACTCGGCAAAATCCTCACGTTTATTGACTATCAGGAGAATTTTCACCGGAATATTATGAGTAATAAGGTAATGAACAAGATCTCGACGCTCATCATCAAGATCTATTAATACCAGGACTATTCCCGAAAGCAGGGATGCATGTGACTTAACAAGACCGGCAAGCTCGGGAAAAGACTTGTCCTGGCAGGTTGAAACCGAAGCGAGGAGTTCAAGCATACGCCCCTGTCCCTCAAAACCACTGCCGGTGGTGCAATTTACACATTCGTCACCAACAAAAAGCAAATCCAGAATGGCATTGACGTTATCCTGCGCCATTAAAATTGATGCAGCCACAGAAACTGCTTCTTCAAAAATACTACTGAACTGCTTGTCGGTAAAACTGTCTAGGACCAGACCATATCTGGAAAAGTATTCATCGCGATATTGTTTAACAATTGTGCTGCCAGTCCTTGCCGTTGATTTCCAGTCAATATGCTTGATCGGGTCTCCATGCACGTACTCTCTCAAGGACAAAAATTCGTTGGAATCACCCTGCCTTTGTGCGGCAACAATACCACCCTGGTGATATTTCCGTTTCCCTTCAAAAAAAAGCTGTGGTGCAGAATATAGTTTAGGAAGCACCAGGAGATTGCACCCAGCCGCTCTATATACTTCACTCCTGCGCAGGCCGAATGGGTCTGACCTCCCCACTACATATCCTGTAAAGTGAATATTTCCCCTGCGCAGAGGAAGTAAGGCGACATCGATTTCCTTTTTTTCCCGGGGAAGAATATCCGGCAAAACATGCTCAGGAGTTTCTACAAGACGTCTCTTCTGTAAAAGCCAGAGCCAGCGGTAATACCCCATCTTTTTATCAAAAAAATTTCGGTTTTCTTCGTCTTCTTCTTTTGAATGAACAAATTCGTACCAGGAAGGTAGAGATCTTTGCGCCGATTCGCTGAAGCTAAGACCTCTCTCAACTCCGGTTCCCTGGTTATCAACCCGTATCCTATAATGTAGTTTTTCCCCGGCAATACAGGATTCAGGCAAAAATCGCTGCACAATGATATCGGTGGTAAATCGTCTGAAAAACAGCGAGGAAAATAGCAAGAGGATTCCACTCAGTGCAAAGATCTGATATATCATTGTCCTCTGAACACCTAGCCCAAACACAAAAGCGATACAGCAGGTGAGCAGAATAATTCTACCCAGAGGAGTAAAGCGCAGCATCAGCCAGGTTTTGACGCCCTCGGTCAAGCAGTACAGTCTATGCAGCCGACGTTTCATTCAAGAATCTCGATATTCCTAATTAATTCCTCAACGACCCCTTGAACAGTAACTCCGGAAAATTTTGCCTGAGGCAGAATTTGCAAACGATGACCAATTACCGACAGGGCCGCTTCTCTGATGTCTTCAGGAATGACAAACTCTCTCCCGGCAAAAAGCGCCAGCGCCTGCGATATTTTCATCAACGCCAGAGAGGCCCGAACACTTGCCCCCACACCGACATGGGCGCTGTTCCTCGTTGAACTGACAATATCAACGATATAATAACGTAATTCCTCTGATATTCTAACCGCAAGAACAGCATCCATAACCGCAAAGACATCCTCTTCGTGGATAACTCCGGTGAGCATATCAAGTGGATGATCAATGAGCTGATCGGATATCACCGTTACCTCTTCATCACGGTGAAGATATCCAGGAGACAGTTTAATCATGAACCTGTCCATCTGTGATTCTGGCAATGGATACGTGCCGTGTGACTCTATGGGGTTTTCCGTAGCAATAACAAAAAAGAGTTTCGTCAAATCAAGTCTCCTGCCCTCAACAGAGACCTGTTTTTCCCCCATAGCCTCCAAAAGTGCCGATTGTGTCCGTGGATTGGCTCTGTTAATCTCATCGGCCAAGAGTATATTGGTAAATACCGGTCCGCGGTGAAAAGTGAAACTGCCCTGCTGATGGTTAAAAATTGAAACACCAATTATATCAGCAGGCAACAGATCGGGGGTAAATTGGATACGCTTAAAATCCGTACCGATCGACTTGGCAAGTGCCTTGGCGAGGGTTGTTTTCCCCGTCCCCGGCACATCTTCCAGCAACACATGGCCGCCACAGAAAAATGCAGCCAAAAGCATTTTGATCATCTGTGATTTACCTTTTATAACCTGCTCAATATTGGCTGAAAGCTGACCATAGATGTCTATCGCCCTGTCAATACCCGTTTTTTTCATATTTCCTCTGATAAGAATTCTTGAGTGTCTCTTGATCTCCACATTTTTCGCCTATGTAGAAGGTCAAAGAGAAAGATGCTTGGAATGTGGTAAAAAAGCTCAATGCTTGCGAAAACAACAACGATGATCTTGTAAAAATCACCCTAGGAGCGTGTCGGAGAATTGCTATTTTTTCTCAGATCAAGGCATTTTCAGGAAATCAAGCACAGCCATATGGCTGATATCGGAGTCTGCGCTTACCTGCGAGCATTGATTTTCGGAAAATAACGCCGAGATGGGGGAAAAGAGCTTT
>JBNKDO010000049.1:0-3840 GCA_050288305.1 Desulfocapsaceae bacterium | reverse complement strand
GGACGCACCTGTCTCTTCACCTGTGACAGGCTGAAAAAAATTATCTGATCATAGAAACTGCTTCCTCCTGTTATATTGCGGTTACAGCCTCGCCTTGAAAATCATGTCATCCCGGCCTTTCCCCATACCTCCGAAATGCCAGAATCACCATCTCCGTTTGGCAGCATGAGCATTTGAATGCCGGTCGTAGCCTGGGCTTTCTTGGTAATATCCGCACCCGTAGTATGAGCTGTATGAGAGAACGTAGCTTTTTGGCATTGCCATGGAGGAAACCATAATCCCGGACCCTTCTGAATCCAGGGGGTAAGACATGCTGCACCACCAGCTGCAAAAAGTCTTCCCCCTTCAGCGTCCGATATTTGATGTTGCCGGTGTTGCTGTCAATATATTTGAAAGTGATACAACCATTGGTATTAGCTACAATATTGTTTTCGCTTATCACGCCACGATAGAGATATCTCGAAAGGTATTTCAGGACAGAAATACCCCTTCCGGCCTCTTTACAATCGACAACCCATTCTCCCGGTATTTTTTGGGGAACACGAAATCCGGATTGTTTCAGTCCGGCTAAGAAGCGGGCTCTGAAGACTTTCGCTAAGGCTTTTTGAGGAAAGAGGTATCTTGCTCGCACCTTTTTCCATAACCTGCTGCATTTGTCGATGCCGCCGCCAGGGACCACGGCATGGATATGTGGATGAAAGTTGAGGCTTCTGCTGTTGGTATGCAGGACCATGGTTGCACCTATTTCCGCACCGAGATGTTTTGGATTCAACCCGAAACTCTTCAGGGTGGTGACAACGCTGGCAAACAAGAGGGAATAAATGAGGTTTTGGTGATGATAAACCATTGATCTCAGCTCGTATGGCAAAGTGAAGGTCACCAGAAAATACGGTACAGGCAGAAGCTTCTCCTGCTGTTTATCTATCCACTGACTGGTGGCATGGTTCTGGCATTTTGGGCAATGCCGGTTGCCGCAGGACAACGGTCGCCATTCGGAGTGATTACACTCCGGGCATTTCACATAAAGCTCTCCGGAAACCGCAGTTCGGCAATTCCGGATAGCATCCAAAACCTTGAGGTGGCTTGGTAAGGCTTTTGTCCCATGTTTATTCAGATACGCAGGGTAATATTGATGTATAATAGCTGCCATTTCCATGATCACACCTTCTTTAAAGTGATGTTGAGGGTGTTGACCAGGTCATTAATGGTGCTGATGCTGTTCTGTTCCGAGACTCCGGTTAGATGGGTGTAGCGTGCCGTGGTTTTGGGGCTTGCATGGCCGAGAAGGTCTTGAATATGGCGAAGGCTTAAGCCTCGTTCAAGCAGGTGAGTCGCGAAGGAATGACGGAGGGAGTGGATAGAAACTTTTTTTTAATGTTACACTCTCTGACTACGGTTTCATGGCATTTTGGGTGCCACCTATGTTCATATGCGTGGTTGCCTGCCCAATTGTTTTCATGGAACCCCTGGCATTGGGAAAAATGAATCTCGGATGGTGATGTTTGCTCCATAGTACGCGCAGGGCATATAAGGTTTTTTCGGGTAAGGGAACCATGCGATCCTTACAGCCCTTGCCCCGTCTCACATGGACGAGCATGCGGTCACTGTCGATATCACCGACTTGAAGAGACAGTGCTTCAGTTAAGCGAAGTCCCATCGAGTAAGTGGCAAGGAGGAACACGCGGTAACGCATCTTCTTCGTCGCACAGATAAGCCTTTCAACTTCACCTGGAGTGAGGATATCGGGGATGGATTTTACCTGCGGCGGTTTGACGATATCCAGCCATTGCCAGTCCCGCTCAAGAACATGTTTCCAGAAGAACATCAGGCCAAGCCGGTCGATCTTTACCGTACTCCAGGAATGTGATTCGACCAGATCGCCAAAATAGTTTTCCAGTTGCTCCCTGGTCAGTTTGTCGGGGCAACAGTCATAGTGGTCCCGAATCCTGCGAACTGCACGGGAATAAGCATCAATGGTGCTTTTGCTCTTCCCTTGCAGTTTGAGCAATTTCAGGTGACGGTCATAGAGGGCGGTAAATCGTTTTACTTCTGTTTTCTTCATGGTATACTCCTTTTTGTTGTAAGTGTCCGGGATTGAACACGAACAGGACTATACTGTTTTTAGGCTTTTTCTGCCGCGGAGCGGCTTCGTTCAACCAATCGCAATCACTCGGACCAATTTTCCGCTGCGCTACAAATTGCCCTGTGTTGCGGGCGTTCACGTGCGAGTTCGCCTCAATTCAGTGCGTGCAGAATTGGAATTTAGAAGGAAAAGAGATTAAAAGCTTAGATGTTTCCCTCAACTCATTAAGTAAGGAGGGCAATCAAATGGACAAAACAGCTGAAGAAACAATGCAATCATCTCAAGTGGTTCAAGAGCATTTAAGTAAGGTGGAATACAACCGCTATAGAGATCGGCTGGATGAATTGTGCCAACGCGCAGAAGTGAATGATCAAAACGCAAAGAACGAGGTGTTATCGCTGTTGAGCGATCGAAATCAACACCCGGATGTGAGAATACTGTGTCTCAACGCCATGACCTATGCGGTAGTTTGGAGTACTGCTGAAGTAGAAACGGCCATCGCCACCATTGTCAATGATCCCACAGAAAATGCCGAACTTCGTAACCTCGCCATTAATCGCTTATGCTGGATCGGCAAAGACGAGGTAAAACCGGTTTTGCTCCGCATCCTGGATGAGGAGAAGGTTGCTGATATCGTGCGGACGGCAGCCATCAAGGAGTTGGCCCGTTTCAAAGACCCGAAAATCACCGAGAAGGTGATACCTTACTTGTTTTCGTTGAAGAATAATTACGAGCGCAAACAGTTGGCGGAAGACTTTAGGCGCTCAACAGAAGACTGGAAGCATCGCATGGATCTGGTACTCAACCACATCAGTTCAGTCAAACTCAGCCGCACCACGTTGGATTCCGTTGCAATTCTGGCTGCCATCAGTCCCCTGGACGATTCAGGATCATCTGATCAGGCACAATTCTCTGAGGGCCTGATCGCGCGTGCGATGAATGCTGATCGTATTCTGACAGGAGTGATCGCAAAGCTGCTGGTGCAGTATTTTGACGGCAGCCAGGATCTAGCTGGTCAGGCTATCAAAAGTTTTGAAATGATGCGGGAACAGGATGCCGAAGCATTGAGATCGTTACGGGTGATGATTGGCGGTGAGGTTGCGTTGGAAGGCATCATGAATAAATTGGAGCAGAATCTGGATAAATTTTTCACGGCTCCCATTGAGCAATTGAACGATGAGACCCGAAAAATGTGGCAGACCACTATAAAACAAGCGCAAACCGGATTTGTAATGCGTATAGTCATGAGTGGCGTGGTGTTCTGCCTTGGCGTGGTATTCCTGTTATGTTCATTAGGAATGTTTTTTTTCTCGCCGCAGCTAAGCCAGACTCAGATTTTCGGTTCGGGTGTATCACTAATCAGTGGTTTCGGCATGATTCTGGCGGTGGTGTATTCGGGGCCATTAAAAGAAATACGACAGTCAGTGAATGACATGGGTACGGCCAGCGCGGCATTTATCGCTTACGTGCATCGAGTTTTGGAAATCAGCCACACGTTCTCCTACTACTACCTGACTCAGAAAATGACTTTCGAGGAAATGGAAAAATCCAGCCATTTGATTGAGGAGTCATTGAACAATACAGTGGAAAAACTCAAAAATAGCTGACAAAGCTACTGTCATGTCAAGTTTGAAATGACGTAATAAATATAGTATAATTCTTCATAAATCACTGAGCAAAGGAGGCTTATGAAGAAATATACGGTAACGTTAACAAAAAGCGAGCGCATTACTCTGAAACAGATAGTGTCAAAAGGT
>JBNKDO010000048.1:0-70039 GCA_050288305.1 Desulfocapsaceae bacterium | reverse complement strand
GTTGGACACACATCCATTGTGTTCCTGAGATATATGTTTTTGGCATATCTTAATCGAGTGGAAAAGGATCACAGAACCTTTGGAGATTTGTTTTATGCTTGTTGCCAAGAACAGGCAGACATGACTTTCACAGAATCGCTTCATCGCATTCTGCTCCTTGTTCTACAGAAAGTGAGACAAGCTGGAAGCTATTGTGAGAAAACAGTTTCAGAGTTTTTCGATGAAATAATGGCAACCGCTTTGAAATGTTTGGGAATATCGAAGAACAGGGTTTTGTTGATCACATAACCCCGAAAGTTGAGTGGTTAGCTGTTGTATCTGTAACTGCGATGGTCGGACTTGCACTTTTATAGAAGTTGGGTGTCTTTAACTGAGAAGAGATGAAACTTCCGCACTATTAACAACCTACTATTTTTTACTGGGTTGCCTACCGTAGTATGTTCATTACCTTGATTAATTCACGTTAAGAATAACTGTACAGAGGTATTTCTATTATTTTATCTATTAGAGTGTGATAGATTAGCTGGGTAATGCTATATTGATTATGTTATCGTAATACAAATGATTTAAAGAAATAATGATCTCTTCAAAGAAAAATAATTCCATGCTCTGCCCGAACTGCCGGAGGCTTATCAGTAGGGGGATTGAGCGTTGTCCATACTGTGATCTTAGAAATCCCAGTTCATGGTGGAAAAATTCCTTTCTGCCGTCAAAACTGTTTAGTGCTGAAAACATTGTCCATACCATCATTTACACAAATGTGGTCATGTTTGTCCTGTCTCTTCTATTGATTCCAAATCACATGGGTTTTCATTTCAGCCCCTTCAATTTTCTCTCACCCAGTGATTCCAGCTTACTGCTTCTCGGTTCGACAGGTACTGTGCCAATTTCTCAGCTGGGTCACTGGTGGTCCTTACTTTCAGCCAATTATCTGCATGGCAGTCTGCTCCACATCGTTTTTAACATGATTGCCTTAAATCAAATCGGCCCTCTTGTTCTGCAGGAATATGGTAAAAACAGGTTGATTATCATATATACATTCGGCGGAGTTTTGGGTTTTATTTTATCTTCGCTGGTCGGTATCCCTTTTACGATCGGGGCATCGGCTGCCGTCTGCAGTTTGATAGGAGCCATGCTTTTCTACGGGAAACATCGAGGAGGGGCCTTTGGTCAGGCGGTGTATAGCCAGATTGGCGGCTGGGCCATTGGCATAGGTGTTTTCGGATTTGTCATTCCCGGTATTAACAATTGGGGGCACGGTGGTGGTATGGCAGCTGGTGCTCTTCTTGGATATCTTCTGGGGTATAAGGAAAACAAACGGGAAACGATGAGCCAAAAATATCTGGCTTCAATCTGTATTGTTGCAACACTCATAACTCTTGTCTATGCATGTTTGAGCGGTTTTTATAATGTTCTTTTTCGGGGTTAATCGTATCTTGGAATAGTGTGCTTCCCTCGTTGAATCCAATTTCCGATTGCGGCAATTGAAGAAAACAGGAGTAAGAAATACTCTTGCCATGCGAACATTCTATTTGTATAAAATGGTCTGGCCAGTAAACGGAGGCGGTCGAGCCGGGGCAGACGAAACACTCAAAAAGAATGCCCGGCAGATCTAAATGATTAATTGTCTTCCCAGAATATCCATTCAATAATAACTCTTGAGTTTGTCTTATTTGAAGCTCAGGTTAATTAACAGGTTACACTATGTCTACTGAAATAGATTTTGAAGAAATTATAGGTAAATACAAATCTGATCCATACGATTATGTTGAGGTTTTAGCTGTACATACTGGGATTGTCACTTTTAAAGTAAATGAAGGTGACGAGGTAAACTCCTCCAGCGGTGAATGGAATCATGTGCCGGGTACGGCTCTGTATCAAATAAACAGGGAGCGGAATCCTAAATTGGTGCATTCACAGACAAACGGTATCGTCTCCAAGTTGAACAAAAACCTGGAAGGTGTTTTTGTCGAGGCAGGCGAGAAACTCATGACGATCCGTCATCCTCTGAAGAAAAAAGAGATTATTGAGAATATTCTCAAGGAAGTGCTGTATCTTTTTCCGGCCCCGGAAAAGGCTAAATATTTCTTTGCCCTTGATATCCAGTCCAGAATTGATAAAAAAGGGGCCCGATCAGTATCTATTGCGCCCGGTGATGAGATTCTCACCATGTCTCTTATGAAGCGTGATACGCCAATCTATTATCAGGGTGAACCTGGAGTTATTCACTCAGTCTACTTCAAACCTGGAATCTCCGTCGACCAAGGTATTCCACTCATCGGTGTCTGTGCCCCAGATAAAGTCCCTGTGATCCAGAAAATCATTACTCGAGTTAAGGCAGATTGGGATTCTAACCACTAAATATATGGCATGCTATATCCGCCGTTATCTTTTGCAGAAATCCAGGAATATCTTCATGATGTTGAGTTGCCGTTGCGTCTCTCCGGTACCCGGGGAGATCATGCCGAGGAAATTATCCGCTATGGTTCCTTTGTCGGTTCTGAAATAGAGAGTCATATCAGGTTGGATAGGGCGATGGACAGGGGGCGTCTGCATATCGATTCTCTGGAACGAAGCGGGCGCTCAGTCAACAATGGCAGGTTGATCCTTGCCGAATCCTTAACAGGATCAAAAGGAAGATTTACCAGGTATTGGCATGCCCCCCGAGGCGGACTGTGGGGCTGTCTTCTTCATGCCACGACCCTGACGTCACAATCCACAATGCTGTTATCTCTTGCACTTGGTGTCGCAGCTTGTGAGGCGATGCGCCAGGCGGGAATTGATAAAGCCCATATACGTTGGGTGAATGATATCGTTGTCGATAATGCCAAGGTTGCCGGTTTTCTTGTCGAGAGTCATACCGGCCCCAGGTGGTCAGAGGTGTTTCACCTTATTGGTTTCGGTGTTAACGTCAATAACTGCGAGTTTCCTGCCGAGCTTAACAATATTGCCACCTCAATGAAAAAGATACTTGGCAGGCCGGTCAATCTCAGGGATTTCAGTATTGATTTTATTGCCAAGCTCGTCTGGAACATAGGTATTCTGTATTTTATCGATGCTCGCAATCCGCAGTGGTATGATGAGCGGCAATCATTTGTTCATCCAGTGATAGAAAAGTGGCGGGAGCTTACTGATTCTTTGGGGAAAAAGGTAATCTACGGCTACGATGTGTTTACTAAAACGCAATATTCTGCACAGGTCACTGGAATTGCAGAAGATGGTGGTCTGCAGATGACCCTGGAAGATGGTACTCAAATCACCGAACATAGCGGCGAGATCCGCTATGTTATCTCTGATTAGCCGAAATCCCCAGAAAAAAAGAGACAGAAGCTGTGAGGTTAGTCCAGCATGTTCCTCACAGCTTTCCATGAGTGGATATCTCGTTGGAAAAGGTTTCTTGCGTATCGGTGAAGCATTGGCAGTGACTGCCTTAATGCCTGTCTGGAAAATTTAAGCCGGTGGAGGCGCTCAACGGGCTCAACGAGCGCAGAACGCAATATGCGAATTGTCCCCGCTGTTAAATCGATGGAACTGCCAGTTATCTTGTCCTCGCACCTGCGACAAACCA
This sequence comes from Desulfocapsaceae bacterium, assembly GCA_050288305.1. Classification (GTDB taxonomy): domain Bacteria; phylum Desulfobacterota; class Desulfobulbia; order Desulfobulbales; family Desulfocapsaceae; genus Desulfopila_A. Next base: position 66,471 of record JBNKDO010000048.1, on the reverse strand, counting down.
GTCCGCCACTGTGTTGATTGAAGATATAATGTTGGGCCAGATCAAACGGTCTGTTGCAGATGCAACAGTGGGCAAAGTCGGGACGGTAGCCAAGGCGATCGAAGAGGCGCAACAGGAATATGGCGCACACATCCAGGCATGATTTGCCAAGATCTAATGATTGTAGTGCCCAGTGAAGCAGGGTAAATATATCAGGGTCACCTTCACCATCCGTTGTTGCTATCAGAAGCGTTTCACGAATGAATGTTGCAGCATTATAACGTTCAATTCTTTTACGTATTTCAATAAAGCTGGAAAGAAGCTCCGCGTCTGAAATAAAGGCGAGGCTTGAACGCGTGTTTTCGTTGTAGCTCAGAGAAAGATAGGAAAAGAGTTCAAGTTTATTGAGGAAACGTTTTTTGCTTTTGTTTGCGCCCTTTGCTATCCCCGTTATCCTGCCGTGATTTTTGGTATACAAGGTAATAATCTTGTCCGATTCCCCGTGCTCGCGGCTATCCAGAACGATTGCTGCCGTTTCTCTTCTTTCTTGAGCCATGAGTTGGGGGTATTCAGGGAAGCTCGATGCTGATTATCCCTTCTTCTGGTTTTGGCAGATCCAGCTGATAGCCGTCAAAAAAGAGGTTTACCTCTGCTGATTCAGGGAGCAGAAGGGATAATGTCTTATTGGCATACCAGCTGTGCGTGGATCCTTTGGCATATGACTCTTCAACGGGGAGGCCACCGTCAATAACAATAGTGATGGTGGTGTCTTCAAGAAAATCCATACTGAGGAAATATGCGGAGTCCGGTTTTTTCTCCGGTGGTATGGTTTCATTGCTTAATTTTTCTGGGATAACCGTTTCTTCCTGGGCTGGGTGAACAGGGGCTTCCTGAAAGCTGCGTAATTTTTCGCTGATATATGTAGCCGGATGGAAAGAAAATGAATAGCTGAGGAGGATTGCAAAGGCAATCAGAATGATGAAGATGATCCCCAGGAATGAACCGTAAGGTAATGACGGGCCTGTCGCCATGTTGTTTATGCGCTTTTCCAGGGTCGAGGGAGGTGTAAACTGTTGCTCCTTAGAGACGTTTGTTCGTTCCCTGTCGTATCGTTTAAGAACGGCATCAGACTCCAGATCGAGATATCTGGCATACAACATATAAAAACCACGAGCAAAGGCATCTGCCGGTAGTGATGCATAGTCGTCGGCTTCTATTGCCCGCAACGCTTTCGGCGGTATTCTTGTCTCATTTAAGGCTTCTTCAAGTGATAGATCTTTCTCCTGTCGTCGACGTTGAAGATACTGGCCCAGCGATTCAACAGATTCCTGATGCTTCTCTTCTGTCATCATGGTTCCTCTTGCGGTTGGCCTTCTTTACTTAGGAAAGCGATTATTTGCCTGAGGCTGCATCAATTATAACATTCTTTTTATATAGCTGCCTTTTTTGATCTTTTCGACCCAGTCTGCGTAGGCTTCTTGAAATTTCTTTTCCAGTAGTTTGACACGAAGATCATTTTTAACCGTCTCAAGAGGTGCTTGTTCCACCTTCTCACCGCTCTGTCGGGAAAGTAACTTAAAAAATTGAAAGCCTATTGGAGTCTCGATAATAGGACTGATTTCACCAACATCAAGTGCAAGAATTGCATCCCGCATATACGGCGCCAGTTCATCTTTCTGGAAGACGCCAAGATCCCCGCCATCTTTAGCGGAGGGCAGATCTGAACGTTGTCTGGCCACGATGCTGAAATCGCCTCCATTGACAACCTCTTGTCGAGCTTCTTCAGCCTGCTTCCGTGCCTTGTCTTTGGCCGCATCCAACTGTTCCACAGTCTGATCGGCCCCCTCCGCTGTATTCCAGGTGAAACCCATCTGCAGCAGATAGAAACCACCTTCCGTTACCTCTTCTGCATATTCTGTTTTGTAGTATTCCTCAAGCATTTCATCGGTGACGACAACTTTAGAACGTACTTCGTAAAGAATGAGCTTGTCACGCAGCAACTTGTTGCGCAGATCGGCCTTGTATCTTTCCTCGGAAAGTCCGGTTTCTTTAAGCTTAAGCAGAAAAGCCTCATGTGAGAGGCCCATTTTCGCTAGATTCTGATCATAATTCTCTTTAAATTCCTCATCTGTGAGTCGAATTTTTGCCAGGACCGCCTGCTGTGAAATAAGTTGCTGAGTTATCATCTTGTTAAGAACTCTAGCCCGTGCCTGTTGCATCACTTCTTCCCGCTTGTCGGCAGGTGCCGCTTTTTGAACCCTGGATAAATAGTCTTTACCGCCTTCTTCGAGTTCGGAGAGGGTAATGATGTCATCGTTAACAACAGCAACGATACGGTCGAGCATTTTTGCAGGACTTTGCCCAGGTGCGAAGAGCAGGACAATCAAAAGCACAAATGTTGCTTTTTGTATGAAAGTAAATCGAAATATATTTAAAAACATATAGATACCAAGTTATGTGTGGATGTTGAATACCTTTTTATAGTAAATTTATTTCAGTGTATCAAGTTATTATCGCAGGATGAAAATCGGAAGACATATGGTATTTGTTTTCGGCAGGTCATTTATCTCAAATCCGTTACCCATAAAGGTTACTTGTAGGTTGGCCCTTCTTTACCTTTTCCGCTGCCGCCAAAAGAATAAACACACGAGAATGGCAAGCTCAGGCATCCTCTATAGTGATATATTTAATTGACTCCTTAAAAAACAGATACTACCATATTGACTGTTATATTGCTTGCTGGCAATATAACTTGTTTCAGGCAGCTAAAAAAATACATGCAATAGAGCATACGTTATAGCTCAGGAGCTGGAGAATGTTACAAATCAAAAAAGTTTTACTTTTAATCAGTATAGGGGTACTGGCGTTTCTGGTTACAAACTCATACAGTTCAACCCAGATGCCGGAATTTGAGCTACCTGACGCTGTTAATGGCGAAAAGGTAAGCAGCCGCTCTTTCGAGGGCAAAGCACTCCTGCTCATCTTTTTTGCTACCTGGTGTCCACCATGTCTGGAGGAGGTACCAACACTTATTCAGTTACAGAATGATTACAGCGATGACAATTTTTCGGTGATTGGGCTATCTGTAGATCAGGGTGGCGCGAAAGTTGTCAAAAGACTTATCGAAAAAAAATCCATCAATTACCCCGTGTTTATGGCTGATGCCCAGGTCATGCAGGACTTTGGCGGTGTCTATGGCATTCCGGTTGCTTTCTTGATAAATAAGAAAGGGCATGTTGTTAAGAAATATACCGGATATGTTCCCAAATCCATTCTTGAGAAAGATCTGAAAAAAATTCTCTGAAAAAAAACTGTAGACAATGCTTATCTAATGCAGTGTTGAGATGTTGGTTGACGTTCCTGTCCAATCATTTCTAAAGGCTGGAGCAATCTATTTGTGCGTAAGCTGAAGCGAGGTTAATAGTGGAATTCATAAAGGCAGTGGTGCTCGGAATTGTTCAGGGATTAACGGAATTCCTGCCGATTTCCAGCTCGGGGCATCTCGTGATTGGCTCGGAACTTCTCAACTTTCAGGAAAAAGGGATTGCCTTTGATGTGTTTCTTCATCTGGGTACCCTGCTTGCGGTTATCCTGGTTTTTCGTAGAGAAATTCGGGGTATGATAGCAGCACCTTTCCTCTACCTGAAGGGAGAACGTGGTGAAGGTGTTTTGCACGACCTGCGCTGGGATCTCTATGTGGTAATTTCCGTGCTTCCTGCCGTCTTTGTTGGACTTTTCTTTAAAGATTATGTGGAGCAGATGTTCTCAAATCTGAACATTGTTTTTGTCATGCTGCTGGTTACCGGTATATTAATGGTTGCCAGCCGATATTTATCCAGCAGGAATATCACTCTGCAGGGGCGACATTCTTTTATTATCGGCTGTGCCCAGGCAATGGCCATATTGCCTGGTTTATCGCGTTCGGGGTCAACAATCTTTGCCGGAATGGCACTTGGCCTGGACAGGCAGGTTGTAGCACGTTTTTCCTTTATCATGTCTATCCCTGCTATTTTAGGAGCAATGGTACTCCAGCTTGGCGATCTTATCAGCAATCCTCCGACACCGGCAGCTTTTATCAACATTGCAGCGGGAACTGGAGCTTCTGCCATAGCGGGATATTTTGCCATAATTTTACTGCTTGATATTGTTCGAAGGAACAGGCTAGAGTGGTTTGGATATTACTGTCTGGCGCTTAGCAGTACAGGAATGGTATATCTTTACGTTCTCTGAACTATAATTTTAGACTTCCCGCAGCTTGGAAAAAATGGATCTTTATCCTGTCAATTTGAACATAAAAGATGCCACCTGCATAATTATTGGTGGTGGAGAAGTTGCGCGGAGAAAGATCGGGGAGTTGCTTTCCTGTAAAGCAAAGGTGATTGTCATCAGCCCTGAAGTTGGTCCGGCAATTTTGAATCTGGCGCAGTTGGGCAGGATTGTATGGCATGCCCGTTGTTACCAGAGAGGAGATCTGCGCGGTGCTTTTCTGGTGTTTGCTGCAACGGATAATCGCGAGGTTCAGCAGGATGTTGCCGCAGAGGCAGAAGAGAACAAGCTGCTTTTTAACAGCGTCGATGACCCGGATGCCTGTTCTTTTCAAGTACCGGCCAGGGTGCGTCGCGGCGACTTTTTGTTAACCGTTTCAACCGGGGGAGGAAGCCCTGCCCTGGCTGCCAGGCTGCGCAGGCAACTCGCTGCGGAATATGGAAAAGAGTATCAGCAATTAGTCGATCTGCTTGGCCAGATCAGAAAGATTATTGTTGCCGATGGCAAGACTTCCGACGAGCACAAGATACTCTTTGAAAAACTTCTCCACCTGAATATTCTCGACCGGATACGAAAACAGCAGTGGTCTGCACTTGAGGATGATCTGCGAGAAGTGCTTCCCAATGAAACAAACGTTAAAGATCTGCTCCTTTCCATCAACCCCCTTGACCGGCAGGGGAATAATTATACATCTTAAGTTTATGGAAATATTAATACTAACAGGACAAGCTGAGAAATGTTATCAGAGATAAATTATCTTTTGTTTCAGGCAATCATCATTGTTACGCTGGCCGCAACGGCAGTCTATCTTGTCTTTTTCGTCAATCAGAAGGAAAAGATGCGTGGTGTTGCCCGGAGAATACTGCTCTTTTCAGGTGTTCTGCAAACACTCTATATAATAACGAGATATATCCTGGCTGGGCATACCCCCATAGCCAGTGAGCACGAAACGGTGTTCTTTTTTGTCTGGGCAACAACCTGGGCCTATCTCTCCTTCCGCTGGCGTTATACCGTCAAAAACTTTGGTACTTTTACTTCCATACTGATATTGATTTTAGTTGGTATCTCGGCTGTAGCCTCAAAAGAAATTATCCCCCTGTCTCCCGAATTGAAAAGCTGGTGGTTACCGGTTCATGCAGGGGTGACCATTGTTGCCTATGGGTTCCTTGGTCTCGCTTTCGTTGGCGGCCTGATGTATCTGGTGCAGGAATGGGAACTCAAGAGTAAACGACTTGGCTACTTCTTTTCCAGGTTTCCTTCACTTAAATCGTTGGATCAACTAAATAGTCATTGTGTCACAACCGGGTTTATCTTTCTCACCTTGGGCATTCTCAGTGGAACACTCTGGGCCAGGCAGATAGTCGGCAGTTACTGGCGATGGGATCCAAAGGAAATCTGGTCTCTTATTACCTGGTTCATTTATCTTATTCAGTTTCATCAGCGTATGACTGTGGGATGGCGTGGCAGGAAGGCTGCAGTTATGGCAATTATAGGTTTTTGTGCAGTTATTTTCACCCTTTGGGGCGCAACGTATCTGCTGGGAGGGGATCATTCCTATGGCAGGTGATAGAATCATGCTCATGGGAGTGAATCACAAGACCACTCCTGTCCATGTGCGTGAAAAGATGGCATTAACCGGAGGTTATGAAGAACCTCTGATGCGTCTCAAAAAAATCAAAGGGTGTAAGGAATGCTATCTGCTTTCCACCTGTAACAGAGTTGAGCTGCTGCTGGTTACCGATTCTCTGGCAGCCCTTGAAAATGCTGTAATTGAAAACCTGTTTGGCGATGCAGCATCGGCCGAGGAAGTGAGTGAATATCTTTACATTTACCACGATAATGAAGCAGCTCACCATCTCTTCATGGTGGCAGCGAGTCTTGATTCCATGGTGGTCGGAGAGGCTCAGATCGTCGGGCAGCTCAAAGAGGCGTATCGGTATGCCGCCGGACTTAACTGCACCGGAGCGCTACTCAACAAACTACTCCATAAATCATTTTCCGTTGCCAAACGGGTTCGCAGTGAAACTGGAATTGGTGCCTCGGCTGTTTCAATCAGCTATGCCGCAGTTCAGCTTGCGAAGAAGATATTTGGAGGTCTGGATGAGAAAAAAGTACTTCTCATTGGTGCTGGAGAGATGGCGGAACTTGCTGCTGAGCATCTTCTGGGGCAGGGGGTTGCCGGAATCGTGGTGGCGAACAGGACTTTGAGCAGGGCTGTGGATCTAGCGGGGCGACTCAAGGGAAAGGCTGTTTCTCTTGCCGAACTGAACTCCCAGTTAGAGTCAGTTGATATAATCATCAGTTCCACAGGTTCCAAAGATTATATCCTTGAGAAAAAGGATGTCAAAGGGGTAATGCGTTCCAGACGTAATGAGCCTCTATTTTTTATAGATATTGCTGTACCCCGTGATCTTGACCCCAAACTGAGTGACCTCGACAATGTATTTCTCTATGACATTGATGACTTGACCCATGTTGTGGAGATGAACAAATCGGAACGTCAGAAGGAAGCTGTGAAGGCTCAGCGTATTGTCGATGAAGAGACGATAAAATTTCAGCAATGGCGAGAAGGAATGGCCATAACGCCTACCATCAGGGCCATGCGCTCCAAAATGGAGCAGATTTGCAATGCAGAACTGGAGCGATCATTTGCAAAAATGCCTGAGCTGAGCAGGAGCGAAAAAGAGAATATCGAAAAGATGGCCAGAGCAATTGCTTCCAAGGTACTCCATGACCCTCTGCAGTACCTGAAGAATAATGATTGCGAGCGGAGCAACGAAAAAAAAGTATATAATCTTCGCAATATATTTAATCTGAAAGATGGAACAAACAACGACACCTGAAAATCTGCTTGAAGATGAATGGTATCACGTTCGATATTCGGGTGAAATTCCAGAAGTAGCTCTCCACTCTTCCCTTTTTTATCTTACCGAAGACCCCGAAGGTCCAGGATTAAAACTCACCATGGAGAACCTCAGTTTCTTGCATGAAGCTGTAGTGGCCAGATATTGTGAGATAATTGTCCGTGATATAACTCCTGAAAACAGGGAGTCAACAAGCTATCGCGGGGTGTTGCGGGCAATTTCCAACTGGCGAAGGATGAAACGTTTTTGCCAGCGGCATATGTTGAACCATGATACGGCCAGAGGCGAGATCTCGCGGCAGCTCCTCATCTTTCTTGAAAATGAAATTCAGGAAAATCAACAGGAGAAGGGGCGGAATAGCATTGACTGCAGTTTTGATGATCTCGTTTCTTTTGGTCTCGATCTTGGTGTCTCCCTTAAATATATGAAAACACCGTTAAAACAGCTCTGTCGTAATTTATCCTGATTAACTCTACCTGGAAAGACCTCTGCTAAGCACTGTACCAACTTAATCCGATCAATTCATTTGCATGGAGTGTCGTCGTGAAGAAGCTGCACTCTAATTGGCAGCATGTTCATGGCAAATTTGACCTGCCGGTTTTGTCTTTATGTTGTGCCGCCGGATACCTAACGATGTTGCTCTGCATTTTCTTTCGTGCTGCGACGACAGGATTTAATTTGAATTTCTCAGAGATCATGGTGAGATAAATCATCACATCGCCAATCTCCTCTTCAAGATGGACGAGATTAATATTGTTTTCGTCGGAGCTTTGTTCCGTGCTAAGCCATTGGAAAATCTCTACAAGTTCGGCGACTTCAACGGATAATGCCATGGCCAGATTTTTAGGGGCATGAAACTGAGCCCAATTACGTTCGGTGACAAATGTGTTAATATCATCTTTCAATTTTTCATAGGAGTGTGTAATTGTCATGGAATTTGTTACCTTCTTCTGTTATGTCTTGGTGGATGTCATGATATGCGTCCGCGACCTATGATTACAATGAATATTATCTTTTTCCCATCGAATATCTCATGAATATGTGCAAACGAATTCAAACAGCATTTCTTTTTTGCCTGGTCTTCTCTGTTCTCTCATCAGTTGCTCATGCTGAAACTGGTGTAGATGAAAAACGCAATGAGCTGATTGGTTATATGCTTTATAAGCAGCTGCCGTCTATTCATTTTAGTGACAAAGACTTAGACGATAATCTGGCCGAGGCATCCTTTGATCTCTATCTCAAGCAGCTTGATTACCAGAAACGTTTCCTCTTAAAAAGGGATGCTGAAGAGCTCAAGGGGTATGCCGATAACATTGATGATAACCTTAAGAGCGGAAACACCGTTCTGCCCGAGGTTGGGTATACGATATTATCCGAGCGTATTATGCAGGCCAAGAAGATTGTTTCTGATATCTTTAAAGAAGGCTTTGATTTTAACAGGAAAGAGATGTACGAGACAGATCCGGAAAAACTCGATTATGCCCGGGATCTTGAAGAGCTGCATCAGCACTGGCGTAAAATGTTGAAGGCTCAGGTAATCTCGCAATATCTTGACCTGCTTGAAGACCAGAAAAAAAAGGAAGTAAAGGAAAAGGACCAGGCTTTATGGAAGCAGGCTATCGAGAAGGTCTCCTCCAGAAATTCTTCATTTTTTACCCGGTTGAACCAGGAAACCCTGCAGGATCACTACGATCGATTCTTTAATTCCATAACCAGGGCATTTGATCCGCATACCAATTATATGCCGCCTGCGAAGAAAGAGGATTTTGACATCCATATGCGTGGGAGTTTGGAAGGTATCGGTGCTTTGCTGCGCGAGGAAGATGGCTATATCAAGGTCGTCCGAATTATTCCGGGAAGTGCCTCTGCCCGTCAGGGTGCACTACTTGCAGAAGACATTATTCTTGCTGTGGCAGAAGGTGCTGAGGAGCCGGTTGAAATAACGGATATGCGTCTGCGTGAGGCGGTGCGTTTGATCCGAGGGCCGAAAGGTACAGAAGTACGGTTGACGGTAAAGAAACCGGATGGCACGACTAAGATTATTCCGATAATTCGTGATGTTGTGCAGATAGAGGATACTTTTGTCAAAGGACATGTTGTTCGGGGGCCAGGTGAGAGGAAAATCGGTTATGTGAAAATCCCAAGTTTTTATCGGGATTTTGAAATGTCACGAAATGGAGGTATTGCCAGAAATTCGACCGATGATACCCGAATGGTCCTGGAGGAATTGAAAAAGCAAGGCATTAGTGGAGTAATTCTCGATTTACGTAACGATGGTGGTGGGTCGCTTGTTGATGCGGTGGATACTGCCGGGCTGTTTCTGGAATCGGGTCCTGTCGTTCAGGTTAAAAATAGTTTTGGCACCCGAAAAGTTCTCAGTGATAACGATAAAGAGATCGTCTATGATGGTCCGCTGGTGGTTCTGGTTAACCTGTTTTCAGCCTCGGCTTCAGAGATTGTTGCCGCAGCATTGCAGGATTACGGTCGAGCAGTTATTGTTGGCGGCAGGCATACCCATGGTAAGGGAACTGTCCAGACGATCATTGATATGAATGAAAATATTCCGCTATTGAACCTGCAGCGCTATGAAGATCTCGGAGCGCTGAAAGTGACTATTCAGAAATTCTACAGGATTAATGGAGGCTCCACTCAATTTAAGGGTGTTGAGCCGGATATCGTCTTACCGAGTCTCTATGAATATCTTCATTCCGGAGAGCAGTATTTAGACTACGCATTACCCTGGGACCAGGTTGCACCAGTTCCTTATTATCCATATGCCACCGGTTCACTGGATATAAAGACATTGAAACAAAAAAGTCTTGAGCGAATAGGCAAGGATGAGGCTTTTAAAGCGATTGCCGAGCAGGCCGAGGAGTCTAAGGAGCGTCTCCAGAACACCCAGATATCTCTTGCGCTCGAAGACATGAAGGCTGAACGAGAAAAATCAAATGAAGCCAGGGACAACATGGTCAGGCGATTTGAGCAATACGAGGAAGTGCAGCTTGACGAGTTCGACTCAGCCGACGAGGAAGACCAGCCCTCAAAAAATGATGAAGATTGGCAGAAAGAACTGGAGAAGGATCCATACGTTGGAGAAGCCGGTAGAATAATCGCTGATATTCTCTCGAAAAAGTAGTTTTGTTGAGGCGTAAGCGATCGTCTTGTCGCACAATTTGCACATTTATTAGGCCGAAGATAGTGCTTGAAAAAGCCAATGAAAGATGCTAAAAATGCTCTTGGTGAATGGTCATTCATTCTTGGTGTGTCGTTAATTATGAATGATTCCATAGTTTAACAGAGGTACTGACAGATGGATCTGGCTGAGGCATTCAGGAATTACCATAAAAAAATTGTTGGGCAATGGGTGGACTACACATTATCCACCTATAAATCGTCCAAATTTTTTCGTAAGGAAGGAGATAAATTTGCCAATCCAGTAGGCGGTGTCACCAAAGAAGCGCTGAATGCGCTTTTTCTGCTTCTTGCGAAGAATGCTGAGCCGCATACGTTTGTTGCCCCACTTGAAAAAATTATGCAAATTAGGGCAATACAGGATTTTGCACCATCACAGGCCGTTTCACCAATTCATGCGGTAAAGCATATTACCCGGGACATTCTGGCGAAAGATAAAGAACGATGCCATCTCATTGCAGAACTGTATGATTTTGAGTTTGCGGTTGACATGGCCGTTCTCGCCGCATTCGATTTGTACATGGAATCTCGGGAGAGGTTGTATGGTGTTCGGATGGAAGAATTGAAGTCCGGCAGAAATATATATACAGACAGCAAGTGCCCGTCGGTCTTGCTGCGTGAGAATAAGCAGAAATCTATAAAAAAAGTCGAGAGTCTTTAACCGGTTACCGGGGCGGGTGGTGGTTTAGAGGTTGCCCTTCCAGGTGCTAAAACTACATTTCAATTTGAAGCGAGGTAAGAAATGAAGTACGCCTTCTCATTCCTGGCAGTCATAGGTTTAGTTGTGATTGCAGGGCTAGGTTCCCAGATACCGGGAATGCCATACCTGTTCGGTGTTGCATTACCATATCTGGCATTGTTGATTTTCTTGGGTGGCTTTCTCTACAAGGTTGTTGGATGGGCCAAATCGCCGGTTCCATTTTCCATCCAGACATCCTGTGGACAAGGTAAATCTTTGGATTTTATCAAACAGAACAGGCTTGAAGCCCCGCATACAACCAGCGAGGTAATTGCCCGGATGGCCCTGGAAATCTTTACCTTCAGGTCGCTGTTTCGCAACACAAAATCAGAGATTCATGATGGTCCGAAAATCACCTATGAATCCTCCAAGTGGTTGTGGATGTTTGCGCTTATCTTTCATTATTCTTTCCTTGTCATTGTAATACGACATCTGCGTCTGTTTCTTAATCCTGTGCCTAACGTAATCTCCTGGCTCGAATTTGGCGACGGTCTCTTTCAGATTGGTGCACCTACCTGGTATATCACCGATGCCCTGATTCTGGTTGGAGTGCTCTATCTCTTCGGCAGACGCATCTGGAATACCAACATCCGCTATATTTCTCTTGCCAATGACTATTTCCCATTAGTTCTTATCTTTGGCATTGCCGTAAGCGGTATCTTGATGCGCTATGTTTTTCGGACAGATATCGATATTATATCGATTAAGAATCTTGCTGTGGGACTGGTGACCTTTTCCCCGATAATTGGTACCAAGATCGGAGCGATTTTCTACATTCATCTTATTCTTGTCTGCACTCTGCTGATCTATTTCCCATTTAGTAAACTCATGCACCTGGGCGGCGTTTTCCTGAGCCCAACCCGGAATATGAAAAATAACAGCAGAGAAGTTCGTCATATCAATCCGTGGAACGATCCGGAGATTAAACCGCATTCATATAGTTCTTATGAGGATGAATTCCGTGAGTTCATGGTGGATGCCGGTATACCTGTTGAAAAAGAGTTGCCTCCTAAAAAGGATGAAGAATAACTAATTGACCCAATACTAGCTTATAAGGATAACAACGATGGCAGTTCCAAAATTAGAACAATTATCGCAAAGCGTAGTGCAGGGACCGTCCTTGGCAACAGGAGCCGTACCGACCAAGGACTGGATGGAGACCCCTGCCGTTTTTAAACCGGGGAATTACGCCTATCCCGCCAAGGCGGAGAAGGTTGAGTACCTGAATAGCCAGAAAGGTTTGAATTTTCCCAATGCCCGTGAATGGTCTCCCGAAGATGATGACTGGAAACTCCCGGAAAACTGGAAGGAGATTATCCTCAACGGTCTGAAAGAGCGGCTTGATAAATTCCGCTCATTGAAAATTTTCATGGATTGCTGTGTTCGCTGTGGAGCGTGCGCTGATAAGTGCCATTTCTTCCTCGGCACAGGTGATCCTAAAAACATGCCTGTTCTGCGGGCAGAACTCCTGCGTTCTGTTTATAGAAATAATTTTACCCTTGGTGGAAAAATTCTCGGTAAGATGCTTGGCAACCGTGAGATGACAGTTGGCGTGTTAAAAGAGTGGTTCATGTACTCTTATCAGTGTACGGAATGCCGACGCTGCTCTGTTTTCTGCCCCTATGGTATCGATACAGCAGAAGTGACCATGATGCTCCGCGAGATGCTGCACCTGGTAGGTGTGGGCATCAACTGGATTCTCGAGCCGGTCTCAAACTCGAACCGGACTGGTAATCACATGGGACTGCAGCCGCACACCTTCAAGGACAACGCTGAGTTTCTGGTTGATGATGTTGAGAACCTCACAGGCATAAGACCTAATGTCACCTTTAACAGAAAAGGTGCTGAAATACTGTTCATTACGCCTTCGGCTGATGTCTTCGCCGAACCGGGTCTCTATACGGCCATGGGCTATATGATTCTCTTCGAAGCTATTGGTCTTGACTATACCTGGTCAACCTATGCTTCCGAGGGTGGCAACTTCGGTCTCTTCACCAGCAATGAAGCCATGAAAAAGCTTAATGCAAAGATGTATGCCGAAGCTGAGCGACTTGGCGTAAAATATATTATCGGTGGAGAGTGTGGCCATATGTGGAGAGTCCTCCATCAATATATGGATACGATGAATGGTCCTGCCGATTTTCTTGAAGTGCCGGTTTCCCCGATTACCGGAACCGTTTTCCAGAATACGGCATCCACCAAAATGGTACATATCAGTGAGTTTACCGCTGATCTTCTCAGGCATGGAAAGCTCAAACTGGATAAGAGTCGGAACAGTCATGTCAAAGCAACCTATCATGATTCATGTAATACGGCTCGGGCCATGGGCTTGATGGAAGAGCCCCGATATATTCTTGATCATGTCGTTGACTGGGTCGAAATGCCTGAAAATACCATCCGGGAGCAGACCTTCTGCTGCGGATCAGGAACCGGCTTGAACACCGATGAGATCATGGAACTGAGAATGCGTTCAGGTTTGCCTCGTGCTAATGCGGTTAAATATGTCCAGGAGAAACATGGAGTTAATATGCTCTCCTGTGTCTGTGCAATCGATAGGGCGACACTTACATCTCTGATGAACTACTGGAATCCGGGAGTTGATGTGTGTGGTGTAACTGAGCTTGTTGCTAATGCAATTATACAAGAGGGTGAAACACGGGGCGATGAGCTGACTGAAGGCCTCCGTACCTTGGTTTAAACCTGACCGTAAAGGAGTTTAAGTAATGTATAACAAGAGAACTATAATACCCGGATTGATACTATTTATCGTCCTTGTAACCTCTCCCATCTGGTATAACGGGCTGGTAGCAAGTCCTTTGCCTCCGAAACCTGATCTGCCACCAGGTGGTGAACAAAACTGCGTAAGGCCAAAAGCGGAAATGCGGGACATTCATATGAGCCTGCTCAATGAGTGGCGTGACGACGTCCTTCGTAGCGGTAACAGAGTGTCGGTAACCGTCGATGGCAAGGAATATCGTAAAGGATTGCAAATGGCCTGTATGCAGTGCCATAGCAACAAAGAGAAGTTCTGCGATACCTGTCATGAATATGCATCTGTAAAACCATACTGCTGGGACTGCCACCTTACTCCCAAAGAGATAGATTCGAAGAAGGAGACGCTCTAATGGATAAGCAACGAAGAAAATTCCTGAAGATTGCCGGTGCAACTGCACTTGCCGGCGTCAGCGCACCTGCGGTTGTCAAGTTGACAGCCACGCCTTCTTTTGCATCTAGTGGGCATGGTGAGGCCGCTGAACCACATAAGACCGAATCGCATGGCGAAGAAACGCCAAGCGGTATCAGATACGGTATGGTCATTGATATGCGTAAGCTCTATGGCAAACCGGAACTGATGGATAAGGCGATTGAGGCCTGTCATTCTGTGCACAATGTACCTCATTTTGAAGATAAGAAGAACGAGATCAAGTGGATTTGGAAAACACCTTTTGAAAACGCATTTCCGGAGCACTCAAATTATCATTCCTCCAAGACAACGGAGGAGAATGATTTTTTTGTTCTCTGTAATCACTGTAATAAGCCTCCCTGCGTAAGGGTATGTCCAACAAAAGCTACATTCCGCTTGGATAACGGCATAGTTGCCATGGATTATCATCGCTGTATCGGTTGCCGTTTCTGCATGATGGGATGTCCATACGGAGCAAGGAGTTTCAACTGGTTCAATCCCCGCGATCATATAAAGACCTACAATCCGGACTTTCCGACACGTACCAGGGGTGTTGTTGAGAAATGTAACTTCTGTGCAGAGCGACTTGCACTTGGTAAGGAGCCCGCCTGTGTCGAGGCACTTAAAGAGACTGGAGCCTTGGTTTTTGGTGACCTGAACGATCCTCAATCTGAGATTCGTCAGGTACTTGAAGAGGAACATACGATCCAACGGAAACCTTCCCTTGGAACTAAACCGTCGATCTTTTACATAGTGTGAGGATGTCATGATTGAAAAAGCGCTTAAAGGCAAATCAGCTTACTGGATGTGGCTCGCCATACTTGGCGTGTTTATAGCCATCGGAGCAGCTTGCTATATACGACAGTTCATTTATGGTCTTGGCCTGACAGGTATGGGTCGCGATCTTTCCTGGGGATTGTACATCTCCCAATTTACCTTTCTTGTGGGTGTGGCAGCTGGAGGATTGATGCTGGTATTGCCTTACTATGTGCATAATTACAAAGCATTTGGACGTATCACCATCCTGGGTGAGTTCCTCGCCATTGCTGCCTTGCTGATGTGCCTTATGTTCATCATGGCCGACATTGGTCAACCACTGCGCGGCTTGAACATGATTCTGCATCCGACACCAAACTCCATGCTGTTCTGGGATATGGTGGTGCTGCTGGGCTATCTGAGTCTGAATGTTATCTGCGGATGGGTTATTCTTACCGCAGAAAGAAAACAGGTTAAGCCGCCGAAGTGGGTCTATATCTTTGTATATATTTCACTTCCCTTTGCTGTTTCCATTCATACCGTAACCGCTATGCTGTATTGCGGTCTGCCAGGACGTCACTTCTGGTTAAGCGCAATTACTGCCCCGCGATTTCTTGCTTCAGCGTTCGCTGCAGGACCTGCCTTGATTGTTCTGGCCTGTCTTCTCATGAAGCGTGTAGCTAATTTCGATGCAGGCAAAGAGGCAATCAACAAGATTACCACCATTATTATGTATGCTACTCTTATTAATGGTTTCTTTGTCCTCCTTGAGTTCTTTGTCGGTTACTATTCTCAAATACCTGGCCATATTTATTCCCTGCAGTACCTCTTTTTCGGGCTTGAGCATCATGGCGAGGTGTATAATAATCTGGTTCCTTTCATGTGGACCTTTGCTCTGTTCTGTGTTGGCGGTCTGGGATTGCTGGCTTACGGAAAGATTAAAGATCTGCTTACCGACGGGCTTGTGGCAGCGGCATGTGCCATGATCTTTCTCGGTTTGTATCTTGATAAAGGGCTCGGATTTGTTATGGGTGGGCTGGCTGTGAATCCATTGCATGAGATTAATGAATATATACCAACCGCCAACGAAATAGGTGTTACTCTGGGTATCTGGGCAACCGGATTTTTCATTCTTACGGTGCTTTATAAGATTGCCGTAGGTGTTGAGCATGAGGTAGAAGCCTAGAGACTTTTTTTGAACCTCCGATGATTAAAACCCTCGACAGTGATGTCGAGGGTTTTTTTTTCTATTCTTCTCGGCTATATTTGCAGGGCTGGTTGCAACGGCAAGAAAGTAAATCCAATATGGTTCTTTGCCTCTTCAGGATGAGATTCAACTTCCAGGAGAGGATTTACAGCTGAACAGAATATAGGAAGACACGTGAGTAGAAAATGCGTTCTTATTATATATTATTCCTATAGTGGACAGACAAGAAAGCTCATTCAGTCATTTGCTAAAGGTATAGAGGAGCGTTCGGTCGAGGTTCATCTGGCCCCGCTCAAAACCAAGGTAAAGGTCCAATTCCCATTACCTTCGGTGTCAGCGGCACTGAAAATGATGGTGGAAACGTTCTTTCGTAAACGTGTTGCCATTGAGCCGTTTGACGGTGATGATATCAATAGGTATGACCTGATAGTCGTAGCCGGACCAACGTGGTCCTATAATGTTAGTGGCCCCATGATGAGTTTTTTTGACCATTACGGCAACCTGCTTGCCGGTAAGAAGGTGCTGCCCTTCATCTCCTGCCGGGGGTACTGGAGGGCTCATTACTGGCAACTTGCACATTTCTTGAAAGGCTGTGGTGCAAATTCCTTGAAACCGCTGGTTTTTCTACATCCGGGTGCAGAGCCCTGGCGTACCATCGGAGTATTCCTCAAGCTTGCGGGTAAAATGCCTGAATCAGGAAAGTACTGGATTAGCAGATATTACCAAAAATATGGTCATCCGAGAAATCAGGTTGATTATGCTGCTGAGCTTGGAGTAAAAATAGCCGAAGCATTGAAAGAAGGAGAGCTTGACCAGCAGTTCAGGGGAATGGTGGTCAAAAAGATCAAAAGCTGAGCTGACCTTGCAGATACATTTTAAAATAGTAGAAGATCTGCTCCTGAAAAAACAGAAAGAACAGTGCAGACGCTGAAAGAAAAGGACCGAAAGGAATTCTGCCTGCCTTGCTCTTTCCCTGTTTCATAAGGACAGCTATTCCTATGATAGTGCCACTTAGAGAGCTGAAAAAAATAACAAACAGGAGTGATTGCCATCCCAGGAAGGCACCAATCATGGCGAGGAGCTTAATGTCTCCACCTCCCATACCTTCTTGCTTTCTCAGGAGATAATAACCAATAGCGATGGCATACAGCACACCACCACCGGCAAGGAGTCCAATCAGTGAATCCTGCCAGGTGAGGGTCGAATTAACGAAGGAAAAGCAAAAACCTATAATAATTCCGGGCAGACTGATAACATCAGGAATAATCTGGTGATGAATATCAATCCAGATTATCACCAGGAGAGCGGCACAGAAGATAAAATATCCGAATGATGTAAAACTCAAACCGAACCTGACGAAAACAGCGCAGCTCAAAAGTGCCATGAGAAGTTCGACAAGCGGGTACTGTATGGATATTTTAACCGAACAATGCCGACAGCGTCCACGGAGGATAAGGTAGCTGAGAAGTGGAATATTCTCATACCAGCTTAGCGTTGCTTTGCATGTGGGACAATGAGAAGCAGGGTAGACGACGGAACCATTTTCCTGGGGCAGACGGAGAATTACCACGTTGAGAAAGCTACCGACAACAGCTCCTAAAAGCAGTGAAAAAAACAGAAGTATTCTTTCAAGTTCCATGTGTAGACACTTTGTATTAGTATTGAAGCTCAAAGAGCAACGGTTTCTGCCCATAAAATGAAAACGCTAGCTAAAAACACACACTACTATGTCTCAATATCAAGAAAATGCAACTATTATTCGTTACGAACAGCTGAGCTCGGATAATATCAGACTGACATTACAAACCGACAATATAGCCGGAGCTGCAAGACCTGGACAGTTTGTCATGATCAGGACAACAATGGCAAAGGATCCTATGTTGCGCAGGCCATTTTCCATACATCAGACCAGCAGCAGTGGTCGGATTCAAATTCTTTTTAAAATAACCGGACGGGGTACCCAGCTGCTCGCTCATGCGCGCGAGGGCGAAACTCTTTCGGTTTTCGGACCTCTTGGTCATGGTTTTAATATTCGCACCGACAGGCCTGCCTGCATTGTTGGCGGAGGTATGGGAATCGCACCAATGCTTTTTCTTGCGAAGAGAATGTGTCGCATTAAAAAAGATGTTTCCTCCGATATCATTATCTTTGGCGGACGGACTCGAGAAGAGGTGGAACCACTGAGTAAAGATTTCAGGCAATTTGGCATGCACTATCACGAAGCCACCGATGATGGCAGCTATGGCGAAAAAGGTTTTGTGACCCAGCTGATACAACGGCTAAAACCGTCAAAAGAGACGGTGGTGTATGCCTGTGGTCCTGAGTCGATGCTGGAACAGCTGCATATCTATTGTCAGGTAAAGGGGCTCGAATGTCAGGTTTCGGTCGAGAGCGTCATGGCCTGTGGAATGGGCGCGTGCCTTGGCTGCAATATTCCCGCAAAAAACGGTGACTATGTTCATGTCTGCTATGAAGGACCGGTTTTTAACGCAGAGGACTTGAAATGGAAATAATCAAAGAGAATGACCCGTTTCCTGACCTGCGCGTCAGAATTGGTAAGCTCAAGCTGCAGAATCCGGTAATGACTGCTTCCGGAACCTTTGGCTATGCCCGGGAATTTGCTAATCTTATGAATTTGCATAGACTTGGCGGGGTCATCGTCAAGGGAATTTCCCTTGAGCCAAGGCCTGGAAATCCCCCTCCGCGAATTGTTGAGACCGCATGTGGTATGCTCAATGCCATTGGTCTTGAGAATGTGGGAGTGGACCGATTTATCCAGGAAAAAATACCATATCTCCGTGGTATTGGTGTCCCGGTAATTGTTAATATCCTGGGTGATTCCATAGATGAATATCGCGAGGTCACCGATCGACTTGCGGGTGTTGACGGAGTTGATGGTATCGAGGTTAATATTTCCTGTCCCAATGTCAAAAAGGGCGGGGTTGCATTTGGTACTAATCCTGATATGGCTGCGGCGGTAACCAGGGCAGTGGCAGATGGCTGTGATGTTCCGGTAATTGTCAAACTTTCTCCCAATGTCTCCGATATTGCCCAGGTGGCCGAAGCGGTTGAGGAAGGCGGTGCAGATTCCGTCTCGCTTATCAATACGCTTATCGGAATGGCCATTAATCTTGAAACCAGGAGACCTGAGCTGGCAAATGTCATCGGTGGTCTTTCGGGCCCGGCGATTAAACCCGTAGCCCTGCGAATGGTATACCAGGTTGCTCGGCGTGTTTCCATACCTGTAATAGGGATTGGAGGAATTGACAGTGCCCGCGATGCCCTTGAGTTTCTCGTCGCTGGCGCCACTGCGGTCCAGGTTGGAACGGCAAATTTTATCAACCCGCGGGTCAGCGAGGAGATTGTCGAAGGTATTGGTGAATATGTCAAGAATGAGAAGCTGACTTCTGTTCGTGATCTTATTGGCAGTTTGAAAACTGATGGGTAACTTCTGTCGAGTATACCACGGGAAAGGCCTGGAGAATTTGGTTCGTGTCACAGGACGCTGGGGGAGGAGCTTAGCTGGCGATGAAAATGTTGAACCTGAAAATGCATGTAAGCCCCTGGGCATTGAAATAAAATATGAGTCTCTCAAAGATGCCAAGAAGGTGAGTAACCAGCATCTGTTTAGCTAGGAAATAATGATTATTAACGGAAAAACAAAGGTATACGGTATTATCGGTGATCCGGTGAGCCATTCTCTTAGTCCCATTATGCACAATGCGGCTTTTACCAAACTTGGCGAGAACCGGGTGTATTTGCCTTTTCCTGTACAGGATGTCGAGGCTGCCATTCAGGGGTTGAGAGGCTTGAACATCGAAGGTGTCAGCGTGACTATTCCGCATAAAGAAGCCGTCATGTCTTATCTCGACAAAATTGATCCCGTCGCTCTCAAAATTGGAGCTGTCAATACCATCAAGTGCGACCACAAAGAAAAACGAACATTTCTTACTGGCTACAATACCGATTGGCTGGGAGCGGTTCGTCCGCTCAGAGAAATTACAACTCTTCAGGGCACGGCAGTGGTAATTCTAGGTGCCGGTGGTTCGGCGCGAGCTATTGGTTTTGGCATGCTTGAAGCCGGAGCTGAGATCATTCTATGCAGCAGAACACCGGCAAGAGGAAAAAGCCTGGCTGAAGATCTCGGCTGCCGCTGGTGCTCTCTGGAGGAAGTTGATACCCTGCAGGGACAAGTTCTAATCAACGCAACATCCGTTGGCATGGCTCCCCAGCAGGATCTCAGCCCGGTACCTCAAGAGGTGGCAGGGCGCTACGATATCGTCATGGATATTGTCTATGCGCCGCTTCAGACCAGGTTGCTGCGTGAAGCTGAAGAAGCTGGAGCCAAGGTTGTTAATGGGCTGGAGATGCTGCTTTATCAGGGAATGTCGCAGTTTGAGCTGTGGACGGGATGCACCCCTCCGGAAGAGGAAATGCGTCGGGCGCTGTTAACGGCTGTGGCGGGAAGCTGATCGTAGAGCAACGCTATCACCTCTTTTACTGCCAAGATGTTCTGCTGCGCTGCCCTGGTTTCTGGCAATTTCAAGATTGCCTCTACTGTCGATAAGTGCTGTCAAGGCTGATTCTTCAACTTCAGCATACGTCTTTACCATACCAGAAATGAAAACCCCGCCAATTTCGATTTCCACGTCTTCAGGAGGTATATGAATTTGCTCGGCCTTGATTGAGGTGGCGATGTTCCCGAAATGGTCAATGGCAATGACCTCACCGCTTATACATGCATCTGTTATATGCATGGGAGATGGCGGCAGGACAACACACTGCGCCGGATTACATAGCTCGCCAATCGTGGACAGGGGAGTGCCGGCAAGGATTTTTCCGGCCGCAGGAGCCATTATATCCCTGCCATGAAAGGTGCTGCTGGTAGCCATAGGTGCCTGGTTCCGCAGTCTATAACATCTGGTGTGTTCAGAAGATTGCAGGATAGCTGTGAGAATTCCGTTATCAGGTCCTATGAAAATGTGTTGATCAGTCTCTGCTAAAAGAATATTCCTCTTTGTTCCCACACCAGGGTCAACGATTGCCAGATGCACCGTCCCCTTAGGGAAATAGGTGTAGGAGGATTCCAGCATCCTGGCAGCACCGGGAATATCCTGAGGTGCAATGTTGTGACAAATATCAACTATCCTCGCCTCCGGGTAGTATCCCAGAATGACCGCCTTCATGACGCCGACATATTCATCGTCATGACCAAAGTCGGTGAGTAGGCTTACGATACCTGGACGACTCATTGCTGTTCTCCGGTGTCGTTTTTTATGAGAAAATACAACCTTCCCTGTTGTTTCATCGATCCTGCAGCTTTCTCGGCAAAGTCTCCTGATCCCCAGAATAGATCAACTCTCCCCGAGCCTTTGATCGCGGCACCAGTATCCTGAGGGAAGACGAATCGGTGCATGGGCTGCCAATGGCTGATTTTCCCATCCTTATCAAGAACAGGTCTTTGGGTCTGGAGGAAGGCTACGGTTTTCATGGGCAGAACGTCCCTGTCTATGGCAACGGAACGTTCCGGTGTCAGTGGTACGCCGCTGCTGCCTATGGGTGATTTTTCAGTACTCCAGGCAAAGAAGATGTAACGGCGGTTATGGTTGAGCACTCTTGTCACTTCTTCAGGGTGGTTACTCAAATAACTCCTGATTTTTGGGATATTTGCTTCTGAGAGCGACAGTTTGTTCTCATCCACCAAAAGCTTACCGATGCTGGAGTAGGGCTGACCATTATTGTCGGCATAACGAATTGAACGAATTTCACCATCGTGGAGTTGTATCTTTCCGGAGCCTTGCACATGAAGCAGAAAAGCGTCAAATCTATCCTTGAGATAGACCAGTTCATTGCCTTCAAGAATCGTTGAACCGTCTATTTCCTCTCTCGTCCAGTAGGGTCTGAAGACCTTTCCATCCTCTGGAACTACTCTGCCATAATTCTTTTTACCATTTGCATCCGTTTGGATGATGAGGTCAGCTGGTACAGCATAAAGTGGATAAATAAAAGGAGGCTCCTTTTTCAGGCTTCCCTCCAGAACAGGCTCGAAATATCCGGTGACCAGCAGCTCTTTTGCCGTGGATTGAGGACGGCCGCTGGCCTGATAGATCGTAAAGTTCTGTCGGATGAGGCGGTCTTGCTCATTGGCTGGGAGGTCCTGTTCCAGTATTTCAGCAAACGCAGCAAGAGACTCCTCAAGCATGGCTTCTGTGTAGATCTTGTTGCCAAGTCTCAGGAGCTTGCCACGATGCTGGTCCCTTACAAAATGTTGTTGATACCTCAGTGCCTGCAGAAGGGAGGCCGAGTCCCCGTCATCGAGAAATTGCGGAACATCTTTTGCCAGGCTGATATGCGTGTGGGAGACAGTGCAGCCGGAGAGTAATATAAAAAACAGGAAGACAAGCAAAGCCTGCTGCTGAACCAGCTGGAACCGGTTCGATGCCAGTTTTTCAACCATGCTCTTTCTCATCGATGTCTTTTCAGTAACAATACTCTATTGTAGCAACTGAGCAAGCTCGGTTACTGCCATGGCATATCTGTTGGAATGATTCCAGGCCGTGATCGCATGGAAATTTGGGTAGCCGGCAATGTAACGCAGGCCGCCGCCCCGCAGAGGCGAAACTTCCAGACCAATTATGGATACTTTCTTATTGTCGGGCGGAGCGGGTATACTCACTTTTTGGACCTTGTTCACGGTGCGGTAGTCAATCCTTCCTTTGCTTCCTTTTGCCTCGATTTTGATCAACTCCGGAGAGCGCAATTCATAACCGATTTCAGCATAGATTGGCGCGTCCAATTGCCAATTGAAACTTTTTAAATAGTTGGCAATAGAGGCAAGTATGTCCTCCTTGGATTGAAATACATCCCGCCTTTTATCTCCGTCAAAGCTGATGGCGTACTCACGAAAACTTGAAGGGATAAATTGTGTTTGTCCAAAAGCCCCAGCATAGGACCCTTTGATGGTTTTTGGATCAAAATTGTTTTCCCGGCAGAGCAGCAGAAAGTGAATCAATTGTTTGCGGAAAAATTGGGCCCGCCTGGGATAGGCATCAAAAAGGGTGTTAAGAGTATCAAAGACATTAAAGCTGCCAAGATTAGAGCCATAACGTGTTTCAATCCCCCAAATGGCAACAACCACCTCCCGGTTTACCCCGAGTTCCCGTTCAATCCTATCAAATAGATCTTTATACTCTTCAAGCTTTTCTTTCCCGTCTCTGATAAGAGAGGATGAGATAAAATGCTTTCGGTAAATATAGTAGGGTTTGGCTTCCCATTGCTTATCCATCAGTTCCAGTACACGTTTGTGAATCGATATATCAGAAAAGAGCGAGTTAAGCTCAGGCTGAGTAAAACCGTGTTCATCTCGCAGTTCGGCAAACAACGTCTGGTACTTTGGTTGGCCGGTATCTATCTTCTGACCGTCTTCAACAAGATCTGCTGCCTGGGGTTGTGCAGCATCGGCATAAGAATAGGCAATAAAGAAGAAAAAACAGAGTATGAGAAAAACGACAAAATTGGTAAATGAAAATAAAGATCTAATGGTATCACCTCGTCAAAATTGAACTAATCTGTTCCAGTGCTCTTACTGAAAATTCCATGAAAAGCCTCAGCGAACTCATCGAGCCTTTTCTCTGGAAGATGATTGATTCCTGCTGCCGCCGCTCTGCCGCCACCGCTTGGGAATTCACGACATAACGTGTCGGCATTTTTCCTGGCGTTTAGCGGAGCCCGTACACTAACTTGCAGGGTACCATCATCATTTTTGACGATGACAGCATGGGCAGCATCAGGTTTTTCGCGGGCTTTACGGTTGGAAAAAACTCCAGCAATTCTTCGCGCCCATGGAGCTGCTGGCAATAAATAGAGGCGATGCGGAGATTTAGCCGATATATTCCTATATTCTGCAGCTCGTACCATATCCTCTATATAGCCATCCCTCAGACGAGAGACAATATCTGTTGATGAATAAAATTCAAGTGGATCGGTATATGGCTGTATGGCTTCATAAAGACGAGCCGGGTGATAGTGGAGATCTTCAATCTTGCTGCCGTAGCCATTATAGTTGAAGAGTTCGCCCATCTCCTTGAGTGCCATAACCTCCTTTTCATTCATTGCCGTGGTCGCCGCCAGCAGATTGGCCTGTTCGTCCAGATTATCGCCAAAGGCACCGCAAACGGCCCATCTTGAATATCTTCCCTGAAGAAGATCATTGACGATAAGAGAAGTGCATGTTTTGGCACTGGGCTCAATATGGTGCTCCAGGGCATCTGCTTCGGGGATATCGCCAGCATAGTGGTGATCAACGTAGAGAACCCGGTTGTCTCTGTTCAGTAAGTTCAGGAGGGTATCTCTGTTTCTATCGAGAGAGATATCGAGAACCGTGATAGTACAACCTGTCGCCTCGGTTATCTTGTCGAGCAGAGCTATGTCCCGTTTTACTCCGGTAATAAGTGTGGTCTTTTCGATGGGCGTGGCCAAGCGCAGTTGCTGAAGGGAGAATATACCGTCGGCATCACCGTTAAAGACATCAAAGTACCTATGTGATCGTTTGTCTTTTTGGTTCATAAATACATCAGAAGCTTAACTGAATAGGTGCACCTATGTTGGCCAGGTTGAAAATGAGCATGATCCTTTCTTCTGTCGGCGTATGTCTGGTTTCCAATTGAACGGACCAGCATTGAGCCAGGTAGGTGAGAGACAGCGTCGCCTCGTTTGTCTCTCCTTCGGAAATGGAGTGGTCAACATTCAATGCGGCAATAACTTTAGGGTGCAGTCGTACTTTCACCCGGCCATTGATTTGCTCGATATCTTCATCTTCATTGTAACGGTAATCCAGCCCAAACGTATCACCGCGGCTGTTGAAATAGCTTCCTTCAAAACCGTGGGTAGTGTTATCATCCGACTCTATGGGAATGTCGGCTGAATATGCAAGGCTCATTGCTTTCAGAGGTTTCCAGCCAAGTTTCAAGGTCACGGGCGAAAGAGGTCTATCGGAAGCCTCGCTGCGAAGGTTGTAACTTTGCTCCAGGCGTATGTAGCCGTACTGACGATCATACCTCTCATCAGCGTCATAGATATTGAAAAAACTGTCGACACCATAGGTAAAGGCATTGGTTTCTTCAATTCGATCAACAGCGTCAAAGTCGGGCAGATCTTCCTGGTCCTCTTCCGGAATATAACTATAGCCGATAAATGGACGGATACTATGACTTAGACGAGTGTAGCCGCTTGAAGTTAAAGAATAATCCCGCTGAAAGGTTGAGGCAACCTCGGTCTCTAAAACAGGGAGGAACCTGTTTGGGGTCTTGTCCTTATTCCATTCTGTCTCACCATAGGTTTCCACGGCATAAAATGTCCCTCGTCCGCCAATCTCGGCACGTGTCTCAAGATAGGGACCCAGAGGGATCGGAGAGCTGAAACGGGGGAACAGATCAACCCGGTGGCCGCCCACCCCTTCTTCTCTCCAGAAATTAACATACTCAGTGTCCCATTCGAATGCCAGGCGCGAATCTAAAATTGGCAGAGCTCCGGAATACTCCATGCTTGGCAGTTTCCAGAGTGGCGAGGGACCTGTTTTATCCTCCCTGACGTCATTTACTGCCAGAAAATCAATATTGAGAGATGAGCCTTTCCATGTTTTGAGCACCTGCATGTTGTTGCTGCGCTGGTCGTCACTACGATACTCAAATCCGCGGCCAAAGGTTCGTAGGTATGATTTTTGCGATTCGTTGAAACTGGTTACGCCAGAGTTAAATTCTTCCAGATAATCACGGTCGGAAACGGTATCAACATCGAGCCTGGCAAACAAGGTTTCACCGAGATCCTGATCTATTTTGCCGTGTACCCAGTATCTGTCACTATTGGTGTGAGTGAATCCGGTATCAGTGTAGTACGCAGTTTCACTGGGATCGGTAAGCTGATCATTGAGGTAACTTCCCATGAACCTGCCTTTACTGTCTTCGTCGATCACATAGCGAAACTCGGCTCCACCCTTAAAGCCGCGTCTGGCATAATATTCGGGAAAGAGGGTAATGTCAGTTGAATCGGATACATTAATAAAGAAGGGCAGATTGAGGCCAAATCCATCTCTGCTGGAGTTACTTATCTCGGGAATAAGAAATCCTGTCTGGCGTGTGTTCTTTACCGGTACAATCAGGTAAGGAAAGTAAAATACCGGTACTTCGCGGATATTGAATCTGGCATGTTTGAGAGTGGCGTACCCACCGAGTTCCACGGACGTTTCAGCACTGGAGAAGCTCCACGGTGGTGTTTCTCCCGGATCAAGTTTACAGGTGATAACCCAACCGTCTTCTATGCGGTAGGTATTAAGACCAGTCTTTTCAATTCTTTTTCCTTCCAGATAAAGTTCAATGTCCTCAATGGTTATAACCGCATTATCAAGTGCCCCCGTTTCATTGCTGAGGTCAATCTGTGCTGTTTCAGCCAGCAAGCGATCTTTTCCGGATTCAATACTAACATTGCCTCTGGCCAGAATCGATTGCAACTCAACATTGTAGCTGATCCAGTCGGCCTTGATGGTTGCCTTGGTGGTATATTGCGGTTCCTGTTCCTCGGGGATCTCTTCAGGTGTCTCAGGTGGCGGAGTACCTGTTTCTTCAAGAAGCTCGGACCACTGAGACCTTTCGACAGCACGGGGATCGACAACTTGAGGAAGTGTCTGCTGACGTTTTATCAAAACGATATTTCCCTCGGCAATTATCCGTTGAGGGTTTTCGAGTCGGGTTATTTTATCGGCGGAGATATCCCAGGCAGAGGTGGCAGTAAATTGTGCCAGGGCAGGAGAGCAGCAAAACAACAACATAATCAGGGACGTGGGTAAATAGAATTGTCCTGACTTCCTCAAATGAGGTAAAAATAATGCCACTGTCTTCTCCTTATTCGTAGAAGATACGCTTCTTAAGCGTTAACTCATGCTTTGCTACGAATAGATCTTATCTTTAAAAGAGCAACCACATAGCTTCAAAGGGATTTGCAAACGCTGCCCAGTTCTCAATATTTCCTGGAAACGGTCATCATCTCCCCCTTCTAAAGAAGGCGGGATATTCAATGTTATCGTTTGTGTCATGATCACAACCCGTTTGATAGAAAGGTGGTCATCCTGACTCGTCAAATATTTGAGATCGGGGAATCTTTACCACAACGTATAAACAGATCAAAAAAAATCTGTTCATCCGGATGGTTTTGATGAGCTGAAATTAACTTTTTGAATGGTCGGGTGTCAAGCCTTAACTCAGAATTTACCTTGATAATAATAGGAAATTGTTTTAATTTACCGTCGTGCTTACATTAGTGCTACTTCAATAATTTCCCCTGACGGGTATTAGAGAAGAAATCACGGAATGTGCCCGGAACGAATATAAATATTCTGGGAAAACGTCTGATTCGACGGGAAAATACCGATGTGCTTGTCTGGTTTGAAAAAGAAAACAGACCTGTTCATCGGTGGTGCCGTCGAATCGAGAGCACAAAAGTAGAAAGTAGGCCTCTATTCCCTGCTGTAGCAGAGCAAAATTACTCTTTGTTAAATACTATCGAAAGCGGTGTGGCGTTAGCCATGCTCAGAGAGTACATGGTACAGAGGGAAGGGCGGCGTACTGAAAAGAAATATTTGGCTCCGGAAATCCGGGCCGCGGCAGGACTGGAACCGTTATAGTATTCACTGCTTTAGTAGCTTCAATTAAGCGAGGTACTGCAAACACATACGGTTTTAAAAGGGAAGATGCGCAACGAAACTAGTAATAGACACGCAGATGTTGACCTGTAAATTGGTCAGTATCATCATCTGTCAAGAAAGTGTATCCCCGAACCTTTTTCCTGCTTGGATGGTGATATTACCATCGATAAAATTGCTGCCTTATTCAATATTATAATAGTGCAATAAGGCTCATGGACAGCTGTAGCACCAGTTGTGTTTACTGCGGCTATGGTTATGGAAAAAGTATGACAGAACAAAAGACTGAAAACGAAAAGAAAACGAAACAACCCTCAAAACAAGAAAGAATCAAAGCAAAAATTGGTGCCTGGTGGAAAAGCACCGTAACTGAGATAATAACTCCCGTAGAAAAACCACTCCCTGAGCCAGCAGGTTCTTCCACGCAAACATCTCAAGAAAAGCCTTCACGTTCCACAGAACACCAAGAGGAACGTGTCCTTAGACAGACATTAAAAAACGATATAACTGCTGGTGCTGAACCGCAGCTTTCGCCAGAAAGTGCCACAGGAGATGCTCCTTCTGCAGACTCTTCACGCGGGAGTGAAGAAGAGAAGGTACGACCTAAAAGAGCACCACGGCGAAGGCCTCGTCGAAAAAAAGAAGACAGCAGCAAGACTCCTGTGCTCCCTGACGAAGAACAAGCTCAGAAAGAGCAGAAAGACGGATCGACAGAGGGAGAGCCGCAGAAGAAACGACCTGCCCGTGGACGATCCTCCAGGAAGAAAAAGCCCACACCGCAAACTGCCCGGCAGCAAGAAGACTCGTCCGAAATCATAGAAGAAGATGATGCACTTGAGCAGGATCTTTCTGAAAAAGATTCCGAGATGAGTGCGTCCGATCGACGAGGGACGGACCAGGAGCAGTTTAACGATGACAGTGCGGAAGAGGACGAGGCGTCCCAGGGACCAAAGCCAATATCAAAACTGCTCATTAATGCAGAAGAGCCCGAAGAATGTCGGCTGGCACTTCTAGAAAATGGTCAGCTCGAGTCGATTCACGTGGCAACAACTACACGTGTCCAGACCAAAAACAATATATATAAGGCGCGAATAGTCGCGGTGGAGCCAAACCTGCAGGCAGCATTTGTTGATTATGGCACCGAAAAGAACGGTTTTCTTCCTTTTAGTGAAATCCATCCGGAATATTATAAGGAAAATGTCAGTGAAAAGGTGCAGACCCTAATCGATCAGCATCAATGGAAAAAGCTCAGTATTACCGATGTGATGGAACGGGGCCGCGAGGTTTTGGTCCAGGTTGTTAAGGAGGAGGTTGGCAAAAAAGGTGCAAACATGACGACCTATCTTTCCTTGCCTGGTCGCTGTGTGGTGTTGATGCCCGGCTCTGACTCCAAGGGGATATCCAGAAAGATATCCGGCGAGGAGCAGCGAACCAAATTGCGTGATCATTTGCTTTCCCTGAAAATTCCTGAGGGTATAGGCTGGATTGTACGTACAGCTTCCAGTGATATTACCAAAGCTGCATTGGGACGAGATGTTAACTACCTGCTCAGATTGTGGGACGAAGTTAAGAAAAAGGGGCAAGATCTTGAAGGTGTTGGCCTGATCTATCAGGACCATGACCATGTGCTGCGCTTCCTTCGGGAGCATTTTGATCCTAACCTTCAGGAGATTCTGGTCGATGATAAGGATGCTTTTGAGCAGGTAAAGGGATTTATTGAGATGCTTCCGGCAAAACAGCGGGGTGTCAAATGCAAACTGCATCGGGGAGCTCGCCCCATCTTTAATCAGTATTCGGTTGAAGACCAGATCGAGTCAATTTATCAGCCCAGGGTGAATCTGCCTTCGGGTGGGTCCATCGTCATTGATCCTACGGAAGCACTGGTCGCCATAGATGTAAACTCAGGCTCTACCAGCAAAGGCCAGAATTTTGAAGCTTCTATTTTTCAGGCAAACATGGAAGCAGCCAAAGAGTTGGCGAGACAGCTCCGCTTGCGCGATCTTGGCGGCTTGATTGTCGTCGACTTTATCGATATGCGATCCAAGAAAAACATCCGCGAAGTCGAGAGAGAGGTCAAAGCTGCTATGAAGCGTGATAAGGCGAAGGTGGATATCAGCAGAATTTCCAAATTCGGCCTCATGCAGATTTCCCGGCAAAAGCTTGGCGCACCCATCGAAGCTGGCAATTACAGAATTTGTAGTCACTGCAAGGGCAGGGGGATTGTTCGTTCTGTGGAAACACAGGCCCTCTATTACCTCAGACGTATTCAAACTGCAGCCAGTCGGAAGATGGTGAGACAGGTTGAATGTCGATTTCCAATAGAAGTTGCCGGGTATCTGCTCAACAAAAAGCGTAAGGAGTTGGGTGAGCTTGAGTCGAAATACAACACGGAAGTGGTAATTATTGCTGATCCATCCTTTGCTCCTGCTGATAATGAGATCGTCTTTCAGAAAGTGGAAAAAGAGGAAACAGAAAAAAAACAGTCTTGATAAATGTGGTAAACTGGGGTATAAACATTCCCCTCAGGCGCCAGTGGCTCAGCTGGATAGAGCAACGGACTACGAATCCGTAGGTCGGGAGTTCGAATCTCTCCTGGCGCACCAGGAAATTCAAGGGTTGCAGCAGATTTGCTGTAACCCTTTTTTTGTTAAATTTGTCCACATCTTTATCGTGGGTAAATATTTCACTTAAAATCTGGCAAACCTGTTCAAGTGGTCTACGCCACCTTTTGTTTTATATAAAATGTCAACTACCTGTCGTCCTCTTCGGTTGACACCAAGTGATCCAGCAGCCGCCTGGAATTGCTGTTCTCAATGAGATTGTCTGGCCATAAGGCAAACAGAGGGAGGGGTTCGACCTGCCATTCCGGGAGGATTTCCACCAGTTTCCCATTTTCTAAAGCTTCTGTTACGAGATAATCCGGGGGAGTAGCCAGACCTAAGCCATGCAAACAAAATTGTGTCATTGCCTCGACGCTATCTACTGAGACATAACTTTCATATGTAACATGAAAAACCTCGCCACCATCCCTTATTAGTGAGCGCGTAGAAGGCAGCATTTCAAGCTTGATCCATTTCCAAGATGCCAGTTCTTCAGGGTGTTTCGGTTGTTTGTGGTGGGAGAAAAAATCGGTAGAACAAACAAGCTTGCGGTCTATTCTCCCTATACGCTTTGACTTGAGCGTGCTGTCCTCCAGCTTCCCCACTCGGATGGCAAGGTCAATCCCTTCACCAATCATGTCCTGCCTGATATCAGTGTAATGAAAATGATAATCGATGCCGGGGTATTTTTTACAAAAATCAGCAATCTTTCGGTTGATAGATGCCCGTGTGATGACCGACGGCAGCGCCACTATCAGCCTGCCGGTAGGTTCAGGAGAGACTGAGGAAATTTTACTCAACCCCTGCTGTGCACAGGACAACATGTCGACAGCATGTCGGTAGAGAATTTCCCCTTCGTGGGTTAGGGATATTTTTCTGGTTGAACGATATAAGAGAGATATTCCGAGTCTTTTTTCAAGCTGGGTTACGTGATAGCTGACAACTGAAGGTGAGAGATTCAGCAGCTTAGCCGCCCCTCTGAACGACTTCTGGCGAACTATCTCAGCAAATATGGCCAATGTTCGTAAATCATCTATCATTGTTCCACCCGTTGAAACAGTATATCTTAATTATCCCATCTTATCAATCGCAAGCTAGCTCGTTATACTATGCCTCATGAATAAATTCAAACACCCTGAGGAACGATTATGACCGTTATCATTGCCATGTGCCTATTCTCGCTTTCCATGTCCATCTCTCCTGGACCTGTGAATTTGATTACCCTGTCCGCAGGGATCAATCATGGATTCAGGAGAACCATGCCCTTTGTCTCAGGTGCAACTATAGGTTTCACTCTGCTGCTTCTCTTGATCGGTCTGGGGATGGGCAGTATTCTTTCGATCAATGACATTTTTCCGACAATTCTCGCTGTCGGAGGTACCGCATTTATCTCGTATATAGGCTATAAAATAGCTGTTTCCAAACCGGAGATTAATGTCAGTTCAAGTGAGATTCCAGGTTTTTGGCAGGGATTTCTTTTGCAATGGCTAAACCCCAAAGCCTGGAGCGCTTGCCTTGCGGGATTATCCGCTTTCAATTTGGCTAACTCGCATGAAAAGCTTGCCATATTCATCTCACTCTATTTTGTCATCTGTTATATATCCATCGCATCCTGGGCATTGGTGGGCGAAAGAGTCAAGACTCTCTTTGAAAAACCACGAAGCGTACGAATATTGAACATGGTCATGGGGGGTAGCCTGATCATGGTGGCACTGTATCTCTTGTTCCTACAGGTCATTGCTCTTTAAAAAAATGTGGCCGTATGAGCTTTGATCATGGTCAGGTTATTTAGAAAAAATCGGAGTGTAGTATTGTTGGATAATTATTATTTTGAGGTCTATTTTAATCGTCAAAGAGATCACTCTACGAACAGTCACAGGCACTTGGCGGGACAAGATAAAACGGCTTAACTGGGATTCCACTTTAATGTTGCAAGATCAATTCTGGGTGGAAAGCAAAAGTATAGAGAAAATAGCGATATTGAAAGGCAATCGACCGACGAACTCAAAGGCACCTCTATCCCAGATACCGTCTCCGCCTCTTTTTGCTCCCAGCCTATCAATATTCAAAGCGAAAGAACCTGAAGACAGTGTTTTTCCGGCAAGCTCTTCTTTCAGCCTGAAGTCGTCAGTACTGATTCCCTGAAAAATATCAGGAACTTCCTCTCCAAAGAGATAGGCGATGCCGTTTGTTGCAGCGGCAACCTGGGCACACTCATTTGTACTGTTATCGCTGCCATCGAAGCACCAGTTGTAATCCCCGCTGTAAGGTCCTCGAACCAGAGTTTCTGAGTCGAGAGTAACATTCATGAAGAGATTGTTGTCGACCACGTTCCCATCAGTCTGCATTGGAAAACTGATAACGCCACTTTCGTCACTATTGCCAAAAGAGGATGTAGCTATCGTATTGTTGATGAATCTGCTGTTTCCCCCAGCAGCAAACGCGGATCTATAGCCATTGCAATTTACCACCAGGTTGCCGTGAATATCGTATCGCTTACCGCTTTCTACCAAAGAGATACGTGTTGTTCCGATATCGCCTGAAAATGTGTTTCGAGCGACAAGGCCGCTGCTGGAGTAGCCAATTGAGAGAAGGGCGTTAAACGGCCAGCCGGGAAAACCGGAGTAGGCTGAAGTGGATTCTGAGAAAGTGCAGCCATCGATGAAATAACTGTCTCTTCCTGAACCTCTTACAGCAATATTGGGTTTGCTAAAGTTGCATTTTTCCACCCTGAGATTTTCGGGTTCATTCAGCCAGTCATAAATGCCGATTTTAATATACGGATTTTCTTCGCCCACTGGATCATCTGCAAACTGAAACAACATATTTTTCAAAAGAATGTTTGATGCGTTCTTTACCAGAACGGCAACTTTGAAATATCCTGTCGACGAAAATGGTTTCCAGTCAGCAGGACCTTCAATTATTTTTATCCCATCTTTGTAAGAACCATCGATGATAATATCATCCGTATCTAAGGCAAATGCCCCCCAGGAGGAAAAAAAGGAAGTGCTACATGCACCTGATGTCGCAAAGATAGCCTGATCTTTACCAAAAGAATCCTGATATCCGAGAATATTGCCACTGTTGCCTTGTGTGGCTTTCACAATTGTTATCGTTCCGGTGCCGGAGAGATTTGGGATATCCCAGCGAAAGCCTATGCCGGTACCATCATTGGTGTAATCGCCACCGGCAATATAGTAGGTGCTTCCTTTTTCAAAAAAAGATGGCTTTCCTTCAAAGGCATTCGACCAGTCTGACCCATCTTTTACTCCCGCTCCTCCTGGTGTTACATAGTAATCAGCGCCAAACGAAGAAATGGAAAATGCCAGGAGAACGTGAACAACTACAAAAATACTTGCTCTTTTTTTTGTGAATCCTCGCATAAAAGCGGAATCTCCTTGTCATGGTTTTGCTATTATATTATCCGCTGTCCAAAGAAAGCGCCCAGCCAGTTGTCTTCTCTTGTAGTTATTCGTCGGATTCGTTTGTCCCAACCAATGGATGCGGGTATCTGTACGGCTTATAGCCCGGCTTGTTGATTCCCTCAAAATAATCCCTGTTTATCTGGATTTTGGCTGAGGTGGATTCGGAAGAAACAGCCGCTTGTGGAAACGTGTTGTCCCAATAATAGACTGGCTCCAATTGTTGATTGTTGTAGATCTGCGGGGAAGCCGGATTGCCGCTCCAGATGCCGTCGTCTTGGCTTGCACCGACCTGATCAAGGGAAGGGTATCCGCTTGGCGCATCATAAGGATTGGCGCCTGTTCCCAGGTTTTCGCCCCAAGCGGCGATAGCCATGGGATATTCGTACTGACCTTCACCCTCCATATCCAGATTCATTTTTACAAACAACTGCCATAGCGGCCCGGTGAGTACATTGTCAAACGCGACCCCCGTGCCGCCACGAAGCAACATGCCATAGATGCCACCGTTCCGATTGCTTTCGGCAATTGAGAGAAAGGTATTGGAATAGAGTTCAAATTGGCGAAGCCCGCGACCCCGGCCACCGCCATTTATGCCATGTGTCATGATAGCCATATCCGTAGCCTGATTATGGCGGAACACCCAGCGCGCCCCAAATCCGTTATCAATACATGAGTCGTGATGTTCACCGCTATTGCGCAGCGCTTCATCCCATGCAAAAACATTATCCTCAATAAAAACCATACCGTCCGTATATGCTCCTAAGGATGTCGGCTGTGACCAGGAATAATCACCGAAACTATCTCCCCCCGTAGTGTACTTATAGTTCAACATGATTCCCGGGCCTTGCATCTTTAAGAATTGGTTGTGATCAATCACGCCTCGTCCGTAATCAATACAGATGCACCGTACATCCACTTCGGAGAAAGAGAGGTGATCTATCCGAAATTCCGTTCCGCCTTTGACTAAAATGATGCCATTGTATTCTTGCGGAGGGAGATTATGTTCTGTAAAACCGATTCCAGTTATGCGGACAAAATGGGTGGCTCCTGCATGAATGATTAAAGCCTGTTTTTCAAAACCACCGGTGGTCTGGTCATCTATCAACGTGCGTGTCATGCCCATCCCGCGTAGCGTGATGCTCTTGTCAGTAATCCGGACTGTCTGCGACCATGTACAGGTGCCGGCAGGTACAATCACCACATCACCGTTTTGCGTTGCATTCACGGCTGCCTGGACATCTTCCCAGTTACAACTGGCTGCAGGTATGTCCGCAGCATATGCATACGTTTGGCAACAGCAAAATACCCCAAGCATGGCCAATACGGCATTCTTCGGTAAAAACCGTGTCCATCTACAATATTCCCGAAAGCAAAACATCAAACCATCATCTTCATTACAATTCATCGTAAACCTTGAATCGGAGCACAGCGGCAGCATTGAATATGCCCCAGTCCGGATTGTTCATGAACCAGCAGGCAGGGCCAGATTGACCGGTCGCAATAAACAACTGAAAACCCGATCTCCGAATAAAAATGGTGTAGATTCCAAGAGTACCAAATTGGGTGATAAAATGTTGTTTCTTAAGCCAGCCCTTACTTTTGCGCAAAAATTATCCAAACAT
Source organism: Desulfocapsaceae bacterium (assembly GCA_050288305.1). GTDB lineage: Bacteria > Desulfobacterota > Desulfobulbia > Desulfobulbales > Desulfocapsaceae > Desulfopila_A. The sequence goes on along the minus strand of JBNKDO010000048.1, from coordinate 30,945 downwards.
TCATCATCTTACACGACCCTATCCTTTTCCAGCCGCTATTTCAATAATTTTTGAGTATTCAAGGTGACAATCGATATTTTCAGAGAGAAAACTGATTCTCCTTCCCCATTTTTACTGTTTTTGAACAAACTCATCTATTGACTTCGTTTTAGCGAAGATTTCGACATATTCACAATCCCATGTGATTCCAGTTAGCATCCCAGCTGACCAGCCCTTTCCATCAGTGATTCAAGAATCTATCCATATAAAAAGGTTTTTGGTTTTTGAACAGAAAATTGACGGCCCGTCCCAACTTGAGTACCAGGATGGATAACGCTTTTCCCTTGTTGTGTTTATTGACCAGCTTCTGATAATCTTTTTTCCGGCATCATTGCCCTTGAGGAAGAGCGGTGCAGCCTGAGGAAATGACCAGCGCAAATGGGCGTTGCCGATTTTCTTTCCAGAGCTACCATAGAGCTTGCCATTTGATTCTTTGGCGCATTTGACCAACCGGCATTAAGAGAAAATTATCAGGCCTGGTTTTCATCTTTCTGTGGAAAACGGTTTCTCCCTGCTGATTGAGGATGCACAGATACATTTTTGTGGTGTGAAGATCGATTCTGCAGTAAAAATTGTGTTGTTTGGTGTAAAATCTCATGTGAAGGTCTCCTTTTTTGAATTGTTGGTTGCTTTTCAAAAGCATATAGGAAATGGTCCAATATGCTAAAGGAGGCCTTCACTATTATCAAAATGTTCCAGCGGACCCGCCAACAGCGCGCCCCGCAGAACTCAACGTTTAGAATATGATAAAAAGAAATCAGCAGAAAATTACCCATTCAAGCATAAAGATATTCTATGCAGTTGTTGCTATGTTGCTTTTAATATGTAGTTATAGTAGTGATATTGCAGCAGAAAGCATATCGGGAAAAGTAGCATGGGAATTGTATGCGGATAATCCAGTTATTAAAGTTGGCCAGAAAATCCCAAATATAATTTGGAATGATCCCTCAGTCCTGAAGGAAGGCAGCGGATATCGAATTTGGTTGTCAGGTGGCACTGGTAAGGGGATTAATCATGTCAGAGTTTATCAAGCGACTTCAAGTGATGGCTTAAATTGGAATATTGACGCAAACCCTGTCTTAGAGCCTGGAAATAAAGGTGACTGGGATGATGAGAAAACAGAAACACCAAGTGTGATAAAAGTGGATTCTACATATCACATGTATTATTCCGGCTTTAAAACCGGCGATGGTCCCGGACGATATCAAATTGGTCATGCAGTTTCATCTGATGGAAAAAAATGGACGAAAGATCCCAATAATCCTATCATAACGTATACCGATGATCCCATGCATTGGGGATTTTATAATGCAGCGGAGCCCGGGGCTGTTTACAATCCAAAAGATAGAACTATCTACCTCTACTATTCAACATCAAAGGCAAGGATAGGATATACTGGAAAAAATCAAAATTTAATTTCTATGCAGGGAATCTGTCTTGCGACATCTCCAGACAACGATGGGAGTAACTTTGTTCACTATGATTCTGATGCAGATGGCTTCCGGAATGCTGTATTAGCACAAAGCTCGAATTACTCTCCGGAAAGAAATTATAGAGGATATTCAACACCCTTTGTCTTTATAGATCCTAATGGATTATTTCATCTTTTTTATGACGTAATTAAGCACCCTAAAGGTAGTAATTGGCAACAAGTAGCTCTTGCCCGTGCGACAAGTTCTAACGGGAGAAACTTCACTGAAGTGCAGCACGATATTTTGAAACGCGGGTCAGAAAAATGGACTAAAACCGAAGTCCGAGCTCCAAGTGTTATTCAAGAAGGGAGTATTTTAAAAATGTGGTATGCTGGACAAACAGATTGGTTTAAGTCATCTGGAATTGGATATGCTGCAGAAAGAATTAAATGACATAATTAATTTTAGTAAATCTAACGAATCAAGTCAGTTGACCTTGTTCCGCCGCTCAGCGACTCCACAAGGCAGTTGATTTTAGTGCTATGGCTCAGGTATAGGGGGAACGCATGACAATAATTGCTGAAATAGTTGTGTTGTTGGTGGCAATGCTTCATGGCTATTTTCTAGTGCTGGAAATGTTTCTTTGGGATAAGCCAGCAGGAATGCGCGCTTTTGGTCATACCAAAGAGAAAGCCAGTGCTACTAAAGTGTTAGCTGCAAACCAGGGGCTTTATAACGGATTTATTTCTGCAGGGCTTATATGGGGGGTACTTCAAGGATCTAATGGCTACGATTTCAAGATTTTTTTCTTATCATGTGTAATCGTCGCTGGTATTTATGGTGCCATCACCGCCAGCCGCAAAATCCTTTATGTCCAGGCTATTCCTGGTCTGCTGGGTTTGTTTTTAGTTTTTATTTCAAAATAGTCGGTGCTCCAGGTCACATACAAAACACGACGACACAAGTCTCGCACGTGCAGGTCTGAGAGAGATGAGGTCAGAATTACTTTATTCACCTAACCCTACCTAATGGCTCTCATCAGAATAGAATCACACCGAATAAGCTTTGAGTTGAGGGACAGACTTCAATGTCGAGTAAATGCCCTGATTCCAGAAGAGCGCTAAGCCGGTGCTCAGGGAGCTATGGGTGTAGCGGAAGGTGTGGAAAGCACGTTGAATCGAAGTTCCCAGTCTGGAAAAGCGTTTGTAGGACTCAAACATCTTGCGATACATCAGTTCGTCGGACATCGTGCTGGTCTTGTAGACTACCGCGAATCCATTATATGCTTCCCAATCTTCGGGGAAATTAGTCAACACCAAATCTCCACGATCGCGGTATTGTTCAAAAATTTCAGAACCCGGAAAAGGAGTCAAAATAAAGATTTGAATGGCATCGATATGGTGCCTGATTGCGAACTCGACCGTGCGGTCAATCGACTCCGGGGTGCTGTATCGTGGACTGAAAATGAAGGAGCCGACCACGGCCAGTCCATGGTCATGCATTTTGCGGATAGAGGTTGCCATGTAGTCATTTTGGCCCTGTTTTAAATTCACATTTTTGCGAAAGCCGCGCAGTACCTCCGGTTCAATGGATTCCAGCCCCACCAGCATGGCCCTGGCACCGCCTTTTCGAGCTGCTTTCATCAACTCTGGATTGTCGGCAATATTAATGGTGGATTGAGCTGCCCATTCAACTTTCTCACTCTGCAAGCGCTCAAACAGTTCCAGAGCCCGGTGTTCAGCGATTTTACCTTTGCCGATTATGTTGTCGTCGGTAATGAAAAACTTCCTCCCTTTCATCTGTCTTATCTCTTCTATCACCAGATCAAGATCACGGAATCGGTAACGCCCTCCATTGAGATGTGTGACCGCGCAATAGTTGCAATTGTAAGGGCAGCCGCGGGTTGTCTGAATGGTGTTGATGACGTATCTTGCCTTGAGCAAACTGCGGTCCAATGGTTGCAGCCTGGAAATATCGGGAAACGACTCCATTTTATAAACCGGTTGTAATGAGCCCGTTTCAAAATCGTTCAGGAGTCGAATCCAATTGTCTTCCGCTTCGCCGATCACAATGGAATCAGCGTGTTGTCCTGCTTCATCCGGCAGGATGGTGGGATGAATGCCACCCATGACAACGGGAACCCCTTTCTTTTTAAACTGATCTCCAATCCAATACGCTCTGGGGGCGGTATAGGTGAGGCAGGTAATTGCCACGAGATCCGCATTTGAATTGAAATCAATAGATTCATAGCCTTCGTCCAGAATTTCGACGGCAAATCGATCTTTTGGAGTAATACTTGCGAGGATGAGCAGCGCATAGGGGGGGAGACCGAGAACACGGGATTTTTTGGTGATATTGGCACCGTAACCGGGGTTAATAAAGAGAATTTTTTTCATAATCAAGTATTTTGAGGAGGATAAGGTTACAAATGATGGGTGATAGTGTTTACTTCTCAGGGCACCCGGAAAAACAGGGTTTCCTGACCCAGCAAGTTATTCAGTGTTTTCTCCATATTTTCGAGAATGTGGTATTTGTCCAGGTTTAAAATCAACGGGATAGTCATGTTTCAACTTGATATCATAAGCGATTTATGAGCTACCTGAAAATTGTATTTCCGTCACCTTACATTGTCTACCGTCATCCTGGCAACAATAAACAGAGCCTGGAAACGGTCAGGTTGAGATATTTCTCCTTGTGATGGATTCGATTGTCTGATTGGCGACTATCCTTATCGTCGTATTTCCTTTGAGATCAGACACCAACACCACGTGACCAATTGTCTTTGCAATTGGGAGTTGTCCTGGTGAAATCCCCTGAAGGGGGGAAGGATTTTCCTCCCTTTGGGGGATTGTGTTTTGTGGCGATATATCTGAAAATTATGTCATTTCAATACCATTTGACCCGGGAATTTATTTAATCATATGCTCCAGTGAGGAAAATCATGAACGACAACCATATCGAGAAGAAAGAAGAGATACAGCAAAAAAACATGGAAGAGCAGAATGAAAAGAACTCCTCGGACATATACACCACCAAAGAAATTGAGATAGAGGAGGTGGCCATCGATGGAATTTGCGGTGTATATTGAGAAAACGTAGTAGATGCTGAATATCTGACGAGTGAGTTCTGCCTGACGGTGTCGGGAGCAGGAGCCCTGGAAGAAGATCTCGGTCCTTTCCGTTACGGAACTCCTGGTTGCTGACATCTTCACTTTTCTTGCCAGAATACGACAACTTTTTCACGGAGGTTGATATGATTGCAAGTTTTGCAGATCACGCGAAAAAGAAGGAAGAAAAGCAAAAATATAAACAGTTGGTAGAGCTTCTTCGTGTAAACAGCACTCAGATATCGACATGGACACTTATTGTATCCATCACAAACAACGTTAAGCAACACATGTTTTCGAACAGCGAAGCAAAGACGATGGTACGGATTCTTTGTACCGAATTTGATATAAGGGGCTGTGAAATTCAATATTATAAAACATTCTCTTCCACTCCTTTTCTCCCCAAAAATACCAAAGCATCAAACACAATACATTTCGCATCGAAAGAAATCTGTCGTAAGGAGAATAATGAAAGACTTATTTCTCATCTATACTCGGCGATTCAACAAGAAACCGTTGAATACCATCAGGCTCTGAATATGGTGATACAAATACTTGAAAATTACCCCGATGCCGATAAATACCTGCAGAGCTAGTCTTAGAATGGTGCTTCTGTATTATCTGCCCGGAAAGTACTTGTCCAGCCCTATATGGCTATGCAGTGTGCGAAATCGTTTCCGACCTAATCTGAAAAACTGACAAAGGTAATGGAAACCTTCGAAGGGGAGGGCATAGCGTTCCAGGCCCGGCTCCGTGCAGGTTTGACATTCCGGAAATTTCAGTATGTTTTTCCGAAACCGGACGGCCTTGGCAGAGGAGATCAGTTGTTCCAGGGGCTCTTCTTTAACATTCCCCAGTAGTGTGTCGATTATCGGGCAGCAATACATTTCTCCCGTACTGCGGATAAAAAAATAGTTGAATCCTGCAGAGCAAGGTTTTTCCATTTGTCCATTATCCAGGTAGCGGAGGAGTTCGTCGCGGTAATAGCTCCATTCAAAGCGGGGAGATGAGTAGAAATCTTTCAGTTTTTGTTCGTCCTCCATGGAAAAGGCCAGTGAGTCATCCTTGCCGATATTGTCATAGCGGTTGGCTGTAATGATGTAGGGAGAGATGATGGTGAAAAGTCCATTTTCATCGGCGTAGCCACAGACCTTGGTGAGTTCATCTATGTTATGACGGGTGACCGTGGTCTTGATCCCCAGAACAAGGCTTGGGTGCTTTTCCCTGAGGAGCTTTAATCCTTGCAAGGTGGCATTGAGTCGCTCCCAGCCGCCCTTGACGCCTCGGATACGGTCATGGACATCTCCCACCGCATCAAAGCCGCAGGCAAATACCAGTGAAACGCCAGCCTGTTCCAGAGGCACAATTACAGTGTCCACAACCTTGAGAACCTTTGCCGTAAGGAAGCCGTTGGTCGTAAGCGCCACTGAGCAGAGGTGGTTGAGATGGCTTTTTTTCAGGGTGGCGATGCCTAATAGAAGTTCGACGATGTCATCTAGTAAAAACGGTTCGCCGCCGGTGATGTCCAGCTCTTTCAAATTTGACAAAATGGGGGATTCTAGAAGTTTCAGCCAGTCGTTTGCCTTTAGTTCTGAGCTTGTCGCCGGCATCTGCCAGATGTTGCACATGATGCATTTGGCAACGCAGCGCCTGGTTACCTCAAGGCTTATTGCTTCCGGTCTGCCGGGCCTTCCCAGAGCCTTGAGGAAGCGGAAACGAACTCCCCTGACGGCAAGGGTGATAAGTAGGTTGTTCAACCTCATGACTTGACCTTGAGGCAGATCAGTTGCACATTGTTTCATGTTGTGTGAAAGCTGTTGTCCTGTAAAGAACAGAATAAAAAAGAAGATTATGCAGGAAATACACAGTCATTGTCCGTATTGCGGAAACAGGTTTCAGGAGACAGAGCCCTGGCCGAAGCATTGTGCTGCCTGCCATAAAACCAGCTATCTGAACCCGCTTCCGGTGGTAGTTGTTATGTTGCCGATGGATAATGGCTTGATCGTTATCCGCCGAAATATCGAGCCGCGGAAAGGAACCCTGAACCTGCCAGGGGGGTATCTTGATCAGGGTGAAACCTGGCAGCAGGGAGCCTGCAGGGAACTGTACGAAGAGACGGGTATCAAGATTTCCGAAGAGGATATCCATCTTTATGATGTCCAGAACGGCCTCGACCACACCCTGGTTATTTTCGGCCTGGCCAGACCGCAGCCGGTTGAGTTGTTTCGGCCGTTTTCCTCGGCGGAAATCCAGGAGGTGGTACTGATTAAGCAACCGGTTAAACTTGGCTTTCCGATGCATACCGAAGTGATGAGGAAATTTTTTGCAGGGATCTGATATTTATCTTAAGCCAGCCTTTTTGCCTAAAACGCCGCAGGAATCAGTGTGTGCCAGCCGCAGCCAGCAAGGCCGCAATCGCATCATGACCTTTCTCATGAGCTTTCTGGGCCGGAGTAAGGCCTTTGTAGTTTTGGATAGAAGGATCCGCCCCCCTGGCAAGCAGCTTCTTTACAGCCTCAGGTTGATTACGGAGAACAGCGATAAAAAGAGGCGTGGCATTATAGATGTTTTGCTGATTTATATTGGCGCCCTGGTCAATCAGGTGGTCTATTATATCAGTTTTTCCGACATATGCCGCCTTATGCAGTGCCGTTTCATTGCTCTTGTTCGTTGCATTGACATCGGCGCCTTTTAAAAGGGCGATATCAATCAAATCAATCTTGCCCTTTTCGGCGCACCAGTAGATGAAGGGAGAGCCCCAACCGCTGGTAGTGTTTGGATCCGCACCCATTTCCACCAATCGCTTTGCCTCTTTGTAATCATGGGAATACATAGTTTGTTTTAATTTATGATCAAGTTCCTGCTGTTCCAGGATGTCGTGAGTTCCCATCTTGCCCTCCTGCTCCACTTGTACGGTGATTGGCCCGAACTTCGTATGAACACTGAGTTTATGAGAAATTCAGGTTAGAGTGCTTCCTCAAATAAGACCTCAATATCCCTCTGGTTCGGTCGACGCGGATTGGTCGCAAGACAGAGATCGTTCATCGCTTTTCTGGAAAGTTCGGGGATATCGGCTGTTTTTGTTCCTTTGTCTCGCAAAGTTGCTGATATGCCAGTGGCTACTTTAAAGCGTCTGACTTCGTCAAGAATTGCATTTTTCTGCTCTTTTAAAGTTTTGCCTTTCAACTCCAAACCCATGGCTTGGCCAATGCGTACGAAACGATCAGGGGTTTCAACAAAATTATAGGACATGACGTGTTCAAGCAGGATGGCGTTGCATTCTCCATGGGGAAGGTCAAGATACCCACCGAGGCTGTGGGCCATTGCGTGAACCGCCCCCAGATTGGCGTTGGAAAAGGCCAGCCCGGCGCAAAGGCTACCCAACATAAGTTGGCGGCGCAATTCATGGTCGCTGGGATTGGCGATTACCTGAGTAAGGTTACCGCTGACAAGGCGTATTGCCTCAAGCGCATGCATGTCCATGATATGTGAATGAGCAACGGAAACAAAGGCTTCGATAGCATGGACCAGAGCGTCGAGACCGGTACATGCCGTCAGGTAGGGGTCCATGGTTATGGTGGTGAGAGGATCAATTAAAGCGATGTCCGGTACTGCGGCCCTGCTGAGAATTGCCATTTTCACCCTTTGCTGGGTATTGGTAATGATGGCATACGGCGAGACATCAGCAGCCGTACCGGCGGTTGTCGGGATGCAAATCAAGGGGGGGCCGGGAATACCGACACAATCCACTCCTTCGAACTCCAGAATATGCCTCTTGTTGGAACTGACAATACCTATCCCCTTGGCACAGTCCATGGGGCTGCCGCCTCCTATTCCAACGATGACATCGCAATTGTTGCTGTGATAAAATTCCGCCCCGGCCATTACCTGTTCGGCCCGGGGGTTGGGGGAAACGTCTGAATAAATAACGGAGGAAATCCCTATTGCGTCCAAGGCGGTGACGATCTTATCTGTCCAGCCTGCATTAATGACACCCGGATCGGTGACAACCAGGATTTTTTTTCCTCCATACTTCCTGGCATATTTTGCCACAAGGTTGAGAGCACCAACGCCAATAATGCATTCTGGTGCCACAAACTTTCGGAGACCATCCATCATTGCCGTTCCTCTGAGCAAAAAGCGTTATACCCCCTGTGGGGGATGTTTCATTCAGATATCCCAGGACATACGTTAGTTGTCAAGTTAATAGTGATGGACTCGCAAAAGGCTTGATCTCCATTGTTGTAAATCTGAAACGGTAATTTGTCGTACCATATGTACTGCCAAATCGCCGTTTCAGATACTACTCTTAGCATATCAAGCTTTTCCCAGAGTCCATCCGGGCGGCTAAGGTGACTTTTTACGAGATCATCAATAGTGAAATCTTCTTGTTTTGAATATTACGTTTTAGATAAAACCCTCCTGCGCTTACCCCTCAGCAGTTACCGGATCGATCATCAGTTTGATCTCCGAGATGGCATTTGCAGGAAAACCGCCTTTTTCCGCATGCTCCATAACAGTTGACTTATCAGGTGCAATATAGATGCAATAGATTTTGTCCTGGGTAACATAACTTTGCACCCACTGAATCTTTGGTCCGAGTTCCTCTAGGACACTGCAGGATTTTTGCGAGATGGCCGTTAATTCCTTGCTTGTCAAATTTCCGGCTCCATTGATATCTCTTTCGATAACATATTTCGGCATATTCTTTTCCTCTTAATTTTTTTAATCGATTAGTACCTTACAAATTGTTTTCTTGTTTTTTTGCAAGAAAACAATTTGTCCCCAAGGTACTTATCCCGGCTTATTTCCCGTTCACCGGGGTTAGATATTAAAAATTCCAGAAGGTATCGATCTCTTCGCCGGAAAAATCGAAAACAACATTATGTGGTGGTAGTTCTTCATTGTAGAAGAACTCAGGCAGCCTGTCGTCAACAGCCGTAAAACCGGCAGCAGTATTAAATGCTTTTTCGGTTTTGAGGATATATTTACCTAAATTCACCACATCGTCACCAGTTAGAGAGAGATCATACTTGGCGTTGATGAGATCAATAAGTGCAGGTAGGCATTTTTCGTCATCGAGGGCAGCAAAGGCGATGAACAGGCACATTCCGGTAGAGTCGATGGCGGCTGTGGCGATCTGAAGGTTCCTCGATAGTTCCACCTGGCCCTCTTTGCTCAATGGATCAACCTTGCCGCCGACATTGAGAATATTGGTGGCGATGGTATAGCCCATGGTATGGTCGGCTCCCATGGTTGAGGTGGCATAGGTAATACCGATACCCTTGATTGCTCTGGGATCGTAGGCAGGAATTGCCTGATTTTTGACAACGGGCACCCGGGTGACTCCAAAGGAATTACCGACCGACGCTGCCCCGTTGCCGATAATGCGGCCAAGGCCTGTTCCCTTGGCAACCTCTTCCCGCAGGATTCTGCAGACTCCTTCACCATCGCCAAAGGGCAGAACTCCGGCCTGCATAGCCACACCCATGGCTACGGATGTTTCAATGGTGTCAAGGCCGATATCGTCCATGAGCTGGTCGGCTTCGGCTATTTTGTCAAGATCGGCAACACAGCAGTCGGCGCCCATTGCCCAAATCGATTCATATTCAAAGCCGGAGGTTAATTTCTTCCCCTCTGCATCCTTGTAGACCTGGGAACATTGAATCACACAACCGGGGTGACAGTTATGTTTTGTTTTTCCACCACGCTGTTCGATGGTATCGTGCATGGTTTCTCCAGAGATGGACTCATGTCCGGCAAACTGACCCTGGGTGAAATTTCTTGTTGGTAATCCACCAGATTCGTTAATGATGTTGACAAGAACATTGGTGCCGTATTGGCCGAGCGCCTGGCTCACAGGATGGCCGACCAGCGCCTTTGAAAAGTTTTTGTTCGCTTCACGAAAAGCATCCGGATTGGCAATGGCCACCTTTTGGTCCTTGGGGTCGACGGTGATAAACTTGATCTTTTTAGAACCCATGACCGCCCCGAGGCCACCCCTGCCGCTTGAACGTAAGCCGCCGTCCGGATCTTTGATAGAGACATTGGCGCCAGACATTTTCATTTCTCCCGCCTGACCGATGGTGATTATCCCTGGTTTACCTTCGAGCCGGCCAGCCAACGCCTCGACCACAGCAAAGTTGCCTTTGCCAATCAGCTCACTTTCTTCGTGTATGCTTACCCCTTCTGGAGTCACGGCCAGGCTGTACCATTTATCATCCTTAGGCTGGCCTTCGACGATCAGCGCCCTGCAGCCGGCTCTGGCCAGTAATGCCGCTGCCGTACCCCCGGCGTTTGCCTCTTTGATGGTGCCGGTGAGAGGGCTTTTAGCGCCGATGGACAGACGTCCGGAGTTGGCGGCCGCGGTGCCGGAGAGCAGGCCGGGAGCGAAAACAATCTTGTTGTTCGGACCCAACGGATGACAGGTCGGTATCACTTCTGCCGCAATGATTGTGGATGTCAGTCCTCTTCCACCATGGCCCGCCCACGCTTCGGGCATATCTTCAACACTGGTGGTGAGTTCGGTCATATTAACGCGAAAAATTTTGTCTGCCATGTCAGGCCTCCTTGGTAATTTGTTCGTTCTGGTAATCCTGGGTCATTATTCTACGTAGATGCTGTGGGTGCAATCCCCCAAAGGAGGGGAATCGTATCCCCCAAGCAGGTGATTTTATAATTAATCAAATGCCGGCATAAATCCCCTGAACGGGTGATCGGTTTTCCTCCCTTTGGGGGATTGTTTTTCATGGCGTTATGTCCGAATATTAGCGCATCGAAGCACAAGGCAAGCAGGGAACCAAATCAACTACTTCACGAAAGAGAGAAAAACATGAACGATCAAGAAATTGAAAACAAAGAAGAACTGCAATCAGAGACTATTGAGAATCAGGATGAAAAACTCGTTTCGAATGTTTTTGCAACCCGAGAAATCGAAATAGAGGAAGTGGCAATCGACGGAATCTGCGGAGTTTATTGAGAAAACCCATAAACACTGAGTCTGCAATGAATCACACTTATGTTCTGGCCCCGGGTACTCAGGTAAGGGAAGAAGACTTTGGCCTGTTGTTTTACAGCATGCAGGGACCAAGGCTTCATTTTGTCTCTCTTGGCAATGTGCTGGATAGTCGGTTTTTTATCGGCAAACAGACCGTTGCTCAGTGGTTGGATGAGAAGGACCTGGGCAAGACCCTTACCAGTGAGCATCGATCAGGTTTAACAAATGTTCTCGGTCTGTTACGAGACAAGGGGGTAATCATTGAGCGCTAAAATGGCTAAGAACAGCCTGAGGGCTCCGGTCAACGTAACCTGGGAAATCACCTTTCAATGCAATCTTCGCTGCGCCCACTGTCTTTCTGATTCGGGTGCCAGGGAGGTGAGTGAGCTAAGCTTTCTGGAAGCCAGAAAGCTAATCGATCAGCTGACGGCAATGAAGGTGTTCCAGGTCAATATTGGCGGCGGAGAACCGTTTATCCGCAACGATTTCCTTGATCTGCTGGATTATTCTCATGAAAAAGGGTTGGTAACGTGTGTCAGCACCAACGGCCTGTTGATGGATGATAAACTGGCCGGGCACTTGGCGAAGTTGAAAATGCTCTATCTTCAGGTGAGCCTGGACGGGGTTACAGCCGAGGTGAATGATCGGATTCGCGGCGCAGGCAGCTACAGGAAGATCATACAGGCCATCGAAGCGTTGGCACGTCATAAAGTGAAGTTTAGCATCAATACCGTCCTGACCATGTTGAACTTCGATCAGCTCGATAGCCTGAGAGTGCTGGCAAAGGAGTATGGTGCTGAGCTGAGAGTGTCCCGCTTTAGACCATCAGGCCGAGGCAAAACCAGCAAGCAGAGCCTCGGGCCAAGCAAGGAACAGCTCGAGTCGTTTGCCGAATGGCTCGCGGCGAATGATCTGGTCAGGACCGGTGATTCCTTTTTCTGCCTTACCTCGGAAAACAGACGCAACAAAGGACTTGACATGTGTGGAGCGGCAAAAATGACCTGCTGCATTTCACCGGTGGGCGACGTCTTTCCCTGTGCATTCCTGCAGGAAACATCATTTAAAGCCGGCAATGTACGGACGAGCCGTTTCCGGGATATTTGGAATACGTCGCCCGTTTTCCAGCAGCTGCGCAGCCTCAATATTGAAACCTGTACAAACTGTCAGAGATTCGAATACTGCCGGGGCGGCTGTCCGGCGGTTGCCTATCACACCTATAACGATATCGCCATGCCCGATCCGGAATGTCTGGTCAATCTGCAAGGCCAGCAACAGAACTCATGGAGTGAAGCAAATTAACAGGAGACAATTATGGCAACGACAAACAGATGCTGCTCAATAGTACCCTATTTTCTAGTTGCCGATGGCAAGCTTGAGGCTTTTAAGAAGCTGTGCGTAGAGTTGGTTGAGAAAAGCCGTTTAGAGCCAAAATGTCTTAATTACGGCTACTATTTTGATGGGCCGGTGGCCCACTGCCGGGAAAGCTATGAGGACGCAGAAGGAGCGTTGTTCCATCTTGAGAATGTTGGTTCTCTGCTGGAGCAGGCCTTGAGCATCTCCCAGATTACTCGTTTGGAGATTCATGGACCGGACACCGAACTGATAAAACTACAGAAACCTCTGGGCCATTTAAATCCCCGGTATTTTATCCTTGAGTACGGTTTTATAAAATAACATCAATCCTCAATTTTCCGGCTTTTCCTTTGATGAACTCGATGAACACTATTTTAAAGCCACTCACTCTCGGTGGTGTTACCCTCGCCAATCGGCTCTGTTTTTTGGCCCATCGTACCAATTTCGGACGGAGGGGATTGTTAAATGATCACCACATCGCCTATTATCTCCGCAGAGCTCAGGGAGGATGCGGCCTGATCACTGTCGGTGAGCTGTCGATTCACAGCGGTGACCAGCCCTGGGAATCGATGATTCATGTCTACCATCCGTCATTTATACATGATTTGAGACGACTTACAGCCGCTGTGAAGGTTTATGACACTAAAATTTTCGCTCAGTTAAGCCATCACGGTTTTCAAAGCAACGGTGCCGTCAGTCGAGAGGCTACCTGGGGACCGTCGGCCATGGCCGATATCGTCTTTGGTGAACCTTGCAAGGCCATGGAAAAAGAAGATATGGATGTGGTCTGTGAGGCGTTCGCCTATGGTGCCATTCTTGCCCGGGAAGGCGGGGTGGACGGCCTGGAGATCGATATGGGACCAGAGTCGTTGCTCAGGCAGTTTCTTTCACCGATCAGCAATCATCGCCAGGACGAATATGGTGGTGATTGGCTGGACCGCATGCGTTTTCCCCAGACAGTTGTTGAAAAAGTTCGAAAGGCGGTGGGCAGCGATTTCACCGTGGGTGTACGTCTCAGCGCAGATGAAAAATTCTGGGGAGGAATCTCGCTTGAGGATTCCTGCAGGATGGCGGAACGATTTGCCGAGAACAAGAGCATTGACTATTTCAATATTGAGCTTGGCACCTACTACAACCTCTATATCTCCGAGCCATCCATGCTCATTGAAGCTGGTCAGGCGGTGGACGCTGCTGCAGAGATAAAAAAACAAATAAGTCTGCCGGTTATGGCCAAGTATCAACTCGATAACGAGGAAGCATTATTGGATTTGGCGACCGAACAGAAAACCGATCTCATCGGTATGGTGCGACCGCTGATATGTGATCCCGATCTTCCAAAGAAAGTGAGAGAAGGGAAGAACGGTGATATTCGATATTGCATCCGCGATAATCAGGGCTGTGTCGGCAGGGTTAATCAGTCGAAAAGCATCGGTTGCACCTTGAATGGTGCCGTTGGCAGTGAAGTGTTGCAGGTGGATAGGGTTATTGCTTCATTGAATAAAACCGGCAGGGCAAAAAAAGTCATGGTGGTTGGCGGTGGTCCGGCCGGACTTGAAGTGGCTCGTATGGCCGCACTCCGCGGTCATCGGGTGACGCTCTATGAAAAAAGCAAAAGTATCGGCGGGCAGGTCAACCTGATAATACAACGACCGGGCCGTGAAGGTATGGTGGAGATCAAACGCTATTTCAACCATGCCCTTGCAGTTGCCGGAGTGGTCGTTAAAACCGGGATGGAAGTCGATTTCAAACAGGCTGTGGCGGAGCAACCGGATGCAGTCGTCGTGGCCACCGGCTCAACGCCTAAAATAGATGTTTTCAAAGGACAATACGGACCGCCCAGGGTCCTGAATGGCTGGCAGGTGCTTAGCGGTCAATATCCCGTGGGCAACCGGGTCTTGTACATAGACGAAAGCGGTGGAAGAAGTGGCGCATCCACCGTGGAATTTTTGGTTGACCAGGGCAAAGAGATAGAAATGGTCACCAGCGATCCGTTTATCGGGGTGGAGCTTGCACCCATTGGTGAACTCAATCTCATGCGCCAGAGGCTTCTGAAAAAGGGCGTTGTTTTCCGGCAGGAAGTGGAGGTTGAGGAGATTTGTGAAGATAAAGTTGTCGCCAGAGAAAAGTACTCCGACCGAACCATAGTTTTTACGGGGCATGATACAGTGGTGATCGATGCCGGGAATGTGGTCGAAGATGATCTTTATCAGCAATTAAAGGGGGTAGTGGGAGAGCTGTACCGGATTGGCGATGCCGTTGCACCACGTAGTATTGAAATGGCCATTCTGGAAGGCAGGGCGGTGGGGGAAAAATTATGAGCAGTTTCAAATATCTTTTATCACCGCAGAAAATCGGCTCCGTGGTGGTGCCCAATCGTATCCATTTTGCAGCACATATGACCAACTTCGGTGAGGACCATCTGATAAGCAGTCAACATATCTGGTATTACCGGGAACGCGCCAAGGGCGGCTGCGGTCTCATCACCACCGAGGAGTTGAGTGTTCATCCTTCAGACCACCCCTATGACAAGCTGGTCGAGGCCTTTGACCCAAAGGCTATCGCTGGATTCTTGAGACTGACGGAGACTATCCATCGGTTCGATACCAAGATATTCGCTCAACTCAATCACAACGGTACGCAAGCCGATGGCAAGATCTCAAGACTTCCCGTCTGGGGGCCTTCACCCGGCAGCGATCCCATTTTCAGGGAGACCGCGAAAGAGATGGAGCCTGAGGAAATAGCTGAATGCATCGACTATTTCGTCCTCAGTGCCAATCACGCCGTCGAGGGCGGCTTTGATGGCATAGAACTGCAGATAGGACATAGCTCACTGATCAGACAATTTCTATCCCCGGCCACCAATTTTCGTGAGGACAGGTATGGGGGAAGCTTTGCCAACAGGATGCGATTTTGTCTGGAAGTCGTGGCGGCGGTCCGGCGGACGGTGGGGCCTGATTTTCCTCTGGGAGTCCGTTTGAACGCCGATGAGATGCATCCAAAAGGGGGGATTACCCTTGAGATTGCCAAAAGGATCGCCAAACGACTGGAGGATACCGGGCAGATTGATTTTGTCGACCTCAGTCTTGGCACTTTTCATAATCTCTATCTGGTGGAAGGCTCCATGCACACTCCTCTGGCCTATACCGTGCCGCTTTCCACCGGTATCAGATCGACGATCAACCTGCCGGTATTTTGTACCAACAGGATAAATGATCCGCATCTGGCCGAAAAAATTCTGGAACAGGGGCAGGCCGATATGATCGGCATGGTCCGGGCACTGATTTGCGATCCGGAGCTGCCTATCAAGACCATGACCGGCAGGACTGAGGACATCCGCCACTGCATAGCCTGCAACCAGGGTTGTATCGGCCGGATGGGACTCGGTTACCAAGTGGGATGTATTCAGAATCCCGCAATCGGCAATGAAAAAGAACTTGGTACAGGGACAATTACTCCCTGTGAACGTCCCAAGAAAGTGGTGATTGTTGGTGGTGGACCGGCTGGTATGGAAGCAGCACGGGTGGCGGCACTGAGGAAACATAAGGTCGTGGTCTTCGAGAAGAACGAGGAACTCGGCGGTCAGAATATCCTGGCAGGAAAACCGGCAGGAAGGCAGGAGATAACCGGTGTCAGCAGGTGGCTGAGGAGCCAGCTTGCCAAACTCGATCTCGACCTGAGATTAGGAATGGAAGCGACAGAGGAGATGATTCTTGCTGAAAATCCGGATGTAGTTGTTGTTGCCACGGGATCAACTCCTCGAGAGAAGCCTTTCCCCGGTGAATATAGTTTTCCCGATGTGATCAATCCTATCCAGCTGCTTTCGGGTGAAGCGGAAGTCGGTAACAGGGTCCTTCTCATTGACTACGACGGTCATCACCAGGCCACGGGGCTTGCGGAAATGCTGGCGGACCGGGGAAAACAGGTTCATGTGATCACCACATCCCTCTCCATGGGCAGCCAGCTCGGACCCTTGCAGGATCTTGCCCTTAGCCGTCGTCGTCTGGCAAGAAATAACGTGACTTTCACCCCCGATATTGCCGTTTTGTCAATCCAGGGGAAAAAAGTTGAAGGACTCAGTGTCTATTCAGAGGAGATGGTGGTCTTTGATGACTTTGACACGATTGTCACCGTGGGTACCCATGAGGTCAGGGATGAGCTGTATTTTGGCCTGAAGGGAAAGGTTGAGGAGCTTTACAGAATAGGTGATTGCCTGGCACCGAGAAAAACCGATATGGCGATTGTTGAAGGGAATCGTCTGGGAAGGATGTTGTAACCGATCTTGCAAGTGCAAACGATCAATTCAATACTATTGGGAAATCATGCTGGAAGAGATCTGGATAATAGCCCAAACCCGGGAGCGAGCTATTGAAAAATCCACCTTTGGATTGATAGCCGAGGCGCGTCGTCTCCTTGCCGATACAGGCAAAGCTGGAAGGGTAACAACAGTGGTCATTGGTGTCTTCGAGGAAACCGAACTGGCGACACTGGCAGATTACGGCACCGACAGGGTCCTTGTTGTTCGCCATGAAGAGGAAGGTTGTTGTGAGACGGAGCTGTATGCAGAGATTTTGTTTGAACTCTGTAAAAAGCACCAACCTTCATGTGTGCTCATGTGTCAGACGCCTGAAAACATTGACCTGGGTCCCCGATTGGCGGCTTTACTGCAGACATCTTTTATCGGCGGTGCCGTCGATCTATATGTCGACGGACAGGAGATGGCCCGTGGCGTACGCATGATTGCTAATGGCTACCAATTTGAAGAGCTGCGTTTTCCATGCCGTCCCACCCCTGTTATTTCCTTTCGACCTTCTGTCTTGACTCCTCTGGAGCTGGAGCTGGATGGTGAATGTGAGATTGTCAGCGAATTTGTCCAAATTGATTCAGCAAGGCTTAAAACAAAAGCGGTGCAGACCATTGCCGCGAATCCCGAGAACCTGAACCTGGAAGAAGCAGAGATAATTGTCGTTGGCGGGCGAGGAGTAGGCAAAGGCGAAAATTTCTCCATCATCCATCAACTGGCAACGTGTATTAAAGGTTCCGTCGCCGGCAGCAGACCGGTGATTGATATGGGCATTCTGCCTTTTGAGAGGCAGATCGGTCAAACCGGCAAGACGGTTGGCCCACGTTTGCTGATTGCCTGCGGGGTTTCAGGTGCTAACGAGTTAACCGTAGGGTTTGAAGATGCAGGGACGGTGGTGGCAATCAATACAGACCAGCGGGCCAGGATATTCCGCTTTGCCGACCTGGGCATTGTCGGCGACGTCCAGGAGGTGGTGTCCCTACTGCTGTCCCGGTTGGAAACTCAGAATGATGAGAAGGTCTTGTCATGCTAGAAAACATTATATTCTTCGACACATTTGTGGCAATTGCTGCCGTCACATTTATAACCGTGAAAAGTTTTCAATTTAGCCGGGCTATCAAATTAGGTCGAGAGGAGAGGCTGGACGGTACCATGCGATCCGTGATTCGTTGTCTGGTCGGCAGAGGCAGGACCTTCAATAAAAACGATGGCGGCCTGTGGTATATGGTTCTGATGGCGGCAGGCGGAGTGTATGTCATGGCAGAGCTTGCTCTTGCCATTATCGGGTTGCATTCACCATTTTGGGAAACATTCTCCTTATTTGCAAGCATGGTCATTCTTGCAGGAACTTTTTATTTTATAGCATTTTCCGTGCTGATGAAAATACGCAGGGGTTTTTGGATGGATATGCTGCCCATATTCGCTTTGTTCCTGCTCGCACTCAGCCGGATATACCGTCACTCATACCATGAAGCCATTTACGAAAAACACCTGTTTTACTACTTTGCGGTTCTCTTTGCTGCCGGGGCGTTCCCACATGGTCTGGCCTCCATGGTGAATATTTATTATAAAAACCGCGGACCGATGGGCAAAACCAGATCTCTCTCCCTGACTTCAGATCCATTGGGTGCGGCCACCGTTGATGAATTGTCCTGGAAAAGCATTCTGGACGGCCAGGCCTGCGCCAATTGCGGGCGCTGTCAGAACCATTGCCCTGCTTCGTTGTCAGGCAAGCGTCTTTCTCCCAGGAAGATTGTCCAAAAGGTTCTCCGCCAAACCCGGACCACTCTCAAGGAATCAACTCCGCAATCGCTGCATGAGGCGATTTCTCAGGAGGAGATCTGGGCCTGCAGTATGTGTATGGCCTGCGTGAAGAATTGCCCACTTTATATCGGCCATGTCAACATTATCTTGGATCTGCGGCGAAGGCGAGTCCTGCAAGATGGCAATTTCCCTGCAGAAACCTATACCATGCTGAGAAATCTCGAACTCTTCGGTGATGTTCAGGGAGCAGGACCTTCTAACAGGCAGCAATGGGCTCTTGATTTGTCGCTGCAACAGGTAACAGGGAAGACCAAGCCTGAGTTTCTGTTGTGGTTTGGCTGTGCGCCGGAATATATCCCTCATTCGCAGACAACAGCAAGAAACATGGTACGTATTCTGGAGACGGCAAAGATTCCATTTGCCGTCCTGGGCAGGGAGGAGCAGTGTTGCGGCGATCCGGCCAGGAGACTTGGCGAAGAAGATATTTTTCAAAACATTGCCAGGGAAAACGTCGACAGGTTGAATGCCTTGGGGGTTGGAAAGATCATCGCCATATGTCCACACTGCTTCAACACTATGAAGCACGACTATCAGGACTTAGGCGCCACCTTTCAGGTTGTGCACGCCACAGAGGTTATTGAGCAATTGATCGATGAAGGCAGGCTGGACTTCAAATATCCGATCGATAAAAAAACCACCTTGCACGATCCCTGTTATCTGGGGCGGGTGAACAACCTCTCAGGCTGTGTCAGGAAGATAATTGATGTTATTCCGGGAATCGATTTTACAGAATTGCCACGAAACAGAACAGATTCTTTCTGTTGTGGTGGTGGCGGGGCGCAGATGTGGCTGCATGAAACTCCAGGTAACAGGATGTCTTCTCTACGAGGCAAGGAAATTCTGGCAACGGACTGCCAGTTAACGGCGACCGCCTGCCCATACTGTCCGTCCATGCTTGAGGCGGAGATGAAAGGGGGTGACAGTCCTGCTGAGGTTAAATTCATGGATGTTATAGACATGGCAGCGTATTCCATCGGATGTGATTGCCAAGGGTGATGGACTTATAAAAAGCTTGATCTACGATTATTGTATCAAGCTCTCTCAGAGTCCAACTGGGTGCCTAAGGTAACTTTACGAGAGCGTTAAGGGTGAAAGTATGCGAATTGTTGTATGCATCAAACAGATTCATCATGTTTTCGGCAGAACAGGCAGGGATGAAACCAGTCATTATATCACCGATAATGACAGGGTTCGTTGTATCAACCCCTTCGATATCGCCGCGCTGGAACTTGCCCTTGGGGTGAAGGATATGCAAAGGGACACAGAGGTCATCCTGCTATTCCTTGGTTCCCTCTCTGCTGAAAAAGATCTTCGCCGCTGCCTTTCCATGGGTGCAGACGAGATCTGTCAAATAGAGACTGGCGATAATCTGGACGGCTGGAGCAAATCTTTACTGCTTGCCGAAGCGGTGAAGAAGCTGAAAGCCGATCTGGTGTTTTGCGGTGAGAAATCCATGGACAGTGGTAGCGGTCAGATAGGGCCTTTCATGGCCGCCCATCTGGAGCTGCCGTTTGTCGCACGGGTAACTGATATTGCTGTTGCCGGAACCGGTTTGCCGATAAAGGTTGAGAGGAACTGCGGTGCTGGAAAACGGGAAATTGTCGAATGTGGCCTACCCGCTATTGTCTCAGCAACCATTGGGGGGAAGATTCCCCGTTATCCAAGCATGGCCAATAAGCGCTGCAATAGTCAAATGTCCATTCAAAAGCTGGCCGTCGGACAGCCGTCAACCGATTCCAAGGTAATTTCTGTCAGGGTCTTTCCTGCTCGTCCTCGCCCGAAACGGGTTGTCCCACCGGACAGCAGTCTTCATGCATCCCAAAGGATCGAGCAACTTCTCCGGGGTAGCAATGTTGAAAAGAAAGGGGAGATGGTAACGGGCTCCCCTGATCGCCAGGTCGAGCGGATACTCGCTTTCCTGGTGGAAAAGGAGTTCTTGCCATCCTTAGAGAAAGAAACCTAGAAGCATTTACGGACACACTCCTGAATGGTCTGACTACCATGGAAAATACTCCAGCAAACAGAACATTAATCTTTCGATTGCCCTCAGGTGTTCAGGTACAGATGGATTCTGACGGTCTGACCCTGGTCCTGTCGTATCCTTTGAAATTCATTCGTCTGGATAGCTTTTGGCAACCCGTTTTCACCTCTCTTGCTGAAAATGACGAGGTTGCTTTTGCCCAAATAGTTGCACTGGTTCCTCAACTTGACCCGCAATCAATGGAATTCTTTCTCGGCAAGCTGGTTCGCAGAGGCTTTCTGAAGCAGTATGGCAGCGTGTCCCTGCACGTCTATCCTTCCGTTTCAATTATCATCCCGGTGAGGAACCGTCCCGAGGAAATCAGATCATGTCTGACCTCTTTGCAGAAGCTCAATTATCCATCTGAAAAAATAGAAATCATTGTGGTCGATGACTGTTCATCCGATTCGACTCCTGAGGTTGTCAAGGAATTTCCAGTGATTCTCCTGGCCCTGAAAAAGCACCGGCAAGCCTCTTTCTGCCGTAATATCGCGGCCAGCCGGGCAGGAGGTGAAATTCTCGCCTTTCTCGACTCGGACTGCGAGGCGGATGCGGACTGGCTGCTTGATCTTATTCCACCGTTCAGGGAAAAATCCATTGCCGCCGTAGGTGGAATGATTGATTCCTTTTATAATATCAATCCCTTGGATCAATACGAAAAAGTACAGTCCTCCCTGCAGATCGGCACCTGGTATAGACGATCAAACGAATTGGATCGTTTTTTTTATGTCCCCTCCTGTAATTTTTTGATCCGACGGGACTGCTTCAGGGAATTGGGTGGATTTAAGAACGATCTGCACGTGGGGGAAGATGTGGATCTCTGCTGGCGGATTCAAAATAACGGTTGGCAGGTGGACTATCGTCCGGTGGGCACGATTTTCCATAAACACCGAAACCGCTTGCATGCCTTTTGCCGCCGTCGTTTCGAGTACGGAACCTCCGAGCCACAATTACAAAAACTGCACGAAGACCGTAGGAAAAGAATGGTTTTTCCACCTCTTATCACCATGTTTTGGCTTCTCATGGCGTATATGCTGTTCTCCGGCAATACTCTTTTCATTCTGCCGACTCTGTTTTTACCGGTGTATGAGACTTGGACCACCTGTAGAAAGTTCAGCAGAACCAACAAGCATATTGGCACTTTGCAAGTGATTCCTGCGGTGCTGCGCAGCTATGGAGCCTGGTTGTATCATCTCTGTGGTTTCATTTCCAGGTATTATCTGTTGTTCTGTCCTGTGGCTATTATGTTCTCGCCGTTGTTGTTCTGGACCATGGGCATGATGCATATCATCACCTGTCTTGGTCATTATCTGATCAAAAAACCGCGTCTGTCCTTTGGCGTTTTTTTCTTCTACTTTTCCTTTGAACAGCTTTCCTATCAGGCCGGTGTCTGGTGGGGATGTCTGCAAAACGATCATTTTGGTTCAATTATCCCCAAGCCGTCTTTTACTGCCACCCATAATTCGTGAGGTGACCACGTGCAGAACCTTCTTGCAGGCTCGGATTTAGGACCACCACGAAGCCTCACTTTAATGATCACCAGTAAATGCAATCTGCGTTGTCACCATTGCTGGCCCGAGTCCGGTCCGGCTGGCGATTTTATTCACGTTGATAGGGATAAAGTGCAGGCCATGCTCCAGAACTTTCGGATACTTGGTATTGATACGATCATTCTAACGGGAGGTGAACCTCTTCTCCACCCGCAATGGTTCGATATTCTTTCCCATGCCTGTTTGATACCGGGTATCAAGGAAGTCTGCCTGCAAACCAATGCTACCCTGTTTACCAGTGAGGTTGTTCGGCAAATTGCTTCTCTTTCCCAACATAATGTGATCATCCAGGTAAGCCTTGATGGTGCGAGGGCAAAGACCCATGACAGGTTACGGGGAGTTGGCAGTTTTAATAGGACCATGGGAGGGCTTGTTCGCCTTGCTGAACATGGTCTGGCAGAACAAATCAGGGTTTCACTTACTGAAACAGCAGAGAATTTTGAAGAGATTCCATTACTTCTCGAACTTCTTCAGTCTCATGGAATCAGTCAATTTGTCAGCGGTACTCTGGTGCGTGGCGGTAGAGCGGCAAAGATCAACAAGACTGGTGTCAAACCACCTGTCCCCCTGCAATATGAAATGCTCTTGCACCAGTTCACTTCGGACCAGGCTTTTAAGGAACAGTATGAAAATAAGGCCAGGATAGCACCGTTGGAATGGTATCGGGGAATGAATACTGCCGTCGAGCATGGCTGCCGTTTCCTGACGAATTCATACATTACTGCGGAGGGGACTCTATTCCCCTGCGTTATGTTTCAGGTCGAGAAATACGCTGCCCGCGATGTGTATAGTCAGCCGATCGCAGAAACTTTGGAAAAGATCATTCCTAGGTGGAGCGAACTGCAACGGCTGAGCCGACAGCGACCGGGACGATTGATGCAGTGCCGAACCTGTCCAGGCAGGCTGCATTGTCGCGGCGGTTGCATGGGCAGGGCGTACATGGCTCATGGAGTGCTCTTTGCCGTGGAAGACCGCTGCGACCTGAGAAGGGCAGTTTACAGCTACAGTAGGTTCCGTTGCCAAAATAGTCTGTCCGAAAACAACGCCTAACGTTTTTCTGCGGTTGGTGTACTCTCTTTTTTGTCCGCAAGTATCAGGAGTTCTCCCTCCTCTCCCCCCTGAAAGGGGGAGTAATTTCATCCCTTCGGGTGATTGAAAATGGACAAAGATAACGTGATAATGCGATCATCATATTTTCCCACGATGAACTCTTCATCCAAAGAAAATATCTCTCACTTCACCTGAACAGTCACCTGGAACGGACAAAGATTATTAAACCAAAAGATAAGGAGGACAGAAGAGGCAGGGATTGTTGAAAGTTGAAACAATAGTTGATTTGCTCCAACGGTCTTTGGCAGACATCTGGAGCTTTGATCTTCACTTTGTTTGTGGATATCAAGAATGGGACACGGAAGGTGAAATAAACGTCATTTCAAACCATAGCCACACAATCTGGGAGGTAATCATGCCACATTTTAAAGATGTCCAAAGAACCCTGAGTAATGAACGACTGGAATATCCTATCAAAATGCAACACGCTTATCCCGCAGTCAATATTGGCTGGGGTGCTCATACCATGATAGGTGATGAGGCGAAAAAGCTGGGGATGAATAATGCCCTGATTGTCACAACCGGTCTGAGAGGAACCGGTATCATTGAAGCAATTCAAGGAATCCTGAAAAACGCCGGTGTCAGTTCCGAAGTGTACAGTGGAGCAACAGGCAACCCCAAAGATCATGAAGTCATGGAAGGTTATAAAATCCTGTCCAGCAACAAATTTGATGGACTGATCAGTATTGGCGGCGGCAGTTCTACCGATTGCTGTAAGGCGATGCGTTTGGTTTTCAGCCACGAAGGCCAGGATGTTCGCACCTTTGAAGGAGCTTTTAAGGCAGTTCGACCAAATCAGATTCCTCACCTGGCTATCAACACTACTTCGGGAACTGGATCTGAAGTATCCTGTTTCTCTATTATCAACAACACCGACGAGCAGTACAAGATGGCCCTGTTCGATCCGAATGCCACACCTAGTAAGGCAATTAACGATCCGCTTCTCCATCAATGCATGCCAGGTAATCTGACCGCCTACACCGGTATGGATGCTTTAACCCATGCCGTGGAAGCTCTTGCTTCCCGTTTGATGGTCCAATCAGCCTACGGTGCCGGACTTTGGGCAATCACCGAGATCTTTGATAATCTACGACAATCCTCCTCTAACCGGAACAACGAAAAGGCCATTGAACAGATGGTCTGGGCGGAAATGACGGCGGCGGTCAGCTTTAACAGTGCCGGTCTGGGTATCGTACACAGTATGGCGCATGCTCTGGGCGGACTTTATGACGCACCGCACGGCCTCTGTAATGCCATCGGTCTGGTTGATGTATGCCGCTACAACCTCCCTGCCTGTCCAGAGCGTTTCGCTCTCATGGCCAAGGCGATCAACATCGATACCACCGGTATGTCAGATTATAAAGCCGGTGAAAAATTCATTGATGCAATCGAAGAGTTAAGAGCAGAGTTGGGCATTGTAGAGAAGTTCAAAGATCTGGGAATGCTTGAAAAAGACCTTGACAGCCTCTCCAAATTTGCCACCAAGGATATCTGTTCTGAAGGCAATCCGAAGGATGTTGGTATTGAAGATATGAAGAAAGTTTTCTCAACCTGCATGGGATAAAAAGTTTCCAGCGCGAATCGGCTGGTTCCAGAACCTTCAAAAGTGGGGTCAGCCCTGTCATTTCATGGGGCGGCTTGCCTGTTTTACAGGACAGAGCCGTCCCTGCCTTTTATTGCCGCCTCGACACGATTTTTAACATTTAATTTTTTGTAGAGATTCTTTACATGACTCTTTACTGTTTCCACGCTGACAAAGAGCGCGTCGGATATCTCTTTATTGCTCTTGCCATCGGTTATGCATTTGAGGATTTCCTTTTCCCGCTCCGTCAAATCTATTCCTGTTGAACTGTCCGGTTCATCTTTTTCTTTAAGATCCAGTGTTAAGTTTACCAGGTAAGGTGAGATAATGGAATGTCCCTTACAGAAACAGCGGATGATGCGAACCAGTTCACTTGTGCTGACGCTTTTGAGCACATAGCCATCGGCTCCAGCTCGCATGGCATCACGAATGAATTTATCATCATTGTATGATGATAATACCAGGATCTTCATGTCGGAGATGCTTTCACGTAAGATCCTGATGGCACCAATGCCAGTAATTCCAGGCATATCAACATCGATCAAGGCAAGATCAGGAGGATCAGCCTGAATTTTATCCACCGCGGAAAATCCATCGCTGGCTTCTCCGCTGATTTCGATATCATTATATTGTGTCAGGCTCAGGCGTAGGCCCGATCGTAACAAAGGATGATCATCTGCTAGAAATATCCTCACAATTTTGTTCTCCTTAAACGGTTAGCATCCGTCGGTAGCCGGCAGCAGGAAACAGATCTGACAACCCTGGCTCTGCTCAGTCGTCTCAGAGCCGGTTGTTGAATTTACCCATATTTGCCCCTGATGGGCTTCTATTGCCAGTTTACAAAAGGCCAGCCCTAACCCGACTCCCTTTCTTCGTGTTTCTCCTTTGACTCTGGTGGTGAAAAATTTATTAAAGATGGCCTCCTTGTCCTTTTCCGGAATCCCGGGGCCCTGATCAGTGACGCAGGTAAGTATGTATGGTTGTCCGGCCAGTACTCTTTCTCTGAATACAGACGGAATAGCTTCCAGGTCGGAAAGAATGCTGGACCGATCAACGATGCCGGTGGAAACATGGATCGTTGATCCTTCCGGGGAAAAACGGATGGCATTGTCCAATAGATTGGTGCAGGCCCGCATAAGCCGGATTTGGTCGCCGTTTAGCTCCAGTGGTGAAAGACTCGGTTCGAAAGCGATGGTCACCTGTTTATCCTTGGCAAAAAAACGCAGCTGGCTGATGCCTTCCTGGATAATTTGGTGCAAATCTATGGTCGACTGATTTAGCAGAAATTTTCCGCTCTCATTGCGATAGATGTCAAGCAGGTTGTTGGTCATGCCGAAGAGCTGATGGGTGGTTGCCAGTGTCAGCTGCATGATTTCCATCTGGGGGGTGGAGAGCGGTCCCAGGCTCGTTTCAATAATGAGCTGAATTGCGCGCTGCAGAGACAAGATAGGATTGACCATGTCGTGGGTAATCATGCCGACAAGGTCTTCCTTCATTCGCCGTACTTCCCGCTCTTCCGAGATGTCACGAATTACTCCGACGATGCCAACATTCTCACCGCTGGCACCTTTGATTCCCGACAGGGAAATCTGAGCGGGGAAGGCAGTGTTGTCGGCAGTGACAGCCACAAGTTCAGCACCCCAGATATCGCTTAAACCCGAATTGACATCACCGAGGAAAGCTTCTTTCGATTTAGTATCAAGGAATAAATCATCAATGGATCGAGAGAAAATCTCATCGTCCTGATACCCGAACATGTTGATGCCGGCCTTGTTTATCATTGATATTGTCCGGTCCATGTCGGTGGTGATGATACAGGCGCGAACACTGTTTATGATGGTGCGGAATTTTTCCTCCGAGAACTTGATTTGCTCCAAAGCCTGATCATATTCCGCGCTTGCCTCTTTTAAAAGATTGGTCAGGATGTCAGATTTGCGTTCTGAGACAACCAGCAACTCCTCCAACTCCATGATCCTATTCTTTAACATCGAACATCCTTAAAGACGCGGTTCAGCATCCAATTACCGAGACAACCGCTGTTTCATTGTGCAGAAGGCAAGGACCTTGGCATCCCACCCGGCAAAACTCACCATAGGTGTAGAAACCCAAAATAGGAACATCACGGCCGAATCCTTCTCGTATCAGGGCATATTCTTCTTTGGTGCGGAGGCCAAGGACTTTTTTCCGGGCCATGCAACTATAGAAAAAGACCATACGGGGAGGCGTGCTGCCCAACCCTTCCTTGGCCATGACGACTGCTTTTCTGGTTGCATCCAGAATTGATGAGATGTCACCACAGGTCAGGTGGACCATGGAGCCTTCCGGTATCTCGCCGGCAAACTGCAGGGAGCCTTCTTTACGGTTGACACTCATCGTGGCACGAAGCTGATAATAATTGTCGTCCTCGTTGTCTGAACACCTTCGGATGATTCCTAAGGGATACTCCACACCCATCGCTGGCAGTCCTTTAGCATGTTTGCCTAGAAACCGCTCAAAAACCTGTAAGGCCGATTCGCCGTTGAGTTCATATAAAACGTTTCCAGATGCCCTGGTCACTTTTTTAGGGAGTCCAACCGGAGACCAACCCGCCTGGATTCCTTCACTGATCTTGAACTCACCGGTGAATCCGATTGCCACCGCGGCATTGGTCAAAACGTTGTTTCCAGCAAATTGCCACGTTTTCTCAAACTTTCCGGCGTCACCCGCTGTTCCGCCGACAATGGGAACCCCCTCGCCAAGAACGGAAATCATTCCACGCAAAAGAGCACAACCATTTCCCGTCAATCCATCCGAGAAAAGATGTATATATTGCACAGATTCAGGAAGCTTGGCCGCCAGATCTTTACCGGCTTGCTCTCCGTCCCTGTCAATATCCATCGTAGTCACGACACAACAATCTATGCTACTGGAATAGAATCCTCCCAGCACTGCTGATCCCGAAGTGAGGCCCATATCCGAGAGCTCTCCATCGGTAGTGCAACCTATCAGATTAGGTGTTTTAATAACAGAACAGATCCCGGCCAAGAGATCTTCCATACCGGGCTCTGGTGAGCAGTAAAGCCAACAGGCATTAGGTTGCCTGCCAAGTTTTCGAACCAATGATTCGGCAAAAGTCTGCCCAGAAAACAAAGAGTAGGGTTCTTTTAATACTGCAGTCGCTGCCTTGAACATATACAATGAATCGAAGGAGGTTGACGAGATGGCAATATATCTGTTGATAGGGAAAAGTTCAGAAGATGCACCTCGCCTATAGTTCAAATATATATTTGATTTTAATCTATCTTACTGATTCTTAAGGCGCAATGTTTTTCAGCCTAAAACGAGATGAAATGTTAAAAAAGAGTACATATTTAGATACTGAAGTTTAGAGTTTCAAGTTCTTGCCATTATTGGGGGTGGGGGAGCTACCTCTGGAATCCTGTTTTTTGACATCTCATATAGTTTATGATTGTGTAAAGTTGCTTTGTGATGCCTTAATGGTACCGGACCTCACCCCTTTGAGGTATGCCATGCAAAAATTGTCGTTAACGCTGAGCATTTTACTTCTTTTATAGCCATAAAGTCATATGGTACCTGCTGAATCATCAATGACTTCCAGAGGTACAACTGAAAGGAATGAATCTTTCCTGGCGTATCAGACATTACAAGGGCTTATGGTGTTGTTCCGCAAACTCCTTTTTGGTATTCCTTTGTTGAAACAAATTCAGGAAAGAGTGTTGTTTTGTGATTAAGCAGAAAGCTTGGGTTGTTGGTTGCAAAGACTACTGTCTATCTCGTTGAAGTTTTAAACTTGTTTGGATAATGATGTTTTAGCAGTTGTGGCATTCCGAGTTAGTGTGGTACATTCCATACGATCAAAAGGGTTCTGTTTTTTTTAGCTGCAAGCCATAACAAAGAAGGAACTGACCCTCATTACTATTCAGACTAGGGGAGTCCGCGGACTGAGAGCTTCACAACAGTGAAGCGACCCTTTGAACCTGATCCGGCTGATACCGGCGTAGGGAACGGATGAATACACCTTGCGGTAAGATATTCTGCAGAAAACTCATCCCCGGCGTCGTTATTTTCTGTAAACTGCAAGGAGAAACCATGTACCGAACTCAAATGGAACTGGCCCGTCAGGGAGTGATCACTGACAAAATGGAAGCGGCCGCCACCGCAGCCAATATCCCCACTGAAGAACTCAGACAAAACATAGCCGACGGAACAGCAATTATCTGTCATAATAATAGGCGCAGTTCGGTGACTCCTCTTGCCGTGGGTAAGGGAATTTGCACTCGGGTGAATGCCAATATCGGTACCAGCAAGGATGACACTTCCATAGAAAATGAACTGCATAAAGCCAGGGTCGCTGAAGCTGCGGGAGCAGACGCAATAATGGACCTGTCTACAGGTGGACCGATAGACGAGATCCGCAAAGCTGTTCTGGCCGAAACAAAGCTTTGTGTTGGTTCCGTACCGTTGTATCAGGCAGCTTGCGACACGGTGACCAGAAAAGGGAAGCCTATTGTTGAGATGAGTGTCGATGAGATCTTCGCAGGTATCGAAAAACACCTGGAAGACGGAGTGGATTTTATCACCGTGCACTGTGGCGTCACCCGGTCAACGCTTAAATGTATGGATTTGGAGGGACGGATCATGGAGGTGGTTTCCCGCGGCGGCTCTTTTACCTGTGCCTGGATGGAACACAACAAGGCTGAAAATCCACTCTATGAACATTTTGACCGGCTGCTTGATCTGGTTAAACCGTATGATGCCACCCTTTCTCTGGGTGATGGTTTTAGGCCGGGCTGCATCGCCGATGCCACGGACCGTGCACAGATTCACGAGTTACTGATATTGGGAGAATTAACGCAGCGTGCATGGCAAAAAGGCATTCAGGTCATGATCGAGGGGCCCGGCCACGTGCCTCTGAATCAGATTCAGGCAAATATCCAACTGCAGAAGCGGATCTGCCATGGAGCTCCTTTCTATGTTCTTGGTCCGTTGGTGACCGATGTTGCCCCGGGATATGACCATATTACCTGTGCCATTGGAGGTGCTGTTGCAGGTGGGGCTGGAGCCGATTTCCTCTGTTATGTTACTCCCAGCGAACACCTTTGTCTGCCCACGGCAGAGGACGTTCACCAAGGTGTGATGGCTACCAGGCTTGCCGCTCATGCAGCGGATGTGGCCAAAGGTGTACCCGGCGCTATAGAATGGGATAATAAAATGTCCCGGGCCAGAAAATCACTGGATTGGGAAAAGCAGTATGAGCTGGCCCTTGATCCGGAGCTTGCCCGTAGAAGGCGCGGGGCAACAGCAGATTCTGCCGATGTCCATGGAGCCTGCACCATGTGCGGTGAGTTTTGTGCCTATAAGGTTATGAATGAGCGACGGCCAGCAGTAAAAAAGTTGACCTGAACATTTTCTGAAAAATATCTGTTTTGATTCAGCAGTGACTCATAGTTGCTCCCGGGACACAACCCGAGGAGAAAACTTGGTTGCTTATCTGGCGATTTTCGTTATTCGGTTACTAAACGCTCGCTAGGAGCCTGTCGGAGAAAGCTCTTTTTCCCCATCTCGGCGTTATTTTCCGAAAATCAATGCTCGCAGGTAAGCGCAGACTCCGATATCAGCCATATGGCTGTGCTTGATTTCCTGAAAATGCCT
>JBNKDO010000047.1:0-126698 GCA_050288305.1 Desulfocapsaceae bacterium | reverse complement strand
TACAACCCTTTGTAAATTGGAATTCGGATGGGATGAAATTCTCGCTCAAACTTTTTCGATGTCATTGTTAAAACCACATCAAGATAGCCTTTCTTTAACAAATCGTAATTTCTGGCATGTGTAATATAATATTTTTCTGTTTCAATCTTAAAGAGGCCATCGGTCTTTTGAGTCTTTTTCAAAATTAATTGTAACAGTTGGTATTTGTATTCTTTGGTCTCGTCGTAGTTTGATGAGGTCCCCCTTAAAGAACGGGTTTTTACAACCAATGGTTTTTCTGGTGCCGCCCAAAGTGGCAGCGGATAGATGGGGGCCACAAAACACAAAATCATCAGTACTGCAGTTTTCAAATAGTGTTTCATTTTCTCCTCCTTGATTTGAATTCTGATTATCTATCAAAAGTAGCCAACTTGAGGAAGCATTGCGGCATGAGTGGTGTCCCGGAGGCGGTGTGGGACCAAACCGAGGAATACGTTGGTTCAAAATAGTATTGTCTATTGAAGCAGTAGTAAAACTCTGCGAGGTAACAGGAGAAATGCTTATTGCTGATAGCATGGAACGTCCCTTAAAGTACGTTTTAACGTTACCAATAATAATTGAACTCAGGCTAACGACACTTTGCTGGCTTCAATAACGAGTACTGTGAGTGTTGGTTCCTCCATCATACCTCTATAGGTACGCGCATGGTGAATCGGCTGCCAGCACCAGGGGTGCTTGTGACAAGCATATCACCCTTCAGGATTTCCTTGAGCAATTTTTGGGTGAGATAGAGGCCGAGCCCCGTGCCCGGGATAACACTTTCACCAGGTTTCTGGAAACGGACGAACGGGGAGAACAACCTGCCAAGATCGTCCTCCCCAATGCCGATGCCGGTGTCCTCAACTGCGATGATCACCTTCGATCCGTCCGCAGACAGTTCGGCATTGACACCGATTGAACCTTTTACCGTAAATTTAGTGGCATTGCTGAGTAGATTCAACAGACATTGAAGAAGCCGGCGCCTGTCCGTATGGAGGATGTACCGGCATGCTTGGACTTTCAGGACCAACCCTTTCTTCTCAATGTCCATCCTTATGGTCTCTGCTGCTTCTAAAACCATTTCGTGTACGTCGAAGTCCTCAATAAACGATTCAATCTTGCCCGTTTCGATCTTCGAGACATCGATGACATCGTTGATCA
Organism: Desulfocapsaceae bacterium; assembly: GCA_050288305.1. Classification (GTDB taxonomy): domain Bacteria; phylum Desulfobacterota; class Desulfobulbia; order Desulfobulbales; family Desulfocapsaceae; genus Desulfopila_A. Next base: position 125,519 of record JBNKDO010000047.1, on the reverse strand, counting down.
AGGATAGCAGATGCTTGCCCGAACGGTGCACCGCAGCCATATTTTCTCTTTGTTCCTCGTTCAGGGGACCGGTCCATTCGTTCAGCATGATACTCGAAAACCCAATAATTGAATTGAGTGGCGTCCTCAGCTCATGGCTCATCGAGGCAATAAACAGCGATTTGAGTCGGTCCAGCTCCAGCAATTTGGCGTTGGCTGCCGACAGTTCAGCAGTGCGGTCACTGACCCGTTGTTCCAGCTCGTCATTGAGCTTTCTGAGCTCAACTTCGGCCCGCTTACGCTGGGTTATATCCATGATAGTGCCAACAACCTTAATAATTCTGCCTTTTTCACGCACTGCGGAACCGGTGGTTCGGATCCATTTTCGGCAGCCATCGGCGGCAGTGAAAGGAAATTCCAGATCATAACCGTCCCCCTGTTGCAGGCAACGCTGGAATGCCGCCATAATGACAGGACGATCGTTCGGGTCATAGCATGTCAGGCTGCGGTTAATGACTTCGGGAGGTACTGACATGAAGGCTTGCTGCAGAAAGCCATGAATGCGGTAGGTCTCTTCGGTCCAGAAGGATGTCTGTAATTCGATGTCCCAGTCCCACCCGCCGATTTTTGCCTGCCGCTGCGTAGCATTGAGCAGTGTTTCGCTTTTCAGTAAGGCCGCCTCCGTCTGTTTGCGATCGGCAAGTTCTTGTCGCAGTCGTGCATTGGCGGCGTTGAGTTCTTCGGTCCGCACGGCCACCTTGTGTTCCAGTTCGTTATTTGCCTTTTGCAGAAGTTCCTTCTGCCAGCGATTTTCCAGCACGAGCGCAACATAATTGGACAGATTGTTGATAAATGGCTGGTACAACGCACCTGGAGCGGCCTGATCGATCTGGAGGACAAATAAACCGAACCGATGCTGAAAGGAATCGATGGCGATAACGTGCATGCCTGACTGATCAGCCAGTTTGCATATGAAAGCGGAGGCGGTCGGATTCAGCACATTCTTTTCTCTGGCTAGGTTTTGCAGCGTTTCACATGCCGAGCAGACTCCGTTTTCCATGTCACCGGCCTGAACCGACTTATTTCCCAGACAGACTCGACAGGCGGTGATCCCGGGGATTGTGACCAGGGTCTGGGCATAGAATTCAGCAATACGACTGGTATCCGGCAGAGCAAACAGGACATTTTGAGCTGCCAGGATCTGTCCCAGGATTCGGGCATCCGCCTTTTGCCATTCCTGACCAGGATTATTCTGTTGATCTTTCACCACATTCATTGCTGTCTCTATCTATTTTTAGCTTTTCCATGAACTCCTCCGGTTTAATATAAAAAGGATTCCGGACGATTTGCCCCTGTGCGATCATGAAAGGATGCACCTGAAGCACTTTGAATAATGATGCGCCGTCAAAAAGTCGAGCATCGTATTGGCACATCCCGACAAAGGGAAAAGACTCGGTGAGCATATTGATTCGAACTTCATATTCCAGAAAACGCTCAGAGCCGGGAATGTTGCGAAACACCCAGCTCATCTCACCGCAGGCGCGCGAACCATGATAGCCGGCTTTTTTCGCCATGGCGAAGCGGGACTCCATATTCTTGATCACTTCCTGTGGCTGGAATCGTCCACTGGGGCAGTAGGCGTCCTCGGCTTTGGCGATAGCGAAGGTGCCATCTTCCTCGGCCTGGGTAATTTCTACTCCAATATCCAGGAGCCAAGCATGAATATCTTGCACCGAAGTGGTGTCTGCGAAATAACGCACCAGTTCGCCCTGGTTAAGTCCGGTGGCCAGGAATGCTGAAACGGTTTTTCGACGCTGTTCCTCGTTGTCGTAGATCAAACATACATGATGACAGTCCGGGAAGATCTCATTTGTAAGCTCCTTACCTCTTTCGTTACTCTGGTCGTTCATGACGGGCCTCCATTTTTTGAAGTCACAAGATATTGATGGTAAGGCCATGGATCCATCGGCTGCCATACCGGGCAAGCAGTTCCTGGATAACCTCCGGCACCATTTTTGCGGCGTTTGAAATAGCATCAACGCGAACTTCAATGACAGTACATCCAGGGCAGTCCCGAATCATCTTCGCCATTGTTTCAGCCTTAACCATGGCAATTTCGAAATTAGAATCCGTGAAAATGACGACTCCAGCCTGTCCTTTGGAAGCAACAATCGCAGACAAAGCTATTATTCTGGCAACCTCTAAAGGGTCGGTTGATATATTGACTGCAGTAGGATCAATAGGAGCGTTACCTGAAATGCCGGCTATAGGACCCACATGCCAGCCGACAATCGGAATACCTCGCTCTGTTATGGGCAGGAGCCGGGAATGCATGACTTTCGCATCCGCACCATCGAGGATCACTCCATCCACGCGAGCTACCAAAACATCCGATGCAGCTTTGGTCCTCCCCGCCAAGGTGCTGCCGGCATCAAGCACCTTGACTTTCCAGCCCAGTACTTTGGCCGCCTCATGAATCCCTTCCTCTACACCGAGAATTCCCCTATTGCACAGATTTTCATTGATAATGGCAATAGTCTTGTCGGCAGTGGCAACCGACCCCGTTTTCTGATCGTTCCAGGCAGGTGATTTGACACTCGCCTCTGCCACCTGCTGCTGCATTTCATCCAGGGACTGATCGATCTTTTTTCTGGTCTCTTCTGCTTGCTGACTACCGTATACCAAGACCGTTTTAATTAGAATGAGGCTTCCAGCCGCTAGCAAAACACAGAGCTGAAAAAACCATACGAAACGGTGTCGAATAGATACTTTACTCATTGCGTCATTTCCTTCTGGCTGACTGCAATAACAAGTGTTGCCTTTTTCTTGTCTTCTCAAATGTTCATATGCAACTTTCCTTGTTTATTATCAAGAACTTCTCGTATCCTGGCGGCCAGAGCTTCCTTTGCAAACGGCTTCTGGATGAAATTGATATCCTCAACCAACACTCCCTGGCGGGAGATGACATCCCCTGTATAGCCGGACATGAACAACACCTTGAGACCAGGGCAAATAGAGAGAAGTGTTTCCCCCAATTGCCGGCCGTTCATTTCGGGCAGGATCACATCGGTTATAAGCATGTGGATCTCGGAGACATGTTTTCTGGCTAATTGGATGGCTTCGCCAGGTTTTGAAGAGACAAGGACCTGATATCCTAAGCTCTCCAGCATCAACTTCGTCACCTCCAGGATCGTTCGCTCGTCTTCTACCAGTAGAATGGTTTCATTCCCTCCGGTAACTTTAGCCACCGGGCTTGCTTTCCACATCTCCTCGCCCTTCGCCATATGCCTGGGCAGGTAGATTTCAAACGTCGCACCCAGTCCCGATTCGCTTGCGACTTTTATGATGGCGTTGTTCTGTTTGACGATACCATAAACCGTTGCCAACCCCAGACCGGTACCTTTTCCTATCTCCTTGGTGGTGAAGAACGGTTCGTAGAGTTTTTCCAGAATCTCATCGTTCATGCCACAACCATCATCGCTCACGGACAACAGCACGTAATCTCCGGGGATAGCCCCGGGGGTATCTAAGCAAAAGGCCTCATCTAATGTCACAGAATGCGTTTTGATGGTAATTTTACCGACACCGTCGATGGCGTCACGGGAATTGATGCATAAATTAGCTAGGATTTGATCGACCTGTGAGGGATCCATTTTGACCGGATAGACTTCCGCTTCAGGTAACCAGACGAGGTCGATATCCTCTCCGATCATACGCCGCAGCATCTTAAGCACCCCTTCGACGGTTTCATTCAAATCGAGGACCTTAGGAGCGATGGCCTGGCGGCGGGCAAAGGTCAGCAGTTGCCGGGTCAGATGGGCAGACCGTTCGGCTGTGTTGAGGATTTCCTGTAGGTTACCAAACACTGGATGAGCCGGATCAAGCTGTTCCTGAGCCATCTCTGCGTGACCCAGGATTACCGCCAGCATATTGTTGAAATCATGGGCGACACCGCCGGCAAGTGTGCCAATGGCTTCCAACTTCTGGGCCTGATGAAACTGTTCTTCCAGTTTCTTGTGTTCGGTAATATCAAGAATAGTCCCGATCAACCCACCGACAACACCTTTATCGTCGGTGAAAACCGCCTTGATAAAAATGACATCGTATACTGCACCATGTGCGGTTTTTATCTGAGAGTCATATTGTCGTGCGCCCCCGCTTGCGAACAGCTCGGCATCCTGAGCATGGTAGCTTTCCGCCAGTTCCGGCGGGTTGATGTCGAAGGCAGTCTTACCGATCAGTTGTTCCCTTGTCGCGCCATAAAAGGATTCAAAAGCTTTGTTGAAACCCAGATAGCGTCCATCCCTGTCCTTATAGAAAACCGGAACAGGGATGGCATTGAGCAGGGTGTTGGTAAAAGCATAGCTCTTACGGAGAGCTTCTTCCGTCAGCTTGCGTTCCGCGAGGATCTTTTCCAGCTCCAGTACCTTTTCCTCGAGCTTGGTTGCCACCACCTCACTATATCGTCTCAGATATTCAGCATCTTCTTTAATGAGTTCTCTCGGGTATTGTCTATTTTGTTCGACTTCTTCGAGGATTGTCTCGATTTTTTTCCATAATTCAATGGGATCCATTGGTTTGAATAGGTAGGCGTTCGCGCCAAGCGACATTGCCAGCCGAATATCCTGATCTTCTTTGTAGGCAGAGGAATAGAAGACAAACGGTATTGCGCGAAGCTCGGGCTCTTCTTTAATCGTCCGAAGGAACTTGAATCCGTCCATTACCGGCATGAGAGCATCTGAGATTATCAAATCCGGAGGGCCGTTCTTTGCAACTGCAAGTGCTTCCAGCCCATTCTCGGCCTCAATTGCTTTATGGCCGTTTTTTTCCACCATAAAACGAAGTACCTGTCTGGCATCATACAGATCGTCAACTATAAGTATTATCATATAGTCATCTCCATATTCCTACGGCGATTCGTCTGCTCTTACCACTTTCCGGCCATTGTTATTGTTTAGGTAATCGTCTTGCCCAGAATCGTATGAATCTGCTCCACGATGGATATCGGATCAATCGGTTTCTCAAAATAGCCGCTGCAGCCGGCCTCCATGATTCGTTCACGGTCTCCGCTCATGGCATAGGAGGTAATGGCAATGATCGGGATGTCACCATTGACTGCGGAGGACCGTATACGTTTTGTGGCTTCCAGACCATCCATGCCGGGAAGGTTGATGTCCATAAGGATAAAGAAAGGCTTTTCCTTAAGCGCCAGTTCGAAACCTTCTTCCCCTGATTTGGCAGTGATCACAGTATATCCTGCCCGCTGAAGTGCGTACGTCACTATCTTCAAGTTGTCTTTGTTGTCTTCAATTACGAGTACGGTGCGCATTGCTTCCTCCATTAGACATTGATAGGCACACGAATGGTGAATCGGCTACCGGTACCATAGTTGCTCATAACAAGTATATCACCATGCAAGATATCTTTCAGAAGTTTTTGAGTGAGATACAGGCCGAGTCCAGTGCCGGGGATAACGGTTTCACCAGTTGCATGCAAACGGACAAAGGGGGAGAATAAATTTTCGAGATCTTCCTCGCTGATACCTATGCCGGTGTCTTCAACTGTGATGGTCATCATCGAACCGTCCGACGAAGGTTCTGCAGAGACATCAATAGAACCCTCCATCGTAAATTTGGTTGCATTACTCAATAGATTCAACAAACATTGCAGGAGCCTGCGCCTGTCCGTATGAAGGATTTGGTGAGGCATGTTTACCACCAGCTCAAGTCGTTTCTGGTGGATATCTTTTTTTACCGTTTCGACCGCTTCTCTTACGAGGTCGTGAATATCAAAGGTTTCAGCGAAGGATTCGATTTTTCCCGTTTCGATCTTTGAGACATCAATGACATCGTTAATGAGTGATAACAAATGCTTACCCGAACGGAGCACCGCTTCAAGATTTTCTTTCTGTTCAGGGTTCAGCGGCCCGGTCCATTCGTTCATCAAAATGCTTGAAAACCCGATGATAGAATTGAGGGGTGTCCTTAACTCATGGCTCATCGAGGCAATGAACATAGACTTCAGCTGGTCAACCTCCTTGAGCTTGCTATTGGCTTGTTCCAACTCAGCAGTCTTTTCGTTGAGATCTTCCACCATGTTCATGAGTGCACGTTGGCTGTCCTTCAATTCAACGCTTCTTGATTCCAGTTCTGCGGTTCGCTCGGTAACACGCCGTTCGAGTTCTTGATTGAGCAAGTGTATTTCTTTCTCGGCCTGCTTACGTTCGGTAATATCACGTCCTAACACCAGAACCCCTGAAATCGCACCATCTTCCTGCCGTTCAACAACAAAACGGATATTGTGATAGCGCCCCCCCTGTCCCTGATCCGGCATGACGAGATCCATCTCGGACGCTTCGCCGGAGGCAAGCACTTCGGAAATCTTCTCCTGGTACACTCGGACCGTATTAATGCGAGGTACCTCCAAAGGGGTTTTGCCAAGCTTTTCAGAAGCCGGACATCCCAAAGTTTTTTCCATAGCGGGATTCATATAGACGGTTCGACAGTTTACATCGTAGCGAGCGATATTGTCAGGGCTGTTCTCAGCCAGGGTGCGGAACTCCTGTTCGCTTTTCCGCAGTATCCTGTCGCTTCGGGCGCGTTCCAGTTCGGCTGCAGCACGAGTGGCAACCAGTTGCAGCAGTGTGGCGGCAGAGGTTTCATTTTGAAATGGTTGACTGTCCATGAGGGCGATCAAGCCGATCGGCTGAGCGAGGGAATCCCACAGCGGGATGCCGATATAGCTTTCCACGTCCATATCCGCCAATAGGGTATCTTCCGGGAACAATTGCTGAACGCCTCGTGAATAAACACAAAGTTGCCGCCCCACGACATTTTCGCATGGTGTGCCCTTGAGGGCGTAGCGCATGTTCGGAACGATCTCACCCTTAGCATATAGTGCTCGCGTCACAGCCATATCCGAATCTTCATCCAGTTCGTCGATGACAACGTAATCCACCTCGAAACAATCACCGAGAAAGTGCGCAAGGGCATCGAAGAAGTTGTCCGCGCCAGCTAACCAGCCACGTTGAGCAATAAAAGACAAGGCATCTTCCATGAGTTTGCGCTCGGTTATGTCAACAAAAGAAACAATAACCTGCACTATTGTCCCGGCTTCGTCGTATTCCGGCTCGGCATTGACCAGTACCCAGATAATTTTGTCCTGGTCCGGACGGCTGATGCCGGTTACATAGCCACGCAGAGGAGATTGCGTGGCAAGCACCCGACTGACCGGATACTCGGTAACCGGCATGACGGAACCGTCTTGCCTCAGAAAATGCCAGTCCGGATCGATCAAGGCCTTGTCGAGAAGTTGATCGGCAGAAAGTCCGAGCAGCTCCAGTGCCAAGGGATTGCAACTAATAAGCAGGCCCTGCCCGTCGTGCAGCACGATAGCGGTCTGGACTTTGTCGATGAGCGAGCGGAATTTTATCTCGCTTGCGCGCAATTCGGCAGTACGTTCGGCAACCGTTGCCTCCAGTTTATCCTGGGTTTGCCGGAGCGACTCTTCCGCCTGCTTGAGCTCTCTGAAAATGAGATCAAAGGGGTCCTTGAATCCAGTGACCAGTATTGCCCGGTAGACGAGATAGAAGGCCGCCAGCTTGGCAAAATGACCCAACAGATTGGCAAAGCCATAGACATTCACGTATGCGGTGAACGAAAGTTCGGAGATGATGGTGCAGGCTATTGAAGAGGCGATAAGCCTGAAAGTTCGGCCGCTGAAATGTCTGCGCTGCCGGAAAAGGAGATATAAGGCTACGCATAGAAGAGCGCATATTAGATATTCACTGATGATTTTGAAGGCGGTGAGCCCCTTTCCCTCGATGAAACAATCCGGGAAATTACCGGAGTAGACCATCACCGTAAGCGCAGTGACCGCGACGCCGAATCCTGCGAAAATGCCACGATTGTCCACCTTCCGCTCCACCAGGAGAGGAACTCCAATGAGGGTGGCAGCCTGGAGATAGCGCGCAGCTATCCACAACTGGGTCGGCAGATTCGCACCAAAGCCAGGGAAGATATTCATCCCTTTGTAGGAAAGGGTGTGAAGTAGGTCGATCAGCGCTATAAAACCATAGCCGATGCCGAGCAGCCGGAGAAAAATGTCGCCCAGGTATTCACGGGTGTTCCAGGTGAGAATGAACAGAGCAAATGCGATTGCAATAGTGGTGATCTCTACAAGGCTATGGAAGAGGAGATAGCTGTAGCGGCTGCTGAGGTACAGCCCCAGGGCAACGGATGCAATACCGCCAAAGTTGGAAAGTTTTTCAAACCTGTCGCTGTCAACCATCATGATCTCCCTGTTCTCCGGATTTCCGTTCCAGCTCCCGAATTCTCTCCTTCAGCTCCACCATTCTCAGTTCACGACCGACGAACACCTTGTTCAACCGTGCCAGTTCCTGGTTTTTTTTCTCCAGTTCGGCGGTCCGTTCACTGATCCGTTGCTCGAGCCCTTCGTTGAGGAGGCGAAGCTCCTCTTCGGCCTCCCTGCGGGAAACGATCTCCCAAGAAAAATCCGCAAGAAGCGAAACGACCTGCACGTCGCTGTCGTCGTAATCCACCTGTTTGTTCCCGACGCCCACTACAGCCACGATCCGAAGACCGCGAATGATGGGAACGACCAGTTCGCGGACCACCGGTGCATGTCCCTCGGGCATCCCCCGGCGATTGGCTAGGGAGGCATAGTCGTTATGAATGACCGACCGCCTCTCACGCACGCAGTCGGCCCAGACCCCCGCATCATCCACATTGTAGTGAAGATCCTTCCCCTCGGCCGTGCACATGGTCACCAGGGTATTGGATGACCAGCTTTGCAGAGAAAGCGTCTGCTGATCTTCTTTCAGGAAGTGGTAGAAGCCGATGCAACTCCCTGTCTGGGCCTCGATTTCGTCCAGCATCCTGCGCAGGGTATCATCCAGGGTAATCCCCGTTGCATTTGCCACCTCCAGCATCCGCAGCCGGGCCTGCGCCACCTCCTCGGACCGTTTGAGTTCGCTTCGGTTACGCAGAGCTCGAATGCCGAAGGCAAGGTCGCCCGCCAACTCTTCAAGGAGCCTGATTTCGCCCGGGGTGAAGGCCTCAGGCTCAGTGGAATAGATGACCAGCGCACCAAAGATTTCAGCTCTTTCGGTTTTCAACGGGAGAGAGAGGACCGAGCGGTAGCCTCGCTGTAAGGCATTCTCCCGCCAGGGGGCGGCATGGGGGTCGGTGGCAAAATCCTGTATGCAGCAACTCTTGCCGCTCCGAATGGACGTTCCTGCAGGACCGTGGCCCCGTTCCGTATCCGCCCAGGTTATTCGCGCCTCCGCCAGATAGCCCTCCTCGACCCCTCCCCAGGCGACCGGCCGGAGACTCCTGGCCTCATCGTTCTCGGCATATCCCACCCAGGCCATGCGGTAGCCGGCCTCTTCGCAGATGATCCGGCAGACCTCGTCGAGAAGTGTCTGCTCGTCCTCGGCCTTCATCAACGCCTGGTTGCAGTTGCTAATGGCTCGCAGCTCGCGGTTCAGGCGATGAAGCGCCTCCTCTGCACGATGGCGTTCGGAGAGGTCTCGGCCCACGGCCAGCACTCCGGTGATCTCACCGTTCCGGTCATGTTCCGGCACGATGACATATTCCAGATAGAGTTCAGCCCCATAGGCATTTACCCAGGAAAAGCCAATGGATTCAGGATTCCCGGACGCCAGCACCCGCTGGAGTTTTTTTAAATATTCCTCTTGGATAGGACTGGGGACTCTGGCTACATCGGCGGCGGGAACATCTATTACCTCCTGGGCCGAAAGACCGCTGGCCTGTTCCCAGGCGGGATTGACATAGGTCCTGCGCAGGTCACTGTCGTACCGGACGATCAGGTCCGGGATGGTTTCAATCAGGGTGCGTATTTCCTCCTCCCGCACAGCCAGCGCCTGTTCCGCCTGTTTGCGATCGGCAAGCTCTAGTCGTAATTTATTATTAATTTCAGTCAACTCGGAAAGCTGTTCCTGAACCAGAGCATGCAATTGCACTTTCTCATGTTCTTCTTGAGGCAACCAGCGGCGGAGCAGGATGAATATGACCAGGACGACCGCAATGACGTTTGTCAGTTTTGGGATAATGACAAGTTCCGGCCGCACAAGGATGTCGTGGATTTCTCTGGGGATAAGTCCTGCTAAAGAAGTATACCAGGCACCAAAATAGCAACTTTCAAAAAGAGTACGGAAAGCATCTATCGCAAGAATGATCAGGAGTAGCCGCGTAAGAGGACTACTAATTCGTTTCGAGAAAAGTTTACGAAAATAGAAAATTATGACAAACAGCCATAAAACAACAAGGAGCCAATATGTTATGGGTGTTAATAACGTGAAGATATTCATTCATACACCTCTGCTGTTATCCTTTCATCGATACCCACCCCAACTTGACATCGCTGAAAATGCTGAAGAGGCCGAGGAGACGAAAATCTTCTCATCCGGTAAAGAGCGTAAGTCACGATCTTCATGTTGTCTTTATTGACAAACTCGTAAAAACCTCAAAATCAAGAAGGCTTTATTGCTCTAACAATGTAATAGTTCATTTTTTGTTACTGCATAAACTTTTTCTTTGTCATATATTACATGATTATGCTGCAATTTAATATGTCATTTCATAAGTTATTTTCTCCAGCATTGCTATGTAATCGCAATATCTCCATACCTGAAAAACTTCTTGAGATTGTGAACGGTACAGAAGAGTAGCCACTGTGCATTGACTTTTGTTTTTCCCCGCAAGCTGAAACGGTCCAGCCCCATTACATATCGTATATGTGCAAAAGGTGGTTCGACTGTTGCTATACGTTTGGCATAAACTGATTTGCCAACGACAGAATCGATCTTTGCCTTCACCTTCTCGGCCAAATCAGCCGGCGTATTTATTCTCGCTGCACCAACACGCACGTTTCCTGTCTGAGTTCATAGGTTCTACAACGGTTTTTACATCTTATTCTTGGACAATAAAGTTTACTATTAATTGTGTTATTTCATCTTTGTATGGGCTGAAGAATAGGAACTGAGCATGTTCTTTACCCTCAAAGACTTTTATTGATTTAGGTTCGGTGGACTCATCGTAGAATTTTTGAACGGTTTGGAATGATTTTTCATCTTTTGAGACGATAAATAATTTCTTGATATTTTTATCGGACAGTGGAGTACCGCGAACAGGGGAGAGGGTTACCACTTTGGTAACGTCCTCTGTCTTTGAGCTTAAAGTATTCAGTATTGCTGCGGCTCCGCTGCTGCCGCCGACTAGACAGATTTCCTTAAAACCTTTGTTTCTTAGAAAGAGTATACCGGCTTTTACATTTAGTATGGATTTACCGCTGATTGAAAGAGAGGCCACACCCTTTTTTTGAAGAGTCTTTGCCAGATTAAACCAGCTTTCTTTATTGAAAATGAAACCTGGGACAAAAACAACTGCCTGTTGGTTATCTGCTGGAAAATATGCGGCGTCGCTTACATACAATTCACTATCTGAATTAGTAACAATTATTTCAATTTCTTTTTCTTCGGTTGCAAACGCATCAGCAGATTTGAAAGCAAAAATTAGCACAATCATCAGAATAATGTTTTTTACCATAACGTGATCTCCATTTGTTAATGAAAACTATTTTGATACCTCTTGAACTTACTCATTCGACACGTAGGCCAGAATTGAGAAAAACCCCATGTTTATCCAATAGAGGGAACAACATTTCGACATTTACAACTGTACGGAATAAATGTTAGTTAGTAAAATTAATTAAATTACTGGAAACGGTAAGCATAGCTACTCGATACGAATTGAGGTGTACGTCATGTTGCCCGACTTCAACAGGCTGAAAGTTTTTTACCATATCTATACAGAACGGAGCAGTACCGGTGCTGCCAAGCGACTGCATATAACCCAGTCTGGAGTAAGCCAGCACCTTCAAAAGCTTGAAGAAGAGCTCAGAACACTCCTGTTCACAAGGGTGAACAGGCGGCTTGTGCCCACCGCTTCAGGTGAAAAGCTTTACAATATAGTCAAAGCCTTTATTCTCGAATTGGAAGAGGGTGTCCGGAATATTCATGTAGCATCGGAAATCCCCTCGGGGCATCTACGTATTGGGGCTCCTCCTGAGTTTGGCAGAACCTACCTCCCACGTATTTTCACATCATTTCACAAGAAGCATCCCTCTGTTTCTCTTGAAGTAGAGCTGGGGAATCCGAACGTATTGTTCTCCAAACTCTCAGAAGGCAGCCTAGATTTCTGTTATGTTGACATTCTGCCATTTTTTACTGATACACCTTGGGGCACATCGGCCTATTCCATCGAGCCGGTGGTGCGCGAGGAATTTATTCTTGCCTGTTCCAGCAGCTATTATGAACGGTACATAGGGAAAACACCTGACATGGCAAGTCTCGTCGGGTTGGAATACATCGGCTATAAAAAAGAATCTACTCTCTTTCAAAGCTGGTTCCTTCTGCATTTCAACAAGGCTCCCCAGAATTTGAGGGTGGTCCTCACTGTTGACAGCGCCCAGGCAATAATCGAGGCCATTGAAAAAGATCTGGGACTTGGTCTTACAGTCAGCCATCTCATGAGTAGACAGATACAGGATGGTACTATTGTCCCTGTCCGTATCACCCCCAAGAAGCTTTTCAATACCATTGCCTGTGTCCAGTTCAAGAAAAAGGCCGCAACTGTAGCTGAAAAGGTTTTTCAGAATCATCTGCTTGAAGAATTGCAGCAGACCTCATATCTATTTACATAACTTCACAGTAGTGAAGCATTGGGGGGCCGCATTGTTTTTTTATCATGGCACGGATAAAAAGAATAGTTGTTCCAGGATATTCTCATCATGTCGTACAGAGAGGTGTGCGCTCCATGGATGTTTTCTTCTCTGCAACGGACAGGGCAGAGTATCTTCACCTTCTGCATGAGCAGTCTGTAAAGGCAAGCGTCCGATATCTCGCCTACTGTCTGATGACCAATCATATCCATTTGTTTGCCATTCCGGAGAAATAGGACAGCCTTGTCAAGGCCATTGGAGAAGCACACAGGCGCTATACCCGAATGATTAACTAATGGAAGATGCCATTTCGAGGAAACCGTTCGGCGTGCGGACAAGGCTCTCTACAAAGGGAAGCAGGCCGGCCGCAATCGTGTGGTTGAGGCGGAGAACAGGTGTGACGGCTTATGCGTAACAATAATATGTATCTATTTTAAATATGATGTGATCAGGAAAGACTTTTAGAAAATTTCTTGCGGAGAGAAGTCAACCTGTTGCGACTTACGGGGATTGACTGATTGCCAAGGTTTACCATCCAGCTGCGGCCTTGGCGCTGGAAACCACGGACTGCGGTCAGATTGACAAGATGGGAGCGGTGAACCTGGCAAAACTGTTCCTTCGGAAGTTGTGCCAGCGCTTGCTTCATTGTCATCCTGACCAGGGTGAGAGCCTCTTTGCCATTCTGCTCAACCCAATGAATCCGGGCATAATGATCTTCCATTGAAATATGGGTCACACTGTTCAAAGCAAGAACCCATTTGCCATTCTCCAGAACCCAATGCTGCTGTGATTCTGGTGGCGATTCCGGTGCATCTTTTCTCACTTTGCCAACCTGCCACAGTGCGATAATCGTAGAGAGCCCAAACATCGGAAACCAAAAACAGAAACACCAGGCACACATTTGCCAGAAACCGGGGCGTTGGCAGGCAAAGTTTTCATAATAGCGGATCAGGGCCGGATCGTAATAAGCAACGGCAGCATATACCAGGGTACGTTGAATGGCAAAGGCGAGGACAAAGGAAAGCGCACCCAATAGCCACAAGGTAGAGACACGGAACGGCGCCGAAAACACTTTCCTGTTTCTCATCAGTCGCCATCCTTCCATTATCAGGATAAGACTCACGGTGAAATTCAGGGCAGAGTGCCAGGCGTACATACCCTGAAAGGAGAGGGCGACAGGCTCATGACGCCAAAGCCCATATGCACGGAGACTTATAAAACAGGTGAGCACCACGAGCAAACCATGGGCGAGGAAAAAGAGCAGTCGCTGATCAAATCTCTTTGCCAGCGGTTCGAGATCCTTTGTTGTGTAATAGAACTTCATCCATGGCCCGCCAAGAACGTTTTTTGATATCACCTGATCCACCCTCCACATCGATTCGTTAATATCCCACCAAAGAAGATAGCCTTGCTCATCGGTGCCCCGTTCACGACAGCCAGAGACACTCTGGCGACATTGCGCTTTTTTACTGCTCTTGCCTTTGATAAATAGTGTTCGAGTATTCCACCGATCAACATTTTACCAGGAGATTACAAATGTACAAACTTCTATCCTTTCCGGCAATATTGCTTGTATCCTTTCTTGCTTCAAACCTCAATTGCTGGGCAAAATTTCCGGATCTCAGCTATCATGGTGCAGCGCAGATAGAAATTGTAACGGATTCTGGGAGACGGGTGTTCATCGATGTCGTTTCGCCGTCTGATTTGTCGATTTCCCCAAGAAAGGAAGATATCCTGCTAACGACTCACAACCACCCAGACCATTGGAACAGGGGATTCCAAGCCGACTTTCCAGGCAGACAACTGATGGCTGAGAAGGGACGCATCGATCTTGATGATGTAACGGTCATCGGCATACCCTCTATCCACCACCCCGATGACGATATCAATGCCACACACCCTACCAATACCCTTTTTCTGGTAGAAACCGGCGGAGTACGGATAGCCCATCTAGGTGATATCGGGCAAGCAGAACTCACCGGGGAACAATTGGGTCTTTTAGGACGGGTTGATGTTCTCATAACCCAGTTCGATAATGAGCGCAGCCTGATGACTATTGAAAATTTGAAGGGTTTTAAGCTGACCCAACAAATTGCTCCGCGCCTGGTAATACCCACTCATCATGCCGGACTTACGGCATTAACGGCAGCTCGGGATTATTTTACCTGTCGTGCCCAGGAATCTGGTCCCATTGTGCTCTCTTCGGCCTCACTCCCTTCGGATACCCATTTTCTTATCTTGGGAAATTTGGCCTCCGTTGCTCTGGAAGACTTCGGCTGCATCTCCCTGCCCGAAGGAAAACAGTGAACATGAACTATGTAGCACTTTCTATTAAATAAAGCGTAACAACCATGGGGAATGGTAAAAACCTCTAATTAAAAAAAGGGGAGTAACGCATGCAAATCCTGCGAACAATAGCATTTTTGTTCTTACTGTTTACAACCCCAACCGCCCAGGGGGCAAATGTTACCGACATCGTTTTTTCAACCGACTATGGCGACTATGACGCCTCCTATTTCCCTGCTAAAGGCGATAAGGCGGTCATCTTTGTTCCTGGAGCGAGATTTGACAGAGAGGGCTTTCGATTTCTTGCAGAGGAGATGCAGACAAGAAAGATCGCTTCCGTCTCCTTCGATAAGATCGCCGGACCGGCAATCATTGCAGCCATCGATTATCTCAGGGAAAGGGGATATTCTCACATTTTTCTTGTTGGTGGCAGCAGGGGGGGCGGAGTGGTGCTGACAGTTGCAGATCATCCTTTCATCTCTGAAGATTCGGCAAGCTCAATTGAGAAACTGGTACTCCTCGCTCCCTTCGGCGGGGACTGTCCGCAACATCCTGGCATCAGTGTGTTATTCATTATCGGCGAGAAAGATGGTTTGAGTCTTAGCAATACCGAAAGGCTCTATGCGGAATGTAAAGAGCCCAAAAAAAAAGTTACTATTGCCGATACCGCTTACCACGCCCAGCAGCTTTTCAATACGGAACATAGAGAAAGGATCGCTGCAGCTATTATCGACTTTCTTAGCCGGTGATGGTGATAAACAGTCGCATTGTTGAGCGACCCTAAAGGTTGCCCCAATCTGCCCAGTACTCGTCCTGGCAACAGAATCCCTAACTCATTGACTTATATTTTGTGACAAAGATATTCCAACTTTTTCTCGCGCTATGCGTCCTGGTCCGTTTTCGGAATGAGGTATTAAAACAAAATAGATATGAGCAATTCTTTCACTAATCAATGGGGGGCCACCAGGAGCCGATTTGTTGAATCAATCTGGGATATTTTTCATTTTCTTGTCTCTATGTTTCTTCTGCCGGATATCAGCATTTTATGCCATATGCAGAGAGCTTTTTCTGGCAATGGAGGGGCATTATCGGTGGAGATATCCTTTCTAATTTCTTGATTTCGCTGTTATCATAGGTAAATTCGCCTCAATCATCCTTTTACCAATTCTATTTTCACTCCTGTCATGATCTATGAAAGGAGGTTTTTAGCTCACGGAGTACTCGTTGGGGAAGGATTTTTAATGGCCGTATTATTTTTTTTTACTCTGTTATATCGAATACGCTTTAATCTGAAAAACCCTAAAAATAGTAATTGCACGAGCCGTGGCAATGAGATATGATATCACATATAACTTCGACCGCTCGGATTCTTAAGACTACTTTTGTACTGAAGATTAGGATCACAGCGGTTTAGCCGTTTGTATCCTGAACCAACTAAGTCGAGGACCATACCGTGCCTGAGATTGTACTGGAAAATCTGGTCAAGAGTTATGGTGAGGTAAAAGTCATCAAGGAGATCAATCTTCAGATGGAGAATAACGAGTTCACGGTACTCGTTGGTCCATCAGGCTGCGGTAAATCTACAACCCTGAGGATGATCGCCGGTCTTGAATCGGTGAGCTCCGGGGAGATCTATATTGACGGTAAACCTGTCAGTCATTTGGAACCCAAGGAAAGGGATATCGCCATGGTGTTCCAGGACTATGCCCTCTACCCCCACATGAACGTGGCACGCAACATGTCCTTTGCCCTGCGTCTTGCCAGATATTCAAAGAGTGATATCACGGAACGGGTGAACAAGGTGGCCGAGATGCTCGGCATTGAATCGCTGCTTTCACGGAAACCGGCACAACTATCAGGCGGACAGCGTCAGCGGGTTGCCATGGGCAGGGCACTGGTACGGGATGCCAGTACCTTTTTGTTTGATGAACCGCTCTCCAACCTCGATGCAAAACTCCGTACCCAAATGCGGGCCGAGCTGGCCCTGATGAGAAAACAGCTGGAAAAAAACATGATCTATGTCACCCATGATCAGGTCGAAGCGATGACGCTTGGTGACCGGATCGTGGTCATGCACAAGGGTATCATTCAGCAACAGGGCACTGCCGAGGAATTGTATAAAAGTCCGGTTAACAAATTTGTTGCAGGATTTCTCGGTTCTCCTCCCATGAATTTTTTCGACGGCATACTCAGAGAAATTGATGGATCACTGCATGTATTAGGTGACGGTTTCTGCTTGCCGCTTCATGAGTCGATCAAAGAACGGCTGTCCTCAATCAGCTCGAAAGTGGTAACCGTCGGTATTCGACCATCATCATTTCATCATGACGCAACTGGCAAGGAGAAGCGAAGTCTGCAGCTGCCGGTTGTACTTTCTGAATATATCGGCAGCCAGTCGGTCATCGTTTCAGAACTCGGCAGCAGTCAGATTCTTATCGAGGTGGATTCCGACACACCGATTGTTGGCAATGAAGTGCTCAGCTTTACGATTGAACCGCAAAGTATTTACCTCTTTGATCAGCAGACCGAGGAGGCTATCTAGAAAAACATACACGCAACACGATCATCCTAAAACCGGGAGGCAACTATGCTGAATTTAGTGAAAAAAACATTTGCGGCTGCTCTGGTAACCGGCTTGATGGGAACCGGCGCACCCACCTCCGATGCCGTGGCAGGCAATCCGTACGCTCCGTACAAAGGAACAACCCTGGTGGTCAATTTCCCTGCCCACCCGCATTTCGACGCAGTGATGAAGGTGCTGCCCAAGTTCACCGAAGAAACCGGTATCAAGGTTGAGGTGGACCAGTTGCAGTATTTGGCCATGCGCCAGAAACAGACTTTGGAATTAACTAAACCCAGCGGAGACTATGATCTCCTTGCCTATGTCGTCTTTTCCAAGGCGGATTATGTCGCTGCAGACCAGATTGAACCGCTGGCCAGATTTTTCATGGCCCCGAAGCTGGCCGACCCTCATTATGATCCGGAAGACCTCATTGACGGCTATGTCCAGAATATCGGTGTTGCTGGTGGTAAAAAAGGTTATCTGCCGGGTCCGACCGGAGCCTTGTTTGGTATCCCTTTCGGTTCTGAAACCTCGGTACTCGGTTACAGAAAAGACATCTTCGAAAAGCATCATCTCAAGGTACCAGAAACCTACGATGAGCTGATCGAAACCTCATGCAAGATTAAGGAACTTGAGCCGGGCATGGCGGGACTTACCTCTCGTGGAGCCTCAGGTCATCAAACCTCCCACGCTTTCCTCCTGCATCTTGCCCCTCTTGGCGGCAAGGTCTATGATGACAACTGGAACCCGATTATCAACAACGAAGCTGGAATCAAAGCCGGTGAGACGCTGAAGAAGATTCTCGAGTGTGGCCCGGAAGGAGGTACTTCTTTCGGCTTTGCCGAGATGAAAAATGCCTTCCTGCAGGGCAAGGCCGCAATGTTCCTCGATTCGACCGTCATCGCAGGAGAAGTGGACGATCCTGAGAAATCTAAAATTGTCGGCAAAGTCGGTTGGGCGCTGCATCCGAAAGGAGTACGGCGAGGCTCGCAAACCGGTGGTTTTGGTATCGCCATTCCTAAAAATGGCCAGAACAAGGAAGCTGCTTTTCTCTTGATGCAGTGGCTCACCTCCAAACGCATTGACAAGTTGATAGCCCTTGAAGGTGGCAACCCTTCACGGTTCTCCACTCATGAAGATCCTGAAGTCAATGCCAAGTTCCCGCATATGAAAATCTTTGGGGAGGCTCTGAAGTATGCCGACCCGGATTGGCGACCGATTATCCCCACCTGGGGTGAAGTGAACAAGGAGCTCGGAACCACACTTTCCAAGGCGATGACAGGTCAGATCAGCGTAAAAGAAGCCCTTGATGCGGTTGCCGAAAGAGCTAAGGCGATCCAGGAAAAAGCAGGCTATTATACCTTCCAGTAAATGATACTTCCGCCGGTGCTTTTCTTGGCACCGGCGGGCTCTTGCATTTACTCATCGTGAACAGGAGGACGAATCATGCAACTCAGGCAGTTCCTTAATCGGAGCACGCCATACATGTTCCTGGCTCCAGCGGGAATAGTCCTGACGTTCGCACTCCTTTACCCCATCTGTTATCTCAGTTTTGCCAGTTTTTTCGATTGGCGGATGGGGACTCCTTTTGCTCATGCGCAATTTGCCGGTTTTGGGAATTATCTATGGATCTTGAATGATCCCAATTTCAGGGAATCGTGTATGGTGACTCTTACCTTCGCCCTGGCGGTGGTAAGCTTGGAGATGGTTCTTGGGGTAGGGCTGGCCCTGATGCTTGAGCGACCGATTCGAGGTATGTCGGTTTTCCGAACCATATTTATCCTGCCTATGATGATCGCCCCTATCGTCGTTGGTCTCATCTGGCGCTATATGTACAATCCGCAGTTCGGGATTCTCAATAAGACCTTGAAAAAGTGGGGGTTCGAATCGATACCGTGGCTCTCATCCCATGAATGGGCCTTGCCCTCCGTGATTATTGCCGACATCTGGCAGTGGACACCTTTTATTTTCATTCTCTCTCTTGCAGCTCTGCAATCTCTGCCGAAATCCGCTATAGAGGCAAGCAGAATCGATGGCGCCACCGGTTGGCAGCAGATTATCTACATCAAGATACCGTTGATGATGCCGGTTCTGGTGGTAGCTGCTCTTCTTAGGATGATCGATGCTTTCAAGGTACTCGAGGTTATTTTTATAATGACCAATGGCGGTCCCGGTCTTTCCACCGAGATTCTCTCGCTGCAGATCTATAAAACCGCCTTTGTCAGCTGGGAGTTGGGGCGGGCCGCAGCGCTTTCCAATATCCTTTTGGCCATAGTGTTGGTTATAACCCTCGCCATGTTTATTTACACAAAAATCCGGGAAGCCAGGCTGGCCAAAGCTCAGGCTGCAGCGGAAAACTACTGATAGAGATACGATGAGAGGATATTCGAAAATAAACAACCTGGTCTTCTACACCATTCTCGGCGTGCTCTGCCTGTTGTCTCTGGGGCCCATTGTCCTGATGTTTCTCACCTCTCTGAAACTGAAGGTGGATATATTCAATGATGTCTCTACCTTTTTCTTCATCCCCACCCTGAAAAATTACAATTCAGTGGTAAGCGACCCATCCCTGATGCGTTATCTGTGGAACTCACTCTATGTCGGTCTCGTCTCTACTGGCCTTACCCTGGTGATGGGGTGTATGGCCGCATATTCCATTGTTCGTTTTCGCTTCATGGGACGCGATGTGGTCTCTCTGACGACACTGCTGATGCGGATGGTACCACCGGCGGTGTTGACTGTTCCTGTTTTTGGCATCTGGACCTTCCAGTATGGGCTCAGTAATAATCTCCATGGTCTCATCCTGGTCTATGTTGCCATCAATCTCCCTTTCGTCATCTGGATTCTACAGAGTTTTATTCAGCAGGTGCCGATTCAGCTTGAGGAAGCGGCCCGTGTCGATGGCGCCAACCCGTTTCAGATTTTTTTTCTGGTGGTGCTGCCGGTAATTAAGCCCGGGTTGGCTGCTGCGGCAATTTTTACCTTTCGCATTGCCTGGAACGAGTTTATTTTGGCTCTGGTCCTGACGAATAGGGCAACCCGAACGACACCCGTCAATATTTCTCTCTTTCTCACTGAGCATAACATTGACTGGGGGCAAATAATGGCAATGGGTATGCTTATTGCTATCCCGCCCATTATTTTCACCTTTGTCGCTTCAAAACAGATTATCACGGGTATGACGGCGGGTGCGGTAAAAGGATAACTTCTTGCCATGAAAGCGGGGGAGGGAGGAAGTTGTTGGTGATTCGTCCGTGTAAACGAGGATAGCATGATCGGCAAGTCCATACCTGTAACCTTTGCTTCTTTTCTAGCCCTTGGTTTTAACGGACTGACCCTCACTTTCATCGGTACCAGTCTACCTGTTGTCCAGGAATTCATCGGGGTGGGGTTGGCAGAGGCAGGTCTGCTCATGGCGATGTTGCAGGGGGGATTCACCATCTTTTCCTTTATTGCCGGCATCCTCTCCGATACCATTCCCAAGGAACGTATTCTGGCAGTGGGCTGTACAATGATCGCTGTTGGCTCGCTTCTCTTCGGCGCCACATCTTTATATCAGTTCAACCTGTCGATATCACTATGTATGGGGGCAGGGATTGGGTGTGTCCTGAGCGGCTCGAATTCCTTGCTCATCTCCCTTTATCCGCGCAGAAAAGGGTTCATCCTCAATATTCACCATATTTTTTTCGGACTGGGTTCTCTGGTGGGACCGCTTGTCATGGGATATCTCATTGTCAACGGCAATCATTGGCGGGCGGGTTTTATCGGGCAAGGAATTTTTCTCCTGTTGCTAGGGCTGTTTTATGGAACGATATATACAGTCAACTTCACCAGTCAGGGACGATCCCGGATATCCAACCATCTGTCAACTCTTGCAGGAGATAGGGATTTTCAGATTATCCTGATCTGCAACTCCTTTGCCATGGGGGCTCAGGTAACCATTATGCTGCTTGGAGTTACCTATCTAATTGAGGCGAAAGACTATTCTCTGGTTGCCGGCAGCACTACTCTCGCCGCTTTCTCTGTTTTTATTATGATTGGACGCTTGATCTGTAGCAGGCTCACCCTCATTTTCAGGCACAGTTCCATTATCCTTATCTTGCTTTGGTTGCAATTGATAGCGCTTATTCTGGTGATGTTTTTTCAGAATTGGGTTGTCCTCGTTGGACTGGCTCTCAGTGGTCTTGCCTTTTCCGGTGTCTATCCAACCTCTCTTGCTCTCTCCAGTATCTTTTTCCCACGGATTGCAGGATCGGCACTGGGAATTATATCCACCATCGGTGGACTCGGAACAGTTGTCCTATGCTGGCTTACCGGGTTGCTTGCCGACTTGACCGATATGGCAAGAGGATTTAGCATTGTAGTTGTCGCAGCGTGTGTCGCGTTGTTTGTCTTTCAGACGAATTACTTCCGTCTCGTTAAGCGCGAATCTGACTTGGCTAAAGAGCAACCGAAGCCATAATTATATTTTCCACTGCATCAGTTTTGGATTGCAAGATTTACCCTTTATATCTCATGAGGAGGTTATATGAAATCTATTCTCAAGGAAATCGATGAACGAAGGGCCAAACGTGCCTTGAGCGAGCGAACAATTGAAACGGAGGTTCTTGAAAGAATCATGACAGCGGCAACCTATGCCCCCAGCTGCTTCAACAGCCAGCCGTGGAGATTCATGGTGGTGAGCGAGCAGGAAAATTTAGAGAAAATCCACGCTTCTCTCACCGGTGGTAACTACTGGGCCAAGAAGGCTCCGGTGCTTGTCGTGATTGCCACCAAGATTGCATTTGACGCCAAGCTCAGCGATGGTCGGGAATATGCCCTTTTCGGCTGCGGTTTGGCCTGTGCAAATCTCATCCTGCAGGCAAGTCACGAGGGACTCTATGCTCACCCCATGGCCGGGTTTGATCCTTTGGTTATCAAGGAACAGTTCTCAATCCCAGAGGATTATATTGTCATCAATCTGCTGGCCCTTGCCTGGCCGGGTCCGCTGGATGGCCTGAGCGAGAAACATGTTGCTTCCGAGCAGAGCGAAAGAAACAGAAAACCGCAAGATGAGGTGATCTGTTACGAGCAATGGAGATTTGCTTGAAAACGGCATGGCAAGGCAGCAGTACTCTCCCGGATTTCTCACTCCTTCAGCTTGTCTTGCCCTAACTGAAGCACACACAAATTGACACAGTGTTCGTAAAAAAATCCGGGCTGCTCTCTGCAAAACATATTGTCTGCTACCTTACTTGTCGAGATGAGGAAGAATGGCCGCCGCCGCTTCGGTAAGATCCTTGCTCAGCGCAATTTTTGTCTTCTCCCCATCGCCTTGGGAAAATCCCTCGAACATGTGGTTATGGCACTCGATGGCACTGCTCAGGTCCATGTCTTCGATGGCGTAAAGATACACGTAAGGGTTCACCCGGGCAAGCAGCCGCTGGATGAGTTCGAGAAGTAATGGCGACTCTGCATAGGAATAAATCGTCTTGTGGAATTCGTCGTTTGTTTTGATGTAACTCCGGTGATTCACCCCAACCTGCTTTTTCATGGTAGCAAGGATCTTTTCAAGCTTGTTCACTGCTTTTGGTGGGCGTAAAGAGCAGGCCTTGAGTACCGCATCCGACTCCAGCAACAGCCGCAGATTGAGAATTTCTTCAAATTGGGCACGGGTGAGATGATTGACCTGGATTTTCTTGTTGCTCTCCACCACAAGGATGTTCTCTGATTCAAGTTGCCATACGGCCTCGCGAACCGGAAGCAGGCTCACACCAAACTGTTCGGCCAGGCCGCGTAAACTGATCACTTCACCAGGCAGCAGTTCAGCCCCGAGAATCATGGTCCTGAGCCGTTCATACACCTTCTGGCGCAGGGTTTCTGTTTTGATTTTTTCTATTCGCATAGCTTGCCTTTTTGAGGTATATGTGATATCATATCACGTATGTTTTTTGTTTTACAAGTATAAACTTATTTGCTGTGCAACATTGTGTTATTTCGCGCAATCTGACATTTGTGGGGCATGACTGTTTTGTACCTTAGCCCGTTTAATTACTGTATTTCACCCGATTATGACAACGTAAGGTGAAAAGCTTCGCCGGTCAAAAAACCATTCTATCATACACCTGGAGATGGATATGAGCAAGGTAGATGAAATAACGAGGGAATCCTGGATACTTAAAAATTTCCCGGAGTGGGGGACCTGGTTGAACGAAGAGATTGAGGAGGAGGACGTTGAACCTGGCAGCGTTGCCATGTGGTGGCTTGGCTGTACCGGAATCTGGGTTAAGAGTGAAGGAAATACCAACCTCTGCATCGATTACTGGACCAAGCACGGTAAGAAGAGCAAGAAAAACAAACTCATGAAGGAGCAGCATCAGCACCAGCGAATGATTGGTTGCCGTAAGCTGCAACCCAATCTTCGCAATGTTCCCTGTGTCCTCGACCCCTTTGCTATCACCAAGATTGACGCTATCCTCTCCACCCATCATCATGGCGATCACATAGACGAAAATGTTGCTGCCGCCGTACTGCAAAACTGCGGACCGGAGGTGAAATTTATTGGTCCACAGGCCTGTGTTGACCTCTGGACCGGCTGGGGAGTTCCCGGCGAGAGGTGCATCGTTGTCAAGCCTGGTGATGCGGTCAGGATCGGTGATACCGAAATCGTTGCCCTTGATTCCTTTGATCGCACTGAGTTGGTCACTGCACCCCAGGGGATAACCCTCAAGGATAAAATGGTGCAGGACATGGATTTGCTAGCGGTCAACTATCTGATCAAGACTCCAGGAGGCAATATCTATCACAGCGGAGACTCCCACTACTCAAACTACTACGCCAAGCACGGCAACGACCATACCATTGACGTCGCCTTCGGGTCCTATGGGGAAAACCCAAGGGGCATGACAGATAAGATGACCTCAATCGATATCCTGCGTATGGCTGAGTGTCTTAGATGCCAGGTAGTTATTCCCATCCACCATGACATATGGACAAATTTTCAGGCCGACCCGATGGAGATCAAGTATCTCTGGCAAATGCGCAGGGACAGGCTTCGCTATACCTTCAAGCCGTTTATCTGGCAGGTCGGCGGAAAGTTCACCTTTCCAAAGGACAAGGACGCGCTTGAGTATCATTATCCGAGAGGTTTTGACGATGCCTTTGCCATGGAGCCGGACTTGCCCTTTAAATCACTCCTCTGATGGGGGAACATACCTGCAATAATGACTTGGTCTGGACATACTTCCGGGCCCGGGAATCGGTGTCAATCTCATGGAGGAACGCAGCATGAGAAAAGAAGATATACCGCTGGGAATATACGAGAAAGCTCTTCCCAAGGGAATCGGCTGGAAAGAGCGGCTGGCCGTGGCTGAACAGCTGGGTTTTCACTATGTCGAGATCTCTGTCGACGAGACCGACGAGCGTTTGGCCCGGCTTGACTGGTCTCCCTCGGAAAGAAAGACCTTTGTTCAGACAGTTATTGACAGTCCTTTGACTGTGCCATCGATGTGCTTGAGCGGTCACCGCCGTTTTCCTTTGGGAAGCCATGACCCGGCTATTCGGCAAAAAGCACTTGAGATCATGGAAAAAGCCATTGTGCTCTCAGTTGATACAGGCATTAGAACCATCCAGCTTGCCGGCTATGATGTCTATTACGAGACCGGGGATGCGGATACCCAGCAATGGTATTTGGAGGGAATGCAGAAAAGTCTGGAAATCGCAGCTAAATACCAGGTTATGCTGGCCATGGAGATCATGGACAGTCCCTTTATGAATTCCATTGTCAAATTCATGAACCTGAAAAAATGTCTGCCTTCCCCATGGTTTACTGTCTATCCAGATGTAGGTAACCTCAGTGCCTGGGGGCGCGACACGCCTACGGAGCTGCAGCTTGGTGCCGAACAGATCGTCGCCATCCATCTCAAGGACACCCTGGCCGTTACCAGTGACCATCCAGGAACCTTCAAAGAGATTCCTTTTGGCAAAGGTTGTGTTGACTTTGCCGCTGTATTTCAGCGGTTGGCTGAACTCAGATACAGGGGACCGTTTCTCATTGAGATGTGGACAGAAAAAGCTAACGATCCGCAGCAGGAGATAGCTAGCGCCAGACAATGGATTTTCAGGCGGATGGCCGAAGGAGGATATATTGATGACTGACAAACTCAAAGTGCAGATATTGGAAGCCAACCTCCAGCTGCAGAAGATGGGACTGGTGATTTTTACCTGGGGGAATGCCAGTGGAATTGATCGTCAGCGAGGGCAGATTATCATCAAACCCAGTGGTGTTCCCTACAATTATATGAGCACGAAGGATCTTGTCACCGTTGACCTGGATGGCAATGTTCTTGAAGGCGACTACAAGCCGAGCTCGGATTTGGCAACCCACCTGGAGATATATCGCAACTTCCCTGAATGCGGGGGCGTGGTGCATACACACTCAAGGATGGCCACGGCCTGGTCCCAGGCAGGACGAGATCTCCCCACTTTCGGCACCACCCATGCCGACTATTTTTATGGGGCAATACCCTGTACCAGGGCTCTAACGGAGGACGAAATTCAAGGCGCCTACGAAATTGAAACAGGCCGAGTCATTGTAGAGACATTCAGGGAACGATCGCTTGACCCTGTAGCAATCCCCGGAGTACTGATTAACGGCCACGGCCCTTTTACCTGGGGAAAGGACGCCATGGAGGCCATGCACAATACCGTGGTGCTGGAAGAGATAGCACACATCGCTCTCTCAACGCTTGCTATCAACCAGCAGAGTGAACCCATCTCCCAAATACTGCTGGATAAACACTACCTCAGAAAACATGGCACAGATGCCTATTATGGACAAAAATAGTCAAGCGTTGGCGGTGAGTCGAGTTTTAGCTCAATAGTGTCAACTTCCGGAGATTTCATGGAAGCAATCCTTACCCTTGATATTGGTTCAACCTCCATGCGAGCGGTGCACCATGACCTGGCAGGCAAACCCCTCTGTACCTACCGGAGATCAACCGTGCCAACCTATCGCGAAAGTGGCGTGGTTGAACTGGACTGCACAAAGCTGGTTGGTGACCTTCTCTCGCTGCTTAAAGAATCAGCCACCTATTGTAAGGAACATTCAATACTGCTTCTTGCGATCAGCGTTACCGCCCAGCGCTCGTCCGTGGTGCCGGTGAACGGAAAGGGTGAGCCGCTTGCCCCTTTCATCATGTGGCACGACAAAAGGACTATACCGCTTTGCCTGGAACTCAGTCCGGATCAGGATTGGGTTTACGACCGCACCGGGCTGCGGATTTCACCTGTGCTTTCCGCTGTCAAAATGAGCTGGATACGTAGAAATATGGTGGGGGTCTACGCAAACACGGCAAAGCTGCTGGGTATCCAGGATGTGGTTATCCATGCCCTCACCGGACTGTTTGTAACCGATGAGTCACTGGCCAGCAACACCACGCTTCTCAATTTGCATAGTCGTGATTGGGATCGGGATCTGCTGGAATTTTTTTCGGTCAGACGTGAACATCTATGCGATCTCGTTTCTCCAGGAAGCGTTTGCGGGAAAACAACTGACAAGCTTCAGAAACTTACCGGTATTTCAGGAGGCACTCCGGTCGTAACGGCAGGCGGTGATCAGCAATCGGCGGCTCTGGGCCTGGGGATTATCTCGCCTGGTAAACTAAAGTGCACCACTGGTACGGGCTCCTATCTTGTCGCCTACAGTGATAGTCCTGTTTTTGATGAAAAAAAACGCTTCCTTTGCAAGATTGGTGCGATTCCGGGCAGCTATAATATCGAAGCGGGAATGCTCACCAGTGGCGCCGTTTACCGCTGGTTTATCCAACAGTTTTTTGGAGATGGATCTGATCTCGCCAACGTGGCTGAGTGCAACGAGGAGGTGTCGGCAAGCCCGGCCGGAGCCGGGGGGGTTACCCTGCTTCCCCATTTTGAGGGAAGTGGCGCCCCGCATTGGAATCCTGAAGATTGCGGAGTGTTTCATGGTCTCAAACTGTCCAGTACCAGAGGCGATATGGCCAGGGCGGTGCTGGAGGGTATCGTCATGGAGATGAATGAGAATATTTCCCTGTTTCGTCAGAAAGTTGGGCCGGTTGAAGAAATTTATGTCTCTGGCGGCATGACCGCATTTGATGTCTACAATCAGCTTCAAGCCGATATCTTCGGATCGGAAGTTATCCTGCATTCCAATCGCGAATCGGCCTCGCTTGGAGCCTGGATTTCAGCGACGGTCGCCATTGGTGTCTGTACCAGCTACGAAGAGGCCCTTTCGATTCTCAAGCGTCCTGAAACCGAGCGGCGGTTTTCTCCAGTTCCGGCAATGACTGAAGTCTATAGCGGATTGATTCGAAAACGCAGACAACTCTATCAAGCACTTCAGAGCATTCCGAAGGTGGATTAGCCGATGAAATTCAGCAAGCAGATAATCGACGATATTTTTAAATGCTATTCAGTCAATGCCCTTGATATAGAGGGTGAAACGACCCTGCTTTTCGGCGGTGAAGGGCCAGGGATATGCCAGATGTACAGTGGTCCCGGTTTCAGAAAGAAACACCTGCTCTGGGAGGGCGGTGGTGGCATCATGTCCCTTGTTACGGTCCCGGACTATTCAGGCTATTTTTTTGCTTCGAGGGGGTTTTATTCAATGGTGGAAGCAGAGCGCAGCGGGATATATCTGCTTCGTTATCACCATGGCAGTTTTGATCAGCAAAAGATACTTGAGATTCCCCATCTGCATAGATTTGATGTACTGTTAGTTGAAGACAGAAGATATTTCATTGGGGCGGCGCTGCACTCGGGGAAAAAAAACAAGGAGGATTGGTCGAATCCCGGCAAGGTCTTTATCGGTGAACTCCCCATGGATCTTGATGGCGAGATCGAGGTCGGGTTGAAACCACTGATGGAAAATCTTACCAAAAATCATGGTTTTAATAGAGGGATATGGAAGGGGCGGGAAAGTGTCTTTATTGCCAGTGAGGAAGGTGTTTTCGCCATAACGCCGCCAGGGGGCTTATATAAAGAGTGGAGTGTGGAACAGATATTTTCACATCCGGTCAGCGATGTGGCGGTAATGGATCTCGATGGGGATGGTGAACCGGAATTTGCCATTCTCAGTCCATTCCATGGCAGTCACTTCGATGTTTTTAAGAAGGTTGACGGAAAATATCTCAGTGTTTTTCAATATGAAAAGCAGCTTGATTTTTATCACGCCATCTATGCGGATACCTTCAATGGCGTTCCTACCTTTGTCATTGGGGCAAGAAAAGAGGACATGGACTTGTTCATGGTGCAGTACGATCATAAGAATAAACGATTTATCCACCATCTGATCGATACAGGGGCCGGTTCCAGCAACGCCCGCATCATCCACACTGCTCAGGGGGACCTTATCATGTCCGCCAACAGACAGATAGACCAGGCTGTGGTTTACCGGTGGAGTCCCGACTGATATCCTGTTCTTTTACAGGGAAGCCAATGTGGCCAGAGAAAATTCCTGCAAAGAATTGAGAACGATATCCGCCTGCGCCAGCTTTTCAGCGGAGGGAGCAAAACGAGGATCCGGTACAGCGATTACCTTCATGCCCGCATTTTTCCCTGCAAGGATTCCATTGCCGGAATCCTCCAGGCAGACGCACTTCTCAGGCGCAATTCCAAGAGCTTCTGCCGTTGTTAGATAAATATCCGGTGACGGCTTTCCACTGCTCACCTCATCACCCGAAAAAATAGCCTGAAACTTGCCAATAAGCGAGGCTGAACCTGTGACTGTTTCGATGAGACTTCTTGGCGAACCGGATGCAAGTCCCGTTGGGAAATGTTTAGCTGCCAGGGCCACCGAATCCTCTGCGCCCGGTAAAAACGGGATACGTTCGCGATAGAGATTTCGCATGTTGGAAATGATGGTTCCCTCCACTTCCGCCGGACTTATCGTAAGCGAGAGCCTTGCGATCATGTATTCAACCCATTCCTGGGTCGAAACGCCCATGACAGCCTTGTGATCATTACTGTTCCAGTCAATGCCAGCCTCTGCTGCCATGATTTTTCGGGCCTGGTCCCAATAAGGCTCGGAATCCACAAGCAGTCCATCCATATCAAAAATTATCGCGTCAATCATTTGAGATCCAATAAGAGTAAGTGAAAGATGGGGAAAACTATACCAGTTAAAGGAGTTTTGGGCCAGAGCGGAAATGGCAAAAAAATCCTGGGCTACCTTGTTCGTCTGTGTAAGATAATCATAGTTGTTCTACAATAAAAATTGGTGGATTTTATTATGGGACGCGTAACTTCATCCTTTACCTCTCACGTATAGTAATGGTATTCGCATTTCCCATAAAGTCATTCAGATAAAATCCTATTTTATGCACGAAGAGAATGATTTTATGGAGAAAAAACAGCGTCGAATTCTATTTGGCTCGTTATCAGCATCACTGAAGACTATACATTGATTCAATGGCGAGAGCGTTAGCGGCTTGGGACTGGGTGTTTTTTTGATTTAGGAGAAAACAGGAAGAGAGGAAAAGAAGTTGCGGGGTGGTTGTCAACCTCATAGTAAATCAGGATTGACAATGTTAATCATATTTGACAATCGTTGCTTCCCTTTTTGACCTGAGAGTCATCATGTATCAGCCTATGATCGAGTCCATATGCATGATTGAATCTGTTGCTCTTCTCTTGGCATAAAACTTGCGTTATAGGTAAACGATGAAAACAGAAAAAACAATGCTGCTCAAGATTTGATTTCCTGTTTCAGCCTCTTTGGCCAAAGCTGAAACAGTGAGCAAATTATCAGGTCGGCAGAATCTTAAAAGGAGGAAAAAATGTACGGCTTCTATAATCGTATCCTGACGGTAAATTTGACCAAAAATGATTTTTCAATTGAGCAGATATCCGATGAGATGCTAGAAAAGTGCCTGGGAGGAAAAGGGCTGGCAACCCAATTACTCCTTGATCGTAATCCTCCTAAGGTCGATCCATTGTCAGGTGAAAATCATCTCATTTTTGCCACAGGCCCCTTCTGTGGTGGTCGCTTATGGGGTGGAAGCCGCTATGGTGTTTTCACAAAATCCCCGCTTACCGGTTTTTATACTGAGTCTTATTCGGGTGGTAAAGTTCCAGAAGCAATTGATTCTGCAGGCTTTGATGCCATTCTTCTCGTTGGCAAAGCTTCCAGGCCCACGGCACTAACGATTCATCCTGATGGCGTTGAGTTCCATGATGCCGCAACTCTTTGGGGAAAGGAGACCTTTCACGCAGAAGAAGAGGCAATAAAAAACTATTCACTCAACGTTGAGGGGTATCAGAAACCCGGAGCAGTGGTAATCGGCCCCGCTGGTGAAAAGCTGGTCACCTGTGCCATTATTGCCAATGATAAGTGGAGGTGTGCAGGTAGAACCGGTGTTGGTGCGGTTATGGGATCAAAGCTGTTAAAGGCTATTGTTTTCCAGGGAGACAGGAAACGTCAATATGCAGATCCGGATGGCGTTGCAGAATATGCAAACGCCTTTTCCAAAGAGAATATGCAGCATCCGGGCGTCAAGGCATACCGGAAGATGGGAACCACAATGATGGTGTCTCTTATGAATACAGTCGGGGCTTTTCCTGCAAAATACTGGAGTCAAGGGTCCTGTGAGCATTGGGAAAAAATTAGCGGAGAAACCTACCATGCTGAGCATGAAGTCAAACCTCATGCCTGTGCTAAATGTTTTATGGCTTGTGGCCGTATGTCCAGAATTAATAAAGGCCGGCATAAGGATCTGAAGCTGGAAGGTCCCGAGTATGAAACCATCTATTCTTTTGGTGGATTATGCATGATCGAAGAAATGGAGGAAGTGGCCTATCTTAATGATCTTTGTGACCGAGTTGGCATTGATACCATTACAGCAGGGAATCTCTGTGCTCTTGTCATGGAAGGAAAAGCACGGGGCCGGATTGATTACGACATAGAGTACGGTAATGCCGATCAACTTATATCTCTTATTGAGAAAATTGCTGATCGCCAAGGTATTGGTGATATTCTCGCTGACGGAATAATACCTGCATCGAAACATTTTGGAGTTGAGGATCTGGCCATACACGTTAAAGGTTTAGAACCCGCTGGGTACGACCCACGGAAATTGAAAGGCATGGGGTTGACTTTTGGTACTTCTCCCCGCGGGGCATGCCATCTCCGAACAACCTTTTACAAACCTGAACTGGCAGGCTGGATACCTCCTGAACAGATCAAGGACAAAGCTGAGATGCTTGTTGACTACGAAGACAGGCTTAATATTTTCGACACCTTGACTTTATGCCGTTTTTATAGAGACCTGTATACTTGGGAAGAGCTTGAAAAGTCAATTAGCGTGGTGGTGGGCTTTGCCGTTTCAAAAGAAAAGATGAAGAAAATCGCTTCCTATATATGCACCCTTACCAAAACCTACAATCTTAGAGAAGGGCTTCAACCCGAGCAAGAAAGGCTGCCGAAAAGACTGCATAAGGAAGCATTGCCAGAGGGTGGAACGCTTACTGCTGATGAAATGGAATATATGCTGGCAGATTATTATCGACTGAGAGGGTGGGACAGCAGCGGCAAGCCCTTATCTTGAATATGCTAAATCGGGAGAATGTGAATATATAACTGCTGCAGGAACATAAAGCATCCAGCCTGAAAAGAGGTGGATGCTTTATGTTCCTGATTTCAATCCGATTGTATTCTTTCGAATAAAGATTTCAGTCCATCGAAGCAGGGACATCGGTTGTATTTTTCATAGATGAACATACATGGGCAATTACCGAACAACCCCCAGATATCAAAGAAGAGGATGATGGAGAGCAACCAGAACACAGGAGCATAGAGCAATGTTCCTGCATATATTGCCAGCATTATAAATGACTTGTTGATGAAGGAAAAACGAATCTTTGGTGTTTTGCAAAGGATACCTGTTATCAGATGGGCACCTATCAGAAGAGCGAAACGTACATAGCTTACGTCTTGATCAAAAAGTGTAAACCCCAGCATAGCAATAACCAAAAGACGGAGGACAATAGACATCCAGTTTCCGAATCGTGGGACAAGTTGTGAAACATTGCGGCTATACAGCGAAAATGCAGTCCTGTCTAAATTTTTAAGAAGTTTGTCTTCTCCTCTTGCCCGCCATATCATCATCGGAATAAAGAGAAGAATTGTTAGAAGCGCCGAGATGTAGTTGATAAATATAATGCAGCTGCCTACAAGCCAAAGGATGATGGATGAATACATTGGATGGCGTGCAATCGCATAAGGCCCGGAGGTAATAATCTGGTGGTGTTGTTGCACTTCAATCTGATTTGACCAATAACCACCGATGGCGATTTTGGACCAAATGTGCAGAACAGTTCCAGTCAGAACCAGTATTCCACCAAATAACAGGGCAAGAAGGTGTGTGCCTCCGCCCGTTGTTACCTCACCGATTCTTAGCTGTAATAGGTTGAAAATCACCACAATAACAGCGCTCATTGAAAACGTTTCGACAATGTGCGATTGTTTGATGCTGTGTTTTCGAGTAGGTCGAGTTGAGTAATATTCAACAAATTTTCCAACAACAGACAGAAGCAATAGCAGCGCGCTCAGCCAGAGCAATGCTATTGATGCACTGTACAAAGGATCTTCTAAACTGAAAACAGTGTTAATGAGTGTGCGATACTGGTGCTGCATTTTTTGACCTTTGCAGGAAAATTAGAAAAAAAACAGGGAAAAACAGCAGTGCCATCCACTGATAAACGGATGAGCCAAGAAGCACTTTTGGCTCTGTTCGAATATATTCTATCAGAAATCGAAAAAGCATATAGAACAACATGTACAGCGCAAAATGTGCCCCAGGAATGCGTTTTGTTTTGTGCAAATAAAAAAACAGAATTCCGCAAAGAAACTGAAATGCTGCCTCAAACAACTGGACCGGATAGTGGGCTTGGCCAGGACTCATCCTCATCCAGAGGGGAGATGAGACGGCAATACCACCACAACAGCCGTTGAGGAAACACCCTATTTTCCCAATTGCTCCTGAAATACAAAGCGGAACGACAAAGCGATCACCAAACTTGCCTTTCTGCTTGCTGACGACTTTATAAATATTAAGGGCAATGAAGGCTCCAAGCAGGGCGCCGAAATAGGATTTTCCTGTCCAAAAAAATTCCCTATGCCAACCGTAGCTGAGTATCACCGGGATTTTTGCGCCGATGATCCCGCCAAAAACAATAATCGGCAGTAGAGGAGTGACAGACCAAGGCACACTGTTTTCCTGGACTCGCATTTTTCTTAGGATGATGACTCCGACAAAGATACTTAATCCCGTTATCAAACTGTAGAGGAACAGGTGCATATCTTCCCCCTATGCTGGTAACTGTTGTCGTTTGTTAAAAATATTATTTACACAAAACGGGATGATACGATCTCCGCCGATGGACACGCCAACACAGCATTTCTTGGCTCGTTCTGTGTCGAACGTTTCTGCATCCATAAAATTTTTCACGACAATTCGAAGCATCTTCATGTTGTTATAATTTGAAGCCCTGCCATTGGTAAACTCACGCAGTTTTCGGGTTATTTTGCGGTTATCGATGATCCATGAACAGCAGCCGCTTGATGTGCAGGCTAACTCTTTTTTCAACTCGGTGAGTACGGTAGAGTCGAACTGAAGCCGGTCTTTGATTATGGACTGATGTTTGGCAAAATCAATATATTTACCCAGCGGATACATTTGATTGTCGGCGACAAAGATGAACGAAATCGATGTGCAGTTCTCATGTGAGCATGGCAGGGGAACAATGTGCTCATAGCGCAGGTAATTTGTATCATCAATCGCCTGCAAGATATCTTCTTGAGTCAGAGATATGTTTGGCAACCCAACTCCTCGGCCTGAATGGGAAAAACGCTGGAACGTCACGCCCGTGATATTTTTCACTTTGGTGGCCAGGTCAAGTATATTCCGTATCTCAGAGAGGTTCTCTGGAATCAAAGTCACTGCAAGACAAATTTTAATATCTGCCGCATTGAGTTTTTCAATTACCTGCTCTTTCTGATGTGAGAAGTCGGCACCCCGCAAGATACGATTTGCCGATTCGTTATATCCATCAAACTGCAAATATACCTCAGTACGATCTTTGTTGTCTCTTATGGAGTTGAAAACCACATCCGAATCCAAAATCGATAGGCCGTTTGTATTTATAAGTATTCGATTAATGTTTTCTTCAAGGGCTGTTTCAAGTATCTGTGGGAAATGTCTGTGCTGGGTAGGTTCACCTCCGGATATTTGGAGAATATCTAATTCTCCGTTCTCGGTTCTCAATACCGTGGCAAGTCGTGCTTTAAATTCATCGATGGAGATATCGGAACTTCCTGCTTCGCCGAAATAACAGATAGGGCATTGCAAATCACACCGGTCAGTAATCTCAATGAGAGCGGTGCATAGATGCTGCTGATGATCGGGGCAAAGACCACAATCACTTGGACATCCTTCAGACACTTGGGTTTGATTTTCATAAACTGTCTTTCCTGTGGAGCTGAAGGTCTTGTCAGTAAATCTTTTTGAGTCTTTGCTGATGAGTATCTCGAAATCACCGTGCTGCGCACATGATTTCTTGAGATAAACATTTTGCCCTTTGATAGTTTTGTATGCGGGCAACAATTGCAAACAGACAGGACAGCAGCTTGTTGTTCGCGCTGGCTTAGAATTGCTCACAGATTTAGATCCTTTCTGGCGTTGCTATTTTTACAGTTGCAGCAAGGTAAGACATCCACCGACGAGGACGATCAGAACACCTGTGACGATAGCCAGTGTTATCAGAATAGATTTCAGGCAGCCATGAGGTGGGGGATCCTGTGTATTATTTGGTTCTGTCATTGAATAGTTCTTTTCGCGGCAATTTTGATTGCACAGCATGTGATGAGGTCTAAAATGGGTGAACTGACTTACAGAGGTTCGGGACCGATCGGACAGTTACATGTTTCTGGGTGGTTTTCTGCCGATATGTTCACTTTTATTT
Source organism: Desulfocapsaceae bacterium (assembly GCA_050288305.1). Taxonomy (GTDB): domain Bacteria; phylum Desulfobacterota; class Desulfobulbia; order Desulfobulbales; family Desulfocapsaceae; genus Desulfopila_A. The sequence continues at coordinate 89,956 of JBNKDO010000047.1, read as the reverse complement.
GTCTACTGAGTAAATATAACTCTCTGTGTTTTCATGAACTTTTTTTTATTCGCATATGGCCCTATAACAGATTTTCCTTACTTGCGCGAATAGAATCTGTGCCAAAACACATAATTGCTGTCTTCTCTTTTTGAGCGTTTTGGTCCATGACTCTTGTCATAGGGAAGTGCATTGGCCATACAGTGTATTAATCTCTTGCCTCTTGATGCCGGAAAGCCGATTTTGAATTATATGTCGCTCTCCTTGCTCTCCCTTGTCACCGGCGTATTCACCTCCCAACCAGGAATCCCAGCCATTCTCACTCCTTTTGCAGGTGAATTGGCAAAGGTTACAGATTTCTCGACAAAGGCAGTGAATATGACCCAGGTGGTCGGCTTTTCCCAACCACTCTTTCCCTACCAGCTACCACCACTGCTCATAGGGTTGCAAATGGCTGGAGTGCTTGTCTTTCAAGGAGTTAAGCTCTGCTTCTTTTTAGTTTTGGTATCCATTGTGCTGCAGTTTCCGCTCGATTACTTATAATGGCATATTATCGGTTGGCTTTAGGGAGGAGAATTGTAAGACGCGAGAAAAATGATAAATTGACGCTGTATATTAACGTAAATTTCCGGTGGACAGACTTGAGTCCACTGGAGAAAATAGCTTTAGTACCAGTCTTTCATCTGTCAGCTGAACTGATGAGAAATACGGCTTAAGCATTTCAGGTTATTGTTTGAATCCATGCGCAAAAATATAATTATTCCTTTTGTCGAAATATGGCATCCAATACAGCCTTGAATGTACTTGTCATGGCTCTCAATTGTGCTCGGCTACTTCACTTTTTAATAAATAATTTCAAATTGGCGCAATGAACTATTCCTTTAAAAACAGACTCTAACACAATTTTTTGTCAATGGGATGCGAAAGCGGGCAGCGCCGCATTTATTCATGATAGACCCTTCGGGCACTCTTTTTAGACCCCCGTCGAGGGGATAGGCACCTTAGATGCAGGCGAAGACTAGCGATTTTAAATTCATTACTCGTTTTCTTGTTTTTTATGGAAGCCTCTTGGCCGTAAAGTACTAAATTCGCGGAGGAATAGCGTTCAAATTATTGATAGATCATGTTGTAAAGAAAAAGCCAGAATTGTTTATATTGAATAAAAAATTCATCTATGAATAACAGACGGCGTTGACGTGTGAATCGAAAAGAGAAAGAATTTAAAATTCAGCACATGGTGAAATTCTTATCAAAAAATTTCATTAAGAAAAATACCACAACTTATCAACGTCGGCCGGATAATTTGACAGATGTCATCAAGTTTATGATTTATTCAATAGTGAATAGTTGGCCACCCCTCAAGGTGTTATTGCTTGAAGTCAAATTGACTTTTCATTCTTCTTTTTTGAGCAGTACCTGGTTTTTATGATAACTTTTCACCCCTGCCATTTAATAATGCAAAAAGACATTCTTCCTTTTTTAACTATCCTAAGATGCCTATATCTTAGGGTAATTATTTTTATCTAAATTCTCTTTTTTCTGTCCATTTGGAAACATTCCTTCTTTAAACCTGTTGAAAATGCAAGCCCTTCGGAGTGTAAAGGAGCTTTTGGCGCTCAATTTGCAACGACAGGGACTGCTAATATCGTAAAGTCGCTCTCAAACCCTTTTGAGCCGCGGCAAATGCCGTTAGCCCGACCCATAGCGTATCGCAAACGCCTGACATTACAGGGCTGTTTTATGGGCAAGGTGAAGACTGTTAACTTTCGTTGTCTGCTGCAGAATACGAATGTTTCCATTTTATTAAGTTCGTACAAAAAAGGGAGGGAAATAAACACCACTATCAAAGTTATCGAGAGGATTAAAAATCTTAATATTAAATTTAATGGAGAGTTAAGTATGAATCTCAAATTCAAATCTATTGTTATAGCCACCTTGAGTATGCTTTTGTCATTCAGTTCCATATCCGCATTTGCTGCACCAGAGATGGTATTGAAGTTTGCTGGCCAGAATAACGCAAATCATCCTGCAACCAAATTAATGCAACTCATAGCAAGTCAGATCGAAGATCAAACAGACGGCCGTATTCAAGTAAAAGTATACCCAGCCAATCAACTCGGCGATTATACCTTGGTTTATGAGGAGCAGGTTCGAGGGACTATTGATATGTCATGTATCTCGGTTCCCAGTCAGTTCGATCCCAGGATGGAGTTGATTTATATTAATGGCTTTGCAAGTGACTACGAAGATTTGAAGAAAGTATTCGCTCAGGATGGCTGGATGTTTAAGAAAATGAACGAGTTTAACGAAAGACTCGGTGTGAAGCTCCTCGGTTTCTTTGTTGAAGGTATGATCGGTACAGGTACCACCAAGCCGGTGAAAGAACCTCTTAATCCTGAGGTAAACAAAGGTGTTCTGATTCGTGTTCCTGGAATGGATGTGTATAAACTTGCTGCCGATGCCATGGGATACAACTCTGTTGGTATTCCTTACGCCGATGTTTATCAGGCAATCCAGACTGGCGTTGCGGAAGGTGTAAATGGTTATCCTGTTGCTTCAGCTTACACAACCCTGGGTGATGTAATCAAATACTGGTACATGACAAATTACTCTGTTGAAGTTCTCAATTTTATGATCAGCAACAAAACCTGGACAAAGATCAAACCTGCAGATCAGAAAGTAATTCAGGACATTCTTGCCACAGCCACCATTCACAGCATCAACACAGCCAAGGAACTTGATGCTGATCACATGCAGCTTATGAGAGAGAAAGGGATCAAGGTATTTACATATACCAAAGAAGAGTTAGCCCCAATCATGAAAGCATGTGCCTCCACCTGGCCTAAACTTGAAAAGAACATGTCCAAGGAACTCATGGACGAATTCAGGAAAGAGCTGGCTCCGAAGTGATCCTCACTTCATTGTTGAAATACGTTTTTCAGTAATACAGTAGATCCTGGTTGGGGTCCTCCAACCAGGATTTGAAGCTTTTTAAGGAGGTTTTTCGTGCAAGGGAACAACGAGGATAAAAAATGCACCTCTAACATGTGTGACTCTCTTTCCTTAGGCATACTCACTGCCAATACACCCAAGAACTTTTTCGATAAGATAGCTATCAACACCTTCTCATTTATCTGTTTTGCTACCAGCATTTTACTGACTGGTATTATTTGTGCGGCAGCCTTCTTTCGTTATATTCTCGACGGGGACCTGACCGGTTATGAAGAATGGGTGAAGATTTTTGCTTTTTGGCTGTATTTTGCTGCTGCAGCGATTGGTGCCTATAGACGCACACATGTTTCCGCAGATCTCGTTCAGGCATATGTTTCGAATGGATTGATAAAAGACGCTCTGGTTTTTATTAGAGATTTGATCACTGTTGGCATTTGTCTGCTTTTTTCGTGGTATGGCTACGATTTCTTCATGTTTGGTTTCATGGGCCCTCTGGGAACGGGAGTTGCGCTACCGACAACAAATGTTTGGAGGATCTGCCTATGGGTTGGATATTTGCCGGTCTTCCTGGGGATTGTATTCATGGCCTATTATTTTACCAGAGATTTACTTATCAACACGCGTAGACTTCTGCGAACAATTCTGCGGGGGAGGAAAAATAGATGATTTACGTAGCTCTGATTGTCCTCGTCCTATGCCTTATTATTGGTGTGCCGGTGCCTGTTAGTTTTATGGCTTCAGCAGCATGGCTGATTTTTTTTGGTGGTCCTGATGGTACGGGGTACCAGGCAAGTCAGTTGTTGCCGTATGGCTACAAACAGATGGATTCGGTTCCCCTTATAGCCATTGCCCTTTTTATCGCTGCCGGCGGAATCATGGAGAGGGGGAGAATTGGCCAAAAACTTATAGATTTTGTTGATGTCTTTGTTGGCGACCTTAAAGGAGGCCTCGGCATCGTGGCAACTGTCTCCTGCGCTGTAGTCGGTTCTATTTGCGGTGCCGCCTGTGCCACGTTATCATGTGTAGGTACCATTGTCTTTCCCCGGTTCAAGGCTGAAGGATATCCTTCCGGTCTGTCTGCCGCACTTCTGGCCAATGCCTCTCTTCTTGGACTTCTGATTCCGCCCAATGCCACATTGATTATTTTTGCTTGGATAACCGGACAACCGGTACTGGCATGTTTTCTGGCGACGGTAGTACCTGGATTCATGGTCATCTTGCTCCTGTGTCTGGTCAATCGGTGGTTGTTAAGAAATATTACGACCGTGGTTGTCGCTGACAGGAGAACAAATTCACACAGATTTGAACTCCTCAAGGAGAGAACAACGAAGGCTGTACCGTCACTTTTGCTCCCGGTTATTGTTCTCGGCGGTATTTACGGTGGCTTCATGACTACCACCGAAGCTTCGGCAATGGCCGTTCTTTATGCGATCCCTGTAGGAATACTTATATATAAAGGGCTTTCCCTGAAAGGCACCTACGAGGTGCTTGTTGAATCGGCAATTACCACGGGTGTTATCATGGTAATGCTCTATTCGGTTGCCATGCTGAGTCGGCTGTATCTACTGGAAAATCTTCCAGAGGTATTGCTTGGAGTATTCCAGACGGTTTCCAATGACCCGATGGTTATCATGTTCATGATTAATATCTTTCTCGTTATTATGGGCATGTTAATGGATGATATAAGTGTAGTCGTTCTTTCTACTCCAATCTTAATGCCGATAGTTATGCATTTGGGCTTTAATCCTATTCACTTTGCGGCAATAATTGGGGTCAATACCGGCCTTGGCTGTATCACTCCCCCTGCTGCTCCCGTTCTCTATCTGTCTGGTCGTCTAGGTTCCGCATCTATTGATGAGATGATGAAACCATGTCTCTGGTTTATTCTGCTTTGTTGGATACCGGTACTTGCCTTGGTGGTCTTCTTTCCGAAAATATCACTTCTGCTTCCCCATCTGATTTTGGGGACGGCATGGTAGGATGAGATTTATGAAATCTTCAAAGAATATTTTTGCAGTTGCTTGTTTCGCATTCTTTTTAACAGCTCTTACTACCGGTTCTCCTTTTGCATTTCTGGCTGCCATGGTTTGTGGAGCATTTTCAAGAGCCGTGCAAAAAAAAGGAGCTGCCTGATTCTCCCTTTTTCGGGATGTTGAGAGATTGCTTGCAAGGGAACAGATTTACCTGTTTTTCTTGTGAGGTTGACGCTATAATTGCAAAATAGCTGAGGCCGAATTTTCAATGTAAAATTAAAAGAGAGGTGAAAATGAAGAAAATACTATTTGTGCTTCTAGCAGTTGCCTTTATCTGGTGTTCACCGGTTTATGCCGAATCGATCACAGTTGTGACGGAGGAGTATCCCCCCTATAATTACATCGAAAATGGCAAGATAACAGGTTGCTCTACAGAGATTGTTCACGAAGTGATGAAAAGAAGCGGGATTGATTATACAATCAAATCATATCCGTGGGCTAGAACATATAATTTAGCCCAAAATTCACCAAACACTTTAATTTATTCCATTGGCAGAAACGAAAAGAGAGAAAAGCTGTTTCAATGGGTTGGTGTTGTCGCTCCCTATGAAATTTTCCTTTTTAAAGCGAAAGCAAGAAAAGATATTGAAATATCAAGTTTGGAAGATGCCCAAAAATACAAAATCGGGGCAGTTCGAGATGATGTCAGAGCGCAATATTTAGAGAAAAATGGAATTAACAATGCCGATCTTGTTCCAAATGACACACAAAATATTAAGAAATTACTGGCAGGTAGAATCGACCTTATGCCAGTTGACAAGCTTGCAGCCTCGTACCTGATGAAAAAGGAAGGATTAAATTTTGGTGACATTGAGCAGGTATTTCTTCTAGAAGACCTATCAACCGGTTTGTACCTAGCGTTCAGCCTGCAGACAGATGAGAAAATTGTTGAGAAGTGCCGCAAAGCCCTTGCTGAGATTAAAGATGATGGCACTTATGATTCAATCATGAAGAAATATCTTTAGTAGAAACATGAAGTATTCTTTTTTTGAGAAAGGATGATTGGTAAAAGGCTTGTAATAAGTCGTTCAGAGCTGTCTGGCTGAAGCAGTAAATCAATCAAATACTGTTGATCTGGGTGATCTTATTATAGGCCACTTTTATATGTTTTCCAAGAAACGTTGTCATCATGATCAATGTGTGGAAGAATATAACGAGGCTAACAAATGGATCGTAGTATTTATGAGCACTATCATGAATAGATTACTAATTAGAGGTTAATAATATGATTCACCTATGTGAGCAGTGTAATGGCAAACACCAAGTCAATATAGATGGAATTCAGGGGACTAGAGCTAAGTATAAATGCAATTCCTGCGGGCATATGAACATCATCGATGTTGACAATGATGCTCAGTTGTCAGAGGGGGCCAATAGAGAATCATCCGCTAGCGCCGGCAGTGATTTTTCTAAAGTTTCTGGAAAATCAAGCATTTCAGGTATTTCAATCAAGACAAGGCTTATTCTGGTAGTAGTTGTCCTTCTCTTTTTTTCGCTTACAGTTTTTAGTTTGATTGCAAGTTTAAAAGGTGAGAATGCTTTGTCTTCCCAAGCTCAGAATCACCTGATGACATTGACCTCTCAAAAAGCAAGAGAGTATAACAGTATTTTTTCGTCGATCCAACATGAGATTGAAGGGATTGCTCAATTTGCCGAAATAACAACTTCAAGAAGTAACCTCAAGGATGATCTCGGATTCAAGATCCTTATGCCATGGAATGGTTCTCAGTACGGAGGAAGTCCGATAACAGAAGCATCTCACTCTGAAATACTTGCTCTACAACGCATAGGCTTAGCGCTTAAGGGACTGATTCAAAACAGCCCATACATTGAACTGGGGTATATGGCAACCAATAATAACATAATGGTTCTTGATGACGAGAAAGTCGTTGATATTATTTCAAAAGAAAAAGAATATATTCCAACAGTTCGTCCGTGGTACAAGGAAGCTATGGCAAAAGGAAAAACAATTTGGACACAACCATATATTGATGTCAATACCAAAAAACTCATTGTGTCCTGTGCTACGCCAGTATCCAACACATCTAAAACTATTCAAGGTGTTGTTGGCTTTGACGTCATGCTTGAGACCATTAAAAAAGATATAATCTCTCTGGATATTGGCTATGACAGCCAGGCTTTTTTACTAGATAAAAATGGTAAATATCTCGTAAAGCCAGGAATGAAGGATCAAGGTAGTGCCTGGAACAGTGCTGTCGTTGCAGACAGTGCCTTAGATACAGATAATACAGAGTTGAAACAAATCGTCAACAATATGGTTACCGGGAAAAGCGGACTTGGAACGTATGTTGACCAAGGTAAAAATCTATTTGTTTCATATGTACCGCTCTATGCAATTCAGGCCAGCATTGGAATAGTGATTTCCGAGAATGAGGTAATGAGGCCTGCTGTCGATATCCGCAACCTCATTATCAGTGTGTGGGGGGTATTGCTTGTTATTTCTGTAATTATTGGATGGTTGATAGGAAATAGCATTACCAAACCCATAAAAGAGCTAACCTATAAGGCGGATTTAATTAGTCAGGGACAATCAGATCTTTCAGAAATAAGTTCAAAAAGAAAGGATGAAATAGGCTTGCTAATTGAGTCTTTCAATAGATTGATAATCAGTTTGAAAATTGCTATTTCAAGGAGAAAGAAATAGAAAATGGCTTAGAAGGTTTTTATTTCACTTCCCTATAAAGACTAACAATAGCCTGTAATTGTGATGGAAAGTATTTTTTTATGCTGATTTCAATGCTGTCTCGTAATAATATGTATATATACAAATAAATAAAGGCTCGGAGACCTTCTTGTGTTGTTATGAATTTGCCAAAAAGCAATAAAACACAAGGAGATCCGGGCCATGTTCACTTTACCGCAATACTGCAACAATTAATCTCTGTTTTTCCTCTTTTCCATGGGCCAGATTAAAGAGAGCCAAAGGAGCAACACAACTTCAAACAAGTTGAAAGATTGGATAACGGTGTGTTTGTTTCATCTGAAGGTGCAATTCTTGAAAGGATTGGCCAAAAGTTGCCGGCCCTGAAAATTTGCTATCAAAATGTTAGAGAACAATTCACGTATCTATAGCAAAACCTTGGAGGTCTCTCCGGTCTCTTGGACTATCTTGGCTATAGACTATTCCCCTAGCCTAAACTCCAAGGCAAGCACATTATGATCCAACATGTGCATACCCCGCAGATCCTGATGTCCAAAAATCTCAAACATACGCATGAAAACAGATTCATCTCAATCTCACAACCGGATGTCCAACTATGGGAGTGAGTCCGATGGTTATGCTCAGAGATATGTATAAAAAGGTGAATCGTTGTAGGAATGTTTTTTTTCACCTTACACATGTAAAAAGAATTACATGGCCTGCTTATTCATGTATGAATATTGTATTCATATATGTACTGTGTGGATATTAAATTTATATTCATAAGAGTTAGAATACATCATTTATTTAGAGTAAAAACAAAATGAATTATAACAATGGCTTTGCTCAAGAAATAGAAGAATTGCTCCACAATCCTCCACATCTCTTTAAGGAACTTAGTCAAGCGATTATCAATGTTTCCAGGAATTGTGTGTTAGCTGTTGATCGTAAGGGCATAATTTTTATGGCAAATACTATCGCAGAGGACACATTTGGAACATCTATAGATCGTTTACTTAAGATTGTCATACCAGATCTGGAGAATTCTGTTAACAAGACGATTGCTGATGGCAAACGTCGGCTTGTAAAGTCCATGGTGATTGGTGATGATGAATTTCGGGTTATTATTAATCCATTACAGCTTGAGGAAGAAGTCTTTGGGGTTATCTGTCTACTGGAGGAGAGCAGCGAGTTAGAGAAAGTCGCCAGGCAAATGCAATTTTTTAAAAATTTGACAAGGGAACTGGAGGCGATTATCAATTCATCTTCGGATGGCCTATTTGTCTGTGATGCGAACGCAAATGTTATACGAGTAAATCCAGCTTCAGAGCGAATTCACAAAATCAAGGCGGAGGAGTTGATCGACAAAAATATGGTTGATCTCATTGAGGAGGGTTTTATTGATTCATCAGCTGCCTTGGAAGCTATTAAAACGAATGCAACTGCAAGTCTGTTGCAAAAAAAGGACAACCGCAAAATCATCTCTATTGGAACGCCTGTCTTTGATGATAATGGTGTTCTCATAAGTGTGGTAGTCAGTGAAAGAGATATTACCGAAATTGATAAGTTGCAGCGTGAATTGGAAGAGCAGGGTTCGTTGAAAGATCAGCTGCAATATCAGCTACTTGAAATGCAGTTGGCAGAGCTGAAAAAGCATAAGATTATTGCCAAAAGCAAGTCGATGATCAAGATACTTGAGAAAGCGCTAAAGGTAAGTCGGGTAAATTCTACGGTTTTGATAACAGGAGAATCTGGTGTTGGCAAGGGGCTTATTTCTAATTTGATTCATAAGAATTCAGACCGTGCAAATAAACCGTTGATAAGAATAAACTGCGGTGCCATACCGGAATCACTTATTGAATCAGAGCTTTTCGGTTATGAAGAGGGTGCTTTTACCGGGGCCAGAACAGGCGGCAAGCCGGGTTCACTGGAATTAGCCAATGGTGGCAGCCTGTTTCTTGATGAGATAGGTGAGCTACCGTTACCGGCACAGGTGAAATTGCTACGATTTTTAGAGAAGGGCAGACTTACAAGAGTTGGTGGCTCTAAAGTTATCACCATCGACGCTAGAATTTTAGTAGCTACCCATCGTAATCTGCAGGACATGGTAGCAAAAGGCACTTTCCGACAGGACCTCTACTACCGTTTGAGCGTAATCCCATTGCATGTACCAGCTTTGCGTGACAGGAAAGATTGTATTTTGTCTCTTCTCAGATATTATTTTGATTATTTTGCTGAGTTAACCAATACAAAAAAACGGGTTAGCAGAACCGCTCTTGACACTTTGCTGGCCTATTCCTATCCAGGAAATGTACGAGAATTAATGAATATTTGCGAGCATGCCGTAGTTATGTCTGACACTGAAATAATCGATCGAATGGACCTTCCCAAGGATGTCTTGAAACGATCTTCGGGGCCATCTTTATTGGAAGCTATTTGGCCAGAGGGGATGTCGTTGAAACAAGTACTTGAAAACGTAGAACGAAAAGTAATGATTCAAGCGGTAAAAAAATATAAAAGCCAAGAAGCTGCAGCAGCGGCTCTTGGAGTTAGTCAGCCAACAATTGCAAGGCGGATCAAAAAGTATGGGGTTGAGAAGACGTGGGATTAAAGCACCTCCTCTGATAAAAGTTATTCAAATATGAATTAAAAATACAATCTTCCATGCAATTCTCCACGGTTCGAACCGACCACTCCCTTAAATTTGAAGTCTAGTACCTGAATATCTCCTCTCCTTCCAAAGCACTATCTCTGCAATATAATTTCATATAATTCGTTACTTTCTGTGTGAATATGATTGATATTAATAGTTTTTTTAGAATTTCGCCTGTATCCATCACATGTCAACTGATGGGAATGAAAGTGAATGTAAATGCTGCCCTGTAAGATGGTCTTTCCTCTTGGCATCATTTTTGCTCATTAGGAGCAACAGATAAAAAGGTGGTAGACGCTAGAGTCTATGTTCAATGATGAGTTGGAGCCGTTGCAGTGCAATGTCCAGCTCACGATAACCTTCGCTATTAATATGGAGAAATGAAGTGTTTAATAAAATAATTTCAAAGATGTTGCCGCATATGCCTGAAAAACTGGTTTGGCAGTTTTCCAAAGAATATATTGCCGGTGAGACCATTGAGGATGCAATAAATGCGGCTAAAGAATTGAACAAAGAGGGCGTTCTAACAACGATCGATGTACTGGGGGAGTTTATTAAAACTCTCGATGAAGCTGAAGCTAATAAAAAAGAGTATCTGGAAGTAATCGAGGCAGCTGAAAAAGCCGGCGTTCAAGGGAATTACAGCCTGAAGCCGACATTTTTCGGTTTGCTGATAGATAAAGAGATAGCTTACCAGCATATCCGCGAGATTGTTGAGAAAGCCGCAGGATATAATAACTTTGTACGAATTGATATGGAGGATTCACCTTGTACTGATCTCGAGATTGAACTCTTCAGAAGAATTAAAAAGGAGTTTCCTAAGAACGTTGGTCTTGTCTTGCAGGCGTATTTGAAAAGAACTCAACAAGATATCAAAAAGATGAAAGATTTGAATGGAGATGAAACCCCTTTGAACTTCCGGTTGTGCAAGGGGATTTACGTGGAACCGGACTCCATTTCCTATAAAAAATATGAAGAGATAAATGAGCATTTCCTCGAAGATATTGAACTCATGATCAAAGAAGGGATGTATCCTGCTATTGCCACTCATGACAGGCCTGTCATAGAAGGCTCCTTCAAACTCCTGGAAAAACATAATGTTCCCAAGGATAAATATGAATTTCAAATGCTCTTCGGAGTTACGCCTTCTCTGAGAAAATCAATAATTGACAAGGGGCATACGATGAGAGTTTACGTGCCTTTTGGTAAACAGTGGTTCGGTTACTGTACCCGGAGAGTGAAAGAAAACCCGAAAATGGCGAGTGTCATCATGAAGGCTATCTTTTTCAAAGGGTAGTCGATGAATTAATGAAGAGTTGAAGTTAAAGAGCAAAATTAGTTCATATAAAAAGGTTTTGCAAAGAGTTCAAAAAAGAGCAGTTCTTGTAGAGATATTAAAATTTTAAATATCAAAGTGGCTGCTGAATATATGATGGGGTGAAGCATGTTTTCAATGTTACGAATTAACTTAGATACTGGAAAGTCAAAGAGGGAAGAGCACGACTCTCTGGAATTTCTTCTTGGTGGCAGATCGCTTTCATCGCATCTTGTTAGTAGCGAAGTACCAGCAGATTGTGATCCGTTAGGGCGAAGTAACACACTGTTTTTCTGTAATGGTGTCCTGAGCGGTACCAATGTTTCCAGTTCTAACAGATTGAGTATTGGAGCGAAAAGCCCATTAACCGGAGGGATAAAGGAGAGTAATGCGGGCGGTATTGTCGGTACCCGTATGGCTCAACTGGGATTGCGCTGTATCTCCCTTGAAGGTGTTTCAACTGCTGACTCAGGGTGGAAAATTGTGACTGTCGGCAATGAAGGTGTTCAGATAGTCGATGGAGAGTTTCTTGCCGGAAAAGGTGTTTATGAGAAATCCGAACTGTTAACTGAGAAGTTTGGGAAGCGATCCGGCTGCATAACTATTGGACCAGCAGGAGAAAAACTCCTGGCATCCTCAGGTATAGCTTGTTCCGATCCCCATGGGGTTTGTTCAAGATACGCAGGCAGGGGGGGGTTGGGTGCTGTTATGGCTTCGAAGAAGATCATCGCCATGGTTATATGTGATGATGGTGAAGTGGAAGCTGAATATGTTGACAAGGAATCGTTTAAGGAAGGATCAAAGAAAATAGTAAAATTACTCAGGGAAAATCCCGTCTCATCAAAGTTTACCAAATACGGCACTGCCGCCATGGTTGATATATGCCAGACTTTAAAGGTGCTGCCAACCCGTAACTTCACACAAGGCACTATGGAAGGGGCTGAAAAGATAAATGCTCAGACCATGCATGACACCATCAAAGAAAGAGGTGGGGAGGGGAAAACCCAGCATGCGTGTATGCACCCATGCGCAATAATGTGCTCGAATGTATATCCCGATAGAGAAGGCAAGAACCTTTGTTCACCCGTCGAGTATGAGACAATGGCACTTATGGGATCCAACCTTTGCTTGAAGAATCTCGATACAATCGCATTGATGAATAAAATTGCCAACGATGCTGGAGTTGACACCCTTGAGTGTGGCGCTGCGATTGGTGTTGCGATGGAGGCGGGGCTTGCTGAATTTGGTGATGACGATGCTGCTATCAAAATGATGAAAGAGATCTATAATTTGACTCCATTAGGAAGGATTTTAGGTTCTGGTTGTAAGATTGCAGCACAGGTATTGGGAGTGAGACATGCCCCACATGTGCTGGGACAGGCATTGCCTGCTTATGAACCGCGTGGAACTAAAGGTATGGCGATGACGTATCTCTCTTCACCCATGGGTGCAGATCATACCTTTGGTTTCACTCTGCGCGATGAAGAGGATCTGACAAACAAGCAGGGGAAGGTTGAATTATCTAAGAAATTTCAAGTGATTGGCTCAAGAATGGATGCAATGGCCATGTGTAATTTCGTACGATATTCGGTGCGTAACGACATGACCCCTCTTCTTGACCTTATTAAAGCAAGATATGGAAAGGAAATAGATGAGAAAGAGTTTGATGAAATAGTAAAGAAAACTCTCAGAATTGAGCACGAGTTTAACAGAGAAGCTGGCATTACTCTGAAAGACCACCGTTTTACCGACTCATTCTATCAGATCTCTCAATCTGATACTGACGGTAGGGTGGATTTTACAGACGATGAGACGGCAGAAGCAATGAAGTGGTAAAAGAAATCTGTACGTTGATGGCAGATATTGGAACAGATACATACTACTTGGATGAAAAGCAGGATCTCCACAACAATTTTTTGTCAAAGGAGAATTCGTACTGCAGAAGACATCCACTATATACCGTTTGGATCAATGTATTTACATGTCAGTAGAATGTATAGCAGTAATGAGAAGTGGATTAATATTGCGATAAGTTCTTGTAGGCACATAATATCACTAAATTTTACCAGAACATATAAACGTTAAGACGAACATGTCTTTTCTCGAGAAACCAGTGATAAAGAGCGACGAAGATATAGCAATGTGCGCTTTTGCACGGAATGTGCGGAAGCGCACTTTTTATTGGGGCGGGATAAATGCTTCAGGATGATCTGTCTTTGCTGGATTGCTTTATTGTCAGCAGATCGAAACGCTTGAATTTGCATAGTAAGGTGTGCCGGTGGCTAACAATTTTCAAGCCGCACGTGGTGTGCATCGTTGCTTTCTCGCAGCGCCTGGAAAATATTAAATTTCCAGATAAATCTCATTATTGACGAGGGAGTGTGTCTTTTTTGTCAAATGTAATTTTCAGGCATGGAGATTGCTGAGCTCACACTCCAAACTATTGCCTCGGTAAAACACTGCTTAAAAGAGCAGGGGTTTTGATAAGGCAAGTGTTGTAAGAAATTGTGTTTTTGAAACGAAGGTGGAATCAGCTAGAAAGGAACGACTCCATGGCCAAGAAGAAACTGAAGGAACTTGTGATAAACCGTGAGTGGTGCAAGGGCTGCGGTATCTGTGTCAGATACTGCCCGACAAAGACTCTTGAACTCGACCGGTGGGACAAGGCGACAGCAGTTCGACCCGAGGATTGTATCTGCTGTAAGATGTGTGAACTCCGCTGCCCCGATCTCGCTATTGAGGTTATCGCAGAAAAGGGGGAAATATCAGATGAAAAATAACGTAAGATTTGTCCAGGGTAATGAGGCCTGTGTCGAAGGCGCGCTCTATGCAGGGCTCGATTTCTATGCTGGCTACCCCATTACCCCTTCCACGGAGATTGCTGAGTTGCTCTCTGGAAGATTGCCCAAAACCCGTGGAAAATTTATTCAGATGGAGGACGAGATTGCTTCCATGTGTGCGATTATTGGGGCATCACTTACAGGCAAGAAGGTGATGACCGCCACCAGTGGGCCGGGGTTTTCGCTCAAGCAGGAAGCTATCGGCTATGCCTGCATGGCGGAGATTCCATGTGTCATTGTCAATGTGCAGCGCGGCGGACCATCCACCGGCAACCCGACTCACGTGAGTCAGGGCGATGTTAACCAGGCTCGCTGGGGTACTCACGGCGATCATTCCGTTATCGCACTCACTGCTTCCAATCACCAGGACATTTTTTCAATAACAGTTGATGCCTTCAATTTGGCGGAAACCTACCGTACTCCTGTCATCCTTCTCCTTGATGAAGCTGTTGGTCATATGCGTGAGAAACTGACGATTCCTGAAGAAGGCTCTTTACCCATCGTCACAAGACTGAGGACCTCGGTTGGCAAGGGAGTCGATTATCACCCATATCTGCCACGAGAGGACGGGCGTCTGCCGATGTCAGATTTCGGTGACGTACACAGGTATAATGTGACCGGGCTGTTCCACGACATGTGGGGGTTTCCTTCAAATAACCCGAAAGTAGTTAACGAACTGCTCCACCACCTGGTGGACAAGATCGAAAACAATGTCCACGCCATTACCCGGTTTAAAGAATACTTTTTAGACGATGCCGAGTATGTGATGATCTCCTACGGCTCGTCCGCCCGTTCAGTTATTCACCTGGCAAAGAATCGCAGGAAGAAGGGGGAGAAGATAGGTGTGCTAGAGCTCCAGTCAATCTGGCCTTTCCCCACTGCTCTTGTCCGTGAGAAATGCGCCAGGGCGAAGGCTGTGATCGTGGTTGAGATGAACATGGGACAGGTGCTGCAACAGGTTAAGGCGACAGTGGACAATCCGGAGAACGTCTTTCTGGCAAACAGGATAGACGGTAAACTGATTACCCCGACAGATATCAAACAGCTCTTGCGAGTGATCCAGGGAAGAGGAGTATAACAATGCCACTCAAAGATTATTTACGTGAAAGGTTTTTCCCCCACATGTGGTGCCCCGGTTGCGGTCATGGCATTGTCCTTAACTCACTGCTGCGTGCTGTCAAGGAACTAGGGCTCGAGAAAAACGATATGGTCATGACCTCGGGCATCGGTTGTTCTGCGAGAATCTCGGGATATGTTGATTTTCACTCACTGCACACCCTGCATGGAAGAGCCCTTGCCTTCGCTACAGGGGTCAAACTCTCAAAACCGTCATTGAACCTTGTGGTTCCCATGGGTGACGGAGATGCGCTTGCCATCGGCGGCAACCATTTCATCCATGCCGCCAGAAGAAACATCGACATCACCGCCGTCGTCATGAATAACAGGATCTATGGGATGACCGGCGGTCAGTTTTCACCGTTGTCCGGTTGCGGTAAAAAGGCGACTACGGCACCGTATTTAACCATCGACCGAGAGTTCGATGTAGTCAAACTGGCCAAGGCTGCGGGCGCTTCCTTTGTGGCCCGTTCTACCACCTACCATGCCAACGAGTCCACTGAATACCTGAAAAAAGCGATCTTGCACAAGGGATTTTCAGTGGTTGAGATTCTCTCCCAGTGTCCGACCCACTATGGCCGCAAGAACAAGGAGGGAGATGCCCCTGATATGCTTTCAGTCTACAAGGAGACTACCGCCAAACTCGGCTCCAAGGCACTTGAGAAAAACCCCGATCTTATTCCCAGGGGAATTTTCGTAGATGAAGAGCGCGGCGAATACTGCGAAGAATACGAAAAACTGATCGACAGAGTCGCAGGAGGTGCGAAATGAAGAAGAGAATCCGAATGGTCTTTTCCGGTTCCGGTGGCCAGGGGGTAATAACCGCGGCTATTATCCTGGCCGAGGCGGCAGTAATCCACGAAGGCATGAATGCTACCCAGTCACAGAGCTACGGTGCAGCAGCCAGGGGTGGGGCTACCCGGAGCGATATTATCATCAGCTCCAGCGATATTGATTTTCCTGGTGTCACCCAGCCCAATATCCTGGTCTGTCTGACCCAGGAGGCCTACGTCGCTTTTTCACCGATCATCAGACCGGGCGGCACTCTGCTCACAGATTCACGTTTTGTAGAGCAGGCTAATAAGGTCGATGCCAGGCAGCTGGAGCTGCCCATGTATGAACAGGTGATGGAACAGATTGGCAAGCCGATCGTCTTCAACATTTGCGTTCTGGGCGCGCTGGTCGGTCTCACTGGCATAGTCAGGCCGGATTCGCTATTGGCAACGATCAGGAACCGGGTTCCTAAAGACTTCGTGGCCATGAATACCAAAGCTTTCGAGATCGGTATGGATCTGAGTGCAGACTACTCCATGCGCTGATATTGGGATTAACACTGTAATAGTCAAGTAACCACCGACAGTATCGAACATTAGAGAACAGTATGAAAACCCTATTCCTTTCCACTTCTATCAAGGGAATTTGTCTTACTGAAAAGGATGAGCTTGTCGGTCTCCATTCTAAAGTGCTGATGACAGTTGTTCATCAGCGCAACTTGGAACAAGGACATCTTTCCACTCCTAAGGAGTTTCACCCAAAATGGTTTTTTCAGCGCAAATTTCTTTCCGCCCTGGAGAGGCTGCGATCACATTGATAACTCTTATTAGATTTTTATGAGCAGGTTAACAATCTGCCCTAAACATTCAAAATTACCTAAGGTTGTAAAATGAAAATTCACGAATTTCAAGCCAAGGAACTGTTCCGCAAGTATGCGATACCTGTTCCCGATGGAGCTCCGGCCAATAACGTCGAGGAGGCTCTGGCAATTTGCCGACGACTCGATTCCTATCCTCTGGTTATCAAAGCCCAGATTCACGCCGGTGGCCGAGGCAAGGGTGGTGGCGTACAATTGGTCCATTCCGAGGATGAAGCAAGAACCAATGCCACGGCGATTCTTGGTATGAACCTAGTGACCCATCAGACCGGTCCGGAAGGAAAGAGAGTTGACAAGATTTTGGTGGAAACCGGACAGCAGATAGCTCAAGAACTCTATCTCAGTATTCTTGTTGACAGGGAAACCAGCTCAATTGCCATAATCGGTTGTCGTGAGGGGGGTATGGATATTGAGGAAGTTGCCGCCAAAACACCAGAAAAGATCTTTACCATTCAAGTTAATCCACTTGTGGGACTACAGGGATACCACCTGCGTAACCTGTGCTTTGGCTTGGAACTCTCCGGCCAGAAAATGAAAAACCTTTCAGCAGTGGTGAAAAATCTTTATCGGTTGTTCCTCGAAAACGACTGTTCGCTGGTTGAGATCAATCCGTTAATTATCACCGAGAGTGAGCAGGTAGTCGCTCTTGATGCCAAGATAGATTTCGACTCAAACGGACTCTTTCGTCATCAGGAACTGCTCGCCTACCGCGATCTGAACGAGGAGGATCCCCTGGAAGTCGAGGCTTCAAAACATAATCTCAACTACATCAATCTTGATGGTGATGTAGGCAATATTGTCAACGGAGCGGGGCTTGCCATGGCAACAATGGACATAATCAAACAGGCGGGTGCCCAGCCGGCCAACTTTATGGACGTTGGTGGTGGAGCCACTGCGGAGATGGTTGAAAACGGTCTGCGCATTATCCTTCGCGACAATAAAGTTAAAGCGGTGCTCATCAATATTTTCGGTGGAATTCTACGCTGTGATGTCTTTGCAGAAGGCATCGTCAAGGCGGCTAGAGCCATCGGTGTTGCTGTTCCTATAGTTGTTCGAATGGAAGGAACCAATGTTGAAGAAGGTAAAAGGATTCTCGCCGCCTCTGGGTTGCGTCTCACAAGTGCTGTCGATCTTCGTGATGCGGCAACTAAAATAGCCGCGGCAGTGGCCTAATCGGAGGAGGATATCGTGAGTATTTTTGTCGACAATAACACCAGACTGATAGTCCAGGGCATTACCGGGAAAGAGGGTCAGTTCCATACCCGGCAGTGTATAGAATATTCCACTAACGTGGTTGGTGGCGTTACCCCCGGTAAAGGTGGTCAGAAAATGGACGAGGTACCAGTTTTTGATACAGTGGAGAATGCAGTGAAAAAAACCGGGGCCAACGCGACAATGATCTTTGTTCCGCCACCATTTTGCGGAGAAGCAATCATGGAGGCAGCAGATGCAGGAATTCAGCTGATTGTTGCCATTACTGAAGGAGTCCCGGTTGTTGATATGCTGAAAGTGAAAAACTTTCTAAAAGGCAAAAACTGTCGCCTCATAGGACCTAATTGCCCAGGTGTCATTACTCCGGGTGAATGTAAAATTGGTATTATGCCAGGAAAAATCCACAAAGAGGGTGGGCCGGTTGGTGTAGTTTCACGATCCGGAACCCTCACCTATGAAGTGGTCGACCAGTTGACCAAGCTTGGCATAGGCCAGACCACCTGTGTCGGTATCGGTGGCGATCCAATTAACGGAACCAATTTTATTGACGTTCTGCAAGCCTTTCAAGATGATTCGGACACCCATGGGATAGTTATGGTGGGTGAGATTGGTGGTGCCGCCGAAGAGCAAGCGGCGGAGTTTGTCAAACGGCATGTTACCAAACCAGTGGTTGGATTCATTGCAGGACTTACTGCACCGCCGGGTCGGCGGATGGGGCATGCCGGAGCCATAATCAGTGGTGGTAGCGGTACGGGCCAGGCGAAATTGGCCTCTTTCAGAGAAAATGGCATTTATATTTGCGAGAGCCTCGGCTCTATCGGTGAGGTCAGTAAGGAGGCCTTCGGGCTGTAAACTTTTGTTTCACAACAGCGGGAAACCCAATAATCAAGGAGAACACAGCAATGTCTATGGAAACTGTCGTAGCCAAAGATCCCTATGAAAAAGAATTCCACCAGGCAGTAGAAGAGGTGCTGGAGTCCATCGCTCCGGTACTCGAGAAAAACCCATATCTGCGTCATGGCAGAATTATTGAACGATTAGTAGAACCCGAGCGGGTTATCATGTTTCGGGTCCCCTGGCTCGACGATAAAGGAATGGTGCAGGTCAATAGAGGATTTAGGGTAGAAATGAATAGTGCCCTTGGTCCGTATAAGGGTGGTCTGAGGTTTCATCCCTCGGTAAACCTGTCCATTCTTAAATTCCTCGCCTTCGAACAGACTTTTAAAAATGCGCTTACCACTCTTCCACTTGGCGCTGGCAAGGGTGGGTCGGATTTCGATCCCAAAGGGAAATCGGACAATGAAGTGATGCGGTTCTGTCAAAGCTTTATGACGGAACTGTCTCGTCATATCGGTCACAACACTGATGTTCCTGCTGGCGACATTGGCGTAGGCGGTCGTGAAATAGGGTATCTATTCGGTATGTACAAACGGTTGAAGAACGAATTTACCGGTGTGCTTACTGGGAAGAGCCTTAACTGGGGCGGCAGTTTGATTCGACCCGAGGCCACTGGTTACGGCTGCGTTTATTTTGCCGAAGAGATGCTAAAAACCAGGCAGCAGTCGTTAACAGGCAAGACCTGTCTTGTCTCCGGTTCTGGAAACGTGGCTCAATTTACCATAGAGAAACTTCTGGAGATGGGCAGCAAGGTCGTTACCGTTTCCGATTCCAGCGGGTATATCTATGATGAAGAGGGAATTGATGCAGAAAAACTCACTTTTATCAAACATTTGAAAAATGCGTTACGTGGTAGAATATCTCAATACAAAGAGCAGTACCCCAACGCTGTTTACACTCCTGTCGACGCGAATCAGGACTACAACTCCCTGTGGAATCATAAGGCCGACTGTGCTTTCCCAAGTGCGACAGAAAATGAGATTAATGGTAGTGATGCTCTCAATCTGATGCGTAACGGGATTTATCTGGTGAGTGAAGGAGCGAATATGCCGACGACCCAGGAAGGTGTCGATATCTTTCTTGAACATAAAATCCTCTATGGTCCTGGCAAAGCTGCTAATGCTGGCGGTGTAGCCGTTTCAGGGCTGGAAATGTCACAAAACAGCATGCGGGTGAAATGGTCGAGGGAAGAGGTTGACCAGCAACTCAGGCGCATCATGGCCAATATCCACAGCACCTGTCTCAGCCATTCGACTGAATATGGCCTTGCTGGCAATTATGTCGCCGGAGCGAATATCGCCGGCTTTGTCAAGGTCGCTGACGCGATGATGGATCAGGGGCTGGTATAGCGGAAGTAACCGCGGTGGCGGAGATCATTTTATCTTGTACTCTTGGAGTTTGAGTGATTGCGATAAAGAGAAATGATTAAAGAGGAATGGATTTGATCTCCGACACCGAAAAACGCTCTGAGAACACCCAACAAATTTACCCTGAGTAAATCACATTTACAGTTATCAGTCTTAATTTGCTTCATTGGTGTAGAGAAGTTTTAAAGGAGTACGCTGAGAAACAACGTACTCCCTTAATAGTTTTCCTTATTTAATTTACCATGTACTTCGTCTTATTTGCTTCTTCCCAAGCGGAATGGTCGATGTCCAAATCCTGAAATTTCGTCGGATCGAGAACCGGAGTTTCCACACCGTTTCGTAGCTGTTCACGGTAGTCAGCCAAAATGCGGGTAAGCGTGGGAAAGAGCATGAGCAGGGCCAAGAGATTGACCACGGCCAATATTCCCATCATCGGATCCGAGAAAAAGAATACTGACGTTGCACCTGGAGCAACTGCTCCTAGAAATACGATGCCTATAACCACTACCCGCAGGACATTAACGGCAAGTGGATTTTTGGTTAAATATGTCAGGGCGTTCTC
Source organism: Desulfocapsaceae bacterium (assembly GCA_050288305.1). Classification (GTDB taxonomy): domain Bacteria; phylum Desulfobacterota; class Desulfobulbia; order Desulfobulbales; family Desulfocapsaceae; genus Desulfopila_A. Next base: position 68,717 of record JBNKDO010000047.1, on the reverse strand, counting down.
ACCCAGATAGTAATTATAGATGATTGAACTGAAAGCAAAAAGGAGAATAGCAAAGGTGAGAAAATACTGTGTCCATCCACCTAGATGCGAGACCAGTGACTGCTGAGTCAAAACGACTCCATCAATGGAGGCTGCGCCGGGGACATAAACATCGCCCAACAGGATAATAAATGCGGTGCAGCTACAGATCAGTATAGTATCAATAAATACTGAAAGAGATTGGGTAATCCCCTGATCAATAGGGTGTTCAACATATGCCGTTGCCGCAACGTTCGGAGCAGATCCCAGGCCCGCTTCATTGGAAAACAGACCGCGACGTAGACCTTGAGCCAATGCTGCACCCATACCACCACTCACTGCTTCTTGAAAACCAAAAGCACTTTTTACGATGGTTATGATAACTCCGGGTAATTCGCCAATATTTAAAACGATAACCACCAACGCCATGGCAAGATAGCCAATGGCCATCACAGGTACGACCACGTCAGCTGCTTTGGCAATCCTGCGGATACCTCCAAAAACAATGAAACCTGATACGGCCGCCAGCAATATGCCGGTCCAGATCCGGCTGATTCCTAAACTATCCTGTGCTGCTCCAGCAACAGTGTTACCTTGAAAGGCGTTAAAGCCAATGGCAAACGAAGCTATCAAACAGATTGCATATATTGCTGCTAGCCATGAATAATCCTTGCCGAGACCATGAATGATGGCTCTCGCAGGACCACCATTATAGGTGCCGTCACTGTTTGTACGTTTGAAGAGCTGCGCCAGCGAACATTCGACAAGACTCGTTGCCATGCCGACAAGAGCGATCATCCACATCCAGAAGACTGCTCCAGGGCCACCCAAGGTGATTGCAACCGCTACGCCTGCGATATTCCCTCCACCGACACGACCACCAACAGAAACAAGCAAGGCCTCTCGGCCTGAAATCGAATCTTTGCCCGATTTCTTTTTAAACAATACCTTGAACATCTTTCCAAAATACTCAAACTGCACAAATCTACAGGCAAAGGTGAAGAAGAGGCCAAATATGACGAGAAAGGGGATAAGGGACCACCCCCAAGTTAAATCGCCAATCACGCCAAAAAACTTTTCCAACTGTTCCATAACCACTCCCAATTAAGGTTATAATGTTTGACTGTTCCCGGCTTCCGCCATGGACAGTCCTCCAGTAGACTCCTGATCTCCAGACTCACCGCCTAGAGAATGGATAAATCTGTTTGCTCGGTCAAAAACTCCAATGCCTTGAGTCCCGCAACCGAGGTTCCGAACTCATCAAGCGGAGGAGACCAGACAGTGATGGAGTATTTTCTCGGTACAATGACTGATATGCCTCCGCCGACACCACTTTTCCCGGGTAAACCGATACGGAAAACGAAATCACCAGATGCTTCATATGTTCCAAACATCATGAGAATAGCATTGACGCGGCGGCATTGTTGAGAAGAAATAATCTGAGACTCCGTGAGAGGATCAAGACCCCTGTTTGCAAGAAAGAGAAGGGCTCTGCTGAGATCCTCGCAGCTCATGGACAGAGAACAAAGGCAAAAATATGCAGTTAGTACATCGTCCACATCGTTTTTCAGGATATGATAACTTTTCAAAAATTGGGCAATTGCTGCATTCCGGTGGCCAGTCAATTTTTCCGATTCGGCAACACTGAAATCATATGCAATGAAAGAATTTCCGGTGAGCTTATGGATGAATGTCAGCAGATTCTGGGTGAAGTTGCGGTCATGGCTTAAAAGCATATCTACGATCACCATAGCTCCCCCGTTGGTAAAGGGGTTTCGGGGAATGCCTTCAGCCTCTTCGATAGGGGTAATGGCATTGAATGCCTTTGTCGTCAGCTTTCGGCCAACGTGTTCCCATATCCTGTCGCCAACACAGCGGATGGCGAAAACCAGGGAGAAGACCTTTACGATGCTTTGGACCGAGAACTTTTCGCGGGAATCCCCTGAATAGCAGGTTTTGCCGTCAACCGTGGTGACAGCGATGCCAAATTTGTCGGGAGCTATGACACTTAATGCCGGGATATAGTCGGCTACCTTTCCTAGTTCAAGGTAGGGCCTAACTTTTTCCGGCAATTCACGTATTATGGATTGGATCATACCCTTGCCTGGTTTGAGGATAATTCAGGCTGCAGATATACAAACAAATGTATACCCACCGCCTCGATTTGCTTAGCAGATAGCAATATGCATACCATTAACAAGAAGTGAGATGGTGGCCTGCTTAAGCAATTGAAATGTAATGATGATTGTTAAATTCTAGGGAAGAGATAACCGTTTAACTGGGTATAATTCTCAACAGAAAAACAGTGGAGAATGGCAAAGGAGGAGGCTTTTGCGTGCGAAACCGCACGCAGTGTGCGGAAGCGCACTGCTTATGAGGAAAGAATAAATGTTTGCAGATGAATGTGTTTTGGCTGGCGTGTTCTAATCATTCAGCATACCAAAACGCTTGAGTTTGCGTAGTAAAGCATATCGGCTTATCCCTAATTTGTCAGCCGCACGTGATTTGACGCCGTTACTTTCTGCCAGTGCCCGGCGAATAGATTCAATTTCCAAAGCAACGACAGCTTCATTTAGCGGGCCTTCCGGTGGGGGATTTTTTTCATTCTCAATGTCGCCAGCAGAGAGAACAATATCATTTTGGGCCTCAAGATTTTTAAGAAAACGATATGGCAGGTCATCAACAGCTACGCCCGTTTCATCTGAGAGAATGACGAGCTGCTCCAAAAGATTTCTCAATTCGCGGATGTTTCCCGGCCAATCGTATTGCGCCAATAACTCATAAACCTCATGATTTAAATGGAGGGTCGGCTTATGGAATTTATGTGTAAACACATTCCAGTAATGTGACACCAACAGGTTGATATCTCCCAAACGTTCCCTGAGCGGAGGCATATGAAGAGGGACTACGGCCAACCTGTAATAAAGGTCTTCCCTGAAGCTCTTATCGGCGACACATTGTTCCAGGTTGCGATTTGTAGAGGCTATAATAAAAAGATCGGCGTTGATCTCTTTCGTTCCCCCTACGCGCCTAAATCGTCTGGTTTCCAGAAACTTAAGAAATTTTGCCTGTAACGCCAGAGGTAATTCTCCCACTTCGTCGAGAAAAAGCGTTCCGCCATCAGCAAGTTCTGCCAGCCCTATTTTCGTTTTATTAGCATCTGTAAAAGCTCCTCGCTCATGACCGAAAAGTTCGCTTTCCAGGAGTTGCTCTGGCAGGGCTGCGCAGTTGATTTCAATAAATTGGTGTGCACTCCTGTTGCTTTGGTTATGGATCGCTTTAGCGAGCAGATCCTTACCGGTACCGCTTTCACCGAGAATCAGCAAAGTGGTGAGATCCACCTGGGCCAATCTTTGTACCTTGGCGAAAAGATCTTGCATGGGGGCACTTTTTCCGATGATATCTTTAATCGTTGTACTTTGATGCGATCGGTTCCTGTGGTGTTCGACCTCACGGAGGAGTTTACGCTCTTTCCAGGCTTTGGCTGCCAGCATCTCTATGACATCAAAATCGAAAGGTTTGCTGATATAGTCGAAAGCCCCGAGTTTCATAGCTCTGACAGCCGAAGGAATGTCTCCGTGGGCGGTGATGATTATGGTTGGGATATGGCGGTTGTCGTTGACGAGCTCCTGCAAAACATCCAAACCGTGACCATCCGGGAGAAGGAGATCAAGAAAAACAATATCCGGCTCATTGTCTTCGAGATATTCGATAAATGTACTTATCCTGGAGAAGGTTACCACGCTATATCCGCTCTTGCAGAGGCCAATCTGCAGTGATTTGAGAACGACCTTCTCATCGTCTACTATTGCAATCTCTGCCATTTACATGCCTCTTTCCTTACTTGCATCACCTGCAAACAGGATTTTAAAGTTGGTTCCCATATTCTTTTCGCTTGTGACCTCGAGCCTTGCATTATTTTGTTTCAATAATGTGTATACAACAGACAGTCCCAATCCAGTACCGTCTTCACGAAGTGAAAAAAACGGGTCGAAAATATGTTGGATCTTATCTTCTGCAATCCCCACGCCATTGTCGACAATATTCAGCACAGCATTACCTTGCCTGGAAAGAGAGGAGGTGATTTTTACCCACCCTGTTTGTGGAGGAGCAGCTTTCAGACTGTTCGACAGAAGATTCAACAAAACTTGCAAAATCTGATCCGAATCAGCATGAACCTTGACGGTTACCATTTGGGTTGTAATGGTTACTCCCCTTTTGTCAAATTCGGATTGAACCAGACTTACAGCATGTTCAACCGTCCCTGCAATATCAAATCTCTGGAAATAAGGTTTGCGAGGTCGGCCGAACTTCAGCAGATCGTCCAGAATTTTTGTGAGCCGATCCGCCTCGTCTGAGATTCCTTTTGCTAATTCCATGAGTTCCTTTATTTCAGGATTATCGGCTTTGAACGAATCGTCAAAAGAGAGAATTTTATTTATGACCTGCGAGCTGGTCTTAATTCCTGCTAAAGGATTTTTGATTTCATGCCCGATGCCAGCGGCCATTACCCCCAAAGAGGCAAGCCTGATGGCTTGATTAAGTTCCATCCGTCTTTCATTCAATTGCTTGGCCATATCGTTAAAAGCGGAGGCAAGTTGTTTGGCCTCGTGACCTGACTTGATTTCAATACGATGCTCAAGATCTCCTTTGGCAAAAAAATGAGTCCCGGCAATAATCTGCCTAAATGGTTTGATGAATCCGTGGCTGAAAAAATATGAAGCGACAAATGCCAAAGCAATGACGCTGCCAATGAACATAAGCGATTTATCTTTGAGTCGAATAACATCGTGGAACAATTCGTTTTCGTTGATACGTACTACAATCCGCCAGTTGAGCGGAGCCACATCCGAAGAATATTCCCGGATCTGGGCGATGGATTGCGAACCGTTGTCTGATGGGAAAGTTGTTACTGTCTCTCCAGCGGTTGTTAAAATAGATTTTTCCGTATGTTGGCCGAGATTGAGTTTTTCGAGATAAAGCGCAAATGACGACATGGGGATGTAGGCGACCAGATAGCCGACAACCTTCGTCGACTGGCGAAAAGAATGGACGGGGAGAAAAAGCGCTAATTCATCGTTTGGTCTATATATCCTATGGAAGATTTGTTCCGGAACAGCATCTCGATTTGAGAGATTGTTCCGTTCGAATTCGATAAATTGAGGATCATTTTTCGGGAACGCTGTACTTATAAGCTGTTCGCCGTCGAGAAAGCAGAGACTCAAGTTACTGTAAACGCTGCTTGCGGTGCGGAACAATTCAAGCCGTTCCCGAAGAAGCAGGAGGCGTGTCTTGAAACGGTACTGCTGGAAACTGAGCTGAATGTAGGGTTGTGTCGTCTGGTTTTCCAGATCGGTGATCAGATATTCAAGTTTTGCAGATGTTTGTTCGGCAACCTGACTGACCAGCTGAGAGACTTGATTGGTGTAGGTTTTTTCCAGGGATTTGGTGTATGCCTCAAGTGAAAAGTAGGAAATTGCCACCTGTGGCAACACTCCTAGTGCACAAAAGAATAAGAGAATTCGCCATCTTAATGAAATGTCAGGCATAAATTTATTTTTTCCACCAGTCATCCGGCAAAGGATAGGTGATTACATTGAGATATTCCTTGAAACTTGGCGGCATCTTAAAGGGACCTACTCCCAATGGTCCCATCCATCGCTCATAGATGTCAAAATATGTTCCGGAGAGTAGGGTCCATCGTATCATGTCATTGACAAAGTCGCGAAAGTCAGAATTGTTTTCTGGAATCATGAAGGCATATGGTTCGTAGCCGATTGAGTCTTCGAGAATGATCCAGTTTTCCGGGTGTTGAGTCTGTAATTGCTTGGTGGTAAGCAAAACGCGATCTGCACAATAAGCATCGACATTTTTATTAGTCAGTGCCCAGAGAGCAAGGTTATGGTTATCGAATTCAAGAATTTTCCCGGGAGAGATTCGGCCGATAGCGGACAACTGCTTCAATAACTGAAGATTGGTTGTTCCTTTTCCCGCGGCAATGCGCTTACCAGTCAAATCTTTGGTGCTGAAAATCTCAGAGGTTCTACTCACCAGAAACGTTGATTCGGAGGCAAAATAGACCAGGCTGAAATCCACACTGTTCTCTCGCAGAAAGGTCTGGGTCGAAGCGCCCATTTCAATATCGATCCGGCCATCGACGATCATCGGAATGCGTTGATTCGCTTTCAGGTTGATCGGCACAAGCTTGATATTTTTATCAAATCGTTTCGAGAGATAATATACCAGATAGTGTGCCATATCGACAGAAAAGCCGGTGTGAGTCCCTGCTATTTCATCAAAGCTGGAAAAGGGTGTCACATCCTCCTGAAACCCTATACGTATGATTCCGGTTTCTTCAATCCTCTGCATGAGCTCGTTTGCAGAACCTGGGACGACATGAAAAATTACGGTGATAGCCGCAGCTACAGAGAACAGTGTACGTAGAAAATGGGTCCAAGTAATGGTCATTGATGAGATAGCCTGAAAAAATGGCACGTAAATCCGATATGGAAGCAGACAGGATGTCTGTCCGCTCCATATCGATATGATATACAGATATTACTTGTACTTTTTGAGAATTGCATCGTAAGTGCCGTCCGTTTTCATGGCATCAAGCGCTGCCTGCCATTTGGCGACATCTTCCTGTGGACTGCCTTTACTGAAAGCAATATACAATTGAGCATCCTTTATTTCAAAGATTTGTTCAATTTGGTCACCGACACCTTGTTGTTTCGCTTTATAGATACCTTGGAATTCTCCGTTGATCCACAGATCGATCCTGCCGGCTACTAATTTGGGAATATTCTGTACATCTTTGAGAACACTGTCTAAATTGGTGAAGCCTTTTTCTTTGAGAAAGCTTTCTCCAGCATCGTCTTTGTATGTTCCTATTTTCCCAACTTTTTTGGCATCCTCCAGGGAGGAAATGCTCAGGTTGCTACCTTTTTTGGCAAAGAAAACCCATTTGTTTGAGGCAACTGGTCCGACCCACTCAAAGAGATCTTCTCTGGCCTCTGTCCTGGTCATGACATAAAGGATTATCCCTGGTTTTTTCTGGATGAGTCCATATGCTCTGGCCCAGGTTTGCATTTCAATGTCGGTGGGATGTCCGACACGTTTGGCTATCTCTTCAACAACTTCTGTGCCCAAACCGGTAATCTTCCCATCCTCCGTGTAATTATACGGAGGGTATTCCTCGGTCATGATAGTGTACGTTGCTGCCGACACTGTATTGATACCGAGAAGAAGGGTGATACCGACAAGAAAAACTGCTACTTTGTTTAGTCTTTTCATTTCAATCCTCTTATTAGGGTTATGGGGTTAATAGGAAGACGTATCTTCCAGAGATAGACCTAGGTCTAAATTTTAAATTTTCCCACCATCTTCGTGAGCTGATTTGATAATGTTGCCAGTTCTCCAGAACTTTGGCTGACCATTTCGCTGTTTCCCAGAATCTTCGATGCAGCTTCATTGACCTCACTAATTTCTTCAGCGATTGAACGGACAGAGACACTGCTTTGGGCAATATTTTCATTCACATCGTTTATCCCCTCGCTTGCCTGAGCAACATTCTCGGAAATTTCAATCGTTGCTGCCGATTGTTCTTCAATGGAAATGGCAATTGTAGAGACAATTTCGTTTACCTCGTTGACAACGCTGGCAATTTGTTCGATGTGCGAGACTGTTCCTTTCGTGGAGTTCTGAATTCCTTCAATTTTTATCCTGATCTCACCTGTTGCTTCTGCTGTCTGTTTTGCCAAATCTTTGATTTCATTGGCGACAACAGAGAAACCTTTACCGGCTTCACCGGCGCGTGCCGCTTCAATCGTAGCATTGAGGGCAAGAAGATTTACCTGCTCTGATATATCGGAAATTGTCTCAAGAACCTTGCCGATTCCCTCGGCTGCCTTTCCTAACTGATCGATCTGTTGTGAGGCACTGGCTGTCTGGTCGACCGCGTTAACGGCTATATTTTTTGCCTGGTCGGTATTTTCGGCTATTTGCATAATGGTCGCATTCATCTCTTCCGCTGCAGAAGCAACCATGTTGATATTTGTTGCCGCTTCTTCCATGGCAGTCGCAACGGAATTCATGTTATCACTCATGTTTTTTGCGGAATCGGAGACATTATCCGCTTTCACGGATGTATGATCGGCGTCAACCCTCATAGTATCAGAGAGTTTGGCAAGTTTACCGGAGGAGGTGTCGAGATTTTTAGCACCTTCAGCAACATCTTTTATAATATCCTGAATTTTTACGACAAATGTGTTGAACCAATAGCGCAGGTCACCGATTTCATCTTCATTTTGATCAACAAGACGCTTGGTCAGGTTACCTTCACCTTCGGCAATATCTTTCAATCCTGCAGTAATATTTTTTATGCGGTTTATCACCAGAAATCTGAGTGTAAAAGAGATGGTCAAAAGTAAAGCAACAATGACAATACCAAAGGTTATTATCTGGATATAAATTGCTTCGGTTGTTTTTTTGTCGATGGTGGTACTCAAAGAACTGACAACCTTTTTGAGTTCATCCTTGCTGTTTTGCACCTGTTTTTTAAGCAGTGCGTCGGTGTAATACAGAAAGACTTTACCAACGACTTCGCTTTCGTAATAAATAATATGGGAGAACATTGAATCATCGGCGAAACTAACGTTTGTACCGACAGTTTGGCCGGACCGGATTGTGTCGTTTTCCTTCCAGAGAGCCAAAAAAGGCGTATCTTCCGCATCATTGATTCGTATTGCCAGTATTTCAGGGAGTTCCAGTAGGCTTTTCAGGTTGTTTTTTAGGCCTTCGGGATCAAAATTATAGAGGAAATATCCGGAGAGTCCACTGCTGATTTTGGCATTGATGGCATGTCTGGCCTTCAGCGTTTTTATGTCAATTTCCGTTTGCTTGGTAAAGGAGTCCTGCACCATGGTTTCATATTGGGTGAGGATATAGTCAACGAGAGTCGATTGTTTGGTGATAGAGAATATTGCAGCCAATACCAGGAGAGTTAAAACTACGAAGGTACTCATGCACGCAATTTTGGTTGAGATCGATAGCTTTTTCCATCTGATATTTTTCATGTATTTTTCCAATGGAGAATGAATCTTTCAAAAACGTTTTGTAATCGGGTCGTCTCGCGAATGCAGTTGATTTCGATTAGAAGTTTTGAGTGATTGCCGAGAGGACAGTGTATGGAGACCGGAAGAAAAAAATTCCGAAAATACCATAAAAAACAGGCTGTGAAAGTGCATTGAGTGCACATTACAGCCAACCACATCCTCGGTGCTCAATTGTTAACTTTCTCTATAAGTCATAATACTTTATTGGCAACTGCAAGTCATAGATTAAATTCTTCAAAATCACCGAGAGGGGAATCAGCCTTTCCTTTTTCGGGCAATTTTATCGGGTCATAAATCATGATGACATCTGCAACCTCATATGTTTGAAGATGCCATCAAAAAGAGCAGCTGCGGTCCAGCACAAGCAGGTCGTGGGAATACAGACATGATCTGCATTCCCACTTCAGAATATAGGTTATCTGTTACGCCTGGAGATAGCAATCCGCAGACTGGTCACCATTCTGTTAAACGAATCGATAAGAACACCAATTTCATCTTTTCGAGTGGTCGGTATTTCTTCGAGACCTGCATCTCCCTGACTTATCATGTTCGCTCTTATGGTGAGATCATTAATTGGACGGGTTATGGTGCCGCCTATCATATAACCGACAACGATTGCAAAAATTACCACGAAAGCCCAGACGAGCAGAATCAGATTTCGGGTTTCTCTTACAGGTTGCATAACCTCTGACTCTGATGCGGTGATACCGACTCTTGCATCAATGGCTGAAATAGGAGCGTAGGAGAACAGGAGAGAGGCATTTCCATCCTTATATTTACCTACGCCAAGCTTGCCTTCCAGCATTTTGACAACGAGAGCTTTAAATTCATTATTCTCGGTTTTGAGGATGTTTTCACTCTCAACTGCTTTACTCCACTCAACGCTGGTATTTTTCATTCCAGGTTTTACGAGGAAGTCCCCCTTTTTATCGACTAAAAATGCCTGGCTGTCATAGCCGATATTAAGAGTGATGATATCGGATTGTATGGTGTCAAGAAAGACGTCAAATCCAATTACACCTTGGAGCCTGTCTGTGTCGGTATATACTGGGGTGGCACAGGTTACGACGAGTTTTTTGGTTGTGACATCAATATATGGCTGGGTCCAGACAGTATGCCCTGTTTCTTTAGCGAGACGATACCATGGTCTTTTCGTCGGCATGTATCCTTTTTCTTTTCGTATCAGCTCTGTAGTCTCATTGGTATCCGATACCATGAGGTTGTCCTCAGTTGCCATATACCCTATAAAGATAAAAGCATTCTTTTTCACAAGCCCTTGGATTGCAGAACCTATTCTCTGAAGAGTGAGAATTGTGTATTTATGCTTTTCCGCATCGGTAAGGGTACCGTATCCATTTCCATTCCATGGAAGCAGAACATCAAGACCCAGATCAGCAGAGATATCATTTCGGCTGAATGTTTGCGATGCATAATAAGCTACACCTTCAATTTCATTTGAGAGCCTGCTGAAGATAGCATTATACTGTTCGGATTTTAACTGAGTGGCCAGGCGCATGTGATTTTCCGCTTGCCGGGAGAGGGCCTCACTGCTTTTTTCGATAGAAATAAAGCTGACGATGGAGATCGAGCTGATGATTAACGCAACGACAATTATTGTAATTTTGTGTTTAATAGAAAGTCCGGGAATAGCTGGTTTGGTATTGGTTTTGTGAAAAGATGAAGAGGCTGCACCGGATTTGCTGCCAGCGGTTGTTCCACCACCTGTGGAAGATGGGGATACCCCTCTGTCCGTCTCAGTCATCTGAGAGATATCAACCACGTTGATGTCGCCACATTTTTGGCATCGATATTTGGCTTGCTTTGTCGTTATCCCTGAAAGATTGAGTTTATGCGGTGCATTGCATTTTTCACAAGTGGTGTTCATAGTTGATTCCTCTTAGGCAGACCCCTTTTTATGGTTAATATCAAGCTGCATGACGGATGCTAAGCAAAAATCTTGCCAGTTTGAAAGTATTGTAAGTGAAGATCTTGACAACTGATTCAGTGTTGTTGATATCCTGGTGAGAAGAGAGATGGTATGCTTGACTTCCAATTCATGGTTCGTTTTTGTTCCGTGGTCTGTTTCTGTTCCATGGTTTGTTTTCATTTCAGGTGAATGCTTTTTTTTAAATTTTATGCCTGCGAACAGTTGCGTACATTGATTTTATATTACTTGCGGCCTGTTTGGAATGGGCGGAGAAGCACGGTGACGCAACGTTTTATGTGATATGAGTTTCTCGTGGTGTGCGTATCTGCACAAGGCGTGCGAATACGCACGCTCTGAGGGTGTTGCGACAATCTGATACAGACAACGCAGGGCTTAACCTGATCATGTTTTATTTGAGAAAAAACATTAAAAACAAGGTCTTGCCCTAATACAGTTGAGTGACAACCCACCGAAATACTCTGAAAGTCAGAGTAAGCCGCATCAATGATTGGAGGAGAGCGAGGTGGAGCTGTTTGCCTGCTTCAGACAAGACCTTTTTATTGTCGAAAAAAGTATAACCAAATTCGACAGTTTGTTATCGGGTAGGGGATTCCCGAAGACATACTCACTTTAGCAAATTTTAAGCCATCTTTAATCAGCGTATTGTTTTTTGGTTAGATGGGTGTCGTTAAATATATAAAATTACAGCTTAAAAAACAACATGGGAGGCATGCTGTTTTTAGTATTACTCTGAATTTAATCGAGTTTTGCCTGTATGGAAAACAATTGTCAACTCGAGACAGTCGTGAAAAACAGTTGTAGTGTGCGAATTCGCACGATTTTCAAAGAGATTTGGCTGGATATCAGGCGTCTTCCGAATATCAGTGATAAGTTTCACTCAGTTCCCAGGAAGCAAACACTCATTTTTACGAAATAGTAATGCTGAATCACAAGGGTAATTAAAGAGCACCTCTTCTTGATTTGTCATGGCAATATGGAGTCAGCTTTGGTTCGTTCAGGATATTGTAACTCCTCACAGCAAGATGAAGTTGACAAAATATTACCTTCGTCTATAAGCTTTGACACGTATAAGGGTGGAATTCACTATAGCCCACAAAAAAACACAGGCGAGTGCTCATCCTCTCTCCGGGAGAATGTTCGATACGATTCCATGGGAAACATCACATAGTTGTAAGATTGCCTGATCGTCTCAAAAAAAGGTAAATAGGATGACTCAATACATCTCTCCGTCTCATCATCTGTATGAACCCTGGCAATATTTTATAAAAAAAGGTCATGGAGATTGTTCCCAGGTCCGCGATGTTATCTTACGTTCCTGGCAGAGATGCCAGAATAACAACGTCAATCCTTACGACAATAGCCTGCATGCCCATCTTCAAGGTGGGGAATTGATCCGGACGATGCAGCAACAGGAACGATTACTGAGCGTGGCACGACCTTTTATGGATGAGCTTTATACCATCGTCAAAGGCACAGGTTTTGTGGTCGTACTGACCAATGAGGATGGCTACATCCTCCAATTGCTCTCCGACGAAGGTGCGGATGAAACACCCATGACCAGCAATTTCTTTATCGGTGCAAGTTGGCGCGAACAGGATGCCGGTACCAACGCCATCGGTACGACTATTGAGGAACAGAAGCCAGTGCAGGTTTCAGGGGCAGAGCACTTTTGTCAAAAACATCATTGTCTTACCTGCTCTGCTGCACCCATTTTTGATCCAGACGATAAGCTCATCGGCATCCTTGATATCTCAGGATCGCAAGAATGCGCCCATCTCCATACCCTTGGTATGGTTGTGGCTGCTGCCAAAGCTATCATTGCTCAATTGCGAATCCGGAAGAAAAATCATCAGCTGGCAGTGGCCAATAAAAAACTGATCAGCTTTTTCAATATGGTTTCGGATGCGGTACTGATTCTCGACAGGAACAATGCCATAATCGAGCTGAACCCGGCAGCAGAGAGGATATTCGGCAAAAAGAGAGATAAGTTAGAGGGTATGATGCTGAATCAGCTGCTCACCTGGGACGAAACAAATCTCAAGGTGGGACTAGATCTGGGAAAGTCACGTTTTGAATCCGAAGTTTTACTGGATACCGACAATGGTCCCTGTCAGTGCCTGGCCTCCGCTGAGCCGATTGTCAATGAACGGGAAACGGTGACCGGCAGTTTCATAACCCTGCGTCCGGTAAAGGTAGTACAGAACATGGTTCATCGCTACAGCGGATACTCCGCCCCATTGCAGTTCAGCAATATCATAGGTCAAAGTCGTGAGGTTATGGAAGCTGTCGAATTGGCCAAGCTCTCAGCCAGGAGCTCCTCGAACGTCCTGCTGCAGGGCGAATCAGGAACCGGCAAGGAGATATTCGCCCAGGCAATTCACAATAAAAGCTGCCGAAGCAATGCACCATTTATTCCTCTAAACTGCGGTGCCATTCCAAGAGAATTGGTGGGCAGCGAGTTGTTTGGTTATGAGGACGGAGCTTTTACGGGAGCACGTAAAGGAGGGAAACCCGGAAAATTTGAACTGGCTGGTGGTGGCACTCTTTTTCTTGATGAAATAGGGGATATGCCTCTGGAGCAGCAAGCCGTTCTGTTGCGAGTAATTCAGGAAAAAAGAATGACCAGGATCGGTGGGATCAAAGTTATCCCTGTGGACGTCAGGCTGATTTGCGCAACCCATAAAAATCTTCTGGAAAAAGTCCGCAAAGGTACCTTTCGTCAGGATCTTTACTACCGGCTTAACGTCATGTCCATTACCATTCCTCCGCTTCGAGAACGTCTCGAAGACATTCCTCTCTTGTTTCAGCACTTTCTCGACAGACTATGCAATGATAGGGGGCAGTGTCTGAAAGTAGATAAGGATGTGTTGCATTATCTCTATTCCTACCTCTGGCCGGGGAATGTCCGGGAGCTGCAAAACGTGGTCGAACGTGCCACCAATCTTGCCATCAATGGTGTTGTGACAATCCACCAGTTGCCCGTCGAGCTTATCAACCGGCAGGAACGGATCCAAGTAGGAAATCCTGTGACACTGCCTCCCGTCGACCGTCGGCGCAAGCGGCGTGAGCGAGAGAAACAACAGCTTGTCCATCTGCTGGACCTCCATGACGGTAATATTACCCAGGTGGCCAGGAGGCTAGGTGTCACTCGAAAAACGGTCTACAATCGGATGCAGCGACACGCCATTGCCAATTAACCTTATTCATACGATATCAAGGTTGATGAACCGGAGTGTCGACACTCGTTGCCGGCATAAATCGGATGTCGGTGATTTTTCCTCTCCAGAATGGATATAGTTTGTTCCTGGCAGCACGTGCGATCAGGAACCCATGAGGAATCATTACACCGGAAATAAGACGATAGTCGGTTCTTTGAGCGTGTTCTCCCGATCCATGATATGGTGTGGTGAGATCACCGTCCTCTTCGGCATCGAATTGCAGCAGCCTGCCGTCATCAGCGAAAGTTGCGAGCAGGTCAGTTGAAACACCATGGTCTGTGACAATCGCTCGGGCGTGGTAATCGTCAACCTCCTCCCAGTGAACCTTTCCTCCTGGCAGCAAGGCCATCGGATACAACGGACTTTCCATAAGCCAGCGACGGAGTGAAATACGGTTAAGGTTGGGCGTTTCTTTTTCATCAACGACGGTTATGGTCGATAAAATTTTTGCCTTCATTTCCATCTTTCCGTTGGCATAGAAATCATAGGCGCGTGCCCAGACACCAGGAATAATAGAAGTTGAAGCGCAAAACATCAAGGCAGGTTCGCCAATTGCGATGGTCTGACGTGCTGTGGTAGCTGAAAAAGAAGTGGTCTGGGGCCGCCGGAATTGGCCCTCCATTTTCAGTTGGACATGGCTGTAGTGTGGCACACCCTCTTTGAAAACAAAAGCGAAGTATCGCTGTACAGGTTTCGGTAGGTTATCAAATGATTTTCCCAGATGTGCTTGTGCCGGATGGGATTTACCAATAGCTTCTACTTCTATAACGAAGGAGTCGATAGCAGCTTCTGTTCTGTATATCATGATGCCGGTTAAAATCGTGATGGCAACAAATAAAAGAATCAGGATACCGATTACTCTTTTGATAAACATATAGAACCTCCGCAAAAATTATATCTCAGCTTTTACTGTCTGAAGTCGTGTTATTTTGTGATGTAGCTGCAATCAGATTCATAACGGACTCGATTACCGATTGTCCTGGTTTTCCTGATTTGTCCTTTAAGGCTGGTGCCCGGTTTTGAAGTAACAGCGATGCGGTTCCGTGTGCTGTGGCCCAAAGAGTAAAGGCGATCTGTTCTGAATCCTCTTCAGGCAGAAAACCGGCTTCCTGAGCAGAACGAACTGCTTCCTGCAACAAGATAAGTGAACGCATTCCCAGATCGTGTTCAAATGGGTTCAGATTACTTTTCAGGGTAGACGGGGGATTGAACATAAGCTGATAAAGTGCAGGATTTTCCATGGCAAAGGCGATATACGCCACCCCTCCTTCCCGTAGACGAGCCAATGCATCTCCTGCTGTTTTTGTAGAAACCACCAATTTTTCATCCAGAAGTTTTTGGAAACCGGCATCATGTACAGCGCGCAGGAGTGCATCCTTGTTGTGGAAATGGTTATAAAGTGCGGGGGCACTGCAACCAATCACCTCTGCAATCTTACTCATGGTGATTGATTGAAGACTCGATTTCTCCAGCAATGCAGTAGCGGCTTCAACTGCCAGGGCTGGAATATTTTTTTCTTCAGATTTAAGCGGACGTGCCATATAAAAACCTCTTTCAAAAATTAACAGAATTAAGTTAATGGCGTTAAATTAATACTGTTAATTTAAGTTGTCAAGAATGTAATGCGTCCTCTCTATTTTATTCCGCCAAGCTCTAAACACGTCCTGTATGTTGAATTATTAAGGAAGAAACGCCCTCGATGTGTAAATAGTGAGTAATGCCTGTTGAGTGGAGGCGAGAAAAGGTAACAGTTGTTTCACACTTCATATACAATCGCTTCTTTCTCTCTCAAACCTCCCCGTATCTGTATTACGTCCCGGAATAATTATAAATAATTGTATATTAGTGCTGTTTTTGAACATTTTTGTGAGTTGGCTCACAAATTGCTCATGCTCTCCCTGATGCTCGATTAAGAGTTATGCAATGTCAGCACGTTGAAAAGCGATTGCACTGACAAGAGAGTCTTTGGAAAAACGATCTTTTCAGAGTTTGCGTTTACCTGATTTTGGACAAAAACCTAGTTTTGCAAAAGGCTCAAGAGTCAACAACCGGTAGCTATCGGAGGAAAAATTAGACAATGAAGGCAATTTCAGTTGAAAAAGCGGTGGGCACAGTACTTTGCCATGATATAACCCGCATCGTTCCAGGCCAGACCAAGGGGCCTGCTTTCCGGCGAGGTCATATTGTTACCGCAGAGGATATCCCGCTCCTGCTGGATATCGGCAAGGCCAGTCTTTATGTCTTGGATCCGCAGGATGGCTTCGTTCATGAAGATGAGGCAGCAATAAGGTTGGCCCAGGCGGCTGTTGGAAGCGGTATCGTTTTCGATCGGCCAAAAGAAGGCAAAGTCACTCTCAGTGCAGCCTACAACGGTCTGCTCTGCATTGATGTTCCCGGCCTGCTCCACTTGAACAGCTTGGAAGACGTCTCTTTTGGCACCATTCATACCAACCAGTTTGTCAGGAAAGGCCGTAATCTGGCAGGAACCAGGGTTATCCCACTGGTGGTGGAAGAAAGCCATCTGCTGCGAGCTGAGCGGATCTGCCACGAACATGCGCCCCTAATCCAGGTCAAGCCGCTTCGATCAGCCCAGGTCGGAGTAGTAACCACCGGCAGCGAGGTTTATTCCGGCCGGATTAAGGATGGTTTTGGTCCGGTATTGCGGCAAAAATTCAGCGAACTTGGCAGTACGGTAATGGAGCAGATCTTTGTCTCCGACCAGGTGGATATTACCGTTTCAGTCATTGACAATCTACTTGAGAAGGGAGCTGATTTTATCGCAGTTACCGGCGGCATGAGTGTCGACCCGGACGATCTGACTCCGACAGCAATCCGCAAGTCGGGAGCAGAGATTGTCAGCTATGGTGCGCCGACGTTTCCTGGAGCCATGTTTCTGTTGGCCTATCTCGGATCCATACCGATAGTCGGTTTGCCTGGCTGTGTTATGTATCATAAAGCCAGTATCTTCGATCTGATAATGCCACGTATTCTTGCTGGAGAACGGCTGGAGAGAAAAGATATCGTTGGCCTGGGACATGGAGGATTCTGCGAAAATTGCGAGAGTTGCCGGTATCCGGTCTGTGGTTTCGGCAAACTCTGATTCGTTTTCAGATGGGAACGAATTCGCTGTTGTCAGGAAGTAAATCAATCTACATATGGAGGAACTGGAATGATCAAGAAGGAAATCGTTGTAAACGGTATTACCAGAAATCTCGTCGTAGGCGGCGAAGACAGCCTGGCCAATGTTCTCAGATCAAACCTCATGCTTACCGGCACCAAGGTGGGCTGCGGTGAAGGCCAGTGTGGAGCATGCAGTGTTCTGGTCGACGGCAAGGTTGTCCGCTCCTGCGCCATGAAGATGAGGCGGGTAACGGATGGTGCTCAGATTGTTACCATAGAAGGAATAGGTACACCAGATAATCTGCATCCGCTGCAGCTTGCCTGGATGGCCCATGGCGGTGCCCAGTGTGGCTTTTGTAGCCCAGGCTTCATTGTTTCTGCCAAAGGGCTTCTCGAGACCAATTCCAGTCCCAGCCGTGAGGATGTGCGGGAATGGTTTCAAAAACATCGCAATGCCTGTCGCTGTACAGGCTATCAACCCCTGGTTGACGCTACCATGGATGCGGCCAAAGTGCTGCGCGGTGAAATGAGCATGGACGATCTGGCTTTTAAAATCCCTGAAGACGGCCGTATCTGGGGAACAAAGTATCCTCGTCCGACAGCTTTGGCCAAGGTTACAGGCACCTGTGATTACGGTGCCGATCTTGGCTTGAAGCTACCGGAGGAGACCCTGCAGCTTGCCCTGGTCCAAGCCAAGGTATCACATGCAAAAATAAAATCCATCGATACCTCCGAAGCTGGCCTGATGCCCGGTGTTTTCAAAATCATCACCCACAAGGACATTAAGGGCAAGAACCGTATCACCGGCCTGATAACTTTCCCAACCAACAAGGGAGACGGCTGGGATCGTCCCATCCTCTGTGACGAAAAGGTCTTCCAGTTCGGCGATGCGATTGCAATCGTCTGTGCCGATACCAAGAAAAACGCAGAGGCCGCGGCAGCCAAGGTCTATGTTGAACTCGAAGAACTGCCCAGCTATATGAGTGCTCCTGCTGCCATGGCGGAAGATGCCATTGAGATTCATCCCGGTACGCCCAATATCTATTTCGAGCAGAAGATCGCTAAAGGAGAGGATACCACAGCAGTTTTCGGAACGGCTCATACCGTTGTGGAAAATGATTATTATGTTGGGCGCCAACCACATATGCCCATCGAGCCGGATGTCGGCTTCGCATACATCGATGACGACGGAAAGCTGGTTATCCATTCCAAGTCCATCGGTTTGCATCTGCATCTCTATATGATTGCCCCTGGTTTGGGCGTCGAGCCGGAAAATTTGATTATGGTACAGAACCCCGCCGGTGGGACCTTCGGCTACAAATTCAGCCCTACCATGGAAGCCCTGGTTGGCGCTGCTGCTCTGGCCACCCGACGCCCGGTATTTCTGGGGTATGATTATTTCCAACAGCAGACCTATACAGGAAAGCGCTCTCCGTTTTTCATCAATGCACGATTGGCGGCTGACCAGGATGGCAAGCTGCTTGGTCTGGAAACTGACTGGTCCGTTGATCATGGCCCTTACTCGGAGTTCGGCGATCTGCTGACCCTGCGTGGCGCTCAATTTATAGGTGCCGGCTACGATATCCCCAACATCCGGGGTGTGGGTCGCACCGTCTGTACTAACCACTCCTGGGGCTCAGCTTTCCGCGCTTATGGTTCGCCGCAGTCCGAGTTTGCCTCGGAAGTACTGATGGATGAACTTGCTGAAGAACTCGGCATGGATCCGTTGGAACTGCGCTATAAAAATGTTTATCGTCAGGGAGCCACCACTCCGACCGGACAGAATCCAGAGGTGTGGAGCCTGCCCGAATTGATCGACACCCTCCGCCCCAAATACGATGATGCCAAGAAAAAAGCAGTGGCGGCTACCAGCGCTGAAATTAAGCGCGGCGTTGGCATCTCTCTCGGTGTTTACGGCTCCGGTCTTGACGGTCCTGACAGTGCCGAAGTTGATGCCGAACTCAACAGCGACGGTACTGTTTCCATTTATACCACATGGCATGATCACGGTCAGGGAGCCGATATGGGTGCGCTGGCTACGGCGCACGAAGCATTGCGTCCGTTGGGTATAGCTCCGGAAAAGATCAAGGTGGTTCTCAATGACACCCGAGTCTGTCCCAACGGCGGTCCAGCAGGCGGCAGCCGCTCCCAGGTTGTCATCGGCAGGGCGATAAAAACAGCCTGTGAGATGCTCATTGAAGGAATGAAGAAGGGCAGCTCTATACGTTCCTACGATGAGATGGTCACAGAGAATATACCAACCAAGTACAATGGCAAATGGACAGCCCCGGCTAAAGAATGTGATGAAAACGGACAGGGAAGCCCCTTTGTCTGCTACATGTACGGGGTATTTATGGCAGAGGTTGCTGTGGAAGTGGCTACCGGTAAAACCACGGTAGAAAAGATGACATTGGTTTCTGATATCGGTAAGGTGGCAAACAAGCTCGTCGTCGACGGCCAGATGTACGGCGGTCTGGCCCAGGGTATCGGCTTGGCGCTGAGTGAGGATTTTGAGGATATCGAAAAACACTCAAGCATGGCTGGCGCTGGATTCCCATACGCCAAGCAGATTCCAGACAACATGGAGCTGATCTATGTCGAATCCGAACGACCGGAAGGACCTTTCGGTGCTTCCGGTGTTGGTGAGCTGCCGCTGACCTGTCCGCATGCTGCTATCATCAACGGCATTTATAATGCCTGCGGTGTCCGCATCCGGCAATTACCGGCTTTGCCAGAGAAGGTTCTGGCAGGTCTGTCCAGGTAAGTGTGGCGCTGGCCTCCCTGAGAAGAACTTGGTTGCGGGAGGCAAACAGGATAAAGAAAGAGAGGCGTCAAGGGGCTGCATTGATGCTCCCTGGCGCCTCACAGCTTATCAATATTTATGGATCAGAAAGAGCTGCGAGAGCTTGAGGCAAGATGCATCCAGGAAGAACCGCCAGCCTGCAAAGCCGGTTGTCCGCTTGGTGTGGATGGTCGTGGTTTTTCGCAGGCCATGGCTCGGGGGGAGCTGGACGTGGCCAGAAATCTCCTGGAAAAAGCCATGCCGCTTTCAAGGATTTTGGCCAGATTATGCGAAGCTCCCTGTGAACAATTTTGCATCCGTAAAAACCTGGGTGGGTCGATCAACATCTCCGGCCTTGAGAACGCTTGCATAGTAAACACCACATTTAAACGAAAAATACTAAAACTCCCGCCACGACAGAAAAAAACAGCCGTCATCGGCAGCGGCCCCAGCGGTCTGACCGTGGCCTTTGATCTGGCGAAAAAAGGTTATCAGATAAACGTGTATCATGCCAGCAGCAAACCTGGTGGCTGGCTTTGCGAGTTACCGGAAGAAGTTCTGCCTGGAAAATCGAGAAGTGAGGAAATTTCCCGACTGGTAGCCCTTGGGGTACATTTCAACAAAGTTCCTGTACTAGATGATGCGCTGCTCGCTAACATCGTCGCCGATGCAGTGTATATCGCCCAGGATGATGTGCTCACAGCAAGCCTGCGTAACCTTTTAAAAAGCCCTGATTCCCGAACTTTTGCCCTTTCTGCTCCAGGTCGGTTCACAGGAGGTCTTTGTCAGACCGATCATCCTTTCCGAATTATTACTGATATCTTTCAGGGCCGCGAAGCAGCGCTATCCATCGATCGTTATCTGCAGGGTGTCTCGCTGACGGCTAGCAGGGTAGCACCCCGTTCTGGGAAAACAAACCTTTTTACCCAGACGAAGGATATTGACTGCGATTCACGCGTCAAACCGGCCAGTCCGGAAGGATATACTCTTGAAGAGGCTTGTATAGAAGCGGGGCGCTGCATTGATTGTCAATGTCTCGAATGCGTTCGCCACTGCGTCTATCTTGCAGATTATAAAGCGTATCCAAAGGTATATGCACGCAGAGTTTATAACAACTCTGCCATTGTTAAGGGTGTGCACCAGGCCAACAGGTTCATCAACACCTGCTCTTTATGCGGACAGTGCGAAACGCTTTGTCCCCATGATTTTTCCATGGCGGATCTCTGCTTGCAAGCTCGTCGGCAGATGGTTGCGGAAAAGCGGATGCCGCCTTCTGCACACTGGTTTGCCATGGAGGAAATGCGTTCCGCTCAGGATGAAAGCAGTCTCGTCAAGCACAGTGTCGGTATGGACAGCAGCAGATGGATGTTGTTTCCAGGCTGTCAGTTAACCGGTATCAGGCACCTGCAGACCATGAGGTTATATGAACGCCTGCTTGAGCTTGAACCGCAAACCGGTATCTGGCTGAGCTGTTGCGGCGTTCCTGCTCATTGGAGCGGCCGCCTGGAAGAACACGAAACCGCAATCCGGCAACTGGAAGCAACCTGGATCGAAATGGGACGTCCTGCAATTCTCACCGGTTGCTCCACCTGCCTGCAGATGTTTCAAGAAAACTTGCCGCAATTCGAAGCGGTATCCGTCTGGACGGTTCTGGCCCGCGAGGATGTTGACGCTATCACTTCCCGCGCACCCCTGGCCTTGTCTGATCCCTGCACCGCACGTCATGATGAGACAACCCGAACGGCCGTGCGTACTCTATTGCAGAAAGCAGGACAACAGCTCGCTCCTCTTGCCATGTCGGCTGAGCTCACAGAGTGCTGTGGTTTCGGTGGCTTAATGGAGAACAGCGATCCAATGATCGCCCGGAAGGTTGTCGAAGCCCGGATAGCTCAAACCGACGCCGAAATGCTCACCTATTGCGCCATGTGCCGGGATCGTTTAGCAGCAACGGGTAAGCCGGTATTGCATATCCTGGATCTGCTCTTTCCGGAAGTGGCTCTTTCAGCAATCGAGCCTCCAGCCTCGATTTCTGAACGGCGGGTTAATCGCCGTAACCTGAAACAGCGACTTCTGTCCCGATATCCTGAAGGCGAGCTTCCGCCGCAGAATAAGTGGGAGCAACTGTCGCTGGCTATTAGCGAAGAGATGGCAAACCTCATCGAAAAAAGGCGAATCCTGACGGATGATATCAAACGGGTGCTTTTTCAAAGCGAGAAAAAAGAACAGTTTTTCGCTCATGGTAAGGAGAACCGCAGTATCGCTAGCAGCCGCCTGGGTGAGGTTACCTTTTGGGTTGAATACCGGAAAGAGAATGGTGTTTATCATCTCCTTCGCTGCTGGAGCCATCGCATGACTATTAACCCGTGTGCAAAACCAGAGAGGAGGAGCGGACCATGAACTTACGCTTTTTGCCGGAGGATATGAACTGGATTTGCAGCCCCTGTAACATGCCGTTGCAGGCTGGTATGGTGGAGCTTCATTATTTGGGCAATGTTTTCAAGGTTGAGCTGCCGGTCTGTCCCCAATGCCTGGCAGTACTTGTTGACGAAGAGCTGGCGATAGGCAAAATGCTTGAAGTAGAGCAGATACTGGAGGACAAATGAAGCCGTTGTACCTGTCTTCCCCTGTTCGCGAAGGGTTGGGTTCCTGCCTTCGACCGGGCGGTGCTGTTTTTACCGAATATATCCTTGATGTATTGGAACCTGATCCTGCCTGGATGGTGCTTGATGCAGGATGCGGTACTGGGGCAAGTATGACAATGCTTGAAAAGAGGGGACTCACCAAAGTGTTCGGCATTGATCTGGAGAGAGATTTGCTCCAGCAACCATACCATGAAGAGCAATCCGTGGTTTGTGCTAATCTTGCCCATCTGCCGATGGCGGATGAAGTTTTCGATATAATCCTTTGCGAATGCGTCTGGAACCTCACCGACAAGGAGAAAGTGCTCGGAGAATTCGCCAGAACCTTGAAACCCGGAGGAATTTTGGCTGTAACCGATATTTACACACGTTCCGGGAACACTGCCTATGCTGGTTCATGGCCGATTCATTGCTGTTTTTCCGCAGCCACCGATTTGGATACAGTGGCACGCCAGGTTACATCGGCTGGTTTCGTAATTGCGATCCTGGAAGATCATACCGGATTGTTGAAAAAAACTGCTGCAGAATTTATTTTTGTTCATGGTTCGCTGAAAGGGTTCTGGCAGGCGGTAACCGGAAACGCCGAACTGGCAGAGGCAGCCTGCGAGGTTTCGATGGCTGTCCGACCGGGACTTTTCCTTCTCGTGGCCAAACGGAATATCCTATGAATTGCTATGATCTCGACATTCTGAGGCTCGCACACCAGGGTTACTGCTGTGCCCAGATTATCCTGTATATGGCGCTTGATCTCCAGGGCAAATCAAACCCGGGCCTGATCCGGGCCATGAACGGACTCTGCCACGGAGAGGTTGGTACCAAAGGTCCCTGCGGTGCTGTCAGTGGGGCGGCCTGCCTCCTCTCCTATTACAGTGGTAAAGGCTCTGAGACGGAAACTGCGGACGAGAAGCTGCCGCTGATGCTCTCGGAACTTTCCGAGTGGTTCAGTCACTATGGTTCCGAACGATTCGGCGGTATAAACTGTTCGGATATCGTTGGCGATGCAGGACCGGATCGCAGTATCTGCGGAGGTCTGATATCTGCATGTTACGGCCAGGCCATGACCATTCTCACCCAATACGGCTATGATCCTGCCGGCAATAGTGATGACTGAGTTCCTGCATCAGGTGGAAAGCGTTTGCCCGGAATGTCTGGAAACCATTTCCGGAAAGCTCTTGAAGAACAACGACCAGATACTGCTGGAGAAGCGCTGTCCCTCACATGGACTGTTTCGCGTAGTCGTCTGGCAGGGCGAACCTTCCTTTGATTCATGGGTGCGCCCCAAACTGCCATATTCGGGGGGGGAACGATGCAACGATGCTCATGGCTGTCCCCATGACTGCGGACTCTGTCGCCACCACACGCAGCGCACCTGCACCGCTCTAGTCGAAGTTACCTCCCGCTGCAATCTGAACTGCGCGGTCTGTTTTGCTGATAGCGGTGGCAACTTGCCAGACCCAAGCCTGGATGTGCTCGGCAGAACCTTCACACGGCTAATGGACAGTACTGGTGGCTGCAACCTACAACTCTCTGGCGGCGAACCAACTGTACGAAAAGATTTGCCAGATATCGTCAATATGGCCAGGGAGTCTGGATTTACATTCATTCAACTCAACAGCAACGGTTTACGTTTTGCTGAAAAGCCCGAGCTGGCAGTGCAATTGAGCGATGCTGGTCTCTCCTCAGTTTTTTTGCAGTTTGATGGCATTACCGACGCTGTTTACGCCACCTTGCGCGGAGGCGATCTTTTTGCTCTGAAATGTAGGGCTATCGATAACCTGGCAGCAGCCGGTCTCGGTATCGTTTTAGTGGTTACGGTTGTTCGCGGGGTTAACACTGATCAGCTCTGGAAAATTGTACAGTTCGGTCTTGCCCGGCAGCCTCAGGTGCGGGGAGTTCATTTTCAGCCGATCAGCTATTTTGGCCGCTTCCCGGCGCACTTCAGGCCAAACCACGTTACTCTGCCGGAACTGATGCGAACCCTGGCTCAAAAGAGTGGCGGTCTTCTGCGGGTTGGTGATTTTCGTCCCCCGGGCTGCGAACATGCACTCTGTTCGTTCTCAGCCCGTTATCTGGTAAAGGAGAACGGCGATCTGCAGCGGTTCGGCAGTGAAGCTGCCTGTGATTGCTCGCCCTTGCCGGCAGAAGAAGGTGCTTTAAAGGCAATCGGCACAATGGCACGGCAATGGAAAGGTGTTCTGCCCATGCATATGGATACCAACATAAATGAAAATGACGACTTGAGCCTTTTTCTGCAGCGCGCCAGAACGCATACCTTTCAGATTTCCGCAATGGCCTTCCAAGACGCCTGGAGCCTTAATCTTGAGAGGTTACAGGGGTGCTGCATTCATGTGGCTCAGGAGGATGGCAGGCGTATTCCTTTCTGCAGTTTCAATTTAACTTCCCGAAGCGGTTGGCCTCTGCATCGAAAATCGGCAACCGGGCGAAATGTTAATGTGTCCAGAACCCCTGTGGACCGATTGGTCGCCAGAAGACTTCATTTACAGGGCAATTGGGATCGTAGCTCACTGGAGCAGGCAAGAATGGCAGTCCTGCGTCGAACCGTTCGCCATGCGCTCTCCGGTAGCAGCTTTTATCGTGAAAGTTTGGCTGGACTGGATCCAGGTTCACTACAAACGGTAGAGGACTTAGGCCGTCTACCACTTCTGACCAGCGCAGATATCATCCACCACGGTCATCGCTTGCTCTGTGTCTCCCAAAGCCGGGTAAGCCGCGTGATTACCCTGCAGACCTCGGGTAGTACAGGTCAACCCAAACGTTTCATGTTTACCGACCGTGACCTGTCCGCCACCCTTGATTTTTTTCTCCAGGGTATGTACAGCCTGATTGATAATAATGACCGGGTTCTCGTAATACTTCCTTTTGAGCAGCCGGACAGTGTCGGCAACCTGCTTATCCGGGCACTCATGGATGGCGGGATACATGCCTTTGGTCTGTGGCCACTGCCGCCAGAGGCCAAAAAATTGGTCCAGAGCATGGGTTTGACCTGTGCGGTCGGCTTGCCTCAGCATTTATTAGATCTGGCGGAACGAATCGGTCCAGGATGGTTACGTTTCATGCTGCTTTGCTCCGACTATGCTTCTGCCGCCCTGCGAAGGCGAATTGAGAATGCTTGCGGCTGTGAAACCTTTCTTCATTACGGCAGCACCGAATCGGGCCTGGGTGGTGCGGTCGAATGCCAAATGCATAGTGGTTGTCATCTCCGGGAATCTGAAGTGTTATTGGAAATTGTTGATCCTTGCAGCGGTTTAAATCTTGAAGATGGTCAACTGGGAGAAGTGGTTATCACGACTCTTGACCGGCAGGCCATGCCACTTATTCGTTATCGAACTGGAGATCTGGCCCGACTTAACCATGACCCATGCGTTTGCGGCGGGCTCACCGCCCGCTTGTACGACATCCGGGGACGGCTGAGCGGCTGCCATTTGGAAGATGCCATGTTGTACAGCCAGGATCTGGATGATGAGCTTTTTCATATCCCTGGTCTCCTTGATTATCGGGCAACGCTTGATGACAAGAGGCCTGCAAGACTGCAGCTGGAATATATTGCCAGCCCTTCAGACCATCAGATCAGTGCGGAAATTGATAGACATCTCAGGCAAATTCCCGTTATTAAGGTAGGACTGGGCAAAGGAACCCTGACCTTGGGGAAAATTCAACAAATCACCGAATTTGAAGCAACCCACACCGTTAAAAGAACCATCCTCGACCTGCGCAACGAAGGAGAATATAATGAGACACGTGCTAAATCATCTTGTTGAAGCTCTGCACAACAACGAATCAGTGGTGCTGGGTACGATTATTCGTCATTCCGGTTCCGCTCCGAGAACATCGGGGGCCCGGATGTTGGTTAGAGCTGACCATTCCCTGGTCGGCAGTGTCGGTGGAGGTGCACTTGAAGGTGCCTGCCAGGCCAGAGCTGCTCAAATGTTTGGCCGATCTGAAAGTTTTGCAGAGCTGAATTTCGAATTGAACGCTGCATCGGCTGCGGAAGCAGGCATGGTCTGCGGCGGGGCGGTCTCGGTTCTGCTGATGAAAATTGAACCAGAATCACTGCCAGTCTTTACACAGCTGCAGACAGCCTACCGTTATGGTAAACGATCTTATCTGGTAACGGTGCTACCTTACGGAAAAACTCCACCTCGAGTCATTTACTGCGGTATTGATGGGGACGATTCTTTTCCAGTCGACCTGCGGGAAGAGTTGCTGCGCAAAACCAGACGCGAACCTTTCCTCATGAATTATGCCAATGAAGATCTGTTTGTTGAACCGCTGCTTCATCCAGGTACCGTACATTTCGCTGGAGCAGGGCATGTGGCCCTGGCCACTGCTGAATGTGCTTTTTTTGCAGGCTTTGAGGTGGAGGTTATGGATGATCGTGCCGACTTTGCCAACGCCGAACGTTATCCCCAGGCGCAAGCCATACATGTTCTCACCTCCTTTGATAATTGTCTGAAAGCGCTAGGCCCTGATGACTATGTGGTTATCGTTACCAGAGGCCATCTACACGATCGTGAAGTTCTGGCTCAGGCATTACGCACAAGTGCCCGTTATATTGGCATGATTGGCAGCAGCAGAAAACGTGATGCCATTTATCAGTCCTTAATTGAAGAAGGATTTTCCGAGACTGATCTACGGAGGGTGCACAGTCCTATCGGCCTTGCCATTGGTGCGGATACCCCGGAGGAGATTGCCATTAGCATCGTTGCGGAACTCATCCAGACAAGGGCCGGCATCAACCAATGAATATCGATGTCGTCATTCTGGCAGCGGGATACTCTTCCCGTATGAATGGTTTTAAACCACTTATGACTCTGGGGGGGAAGACGCTACTTGCTCACTGCGTCAAGATTTTTCGCAATGCAGGACTGAACTCGATAACGGTGGTCACGGGATATAGAGGGCAAGAGGTAGAAGCCGAAGCCGCCCGTCTGGACGTGCAATGGCTTCGTAATAGCGATATCGATAGAGGTATGTTCTCCTCCGTCTATGAAGCGGTGCAGAGGATGCAGCAAAACGACGGCTTTTTTCTGCATCCTGTCGACATACCGCTTTTCTATCCTGCGACCGTTTCCAGACTGCTTGACTGCTTTGATGGCCACTCGGTACTTCTCCCGGTTTTCTGCGGCAGATCAGGTCATCCTCCTCTCATTCCGGCCTGTGTAATTCCGGCCATTCTTGCTCATAACGGAGCAGGCGGGTTGCAAGCCGTTCTCGAACAACAGCCTTGCCTGGAAATTGATGTCTGGGACAAAGGGATATTGATGGACGCCGATACACCTGAGGATTTCTCAGTACTTAAAAGGCGGTCGGTCGGGATCGGAATTGCAGACTCGGACGAATCCCTTGAATTAGCACGGCAGTTGATGTCGGAGAAGGGTGTCGAACATGGTGTTGCCACAGCAAAGATTGCCATGGAAGTGGGACGCCGGTTAAACACCAAAAAGGGCTACAACCTGAACCTGGATATAATCCGGAACGCGGCTCTCCTTCACGATGTCGGCAAAGGAACCTCGGGACATGAGAGTCATGGCGGTGAGATGCTTCATCGTCTCGGTCTTCATGAAATAGCGAAAATCGTTGCGGCACACCGCAGCATGCCCCCTCCGGTGACAGGTATTCTTTCCGAAAAAGAAGTCGTCTGTTTGGCTGATAAGCTGGTCAAAGGTTCCCGACCAGTCTCCGTACAACAGCGGTTTGCCGAAAAACTTGTCTGTTACGCGCATGATCCCGAGGCAAAGGAAGCCATCCTGGGAAGACGGGCTGATATTATGGCGCTTCAGGCTATGGTAGAGCGCCAGGCAGGCAGTACCACCGATGAAATGATTGCTGCTGCCAACATAGTATGAGTACAATCTATCTCCTCCGTCATGGTGAAATAGCGGCTTCCAATCCCCGTCGCTTTGTTGGCCGGTTGGATCTTTCCCTCACCTCTGCGGGCAGACAGCAGATGATGAAATCGGCAGATTTTCTTGACTCCAGATCAATTGATCGGTTGATCTGCAGTCCGCTTGCCCGCTGCAGACAAGGTGCCTCGATTGTTGGTGAAAAGCTGGGGATTCTCCCTGAGATTGTTACCGAACTGGCAGAGATCAATCTCGGCAGCTGGGAAGGATTAACCGTTGCAGAGGTTGAAGAGCGTTATCCAGGACAATATCCGGCAAGGGGAAAAAACATCGCCTCTTTTCGCCCTGAAAACGGGGAGAGTTTCCAGGATCTTCTAAATCGTACCTGGCCTGTCTTTGAAACAATCGCTTCCTCAGTTGACGCACAGATTGCCGTTGTCACCCATGCTGGAGTAATCAGAGTATTGCTCTGCCGCGTTCTGGGGATGCCGCTTGTCAATCTTTTTATGTTGACTCAGGACTTTGGTTGTATAAATACCCTGAGTTGGGGGGAAGGTGGTTTTCAAGTAGATGATGTCAATTATTGTCCAGGTAAAGGACGTTGATTCGCTATTCCGCCTTTCAATGCGGGCAGATTCTGAGCATCTTTTGGTGTGTCAGTCTAATTTTTAACTAAATGAGTCTATTATGGTCTGAGCTCTCCTCTGCAGTGGAACAATTTGAGCGGCGGCCCCAAGCTGTATGGCAACTTTCGGCATACCAAATACTACGCAACTTTGTCCATCCTGGGCATTTCTACATCAAGGGTAATAACATCCGGTACATAGCTTTTGAATCTGCCGACAGCAACATATGGATCTTGGGCCGTCACTACTTGTTCTATTTCTTTGTCTGAAATCAGGATGTCATGCAATGTCTGTCGAACAACAGTAGAATCATCTATTACCAATACTTTTATTCCCATATGCTCTCTTGAAAAATTTAGATTAAATTTCAATCTCTGGTGACGTGTTAAGACAGTTCATTTGACGTTTTTAGATCCGTTTTAAGTAAACATCACCGCTTTCGGAACAAAAATATTACACTCATACTCTCTGAGAATTCTTTTCGCCATTTCAATATTTGTATGGCCGGGCTGAGAAGCACTCAAAGGACTATTTTGATCCAGCATTTTAGCACCGCCAAATACTTTTGTTGTCAAAGTGCGTGCTGGAATTCGGTACTGGCTGAAGGTATTGATCATTTTTTCAATAACACAATCTAAATAATTGCCACAATGAGTTTCTCTTTTTTTATCCGGACCTGTTGGCAAAACAGCATGACACATGGCACCGTAATTTCTTTATTTTGTCGTGTAAGGTAACAGATACACAAGATCCTAGTACCGTGCTCATTACAGTTGGGACAGTGGCAAAATAGTATTCGCCTAAGTAGAGAAAAACCTGCTCCTAATCTTTATATCCAAGGCTCAGGGGAAAACTATTATCGTTAGCTTTGTTCATAAGAGATAGTAATCAAACATAAAAGAAGCACCCAGTAGAATTCATTTTGAGTAAAGAACGATTATTAAATCATCTGTGTTGTTTTAAAGAGCTATTTTTCCAGCTCCGATTTTATAGCCATCCCCAATCGTTCCAGGGTGACCGGTTTTTTGACAAATTGACCAGCTCCTAATTGTTGTGCTCCATGGACATCCTCCGTCTCTGAAAAGCCGCTTATAATAATAGCTTTTTGATCAGGTCGGATTGATACGATTTTTTGGTAAGTTTCTCGGCCATTTAGACCGGCACCCATGATCATGTCGAGTAATACCAGGTCGACACTTTCTTTTTCCAAATATTTAACGGCATTCTCGCCACTGGATACTACCTTGGTATTATACCCTAATACTTCAAGCATATTACAGAGTAGCTCTTGTTGAAAATCCAGATCATCGACAACCAGGATTGTTTCTCCGTTCCCTCTATAGGTATCAATTGATAATGAATCGCTCTTGACTACGGTTTTCTCTCGTGTGATTGGAAAATATAGTTCAAATGTTGCTCCACTGTCGTTGGTTTTCACGTCAACGTACCCGTCATGATCCCTGACAACATTCCAAACGACGGCCAATCCCAATCCTGTGCCGCTTTTTCCCATTACCTTCTTTGAATAGAAGGGTTCGAAAATGCTCTTCAGGTCCTCAGGGAATATCCCCCGACCATTATCTGAAACTGAGAGTACGACATATTCACCTTTTGTTATATCTTCATATCTTTGTAATGGTTTGTCGAGATAGCGGTTACTCGTTGAAATGGTGACCTTGCTGCTTCCATCAGCTTCCGAGGCGTTGGAAGCAAGATTCATCAAGGCCTTGCGGATATGGATGTGAGAACCATTAACGTTTAGGAGGTCAGGGGCAAGATGGGTACTGATGGTAACTGACGGATGGTAGTGTTTCAATTTCATGCACTCTGGAGATGACAGAAAATCAATGACCAGCCTATTCAAATCAACAGGTTCCTTGGTAATGGCTATGCCTCGTGCTATCGTTAGAAGATCCTGGACGATTGCAGTGGCTTTAAGTCCTGATTCTTGTATGTTTTCCATCGGTTTTCTGATTTTGCTGTCCTCCGGTAAATCCATTAATATTAATTCTGGATAGGTTACAATCCCAGACAAGACATTATTCAAGTCGTGAGCAACTCCTCCCGCAAGAAGTCCCAACGATTCCATTTTTTTTGATCGTACAAGCTTCTCTTCGCTTTCTTTTAAAGCGTTCGTCCGTTTTTCCAGTTGATAGAGCAGTTCGTCGAATTCATTGGCCAGAACGCCTATTTCGTCGTGGCTTTGGATGTTAATCCTTTTAGAAAGATCATTTGTACGTCTGACGGCAATGGTGTGATCCGTAATCTTTTTAACCGGGTTAATAACTAATTTTTGTAAAAACCACAGGACAAATACGAGGGATCCAAGTCCTGCCAGCAAGACATAGCCCATGGAATAGTGGATGGTCTGGAGACCGGTTTTTATTATTTTTCTTTGTATTCTTGATTTGAGTAAGAGTGCATTATTCCCTTCAATATCAGGATAGAGTGTGCAAATTTGCAGCAAATTATTATCTATGATTTTGATGTTATACTTCGATGTATCATTAAATTCTTCTACTAAGGTTTTTAATGGTAACGCTAAAGAATCATCTTGAAGCTGGTAGATCTGAAAGTCTACTTGTGTTTGATTGACCAAATTTTCAATAAGCTCATCGGTCAATAATCGGCCCATTATAAAAGAGCCGCGGATTGCCCCTTCATTACCAGTGGTAAGGATGGGGCGAGAACTAATCAGCATGGGACCTTTTGAGGTGATATAAATACCTGCAATGGTCAGTTGAGAAAGTGGCGTGTTTTCGGTTTTATACGAGATGAGCGGGTGGCTCTTGAGGAGATGTTCTTTTGGGAAATTGTCTATTTGAATCGTTTCCTCTGTTTCCAGGTCATAAATCTCTCCCCATACTACTTTTCCTGTTGGATCACAGATAAAAATCAGATTAACATTATTATCAATAAAGGTAGAAATAGGAAGGTTAGCTTTAATGTACTCTTCAGACCGTGAGTCAACAAAATCATAGGTGTCATCCCAGGCAGCCCAATCATGTACCAGAGAATCAAGGTATAGAATTTCTCTGGCAATTGCGCCCTCAACTCGTTTTGCATCTTTGACGGCACCTTCCTGTTCAATAGCTAAAAAGCTCGGATAAATGATAAATTGATGGATTCCAAAGTCGACAACTCCGTAGAGTACAATTAGGCCAATTATGATGATATTAATTTTTTTTCTAAGTGACATATCGCTTTTATCCTTCCTTCTTCCCCATTTGGATGAAATTGAATCGAACTCTTAAGAGACCATAAATCACATCTCTATTTTTATGATCTGAAGTAACCTGCCAACCTCACTCTTTCCCTGACAGTTTCAATGCCCTTTACGCTAAAAGATCCAGAGATTCGTTCCTGTTGAAAAGGTTTTCAATTTATACTACTGGTAAAAAACCTTCGTTTACTCTCTTGATACGCAAAAAGCATTCCATATTGTAATTAAATGGTGCTCTCAATTTTTAAAATGGTTTTGGGTGTGCTTGGTCATCATTTATTTTGATGCTGAAACTCAAGAAACGATTCTCAGAAGATTACTCTTTTCTCTTAAAAAAGGTGGGCTGCTATTTCTAGGGCATTACGAATCAATTCATGGAATGGATTTACCTATAAACCAGATAGATACTACATTTCATGATAAAATATAGAGACTCAGAAGTAAACGTGTTTGAGAAGAATCTAAAAATGTCTGCTATCTACGATCAGAAGAAAACCGTTCTCATCATAGAGGATGAAGAAATTCAACGCCGAATTCTTAAGAAACAACTTAAATCTCTTGGATATCATGTATTAAGTGCTGTTATCGGAAAGGAAGGATTGAAAATATGGCGGAAGGATCCAGAGGTATGCATTTTGAACCTTTATTGGTTGATTCGTTTATCCGAAATAAAGAAATATTTGCAGAAATTCACAAGAGATATCCAGAGCAGTAATCGGAGTTTATTCCATTGAGACAGTAACGAAGCTCGGATTAAAAAAGAGAGGCCACAGCAGGCCTGGAATGCCGTGCCTTTACATATTCTCTGATATTTATAAAATATCGTTAGCGATTGATTCCGACCATGCATGTGCTCTGACAGAGGCTTTTGCCACTGCTTCCTGAGAGATTCCTAAAAATAAACATTCTTCCATCATAGCCGCAGAGTTATACGTTTCGAATGCCTTCATAAGATGTAAGCAATGAGCCATTTCGGAACTGGAGTTCAGATAGCCGTCTTTAAAGAAGGATGTAAGGGGTAAGTGCTCGAATATTTTTGTAAAGTTGGTGTCGATCATGATGTCCAGCAAAGACAGTAAACCAAAAAGGAAGAAGGTTTCGGGCTTTTGTCCTGAAAGGGTCCCATCTATAGCTAATTCTTCAAGTATTTTCCCTCTAGTGAGTGCCAGGCGAAAAAGTTCGATTGGCTTATTTCCAGAATTGACATCGGAGAGAATAACCATTTGCAGCCAATAGCGGAGTCTTGTGTTACCCAATAAAACAACTGCATGTTCGATTGTCTCAATCTTCATTGAAAAACCAAAAGCGGCAGAGTTTAACAGACGTAACAGTCTATAAGCTATTTTGGGATCTGAATTGATTATGTGAACAATTTCTTTTGTGTCGATTTCTGGCTTTTGCAATAATGCAAGAGCGTTGATTTTTGTTATCTGTGAGACGCCAATTTTCTTTCCTGAGAAATTTGTCGGTTTGGCAAAGAAAAAACCCTGGAAGAGATCAACTCCCATGTCGTGAAGGAATTTATAGGTAGCAATATCCTCCACTTTCTCTGCAAGCTTCAGCCCTTTTTTGTCTTGTATCTTTTCAAAAATCCCTGAGAGTTCTTCCATGCTCTTATTGATAATCTCTACTTTGATTATGTCGGCAATATCAAGAAAATCCGGCGGAGAACGATCGATATTGAAATCATCGATTGCCAGTGTATATCCATCCTGCTTATATTTGATAAGCTCATCCATTAAGCTGTTGGATATTTTAATATTTTCAAGTATCTCAATAACTGTGATTGCAGGTGGCAGCGCTCTGGGGGCCCCTGAAAGCAATAACTTCTCTGTAAAATTGATGAAAATCTTCTTTGGTTGTTTGATTTCCTCTAGCGACTTAATGAATCCGTAGGAGATGACATTTACAGTTGCAAGATCAGGGTCATCGATTCGGGCTTCTTGATCCTTAAAGTTAGATCTGAACAATAATTCGTAGCCATATGTGCCCATGTGGCGATCGATTATTGGTTGTTTTGCCACAAAATATGAATCTAGATTTTGCATAGCTTTTCCTGAAACTACGGATGTAATGATCTTTAGCCTGACGTATTCACCTGTCTCCAATCGACCTTAATGGTCAGCAGCCTTATTGTCAGGAGAAAATAAAATATATAGTAGGTATCCATGAAAACATGAAAAAGTCTGCATTACATTCAATGTAATAACAAATGGTGTTCAGTATCGAACAATTTTGAAATGCTGCAAAAGGAACAATCATTCTACCAATGTGTCCAGTACTGTATTTGGTTCTATTGATATGAGATGATATGAATAATGGCAAAGCCATTCCCCAACATTGTTGCCAAGTTGAGGAATGGCATGGATTGTATTTTAGATTTTAAATCTTCTCACCATTTCATTTAACTGCTCTGCCAGCTGTGAAAGCTCATTGGCACTTTGGTTTACTTGACCACTGCTGCTGGCTATTTCTGCTGAGGATTGATTAATTTCTGTTATTGCCTCTGTTATTTCACCAGCTACCTGGGAACTTTGGGCCACATTTTCGTTTACTTCACTTGTGCCCGATGAAACCTGAGCTATATTGTCAGCAATCTCCCTTGTCGAAACAGACTGTTCTTCAACGGCGGTAGCAATTGTCGCGATGGTTTCGTTGACATTTGCAATTACCAGGCCTATCTCATTGATAGATAGTACTGTAGAGCCGGTAGAACTTTGAATACCATCAATCTGCTTTTTAATATCTAATGTCGCTTCAGCAGTTTGCTTGGCAAGCTCTTTAATTTCATTTGCAACTACCGCAAATCCCTTTCCAGCTTCTCCGGCCCTGGCTGCTTCTATTGTTGCATTGAGGGCTAAGAGATTGGTTTGCTCAGATATCTCTGTTATGGTTTCCGTTACCTTACCGATAGCCTTCGCTGCTTCACCCAGAGATGCCATCTGCTCACTGGCGTCATTGGTCTGTCCGACCGCTTTTTCAGAAACAGATCTTGCAACTTCGGCACTTTGAGCTATCTCATTGATGGTTGCCGTCATTTCTTCAGCGGCAGAGGATACCATGTTAGAATTTGTCGTCGTCTGTTCAAGAGCCGCTGACACAGAATTCATATTTGCACTCATTTCTTCAGCTGACGTGGCAACTGTGTTTGCCTTTACCGAGGTTTCCTCTGAGTTTGTTGACATTTGCTCAGAAATTGCAGAAAGTTCGGTGGAGGAAGATGAGAGCGTATTTATTCCTTTACTTATGTCGCGTATCATCTGCTGCAGTTTTTCCATGAACTCATTGAAATTTAATGAGAGCTGGCCAATTTCATCACTGGTCAGAACAGGCAGTCTCGTTGTAAGATCACCTTCTCCCTGTGAGAGTTCTTTGAGACTGCTGACAACACCTTGAACAGGTCGAACGATGGAGCGGGTCATTAGAAGCGCTATAACAATAATTACCACGATACTTGCTACTATGATGGATATTATAAACCACTGAAGGGAGCTGACAGCTGCAAAGGCTTCCGCCTTGTCTATCTCTGCGAGAAGTCCCCAATTTAACGATGCAAACTTCAATGGCGTATATGCTGAGAGTACTGGATTGCCATTATAATCGTTAATGATTTTTTCTTCTGTCTTTCCTTCAAATACAGCTTTCGTGGCGTCTGTATCAACTTTTCCTTTTTCCGGGTTATTGAATGAAGCAACTACTGAGTGATTCTTTGCGTCCAGAAATGAATCTGAGCGCATCAGTCTGTCGCTTCCCACCAGATACGTTTCTCCCGTCTCGCCCATACCAGAGCGTTCGGACATGATAGCGTTGATGGTATCGAGAGGAAATTGAAAAATTAAGACACCTATTTTTTTACCTTCTTCGAAAATAGGTGAAGCAACAAAGCCCGCTGGGGCATTATATGATGGATAATACGCCTTAAAATCCTTAAAAATAACAGTTTCAGGCACAGTAGAGTTGTTCGCCTCTCTGAAGGCCTCTGCCAAATTGGTTTGGGTATACGGACCATTTGTAAGGGAGGTTGCGAAATCTACCTCTTTGAAAACAGAGTAGACAATATTGCCGTTCTTGGAATCAACCAGGAATATATCATAATAGCCAAACTTCTTCAGATAATCGCGAAGAACGTGATGATATTCTGCGTGAAATTTACTATATGCAGACGGGTCATTGGATTGTTCGAGATTATCCTTTGATCCTGGAGGATTAGGGTTATTTTTAATGTATTGATTTTGAAGAGAAATACAATCATCACTCAGTTTTGAAAAGACACTGCCAATATTTGAAGGCGGGCTTCCACTCGCTTTTTGATAGGCGTTACTGAAGACATTGTTATAATATTCTCTCATATTTTCTTTTTGTGCCTTCAGACTGTTGCTGTCGCTTACGGTTTCTTGCGAAAAGGTGGAAAAGGACTCTGAGAGCTCTGCCATTGCCTCCACTACCATACGATCTTCTGACAGCGTAATTATTTGATTTTTTATTGTCTGCAGATAACGTTCAACCTGGCCTCTCTTTATATCCCGTATACTGCGCATCTGTGAAAATACCTGATCGTGGAGAGCTGTGTCAGCTTTATATATTGAAATTGCAGACACAAGGGCTAAAGGAACGATGCCAATGCAGAGAAATGACAGGAGGAGCTTCGCTTTGAGGCTTAATTTAGTAAACATGTACTACTCCTTTGTTATTGTAAATTTTGAAAGATGTGTAACGACCAGGCAGAGGATCAAAACGTCTGTTACTGCAGAAGAGTACTCTATTTTGATCGTTTAAGTTAAATCTTCTAGATTTTCGTTTATTTCTTGACATTCAATTCTCTCCCTTTTGCTATATTTAGAACATCAACTTAACTGGTTATTTTAAATTTATATTCGGTCAAAATTATATTCAACCTCTGCTGTCTCCAGCTCGGAATCCAGTTTTGTCGTTAATTGCATACATCAAATTTGATAATTAAAAAGCAAATTTGATGCCAGTATAAATTTCCAGCTTTATGTATATCCTGAGGTGTCTCTTGATAAAAAATGATGCTGTTTGTTAATCAACTGAAATGATAGGTGATTTAATTGTCAAGAATCTCTTGTCTACTCAATGATCTTCTCAAAACGAAAGCGAACTGGGAAAGCTGTTGTATATCCCATTATGCAGCAAATGTTTGCGCGATCATACGATTTATTGACCGAATGGTACATTTTGTAATGGATTACACCGGTCATCTACATTACATCGACCAATAAAAAAAGTTGGGTGTCTGGCTCTGCTTTCCACTTATTATCTTGTTATTCAATGCAGTTATAAGTAATTTAAAATAAATATTTAATGTGCGGTTAATAGCGTGGCATGCCATCTTGTCCAATATGTGACAAATTGTAATACTGTTACAGTTGGAGATAGAAGATGATGCAATACTGTTTTTTTAAATTTTGCCGCCCCTCACAGGTTATTGCATTGACATTTTAGAAAAAAAACATGAAGGATTTCAAAAACAAGTATGAAATCCTCAGGAACAGTAGGGATGAGATAGGAGAGGGAAAAGGGCGGAACTGTTGGTCCGGGAGCAATGAGAATAATTGGATATTGAGGGTAGAGAAGAGATAGGAGAGAGTAACTTTTAACAGCTGCACATATATACTCTTTTGAGCAACTCAAGCTACTGTACATAACGATACGCAATGTATGTATTAGACTTAACGCCTTGTCCAGCAAAGCGACGCCATCTGAGTATCAATTGCTTGATGAGAGCCTCTTTGTAATAGCAATGAGGCAAATGATCTCTTTCGGCATGTTTTTTGCAAAAAATATCATACTTTCAGCAATGAGAGAAAACCACACCAAATAATTTGGCTGTGGAAAGATACCTCAATAAAGGTGGATGGAAAAGATCAATGGAAGATTGTTAACGCAGAATCAATTACATCCGATCATGTTGGAGTTCAAATGGAAATAAATGAGAAAGATCTTGAATGGAGTCCGAAATATAATTTAGGTGTAAGTGAGATC
This sequence comes from Desulfocapsaceae bacterium, assembly GCA_050288305.1. GTDB lineage: Bacteria > Desulfobacterota > Desulfobulbia > Desulfobulbales > Desulfocapsaceae > Desulfopila_A. The sequence goes on along the minus strand of JBNKDO010000047.1, from coordinate 30,163 downwards.
GATTTACAGCATCAGTACTTTCTGTCATTAATTAATAGAATCTGTGGTTCACTGAACGATAACAAATACCGAGATTATCATTCTTCATTTATCTCAGAACTCAATTATTATGCAAGATTCCATTTTATTAGTGAAGAAAATTTGATGGCAATAGCCGGATATCCAGAATTGGAAGATCATAAACAAAAACACCGTGATTTAATCCAAGAACTCTATGTTAAACAGTTTTGGATTGATGGATCGCAAACCGCAGAGGTAAACGAATATTTAAGGAGTTTCCTGGTTTCCTGGTTTTTTGATCATACCTTAACGGTCGATAGGCGTTTTGCCAATTTTCTCCTGGTGGCAGAAAGCTCAAAACAAGATAGATAGATTCTCCAAAGACATACTCTGGTAGATAAATAGAAAAGAATAAAGGAGAGAGCCTTTATGTTTTCTATAAAACCACCCTTAACAAAGAATATTTTCATTCCATTTTAGGAAGATACACTTTTCTTACAGCCCATTTGACGGTCAATGTTTTTTACCGGTATGTGAGTCATTATATCTGATGAAAAGAGTGATTATTTGCGCTTTTTTACATCTCCTCAAAATTATGATAACTTTTTAAAGATATTTGAGGCATTCTTTTTCAATCCCAGTCCTCATGGTCTCTTTTTGGCGCGATAGGGTATTGTCTGTCAACACTATTGTAACGTTTAAATCTAGAGTAGTTCGAAAAATATTAAAGAATTGCTTATAGAAAAATGTCAAAAAATCATTCCCGCCTGAGAAATTGAAAAAGGTTTGGTTATGTCAAAAGACCACAAGGTTTTAATCGTCGAAGATGAAGTTCTCATTGCAGAAGACATGAGAACATGTCTTATCGACCTGGGGTATACCGTTACCGGCATGGCGGCATCTGGTGAACAGGCTTTGCAGAGCATCGCGGAAAATCCTCCGCACATAGTATTAATGGACATTCTTCTTCAGGGTAATACCACGGGAATTGAGGTAGCTGAATCAATTCGGGAAAATAATGGGATACCTGTTATTTTCATTACATCCATGGAGAATCAGAGCTCAATAAATCAGGCAAAAATGGCTGAACCTTTCGGGTATCTTATCAAACCTATAGATATAAGGGACCTTCATGCCGCCATCGAGCTGGCCATATATAGATCAGAACTTTCGGCTGAACGTCATCGAAATGAAGAGATCAGGAAATCTGCTGCGGAATTTTGGGAAGCTACATTCAATGCTGTCCCGGATTTGATTTGTTTGATTGATTCAGACGGGGTAATTGTACAAATTAATTCTGCAATGAAGAAAAAGCTTCAGGAAACAAATAGAAAGGGTATAGGGGAAATGGCTTGCTCTGTATTGTATGGAGTACCTGAAATACAAGGGACGCCCTTGGAAAAGATCAGTGCCATAACCGAAAATTCCTTCATAGATTCAACTTTTAATAGTCTTTTTAATGGTGAATATTTGCTGTCTATATCGCCACTTCCCGGAAGGAAACATGCCAGTGGACAAGTGGTACATCTCGCCAGGAATATCACTTCCCAACAGGAAGTCACGAAAGAACTGATAAAGAAGAATTCCTTGCTTGAATTCATTTCGAGCAATACAGAAAAGCTTATTACCTCGTATGATTGGGATTCTATCGAAAAGTTCATGAAAGATCTCTTGCGCGTGGCCAATGGCGATAGAGTTTTCATTTTTAAAAATCGTTTTAAGAATAACGATGTTATCTCAACAAGTCGAGTATTCGGATTTCGCAACACAGATGTCGAGTTTGCTGCCGATGTCGAGGAATTACAGGAATTGCCCTGGATAGATACAGGCTTTCGCAGATGGTTCGATACGTTTAAGCATAAAAGAATTATCGCCGACTATGTTGCCAATTTCCCGGTTGAGGAACAAGGCCTATTACAGTCATTCGGTATCTTCTCCATTGTCGCTGTGCCAATATTTATCGATAATTTATGGTGGGGATTTTTCGGATTTTGCAATTGCAAAGACACACAATCATGGATAGAGGAGGAATTTTACAGCCTTAAAATAGTTGCTAATACGCTGGGTGCAACGATTAAACGACAAAATATATTGAATGAACTGCAAATAAGCGAGAGGGGTTATCGTTCTCTTTTTGAGGATTCCCCTGTCTCTCTATGGCAGCTTGATGTCCAAAAAGTTCATTCCTATCTCAGAAGGCTACGAAAAGTTCAAACCAACATAGAAGCCTATCTGTTGACAAACAGGGAAGAAATTACTGCATGTGCAAAAAGAGTCAAAGTAATAAGTATAAATAAAAAAACGCTGCAGATTTTCAATCTTACTTCCCCTCATCAGCTAAAATATCCAGGCAGATTTTTCACTCAATCTGCCTGGGTTGTTTTTACGAATGCTGTTGCGGCATTTGCCAGAGGCGATGAAACTTTTGAACAAGAGGCGGAAATAGAACTCCCCGACGGCTCGCATAAAATTGTTATTGTCAGATTCAGGGTTCCTTCAGATGAACAATTGAAAAATAGACTGGTTGTTTCATTAACCGATATTACCTCTTTGAAAAACATCGAACATGAACTACTTGCGGAACGAAAACTACTTGAAACAAGGGTTTCCGAAAGGACCCAGGAATTGACGGAAGCAAATAGAAAACTTGTCCAGGAGATATCTGAACGCAGGTTGACTGAGGCCAACCTGCGGACGAGCCAGGGGCGGCTGGATGAAGCTCATGCACTTGCACGGCTTGGCCATTGGGAATGGAACCTTCAGGATAACAGTCTCTCCTGGTCAGATGAAATTTTTCACATTTTTGGTGTCAATAAAAATAGATTCAAGCCTACCCCTAAACTTCTTCTGGAAAAATTTATTCATCCTGAAGACCGTAAATTAATCACTACCACGACCCAAAAAATAAAAGAGGAACATACTGCAGAAGATATCATTTACCGAATCGTTCGTCCAAATGGCGATATACTGGTTCTCTATGAAAAAAGAGCTATCAAACTGGATGACTATGGATTTCCTATGACAATCCATGGCACAGTCCAGGACATCACTCTACAGCAAAAAAAGGAGCAGGAAATACAACAAAAAGTGGCTGAGTTAACCGCGTTGAATGACTTGGCAAGAGAGGCCACTAAAACCATGAGTTTGGAGAGGATCTCCGAAATCATATGCAAGAAGGTGATGGCTTCCGTGGCTCCCGACCTCATAGCTGTGTTTGTGAATAACAATGAGACATTGACTCTGGAATCGATCAAGACAACACAAGCCCTTACGGAATTTGTTCTTCCTGAGATTAAGCCCGATGAAGAGAGTGTTTTCAATGAAGTGGTAAAAAATGGAAAACCTCTTTTTCTCTCAGAGGAACAGAAAGACACGCATTGCCTTGAAAATACTTTCAAAGAGTATGGGTTGCATTCCTTCGTTTTCCTGCCAATGTTAAGTAGTAACTCTCTGCAGGGTTTAATTCTGATAGCCTCGCAGGAACAAAAAGATTTTGAAGTGTATAAAGAATTTCTTATTACCCTGTCATCACATACGAGTGTAATAATAAAGAATGCCAAGCTTCATGCTAAAGTTCAGGAGCAGGTATCTATATTGACCAATAGTATTGAAACCATAAGAGAAGGTGAACTTCAAATACGACAAAATCGGGAATTATTGCAATCCGTGGTTGAAGGGATCACCGATCCACTGATTCTGGTAGATAAAAAACTGGCGGTGAGACTTATGAATCATGCTGCCATAGACTATGCAGAAAAACGAGGTGAAAACGGGTTGAAATCATGGGCCGAATTGCTCACGCCAATATTTAACCGGGGAGTTCGGGAAAATCAAATCAACGCTCCCAGTGGTCTCCACATCCTTGAGAGAAACGGGTTAGCAAATCCGGAGAGAATAGAAAAAATATTTATTTACCCTATAGTCGGACCACAAAGCGAGCGATTATTTCTCGTACGGATTAGCGATATAACAGAGTCAAAGAAAATGGAACAGTCTCTCCTGGCTAACGAAAAGCTTGCTTCAATTGGCCTGTTGTCTGCCGGTGTTGCCCATGAGATAAATAATCCAATAATGGGAGTAATAAATTATGCACAGTATATGATCGACGAAAATGAAGGGGACGAGTCAGCCAATGAGATTCCCAATAGAATACTTAAGGAAAGTAAGAGAATAGCCAATATTGTGCGGTGCCTCCTGTCTTTTTCCAGGATTGATACCGATGAAAAGTCATCCCTTTCCCTAGAGACTTTATTGGTGGATACACTCAACTTGTTCACCACAGAGATTCGGAAAAACGATATTGATCTTCAGGTCTTCAATACGATTAATGGTGAGTATTTATACGGCAATGGCCAACAGCTTCAGCAGGTTCTTATGAATCTCGTATCTAATGCGATATATGCGGTGAATGCAAAGTCGACGGCTTCGAAATTTAAAAAACAAATAAGAATTGAATGCCTGGAAGATTCAGGAAAAATTAAAATAATAGTGTTTGACAATGGAATAGGGATATCCAAGGAAATTTTAACCAGGATATATGACCCATTTTTCACGACCAAACCATTAAGTAAAGGAACCGGGTTAGGGCTGAGTATAGTACATGGTATTATTCAGAATCATGGTGGCAGTATTCATTTTGAAAGTGTTGAAAATCAGCAGACAACAGTTACTGTCATTCTGCCAAAGGCTAAAAGTTAATTTCAGTATTAATCCCATTATTCGATCGAGTGAGGGAACTAATTCGGTGAGATAAATTTATGGCACTCAATGTTCTTATAATTGATGATGAAGAAAGCATTCGATTTGCTTTTAAGAATTTTCTTTCAAAGGTCGGATACAACGTTTTCTCAGCTGAGAGTTATCACGAAGCTATCGATATCATCAGCACTGGAGATTTTGATGCGATATTCTCGGATATTCTCTTACAGGAATATAACGGGTTAGATATCCTAAAATATATCAGAAAACAGAATATGAATTGTCCGGTCCTGATGATAACCGGACAACCAGATGTCGCAACCGCGACAGAGGCAATACGCCTTGGGGCATTCGACTATCTTATTAAACCGATTGAAAAGGAAACAATCCTTCGAAGTACAAAAATTGCGACAGACTACAAAAAGATTGTTGACGAAAAATCAGAGGCAGAGAGGGAGAATCAAAAATCCCAGAAGCAATTAGAAGCAATATTTAGGAGTGTCAGTGAAGCCATTATTACATTTGATAAGAATAATATTATCTTGAGTGCAAATGAAGCAACGCAGAAAATATGTATCGTTGATCCCAATGAACTGATAAACAGAAATATATCGGAGCTTTCCGATTTATCCCCATGTTTTGCTCATCAAATTTTCAAAGATATCACTGAGAGGGATATTGCACTGCAAGAGCATACAATTTCATTCACTTATGAAGGAGACAAAAAAAAGACAATAGTCTTGAACTCGTCACCCTTGCTTGATAGCGATGGCGTAAGCATTGGCACTATCGTCGCGATGCGTGATGAAACCAAACTTACTCTCCTGCAAAAGGAGCTTGCTGGTCGTCATAAATTCCATGATATTATTGGTAAAAATATCATGATGCAAAGGATTTATGATTTGATCAAAAAACTCTCAAGAGTAGAAACCACCATATTGATTACAGGGGAAAGCGGTACAGGAAAAGAGCTCATTGCTCGGGCCGTTCACTACAGCGGATCCCGGAAGGATGAACCATTTATCTGTTTAAACTGCTCGGCATTGTCAGAAAGTCTTTTGGAGACAGAATTGTTTGGACATGTAAAAGGTGCCTTCACCGGTGCAGTTAAGAATAGCCATGGCCGATTTCATGATGCCCACGGAGGGACGCTTTTTTTGGATGAAATAGGTGATATATCTCAGTCAATTCAACTGAAATTATTACGCGTACTCCAGGAAAAAACATATGAACGTGTGGGGGATTCAACCCCGATAAAGACTGATGTCAGAATCATCGCCGCGACAAATAGGGACCTGAAGGATTTAATCAGCGATGGCAAGTTTCGTGAAGATTTATTTTATCGCCTCAAAGTTGTTGAAATCCATTTGCCGCCGCTTCGAGAAAGGACGGATGATATACCGCTGTTGACCAATCATTTCATCTCCCGGTTCAACAACAAGTTTAAAATGAACATCTCAGGTGTTTCATCCGACGTATTGAGGATGTTTATGAGATATCCATGGCGGGGTAATATCAGGGAATTAGAGCATGCAATAGAACATGCGTTTGTTCTGTGCCAAAGTGATTCTATCTCTCCAGACGATCTTCCCATTGAGATAAGTGAGCAAAATACTTTTTCTCAGCCAGTCCACATTGCTCCCGATAATGGTTCGGTTTCAGACCAGCAACTCCTTAATACGCTGGAACAAACACACTGGAATAAAACAGAGACTTCAAGGCTTTTAGGAATAAGCAGGCAAACGCTGTACAGAAGGCTTAAGAAGCTGAATGGTTAAAACGTGCTGCAAGACCCGATTTCTCACCAGTCCAGGTGGTGTCAGGCGCAAAGTTTTTGGCCGTGGACCATAGCTCACTCTTGCTTTGTAAAACTGCAGCTTCAAAAAAAATCTCAGGTTTTGCTCTTGCGTATGTTTTGTTTTTTGATCGCAATGTCAGGAAAGGAAAGATCGAGTTGGCTTACTGGAGATTCTTCCGGTGCAGCAAAGAAAATACGGGGAGTCTGAAGACAAGAGTGATGAAGTAATTGGTTTTGTTGTCAGTGTTATTAAAATAGATTAGGCGATCGAACTTGCAACTAATAACCATATTCCAGAAGGGCTCATTTTTATAATGAGCGACGCCCAAAGCCCCAAGCCAGGTAATCTTCTTTATTATTCCGTAGATCAGGTTGCAGATATTGATGTTTTGTCCCGGGAGGAAGCATTGGCAAACCGATCTGCAGATAGGGGGACGGGTTTGGAATCTCTATGTCTGCACCACACCCATATATAGAAAGCTGCACCGCCCTTGGCTGGCTTGGCTTTATCGAAAATTGCCAGCAGCTGGGGGTGACCTACGAAATCATCATGCATTTTTAGGAAAGGAGATTGTTCCAGCACGGTATAAAAATCCAAGCCTATGACTTTATGATAGAAATCAATCAATGTTTTCCGGTTCGTGCTTATTAGGGTGTGGACCTTACCGGAAAATATTGGCCTTTTTCAGATTTTTACATGCCAGGTAACCGCTTTATGACAGCAGCAATATTTTTTGCCAGAAAAAAAAGATTGTTCTCTGCGTTGTCAAAAGCTTCCTGCAATGTCCCGGGACCTGGTGAAATGGAAAAGACAGCAGCTATCGAATGATCGACAACTTTCTCCACTCCTGGCCCAAAACCACCGGCAAGGGCGATCACCGGGATCCCTTTTCGGGAAGCAATACGAGCTACACCCACTGGTGCTTTCCCATATAATGATTGGCCATCCATTCGGCCTTCTCCGGTAACCACCAGATCAGCATCAGCCAGTGCCGCTTCGAGCCCGACAGCATCAATGACAATTTCGATGCCGGGGCGAAGGCGGCCACCGATGAATGCCGACAATGCGGCACCCAGGCCTCCTGCAGCTCCTCCGCCTGGAAGCATCGTAATCTCTTTTCCCAGGTCGATGGCAACCCGTTTTGCAAAGTGGGTCAGATTCCTCTCCAATTCTGCCACCATGGCAGCATTACCACCTTTTTGGGGAGCAAATATGCTGGATGCTCCCGTAGCGCCTATCAGCGGATTATCCACGTCGCAGGCTACGTCAATAATGCAGTCACTGACACGTGGATCGAGCCTGCTGACATCAATTGTTGCAAGGTGAGACAACTCTCCACCGCCAAAACCTATGGCTCTGCTGTTTTTATCGAGAAGTCTCACGCCAAGGGCCTGGAGCATACCGGCACCGGCGTCATTGGTGGCACTCCCGCCGATACCGATGATAAATCTTCGTATTCCTTTATCCAGGGCGTTGCGGATCAATTCACCAGTACCAAAGCTGGTTGTAATCATAGGGTTACGCCTGTTCGCTGGAACCAGGGCCAGTCCGCTTGCAGCAGCCATTTCGATAATGGCTGTCTGACCATCACCAGTTATGCCATAAAAAGCAGTTACCGGTTCGACCAGCGGCCCGGTTACCTCAAGCTCAACCATGCTTCCACCTGTAGCTGCAACCATAGCTTCGGCTGTCCCTTCTCCGCCATCAGCGATGGGAAGCTCGATCAAGTTAGCATCGGGAAAAACTGTGCGGAAGCCCGCGCTAATCTGTTTGGCAACCTCAACAGCAGACAAGCTCTCCTTGAATGAATCTGGCGCGATGACGACTTTCATGATTACTCCTGTTTAACGGTTGACTTTTACTTGGGCAAATTGGATCAGGTCGCCATGATCGTAAGACTCTCCAGAATTATTAAAGACTTTAAACTTCCTGACGATTTGATGAGTGAGTATCGATTGCTTACAAACTCCGTGAAACTACTGTTTTTTTGATCCGAGTGCAAATAGTCAAATTTGACTTGTCGTAACTGAATGAGATAAACTTTATCCAGGTCGTGTAAAATGATTTGAGCATTTTTTTTTTTAGTCTATACAAATGATTTCTAAATTTCACCGTACTCACTTTGACAAAGAAAAATCCAAGCAGAATTCGTTTGCAAGACGGCTGGCATTGACTCTTATAGTGACGGTGACTGTTGTTGCTATCATAACCATCTCTGCGATCTATTTCTATGTTGTAGCACAAGAGGATAAAGAGCTCGCCTCTAAAGGAGATGAATACCTCGCGTATCTTTCGAGTTCATTGCAACTTCCGGTTTGGAATTATGATTACAGAGCAATTGAGATTATCGCGGAAACTCTAATTCAAAATGAAACAATTGTTGGTTTAACCGTAGTTGATGATTTCGGTGAAGTCATTTTCCGTGAGAGACAGCAGGATGATAATAAATTTGAAAGAATCAAGACAAAAAAGATAATTCACCTGAATAGAGAAATTGGGACTATAACAATTACGCTGACCAATAAAAATTACAAGGAAAAGCAGAGAGATCTCCTTATCTTTTTGTTTACAATTGCTGCGGCAGTTGTAGTTTCTCTGATGGTTCTCACCGAAATACTGATACGAAGATTTCTTCGTTTTCCCCTCACCAGTTTTAATTCTGTAGTTCAAGCTTATAGCTCAGGAAATTATGATGCGGACTTGCTTTTTCAGCCCTATGTAGAATTTCAGGATTTAGCAGATGTATTGAAAACAATGGGCATAAGAATAAAGACTCAGCTCGTTGAGTTGGCTCAAGCTCATGAAGAACTCCAACACATAAACAATGATTTGGAAAATAGGGTAGAGAATCGTACAAAAGAACTCGATATTGCCAGAGAAAAAGCAGAAAAGGCCAATTTAGCAAAAAGTGAATTTCTAGCCCGAATGAGTCATGAAATTCGAACCCCAATGAATGCCGTCATTGGATTAACAAATCTTATGCTAAGGGCTGATCCTACAGAGACGCAAAGAGATTATCTCCTGAGGATCTCAGAGTCTTCGCATCATCTCTTGATGATTATTAATGATATCCTCGATTTTTCTAAAATAGAAGCCGGTAAACTGGAACTGTATGATACCGAATTTATGTTGAACCATATAGTAGACAGAATGGCGAATATGTTCCGTGGAAAAACAGCAGCCAAAAATATTGAGCTGTATTACCTCATTGCTCACGACGTGCCCTTGGCCCTTATCGGGGATCCAGTGCGGCTTGGACAAATACTCATAAATCTTATATCCAATGCTGTTAAATTTACTGAAAGGGGTGAAATCATTGTTAAAGTAGTGTTGGACACTAAAAGCACTGATCGCCCGGAGACGATTACTCTGCTTTTTTCAGTGAAAGACACAGGTATCGGTATTTCTTATGAGAACCAAAAAAGGCTCTTTCGGGCATTCACTCAATTGGATGGATCAAAAACCCGAAAATACGAAGGATCTGGACTGGGATTATCAATATGCCATCGTCTTGTGACACTCATGAAAGGTTCTATCTGGCTGGAAAGTGAGCTAGATGTTGGTTCTACATTTTATTTCAGCTTAAACCTAAAACTCGGCAGTGAAAGAAATTACTATTTAATACCTCCTCCTGATTTAAAATCAAAAAAAGTGATGGTGGTTGATGATAATGAGACGGCCCTAATGGTATTCAGTACTATCCTGAAGAGTTTCGACATGCATGTCACAACGTTCACGACAGGTAGGGACGGTCTCCAAGAGTTGCTGGAAAGCACTGATGGAACCCATTATGATCTTGTTATCTTAGATTGGAAAATGGCGGGGATGGATGGCTTTGAATTCGCCAGAAATATTCGGACGCATCCAAAGATGGGCCCGCCACCGCAAGGTCCCAAAATTATAATGGTCACGATGTATTCGACTGAGGAGATTGCAGAAGCTAAAGGTCGTAATAGCCAGTATGTAGATAAATTTTTACTTAAGCCGGTGAGTTCCTCGGAGCTTTTTAATTCAATTATGGAGCTTTTTGGGCATTTTGATTCTGTTATACCTCGACAAGAATACAACATGTATCGTGATAAAGACCAGAATCATGAGAGGCTTAAAGGGTGCAAGGTTTTATTAGTTGAGGATAATGAAGTAAATCAACTTGTCGCAATGGCATCGCTCCATCGGGTAGGAATTCTGGTCGACATTGCCGATAATGGGAGAAAAGCCATAGATATGCTAATGCTATCTGCTTCAAATGGGACATCGGAGTATGATGTTATACTCATGGATATTGAAATGCCTGTTATGGATGGATATGAGACGATTAAACAAATGCGCAGGTATTTTCCCTCGGAAGAATTGCCGATTATTGCCATGACGGCACATGCATTGGAAGAGGACCGGAAAAAATGTGTCCAGGTTGGTTTCGATGATTTTATAGCCAAACCGTTCGAAGAACATGAGATTTACGATTCATTATGTAAAGTAATACCACAGGATAAGTCGCCAAAGAGCCAAAGAGAAAAACATGCTGCGCTCACTCAAGATGATATCTGGGAGAATATGCCTCAAAAAATCAATGGTATTGATATGGATCGATCTTTGGAACGGGTCCATGGAAATACCGGATTATATAGGCGAATGTTGCTGCACTTTTACGAAAAATATTTTGATGCCTGTGAAAAAATAGAGGAAAACATTCGCGGAGGAGATCTCAAAGCAGCGCACCTCATTACTCATGGCCTTAAAGGTGCAAGTTATAATATTGGTGCCAATAACGTTTTTTCAGCGTCTAAAAGTCTTGATGATGCACTTCGGGAAGAGAAAATAGATATCGCCAACACTCTGCTGAGCAACTTTCAAATTGTCCTGAGTGAAGTCCTGGCCGATTTAGGCCGTCTGGATTTGAACTTTCATGGGACTCCTGAAGTTGATGGTGATGGTAATCCTGGTCATGTAAGTGCGGGTCTTCATTCTATTATCAATGAAATGCTAACTCTCTGCAACGAGGGAAATTATCAAGCTCTCTCGCTCTTTCCGGTATTAAAAAAATTACTTCCCGTCACCAAATTTATTGATCAGCTTGAGCTGCTTGATAGAAATCTTTATAGATTTGAATTTGGCAAGGCAATAAGCGTATTGGAGACTATACAGAAGAGCATTGATGAGTCGGGTGTACATTAATTGTTCTTTTATAGTTATTTTTTCGGATGCATGATGTTGGGTTGGCGATGGCTAATTTTATAAAATGGAAGTGAGGTCAACCCTTATTTCACAATGGGGAAATGGCAGAAGTTTAGCTTATATGGGATATCGAATTTGAGGGCAGCATGGCTTCTTTAGACTCTTCACGATCACGAATTTTAATTGTTGATGGCAAGCAGGGTGATGTTTTGTCTTTAGTCTCCTGTCTTGAACAAGAATTTGAAGTTTTCTGTGTTACTACTGGTGAACAAGCTCTGGCATTTGCATCTTCAAAAAAGAAGCCTGATCTGATTCTCCTCAACACAATGTTGCCTGATATAGATGGCTTTGAAGTATGCGAGCGTTTAAAGGCTGCAGCTTCAACTTATGACATTCCTGTCATTTTTCTGACAAGGGAAGCAGAAGAAGAGCTAAAAGCGAAAGGAGTTATGGCCGGAGCACAGGATTATATAATAAAACCTGTTGATGCAGAAGAGGTACGTGCCAGGATTCTCAATAGCTTAAATTTGAAAAAAGAGCTTGATCGCCGCTTGATCCTGAGAAACAGGATGGAAGAGCTTGATTCTACTTTTGAGCAACAAATACGCGAGCGAGAAAAAGATCAGATTGTTCTTCGTCAAACATTTGAATCTTATGAAAGAAACTACGTTCAGTTGCTCCGTTCAAGGGACGGCTCTACAAGGAAAAACCGGGTTCTTATCGTTGATGATTCACCAGAAAATGTCCATCTTATTGTCAGATCCCTTGAGCCAGTCTATGAAATCCTCTGTGCTTCAACCGGAAAAGAAGCAATGAATATTGCCTTCTCTGCCAAACCACCCGATCTGATTCTCCTTGATATCATGATGCCAGGTATGGATGGATACGAAGTTTGTTCCAGGCTCAAGGCACATGGGCCGACGGCGGATATTCCCATCATATTCGTTTCAGCTCTTGGGCAGGAGGTTGATGAAACAACAGGTCTTCGACATGGGGCGGTGGACTATATCACAAAACCATTCAATCCAACAATCTTAAAGGAAAGAATTAGTTCGGCTTTGCGCACCAAGGAAGATATTGATCAACATATTGCCTTTACCAGAAAGCTTGAAGAACTCAATAAGGACCTAGAAAATAAGATTAAATTCAAAAACTTTGCGCTGAAAGAGGCTACCAGTAATTTAAAAGCAAGTGAGGATAAGTATCGAGAAATATATGAGAATGCCCCAGAAGGAATTTACCAGTCTACATTCGATGGCAGGTTCCTGACAGCTAATTCAGCATTGATTGATATTCTTGGATATGACTCTGCTAGTGATTTGATTGAGCAAATGGGAGATATTCGCAATCAATTATATGTTAACCCTGGTGAGCGGGACGAGCTCCGGCGAATTCTGGAAAAACAGGATTCCGTTGTTGGTTTCGAGGCTCAGTTTTATCGGAAAAATCGTGATAAGGTTTGGTGTAGTCTTAGTACTCGAGTGGTAAGAGATGAAGCGGGAAAACCTCTTTACTTTGAAGGTTTTATCACAGACATTACCGAGAGAAAAAAACTCGAGGAGAAATTACGCCATGCGGCAAAGATGGAGGCAATGGGAAGGCTGATAAGTGGGATATCGCACGATTTTAACAATATGATGACTCCGGTAATAGGTTTTTCAGAGTTGTTGCTCAATACCTCGAAACTGATGGAAAAAGAGCGTGATTTCTTAAAAGTTATAAAAAAATCTGGGGTAAGTGCAGCTGCTTTGACAAGGCGCTTACTCACTTTTAGCCGAAGACATATTATTCAACCCCGCAATGTTGATCTCAATCATGTCATTAATGATATGCGGATGATCCTTAAGCCAATGTTAGGTGAAGGTATTTCAATAGATTACGATCTGGATGCAAATCTTCGATCAGTCTTTGCAGACCCAGGTGAGATCGAGCAGGTTATTATGAATCTGGCCGTGAATGCAAGGGATGCTATGCCAGAAGGTGGGCAACTTATGATCAAAACAGTAAACATGAATCTTGATCATGATTTGCCGGAAGAAAGTGTGGTTATTCCAGCTGGTGAATATGTAGTGCTGAGAGTAGAAGACACAGGATTCGGCATGAACGAAACTATCCTTGGCCATATTTTTGAACCTTTTTTCACTACAAAGGCATTAGGCGAGGGAACGGGGATTGGCCTTGCTACTATTTACGGTATAGCAAAGCAGTATCGAGGGTATGTAACTGTCTTCAGCCGTCCTGGTGAGGGAGCAACTTTTAAAGTATATCTGCCAGCTACCGAGGAGATGGCAGAGCCGGTATTTCAAAAAACCGATGTAGATCTTAACTGTAGAGGATCAGAAACAATATTGGTAGTTGAAGATGACAGCAACATCTGCCTGCTCGCTGAAGCTATTTTGAAACAGCAGGGATATTCCGTTTTCATAGCTAATAGTGTGAAAGCGTGCCTTTCTTTTATGAAAGATTATAGAGGACATTTAGACCTTTTGATAGCTGATGTGGTCGTTTCACATAGCAATGACAAAAGACTGGTGAGCGAGATCACATTAATGTATCCGGATATCAAATTTCTGTATATGTCAGGATATACAAAAGATCTAATTTTCAAACACGGCATACTGGAAGATGGCACCGAATTTCTTCAGAAACCATTTAGCGTGAGCACGCTAGTCGCTACAGTTCGAACAGTGCTGGATGGTCTGTAATTATGCGTAGAGCCGATGCTGAAGTTCAGCATGCAATTACGCTGAAAGGTGTATTTACTGATTGGGGACTGATCGGAGTCTTTTCTTATCTGTATAATTTCCTTTCTACAGATCTTGAATACAATGAGGTAAAACTGTCATTATCCGTATTGTAGAGACGCGGTCTGCGTGATCAGCCAGGAACATGAGGTCAAATCCGTGACACACTCGTCTGTTGTATCTTTCCGAGGGGAATCTCAATAGTAGTACCGTATCTTAAGATAAGATCAAATTTTGAATGAAAATGGAGGAAAGAGTGGAAATGGTGTTTCCATATTTCCGTTTCAATTTTATGAGGTCGCATAATATTGCCAATTGATTTGATTATTTTATTTAATTAAGTTTAACTAATGAGATAGTGTCCGACAATATATGCTCAGGAACAGTTCTGATTATGAGAAAAAAAATACTTCTAACTGTGATTTTGCTGTCAATTATATTTTTATTTGCAGCGAAAGCCTATCGCAACGCTAAGATAAATTATACCCGTCTGTCCGTAAGCGAGCATGCTTTAGTGATCTCGGAGCCATTATGGAATTACGATCTTGATTCAACAAATGACTATCTAAAAGTTGTAGCAAAAAATAACAATTATTCGAATATTAAGGTTTATGATGGGAGCAAGAGTGTATTGTTTGAATACACGCTTCCTCCTGCAGATTCTTTGTCTTCCTTTCTTGAGCTTACCGGTCTGATATCAATTCTTGTGTTTGAGGAGAAAATAGTTAAAGAAGATCAAGTGATTGGATCGCTGGTGGTCAATTGGAGGGATAAGTCAATTTATGCAATCGCATGGGAATTTGTTGTCTTTATATTAATAGTTGCTATAGCAATCCTCTATATACGATTATTGGATTCAAAGTCCGTTCTTGAAGGCAAGGTGAATCTTATTGAGCTTCAGAATACAGAACTAAAAAGGCAAAAGGAGTATATTGAGGAGATCTTTAATTTTGTACCTGAAGGTTTAATTACCATTGATAGTAATAAAAAAGCCATAGAATTCAATAAGTCATTTACCACTTTAGTAACGCAATGGTCAAATATTTCAGGTGTTGAAGTCGACGAGATGCAGAGGTTTTTTTTAGATTCATTGCAAACGCACCTTAAACAGGCTGATAGTGGGCAATACTCAATGCAAATACCTGGAATAATATTAAATTTAGAGTTTTCCTCCTCAAGCATCCCATCGGTTGGCAATATAGACAGGGTCGTGTCATTACGAGATGTGACCGAATATACTTCAATGAAAAGGCAATTAGCACAGGCTCAAAAACTCGAGGCAGTTGGGCGGCTGGCTTCAGGGATTGCTCATGAGATAAATACTCCTACTCAATATGTATTATCAAACATTGATTTTATTCATGAGGCAAATGAAGATATTAATAACATTCTAAAGGTGGTTGAAAAACTCATCATCGAGAATGATTCCCGTAAAGAGAACTCAATATATCTGGAATTACAAAAAATTCTTGAAGATGTTGACTGGCCTTATCTTGCCGAAGAGCTTCCAAGAGCAATTAATCAATCAAAAGAGGGGTTACGTAGAATCACAAAAATTGTAATGGCCATGAAACATTTTTCACATCCTTCCGGAGAAGTAGCTGAAGAAAATGACCTCAATAAAGCTATAGAAAGCACAGTTGCGGTGGCTAGAAACGAATGGAAATACGTGGCAGAGGTTGAATTGTTACTTGCTGAAGACCTTCCCCAAGTTCCCTGTTATCTTGATGAAATAAACCAGATCTTTTTAGCGATGATTATTAATAGTGCGCAGTCTATTGAAGAAAAATTTAACCATAGCGATGGGATTCATGGAAAAATAATCATAACAACCAAAACGCGCAAAAATGAAGTGCTGATAACGATCGAGGACAATGGAAAAGGCATGTCTGAAACAGTTGTTGAAAGGATTTTTGATCCCTTTTTTACCACAAAGGAGCTGAACAAAGGGACCGGGCAAGGGCTTGCTATAGTTTATGATGTTATTGTAAACCACCATGAAGGAACCATTGAGGTGGAATCTACTGAAAATATTGGAACAACTTTCTATATCACGCTTCCGCTGAGCTAATATTATGCCAAGTCTCTATCCATCATATGAGACTTGGCATGTCCTCGTTAGTTCGCTTCTTGAGTTAAGATAACAAAGGAGAAAATGCTGCTGATGTGGTTCTAAGGTTCCCCAATATTTCTACTTTATCAAAAGTCATATTGGAATATCAGGATGTTCCTTCTTCACTCTGTAAAGTTGAAATGAATTATTTTATTTCAATTACTTCAGGTTATTTTGAAACGTCCCACCATCGTGCTCAGCTGGTTTGATAACTGAGAAAGATTTTCGGCGCTGTCATTTACCTGGCTACTGTTATCTGATATTTTATTCGCAGCTGTCGTGACCTCTTTAATTTCAACAGATATAGATTGAACCGAGATATTGCTTTGCGCGACATTCTCGTTTACTTCGGTGATTCCCTCACTTGCCTGAGCAACGTTGCTGGCTATTTCCTGAGTTGCTGCGGATTGCTCTTCAATGGAGGTTGCTATAGTTGCAACGATGTTATTTACTTCATTTACAACTTTTGCTATCTGTTCTATATGGGTTATGGTTCCGTTGGTGGAGTCCTGAATTCCTTCGATTTTTAAACGTATTTCTCCTGTGGCCTCCGCTGTTTGCTTTGCCAGGTCCTTGATTTCATTGGCAACAACCGCAAATCCTTTTCCTGCCTCTCCTGCTCTTGCCGCTTCAATGGTGGCATTCAGCGCTAGCAAGTTCACCTGTTCGGAAATTTCGGATATGGTTTCAAGTACTTTGCCGATACCTTCCGCAGCATTACCAAGTTCATTTACCTGTTTTGTAGCATCTTCGGTTTGACCTACAGCATTCTCCGTGATTTTAAGTGCCTGCTCTGTGTTTCCAGCTATTTCGCTGATTGTGGCATTCATTTCCTCAGAGGCGGAAGCGACCATACTTATATTTGTAGAGGCCTCTTCCATGGCGGCGGCAACTGAATTCATATTCTGGCTCATTTCATCAGATGAATATGAGACAACTTCAGCTTTTTGTGAAGTTTGCTTTGCATCTTGGCTCAGGAGTTCTGATAGGTCAGTAAGTCTGTCAGAAGCTGAATCCAGATCGTGGGTTCCTTGAGTTACGTCTGTGATGATTATTTGAATCTTTTCCACAAAAAGATTAAACCAGCTGCATAGCTCTCCAATCTCGTCGTGAACCCTATCGTTAAGCCGTTTGGTAAGGTCTCCTTCTCCTTCAGCAATATCCTGGAGGCCGGCGGTGACATGCTTAAGACGAGAAATCACCATGACTTTGAGGGTATAAAAAATGGTGACGACCAGGACGAGTACAACGGTTGCAAATGCACCTATTTGCGAAATTGTTGCCGATTGAATACTCGCATCAATATGTTCTCCTAATTCGTTAACCTTTTCTTTGAGTTTGCCGCGGCTCTCGGCGAGTTGTGACTTTAGAAGCCTGTCAGTATAATAGAGGAGGACTTTACCTACTGTTTGATTGTCGTAGAAAATGTTTTCTGCGAATTTCTTGCTATCATCCAGCTCAATCGAGCTGTCGATAATTGTACCTTTGATTATTTGATTGTCATTTTTCCATAATGCAACAAAAGGTTTAGCCTCTGCATCAAGGATCTGGATGGCAGATATGTCTGGTAACTGCAGCAGGCTCGCTAAATTATTCTGTAAGCCTTCTGAGTCAAAATTATAAATAAAATATCCGGACATACCGCTTGAGATTCTGGTATTAATCGCATGTCTTTCCTTCAGTGAGAGGTTGTCACGTTCTGACTGCTCGGTGAAGGTAAGCTGAATCATATTTTCATATTGCGACAAGATAAACTGCACAAGTGAATTTTGTTTGCTGAATATAAAAGTTGCAACCAAGGAAAGTAGTACGAAAACTACGAGACTGCTGAGAATTGCCGTTTTTACAGATATTGATAATCTATTCCATTTCATTTATAGATCCCCATTAATTTCCAAAGAGCGCAAGGCCTGCTTCCTTGCCACGAAGATTATTTTGATGTAAAACGTGCTGCTTAGCTATGAATAGGATTCTATCAAATAGAAACTTATAAAGTCAAAAAATAGTTTTCTTTACAGTATATTGTGTTGTCGACACTAGTTGAAATTGTGAGGGTTCCCCTCATGCATTTCATATGTAAGCATGTTATATTTTCAATAAGGAGCCAACTGTAACATTTCCTTTTCGATTTTTGTGTCTAGTAAATATTTGTTTTTATAGAAAAATACCACAGCAAGCCTCGTCGGTTAGCATACCGTATCTAAGGGCAATAGCAATTTACGAGACGCTCCTTGTTGACAAAAGAAGTATCAGGGGTCAGGATTGATAGAGACATGGGTAAACAACCTTGAATTTCTTCATGTTGCATTAAGTAATGATATGGAATGGGTTGAGATGATTTTAGGTCATCACTTTGCCATTATTGGTGCTATAGAAAGAAAAGACGCTAAAATACAGTAGCTGAATCTTTTTTTCATTCATTGAAAACGCTGTTGATCCATCACGTTCGCTTTCAGAAGATAGCCGAGGCCGAATATACGCTCTTCAATTATATTGAGGTATATTTTAATCGCCAGAGAAAGCATTCAACGAACGGATATAAGGCTCCCGCTCTTTTTGAACAGGAATGGTGGGAAAAGAAGAAATTGGCTTAACTTGGCATCCACTTTATTGTGGCAAGATCACTTAGGATGAGGATATGGCAAAGAAAGTCCGACAGCAGCATGAGATGAAGCAAAAGAAAAATTTTTTAACAACTGTTAAAGAGGAAATTAGCAAAAGTTGGCTCATCTCAATTGCAACATATGTAGCAACCGCGTTAGCGTTAGGCTTCTGTGCCACTCTCTCTCCTTATGTGCCATTAGATTTTAAACAACGGGATGTCCTCTTTGTATTTTTTGCACTCCTTTTTTTTCTCTGCGTCGGGATATATTTGGTTGTTAAGACAAAGGGATGGCTGAAAAAGACAGGATGGGTATTTTTCCTGATATTATGTTGTTCGGCGGCTGGATTCTACATTAAAAATATCATATTATACAACCTCGCGCTACTTGATAGTCAGGCGATAATTATTTTCTATCCCGATTCATTTCACGACAAGAAACTACGGGCCGAGATGGAAAACGCAATGGTTCAATTGCCAAAAACCTTGAATACAAAGCGATTCTCAGCAAAGTTGATATCCCGGTCAAGCCGATTCAGTGGAAATATTGATGATACAATCATTGGAAAATATCTGAAGAGACGCATTAATGTGATCGGTGTCATAGATATAAGTGAGAATGAAAAAGGGGTGATGCTCGAACTGTATGCTCCGGCTTTAAAAGTGTATAAAAATCTTGGGTTTTCTTGGGTTAAAACTGAATTTTTAGAAGAAACACTAAGAAAGGAAGTTAAGCTAACGGCTGGTTTTGAAAACGTATTCTACTCATTGGGAATAACATTGGACGTGGCTGGACCTCACTATGGTTCCTACAGTGGTTCCCTTGCCGTTGCTGCCGGTTTGAAAGACAAAGTTGCCGGACTTGCAGACATTTCCGGGAACCAAAACTTACCTGTTCCGGAAGTACTTGAATTTCCATTGGGTAATATCTCACGCGGCATCTATTTTACAAGTCTAATGTTGACGACAGGGTATTCAAAATTAAGTGGTTATGATGATAGCTTTTGCAACTCTATAGAATTATTTACGGATTTTGATGTTCAATCATCCTCTTATAATATTTTCAAACAGCTGAATCCGGTGTTTATTTCAAGCTGTTTGCTGGAAAAAACGAATTATATTGAAAAAATTTATGCACAGGCAGCCCCTGATCAGCAAGAGCAAATAGTATTGTTGATGTTTGCATCTCTTTTTAGATCAGACAAGTTCGATTTCAAATTCGCTCAATCAAATATTATTTCAAAACAATTGATTACAGAAATCCAACGGATGAGAGAAAAGTGTTCCCTCTTGGACAATGGCACAACTATCTTTGAGAAATCCCAGCTTCTTGCTGAATATGTATCGAAAAGACCAGATTTCAAATCCTCCTATCCATTATTGTGGCGTTATCTAAATGATTATATTGAGAAAGAATTTAGAACGGCACTCTATAACAGCTATTCTTCTTTTTCCCGTAAAAAAGCCAAAACACTGATGGTCTACTATAATAACATATTTAAAACTCTTGGTAACAATGAGCGATCATGCGAGATGCCATGGGATGTGTATTTTATTAACTTTTTTGCAACTCTCGGAAAAGAAACGAGATTTGAAATGAATGCAGAATACATACTGTCAGAATTAGATATGTTTTTTAAAGGGATAGAGGATATTACAACAGCTGCTGATTGCGCCAATATAACTTTAGGCCCGGAAGCAAACTATGATTTTTTCTTAGACAAAAAATATCAGGAAGATTACAAGCAGAATGTCTCTATGTTAGCTCTTGCTCTCACAAATGACCAAAAGATTAATACGTTTATTGAACCATTTATAAATGTGCTATGTCCTTTTATCAAAGCGAAACCGTGTACATTTAATCAAGAGACAATTATTCAAAGAGATAATGTCACCCGGGCTAATGACTTTTTCTTGGAATATATAACCCCACTTTTAGCTTCTTTTACCAGCAAAGAATTTATAAGCACTCTTTCTGAATATGGACTTTTCGATATTTCAAAAGACAAGTTAGAAATGCTTTTAGAGTTGAAACTTAGCGAAATATCGAAATATTTTGATGATAATATACCATCGGAGCCATCTCCAGATATTTTTGTATCGAAGTATTTTTCCAATCTTCAAAAAATATTCAAGGATCCAATAAACCAAGAAATATTCCGTCTTATCAGTTTAAGAATTGACAATCCTGATCACTTCTCAGAGTCCAGCTTAGAACCAGTTCTACAGAAAAATCCGGTGCATACCCTTCTTTTGCTCGAGATGTTGAATATGGAATCGCTTACCCAGAAACAAATGGACTCAATACTTGGAGCGATAGAGACTCTCTATCCAGAACAGAGAAACTCTAGTATGTATAGGCATTTCAAAATGCTACAGGAACGTTACTATGGAAATGAGCAAGCAGCGTTGGATCTGGCTGCATTAATTGCTTTGCCAGTTTACTCTGGCAGTACGGGATCCACGAAGACAGTGGAGCAGTCCTTTTATCAGTTTTATATTGATACGGCAAGACAACCTCACTCAGACACCGATATATGCAATTACGATGATAATTATCTTCCTGGGTGGACTAACTATTTGTTAGAGAGCCAGAAAGGAATAGTTGTAGATCATATTTTTTCCAAATCGCTCGATGAAAAAATTTGGGCAGCAGTGTCTGGTGAGTATTTTTGGAAATATGCTTACTACGACAACGAAACCAATGCCAAAATGTTTGAAAAAACTATTAGAAATTATCTCCTTCAATATGCGCTCAACTATTTGAATGTTGATAACACTTCCCAGTATGTGACCAGCATGTATACAGATGAGAAGCTACTGCATGCCATAGATGTCAGTAAAACATATTGCTCTCAATAACTGGCACCAGTATTTCAGGTATCTGCCTGAGTTCGTCGTCCGAAACTTTAACGTATTGAAGAGATAGACCAGCGCAATTGTTTTTCCGCATAAAAAGGTCGGACATCTTCATAGGCTGCAGGAACCTGCCAGGTCTCATCGGAAAGGGTGATACGTTTTTCAAGTGGAATTATGCCGTATCGTTTTTGAGCATTGTCACTTACGAATGGTTGAAGCTTGTCAAGGCAGTCTTCTTCTTCAAATATCTGGACCAATAGCGGAAGAGCCACCGGGGATGAGAACACGCCTGCGGCACAGCCCATACATTCTTTTCTGTGTCGAGGATGAGGTGCAGAGTCTGAGCCAAACATAATCTTATCGTTGCCTCCAAAAACGGCCTGGCGAAGCGCCTGGAGATCTTCAGGTGTTTTGGCTATCGGTTTGCAAAAGAGATCTGGCCGCATCAAATCACCGACAATGTCATCCAGTGTGATCATAAGATGGTGTAGAGTTACTGTTGCAGAAACGTTCTCATATTTTTCCAGGAAATCTATGGAAGCTGCGGTGGTAATGTGTTCCATAATGATATGAAGATTCGAAAAATTTTGAATAATCTCCCGATAAACAGAAAGAAACTCCTGTTCTCTATCCATGACGAAGCCATTGCTCTCACCGTGAACAAGAAGAGGAATTTTCAGATCTTCCATTATTTCCAGAGTCTCTTCAATTGAACTGAAATCTTTTATACCGTTTTCACTTTGGGTTGTTATCCCGGCAGGATAGAGTTTCACGCCGATGATATGCTCCTTTGCTTCAATGAGTTCCATGCGGTTGTAAGGACGGCAGAAAAGCGTCATGTATGGTTCGAAACGCTCGTTATGACAAGCGGTGATTATTGCTTTTCGATAGTCTTTAACCTTCCGTGCTGAATCAACTGGTGAGATGAGATTTGGCATGACAACTGCCCCGGCAAAATTCTCAGCCGACAGTGGTGCAACCAGTTGTAGCATTTCATCTTCCCGAAGGTGAAGATGCATGTCCAGTGGTGAGTTGAGATCTATTTCCATTGTTTTCACGTATTAGAAGGAAAAAAATGTGCAAAGCATATTCGCCCAGAATAGCTGAAATGCCAGGTTAAGGACAGTAAAAAGAGGATGAGTCAATATCTCGAATTTTGTTTGCTGTCACTGTTTTCCACAATATAACAATGAAAATTTTCAACACCCTTAAGATGTGCAAAAACACATCTTAGATATGCTATTGACGGGAATAAAAGAGACGAGCAAAACACTTTGACATAATAGAGGAAATTCATGAAACGATATATTCTTTCAGAATACGAAGATTTCCACCGTTGAGATACACACAATTATTTCATCTGCAGATGCTGAACCTCTAGAGTCGCTCCTTTAAGGAGAATCACTCCAGGAGGAGGAGAAGGTTCCAGATCGGGCTTTGATCCGGGAGACTGGGGTCAACATTGCCCTTGATCTTGCCGGAATCCGGGGAATCCATCAGAGAAGAGACGTCAACTGCTTCAAAATCATGGCCATGCAATTGCCTGAATTCGCTGACCAGAACATCATTGTCCCAGCGATCATCGCCAGAACCGCTAATATACCAGTCTGAACCGTTGTCGGCCAGAATAATCCCGTATTTTTTCATAGCCCTGAGAATGACTTGAGTGTGTTCGGAAAATCCTGATATATCAAAACTTGCCTTTAATCTGAAGCGCTGGCCCATTGGCGGCAGAAGAAGACTTGTGCTGGTATTGGCCTGGTGTCGGGCTGGCCAGATATACTCTTTTCTGATATGGCTGTTACGCGCTGTGAATCGGATGGCATGAGTAATTTCGCCTGCCACAACTTCATCATAACGGACAAGACCGGGAAGTATCGGCAGACCTGCTGCATCGGCAGAGGTCCAGCCATCCGGCCTGAGTGCATTAGAGCGAAGATCAAATACCGCTCCGGAACCAGCATCCCAGTTACCGTCATTTCTTGGCCATGAATAAAACATTTCATAGAGAACGCAATTGTCGCTATCAACAACGAGAATATGTCTGTCGCCATCAACATTCGGATCTCCTCCTGGTAAAACACCTTCTATTAAAGGATTATCAGGAATGGGATAGGGGCCGGGGTCGCTTTCGCTGTCGTAGTCGAAATTCACCTGTTTTTTCGGTTGGCTTGCAGTGACGACATTGAAAGGAATTCCGATGGGCGACCATTCACTGCCAGTCCAGTATGGAGCCCCGAAATCAGGATGAAAAGTGGTGTCTGAACCAATCGTATTAATATAATCCCCGGAATGAGAATCCACAGGAAGACTGTCTATGGGAGTGTTCCAAATATTATCATCGGGCAGCATTGGACAGCCTGCTACAGTCGATGCAGAAGCATGTGCGATTGATACATGAAGAAAGCATGCGGCAATAAACAGGAAACCAAACTGTTTCTGATACAGTGATTTGTTCATGTTTTTTTCCTTTCAAGTCCTAATATTGCATGTGTCTGTAAAGTGAGATTTTTCATGAAATAGTGGAATTGAATTCCTCTATTGTTCAAATATGGCTTTTAGCTAATATATTTACCTTCCGGATATTCATTGGCGTCTAAAGTTCTTTTTGCATGCTGGTTTCCATCTGGATTGTGGCCGAGAGTTTTTTTATGACCTGACATCCCAGCAGGCATCGTTCTCCAGTGGTCTGTGCCCCATTTCAAGTAGGTTGCCTATCCATTTTACAGCCGGCAAAAACCGCTTTTTTGCAGTACCGGCATACCATACTGTCTGCCTTGGGAATGATTCCATCAACAGCTTCCTTCTCCGTGGCAAAGATATGATCAGCACCGATGACGTTAAGATAACCGCCGCGCTTTAGAAGAAGATTAACCTGCGGCTGGAATTCGCAAAGATAGAGATCTCCACGCTGCATGCGTCTACGTTTGGCCTCCTCGACCAGGAGTTCCGCACCGGCAACATCGATGAAGTTGACTCCATGTCCCACTATTAAAACGTTGCGTTTACGCATTAATTGCTTGTCGATATTGTAGAGATATTCTTTTACATGGTTCACTGCGCCGAAGAACAGCGGACCATCAATACGTATGATCTTCAGGTAGGGGCATTCCGTTTCCGTTTCTATTAACGGCGGATCGTTTGATTCATTGTTTGCTGCCAGGTTTACTATGCGGGGATGTGCTGTGCGATTGAGGTACAGTACCAGGGAAAGCAGGACACCAGCATAAATAGCAAACTCCAGCTCCAGAAAAAGAGTGGCCATGAAGGTGGTTAACAGCACTGCCGTTTCTTCCCTGCTTGTTTTGATAATTGTACGAATGTGGTGGATATCAATGAGCTTGTAGGCGACAAAGAGAATGATACCGCCCATGGCGGCAATGGGAAGATACGCAGTCAGCGGAGCGACTAGCAGTAGAATCAGAGCCAGGAGTATTGCCGAAAAAACCGCAGAAAGTGGGGTCATTGCCCCTGCCTGAAAGTTTACTCCAGAGCGGGTAAACGAACCGGACCCAGCGTAACTGGAAAAAAAGCTACCGATAATATTGGAAAGCCCCTGTCCGATGAATTCCTGGTTGCCGTCTATGGCCTGATGGGATTTTGCTGCAATCGAGCGACCTATGGACAGGGCTTCAATAAGGCCCAGAAGAGCTACGGCGAGAGCCTTTGGTGCCAGCAGCCGAATTGTGTCGGAAGAAAAATCCGGCAGAGAAAGAGGCGGCAGCCGGGCAGGCATTTGACCGACGAGATTAATGCCATGGCCTTCTCCGTTTATGGCCAGACAGACAAGGCTGCCGATAATCATTGCGAAGAGCATTCCCGGCCAGCGAGGAATCCATATTCTGAAAAGTACTGCTGCTGCCAGCGTGATCAGAGCCACGATCAGGACATACAGATTCATATGGTGTATCTGCGCGATAAGACCTGACCACACCTCAACAAAGGAGTGGGCGTTATGCAGGTCAATGCCAAATACATGCCGCATCTGACTTGTTGCAATGAGAATGGCCGCACCAGAGGTGAATCCCACCACAACGGAATGGGAGACGAAGTTTACGAGCGTGCCAAGCCGGGCAAGTCCAAAGGCCAGCTGATACACCCCGGCAAGAAAGGTAAGCGTCAGGACGACTTGGATGTATTCCTCTGAGCCCGGTGTAGCCAACGGACTTACCGATGCAAAAACAATTATTGAAATAGCAGTTGTCGGGCCGGATATAAGATGCAGGGAAGAGCCGAAGAGAGCAGCAATAATCGGTGTTATGATGGAGGTATAGATCCCGTATTGCGGGGGTAGGCCGGCGATGATTGCAAACGCTACTCCCTGTGGCAGAACAATGACTGCTCCTGTAAGACCGGCCAACACGTCTGCCCTCAGAGTGTCCCAGCCGATGAATCTCATCCATCGCAAAAAGGGAAACAACTTCCACCACCAGGGCTTGCCGCTGGAAGTTTGTATTTCTTTGGAATATCTATTTAACATAAAAATTTATTTGAATGTGGTCCTCAGGTGAGTACCAACCTTATTCCTCAACAACGAAAGGAACCATGCTGACATGCAGAGCTTTCACTCCTTCTATCGGCTCGACGAGCTTTCGAACCCTGTCAGTGGTCTTCGTATCATCGCTCATTGAACCACGAATATTGATAAAGACCTTTCCCGCTTCAGCGTCGACCATAACCTTTGGAAATACAGTAATAAGCTCTGCCTCAACCCTCGCTGCCAGCGCTTGATCTTCAAGAAGACGGCGACTTTCCACGGTGCTTTTAAAACAGGGTTGTGAAAGGGCATGGAGAATAATTGAGACAGCTTCATCGACGTTCATGTTATCGATATGAAGAACCATATCATACAGCATGGCGTTCCAGGTGTCATGACCAAAGACCTGCATTCCCCATTTTCTACGCTCGGCATCATCGTTGACCAAGATCATTCTGGCCTCGTCGGCGTGAATATTCTCGCGCTTCATTTCTTCTAGAACTCGATCCTCAAGATTTGCGACAATTCTCACCTTGAGGACATGCGGAAACTGGCGCAGAAAAAAATGTCCGGCAAGGCCATGAAAAACAACATTGTCTCGTTGCAGGTGGGTGAGCAGGGTGGCACGAAAAAAGGTGATAAATCGCTCTTTCCCGGAAGTGAATCGATCCAGTACTGTCGGTGCATCGTGAATTGCGCGAATTAATTTCAGCTCAGGGATATTGAAATGCTCCGAGGCCTCAAGAATGATTTCCCGAGATATACATTCATAATTAAGTGTTTCCGCTAGTTTTTCGGCAACTTCTTTTCCTTTGCTATACGAACCTCTTGAAATGGTAACGATTGACATTCTTAACCTCAACTTTGCCTGAAATAGTATTGTCGTGATGGATTAGTATCTGTATCAGCGCCATGTTGCGCATAGTATTAAACTATAACATTAATCTGTAGTGATTCAATAGCCAATTGCAGATCAGGATAATCATCCTTCCAGGTTCTCGCGGAAGATCTCGGATGGGCCCTTGACCATTTGTTAGGTTTTCGTATAAAATGTTAGTAATTCCTTGTTCATTTAATGTCGGTTCAAGAGAAAGCCAAACCTGCCAGAAGGTAGGGACGGAAAGCCACGGGTCTTAAAAGATAGCCGAGCTGCCTTGAGAAAAGGTAGTTTGGCTTTTTGTTTTTTCGGTGTCACCTAACTCTTTAGAATATTAGGAAAAGATGAAAGTTTTATCTTCAGAAGTGTAGTGTTTTTACGAGCCTTTTTCTCATGGCTGAAACTTTTTCACCAGGCATTCAGTCGCCTGGTCCTTCTCGTTTTCGTTCGACTGTTTCCTGGTCGGATATAATCTTATCTTCAAAATATCTTGGGAGGTCGTATCATGAGCAATAAAAATTCCACACCCAGACTTGATGCTCGTCCTGACCGTATTGATCTACGAGATCGCACATATCTACCGCCGTTGAAAGCACTTTTGTCGGAATTTCCTCCAGCTGAATACATCAGCGAATACTATCCTCTATATCGCAGCCTTGTCCTCGACCAGGGCTCGGAAGGCGCATGTACCGGCTTTGGTCTTGCGTGTACCATCAACTATCTGCAATGGTGTCATGTTGTTTTGCAGAATGCAAGAACCAAGAGGGTAACCGAGGATGATCTTTCCCCTCAGGTCAGCTATCGTATGCTTTATCATCTTGCTCGATTTTACGATGAGTGGCCTGGAGAAGATTATGAAGGATCGAGCTGTCGGGGTGCTGTAAAAGCATGGTATAAGCATGGTGCCTGCCGGTTGGATCTGTGGCCTTACAGGGATGAAAACGGCAGAGTGATATATATTAAGCCCAAACCCGGATGGGAGGAAGATGCAGCAACTCGCCCGCTCGGAGTTTACTACAGGATAAACAAGGATTCTATTACCGACATGCGCGCGGCGATAATGGAGGTGGGTGCTATCTATGTTTCAGCGCAGGTTCATGAGGGCTGGCAGCGACTCCCCAGAGATACGGCGCATACTCCGCATCACGATACCTTGCCAAGAATTTCTTGGGATGAATCAGCAGAGATTCTGGGAGGACATGCATTCGCACTTGTTGGATATAATCGGCATGGCTTTATTTTACAGAACTCCTGGGGAGAATCCTGGGGAAATCTCGGATTTGCCATACTTGGTTATGAGGATTGGCTGGAAAACGGTCGCGATGCCTGGGCCTGTGTGATGGGAGCACCAACGGAAACACGGGTAAAAACGCATTATGTTTCCACCGGCTTTGAGCAGGAAGAAATATTTCGCAGCGCAAGTCTTTCCAGGCTCTCGCTTTTTAAGAAATCCGTTGATCATACATACATGGATAATGAAGTAAAGCCATGGGATGACGAGCAGGCATATAGGCATACAGTGGTTATGGGGAATGACGGTAAGGTGATAAATCGACTACTGGCCAACGATGGCGCATCCGATACCGTTGATGACATCGTTTTACGGCGTGCCGGAAAATGGTTCATCGACCAGCCAGATGGCCCCAAACATCTTGTTGTTTATGCTCATGGCGGCCTTAACAGCGAAAATGCATCAATAAATCGTATTAAAACGATGGCTCCTTATTTTAAGGCAAACGGGGTATATCCGCTGTTTCTCACATGGCAAACGGGCGTGGGGGAGACGATAGCCGCCATTATGGAAGATTCCGTGAACCGTTTGTTTCCAACCAACAGGGGCTTTGAAGAGTTGTTGGATAAGGCTAAAGATCGTGCTTCAGAGGTACTGGACCGTACCCTTGAAGTTGCCTGCGAGAAGCTGGGAGTGAAAGCGATATGGTCCCAAATGAAACAGAATGCAGCCGAATCGGCGCTCAAGGCAGACAGTGACAGGGGCACATATCTTTTACTGAAATCACTGGTAAGATTGAAAGCTGACATTCCAGATCTGGAAATTCATATTATAGGTCACTCGGCAGGTTCTATAATCCTTGGACATTTTCTTGATGATTGCACCAGGAATAACCTTGCTATTGCTAGCTGTACTCTTTATGCACCGGCCTGTAGTGTTGAATTTGCCAATAGCCGTTATATCAGGGCGCATGAAAACGGTACGCTCTCTAAGGATAAGTTGACCATGCACATTTTAAGCGAGAAGATTGAACGGGGTGATACTGTCGGGCCGTATCAGAAATCGCTGCTCTATCTGGTCAGTAGGGCTTTGGAAGGAGCCCATAAGACACCACTCTTAGGCATGGAAAAAAGTTTTGATAAAACATCATTGACCGACAATACCTGGAATTCACGCCTGACGAAAGATGTAGAGAAATGGCTGGAATTTTGGGGCGATGGCAAGTTAGAGGTTTTAGACAGAGAGCAGGTTTGCACCTCAGCGAGATGGGAGGGAAATTCCATTACCGAAAAGATTTCACAGATTCATGCTGCACACGGCAGTTTTGACAACGATGTAGAGGTGGTCGAAAAGACGATTCGCCGCATCCTCGGTAAGCCACTTGCCCACCGTGTCGAAAACCTGCAATATTAAAATTAGCTAGCCCGGATTTCTCATGACTTTTTTAACCCGACCTTTAACAAGCTTTAATTACAAAGAAAGTGAGATAGCTATTAAAAAACAGACTGTTTTTCAGCTCGGGTCAAAAAAGTCACCCTCCGGGTCAAGAGATTTTTCCGCAGAGTCATCGTTACAGGCCGATTGCGGT
>JBNKDO010000046.1:0-3055 GCA_050288305.1 Desulfocapsaceae bacterium | reverse complement strand
ACCTGCCGTTATGCTTCCTGCCATTTTTGCTTTCTCTTTAAAATCTGGAGCCTTATACATATCGTATGCATCTTTTGCCGTTAATCCTTTTTCCGCTGCAATAAATACTATCTCACCCATATCGTTTGTTGCTTTTATATACTGATACGATGCCCAATCAACCGTATCACTAACGACTCTGCTACCATCAGATACAATTATTCCCTGCTTAGTAATTAAAAACGGTATTTTAGACATTTTCTACTTCTCCTTAATTCCCTTTATCAAAGACCAATACAAAACAGACATACTCAGCACCTGATTCCAAAAAACCAATATAAAGATTGGTGTTATGAGTTGCCATCCAAAAATTGATAAAAAATCACTCGAAGATAAACTTGAATACAATAAAGGATATAAAATTACGATCACTAAAATAACACCAGGCAAATCTATGTATGTTTCGTCCCGAAGCAACATTGAGATGGCCTTTCCTAGTTCATTTTCATAATGATGATTATGCCATCGAAAAACTCTTATTGAATAATGCGGCCAAAATCGAGCCCACAAGTTCTTATTTAATATCTCAGAAAGAGGTTCTTTTTTATTCAACCATTCCTCCCGAAGATTTTCCTTGGTTGCATACATGAAAACTAGATTTAGATGTAATACGGAAATAACATAATTACTTAGCAAAAAATACGCTATTTCAGCATCCGAACGCATACCAATTAATTCTGGAATTTTCCGAAAACTAATATCATTGAATAGGTAGCTATAAAGTTCTGAGATAATACGGGGATCCGTATATGAAACTATTATCAACCAAACCATAATTGCTATGTTTAAAAAGTGAATAAATTTGCTAAATCCAAAAAACAAATCGCGCATATCTATATTCATTATTTAAAGAATCCATATAGAACTAAAATTGTGATAATCTAATTGTCTGTTGCGCACTACTTCTTGCCCTAACCATTCTCCTGTAACGCATTAATGCGTTTAGGCAGGAACTCCATGAGTCTCAACTTACCACTCGGCTTTTTTCAATTACCGCAAGTCCCTACATCCGATAAACAAATTAGCATCAAACTACAATAATGATTGTTCATATCGGTCTTATTTCTTTCAACACCTCTTTCCTACTTAATCAGCTTGAAAACACATATTTGCCTTTCGTTTTTTTTGGAGATAATGCGGCAAACTCCGGGAATAATTTTGAGCGTATATACAGAACCAACCAAAGAGTTCCGAGTGAAACAACCATGCCAATCGCTGTTTCTACTGGTGTTTCACTAAGACCTCTTAGCATTTTTGGTATCTGAATAACGGTTAATAAAAAATATAGGTTATAGGCCGTTGCCGATTGTTTATAAAACCCCCACACGAAAAGTAGTGGGATTGAGGCAACAATGAGGCCCATCACCCAAGGATTTTGTGCATGTTTCTCCAAGCCTATTATGTAGCCATAAAGAAACCCAAAGAGTGCCTGAAGAAGCATGAGCCCTATCAGAACATTAACCTTTCCTTCATGCTGAACCCTGAGTCGCTCATCCACATAAGAGGCTATGTAATGTGCGACCAGTGATTCTTTTGCTCCACGATCAACCAGGTGGCGGAAAATTTCAGTTTTACCGCACCTCTCAGCCATCATTTTGTTCACTTCGAATTTGATCTGTTTTCTTTTCATGTGCATCCCTTTCTAATACATACTATTTCAAGATCTAACAGATAATCACTGTGGAGTAACACTTAACACCAGCATTAATCTTTCTAATTTGTATACGTATATTTTATGCTTCACCTCTCACCTAAACTCTCCTTCTTGTAACGCAATAGCGGACTAAGCAAGAACTCAATCAATCGCCGCTTGCCGGTCTTCACCTCCACGGTTACCGCCATTCCAGGCGTTAAATTCACAAGTTTTTCTTCTACCTGGATGACCGATTTCTGCAACAGTACTCTACCCGCATATACCAGACCTTTGTTTTCGTCGCTGACCGCGTCGTTGGAAACATCGATCACTTCCGCGTTGATAGTGCCATAACGGGTGAAGGGGAAGGTCTCGATCTTGACTTCAGCCGCCTGCCCCTCTTCTACAAAACCGATATCTTTATTGCGTATCCATGCCTCCACTTCCAGAGATTGGCTTTCAGGCACAATCTTCATCAGCTCTTGCGCCGGCGTTACGACACCACCTATGGTGTGTACAACTAGCTGCAGCACCACGCCAGCTACCGGGGCTGTGATATGCTGTTGCTCGGTGCGTTGCGCTGCCTTGATGCGTTCTTGCTGCAGCTGGTCGATACGGCGTTCCGTTTCAGCGAGATTGGTTAATTGCTGCCGACGGAATTCAGATTGCAGAGCCCGGCGCTGCTCTTCTGCCTCACGAATAGATGCTTGCACCTGTAGGATACGATCTTGCAGCGCCGCCAGCTCCTGCTGTTGCTGAACACGCTCCTCTTCCAGTTCGAGCCAGTTCTGTTCCGGACCGAGTTTTTTATCCACCATCATTTTAAGTGCCTTGGCCCGGCGGGTAATAAGTGGCAGAGTGCCTTCGAGCTGTTTAACTTGGTTGCGAGTAGCTGCAAGATCGGCACGACGACTTTCGATGGTGTTATCCTGTGCAGCAGCACGCGCCCTGTGTTCAGCCCATTCGCTCCGCAACATCTGTTGTTGCAGTTGCACCGCTTTTGCACCAGCCCGCTGCGCCAACTCTACCGAGGGATGCAATTGTGGTTCTGTCGCAACCTGCCCCGCTTCGCTCAGTTGTTCCAACCGCTCCAGCCGATGCTTATCAAGATAGGCGGCGGTCAGCTCCATCTCCAACCGACCAAGGTCGGCGCGGGTGGCGGTGGGATCAAGATCAATCAATGGAGTACCAGCCTCGACCCGCTGACCTTCCTGCACATAGATCTTTCGTACTACACCGATCTCCAGCGGCTGAATGACTTTTACCCGGTCGCTGGGAATAATCTTACCCTGAGCAGTAGCTACGATATCGATCTCGCCTACCAGAGCCCAGATGATAGCGACAAGAAAGAAGACGATAATGGACCAAAGAGTCGCTCGCCCG
>JBNKDO010000045.1:0-3422 GCA_050288305.1 Desulfocapsaceae bacterium | reverse complement strand
GTTTCCTTCTTACGGGCAAGGGTTTGTATTGACCACTGAGCAAGTCCTGCCTGATCTTGGGCCAGTGCCGCCGGAGATACCCCCCTATTTTCCCGACGCTCATCTTGTCGATGCCGGGGGCTCCCTTGTTGGCCCGGACCTGGTTCAATGCCCTGAACATGTTCCGGCGCTCCAGGATCATTTCCAGTAGCCGGTCGCTGGCTCCCAGGCGTTCAGCTGTCTGCGACGCTACGAACATTTCCACTTGCCGTGGCCGTATGCTCATAAGTGCGCACCTCCTACTTGCCAATTTCATTTACCCGTCCCATTCGGGCCGGGCACCGTTCAGGCCTTCATCGGGGTGAGTCACTTGTAGCGATTGACCCGCAGGTAGCTCTCGCCATCTCGTTGGCCCCGGCTACTATGCCCTCTGCTGACTTCTCCCATGCGGTCAGAGCAGGTTGCCCTGCCCTCAGCCAAAATTCGGTCGCACGCGACTTCTCAAAGGGCACATGTGAGACCTCCCGGGGTAAACACACGTCTTTCGGTACGCGGGCGCCGGGTATACGGACATTGCCTGTAATGGATAGAGGACTTTGCCTTGTGTTGCAGGCTCGTCCCACAATGCCCGCCTGACCCGGTTTCTGTGTCGTCACCCCGTACCTTTGCGGTACCCTGCCGCAGCAGGGCGACTGCCTTCCGGAGCACCGTTACCGTATAATCCGTTGTCATACCGCTACACCCTTCGCCTCCATCTGGCTGGGTCTAAGACTTGCCAAGCACCGTAACCATCTGATATGCTTGGCTCACTTTTAAGGACGTGTGCCGTGCCCGGCACACAACCAAGGTTTTCAGCAGAGCGCGAGGACCATGCGCCCGCTGAAACCGGACGTTGGGCCTCTAAATAATTGCCAAGCGAGACTTGAAATAGCATGATATCCGTGCTACTGTATATTCATGATACAATCGTTTAATAATAAAGGCACGGAGGATGTTTTTAATGGTAAGTCGAGTAAGGCTGCGAGGAAAATTTGTCCTGAAAATCTTTGGCGCATTGCATTTCGGAAATTAGATCAACTTGATTCGGTTGTATCTCTTGATGAGTTGAGAATCCCCCCAGGAAATAGATTAGAAGCTCTAACATCGGATAGAAGAGGGCAACATAGTATGCGCATAAACGATCAGTATCGAATTTGTTTTATTTGGGACGACAATGGCCCAAAAAATGTTGAAATTGTAGATTATCATTAACATAAAATTTATATAAGGTGTCACGATGATTCGCATACCAACACATAGAACGCCCACCCATCCTGGTGAAATGCTCTTGGAGGAGTTTCTGAAGCCAATGGGCATTACCCAGAGAGAGTTGGCCAATTCGATAAACGTCCCTTACCAACGGGTAAATGAAATAATCAATGGTAAACGTGGCATTACCCCAAGCACAGCTTTAAGGCTCTCTAAGGTTTTTGGGGTTTCTGCTGATTTTTGGATGAATATTCAGTTGAGATGGGATCTTTATTTTGCAAAGCAAACAGAGTCAGACGCTTTAAGCAAAATTAGGCCGCTTCCATTACACCAACAAGGAAGAAATGAATCCAAAGCCCAACATGACGCTGGACACTGACCGGAGCTACGCTGCCGCTCCGCTCCGGCAGGTCAGCTCAACGTTGCAGCATATCCCAACGTTAAATGTATAGGCATATTGTGAAATGAATAAGTGGAAAATATCCTTTTTCGTAACACTTTCTCTTCTTATTGGCAGCACGACCTTTTTTCTTTACGTTATACTTGATCAGGGCGTTTCATATACATATCAGCAGGTCTCTCTTGAAGATCAGGTAAAGGCAAATGAGATATTGGGAAATCTCATAGTTAAAGGAGCTAAAAACTATTCACAAAAAGACCTCCTACACCTTTTACGCCAAGCTAATCCAAAGGCATTTATTGTTGAAGAGGACAATCAAATATCAATGGGTCAGGTAACTTTTATATTTGAAAATGGTAGATTGATTAAAGTAAATTAAGGTCTCATTTAACCAGCGGCTTCACAAAGGACCGCGCGGCCTGTGAGCCGCGCCGTTAGCAATTAAAACTGTAGCATAATATTATCTTAATTCGAAATGATTCTTGAGATTCAAAACACAATACAACTTGCTACTATTAGCCTCTTAGCTGTTATGGGGATTGGTCGTCTAATTGTTTTGAAATCAAAAAAGATACAAGTATTTGTCCTTGATTCCCAAATGACTAAAACCCAATTCGTGAATGGAATCTTCTTTATCATCTGCTTTTTTATTTGGATTTTCGAATCAATTTCATATTCATTGTCTTTAAACTATCATATTCCATTATCAATTTTAAATGCACTAACAATACAGCATACAGGTTTCAAAATAGTCGGGATCATTGTTTTAGTCTTTGGCTTGACCATTTATGCAATAGCCCTATATTCTTTTCACAATTCCTGGAGAATTGGGATTGACAGAGAAAAACCAGGGCAATTGATTACAAATGGAATTTTTAAATATTCGCGAAATGCAATTTATGTGAGTCTTGACTTATTATTGGCTGGTACCTTCTTAATGCAGGGTCGTTTTGTATTCTTGGTGCTATTCGTGACTATAGCAATATCACTACATATTCAAATTTTACAGGAAGAGAGTTTTTTAATGCAAACCTATGGAAATTCTTATTTGCAGTATCGATCCAAAGTTAGTCGATATTGCAATATAAAATTCATCCGTCGCTAACATCGGCATTCAGTGGAGCGTAAAAATCGTGCGCCCGCTGATGCCAGCGTTGGACAGAAGAAAGGAGACACGATGGTGAAGAGAGTCGTACTTGCTTTCGTCGCAGTATTCATGTCTTGGTCTGTGCTAGACTTCCTAATTCATGGATTGATGCTCCGGTCTGCATATGAGGCGACCGCCTCCCTGTGGCGCCCTATGGGCGAGATGAAGATGGGTCTGATGTATGTCGTCGGTGCCGTCGGCGCCGCAGCATTCGTAGGGTTATATAAAGCTGTGGTCAAGCCCAAATCAATAGCCGCGGGACTGAAATACGGACTTCTGTTCGGCATCGCTACAGGCTTTCCAATGGGGTTCGGGACATACTGCGTCATGCCGGTCCCTCTCTATCTTGCATTCGTCTGGTTTGGTGGTAGCCTTGTTGAGACTGTGGTCGGGGGAGCTATCGCTGGGGCCATAATAAGGCCTTCAGGTTCCGCGAGTGAGGTGACCTGAAAAGGCCCAACAAATAGCGGGTGAGGGACGGCGAGGGCCATGCCGCCCCACAGCTCGGCGTTCGCATCTGAGATTCCGGACAAGAGCCCACCATGAAGAGCATGAAGGGCATGAAGGGCATGAAGAATGGAATTTAGTGAACTTTCGAATCGTGTAATCGGATGTGCAATAGAGGTTCACCGAAAGTTGGGACCCGGG
>JBNKDO010000044.1:0-3983 GCA_050288305.1 Desulfocapsaceae bacterium | reverse complement strand
TGGTGCCGCAGTTCCGCAAAGCAACGTTATGGCTTTGGCCCACTATAAGATAGCGATCGCCACAAAAGATGCGGATATAATCCAGGACTATAACGCGCTCAAATCCAAAATGACTTCCGACCAGATCCAAGCTGCTGAACAGGAAACCGAGAAACTGAGACGCGAATACGGTCTTAAATGACGATCGCAAATGGACGTCACCTTTGCTACAAAGCAGTCCACATCGTCATATCCATCGTTGCGATGTTTTTATGCGGATGCTCCAATAGCAACAGCAAAATTCCTGCGAAAGCTGTAACTGAATCGACCGCGCCCGAACAACCCGAAAAGCCCAACCAAAGTCCTTCGATGATCTCCGCCGTTGCCAACTCTTCGGCTTTTGCAATATCTGGGTAGAATAAAAAGTTTTTGCTACCAACCAAAATGGTAAAAAGCGCCAGCTATGCCAAAGGGCGGCAGTTCACTGTCGCCCTTTATTATTTTGGAAGCCCGATCCTCAAACAAAAAGTGAGGGGGTCGACGCTACCCGGGCGATACCTGCACCTCTAGCCTGGCGACATCTGAATAGATCGCACCGACTGAAATTAGCTTTATTTGAACTCGCCTTGCCGAGATCCGCTCTTTGAGCTTCGCCCCACAGAGATCCCCCTTCTGAACTCGCCTGGATGAAAATCGCTTTCCTGAGATTCGCAGCCGTGAGATCAGCCCCAAAGAGACCCGCTCCCTCCAACACTATTCGTTCTCAGGGATTCCTGACCCTCCACTCATTCAGAACGCTCGCACTCCTTTTCAGAATGTTAATATGCGAATGCTTTGCCAGAGATAGCCCCTTTTTGGATTTGTTGGTGCGAATTGGCTATCCAAATAGATATTACGATGTACCTGATAATATTATATATAGTGCATTGGAGTTCAGCTGATAGGTGTATATGGATGAAGTTGGAAAGAGGCCTTTTGATGGTAATAGATGCCCATCTAATGTTATTTTGCATATTATCAATAAACTTGTCTTGAACTTGCATTTATTATCAATATGAAAATTGAGGTAGATATGATATTTGTATGGACAGATTCAGTTTATGGAGCGCAGATCAAAGTTCATTTAAATCTGCAAAAGATGGAATGCATGCACCAGCCTGAGTCTTTCCCAGCTGCGGAATGTTTTTACAACTTACAAAGGGAGCATTCCACAAGCTCAAAAGGAGGAAGTTTGCGAATCGGTCCGCCAAAATCTTACCAGCATTCTAAACTCAAAAAGCCTAACTCATACATATCTCGGATTAGTTAGTATTTTGGGGTATAAACGGCTGATGCAATATAGGCGTAAAATTAGGTAATCATTAGATAGCGGCATGTAAGCTCAAATTACAAACTACTTGGGAGGAGGCCTCAGGCATGCTTATTCGCCTGAAAGTAAACGGTTTTAAGAATTTAGTTGATGTCGATGTTCGTTTTGGAGCATTTACTTGCATTGCCGGAGCAAATGGTGTTGGCAAATCCAACCTTTTCGATGCTATTCGCTTTCTTTCGGCTCTTGCAGACACGACATTGCTTGATGCAGCGTCTCAAGTTCGCGCAGAGGGTGAGAGATCACCAGATGTTCGTGGATTGTTCAACCGAATTGGCGGGCAGCACGCTAATCACATGCGGTTTGAAGCAGAGATGATAGTTCCGCCAAAGGCTATTGATGATTTAGGCAAGGAGGGGGCTGCAAAAATTTCGATCCTTCAATATATACTTGAATTAAAATATAGAGAGCCCGAATCACATAAATCTTCTTTTTTTGGCGCTGACCTAGAAATTGTGCATGAAGGTCTTGTATATATCCAGAAAGGAGAGGCGCCAAAACATCTGCGTTTTAAGCATAGTAAGGAGTGGCGGGAAACAGCAGTCGTTGGAGCCAGCCGTAGTCCTTTCATCTCTACTATTGATAGTGGCGATCAGACCCTTATAAAACTTCACCAAGATGGAAACCAAGGCAGGCCATCTCTTCACGCTGCGGAGTCTCTACCTCGTACCGTATTATCATCAGGTAGTGCCAGCGAGAGTCCCACAGTTCTCTGCGCACGACGTGAGATGGCATCCTGGAGACTTTTGCAGCTTGAACCTTCGTCACTTAGAAGCCCCAGTGATTTTAACAGCCCCACCCAGATCAGTTCTGATGGCAAACATCTATCAGCTACTCTCTATCATATGGCAAGAAATGCTTCCAAAGATGGTATTGCACCAGATGTAGCGTCCGTTTATTGCCAAATCTCGAATCGTTTAGGCGAGCTCATTGGTCATGTAAATTCTTTGCGAGTAGATCGTGATGAAAAACGTGAGTTATTCACTTTAGTCTTGAAAGAAGCAAATGGCACTGAACTACCGGCTCGAGCATTATCAGACGGTACGCTTCGTTTTTTAGCGCTCGCGGTAATTGAATTGGACAGCCGAAGCGAGGGGGTAATTTGTTTGGAAGAACCTGAAAACGGGATCCACCCTGAGCGTATTCCTGCAATGATTAGATTGCTGCATGACATAGCTACAGATACAGAAGAGCGCATAGAGGCAGGCAACCCGCTACGTCAGGTTATCGTGAATACACATTCGCCTGCAGTTGTTGGAGAAGTACCGGAAGATTCTTTACTGGTGGCTGATAACATCGAAACTATTGTTGATGGCAAAAGAGGGACAAAAGTAAGATTCTCATGCTTACCGAAAACATGGCGCGAGGAATCGCCCGAAAAACCTCCCGTGGTTGCTAAGGGCAAGCTTTTAGCCTATTTGAATCCAAATGCCTTATCACCTGAAATCTCAGTATTGGATAATAATGAATTGAAGCCCAGAACGAAGCGTGTATGCAAAGTACGCGAACGGAAGGATCTTCAATTGCCATTGCCGTTACCGTTGGAGGGATGCTAATGCCTTTACGGTATACGCTGGTTACTGATGGATCTTCAGATAGATCACTTTTACCAGTAATTGATTGGATTTGCAGACAATATTATCAAGGGATATTGGGGAGCCAGTGGTTTGATCCACGCCTTTTTGCACCCCCATCATTATCACTAAAAAATCGTGTAATTAAAAGCTTAGAGCTGTATCCTTGTGATGTTCTTTTTATACATCGTGATGCGGAACGGGAGAATATAGACAGACGATATGCGGAAATTGCTCAGGCCACAGCCGATTTAAAAGATGAGATTCATTATGTCCCTTTTGTTTGTGTTGTCCCAGTCAGGATGACTGAAGCCTGGTTACTGTTTAATGAAGACGCAATACGAAAAGCATCTGGAAATCCAAATGGTACGATGGATCTTGGTTTGCCGCAACTAAATTTAGTTGATCAACACCCTGATCCTAAGAAGATGTTATTTCGGGCAATTAAGACTGCAAGTGGGCGCTCCAGGCGTCGTCTCAAAAAGCTAAATCTCAGCCAATGCCGGCATTATGTTGCCGAATTCATTTGCGACTATTCACCGCTAAGAACACTCCAAGCCTTTAAAAGACTTGAAGATGATATCATGTCCTTTGTAGACAAATTCCAGAATTGCCATACCTGATCCTTAAGATAATCTTTGCAATGAAATGAGGCGGGCTACAGCTTTGATCCGGCGGGCAGCCTCACCGCCCTGCCCTTTCCGCCCATCGAGGAAGCCGACCGTTATTCGGGCGATCCCGGCGCCTCCAGCCTGGCGGCCGCCGGCGAGATCGCACCGTTTAAAAAGGGCGGCGAACTCCTGCTCTACGGCAGCGCCCAGCCCGGCGGCCCGGGCCAGGGCGTCCTGCAGGTAGAGGTCAGCCTGCGCCAGAGAGACAAGGATTTCTGGAATAAGAAACTGCGGGTCTTCGGCCCCAGGTGTTGATTTTCCCATTATTTTGACCAAAGTTTTCTGATTATCCTGATCATCTTCCGAAAATTGCATATTAAATTGACTTCTTTGCCATCAGGCATCCGCAGTTCATCATTGCGGCTGTGCTATTGAGTTGGGTTTGCTTCC
>JBNKDO010000043.1:0-185574 GCA_050288305.1 Desulfocapsaceae bacterium | reverse complement strand
GTTACTAAACGCTCGCTAGGAGCCTGTCGGAGAAAGCTCTTTTTCCCCATCTCGGCGTTATTTTCCGAAAATCAATGCTCGCAGGTAAGCGCAGACTCCGATATCAGCCATATGGCTGTGCTTGATTTCCTGAAAATGCCTTGATCTGAGAAAAAATAGCAATTCTCCGACACACTCCTAGACAATTTAAAAAAAAGCTGTTCGATCTTTCAGCGCTCTTTATATAATTCTGCAACAACCCATTTCCTTCAAGAATGTCGCACTGATAAGGAAACCGCTATGTCTTTTCGGTTTCCTTATCAGTACAATCTGGAAATCCCCGTGGTACTGTGGTACTGCCTGCATTAGAAAAGAAATGAATGGAATTTGAAATTATAAAAAAGGTGATTTACTTAATTTTGTTCTGACGCACATAATTTAATGCTTATTAATGTTCAACTGGCGGACGAAGGGTGTACTTTCCTGGTCATCTTGGGACAGCAAATACATTTAATATGTCTCACCGATTCCATTCCGTGCTATACTTAAGACAACTCTTTTTTTACATCCAAGTGAAAGAGGAGTGAACGATAGCGGCAAAGATTTTTTTACATGTTGTTAGGAACTGAGAGATATGATCATTTGTTTAACCATGAGCCATATTTTCTTTTGCAGGGAGGGTGAATATGTCGGATAGAAAGTATAAATTTTCATGGGATCTTTTGGGAGATATCGAAAACGGGCGACCCAACCTCGGCTCTAACACACGTCTTGAAGTATATCGTCTTCTTCAATACACATTTAGAGATATTATTGAACGACGTTATGGAACAGAAGACACGGATCAGATTTTTTATGATGCGGGTGAACTGGCAGGTTCTGAATTTTGTAAGAATTATTTTAAGAACATACATGATTTCAATGAATTTATAAAATCCTTGCAGGAAACGTTCCGCGAAATGGGTATCGGTATTCTGCGAGTCGAGGAAGCAGATATCGAGAAAGGAGAATTCGTGCTGACAGTTTCCGAGGATCTTGATTGTTCAGGATTGCCTGATGTGGGCTATGAAATTTGTACCTATGATGAGGGGTTTATTTCCGGGATGCTTGCAAGTTTTACAGGAACTCCCTTTAAGGTTAAGGAAGTTGACTGTTGGTGCACTGGGGATCGAACATGTCGATTTACGGCTAAAGCCATTCAGTGAAATGACTCTCCTTATCCTATAAATGAGTTAGAATATGTTATCCGAGAAAGAGCGTCACCTCCTAGATGAGCTATCGAAACTCTTGCAGGATATCATGATGCTGAGTCATCCTCCAGAGATTCCTGCTCACTTTGCGTCTATTGAGTCCGTGCAAATTCTATGTAAAAACCTCCTTTCTCTACGAGAGTTCTTGTTTGCAGCATCAAACGGCGATCTCTCAAAAAAGATACCGTACAAAGGGTTTGTTGCCGGAACACTCAAAACCCTTCAGGCGAATCTGAGACATTTGACATGGCAGACGAAAATGGTTGCCTCTGGAGATTTTACCCAACGGATAGAATTTATGGGGGAGTTTTCCAAGTCGTTCAATGCTATGGTGATACAATTTGATGAAACCCTGAAAGAATTGGTGAAAAAGGAAACGGAATTAAGCCGGACCAACGAAGAACTGCTCAAAGAGATCGGAATACGGAAGCAGACAGAGGAAGCCCTCCGCAAGAGCGAAAAAGCCTTGAGGTTTCAGGCTACCACGGATTCACTTACCGGGCTTTTCAACAGGAGGCATTTTTACAAACTTGCAGATATTGAAATAAGTAAAATTTTTAGATACCTACGCCCAATGTCTTTAATGCTGTATGACATTGATTTTTTCAAACGCGTAAATGATACGTTTGGACATCCCGCGGGAGATGAGGTAA
Organism: Desulfocapsaceae bacterium; assembly: GCA_050288305.1. Classification (GTDB taxonomy): domain Bacteria; phylum Desulfobacterota; class Desulfobulbia; order Desulfobulbales; family Desulfocapsaceae; genus Desulfopila_A. Next base: position 183,692 of record JBNKDO010000043.1, on the reverse strand, counting down.
TAAAGAAAATAGCTGAAATTACGAAAAAAGAGCTCCGCAGAACTGACATAGCCGCGCGATATGGAGGTGAGGAATTTATTGTTTTGCTTCCTGAAACATCTCTGGAAGAAGCAGCTGGCATTGCGGAAAGGGTAAGAAGGCAAATAGAAACAACAGTCATTGATACCCTGGGACGAACTATATCAGTAACTGCCAGTTTTGGGGTGACCGATTACCGTGGAATAATGAGGGAAAAGTCACACGAAATGGTATTGTCGGAGAGTATCGCCAATGCCGATCAGGCTCTGTATACTGCAAAGAATTCCGGTAGAAACATGGTAACTGTGTATGAGCCTGAGCTGGAATCATCGAAGTGAAGACATACGTGCCTCTTTCAAAAGTAGGCTTTTTGTTCAAAAGCAAGACATGTAAAAAAATCTTACTGTAGGCATATAGTTGATATTCCGAGGATAAAATTTTGAGCATAACGCGGAATTTGGGCAAAAAGGCACTTTTGCAAGTGGCTCATAGCCCTGAATTTAGGTATATATGGCTCTACGATTGAGGGATAGATGTTGTACGATGCATAAGGGCTGGCTGGTGGCTGTTTTTAATGTGAAAGACTATTAGGAGATTGAACATGATATATAAAGGAAGTTGTCATTGTGGAGCAATCAAGTTTGAATTTGAAGGTCCGGCTATTGAGTCTGGTGTTAAATGCAATTGCTCAATCTGCCGCCGTAAAGGTGCGATGATGTCATCATTTTTACTGGCATCGTCCGAAATACGAATTTCGGCCGCTGAAGACTCACTCTCCACCTATGAATTTGGCAGCGGTATCGCAAAGCATCATTTTTGCAAGAAATGCGGTATTTATACATTCCACCAGACATTGCGCAAAGTGGGGCATTACCGTGTTAATATTGGTTGTCTGGATGGTGTGGATTCAATCAATCTTCCTTATGAAGTATTTGATGGTGCATCCCTTTAGACATAAAGAGATCGCAGCAGGCAGAGATCGGCGCTGTTTCTGCCTGCCAGAAATAAGAGAAGTATATTTCCTGCCGGCCTTGGTCCAATTCCCTGTTGTCCTTTCGTTAAAGCTACTAACAGGCTATCCATTAAACCTCTATTTCAGACAACTGTATCGATGAAAAGAAAAATGCAGCAGGAGATAATTTTGTTTGGCTGCTACTTTCTGGGGGATAACCCAAGTTTTTCCTGTTTTTCTGTAGCGAGCTTTTCACAGATCTTCCAATCTTTTGTGTAGACAAGAGTGCTGGCGATCACACTGGAGCTGCTCGCATCGTTGCAGTATGTGTATCCAGAGGTTTCTACATAATTTTTAATAGCGGTAGAAACAAGAATGGCAACAATAAACAAGGCTATCAGTTAAACCGAAATGAGCCTCTGACATTCGTAAAACCGTTCCGACTCCAATACTAACTTTGATAGTGATGGCAATAGGCAAAGCAACTGTCGTCGTCAGTGCTCCAATACCCAGTCCCAACAAGCCTCCTGCCAATTCTTGTTGTTAGAAGTCGCAGCCTATCTTGCACCTGTAGCTTTGTTAACAAAATTCGTGAAAATGAGTGATATCGGTTTGTCAATCTGGACGGTGAGAGTGTTTTCTTTGGTAAGTAAAACTCATTTTACTGTAATTTCCTCATGGTGTTACTTCTTCGTACATGCATTTTGGTGATCATATACTCGTTTCATTTTTCCAGGCAGAATACGGTTGAGTGTTTTTTCAAGAAAATCTACGCTTTCTAACATCATATCCAAATCCACACCGGTGTTTATTCCCATTGCTTCGAACATATGAATGGCGTCTTCGCTCGGGATATTGCCTGCTGCTCCTTTGATGAATGGGCATCCGCCAAGACCGCCTGCACAGACATCAAATATTCTGACTCCAGCTTCATATCCTGTAAACATATTTACCAGGCCAAGTCCCCTGGTGTCATGAAGGTGCAGGGAAATGTTAATGTCAGGAATTTCTTGAGTAATTCGTGAAACCATGGAACGAATTGCCCGTGGAGTTGCCATTCCTGTGCTGTCCGCAAGATTTACCTCACTGGCTCCTGTTGAGGCCATAATTTCCGCTGCCTTGAGAACAGAATTCTCGGAGATTGCACCTTCATAAACACAGCCGAAAGCGCTTTGCAGGCCAGCCCGTACTTTGAGCCCCTGGTCCAATGCATGTTTTATAAGATCCTGCATTTCCTCAAGGGCCTCTTTTGTCGAACGGTTAGCGTTTTTTTTGCTGTGGCTGTCACTCACCGATACCGACATGCTTACATGGTGGAGCCCGCAGGCAAGGGCACGATCGAGTCCTTTGCCGTTGAGGACCAGCGCGGTGAGGGTGGTGGTTGAAGCATGTGGAGCAATAGCTTTAATCAGTTCATCGGTATTGGCCATTTGCGGAACTCTGCCTGGGTGGACAAATGAGCCGACCTGGATTCGTTTTAATCCGGCTTTCTGCAGCAGGTTAAACAGTTCAACTTTTTGATCGAGATGAAAAAGTTGGGATTCTATCTGCAATCCATCCCTTAAGACCTCTTCTTCCAGGATCAATGGGGGGGTTTCCACTTGATTTTGCACTGTGCACTCTCCTTTTCGAATCACATTATTTTGAAAGGTTCAAGCCTGGTCTTTGCTCGTTAAGATGGATGAACATAAAGTATTTCAATTGGTTGTATATAGAAACGGCCCTGTATGTGTTTTGGCGTATAGGGTGATATGCTTAAAAATATCACCTAAAAACTAAAATGTCATTTATTATTTGATTTATCATTCAATAAATGATAAATCAGTTTCAAAGAATCCGTTTTAAGATTCCTTTTATGGCATGATGACGGGCAGGACTTGTCGCAACAGGAGGTCAGGTCTGCCAGCTTCTCACAGATAAGGAGCCATTTAAACAGTGACTCATACGTTTTCCTTAGCACATCTAACTCTTCAGCATTGTTCTCTTGATGAGTTTATCCGAATTGCTGCAAGAACAGGCTACGATTTTGTCAGTTTGCGTATGACTAAAGTCGCCGAGAGCGACCAGATTTATCCACTCATTACTGACCATCGGTTACGCAAATACATAAAAGGATTGATTGCATCATTTGGCTTACGTGTTCTTGATGTCGAACTCGTTGCTCTGCCCCCTGAGACTGAGCCTGAATCCTATGTATCATTTCTTGCTGCAGCTGCCGACATTGGTGCAAGCGCAGTGATTGTTCAAATTCCCGATCCTGATCGTCAGAGAGCAATCGATCGCTATGCCAGGCTCTGTGAACTTGCCAATTCATATGGTCTTTATGCTGTCCTTGAATTTGTTTCCTGGACGCAAACTCCAGATCTTCGTTCGGCAGCAACAATTGTAAAATCAGCAGATAAGAGCAATGGCGGTATTCTTGTTGATATGCTTCATTTTGACCGTTCAGGTTCAAGTTTGGAGGATATTGAAAAACTTCCACCGGAGTGGTTCCGCTTCGTGCATCTTTGTGACGCTTCCCAAGCTACTCCGAGTCTCACCGAAGGAACTATCTCTACCGCCCGTTCTGATCGAAGATTTCCCGGTCGCGGTGAACTCAATATCGGAGAGGTACTCCGTCGCCTTCCAAACGTTCCATACTCTCTTGAAATACCTAATAGAAGATTGTTGGATAAACTTGGTTTTGAGGAATATGCACGCCAGGCAATAGCCTCCGCCAGGCAATACCTGGCAAACGAATTTGTACATATAACAAAATCGTATCTTCCCGAGGAAGATGCAAGGAGATATCAGCAAAGATAAAAAGGCTAAAAATTGAGGAGACATTAGATGGCACGACCAATAACAGAAGAAGAAAAACAATATGCCAGAGAGTTGCTTGACCGGGCGAGGCTGGCGCAGGCTCAGATCGAAGAACTTGATCAGGCTGCTGTAGACCGCGCTATTCAAGCAGTAGGGTGGGCCACCGCCAATGAAAAAACGTTCACTCAACTTGCCCGCATGGGTGTGGAGGAAAGCGGCTTGGGTGATTGGCACGGGAGACCAAATAAACGTTTTAAGATCAAGGGGATATTGCGAGACGCTCTGCGACAGAAAAGTATGGGCATCGTGGAGGAAGTGCCAGAGAAGGGGTTGGCAAAATACGCTAAACCGGTGGGAGTCATAGCCGCCCTTGTGCCAACGACGAACCCTGCTCTCACTCCGCCTGGCATGGGAATATATGCGTTGAAGGCGAAGAATGCCGTTGTTTTTTCTCCTCATCCGAGAGCAAGGAAAACTACCCTGGAAACAGTGGCAGTTATGCGCAGGGCGTTAAAGAAAATAGGACTGCCGGAAGATCTCTATGTCTGTGCCGAAAGGCCGTCCATCCCGCTTGCTCAGGAATTGATGGCAATCTGCGATCTTACCATTGCTACCGGCGGACCGGCCATGGCCAAGTCTGCTCACAGTTCCGGGAAACCCGCCTATGCAGCAGGTCAGGGCAATTCGACAATGGTGATTGATGAGACTGCTGATATCAAGGAAGCGGCACACAACACCATGCTCAGTAAGATGTCCGATTTTGGTTCAGGCTGTTCTGCGGATGGTAATCTCATTGTTGAATCCACCATTTATGACGCATTTCTTGAGCAGCTGCAGAATGAAGGTGGATATCTGGTTAACGACGCTGAAAAAGCAAAACTAATACCTGTGCTCTGGCAGGATGGTCACCGAACCATTGACACGATCGCCTGCCCGGCAAAAGTAATAGCCGAGAAGGCTGGTTTTTCAATTCCCGAGGATAAGAAATTTCTAATAGTCAAAGAAGACAAGATTGGTAAAGAACATCCATTTTCGACCGAGAAACTCGGAACCTTGCTGTCGATTTTTAAATACAATGGTTTTGAGAATGCGCTCAGCATGGTGAAAAATATCTACGAGACTCAAGGCAAAGGCCATTCATGTGGAATATATAGCTTTAATGATGAACATATTCATCAATTGGCACTCACTGCACCAGTGAGCAGAATGATGGTTCGCCAGCCTCAGTCAAAGGCCAATGCCGGAGCCTTCAATAACGGTATGCCGATGACTTCGAGCATGGGGTGCGGAGTTTGGGCGGCTAATATCAGCAATGAAAATATCTCTTTGAAACACTATCTGAATTACACCTGGGTCTCTCGTCCAATCCCGGAGGATAAACCAAGCGATGAAGAGTTGTTTGGTGAGTTTTTCAATACTGAGATTTGATATTTTGCTGACGGAGAGTTTTTGTTCCCCGTCCTCTGTATATATGCATGAAGGAGGAGTTCATGAAAGGAAAAGTAGCCCAATTATTGGTTGAGTATCTTGAGCACCGAGGAATCAAACATATCTTCGGCTTATGTGGTCATACAAATATTGCAGTGCTGTCGGCACTTGAGAAAAGCGCAATTGATTTTATCAACGTCCGTCATGAGCAAATTGCCTCTCATGCAGCGGATGGATATGCACGGATTACCGGACGAGCATCGGTTGTTCTCAGCCACCTTGGACCGGGGATGACCAATGCGGCCACAGGGGTTGCCAATGCGGCTCTGGACTGCATCCCAATGGTCGTCATTGCAGGTGATGTACCAAGTCATTATTACGGGAAACATCCTCATCAGGAGGTGAACCTGCATGCGGATGGTGCCCAGTGTGAAATATATCGTCCTTTTGTGAAGCGGGTCTGGCGGGTTGAGCGAGCCGATTTGTTTCCTGAAATTATGGAGAAAGCCTTTCATCTCGCTGAAAGCGGCCAACCTGGCCCAGTTCTGGTTGATGTGCCGATGGATATCTTTTCACAGGAAATCGAAGCCGAATTATTTGAACGGCAGAAAAGCAATACCAGGAGGCTGCGTAAACCGGCACTTGATGAAGCAACAGCAGGGGAGATCGTCGATCGTCTCATGACTGCGAAAAATCCTGTTATTTTTGCTGGCGGTGGGATTCTGTTGGCTGGAGCTTCTGCAGAACTGCAGGAGCTGGTGGATCACCTAAGCTTGCCGGTGGCCCATAGCTTGATGGGCAAGGGAGCATTACCCGACGATCATCCCTTTGTCCTTGGTATGACGGGTTTTTGGGGCACACGTTTTATTAACGACTCATGCCGTGACGCCGATCTGATTCTCGGGCTTGGTAGTCGTTTCAAAGAGGCGGACAGTAGCTCCTGGTATCCAGAATACACTTTTGATATTCCGAAAACTTCACTGATCCAGATTGATATTGAACCAAGCGAAATCGGCAGAAACTATCCTGTGGAAATTGGAGCAGTTGCTGACCTTAAACAGGCGCTTAGTCTGCTTGCAAAAATAGCCCGTGAAAAAGCTCCTGGCGGTATAAGAAAGGATGATCTAAAGCAGAAGATCAATCAGGAAAAGACTACGTTCCGCCAGCAAAATGTTGAAATGGAGAAAAGCGATGCCTTCCCGATGATGCCAGAACGGATTCTTGCCGAAGTCCGGGAAGTGCTGCCCCGCGATGCGATTATTACGACGGATGTCGGCTGGAATAAGAATGGTGTCGGTCAGCAATTTCCCATCTACAAACCGGGGAGTATCCTTATTCCAGGGGGCTATGCAACCATGGGGTTTGGTGGTCCTGCGGCCATGGGGGCAAAACTGGCAAAGCCGGAAAAAGTGGTAATCGCATTGATCGGAGACGGCGGCTTCGGTCAAAATCCGGCCCAGCTTGCCACCGCCAGACATGAGAACATTGCGGTGGTATGGTTGATTATGAACAACAATGCCTTTGGAACCATTGCAGGTCTGGAAAAGGCACATTTTAATACCACCTATGGTACTGTTTTTGAGAAAGAAGGTGAATCAACTTCGCCTGATTATGCTGCAATTGCCAGAGCCTACGGAGTGGAAGGGATACGGATTAACTCTGCCGAAGAATTCAAACCGGCCTTGATTAAAGCAATCTCCTTGAATAAGCCGGTTGTCCTCGACGTACCGATGATCAACAATCCGGTACCGACCGGTGGACACTGGAATATTCTGGATATATATTCACCGGGAAAACAGATATCTCACGTGAGTACGGCATAAGATGAAAGACTGGGCAGGGCAAAACACAGATAGCCTGCAGGGTGATCTTTGATGGAAGTAGTTACCACGATAACTCCTATTTTTATTGTTATCCTGCTGGGCTGGGTAGCTCGTCGGCGAGGTTTTATCTCCGCTGATTTTCTGGATCCTGCAAACAGGCTGGTTTATTGTCTGTCAATCCCTGCTCTTATTTTCGGCTCCATTGCCAAGACATCTTTTCACCAAAAGTTTGATGGGAAAGTTGTTTTACTCGCCCTTGTGGCTGTCATATTGATTTATCTCTTGGCCTTTTTTATTGCCAGGGTCAGCCGGATGTCTGAAGGTAGAACGGTTGCGTTTGTTCTCACGTCCGGCCACAGCAATTTGGGGTATTTGGGCCTGCCCATCGCTTATTATTATCTGAATGTGGATGAATTTGCCGCTGCCAGTATTGTCTGCGGTTTTGTCATGGTGGTACAGAATTTACTGTCGGTTCTTTTTCTTCAGTTGCCGCAAATTAGCAACAGGAATCTTTCGAGCTTAAAAACCACGGTTAAGGCTCTCTCAGCCAATCCCGTTATCGTCGGCGCTCTTGCAGGTATGTCTGTTTCTCTGTTGGAGATAGACTTGCCGAAGGTCGTTTGGAGCACTATGGATATTCTGGGCGGGCTTGCTCCACCCATGGCACTTTTACTCATAGGGGCATCTTTGTCATTGAAACTGGCGAGGAACTCCCTGCCAGCCACCTTTGGCGCAATCGCCATAAAAACGCTGCTGCTGCCAGCTGCCGCCATTGTACTTTATCGTTTCTTTCACGTTCAACCTGTGGATTATCTTCCTGCTGTGATTTTATTGGGCTCTCCTGCAGCCACAATAATTTATGTGATGGTAAAAGGGATGCACTACGATGTGGATTTTGCCGTAACCCAGATTTCCCTGGGGACGCTAATCTCGGCTTTGACATACACAGTATGGCTGGCAGTCATCCCACGTTTGTTGGCAGGTAATTGAAAAATATATGTTTTTGTACCTATCTTGGAATATTGTCAAAAATGGAGGTGAAAGCTGTAAGTCACGTATGATGCTGGCATGAAATGCCATTGCCAGGAAAACCCAAACAGAGATATATCATGTATTTCTCAAATTAAAAAAAGGGAGGAGGTTATGTTTCGTTCAATTATCGCATGGAGTGTGGCAGGTGCTCTTACATTATTTTCGGCGGCAGCTCTGGCGGGACCAACCATTAAGCTCGGGCATGTTGACCCGGCAGAGTGGCAGAATTCCAAAAAAGGCGCAGCCAGCCTGATATTCAAAAACATAGTCGAGGGTGAAACCGATATATCAGTAGAACTTTTCCCTGCCAAAGCCCTGGGTGATGAAAATGATCTGATCCAGCAGGTACAGGAGGGTACAACACATATGGCTATTGTTTCAGGTGCCATGGCCAAAGTGTGCAAGCCCGCCGATGTTTTGAATATTCCTTATACGTTTTCCTCTGCGACCGTTGCCTGGGATGTACTTGACGGAGAGTTTGGTAAAGAACTGGCGGATTACTGTCTGAAAAAAACCGGATTGAGGACTCTTGCTTACGGGGAAACCGGGTTTCGCAATTTTACCAATAACGTTCGGGAGATCAAGTCACCTGCGGATATGAAGGGGTTGAAATTCAGGGTTCAGCCGATTCCACTGTATGTCGAGATGGTGAAAGGACTCGGTGGAGAACCTACGCCTATTGCCTGGTCTGAGCTTCCCAATGCTCTTTCGACCGGCGTGGTCGACGGGCAGGAGAATCCGGTAGGCGTTATTTATAACAATAACTTTCACAAACTACAGAAATATCTGGTTTTGGACGGACATGTCTATGCAGCAGATTTTATTTTGATAAACGATGAGTTCTTCGGCTCTTTACCGGAAAATGATCAGGCTATTATTAAAAAGGCTGCACGTATAGCCGGCGTTATGGGACGTGCTATCCAGGAGTTCAATACTGCCGAGGGTGTTACCAAGGTAGCTGCGGAAGGAATGAAAGTTTATTCTCCGACTGCAGAAGAGATGGCTTCATTCAAAAAACTGGCTCAACCGGCTGTGAAAGAGTGGTTGGCGGGAGAGTTGGGTGACGAAGCTGTTTGGATCAAGAAACTTGATGCAGCTGTCGCTGAGGCTATGAAATAATATAGAGGATCTCTACAACTCTACGGCGGCTGCGCTTAGTGAAAAGGCGAAGTACCTCGCAGCCGTTGTACCCATGTCAGCAGGAAAAAGCACCAAACTCGTCAGATTCAGGAGAAATTAATTACCATGAAGCAGAGAATTCAGCAGGTTTCAAAATTGTGCTCAAAGATATTTGCTTCCGGGGCATCGCTGTCAATGGTCCTCCTGTTTTTAATCATTTTTGTTAATTCAGTACGCCGATACGTCTTCGGCAAATCATTGGAATGGGGAGAGGAACTGCCTGTATATGTTGCCATCTATGGTGTTATGTTTGGTGCTGCATGGGCATATATGCAGGATCGCCATATCAGGTTTACCATGTTGGTCGGATTTCTTTCCAAACAGCAGGAGCGCTGGCTCTTTTTTCTGGTGGACCTGGTCATGATTTTTACCAGTAGTTTGCTTACATATTCAGGGTGGCTTTTCGTCGTCAAGCGTGGCGGGTTGGAATCAACAGGCCTTATTGGGGTGGCCAAATATCTCCGGGAACTGACCGGAATGGAAAGTATGATATGGATTGGTTATTTCTACCCGTACCAGGCTGCAATGGTGATAGGAGGAGTCATGTTGACAGTGGCTGCTTTTTTGAAAATGCTACTGCGCTTCTCCGAGGAAGAGGCCAAAACAACCATCGGAGCGTGATCACATGGTATATGCTATTCTTCTTATTTGCCTGTTGATCGGAGTACCGATTGCTTTTTCGATCGTCTCGGCCCTCCTCTATTTCATGGCAGCAGGCGAGTTTCCTTATCATCTGCGAATTGTAGCCACTCAAATGTTCGGTGGAATGAAATCATATCCACTGCTTGCCATACCGCTTTTTATCCTCGCCGGAGAGTTAATGAATGAATCGGGTATTACCCGCCGGATAATCTCCTTTACCTCAATCTTTGTGGGCCGCTGCAGAGCAGGGCTTGCTATGGTAAATATCTGGGCCTCGGTGATTTTTGCAGGACTCTCAGGGTCAGCCGTTGCTGATACCTCTGCAATAGGCCGAGTCTTTATTCCGGAAATGGAGAAACGCGGTTATCCACGAGATTTTGCTGCAGCAATCACCGCAGCCTCTTCGGTCATCGGCCCCATTATTCCGCCAAGCATTCCCGTGATAATATACGCTCTGACCGTAACCGGAGTCTCAGTACCAGCTCTGTTTCTTGCCGGGGTTTTGCCGGGCATCCTGCTTGCCTGTTTTCTGTCTGCATATGTCTGGCTTTTTGCCGGTCATTATGAAAAGGAAGAGGAAAAAACGGAGGCTGATGTACCGCGCAGCTCCGTGCTCTTGCAAGGGGTTGTGCCGTTATTAATGCCGGTCTTTGTAGTTGGAAGCATCCTTTTGGGGATCGTTACGCCAACGGAGGCAGCCAGCTTTGCCGTTGCCTATGCTCTCTTTGTCGGGCTTTGCCTGTTCCGTGAGTTGAAATTAGTCCAGCTGCCCGCAATATTTGGGCGTTCGATGCGCGATAGTGCGGTTATCATGATTGTCATTGCGGCAGTGGCAGCAGCTAACTGGTTGCTGACCTATAACCGGGTTCCAAATATGATAACCGATTTCGCTTTGGAATATATGACCAAGAAGGAGTATTTCCTCATTGCAACGATGATATTGTTTTTATTCATCGGTCTGTTTCTCGAAGGAATTGCAGCAATGCTGGTACTTGTTCCCATCCTCCATCCTATTGCTGTGAGCATGGGGATTGACCCGACACATTTTGGCATTCTCGTCGTGTTTAATTTAATGATCGGATTAATTACACCGCCAATGGGACTCTGTCTTTTTGTCGCCGACTCAATAGCCGGGGTTGGGCTTGGCCGGTTAACCAAACAAATTTTACCTCTGTTTATTGTTGAATTGCTGGTTTTGATCATCATTACCTTTGTGCCGGCTACGGTAACAGGTTTACCAAATTTATTGGGATTTTGAAAAGGTAGAAAATGTCCGATACAATTAAATTAGGTCTTCTGGGCAACAATATTGGCCGGAGTCGGGCTAAAAATCTTCACGAACTGCTTGGTGAGATGAACGGAATTCCGGTGACCTATCAGCCCATGGATTTGGCTATGCGCTCGGGATCGGTCTCTATCCTTGCTGAACTGGAGCGTTGTCAGGAGGCAGGATTTCGTGGGGTAAATGTCACTCATCCTTATAAATGTCTGGCATTTGAACATATTACCACCATGTCGTCTTTTCCAGCCGGACTCACATCGGTAAATACGGTGCTGTTCTCAGGTAAGGGTATGCTTGCAGATAATACCGATTATTCGGGATGTTGCCGAGCTTTCAGACATCATTTTGGCAGCCAATTCAATCCTGGACGCGTCCTTATGCTTGGTTCCGGAGGCGTAGGGGTAGCCATTGCCTTTGCTCTGCGACAACTGGGTGCCGAGGAACTGATTATTTCTGATACCAACCAGGAACTGTCTTCGGCTCTTGTTCGCCAGATGTCCGGAGGGGACTTGGCAGTTCGGCTGGCAACGTCGGATCTTATCACTGAAATGGAAGGGGTTCAGGGGCTAGTCAATGCCACGCCGGTTGGAATGTTTCAATATCCCGGCTGTGCCTTTCCCCATGAAGGTCTGAAATCTCAAAAATGGGCCTTTGATGCAGTATACACTCCTGAAAACACAGAATTCCTATCATCCTGCCGAAGGCTGGGGATAGAAACGTTATCCGGCTTTGCTCTGTTTCTCTTTCAGGGACTTGATGCATTTGAGCGCTTTTGTGGTATTATTCCGGATGCAAATGAAGTGGAGAAGATCTTTTTGGCTCGATATCCTTTGGAATAGCGAAGCTTTCGGCACGAACGCCGAAGTATCGGTGGGGCTGTAAAGAATCAATTAAATAAAGATAACGGATGGTTCTTCCTTATGATTGAAGATAGCACCATGAATGTATATGAAACGCTGAAAAGTGATATTGTAATGGGGCATTTCTCTCCCGGCAGTAAATTAAAAATAGAAATGCTCAAGGAACGTTACGGAATGGGAGTGAATGTAATCAGGGAGAGTCTTGCCCGTCTTGCAACCGAAAATTTTGTGGATGCAGAAAGCCAGAAAGGATTCAGGGTTGCTGAGACGTCTAAAAGCAGGCTCAGTGATCTTACCCGGTTGAGAATTCTGCTGGAAACGGACGGGGTAAAGCATTCGATGAAAAATGGAGACCTTGATTGGGAAACCAGTCTGGTTGCAGCTTATCACAAGCTGGAATATATCGAAAAAAAGATGAGAGAAGATGAAGAAGCCCACTGTTCAATCTGGCATAAATGTGATTGGGAATTTCACAGCTCTCTGATATCAGCATGTGGGTCCGAACTCCACATTCTCTACCATAGTCGCATTTTTGAACAGTATCGGCAGTATGTGATGGTTGACCTTAAAACCAAGGGGTTCCGGGGGCAGAAGCTTATCAAGGAGCATGAAGATATTCTCAATTCCGCACTAAAGCGCGACTATGAATCGTGCAAAGCAGCACTCGAGCAGCACTTAAGCTATTATCTCCGGCAGTTGGGTGCGTAAATGTAAAATCCGCATGGTTCGCAGCCGGCCATGGGACCTGTCGAATCTCTCTGTTGCTTTCTGTTGTGATTGTTACTATTATCGAGACAAAAATTAAGGATAAACAGTTGCAAATAGGAGGGTAATCCGGGTGGCGAAAAGTGTAGCAGTCATTCACGGTCCGAATTTAAATATGCTGGGCAAGCGCGAGGTGGGGATCTACGGCGGGCAAACAATGGAGGATATCAATGCCGATGTTGCCAGAGAAGCGCAGGCCCTGAATGTCGAGATCGAGTTCTATCAATCGAATAGTGAAGGAGATCTTGTCACCTTCATCCAACAGTGCAGGGGGCGGGTGGACGGCATTCTTCTCAACGCTGGAGCATATACCCACTACTCTGTTGCCTTAAGAGATGCGATATCTTCAGCGCAGGTTGACACCGTTGAAGTGCATATCTCCAATATTTACAAGCGTGAGCCGTTCCGTCATGTATCAGTGATTGCTCCGGTATGCATCGGTCAGATTTGCGGGCTCGGTCCGCACGGCTACATCCTGGCATTAAGAGCACTGATGGAAGAACGATTTGATCCATGGCTGCCATGAGGAATAAGAGAATATGAAAAATACTTCGAAGAGAAAATTCCTGATTGTATCAGGTCCTAACCTCAATCTTCTTGGTTCGCGGAAAACATCGATATATGGTCAGGGATCATTGGAAGATATACATCGCAGTCTCGATACCAGAGCAGAGGAATTGGGGGTGGAGGTTGAATGCCATCAATTCAACAGCGAAGGAGCATTGATTGACTGTCTGCAGGATGCGCCAAAGAGATTCGAGGGAGTAGTGATCAATGCCGGAGCACTGGCGCATTACAGTCTCGCCTTGAGAAGTGCGTTAGGAGCCATGCTGATCCCCTGTGTAGAAGTTTTTATTTCCAACCCGCATACCAGAGAAGAGTTCAGGCATAAATCGGTTATTGCACCAATTTGTGTCGGGGTAATTGGCGGCTTTGGGAAAAAAAGCTATCTCCTGGGTCTTGAGGCTCTGGTAAACCTGCGAGAAATGTAATTAAAAAAACCGTGAGGATTTCTGGAGGCGGGCTGATGAATATATCCTGGGGTAAAATGATAGTTGATTTTTCGCAAGTGCCGGCTGCTTCCGCAGCCGGATTCCGGTATTTGCAAATACCCGTCGATATAATCATGAATCTTACTGAAGACGATTTCAGTCGTCAGCAAGAGATTCTTCACCAGCACAATATCGTGCCCGAGGTTTGCTCTTCTCCTCTGCCTGATGATGTCCAGGTTACGGAGATGGGCTTTAATATTTATGTCTGGACGGAGTATCTGAAAAAAGCATTGAAGCGCCTTACAAAGCTGGGGTGTAAGAAACTGGCCTGGAGCAATGGCAGAACCAGGATTTTACCTTTGGAGGGAGACGTCGGTGGCGCAAAGGAACAGGTACTCCAATTTTTATATTTGCTCTGCGATGTGGCTGACGAACATGGGATCACCGTCCTGGTGGAACCCCTCAGTCCGATGCGAACGAATTTCCTCAATACTCTTGACGAAATGCAGGAGTTTCTAAATCGGGTTGGCAAATCTAATCTTTTCTCCATGATCAGTATGCGCGATCTCAGTGAAATTGGACTTACAATTGAAGGTCTTTCTTCCTATTCGGATCTCATCAAACATATCCAGCTTGAGAATCCCTTTGAGCAGAAAGGAAGACGTGTCTCGCCCATGCCAGACGACGGAGTTGATTATCATCCCTTTCTCGATCAACTCAAACAGATCAACTACGATGGAATGATATGCCTGCCGCAGGATGCCGATATAAAGGCGCTTCAGTATTGCCGTAAAGTTTGGGCTGGAGAAGAGTAAATATTTTAAATTACAGGATCTAGCGCCCTCACTTTACATCTTAAACCGTACAGTTTCTTCCCTTCTTTTTAGCCTGATAGAGGGCTTTGTCCGCTGTCTTTAATACTTCCGTTGGCTTGCTAAAAGCATTGATTGGTTCTGCAGAGCCTATGCTAATAGTCACAGAGACACTTCTTGGGTTGATTGGGTTTCGTTTGTTTTTAGGTGTTTTCTTTGGCCGGTTTTTACCGCGTACCTTGAATTGCGACTCGGCAATGGTTTTACGCAGTTTTTCAAGGTAGGGACGAGCTTGTAATTTCGATTTCCCTGGAAAAACAACAGTAAACTCCTCGCCACCGTAGCGGAAAGGTTTGCCGCCGCCGCCTACTTTATTGATATGCGAGGCAACCATACACAGCACCTGGTCACCAACGTCATGTCCGTATTTGTCGTTGAATTTTTTGAAAAAATCAATGTCAAGCATGGCAATTGTATAGCGTCTGCCCAAGGTGTGTAATGCCGTGTTGAGCGAGCGTCGTGCCGGCAGGCCGGTAAGGTCGTCATGATATGCCATTATATACGCCGTCTCCAGAAGAGACAGGATGACGATGATTCCGGCAACAGTGAAGAATAGTTCCCCATCTGTTCCACTGGCAATTCCAAGTAAAGCGATAGCACTTGAGAGCAGGGCCCAGAAGAAACCTCTTATTATAGCTTTATTGCTGATCAGGGCGTAGGTGAGAAAAAATAACAGGGTTATGCCATTAGCCAGCAGCAATAACACCGGTATCCCATAATTATCAGCATATGACAGAGAGATAAATTGCCAATCCAAGTATCTAAATAAACCGGCTTTCTTGCATAACAGTGTATAAACAGCGAATGGTTGTGCAATTATGATGCAGAGTCGTGCCATACCATAGACATTGAGCAGACCTCGTTCCCTGGCGACGCAGAGGAACAACATGTTTACTGGCAGGAGTAGTCCCACCGTATGAAGAATGGCTGTTTCATGAATGGAGTTTATGATACCTCCAGGTCCAAAGTAGTGAAGGCTTCTATCTGCGATGATGAGCAGAAGGACCGTAAAGGCTAGACGACTGCGATGAAATTGAAGCCCGATAAGGAAACCAATAACCAGGATAATATAGGGTAGTGTTCTGTTTGCCTGGTATAGCCAAGGGGCAATATGACCGTTGTCCAGGATTACAAGGGCAGCAATAAGCACTAATCCACCAGGCATGAAAAATCCAAAAACTGTCCTGAAAGTATGAATTATCTGATGAATTGTTCCGCTCCAGGCTGCATCAAGTTGATAATAAAACAACAGAGAATCATTTAGTTGAGAAAATGTTCTCTAAAATAAACAACAGAGCCTCTTGCAAAACGCAAAACTGACTTTCTGCAAATGGCTGCACAGACAATTTATTAAACATGGAAAGATAAAAGTAAATGACAAATTTGAAATTAATAGGGAAGGAGCAGGGCTAAGCGATGATTGCTGAATGCGGTTCATTCATCATGTTAAAAGGTCCATGATCAGAGCTTATCTGTTAACATAAATTTCAACAGAATGATTGGAGGTCTCTGAGGCGGTGTCGTTCTTGAACGGTGGGATATTTTGCTTGTCCCGTTTGAGGATGGTGATACGTTCGGCGTTAAGTCCCTTGCCCATAAGATAGCTTTTAATGGCACCTGCCTGATACTCAATAAGTTTGGCATCCATGGAATCATCAGCATTGCCATTAGTATAATAGGTAACGGTTACTTTGAAGGACGAGTGAGTACGTAGCGCTTCAATGAGGTTGTCGAGTTTTTTTAGAGATTCATCCCGGGGAAGAGTTGAGCCTGGCGCAAATGATATTGTGAGCGTTTGAAAGGTGATAAGCTCCTTGAGTTGTTGAATCTTAGTAGTAATCTCTTTTTTTTCCTGAGTAATTGAGTTCTTTGGCTTGCTTGTATTTTCAGATGCTGCAGAAGTATTCAGCGGAGTTTGATTGTTAAGGATTACTGTTTTGGTTTCTTTATTGTCAATCCCCTTGTTCATTTGGGGAATGAGCAAGGAAGAAGAATGAGATACCGTTTTTCCTGGGAGATCGGTTTTGTTCTTGTCACCACTGTGATCAATTATCCCATTTTTTTCTTCCATTGGTTGTAATGGGCCTGTTGTCTCGGTTGATGTGTTCATTGGTTTGGGAGACTGCTCATCGGCAATCGGCTCTGTCGGTGTTTGTTCTCCTGTTGTTTTTCTCAAGGGAAGGTGGCTTTCATCAGAATTTTGTTGAAAATTCGAATTGAACAGCGTTGTCGGACTGAAGCTTATATAGAGAAGAACACCAAAAGCGACAGCCACTACTAAGTAGATTAAATTTTTATAGTTTCCATATGGAAATGGAAATGCTTTTTCCGGGACCTCCACTTGATCCAGTGATGGGGACTGGATGAGACGCTCCGGTGGTCTTTCCTTTTTCTGGACAAGTTTTTCCAAATCACTGAGCAACTCCTGGGCACTCTTATCGTCACGGGGATGATCAGTGGGAGGGGGAATATGCTGTCCTGGTGTTTGAAACGATGTTTCTTTACTGGAGGAGATGGTATCTTCTGCTATTTTTCTATTACTTTGACCTGTCTTGACGAGATTTATATTGGTTACCGCTGCTGATTCACTCATCACCCTGGTGGGTGTATCTTTCGGGTGTGAATGTGGTATTTCAAGCTCTTTAACACATTCCCTGATATGTGAATCGGTGATAGTTCTTGAGCCCTCTACGTATCCGGTAAGCAAGGCACGATCGCAAATGATATTAATGAGACGAGGATAGCCCTTGGCAAATCTGTAAATTTCCTGAATAGCCTTTGTGGTAAATATTTGCTTGCGAGTGTCGGGAAGTGGCAGAGTATAACCCTGTCTGACATATTCTCCATTCTCCATTTTTTGTATAGGAGTAAAGGAACTTATTACTTTTTCTATGGAGGCAACATCCAGGCGGTGTTTGATATACTGACGTGTCTCTTGTTCTGTTAACGTCTCGATATTATAATTGATCGTCACGCGTTGGCGTATAGCTCTGTTTTCATGCTGAAGCAGAATCTCGTTAAATTCAATCTGACCAACAAAAAAGATATTAATGAGTTTGCTCTCTTCCTTCTCAATATTAGAGAGCAGGCGAACTTCTTCAAGGAGTTCCTGGCTCATCCTCTGAGCTTCATCAATTATCAGCAGAACTTTGCGTCTGTTTTTATAGGCATCTAGAAGAAACTCTTCAAACTGGATAAGGAAAGCAACTTTAGAGTTAATATTGCTGGCCTTCATTCCAAAAGCATGGGCGGTGTATTGGAAAAACTCTAGCGGATCCAGTGCCGGGTCACGAATTGAGGCAACAAAGGTGTTTTTATCCAGTGAATTTAACAGTGCATTAATAAGTGTTGTTTTACCGGTCCCCACATCCCCGGTGAGAAGTAAAAAACCTTTATTGTCCAAAACGCCATATTTTAGAGTGGCAAGGGCCTCCTCATGCTTCTCTCCAAGCCAGAGAAAACGAGGGTCAGTGCTGATCTGGAAGGGCTTGTGTTTCAGCTTGTAGTAGGAGAGATACATTTTTTATGTCAGGTCTTAATAAAATTTTTGCATATATGAGGACCGAGAACTCTGGTGTCCCAATGCTGGATGATTACCCCACCACACCATTCATGAGGCAACCATCTTCTACCATAGTTAACGGTAAAGCTGTAATGGAAAAAACTCAAGCACAACTGTTTAATAATTATACATTAACAGGAGGATTGAGCGTAACATATTTTGTTTTACATTCAAACATATATCAGCTCACCAGCTTTTCACCGCAAACAGCAGTTGAGATTGATGATCAGCAGAGGTGTTTGGCGGCGGGTTGTCAACACCTTCTCACGCTGGATTGTCTCTGGGCCTCTGAATAGCGTTTACTGGAATACTCATTTTAGGCCAATTCTGAGTATTTAATCAAGAACGGAAGAGTTGTTTTTACGAAAGAAACATGAGATGGGGATAGAGGCAGTAGGGTAAAAAGATGTTGCAATCAACCTGCTGAGAAGGGTATAGCTGATTCGGTTTTTCATTCTCCCGGAGAATATTGACATTCTTGCCGAACTTGGGATGATGTTTAAAGTCAAGACGTAACCGGTTTCATAGTTCTGAAGCCGCCAATTTGATTGAGAGTTTTTTCGTTAAATGAAAAAGTGAAAAAAACTTGACGCAAGGCTGTATGATCTGAAGTTGGAAAAATAGCGATAAAAAAGAGTGTCGTGAAAAATTTTTGCTGATGTCGACTTTGTTAATGGCAAGAGGTGAAGATTGCAAATCTGGATGAAAACTCAAATGTTACGGAAGAGCCAATGTTTCTTGAGTCTGACTTCTCCAGGGCATTCTTATGCTGTTACGAAGACTTCCATGCCGGAATGACATCTGATTTGAATGTTTGAATTATTTAAAAGGTTTGGAGAAAGTTTTACATGAAGTTTGTTTGCAGAATAATACTGGGCATGCTGCTCTTGACTCTCTGCTCATGTGGCTCAATCGGCAAGCGTGATGCCGGCAGCAATTTAACTGGCGAAGAAAAGCGGTTCATTACCTCTTTTGGGAATGATCTGCTGATCAATGAAGCGACTTTGAGTGTCAAATTGCAGGAGATAAAGGTAGCTGATAAGAAGGACATTCTTCCAATCCATCAAGCAAAGATAAAACCGGTTGTTTATAGTCGTCTGCTTTCAACGGAAGATATGAAGACCGATGAGCGCAAGTCCTTTTTTATAGCCCAGATGCTTCCTCATATCCTGATTACCAAACACTATATGGAGCAGGAAAGAAAGATTGTAAACCAGATGATTGCAGGTGCAGAAAAGCGGGTAGGAAAATCTCAGGAGTATAGCCAGTTTTTGGGTAAATTGATGAAGCAACATCATGCCATTGACACCAACTCGCTCTTAGAAAAACTCTCCGGTACGCCGACAAGTATTCTTCTGGCCGAAGCCGCTGTCTTATCGGATTGGGGAAATTCAATTGCTTATACCCAGGCCAGCAACCCTTTTAAAATCCCAATTGAGTCGAAACCCGGTTCAAGGTTACATCGGTATGGTAAAGGTGATGAGCTGATATTCGTGAAGGATTACCCCTATCCTCCCGAGGCTGTATTGGATTACCTGAAGATTATAAATAATCAGGATCGTTATAGAAAATTCAGGAAAATGCGGAGTTTGACCAAAGACCCGCTGGTTCTTGCAAAATATCTGAGTAATGGATCTGGAAAGAAACAGGAAAAATACAGAAAATTACTAAGCGAGACTATTGTCAAAAACCACCTCACCCGCTATGACGATTATACAATTGATCCACAGTATGTCGAAGAATTGAGTAATGATTCCATTGCTCAATTAATTAAAAAACAGCCTTTTCGCAAGAAAAACATAATAACCGAAAACAGCAGCGGTTATGAAGATATTGGGATCATATCTCTTGCTGTCAAACGGATAACTCCTCATGCAGACCATGAGATTGTCGCTATCAATGGAAAATATGTAGTGCCATATGTGTATACGAGAGCTGTAAATCTCCAGCATCTAGCAACAAAAGAGAAGAAACAGAAATTTTTTGATATGCTTCTCCCCTCCATTCTTGTGGCTTCTCATGAAATAAAGGAGGCCAGAATAAAGGTGCAGGAAATTTCCAGAACCATGGAACAGGGAGAGCAGCTTTCTTCACATGACCAAAAATTCCTGACCAGGCTTTTAGCGGAGTGGGAGGCCAGAGATATTGATGAGCTACTAAATGATAAAATGGTACTTCACCCATGCAGTATTATGTTGGCACAGGCAGCCTTAGAGACCGGTTGGGGGAGTTCCAGGTTTTTTACCCGGGCCAATAACACGTTTGGGATATGGTCCTTTGATGCAAAGGAACCCAGGATGAAGGCCAGGGAAACTCGAAAAGGCAAGGCTGTGTACGTTAAAAAATATGGTGATTTGCATGAAAGTATTATTGACTATTACAAGCTTATTGCAAAGGGCCCCTATGAAGAGTACCGGTTAGCAAGTGCTGCAGCTGGAAACAGTCCATATGAGATGATCAAGCATTTGAACAGGTACAGTGAGCTGGGCAATGAGTATGTGAAGCGGTTGCGCGTTGTTATGAGCCAATCTCAACTGGAGAAATATGACAGTTATAAACTCGATCCGGCTTTTATGCTCTGAAAGTCACGATTGCGCCTTGGTTCTTTTGATGGTTAACTTTTCTTAGACGGCCAGTATGACCATATTTATAAGCAGATTGTCTTGGTTGATAATCAGCCTTGTCTGTTTCCTGTGGCTGGAAGTTGGGGCCGTGACAGCTTTGTGTCATGCCGAAGAGATTGCTTACTCCAATATTAACTGTTTTGTCTACCACCGCTTTGGTGACCATCGCTATCCCTCAACCAGTATAACCGCCGAGGGGTTTCAAAAGCATTTAAAGTACTTAAAGGATAACGAGTTCCATGTCATCACTTTAGGTGATGCTCTTCATCTGATACGAGATGGCCGTGAAATTCGCGACAAAACCGTGGTTCTGACAATTGATGATGGGTACGCATCCTTTTATACCCATGGCATGCCTTTGCTTCGCCAGTATGGTTTTGTTGCCACTCTTTTTGTGAATTCAGGTTTAGTTGGCAGTAAGGATTTTATGAGCTGGACAGAGCTGCGGCAGCTGCAAAGCGAAGGTATCGAAATTGGCAATCATTCCCACTCCCATACACATTTTATCGATCTTGTCCCGGCTCAGCAAGTGGTCAGGTTTAGAGAAGATCTCAATGAATCTCAACAACTGTTTCGGGAAAAATTAGGGGAATCACCAAAGCTCTATTCGTATCCTTATGGTGAATATTCCCTCTCCATGCTGTCTGTTTTGAGGGAGGAGGGGATCATTGGTGCTGCTGCACAGAATTCAGGTGTGATTTCAAAATTCAGTAATCTTTTTACATTACCCCGCTTTCCGGTTGCAGGTAAATACGCCAGCCTTGAAAGATTCAAGGAAAAGGCGGCCATGAAAGCATTACCGGTGGAAGTTTTAGGAGAACCTGATCATATTTTCAAACAAGGAGTTCCACCGACTCTTACACTTCGATTGATAAAGCCAGAAATGGTCAATAGTAAGCATTTTCAGTGTTTTGTGGCTGATTCCAGAGAATGCACCCTGCACTATGATGAAGACGCGCATATTATCACAATAGGTGCAAATCATCCATTGCAGCAGAGAAGGACATTATACACGATTACAGCACCCTCGGCGTCAGCTCCGGAGAACTGGTACTGGTTTAGTTATCTGTGGATTGAGCCAACACTGCAATAGGTATGATTATCGCCATTGCCATACCAGAGCCCATATCGCTTTTTTCCTTTATAACTATAACAAAGGTCTGGTAAAGTCGAAATCCAGAATATGGACTCCATTTCTCATGGTGAATAGTTGTGGCAAGACGATATGATCTTGCTATTTTTGCCTGGCTTTAGAAGAATGAATTAGTGCCAGAGCACATCTTTTTCAAGATCGACCTTTGTCTCTCTTGACTGGCCAAGGCCAGTTTTGGAACTACGCTTCAGTTTGTTGATGGCACAAACATATTTTTTGCCATCCTTCACTTTTACAAGTATATATGCTTCTTGGTTGCCTCTCATGGTTGTTCTCCTTGTTTTGCGGATTACCTGGGCAATCCTGACAGCGTCCATTTTGAACACAATAACCAGGAGCTATAGTTCGATGACTGGTTGGAAAATTCGTTGTCCTTCATTTCCCCCACAACCTGGGCCATGTTTTCCCTTGAAGCCCTCCTGTTGATTATTGCACATCCGTGCATTTTCTTCCAGCGTACTTTGAGAATATTTCTCAAATGTAGGAATGAATCTCAACTATGTAAAGGGTGGTTGGGGGTTAATTAAGGTCAGCTGCTCGTAATAATTAAGAAGACACATTCAATTATTCTTGAATTTGCTGTGATCGTTCTTCCATTTTTTGTTGGCGCAGGTCTGAGTAGAATTTTCCGCAATCAGGATGTGGGTGATTGTAAATAGCCAGAATATGAAATATAATGCTGTATTTCATTGAAAGGTAATTCAAGATACAGACAACAGCGAGGGAAAAATGACTGATCTTATCCAGAAGACCCAATCTGCGTATTCGTATCCTCTCCTTATCAAAAACCTGCTTTTTTCTCCAGTTGCCGATAATCCTGATCGGGAAATAGTGTACCGGGGGGAGCTACGTTTTAGCTATCGTGAATTTCGCCAGCGTGTCAGCAAACTCGCCCATACTCTCGTCTCATTAGGTGTTAAGCCTGGAGACACGGTTGCGGTAATGGATTGGGACAGTCATCGCTATTTAGAATGTTTTTTTGCAGTTCCAATGATTGGCGCAGTTTTACATACTGTTAATATTAAGCTTTCACCGGAACAAATTCTTTATACCATAAACCATGCAGAGGATGATTATATCCTGGTCAATGAGGATTTTCTGCCGATTATTGAACAGATTCGTGGCCGTATCGACATGGTTAAAGGATATGTGGTTCTTCAGGACGAGCCCAAGGAACTCAAAACCACGGTTCCTTTGGTTGGCGAATATGAAATGCTTCTTGCCGCGGCTGAAAACAGATATGATTTTGAAGATTTTGATGAGAATACCCGAGCGACCACCTTCTATACAACTGGCACGACAGGAATGCCGAAGGGGGTATTTTTCAGCCACCGTCAGCTGGTCCTCCATACTCTGGGAACCTTGGCAGCTCTCGGTACAGCGGAAAAGCAGGGGAGATTTCATAAGAATGATGTCTACATGCCAATTACACCCATGTTTCATGTGCACGCCTGGGGTTTTCCCTACATCGCGACTTTTACCGGAGTCAAACAGGTTTATCCCGGTAAATATGTGCCAAATCTTCTGTTGCAATACATCAAGGAAGAAGGGGTGACTTTCAGTCATTGTGTTCCAACAATTCTGCATATGCTGATGAATGATGCAGCTTTTAAATATATGGATCTGAGAGGTTGGAGGGTTGTCATTGGTGGAGCAGCAATGCCTAAAGCACTGTGTCGCAAGCTTTTACAAAAAGGGGCCGATGTTTTCACCGGTTATGGAATGTCTGAAACCTGCCCAGTTCTAACCCTGGCTCAAGTGGAGGAGGAAGACCTCAGTGAAAATGAGGAAGTAACCATCCGCTGCAAAACCGGTAAGGCTCTTCCTCTGGTTGAGATACGGGTGGTGGATGAAAACATGATAGACGTCGAAGATGATGGGGAAGCTGTTGGAGAGGTTGTTGTGCGTGCCCCCTGGCTTACTCAGGCGTATCTCAAGGATAAGCGAAATTCAGAAGTGCTCTGGGATGGTGGCTATTTGCATACCGGTGATGTTGCCAACAGAAATGCGCAGGGCTATCTCAGCATCACAGATAGAATAAAAGATGTTATTAAAATCGGTGGAGAATGGATATCTTCGCTTGAGCTCGAGGATGTGATTTCTGTCCATCCTGCGACCAGCGAAGTTGCCGTAATCGGTAGTTCTGACGATAAGTGGGGAGAGCGGCCACTGGCTCTGGTCGTGGCCCGTGAAAAAGTGACAGAGAAAGAACTCATTAAACATGTTCAGGATTTTATCGATAAAGGCTTGCTTCCCAAGCAAGCTCTGCTCCTGCAGATCAAATTCGTTGAAGAGATAGATAAAACCAGTGTGGGAAAGCAGAACAAGAAGTTGCTCAGAGAGAAATATGCATAGAGTTGGTCTGTGCTTATACTTATGGTACTGTTGGCAATAGCACTGTTTGTCAACGTACCTTGTACCGGCAGAGGCGTTGTCTCAAGTTAAATGGTAGTTCCGGCGAAGTAGAGCGTTTTTGAAGCTACAATGTATTCATTGGCCAGATGATTTTGCAGTACAATGAACTGGCATGTCTTTTTACTCTTAATATCAAATTTTTCTATTTTCAAATGACCAAAATAATGACTCTCAATAGGATGATTGCAATGGTGGGAAGTATCATCACCCTGGTGCAGGCGATTTTAATAGCCTATGATCAGGAAGCAATCTGTTTTAATAACGGTTGCGCGGTTGTTGATAATCTTACCACTATTGATCCCATATTTATTAACCTTGGCGGCTTTTTCTTTTTTCAGATTGTTTTCTGGGGTATATGGTTCGCCAGGAGGAAACATGAGCGGCTGAGGTATGTCAAGGTTTTTCTGCTGGCTGGAATTGCCGTGGAGGGAGTGCTGGTTTCCTTTCAATTCTTTATCGCCCAGATCTTTTGCTCATATTGTCTTCTCATCCTGGGTATTATTGTTTTGCTCAACTTCTTAACTGGTCTGCGTCATTTTATCTCCAGTGCAATAATATTTGTGGCTGTGCTGGCAGGTTTCGCCAGTCTCCAGTTTGCTGGGACCAATAACCAGTCCATAAGCAACATTGACGTGGGCACTTTTGCCACTCTTCAAGGTTCCGAGGTCGAGAAACGTTATCTCTTTTTTTCATCAACCTGCAAATATTGTGAAGAGGTAATTCTTTCACTTAAGGACGGTAACGAGTGTGGGATACGCTTTAATCCCATTGATGAAATACTTGATTTCGCTTTGACAAATGCTGATTTGAGGGGGCTGTATGAACCGGCCGTCAACAGAACAATAATGCAGTCTTTGGGACTGGAGCAGGTCCCTGCGCTGCTCATTCTTCGCGACTCAGGCTTTGAGATCATAAATGGGTCAGGGGCTATCGAGCGATATCTTGATGAGAAATGCAGGGTTGTCTCCCCACAAATTCTCACTGGTGAAACAAGCAGTTCTTTGGGGAATCCTGGATATGAAGCAATTATCCCTCAGGATGAATCGTGCAAGGTTGCTGAAGATTGTGAAGATCCTGAGGAGCAGCCCGTTCAGAAAGAAGGTAAAACCAAGTAAATATCCGAGTTCCAAAGCCAAAAGACGAAAAGAATCCCATGCAGACAGAAAACCGGGTCTCATTTTTGGCAGGTGATCTTGTTTTAGAGGGACTGTTGCATAGAGTTCCTGGAGATCACGGGGTGATCGTTACCCATCCGCATTCGCTGTATGGCGGCGACATGTATAATCCGGTTGTTGAGACAGTTTGCAGGGCTTACGCTGCCAACGGCTATTCAACGCTACGTTTCAATTTCAGAGGGGTTGGGGGGAGTCAGGGAAGTTTTGAAAATGGCTGCGGAGAAGAACTGGATGTCTACAGCGCTTTAGATTTTTTTAAAAAGAGTGGCATACATGTTGTTCATTTGGTCGGTTATTCCTTCGGAGCCCGAGTCCTGGCAGGTCTTGACAGGTTCCCTGAGGAAGTCGTCGCAGAGGTGTATATCGCTCCACCAGTTGCTTTTATGGATTTCAGTGGTGTTGCTCACCGCACCCTGCTGCGCTTGATAATTGTCGGCGAACATGATGATATTGGCCCACCGGAAAGCATTCGTCAACATAAGTTATCCTGGAATTCTGAAGCAGAGTTGAAAATTATTGAAGGCGGGGACCATTTCTTTAGCACCACTTCAACTGAATTGGAAAGGATTATTGCTGCACAGCTTGAAAAGGATACAGGTAATGACTGAATATCCTGAAGAGTTGTTGATGTATGCAGTTCAATCTGGAGCATTTGGGTGTTTTTTCTCACCGCCGGAACTACTTATTGAAGAGAAATTCGCTAATTTCTGTACAGAACCGCGGTGTCCTGGTTATGGTCTTTCAAGAAGCTGTCCTCCTCATGTGCAGGGGCCTTCTCAGTTTAGAAAATGGTGCCACGAGTCTGAACTCGGCTTAGCCTTGAAGATTGATGTGCCTGCAGTAATTCTCCGCTCAGAAGAGCGAGCGGCAGTGATGAGGCTTCTTCATGAGATTGTTGCCGGTTCTGAGCAATTAGCTGTGAAGCTTCACTATTCCGGTTCAAAGGGATTTGCCGGTGGTTCATGTAAGCAAATATTTTGCAGAGACGAAAAAAACTGTCTTTACCTCTCTGACAAGAAAAGCTGTCGGCACTTTTCATATGCTCGTCCATCAATGTCCGGGTTTGGTGTCAGTGTGGTCTCTTTGATGAAATTAGCAGGGTGGGATGCACGAACCCTTGACGAGTCTGAATCCGATGGCGATTCGATGAGCTGGGTTGCCGGACTTGTTCTTTTGCGCAGATAGTGAAATCGTAAAACACATCGACTTTACTTTAAATAAAAGAGCTTTGAATAAAAGAGGAAAATCCACAATGAAATGTCAAATATCCGAAAAAGCAATAGAAAAAGCAATAGAATTTCACGGGCATAGCTGCCCTGGCCTGGCCATTGGGATTCGCGCTGCTGAGTACGCATTACGTGAATTGAAAGATATTGCGGCAAGCGATCTCCTCTGTGTTACCGAAACGGATATGTGTGGTGTGGATGGCATCCAGTTTCTTACAGGTTGTACTTTCGGTAAAGGGAATCTCATCCATCAGGATTATGGTAAAGCAGCATTTTCTTTTTACGACCGACAGAGCGGTAAAGCCTTTCGTCTTCTCCTGCGGCCTGAGGCAAAACAGGGCAAAAAAAGGGAACATCCAGATAGGGAAGAGCTTCAGCGTATACTTATGGAGAAGCCGCTGGAAGAAGTATTTGAACTGATTCCTCTCGATGGAGAACCACCGAGAAAGGCTCGTATCCTGGCGTCAATACGGTGCGAAGAATGTGGGGAGGAGACCATGGAATCTCGAACAAGGCGATTTGCCGGGAAGACGCTGTGTATCCCCTGTTTTGGTAAGGTCGAGCAGAAAATATGATATCGTAGGGGAATCCTGGAAATACTAAAAACGTCCAAGAACATTTTCAGATGAATAGCTCCGCAAGCTTCTTCTGGCGATAATCAAATATCCGTTGCAGTGTCTTTTGGATGAAAAAACGGTTGATCAGGCGCCCTGCGATACCGAAAGGTGGTTGATAACAGACGGTATCACAACTCTTTACTCCATCTGTTTCCTGGCTGATTCTATGCAGATGATACCAGAAACGGTAGGGGCCGAGACGCTGCTCGTCAACAAATGAGCTTTCTTTACGGATATGTTTTATCTCGGTAACCCACCTTTGTTTGCCAACAATAGGGATGGTTATCAAATATTCGATAATGAGACCGTTGAACATGACTTCCGGGGTATCGGTGGTGATTTCAAAATGGAGGTCAGGAGGTGTTATTTTGTTGAGGTTGTGAGGGTTTTCCAGAAAAGCCCAGGCCTCTTTGAGAGAGGTGCGAAGCAATTGCTCACGTTTGATGATATACATGCTCTCACTCTCACCGAGGAGGGAGCCAATGGCCGCCCATTTTCTCCCTCCGATAGGCACCGATCAATTCACCCTTTTTCAACAAGATAGCGTTCGGCATCCATGGCGGCCATACAGCCGCTGCCTGCTGCGGTTACTGCCTGGCGATAGATGTGATCCTGAACATCACCGCAGGCGAATACTCCGGGAACATTGGTCTTTGAGCTTTTTCCTGTTGTGATGATATAGCCGGCATCATTGGTTTCTACATATTTATTGAAAGGAGATGAGTTTGGGGTATGGCCGATGCCCAGAAAAAAACCATCGATTTTGATGATTTCTTCTTCCTCGTCTTTTTCACCCATATTCTTAATGAGCACAGCTTCCTGTAAAACTTTGTCGCCTCGGAGCTCTTTGGTGTTGCGCTTAAAAAGGATTTCAACGTTTTTACTTCTCATTACCTTGTCCTGCATTACCTGCGAGGCGCGAAGATGATCTTTTCTTACTATCAGATATACTTTCCGGCACAGTGAAGCCAGATACAGGGACTCTTCCACAGCGGTATCGCCACCACCAACGACAGCCACATCGAGATTTTTATAGAAAAAGCCATCACAGGTAGCACACGCTGAAACACCACCAGCTTTAAATTTTTCTTCGGATTCAAGACCAAGATATTTGGCTGTGGCTCCTGTTGAAATGATTACAGTTTCTGCCTCTACGAGCTTTTCGTCATCAATCAGGACTTTGTGGATCTCTCCTGAAAAATCAACATCGGTGACAGAACCATAGCGCACTTCAGTCCCAAACCGTTCTGCCTGTTTCTGAAAATCTTCCATCATCTGTGGTCCGGTAACACCTTTGGGATAACCTGGAAAATTCTCAACATCGGTGGTCGTGGTAAGCTGTCCGCCGGGTTGTAAGCCCTGGTAGAGAACTGGACCCATATCAGCTCTCGCGGCATAAATTGCTGCTGTATAGCCTGCCGGGCCAGAGCCAATGATGAGGCATCGAATTTTTTCTCCATTCGAGAATTGCTTGATCCTGCTGTCTGCTACCCCTGGATTCTGATTGCTCATTCCCTCTGTCTTCCCTTTGATGTTAGTGGTTTATCTTTCCCAAAGTGTGCTCGCTTAACTGAAGAAAACAGGAACAATATATACATTTAAACCTTGAGGGAATTTGATCCCTGTATAGCTTGATTCTCTTCTAGAAATCCCTCCAACAATAATACACTGATGTAATTAATCAACAATGATGCTATTGAGCTCTGTAAAAATTTAAAGAAGCTGTAATTATGGGAAAAAAATAACTAGATGTTTTCTGCGACGATTATAGTATCTGT
Source organism: Desulfocapsaceae bacterium (assembly GCA_050288305.1). GTDB lineage: Bacteria > Desulfobacterota > Desulfobulbia > Desulfobulbales > Desulfocapsaceae > Desulfopila_A. Next base: position 154,495 of record JBNKDO010000043.1, on the reverse strand, counting down.
TTTGGTAGTACCAATTATTAGAATGGTCTTTAAGGTATAAGGTTTGGGGTACATGCTTAAGGTATATCAGTAAGAAAAATCCTACAATGCTATTGTTTGAATGATCTTTTTTAAGACGGTTTTCCTCCTTGACAGAGATATTGGTATTATGTAGTATTGGTAGTACCAATTTGGGGTTGTGTTTCCGTAAGTTATTAATTTTCTGGTTGAATTCTTCAATGGAATGTCTCTATTTTGATATCTATACAAATGATGCTTAAAATGTCTTTCTGTTCACATATCATAACGATCAGTTTCCAGGGACCAGGAGGAAATCTCTCATGAAAAGTGCTCATCAGATTGCGGAACTCCCCGGAAAATACCAGTCATTCGTTGATCGAATATCCACAACCATTTCATCTGCACGAATTATTACTGACTCCCTAAAAACCCTGGCTTACGGAACAGATGCCAGCTTTTATAGATTGGTTCCGAAAGTTGTTATAAAATCGGACAGCGAAGAGGAGATTACCGAAATTCTTCAAGCTGCAAATGAACATGGACTTGCAGTTACCTTTAGAGCAGCAGGGACCAGCCTTTCCGGTCAGGCAATTTCTGATTCTATCCTGCTGATCGCCGGAGAGAAGTGGCAGGGCCATAAAATACTCGATGACGGCAGGCGCATAAGACTCGAGCCAGGTGTTCGTGGAAGATATGCTAATCTTTATCTGCAGCCTTACGGCAGAAAGATCGGTCCGGACCCAGCTTCAATAAATGCTGCCATGATTGGCGGTATTGCTGCAAACAATGCCAGTGGCATGTGTTGTGGTAATTCGCAGAACAGCTATAAGACCCTGGCCGGGATACGCATCATTTTTCAAAACGGGTCTTTGTTGGATACCGCAAGCACTGAGAGTATACGCACCTTTCGCACCGAAAATGAGGAATTAGTAAAAGGTATTGAAAACCTGAGGGATGAAGTCAGGGCCAATGAAGTTTTACAGGAGCGTATCGCTCGAAAATTCAAAATCAAGAATACAACCGGCTATAGTCTGAATGCACTTATAGATTACGATGATCCAATCGATATAATTGCCCATCTTATGATCGGGTCCGAGGGAACTTTAGGGTTTATTTCGGAGATCACCTATAACACTGTGGTTGAACAGGCGCATAAGGCGAGTACTCTTATTATTTTCGCAGGTATTGAGGATGCCTGTAAGGCTACGGCGATTCTCAAGAATCAGGCTGTTGAGGCAGTTGAACTGATGGACCGAGCGGCTCTCCGGTCGGTCGAGAGCAAGGCTGGAATGCCTCCCTATCTCAAAGAGCTTTCGGCTGAGGCTGCTGCGCTGCTTGTTGAGACCCGCGCCGCGAGCCAGAAAGAACTTCGTCAGAATATTCTCTCAGTAAGTTTGTCTCTTGCCGATATCCCTCTGGAACGCCCGCTGCATTTCACCGATATTGAAAGTGAATACACCAAGCTATGGAATATCCGCAAAGGGCTGTTTCCGGCTGTTGGTGCAGTTCGGGAGTGCGGTACCACGGTAATAATCGAAGATGTTGCTTTTCCAATGGAACATTTGGCCGAAGCGACGCTTGAACTGCAGCAGGTGATGGCGAAATTTGGCTATGACAATGCAATAATTTTTGGTCATGCCCTTGCCGGTAATCTACACTTTGTTTTTACTCAGGATTTTGGATCCCAAACGGAGATCGACAGATACAGTGGTTTTATGGATGCGGTAACTTCCATGGTCGTGGAGAAGTATGATGGTTCCCTCAAAGCGGAGCATGGAACTGGTCGTAATATGGCCCCGTTTGTGGAAATGGAGTGGGGGCGTGACGCCTATGTTCTCATGGAGAGAATTAAGTCGTTGTTTGATCCGAACCGTTTGCTTAATCCAGGAGTTATCTTAAATGCTAACCCCCAGGCCCATTTGGAAAACCTTAAGCCTCTGACTGCAACTAATCCAATAGTCGATAAGTGTATTGAATGCGGGTTTTGTGAACCGGTCTGTCCTTCTCGAAATCTTACTCTGACACCGCGTCAGCGAATAACAGTTCAGCGGGAAATTTCTCGTTTGAGTGGAGCAGGAGGCAGCTCAGCACAGCTGGATTCAATTATTAAAGCTTACTCCTATGATGGTGATGCGACCTGTGCCACAGACGGTCTCTGTCAGCCAGCGTGTCCGGTTGAGATAAATACTGGTGAATTAACCAAGGAGCTGCGCCGGTTAAAGGTTGCAGGCACTTCGCGTGAGACTTTGGCTAAAGTTGTTGCTGGAAACTATGGTCTGGTAACTTCTAGTGTTCGTTTGGGACTGAACTTTATTAATATTCTCCATACTCTTTTAGGTACGAATAATTTTTCCAAGCTGGCAAAGGGTGTCAGAAAGCTGAGTGGAAACCGCCTACCGTTATGGACACCATATATGCCCAAAGGGGCAGCCAAGCGCAACAATCCCGGCACTGAAAATGGCAGGATAAAGAAAGTGGTATACTTTCCCAGCTGTATTTCACGGACCATGGGGCCAGCCAAAGGTGACTCCGAACAACAACTTCTCTCGCTTGCAACTGAAAAATTGCTGGTCCGAGGAGGGTATGATGTACTTTATCCTCCAGAAATGGAAAAACTCTGTTGTGGGGTTCCCTTTAACAGTAAGGGGGCCTTCAGGCAGGCTGATGAGAAGGCCGCCGAGCTTGAAAAGGTTCTGCTCCAGGTTTCGAAGGAAGGAACATATCCGATTATCTGTGATACCAGTCCATGTCTCTACCGGATGCGGCAGACCATGGATCGTCGTTTAAAGATGTATGAACCGGTGGAATTTATCCACGACTTCCTCCTTGATGTCCTGAATATTACCAAATCCAACGAGAAGGTTGCTGTTCACACCACCTGCTCTTCAGAAAAAATGGGATTAGGGACAAAACTTGTGAATGTTGCCAAAGCCTGTACCCGTGAAGTAGTGGTGCCTGAGAAAGTCGGTTGCTGTGGATTTGCTGGAGATCGGGGGTTTACCTATCCAGAATTGAATGCCGTGGCCCTGGAAGAATTACAGCATCAGGTTTCTTCCTGCACTGCTGGATATTCTAATTCAAGGACTTGCGAAATTGGTTTGTCGCTGCATGGCGGTATTCAATACGGCTCGATTGTCTATCTTGTCGAGCGTTGTTCTCGTGAAACGGTTGGGGCCAGCTGAAAAGTCTATTGAGTCAAATTGTGTATATCATAACAGGTTAGCTTGCAAAATGAGTTGGGATTTTTGTCGGTATATCTCCTTATTCGACAGGATCCCTGTACGTTTTTCCTGTAAATTTAAAAACAGAACGGAGTAAAGACTAATGGAAAAAAATGTAGTTGACGAGCTTGTCGCCATATTCGGCAAGGAGAATGTGCTGACGGCCAATGAAGATATGATTGCCTATAGCTACGATGCAGCCCATGTTGAGATCAAGCCAGAGGCGGTGGTTTTCGCCACAACCACTGAACAGATAAGCTATTTGATGAAGCTTGCTTACCGCGAGAATATTCCAGTGACTCCCAGAGGACAGGGGAGTGGCCTGTCAGGCGGCTCTGTTCCCCTGGAACAGGGCGTTGTTCTGGTTATGGACAGAATGAAAAACGTCATAGATTTTGATCCTGCGAACCGTCTTATTACCGTCGAAACCGGAATTACCACCGCTGATATTGACCCGATAGTGGGTGAAGCAAAACTTTTCTATCCACCAGATCCCGGCAGTGTGGCTTTCTCAACCATTGGCGGTAACATTGCTGAAAACGCAGGAGGTTTGCGTGGTCTGAAATATGGTGTCACCAAGGACTATATAAAGATGCTGAAGGTTGTACTGCCTCAGGGGGATATCGTTACTCTTGGTTCAAAATGCGTCAAGCATGTTGCCGGTTTTAACACCGAGGCAATTTTTGTTGGTTCCGAAGGTCTCTTGGGGATAATGACCGAGGTTACTCTGTCACTTTTGCCTATTCCTGAACATCGTGAATCTGCACTGGCTATATTTGATAATCTTGATAGTGCCGCCCAGACGGTCTCCGATATTATCGCTGCAGGTGTTACTCCGTCGACCATGGAGTTTATGGATAATGAAACCATCAACGCCATTCAGAATTTTAAGGATTGCGGACTTCCCAGGGAAGCCCAAGCGGTCCTTCTTCTTGAGACAGATGGTGAGAAAAATTCAGCCATGGCAGAAATGACCAAGGTTGAAGAAGTGGTCAAATCTAATAATGCAACTGCGTTTTCCATTGCTGCGACCACAGAGGAACGAGATAAGCTATTTGAGGGAAGGCGAGTGGCACTCAATGCTCTTGCCAGTGTCCGGCCTAATCTCATTCTGGAAGATGCAACAGTTATGCGCAGCAAGTTACCGGAAATGGTAAGAGGCATCACCGAGATAGCCAAGCGACATCAGGTTAAGGTAGGAATTTTTGGCCATGCCGGCGATGGTAACCTCCACCCAACCTTTCTCCTAGATATGAATAATGAAGACGAGAAGGCACGAACGGATGAAGCCGTTAAAGAGCTCTTCCAACTGGCGATAGATCTTGACGGCACCATTTCCGGCGAGCATGGAATCGGTCTGGAGAAAAAACCATATCTGATAAACCAGATCGGTGCTGCTGGAATTGGTCTTCTCCAGGATATTAAAAAGACCCTGGATCCTAAAAATCTATTAAATCCTGGAAAAATGTTTGATATGCCTGGAAAGGCTTGAGCATAAGTGAGGTTAAAACTGCAATGAATATGAAAATATCTGCCACAAAAGAGGCTGAGACACACCTTCTTGAGGCAGCCAAAGAGTTTCAGAAATGCATGCAGTGCGGCAAATGCCGTAGTGTATGCCCGGTCTTTCGAGAGATGGGCAATGAGTTGTATGTGGCGAGGGGAAAAAACAAACTCGCAGAGAAACTGGTTTCCGGTGAACTTGGAATAACCGAAAGAGTTGAAGATGCCATTAACGAATGCTTGAACTGCAAGACATGTTCAGCCAATTGTCCTGCAGGTGTCAGTCCCGAACATGTTGTTCTGCGTCTGCGCTGGTATATTACTACTCAGAAGGGGCTCCATTTTTTCAAGGCGCTCATTTTTCGTCATCTGTTATGGAGAAAATGGCCCATCACCCTGGGGTGTGCGATAGTCGGTATTGCCCAGAAGATGCTTTTTGGTATCGGTCCGAAAAATCCAGTACGGTATCTTTTCCCTCTTTTCGGATTTTCAAAAAGAAGAAATTTTCCACAACTTGCTATTCGCAGTGCCCAGTCGCAGTTGCCGGAGATTAACAGGTCCAAAACTGGACAGGCGAAAATGCGTATTGGCTATTTTACCGGATGTGCCGGTAATTTGATTTATACCAATGTTGCTAAATCGGTTGTGGATATTCTTACTGGCTATGGCTACGAGGTAGTTATTCCCAAAAAGCAGAAATGTAATGGAACGCCGGTTTTGGCCAACGGAGATTATGAAGGGGCCAGGCGTTTGATGGAGCATAACTTTGAATTGTTCAGGAAGTATGAGTTTGATGCCATCGTTGTGGCATGTTCATCGTGCGGTATGTCGCTTAAGAAAGAGATTAAGGTATTCATTGATGATAGCCCGGAGTTGAGCGAGTTCACCAAGAGAGTATATGATATTAACGAATTTATTGATGAAAAAATTGATATCAAACCCGAACATCTGGGCAAGGTCCCGTATAAAGTGACCTATCATGATCCTTGTCATATGGTGCGCGGTCAAGGAATTAAGAACCAGCCGCGTGAGTTACTCAAAATGATACCAGGCGTTGAATTTACCGAGATGAAGAATGCTGACACATGTTGTGGTTCCGCCGGTAGTTATTGCATAACCCACTATGATACCTCGATTAAAATAAACAATCATAAGATTAAGGATATCCAGGATGCAGATGTTGATATGGTTGCCACTGGCTGCCCGACCTGTGTAATGCATATTGCCGACAACCTGGCACAGCATGAGCGCACTGAAGATGTCCGTTTTGTAGTCGAGATTTTGGCAGACTCTTTACGCGCTGCGAAAACTATTTAGTGTCGTACAGATTTTTTTTTTATCTTTTTACAAGAAAAGAACCTGTCTCAAGGTACTTATTCCGTTTGTCGGGGCTGGGATTTTCACATTTCGTTTTTTAAATTGCATGAATGTTCCTATAGCACTATGCTGGCAGAGTATTTCGTTTTTTTTGATTTTCGAATGTATCTATAATCACTGACGTAAGAAGCTCGCAGCTCAATTCGAGCCAGATTCACCTCTGGAAGTGATTCTGGCTCTTTATTTTTTCAAATGACAACACCATGAAAGAACTCTCCTCACCACTTACTTTTTTTTATAAGTTCATTTTTCCACTGCTCTGGTTCGTCGGGTTTGGGGTTGGTATTCGTAAGGTAATTTTTTTTCCAGAATCATACGATGTTAGATGGTTGCAATATATGGCCATCTGGTTGGGCATAACCATCTTTATGTTCTTCACCACCGGGGATGTCAAGAAGGTTTGTCATGATGGAAAAAAGCTCATTGTTTCAAATTTTTACTCCAAGATTGAAATCGATGTTGAGCAGATACTTGCTGTGGATGGTACTTCTTTCCTCAGCCCCAAGCTCGTTTGGTTTATTCTTAAAGAACCTTGCTCTTTCGGGAAAAAAATTACCTTCCTACCCAAACATCGTATGTCAGCTGGGCTTGGCAAGCATCCTGCTGTTCATAACCTGCAGAAAGAACTAGGATTGTAGAGGCGTCTCATTGAATGATGCACTTTAAGTTTTAGGCAACTCAGCCTATGTACTGTCTAAAAATAAAGGAACAACCGGCCCATGCCTGATGATATCGATCTGGAGTACTTTAAAAAACGACTTGAAGATCGTCTCAAGGTGCTATCTTCTGCAGCAGAGATTCAGCAGGGTCAAGGAGCGCCTAAAGAGCTGGACCAGACACGTGTTGGCCGTCTTACCCGGATGGATGCAATGCAGAATCAAGCCATGAGTCAGGCTGCTGCTCGTCTTTGCGCTGCCGAACAGCAGCGCATCAAAACGGCACTGCTACGAATTGTCAATGGGACCTATGGCTATTGTATTTTTTGTGAAGATGAGATTGCCGAAAAACGGCTGAACTTTGACCCAAGTCTGCTGACCTGTATTACCTGCGCCGAACAGGCCGAAAAAAAGTAAATTGCACAAGAGTCGGAGGATAAAAAGTGTTTCGTCTTATCCTAAACACTTTTTATCCCCTGTGTATTATTGTGCGAGATCTACCTCATTGCCATTAAGAATGAGCTTTCCATCGCTGGTTTCCGCCCTATGGTGCAAATAGTCCCCATCTTGAACGAACAGGCCACCCTGCATTCCGGGAAAGAGTGGAGCTGTTAAATTTGGTGCACTCTCTGCAAATTTGGCCGGTAAATCAATGTCTGATTTCAAGTACAGAATATCGAGGATCAGTTCAGGTTGGCCAACAACAGGAGCAAATTGCATCAAGGTCATATCTTTGAGCAGAGCAATTGTTATGGAACCGTTGATATCTCCTTCCGGAAGTTTGATGTTAACGCCGGATATTTCCATTTCCAGCCCGGTTTGCAGAAGCTTTTCAAACGCAGCGATTGCCTGCATACCAGCATTGCCAAGCTGTTCTTTTAATATATCTTTGGATGCTTGAGGATCAGCTTCCAGTTCGGCTGATTTGGCAACTACTTCTGAGATTGTTCGTGTATAAAAGTCCATGAATTCCTCGTAACCCAGAGAGTCCACGTTGCGGAGTGCAAATTTTGCAGAAGCTCCATCAACTATGACGTTTCCGGCATTCAGACTCTGCACGGAGAAAGTCGATTCGGTGGATAACAGATTTTTTACCTGATCAATCGCTGAGCTGTAATTTGCGATGAGATTTGTGCATTCGAATTGATTCTGGTTGTCATCAATCATGATCGAATCAATTGTGAAATGAAAGTTTCCATCCCAGAGAAAGGTCGAAATCATTTCCATCTTCGCATCCATGGCTATTTGACCGAGTGTGGCTTTGTTACCAGCCTGCATGCCCTTCCATGAACCTGTAGTTGTATATTTTTTTAAATTATTATCCGTGCTTATGGTAAAATTTCCATCTCTAACTTCTAACGTTTCATCCTCAACATCAACGGAGAAAGCATCAATAGATATTGTGGTAACGATGTCCCCCAGAAGGGAGTAGGTTGTAGAGATGTTTAATGGATTTGTTCCATCAAGTTTATTGTTGATAATATTTTGGAACCATAGGTTTTTCTCCAAACTGGTTGTCGATACAACACTCGTGTAGCCGTGTTTGGCATGCTCGACAAACACCATTTCTTCAATGCCGTAAACGGCTTTCATTGAACCGAAATTTATCTTCCATTCGATCTCTGAAGATCTGAAATTACGATCATAATTGATTATTTCAAGTGAATAATCAGTGTTACTTTGAGCATAGATAGTGTTTGCGTTTTCAAAAGCATGACGTATGCTTTTTTCCATGAGCAGACCGTTAATAAAGGGAGCTGCGCTACCAAGAATGACGATCAAAACAAGTACAGCGATAATTTTTTTCATTCTAGTTCCTTTTATGACATGGCGGATGGTTGTGCTTTCGCACCGGATCATGATCCGTCATCTGTTTTAGGTTTAAGATATCTAGGTAGGGAGGAAACCCGTGCCAACTTATTATTTGCCAAAGATTTGCAATACCCTATTGTAAAATAGATTCCAACACAACATTTTTTACTCAAAAAGGACAAACATTATTTTCTCTTGTTTAGGTTTTGTAATAAGAATGAACAGTCAATAACATTAAATTTCTTAAGTGCACTGGTTCAAGTGGTGGACTCGTCTGGCTTGCTACCCAGATCAACTAACGGAAGGAAAATGGTGCATCGCAATAATCTACCCCGGAGCTGTAGAAGTTTGAACCAGGAACAAAGGTTGCAGCAGGGTGGGTGAGGGGGAAAATTGGAGGTTGTGAGTTTTTTCTAGCGTGGTGAGGAAAATGTCATTGCACTCATTGGTATACCTAACGCCATGGCTAGGTGGAGCGTGAGTGTAGCCTATTCATGGGGTTAGCTTTGTTCGACAGCCAGGGCCGATAGGACGGATTGTATGCGAAGCGAAGCGTAACTCAAGGTTCGTCCTATCAGCAGTGAATATACGACAGTGCCTCTAGATCGTGTGGAACCAAGCAAAAACTATTATTTTAAAATCATTTCATCTTTTTTCTCTTGCTTTTGCAACCAAATAGTTGTAGATGAGCCTAGCTTGATCCGTTCAACAGTTGAACGATCTTTGCCTGAAGGCCGGTAGCCTGCCTTATGAACTTTGACTGCGCAATATTGGATTCAAATCACTTTCGGCTTTTTACTCATATGGATGATTCCAGCCGCTATAAGCTTCTAAAACTCCTTCACGAAAATCCTGAGCTGAGTCAGCGCGACCTAGCTAAACACATGGGTATATCCCTGGGCAAAACGAATTATTGCTTACAGAGCCTGATCAAAATTGGTGTCGTCAAAGTAAGTAACTTTCGTAATTCAAAAAACAAGATGGCCTATCTATATAAACTTACTCCCAACGGCCTCGAAGAAAAATCAAGAGTTACCAAACGCTTCCTTGCTCACAAACTGAAGGAATATGATGCTATTAAAAAAGAAATATACCTGCTTAAAAAAGATATGGATAAAAATAAATAGAAGCCATTCGTCCCAATATACCTTTTCGCGAATGCTCGAGTTTTATTGACGCATATATTTGAGAAGGTATCGTAAACATTTTACTTGAATCGCAACAGATAATAGAGGAGAAATACCAAATGAAAAAATTTGCACTAATCGGAGCAGCTGGCTATGTAGCTCCGAGACATATGAAAGCAATACAAAATACAGGAAATGAGCTTATTGCCGCACTTGATCCCAACGACAGTGTGGGGATTATTGATAGTTATTTCCCGAATGCAGACTTTTTTACAGAATTTGAGCGATTTGATAGGCATATTGACAAGCAGCGAAGAAGGGGTGAGAAAATCGATTACGTAAGTATTTGCTCTCCCAATTATTTGCACGATGCTCACATCAGGTTTGCTTTAAGAAATGACGCACATGCAATCTGCGAGAAACCTCTTGTTTTAAATCCATGGAATCTTGATGGCCTTGAGGAGATTGAAACAGAGACGGACTCAAGGGTCTTCAATATTCTACAGCTTAGGCTTCACCCGGCTTTGATCGAATTAAAAAAACAGGTTGGAAAGCACGATAAAAAACATGAGATCGATTTAACCTATATCACTTCAAGAGGACACTGGTACTTCACCTCATGGAAAGGGGATATTGCCAAATCTGGAGGTATCGCTTCGAATATAGGTATTCACTTTTTTGACATGCTTATTTGGATATTTGGCAAAATTCAGGAAAACATCGTCCATCTAGTTGAACCACACAGATCTGCCGGATATCTCGAACTTGAAAATGCGCGGGTAAGATGGTTTTTAAGCGTGGATGAAAAAAGTCTTCCTGAAGAAATCCGAGAGGCTGGTCAGCGCACTTATCGTTCAATAACTGTCGATGGCAAAGAGATTGAATTCAGTGGGGGGTTTACAGATCTGCACACCCAAAGTTACCAAGGAATAATTGATGGAAATGGTTTTGGACTAAGTGAAGCCCGACCGAGTATAGAAGCTGTTCATTTTATACGAAATGCCAGTACTGATCTTAGTAAAGGCGAAAAGCATCCCTTCGTTAAATAAAAGCATCACGATTTAAAAGGTTATGTCCATAACAATAAAACCAATGAGGAAGGCCTAGTCCCACAAATGGAAGAATTTTTCATACACCCCACGTCTGAAGTGGACGACAACGTTACTATAGGGCAAAACACTAGGATCTGGCATTTTTCTCATATCATGAAAAATACCGTGATCGGTGAAAACTGCAATCTTGGTCAGAATGTAGTCGCCGGACCTGATGTACATATCGGCAGTGGCTGCAAGATCCAGAATAATGTGTCGCTATACAAGGGTGTCACCCTGGAAGACGATGTGTTCTGCGGCCCGTCCATGGTGTTCACCAATGTGTTTAATCCCAGGTCCCATATCCGGCGCATGGATGAAGTCAGACCAACCAGAGTAAAAAAGGGGGCGAGTCTTGGCGCTAACTGCACCATCGTTTGCGGTGTTACCATTGGAAGGTACGCGTTTGTTGGTGCCGGAGCCGTAGTGACCAAAGATGTTCCCGATCATGCCCTTGTTGTCGGCAACCCGGCCAGACAGACCGGTTGGATCTGCACCTGCGGTGAAAAACTTACCGACGCATTCAATTGCCCTGCATGTGGAGAAACTATCCAGATAGACCATATCCTCGAAGGCGATTCCATTGCCTTTGTAGACCTGGCGGCCCAACAGCAGCAGATAATGCCGCAGATAGAACGGAATATCAGCACGGTACTGAAACATGGTAAATACATCATGGGACCGGAAGTTACCGTTCTTGAAAAAAAACTGGCGGAGTTTGCCCAGGTTCGCCATGCGATCACCTGCGCTTCGGGCACGGATGCGCTGCTTATGGCTTTAATGGCTCACGACATCGGACCAGGGGATGCAGTATTCACCACACCTTTCACCTTTATCGCCACCGCAGAAGTGATCTCGCTGCTTGGCGCCACCCCGGTGTTTGTGGATATCAATGCCAGTACATTCAACATCTGCCCGGAAAAATTAGAAACCACCATTCAAGAGGTTGTGAAAACAGGAAAACTTGCTCCTAAAGCCATTATCCCGGTGGATCTGTTCGGTCTTCCCTGCGATTATGACAGAATCAATCAAATTGCATTGAGCCAAAACTTGGTTGTGATTGAAGATGCGGCACAGTCCTTAGGAGCTGAATATAAAGGAAGAATGGCAGGCAGCCTCGCTCATGCTGGGTGTACTTCCTTTTTCCCTGCCAAGCCCTTAGGCTGTTATGGGGACGGCGGTGCCGTTCTGACCAATTCAGATGAAATCGCTGACATCTTGAAATCCATCCGGATACACGGCAAGGGTAAAGACAAATATGACAATATACGTACGGGAATCAATGGCCGCCTGGATACTCTGCAGGCCGCCATCCTTCTGCCTAAGCTGGAGATTTTCCCTCATGAGCTGGTATCCAGGCGTCAAATAGCTCAAAATTACAATAATCTCATTGCAACTCAAAATAACCAATTGACCTTGCCCGGTATCTTTTCAGAGCTTAAAAGTGCCTGGGCTCAATATTCCATTCTGGCACCAAATACTCAGGCAAGGAAGATTATCCAACAGCATTTACAAGAAAATAATATTCCTTCAGCCGTGTATTACCCTACACCTCTACATTTACAGACTGCTTTTGCACACCTGGGATATGAGAATGGAGATATGCCGGTGGCAGAGGATTGTGCCGAGAGGATCTTCAGTATTCCCATGCACCCATATCTGACAGATACCAACCTGAAAAGAATCAGTTCACAGCTTTATGTTGACAACCATTCAGCTTAATAATGTTTTTACAATAATATTAGCAACAGGAGTCCAATAATGAAAAACAAATTAGAAAACGCCCGCGTACTGGTAATCGGTGGAGCCGGCTTTATTGGCGGGTTTGTGCTTAAAGAGCTGTTGAAGGAACCTGTTAAGGAAGTGATTATTTATGATAATTTTGCCCGTGGAAAAATGGAAAACATTGAAGAAGCGCTGAAGGATGACAGGTGTACAATTTTTCCATTAGGGGGTGATATCCGAGAAATCGATATTCTGGACAAAGCCATGGAAGGTGTTGACTATGTATTTCATTTGGCGGCCATGTGGTTGTTGCACTGCAAGGATTTTCCCAGGACTGCATTTGACGTGAACATTGCCGGTACATTTAATGTACTAGAGGCTTGCGTTAAAAATAAAGTTAAAAAACTGATCTATTCATCTTCCGCCTCCGTGTATGGTGATGCTGTGGAAGTCCCGATGACCGAAGATCATCCGTTCAACAATAAAAATTTCTATGGTGCCAGCAAGATATCAGGTGAAGCTATGTGCACGGCGTACAATGATCGCTATGGCCTGCAGGTTATAGGCCTTCGGTATATGAATGTTTACGGACCTGGACAGGACCAACATGCGGTGTATAGCGGAGTGGTCCCGATAATGCTCAACAAGATTGACAGAAATGAACAGCCGGTTATCAACGGGGACGGTTCCCAGGCCTATGATTTCATTTATGTTGAAGACAATGCCAGGGCCAATATTGCCGCACTCCAATCAGATATCTCATTTGGATTTTATAATGTGGGCACGGAAGTGCAGACCAGCATCAAAGAACTTTGTGACACCATCTTGAGGCTAAAAGAATCAGATTTAGAAGTGATCTACAAACCCTATAGTGCGGATGATGCCCGGCAGCTTGTTCAGAACCGGATCGGATCGGCCAAAAAAGCAGAAGCCGACTTGGGATTCAAATATGTTTATTCCCTGGAAGACGGCTTGAAAAAGCTTATTTCCTGGAGGGACACCAAAGGGATTCAGGGATAAGCTAAATGAAAAACTTCAACAAGATCCCACTAATCAGGCCATTCATCAATCAAGAGGTCAAGGATAAGGTCTGCCAAGTACTGGATAGTGGCTACCTTACTGAAGGCCCAGTTACCAGAGAGTTTGAAGAAAGTGTAAAAACTTATCTAGGATGCAGGAATGTGCTGGCGGTCTGTAACTGCACAGTTGGTTTAGAGATGGCTTTGCGTGCCCTGAAAATAGGTCCGGGGGACGAGGTTATCGTACCGGATTATACCTATCCTGCTACTGCTTCGGTGGTCAGGATCGTGGGTGCAAACATTGTCATGGTAGATGTCAATCCTAAAACCATGTTAATAGATTACGATGTCCTGGAACACGCCATCACTCCGAAGACCCGAGCAGTCATTCCGGTGTCCATTTTTGGCAATCCTCTGGATTATGAGAGCTTGAACCGAATAAAGGAGAAACATGGGCTCTATATTATTGAAGATGCCGCATGTTCCATCGGGGCGGAATATAAAAAAGTAAAAGTGGGCAATCAGGCGGACATTACAGTGTTCAGTCTACATCCCAGAAAATTTATAACCACAGGTGAAGGTGGCCTTGTTTCCACCAACAATGCTGAATGGGCGGACTGGATGCTCTCCTACAAGCATTTTGGTATGGGGGTTAATGATTCCCGGTTGACCACCAGTTTTGATCGTATCGGCACTAATTATAAACTCAGCAATATTGTTTCCGCTGTCGGCCTAGTGCAAATGCAGTACATTGATGAGCTTCTGGCCCGAAGGAGGGACATTGCTAAAACGTATGTCGACGCTTTTGCAGACATCCCTGAAATCACGGTTCCAGAGACGACCACCCATGGTCTACATTCATTCCAATCCTTTTGTGTGTTTGTGGATAACAGGGATGAAATTATGGATAATCTAAGAAAAAATGGGGTTGAATCACAGATTGGCACCTATGCCCTGCATAGACATAACGCCTTCAAGGCTGGTGAAAATTGCCGGATCGTTGGACGAATGCCAGGCAGTATATACGCGTTCGAACATTGCTTAACCCTGCCAATGTATCACGAGATGACCCATGATGAACAAATGTTTGTCATCAAGGCTCTTTCGCAAATGATGGGGGAGAACTAATCCATGTGCGGAATAACCGGTGCCCTGGCTTTGAATCACAAGGCAATTGCAATTAGTGATGCCAAACCAATGGCTGACATTCAGGCCCATCGCGGCCCTGACGATGCCGGGTATCTGTTTTTTCATACTTGTTGCAGGCATGGCAATGATATCAGTTTTCATATTAATCTGACAGATGACAAGTTTAAGCATATATCTGAACTTTTACCATCCATAGAGTCAAGGGCTGCTCAAAAAGAATTAAATTCCCATGACTGGGATCTGTATCTGGGGCACAGGCGTCTGGCGATTTTGGATGTCAGCCCTGCCGGTCACCAGCCAATGAGCGATTTAACCGGAAATATCTGGCTGGTCTTTAATGGAGAGATTTATAACTTCAAGGAACTCCGAGAAGAACTCAAGGCTTGCGGACATCGTTTTCGCACCGAAACGGATACAGAAGTTATTATTTATGCCTATATAGAATGGGGTATAAAATGTGTTGAAAAACTGAATGGTATGTTTGCTCTGGCTTTGTACGACAATTTTAGAAAAAAACTTTACCTGGTCAGGGATCGGTATGGTATCAAGCCACTATACTACACTATTGCCGAATCTAAATCTGGTGAGCAAACCCTGTTGTTTGCAAGTGAGGTCAAATCCCTACTTCAATACCGGGACTACCGGATGGGAATTGATTATCAGGCCCTTGTGGAATACTTTACCTTCCAGAACATTTTTTCGGATCGCACCTTTTATCAAAATGTCCGGCTTCTACCTTCGGGAATGTATCTTGAAGTTGATTTACAATCTGTCGCTGGTTCTACTCAACAATCGTTCCGGTTTCATAAATACTGGGATTATGACTTTTGTGAACCCAGGAAGATAAAGGACGAGGAAGAATACCTTGAGGAGTTGCATCGCCTATTCACTCAGGCGGTTGAGCGACAACTGGTCAGTGATGTTGAGGTGGGTAGCTACTTGAGCGGCGGGATGGATTCGGGCGCTATTTCCTGTATAGCCGCCGATCATAATCCTGATTTGAAAACATTTACGGTGGGATTTGATCTGAGAAGTGCCTCCGGTTTGGAATTGAGCTTTGACGAACGCGCAACTTCTGAATATCTCTCCTACCTGTATAGAACAGAACATTATGAAATGGTTCTCAAATCAGGTGATATGGAGCGCTGTCTACCTCGTTTTGCCTGGCATCTTGAGCAGCCCCGGGTGGGACAGAGTTACCCCAATTATTATGCGTCCAAATTAGCCGGTAACTTTGTCAAGGTTTGCCTCTCTGGTGGGGGTGGAGACGAACTATTCGGAGGCTATCCGTGGCGCTACTACCGGGCAGTAGTCAATAATGATTTTGAAGATTATATTGATAAGTATTATGCGTTCTGGCAAAGACTTATCCCAAACAAGAGTCTGCACCGTATCTTAAATCCCATTTGGGATAAAGTTGAGCATGTCTGGACCAGAGATATTTTCAAGGATGTCTTTCCTGATCAGGACAGAACCCCTGGCTCTCCAGAAGAATATGTAAATAGGTCACTTTATTTCGAAGCAAAAACTTTTCTTCACGGCCTGTTCATAGTGGAGGACAAGCTATCCATGGCTCATTCTTTGGAAACCCGTGTGCCGTTTATGGATAACGATTTGGTAGATTTTGCCATGCGCCTGCCGGTCAAATTTAAACTGGGCAATCTTCAGGAGGTGATAAAATTAGATGAAAATGAACTTGGCGGCAAGAAAAAGAAATACTTTCAAAAAACCAGGGATGGCAAGCTTCTGCTACGTAAAATGATGCAGAAATATGTTCCAGACGATATTTCAAATGGTGTCAAGCAGGGTTTCAGTTCCCCGGACCAGAGCTGGTTCAAGGGTGAGAGCATTGAGTTTGTAAAAAAGAAAATCATGCAAAACGATTCACCTCTTTATGATTATTTTGATGCCTCAAGTATAAGGAATATTGTGAATGAACATCTAGAGGGCAAAAAGAACAGGCGATTGTTTATATGGTCACTGATTAATTTTGATGAGTGGTTGCAGACATTTGGTCGTTGAATTTGATCATCTTTACCAGAGCCATTTAATTTGCCCTCAAATGCCTGGAAACCTTGCTCGGGATGAACGACTGCTATGTTACTTGCGTCGCGATCATTGCCCTCAGGGCGTTTTTCATCTCTTGCCGGCATGAAGAATGAAGGCTTTTGTACCAGAGCGAGATGCGACAGTTGGGCTTGACAGGACATTAGTTCAATAGCGTATTGGACCGCGGGCTCATACTATGTGGTCACTTATTAAACATTTAAGAAGTTGTCATTTGTTAAAATCATTTTGCCTTGGCTTTTGGAAAAAACATGAGCAATTACTTCAACACAATTACAAAACTATCAGAATCTGAATTTGGTAATTATACGGATTTTTTACTGAAGAACGAATTGTCCCTGTTCTATTTGTCAATTGAATACAAGGAACTACTGGAACACCTTTTAGGTTGCGAAAGCCAGTATTTAATTGCAAAGAATTCTAAGGGATCAATTGTGGGTGCATTTCCGTTGATGATATCTAAGAAAGGGAAAATAGGCAGGGTTGCTAATTCCCTTCCTTATTATGGAAGTAATGGAGGAATTATTGTTGACCAATCTCTCTCCAATCAAGTGAAAAATGAAATCCGAACTGAACTGTATCTTGCAGGCGAAAACTGCATCCGAGATTGTGGGTGCGTGGCCAGTACCATTGTGTCAAGCCCTTTTGACAATGCATCAGGTTTTTATAAAGAAAATGTCTCTTATGACTTCATGGATCATCGAATAGGTCAAATAACATGCCTGCCCTTACCCGGAGTTGATCTAGAAACTCGATTGATGCAAATGTTACAGGATCCCCGGCCCCGGAATATCCGTAAGGCGAGAAAAACGGGAGTGTCATGCGGATATGGCTTTGGAGAAGATGAGCTAAACTTTTTATACACAACCCATCAAACGAATATGAAAGCAATTGGTGGGCTTGCGAAGGACAAAGAATTCTTTTTGTTGGTTCCGAAAATTTTCCACCATTCACAGTATAGGGTTTACGTCGCCGAAAAGGATGGCGAAAAAGTGGCTGCAATCCTATTGTTTTATTTCAACAAAACAGTTGAGTATTTCACACCCGTTGTTGTTGAAGATGCGAGGAAATATCAACCAACCGCCCTTATTATCTTTGAGGCTATGAAAGATGCTGTTAACGAAGGTTATCGGTATTGGAACTGGGGTGGTACATGGGCTTCACAAAATGGAGTTTATGATTTTAAGAAACGTTGGGGTGCTCTGGATTATCCATATAGCTATTTTATCAAGTTATATGGAGAAGACATTCTGAGTTCTAGTAAGTCGGATCTGCTACATGAATACCCGGGTTTTTATGTGGTTCCATTTAACCAAATTAATTAGTTCAAGGGAAGTAAACATTCCCTGTGAGATAGGCTAATATGAAAACAAAAAAGGCAATTATTTTTGGCTCTTCAGGTCAGGCTGAAGTAATGGCGTATCTGCTCGATATTGACAGTGAATATGAAGTCATTGCATTTACGAGCACACAGGAATACATAAAGTCGAATACGATATATGGCCGACCATTTGTTCCTTTCGAGGAAATCCAAAATCAATTTTCGCCTGACCAGTATTACATGCATATTGCCATCGGATACCAGAATAATAACAAAGTTAGAAAGAGGTTTTATGACCAGGCAAAATCGAAAGGGTACACTCTCTTAACTTATATAAGTTCTAAAGCCACAAATTATGCGAAGTCCATTGGAGATAATTGCTTTATATTTGAAGACAATACTATTCAGCCCTTTGTAACAATTGGTAATAATTGTATAGTTTGGAGCGGCAATCATGTTGGGCATCATTCAATTATTGAAGATGATGTCTTTATTTCTTCCCATGTGGTCATATCTGGGCATTGTAAAATTGGAAGAGGTTCTTTCTTAGGAGTTAATTCTACTATAAGAGATGGCATCAAAATCGCTCAGGAAACCATTCTGGGTGCGGGATGCCTCATTGTTAAAGATACGGATGAGAGGAAAACTTATATAGGGACAAAGGCAAGGGAATATACAAAGCCATGACTGATCTTTCAAAAATAAGAACACTATACGATAACTCTATCGGAGAATATGGGATCGATCCCCGTAGTGTTGGCTGGACAAAAGCCGGATCACAGGAATTGCGTTTTAAGAAGCTCATGGAAGTGGTTGATAATAAAAATGAAACCATTACTTTGAATGAACTCGGCTGTGGATATGGTGAGCTTTACAAATATTGTCTGCAAGAAGGTTTTCATGTTGCTCGATACTCTGGTTATGATATTAGTGACAAGATGCTCAAAGCCGCCAGACATCACCTTGGCAATTCAAAAAAGGTAGAGTTACTCAACCAGCCAGTTCTAACGAGCAAAGCAGATTATTCTGTGACATCTGGAATATTTAATGTGAAATTTGATCATTCAGATGCTGAATGGAAAAACTATATACTGAAAACGCTTCGCAATTTGTATGAGTATTCTGAAAAAGGGTTTTCGTTTAACCTGCTAACAAAATATGTCGATTACGAAGAGGAGCACCTTTTCTATGCTGACCCTGGTGAGTTTTTTCACTACTGCAAAGAGAATTTTTCTCGAAAAGTGAGTCTGTTTCATGACTACGATCTTTTTGAATGGACGATGTTAATAAGAAAGGATAGCAGATAGTATGCCTTGGAAAAAATTGGGTTTGCTCTATAAACCGAGTGGTAAGCACCATAGTATGCTAACGCATGCGAGTTTGCCCGTGGCACACCAATTGAAAGATACCTTATACCGTGTATATTTTGCCAGTCGTGACTCGTTAAATCGGTCTCATGTCGGCTTCTTTGACATTGATTTGAGAAATCCCCTTGAGATCTTGGGAGAATGTGAACTGCCTGTATTGTCTCCTGGACCACTGGGCTATTTCGACGATTTTGGTGTATACCCTGCTTCCATTGTTCATACGAATAATGACTTATACCTATACTACATTGGGTGGAGTCCTGGTTCAGTATCGCCTCTTTTCTATGCGAATGTTGGACTTGCTGTCAGCACTGATGGAGGTTTTTCTTTTTCGAAAATAAGAAAAGCACCTATTTTGGGAAGGGATGAAATTGATCCATGGATGGTTACGTCTCCATGTGTTTTAAAGGAATCTTTGTGGCGGATGTGGTATGTCGGCGGCTTGAGATGGGACGATACGGTAACACCATGGCAGTCCTACTATCATATAAAATACGCCGAATCATTTGACGGAATCACATGGGAGAAGAAGGATCGAGTGTGCATTGAGCTAAACCCGGGGGAACATAATATTGCCAGAACTCGAGTCGTTCGAAGTGATGGATTCTATGAGGCATGGTACTCAATGAATTCGGGCACTGGCTACCGAATAGGTTATGCTGAATCGAATGATGGGTTGCTCTGGAATAGACGGGATGAGGCTTCTGGTATTGATTTATCCAAAGATGGCTGGGACTCAGAAGCCCAAGCTTATCCATATGTTGTAGATACTCCCATTGGCAGGTATATGCTGTACAACGGCAATGGATTTGGCCGGACTGGGGTCGGGATAGCGGTGTGGGAATAATATTAAATTTGGAAAAATCAGTGCATACTAAGCATGGGTAGGCGAAAGCTTCCCAAAATTATTTATGGAAACTTATCTTTCGCTCCAAGCTAACCCGGCATCTGTCTTGGGAGTTTAGTTAAATAATTCCAGGTGTGTATACACTGCAATCCAAGAAACCTTGAAAAAGGAGAGATTTATTGCATCCAACCGGTAGAAATAGTTCTTCACCTGCTCAATGCATCGAGCAAACTTTACACCGTTACATTCTTCTACTTTGAAGATCAGAAGATGATCACCTGGGGTTACCGAACTGGATAGGATGGGGAAATATTCTGCGCAATTCCTGGGCAGGCGACCAAAATTGATGCGGAATTAAAAGAGTTTGCGTGCGGGTGTGGGAAAATAGTTGTTAGCTCAGTTGTATATCAGAATTTTGACGGACTATAGATGAAATTATTCGGTTTATTTGAGAACGACTGAATTGATCATAGGACTCTCAGTTTATGGAAACAGTAAAAAGGCTTATATACCGAATAGTAATATCATTATTATCGTTGGTATTTATTGTGATGGCATTTGTGTGTGCTGTTTTTGTGAGGATATCTTCAAAAAAAAATCATAGCAATCCGAGGTTGGTCTGGGGAAGCACGCCAATAATCAATTATTCCAATTGGTCGCGGGCAATGCAAGAAGCAGGCTTTCAGTCGGAAACTTTCACCACAGATTTTTATTCAACGATTAATCAGAGAAATGACTGGGACAAAATTCTTTCAGAAGAATATCGTTTGCTGCCTTGGCCTGTAAAGCCTTTTGCTGCTTTTATCCATGCACTTTTTTGTTATGATATCTTTTTTCTGTCTTTTGACGGATTCTTCGTTGGAAGAACGTTTTCGAGATACTGTCAAGCTCAAATTCTAAAGATAGCGGGAAAAAAAACGATTGTCCTGCCTTATGGTTCTGATGCTTGTGTCTATCAGCGAATACGCTCTGTTAGCACCATGCATGCTTTGTTAATCTCTTATCCCTTAGCTGCGAGGAAGCAGATTAAAATAGCCAAAGATGTTGATTACTGGTGTTCTCATGCCGACGCCGTACTCCCCGCCTTTATGGGGCCTGATGGATTTGGCCGTTGGGATGTACTTATTCCCAACACTTTGTCCCTTGATTTAAAAGAATGGAAATCTTCCGTAAAGAAAAGCCAAGCCAATGGTATAAATGACAGTGTTATTGTTGTCCATGCCCCCAATCATAGGGGATTTAAGGGATCAGAGTTTGTTGTTGATGCAATTCAACGGCTCCAAAAAGAGGGCTTTAAAATTGAACTGCGACTTCTAGAAAAAATACAAAATTCCGAAGTTCGACAAATACTTCATGAGGATGCAGATATACTGGTTGAACAATTGATCTTTACTGGCCATGGTCTTAATGGACTTGAAGGAATGGCATCAGGATTGCCCACAATCTCAAATCTTGAGGATGAGACAGTCATAACTCCAATGCGAAGGTGGTCTTTTTTGGGGGAATGTCCTTTAGTTTCCGCATCGCCCGAAACTTTGGAGGATGTTTTACGTAAATTGATTACTCGACCAGACTTGCGCCACCAGCTGGGAAAGGCTGGTAGGGCCTACGTTGAAAAATATCATGGTTTGGATTCAGCGCAGTATCTTTTCAAGAATGTTATCGACTACGTATATGGAAAGAAAGATTCCCTTATCAATCTTTATCACCCATTACTCGGCGAATATCCCAATCGACTTCCGAAAATTGAACATCCCCTTGTAAATAACAGGATAGTTGATTGATGTTTTTAAAACGTTTGGCAAAGGATTCTGTTATATATGGTGGAGCGGATATTATCAGCAAGCTTATTGCATTTTTGACCTTTCCTCTGATTGCCGCCGCCTTGTCACCTAAAGCTTTCGGAACGCTTGAATTGATAGGTACTACAATATCACTGCTGGGACTTTTTGTGAACTGCGGTTTAAATAATGCTACCCAGCGATTCTACTGGGATACCGATACCACCCCCGTTCAGCAGCCTGTCATTGTCTCCACTGGATTTGCTGTACAGGTCTGTTTTAGTCTTTCCGCTTTAATTATAGGTCTTGTGTGCATTCCTTTTGTTTATCCACATGTTTTAAGGGCAGAACTCCCCGTGACTTGGGTTGCTCTGCTGGCCGCGTTGGCTACTCTTGTATCGAATCAGGCTTTGACCTTTATTTTGGATGTTATACGCCTGCATTTCCGGCCAGGGCTTTTTTTTACTACCTCTCTTCTCAGCAGGGTGCTTGGCGCTGTTTTAGGGGTCTTCGTTGTCGTTTCCCTGGGGTGGGGTGTAGATGGTCTTTTGTCGGTACAAGCGTTAGTGGGCTTTGCCGTTTTGCCTTTGGCCATTTTCTTTATCCGTAAGGATATCACAAGACAGATTGACAAATCATGGGCCTGGGAGATGGTTCGGTTTGGCTATCCATTCATTTTTGCGAGTGTCGCTTATTGGCTTTTCGGGTCCATGGATCGCTGGATGCTTGCATCCATGACATCAGTGGAGGAGGTTGGGATTTACTCTGTTGCATTCCGTTTCGGCACTCTGGTGCTTTTTGTTTCCGCTGCTTTCGGCCAGGCCTGGAGCCCGGTGGCGATTAAAATCCGGACTGACGATCCTGAAGGGTATAAAAATACTTATGTGCAGGTACTGTTTTTACTGCTCTATGTAATGCTTTTTGTTGGGGGAGGGGTGGCCTTGTTTTCAGGTGAAGGCATCAGTTTGTTTATGCCCGAAGCATACGCTAGCAGCGCATTACCTCTGAGTATTTTATGTTTTGGTATTGTTTTACAGTCAACACAGCAAGTTACTGCTATTGGTATTTCTTTGGAGAAAAAAACATATTTATTTGCACGGTTAGCCTGGTTCACGGCATTTATTAATTTTGCACTAAACTGGGTACTAATTCCAATGTATGGTGCTGTGGGGGCTGCAAGCGCCACTTTTTTTTCTTACCTGATACTGACCGGCAGTTATTTAGTGTTTACACAGCGCCTTCATCCCCTGCCTATTCCGTGGAAGCGGTTATTATTCTTTTTGTTTCTGGGTTCAGGTGTTGGGTTTGTGGCAGTATTTTTCAATACGACCATTTTCAGCTGGACGACAATTGGCCTAAAGGCAGTAGTGGGCGTAATTTGCATGGCTTTGGGTTGGATTGCACTACCTTTGAGGAGATTTCATTTTGGCACTTAAAAACCTTCTAATCACCGGTGCGGGCGGACTTGTTGCCTCCCACCTTATCCCAGCCCTCAAGGACGAATGGCAGATCCATGCCACGGCCCACAGAGAGCTTTCGGTAATGCATGCCAATGTGACCTATCACTCCATTGATTTTGCTGCACCGTGGTCTACGGAAGGATTACCGTCCCGGGTCGATGCCGTGGTTCACCTTGCCCAGTCTTCCCGGTATAGGGACTTCCCGGTCCAGGCCCTAGATATCCACCGGGTAAATGTCGATTCCACGGCTCGGCTACTTGACTATGCTCGCAGTTCCGGGGCAGCTTCATTTATTTTCACGTCCACTGGTGGTCTGTATGGAGGTCGAGCTAAACCTTATACTGAGACTTGTCCGATCCTACCCTTGAACAGCCTGAACTATCATTTCGCCAGCAAAATTTGCGGCGAGGTATTGGCTTTGTGCTACGCATCGGTGATGCAAATAAGTGTATTACGGCCTTTCTTTATTTATGGTAGGGGGCAGCGTAGGTCCATGCTTATTCCCCGGCTGGTGGATAGCGTGCGAGAAGGCCGAAGTATTACATTACAGGGAACGGATGGCATACGCATTAATCCAGTGCATGTTGATGACGCCGTACGCTTGATCAGAGCCTGTCTGGAGCGATCCTCCAGCGGAATCATAAATCTGGCCGGCCCGGAACCCCTTACCCTGAAACATATCGCCGAAGTCATAGGTGCTAAATTGAACATTGCACCAATATTTGAGCATTTGCCAGGTAACCCCAATGACTTGATTGGCGACAACACTCAAATGCGCTCAATGCTGAGTCAGCCATTGACTTATTTTGAAGAGGGTGTGGCAGACGTCATATAGGAGCTAAACCGCCGGGACAATTTTCGGTGCAAGTATTGTGTTTTGGCAGTGTTTTTTCAATACAACTCATTCCAATTAAACAGCAATCCACCTAAAGGCAGCTGTGGAATTATTATACATTGTCTCGGGCCGTGAATTGATCTGCTTTTGAGGCGATTTCTTTTTGGCTATTCAATTCAAGTTATTTGGGAAGGAGAGTGAAAATGATCAAAAAAACTTTCCAGAGTTTTCATGGCAAGCGTGATGATAATCCTAAGTTTTCTTTGCCGCAACCTTGCAAGAAGGATCAGACACTTCGTGGTCGATATTTTAAAGGAATGGTGTTTAATTCTCTGATGAGTTTGCTGGCTTGTGTAAATCCAAACAACCTGCTTTGGCTCGGCAGAGAGCTGGCAACTTATATTTACGAAAAAAAAGCCAGTGCATAAGTATAAGGAATATCATATAGGGAAATAGATCAGTTAATCATCTTTTGGTGATGGCACAGAGCATTGTGAGCAGATTTCGGAAGAATGGAGAATTCTGTCCGAGAAGGTAGTTGCGCAGTATTGCGATTGGCTGCTTATTGTATGTCGGCATGGTTTATTGCTACAGACCAAGTAAAAAAGAGAATGTGGTGCATGAAGGTTATACATTTACCAACTACAGTAGGAGGGAATCCTCAGGGGATCAGCCGCCATCTTAACGAAATCGGTGTAACCAGTGAATCCTTGACTCTGCAACAGAATTTCTTT
This sequence comes from Desulfocapsaceae bacterium, assembly GCA_050288305.1. Taxonomy (GTDB): domain Bacteria; phylum Desulfobacterota; class Desulfobulbia; order Desulfobulbales; family Desulfocapsaceae; genus Desulfopila_A. Next base: position 129,403 of record JBNKDO010000043.1, on the reverse strand, counting down.
GGTTATCCAGCAGACAAAGTCATCAAGAATGAGTGTGATTCGCGGCTATGGGCTGAGATCAAGCGCCTATGGTGGCTCAGCTATGTTTTTCGATATGATGTCGTGTTTTTCAATTTTGGGCAAACTTTGTTTAATCCTCTTGCTGTCACTTCAAATCCGGAAAGGTCGTTTTTGGAAAAAGTCATGCTCAAAATCTATTCAATATACACAAGCCTACTGCAGCGTCTGGAGTTGTTTCTGCTTCGGATTTTGCAGCGACCTCTGTTCATCCAGTATCAAGGTGATGATGCCAGGCAGGGGGATTATAGCCTGGAGCATTTTCCCATCACGATTGCCACCAGAGTCGAACCAACCTATTACACACCTGAAACCGATGCTCTGAAGCGCAGTCAGATCGCCCTTTGTGACAAGCACTGCCGTAAGATCTATGCCCTGAACCCTGATTTGCTGCATGTCCTTCCAAAACGAGCTGAATTTCTTCCTTACAGTCATATTTCGCTTCATGAGTGGCAAGCGAGCTATACCCAGATGGAAGACCGGCCCCTGCGCATTGGCCATGCACCCTCTCATCGCAGGGTCAAAGGTACGGACCTGATCTTGGAAGCTGTCCAGCGTTTGCAAAAAAAGGGCTTGAACTTTGAGCTTGTCATGGTCGAGGGATTGAGCAACCAGAAGGCCAAGGAGCAATACAAGACCATAGACGTGCTTGTAGACCAGCTTTTCGCGGGATGGTATGGTGGCCTGGCCGTGGAGTGCATGGCTCTGGGGAAGCCGGTGATCGTATATATCCGCGAAGATGACTTGCGTTTCATTCCCTCTCAGATGCGCCAGGATCTGCCAGTTATTAAGACTATTCCGGATACCGTCGAGGAGGCTATTGAACATGTTTTGACCATGCCTCGAGATGAACTATTAGCTTTGGCAAAAAAGAGTCGCGCCTATGTAGAACGCTGGCATGATCCCATAATTATTGCCCGGCGGCTTAAGAAAGATATGGAAGAGGCGTGTGATGTTGGAACGGGATTGTAATTAATGTGCGGTATATTAGGAGTTTTCGCAAACATCCCTTTGAGGGATTTAGAGACCCGCATGAGATCCGGGTTGGGAGCTCTGCGCCACCGCGGACCCGACGATCAAGGACTGGAGACATTTGCTGTTGTCAAAGGTCAGCTTGCGCTGGGCCAAACCCGGTTGTCAATTATTGATCTTTCAGCAGGCGGTCATCAACCCATGCACTCTCTGGATGGGCGTTACACTATTGTTTTCAACGGTGAAATCTACAACTACCGCGAACTGCGGCAGGAGTTGAAGGCCCTAGGGCATAATTTCCGAACTGATTCGGATACTGAGGTGCTATTGGCGCACTGGGCTCATTGGGGGGTGGAAGGCCTGCTGCGATTAATTGGGATGTTTGCCTTTGCAGTGTTTGACCGCGTTTCCCAGACTTTGACTCTAGTGCGCGACGCCTTTGGTATCAAACCCTTGTTTTATGAACAAAAAAAAGAAGAGCTTTACTTTGCTTCAGAGTTACGCCCTTTGTTGCATTTAAGACAGGAGAGAATTCGGCCGAATTTGCAGCGTACTTATGACTACCTGGTACACGGAAACTATGATTCATCTGAAGATAGCTTTATCGCTGGAATAAAGCATCTACCTCCGGCGCACTACTTAACTTTTGATCTGAAAACAGGGAAATCAGCGCCTCCTGCTCGCTGGTGGAAACCTGATCTGACGAAAACCTCAGAATTGACTTTTGAGCAAGCCGCAGAAACATTACGAACTCTTTTTCTGGACAGCGTCAAACTCCACCTACGTAGTGATGTCCCACTGGGCTTTGCTTTATCCGGCGGTATTGATTCCTCTGCAGTTGTGTCTGCGGTCCGTTATCTTGAGCCTGACCTGCCGCTTAATACTTTTAGCTATATTGCCGATGATGCAAAAATTTCGGAAGAAAAATGGGTTGATCTGCTCAATAATCAAATGGCGACTAAAGGGCATAAAGTTACTGCCAATGAACATGAAATGCAGGCCGATCTTGATGATATGATTCTCAAGCAAGGTGAGCCATTTGGAAGTACGAGCATCTATGCACAATACCGGGTGTTTAAGCTGGCAAAAGAAAGTGGTGTTACCGTAACCCTCGACGGCCAAGGTGCTGATGAATTGTTGGCAGGCTACCATGGTTATCCGGGGTACCGCATGCTGAGCCTGATTGAATCCAAAAGATGGTTAGCTGCACATCGATTTGCCAAACGTTGGTCACAGTACCGCGCTTGTAGCTATGCGAAGGCTTGGCTGTATTTAGGCCGACTCAAGCTTCCTGACTGGATTTATGCTATGGTCCGAAAAAGAATGGGGCGTGACTTCCAACCCCCTTGGCTAAATACACAATACTTGGAGCAACAAGGTGTTCGCTTCATGGAAGAGCGGATCTTAATGCATAATGAGAACCATGGCCAAAGGGTTAAAGAGGCCTTGGTTAATGCACTCATGCGTAGAGGTTTACCTTCTTTGTTGCGCCATGGTGACCGTAACTCAATGACTTTCTCAATTGAAAGTCGTGTCCCTTTTCTGACGCTGCCATTGGCTGAATTTCTATTATCATTGCCCGAGCATTATTTAATTTCTGAGGATGGAATTACCAAACATGTATTCAGAGAAGCCATGCGGGGAATCGTTCCAGATGACCATTTAGACAGAAAGGATAAAATTGGCTTTGAAACACCTGAATCCAAGTGGTTACTTGGAATGGGCAATGTAATTAAGGACTGGATTGATCAGGCACCGGAAATTGCCTTCTTGAATAAGGACGCTTTGTTGCAGGAGCTTGATGAAGTCCTGGAACGAAAAAGAGCTTTTGATGGCCGCGTTTGGCGATGGGTTAATTATTTGCGTTGGTATACTTTGATGGATATGAAATCAAAATAGTAAACCTAGGTTTGAACAATTTCTTAATGATAGCCATGTTTTGACGACTTCTAAACTACTGGCAAGGTATTAAAGGAATGATTTGCAAGTGATTGCGCTCTATGAAGCTGGTTTACCTGTTCAAGATGAAAGTCGTAACGGGTCTTTTGAAGAAAAGAAACTGCTAAATTTTTATCAAAGAATGTTGAGATAATATCAAATGAAAATCGTGACAGTCCTTGGCGCTCGACCTCAATTTATCAAGGCGGGTTCGGTAAGTCGTGAAATAATTCACCAGCAGCAAATCGGTAAAAATATCGAAGAAGTCATTGTTCATACAGGTCAGCATTATGATACAAATATGAGTGATGTTTTTTTCAATGAAATGCAGATTCCCAAACCTTTGTATTTTCTGGGTGTTGGCGGTATGAATCATGGTGCAATGACCGGGCGGATGATTGAGAAAATCGAAGAAATATTGATCAGGGAAAAACCGGATGTAGTAATGGTTTATGGCGATACAAATTCCACATTAGCAGGGGCGATTGCGGCGAGTAAGTTGCAAATCAAAATTGCGCATGTTGAAGCGGGGTTGCGCTCTTTTAATATGAACATGCCGGAAGAGATAAATCGGATATTGACGGACCGTATTAGTTCGGTGCTGTTTTGCCCAACAAAAACGGCTGTAACAAACTTGAACAATGAAGGTTTGGATAGATGGCAAACTGGTGCCAAAGTAATATTGTCTGGCGATGTGATGCAGGATGGGGCTATGTTTTATCGAAATATTGCTCAAAAAAAGCCAAACTTGAGGGCTAAAGACGACTTTATACTATGCACCATCCACCGTGCCGAAAACACAGATGACAAGCAACGGTTGGGAAATATTATGATGGCATTGAACGAAATTGCAAAAAGCAGTCAAGTAATTTTACCATTGCATCCGCGAACCAGAAAAATTCTACAAACCGGTAAATATGAAACCTCAAATTTAACTATTGTTGAACCGGTCAGCTATTTGAATATGGTTTGGCTACTTGATAATTGTTCAATGGTTATGACGGATAGCGGTGGCTTACAAAAAGAAGCTTATTTTTTTGGCAAACCTTGTATAACCATGCGAGACGAAACGGAATGGGTCGAGTTAATTCAGGAGGGTGCAAATATATTGACAGGTGCAGATAAAAATAAAATATTGGACGCTTTTAGAGAACAAAAAACATTTGATCTCGAAAAACCAGACGAGACGTTATACGGTGGTGGAAAAGCGAGCATAAGGATTGTTGCGGAATTGTTGAATAGTTGAATTGAAGACCTGCTGGTTAATAGATCCAAATGCTTCTGCGCCACAAACCGGAATAGGGGTAAGGCATTATAGCAGCCTTGATCGGGAGCTATCAACGTAAATTGGATAATTGGTGCGCTGACATCGGAGGTGAAACAGCTGAGGAAAATAGCATCAACATTAATTGACCATCTTGGAAGAAGTTATACACTGCTATTTTTACAAGATCTTAAATAATCTGCTGTAAGGACTTAGTAACAAAATCAAATCCTTGAAACTTCAGGAATATGGTTTTAGAAACGTGGACTAAGCCACATTACACTTGCATAATCTTCATACTAAATATGTAGGTGTTTCGGCGATGAATTAAAAATACGAAAACTGTTCAGGTTGCATAAATTATTTTCCATACAGGATAGATTTTAGACACCAATATATCGGAAATCTATTTCGATTAGTAACATGACGGCAGATGGGCTTTTGCATGAAAATATTACATTTGAGTACCTTTAGGAAAATTACAGCAGGGCAAAGAAAACAGCTTAAATACGAAAGAAGAGCGGCGGAAAAACTCGAATCTATAACTTGGAATGTCGTGGCCTTTCATGCTCATCCGTCAACGGATGAATTCGTAATTCAATATCCTTATCTTTTCAGAGGGTTATTCTTTCGGAATCTGTATGCATGGTGGTATCTTCTTCTTCACCATTCTAAATACGATGTTGTCCTATTGCGGCATATGGTGTTTGATCCGTTTTCGCTGTTGTTTGGCTTCTTTATACGTAACCGACTGTCTGTTCACCACGCCAAGGAAATTGAAGAATTGAAGTTAATTAGACAGGATTGGAGGGGAAAAGCCGCTTCTTTCTTAGAGCGGTTCTCTGGATTTGTTAATAGCAGGCAAGTAATTGGCATTCTTGGAGTAACTGGCGAGATAGCCGAATATGAAGTGGACATTCATAGAGCAAAATGCCCAGCGGGTATTTATCCCAATGGTATTGATACAGATAAGGTAGCACTTCTTGAGGACTACAGGCAAGAAGATATTCATATAGCTTTTATGTGCGGAAAGTTTACCCCTTGGCATGGCCTTGATCGCCTCTTGGATGCTGTGGAAAGTTACGAATCAACAGCGAATTTTGAGGGGAGGATTACGATACATTTAATCGGTACTCTTAATCCTGAGCAGTTGCTGACTATCAGGCAACTTGATTTGAAATACTGTACACTCTTGTGTCATGGCCAAATGAAAGTCATGGAATATAGAGATATACTGGCGAAATGTGATCTTGGTCTAGGTTCATTGAGCCTGGACCTACAAGGTTTAACAGAAGCTACTACTCTAAAGGTAAGGGAATATCTTTCATCAGGGATGCCCGTGTATGCGGCATTTAAGGACGCCGCAATCCCAAAAAAATTCCCTTATTACTTTAAGGGCCCGGTAGATATGAACTATATTATTAATTATGCTTTGGAAATGAAGCAAATCACCAGGGATGTGGTCCGCAAAGAAAGCATACCGTATATCGAAAAGTACAATATCATGATTGGCTTGTGTAAATGGCTGAAAGAAAGCATTTGACACTAACTTGTGAAACTCTAAACTTCAGCATTTTTAGTGAGAGTAAATAAATTGCAAAAGCTTCGAAAAATAAGGTTTTTCCAAACAGATGTAGGGTGCACTCTGTGAAGCATATTGTTGTTGTCGGGGTATTACCACGTTCACTTATAAACTTTCGTGGTGATCTAATCAAAGCAATGATCAACGCAGGGCATAAGGTTACAGCCATGTCATCCAAGGCTGAACCAGAAGTTATCGAGGCCTTGAAAAAGCTAGGTGTCTCCTTCAAGTCTTATCCAGTGAACAGGAGGGGATTAAACCCTCTGAAAGATATACAGACTATGTTTGCATTGCATAAAGCATTTGTTGAACTTAAGCCTGATATTGTCCTAGCATATACTATTAAGCCTGTTATTTGGGGAGGACTGGCAGCGTATTACATAAAATTGATACGCTTTTTTGCTATGATTGAGGGTTTGGGATATGCTTTTCATGCAAGTAACTGGAAGAGAAAAATATTAACTAAAATTGTCTCTTTTCTATATAGGATATCACTAAGGAAGGCTTCAAAGGTCATTTTTCTTAATTCTGACAACCAAAATGAATTTGTTGCAAGACATATTATACCGGAATCAAAGAGTTTTATGATTAATGGTATCGGCGTGAATTTAAAAGAATACAATTATACTCCTTTACCCTCTTCTGGTATTATTTTTTTAAGTATTGGCCGATTAATTGGAGAGAAAGGTTTCAGAGAGTTTTATCAGGCTGCAAACCTGGTTAAGAGCAAATATCCGTCAGCAAGATTTCAAATTCTCGGTCCTGAGGATTCGTCTCTTGACGGCATTCCCTTGCATGAGGTTAAAGCTTGGGAAACTCAGGGTGTGATTGAATATTTAGGTGTGACAGATGATGTTCGTCCGTATTTAGCCGCATGCCATGTGTTTGTCTTAGCTTCATATTATGAAGGAATGCCCAGAACTTCATTGGAGGCAATGGCAATAGGACGTCCTGTCTTGACTACTGACACATCAGGTTGTAGGGATACTGTAGAAGAAGGGATAAATGGTTTTTTGGTTCCAGTTAAAGATCCAATGGCAATTGCGGAGCGAATAGTTTGGTTTATTCAACATACTAAAGACAAAGAGATTGAAAAAATGGGGTATGAAAGCCGGAGAATGGCAGAACGGCGGTTTGACGTGCATATCATAAACAAGGAAATATTTTCCGCGATGGAGTTAAATGATTAAACGTCTTTTTGATATATTCGTTTCTGTAACAGGCCTTTTATTGTTATCACCGATAATCATATTTATTTTTTGGCAGATTCGTCGCAAACTTGGTTCTCCTGCCTTTTTTCGCCAAAAACGTCCTGGCAAAAATGGAAAACCTTTCGAGCTTATCAAATTTCGTACAATGCGTGATGTGCTGGACACCGAAGGCAAGCCGTTGCCAGATTCTGAGCGAATTACTCCTTTTGGATCATTTCTACGTGCTACAAGTGTAGACGAATTACCAGAACTAGTCAATGTAATCAAAGGAGACATGAGTTTGGTAGGACCGCGCCCACTATTGATGGAGTATCTTCCATTATATTCAAAAGAACAGTATCGCCGTCACGAGGTTAAGCCAGGGATTACAGGTTGGGCTCAGGTAAATGGTCGTAATGCTTTAAGTTGGGAAGAGCGTTTTGAGCACGATATCTGGTATGTGGACAATAGATCATTTTTACTTGATTTAAAAATTCTTGCAATGACGATTAAAAAGGTATTTTTACGCGAGGGTATTTCGGAAAGTGGAGAGGTGACAATGACAAAATTTACAGGAAACAAAAAATGCAATCATTAGCAATATTAGGGGCAAGCGGTCATGGCAAAGTGATTGCTGATATTGCAGAGGAGTGTGGTTGGGATAAAATAACATTTTTTGATGATGCTTGGCCTGGTAAAGCCCAAAATGGTAGCTGGACCGTAATTGGTAATACAATGTCTTTGTTGAATTCCATAAATTCCTATGGTGGTGTCATTGTAGCCATCGGTGACAATAAATTACGCAAGCATAAACTTGATTTTTTTGAAAAAGAGGGAATCCAACTTGTAACGCTGATTCATCCTTCAGCAACAATAAGTAAATACGCCAGACTCGGTATCGGTACCGTGGTTATGCCTGGAGTTGTTGTGAATGCAGGTGCTGATATTGGAAAAGGTGTTATATTAAATACTTCCTGCACCGTTGATCACGACTGTAGGCTAGGCGATGCTGTACATATAAGCCCAGGAGCTCATCTGGCAGGAAATGTTACTGTAGGTACTATGTCTTGGGTCGGAATATCTGCAAGTATTCGCCAAAATATTGCTATAGGGAAAGAGGTTATTGTTGGCATGGGTGCAGCAGTTGTTTCTGATTTACCAGACAGTGTGACTGCTGTAGGTATACCTTCACAATTTTAATTGTCCTCTCAGTTTCCCTTTTAAAGGAAATAAAAGTGTTGAACTTATCGTTTTCCCCTTGGCCTTGTTATACAGAAGAAGAGGCCAATGCAGTCCAAGAAGTACTTTTATCCAACAAAGTTAACTATTGGACTGGTGAACAAGGTCGTCAATTTGAGCAAGAATTTGCGAAATATTTAAATTGCAAATATGCAGTTGCGGTATCGAATGGCACCGTAGCCATAGAGCTTGCATTAAAGGCACTTGAGATAGGTCCTGGAGATGAGGTAATTGTTACAAGTCGTACCTTTCTTGCTTCGGTCTCTGCTATCGTTTTGGTTGGGGCTACTCCAGTTTTTGCCGATGTAGATGAGGATAGTCAGAATATCAGTGCTGAAACAATAGTTCCGCATATTTCAAATCGCACAAGAGCAATCATTGCAGTTCACCTGGCCGGTTGGCCATGCGATATGGATCCAATAATGCAGCTTGCTCAAAACCATGATTTGGTTATTATTGAAGACTGCGCGCAGGCTCACGGTGCCAGGTATAATGGACAGAGCGTAGGAACAATCGGACATGTGGGTGCGTGGTCTTTTTGTCAGGATAAAATCATGACAACGGGCGGTGAGGGCGGCATGGTCACAACGAATGACAGGAACCTTTGGATGAAAATGTGGTCATATAAAGATCATGGAAAGTCATGGGAAGCTGTCTATGAAAAAGAATACTCTCCCGGATTTCGATGGCTTCATGAATCTTTTGGGACCAACTGGCGCATGACTGAGATGCAGGCAGCTATCGGACGTATTCAATTACGGCGAATGGAGAAGTGGCATGCATCAAGAACAGAAAACGCGAATAAAATATCAGAAATTGCTGGTGAACTTTCTGCTCTGCGCGTTCCAGTTATTCCAAGTAATATGAAGCATGCCTGGTATAAATATTATACTTTTATTCATCCAGAAAAGTTAAAACCAACTTGGAACCGTGACCGTATTATGGAGTCTATCTCCATATCTGGTGTTCCATGTTTTGCTGGTTCCTGTTCGGAGGTGTACTTGGAGAAAGCTTTTGATGAGACAGGGTGGCGTCCCTCAGCACGTCTTCCTATTGCCAGAGAATTGGGAAAAACAAGCTTAATGTTGTTAGTGCACCCAACCCTCACACAAGACGAGATTGGAAAAACTACGGATGTTTTAGTAGAAGTGATAACTCAAGCAACACTTTAACTGCATTGTATGACAGATACTTTTCATTACTATCAATATTGCCGGAAGAATATTGGGGAGCATTGATGGCTAATAGTTTAATTCGCAACAAGCTGCTGAATCGTTTTTCAGCCTTTACCCATGATATCATAGCGGTACCGGTCGCTTTGCTGGCAGCTTTTTTCTTTCGCTATAATTTTGAGGGCATTCCTGACATCATTCCCTGTCTTCAATTTCTTCTGGTTGCTGTTCCGGTACAGGGCTTGCTGTGCTGGTTGAGCGGGCTGTATCGCGGCATATGGCGTTTTGCCTCAATGCAGGATTTGCTTCGCATAACAAAAGCGGTAGCCGGTGGAACACTGCTTACCACGCTTATTCTTTTTCTGACTACTCGACTGACTGGTGTTCCTCGTTCAGTCATTCTCCTCTACCCTCTATTGCTTTTTGGTATTTTAAGTGGGTCCCGTCTTGCGTATCGATGGTTCAAGGACAGGCGAATATTGTTTGCAAGAAAGGGAGGAAAGAAAGTTCTAGTTGTTGGTGCGGGACAAGGTGGCGAACTTCTGGTACGTGATCTCCTGCGCCATTCCGATTTCCAGCCGATTGCCATTGTTGATGATGATCCAGGCAAGCAGGGAAGAGAGCTTCATGGTGTAAGGGTTTTTGGAAGTTTGGAGAATTTGGCCAGGTTGGTTGATGTCCATGAAATTGAGCTTGTTGTCATTGCCATTCCCTCTGCTCCTCGAAAGCTTTTCAGGAAGGTTGCGGCTGTTTGTGCTGATATTGGTGTTGAATGCAGAACACTGCCTGTCATTGGCGATATGAATGAGCAGGATACTGCAGTCAGCCAACTGAGAAACCTGACTCTTGAAGACCTGCTTGGTCGTGACCAGGTCGAACTCGATAAAGCATCCATAGCTGGATACCTTAAAAATAAAAATGTTCTGGTTACAGGTGCGGGAGGGTCCATCGGGTCAGAGTTATGTCGACAGGTAGCGGAACAGCATCCTGCCAAGCTCATTATTTTTGATCATGGAGAATTCAATCTCTACACCATTGATCATGAAGTCAGAAACAGCTTCCCCAAGATTGAGATTGTCACGGTGCTTGGTGATGTGAAGAATTTTGACAGGGTTGACTGGGTTTTTAAAAAATTCCATCCCCAGGTAGTCTTTCATGCTGCTGCATACAAGCATGTCCCGATGATTGAGTTGAACCCTGCTGAAGGAGTTGTCAATAATATTATCGGTTCCCAGACTGTTGCTGATGCAGCAGATAGATATCATTCCGAAGCTTTTGTCTTCGTCTCGACAGATAAGGCTGTCAATCCGGCAAATGTAATGGGTACCAGTAAACGAATCGCTGAGATCTACTGTCAAAATCTGGCGATGACTTCAAAAACCCGTTTTATTACCACCCGTTTTGGTAACGTTCTTGGCTCAGCAGGATCGGTTGTTCCTCTTTTTGAAAAACAGATTTTAGAAGGTGGTCCGGTAACTGTAACTCACAAAGATATCAGTCGCTATTTTATGACTATTCCCGAGGCCGTTAGTTTGATATTGCAGGCCGGGGCCATGGGGGATGGTGGAGAAATCTTCGTCCTCGACATGGGTAAACCCGTCCGTATTCGGAATCTTGCCGAACAGATGATTCGGATCGCAGGCCTAACTCCCGGAAAGGATATTGAAATAATTTACACGGGATTGCGTCCAGGAGAAAAACTCTATGAAGAGATCTTCCATGAACGTGAAAATCTGCGGGGAACAAACCATCCAAAACTTTTATTAGCAGGGAGTAGAAAGGTAGATTGGCAGTGGTTGAGTGATGAACTCATGTCCTTGGTAGAAGCAGCAAACAGCAGAAATGTACCGGCACTTATTCGTCATCTCAGAAGGATCGTGCCTGAATACGAAGGTCCCCATGTAAGTGATAGTGAAAAAATAACTGAGAAAAAATCAGATTCTGCGACAAGAATTAAGATCGTGAAAGGATAACCGAGATGTATTCATCCCAAAAAAAGGATAATAAAAACATACTGATTCTTAACAGTTAGTATGTATATTGCAGTTAAATATTTTTAATACAAAGCAAGACACCTGACTCATGAATCTCTGAAGCCTCAGCGGTTTTTATTATGTTGCTGATGCCCCTTGTCGATCCAAATGGCAGATTCTCATCTTTTAGCTGAAATGAAAAACCATCTAATGTAATCTTTATAACGTCAGAACTTAAAGGAAGGAATGATACGGTCTTCCCTTTGCTGTTTAGAAATAAATGGGTTTTCCGGGGGCGAAGTATTTTGATGATGCTGTCATTGGAAACAAGTGAAATTTGAAGATCGCTAAATCTGTCGCTGGCGGCCAGCATGATGTTAGCAAGGCTCATATCCCAACGTTTTCCCAAAACACCCAGTAGCAATAAATCGCTGGCACCCTCCTGCATGGCCAAATTGAGAGCAAGTTCCAAATCTGTTGCATCCTTGCGTCGCGGAAAGCGCTTGATTTGTGTATTCTTATTCTCATAGATTTTGAGAAGCTGAGGCTCAATTGAGTCAAGATCACCAATTACGCAATCAGGCACGATATCTAGATAAGCACAATGATTTGCTCCCCCGTCTGCTGCGATGATACAATCTGCATGGTCTCTATATTCATCTATTCCGGCGGGTGCAGCGAAGGGACCGTTACCAAAAATAAGGGCTAATTTCTTCCTGTCATTCATCTTTTTCTTCGCTTTTAATTCGGATTAAGCTGCACCAGTGCAGATGCAGATACTCGCAGTTTTACCTCTTCACCGTTTTGAGGAGGTGCCGGATCCAATGGAAGATCAAAACAGAGCTGGTGATCATTGCACAGGACGGTCATTTTATATCTATTGCCCTGAAACTGGCGAAGGCACACTTTGCCATTTATTTCATTATCGTGGTGAATATCGGTCTGGACGTCCCTGCAAAGCCTGGCACCATCTGGGCGGATTAATAGTGTGCTCTCGCTCTGTTCTTGTAGCTCACTTTTTTTCAATTGAAGAGTGCCAATGGAGGAGTGAAATATACCATGAGCGTCACAGCTTCCTTGGAGGATATTGATAAACCCCAGAAAACGGGCAACAGTGATGTTCTGCGGATACCGGTAAATAATTTCTGGAGTCCCAACCTGCTCAAGTCTTCCTTCGTGCAAAATTGCAATTTTATCGGCAATGCTGAAGGCTTCAGCCTGGTCATGGGTGACAAAAACGGAGGTGACTCCAAGTGATTTGAGGATCGTGCGTATCTCTCCTGTGAGTCTGTCACGCAATGTTCGATCCAGCGATCCCAGAGGTTCATCCAGAAGTAGCAATTGAGGTTCCGGGGCCAGGCTTCTTGCCAGGGCCACGCGCTGACGTTCGCCACCTGAGAGCTCGTCAATACTACGGGATTCGAAGCCGTTTAATCCGACAAGTTTTAAAACATCGAGAATACGTCTCTTCTTCTCTTCAGTCGCACATTTTTGCATCTCCAGGCCAAAGGCGATATTTTCGTAAACATTCTTATGCGGAAAGAGAGCATATTCCTGAAACATCATACCAATTTTTCTTTTATGTGGTGGTATTCCTCCAATATTTTCCCCCTGAAATAGAATCTTTCCCGAGTCTTGCTTTTCAAGCCCGGCAATAAGTTTGAGCAATGTCGTTTTTCCAGAGCCTGAAGGACCAAGAAGACAGAGGATCTCGCCATGCCGAAGAGTTAAATTGATATGTTGCAGCAGGGGGTTGTTTTCATAGCTACTGCAGAGATTCTGAATCTCTAATATCGTTGCCGTGTTGGCTGTCATGACTTTTCCTTTTGCATGGAGGCGCGTGATGGTGAATCTGTCGTTCCAAATCTCCCTATAACCCAGAAGCTGCAACAGGAAACCAACATAAGAAGACTGCTCATCGCCATGGCCTGACCATAGTTCATCTCGCCAGGTTGGCCCAGAAAGCGAAAAATAGCCACCGGCATTGTCGGGTTATGTGGGCGCACGATAAAAGCGGAAGCACCAAACTCACCCATACTTATTAAAAAGGCAAAAATAGCACCGGTCAGTAGAGCGCGGTTAATTAAGGGCAATTCTATATATCGCCAAATTTCTATTGGCGATGCTCCGAGTGTTGCTGCAGCCTGTCGCAGTCTATCTGGAATTTGTCTGAGGCTGGGCAAAATACAACGTACCACAAAAGGGAAGGCTACCAGGGCATGGGCAATTATCACCAGGAGAACAGAATCACGCAAATTGAGAGGTGGTTTGTTCAGAGTGATTATATAGCCGAAGCCGAGGGTAACGGCAGAAGTGGCAAGAGGCAGCATCATTACGGCATCCCAGAAAGATTTCACGCTTGCTGTTCTTAACGATCTTTGTTTTTTTCCAGAGTCTGCTAGAAAAAAAGAGGCCAGTATTGCAAGAATCACAGCAATCAGCATGGCCGCGACTGCAAAGCCCAAACTGTTAACCACAGCGGCAATTGGCCTTATGACGAAAATAGAATCCGAACCTGTGCTGAACAAAGCCGTGTAGTAGGCTAGAGTTAAACCATTTTCGCCAGTAATAGAACGGAGTATCAGCGCGGTAAGAGGAGCTATCAGGATAAGGAGCATACAAGTTACATTCATTGCAATCATCATTTTCGTGGTGCAGCTTGAGGCGGTAGTGTCCCTGCCGATTGCCGGAGTCTCAAAAAAAGAAACGTTCGTTCTTCGCGTCAGCCAGGCATAGACCAACATGAGCAGAAAGTTTATGGCTATCTGAATAAGTGACAAAGCTGCTGCCATCGGCAGGTTAAAGAGTTGCACCGCCTGCCGGTAGATTTCCACTTCAATGGTTGCATATCCCGGACCGCCTAAAATTAAGATGATGCCAAAACTTGTAAAACAGAAAATGAATACCAGCAAGGAAGCAGAGCCAATTGCCGGAAGCAGCAGAGGCAGTGTGATTTTTCGAAAACTCTGCCAGGGTGAGGCTCCAAGCATGGCGGCCGCGGCTTTCAAATCTGGAGAGAGACTCGACCAGTAACCACTGATAATTCTCAGTACAAGGGTATAATTGTAAAAAATATGGGCAAGAAGAAAAAAGTAGAGAGTCTGGTCCAGGTTTATTGGCGGACTTGTCAGGTTAAAAGCACTTGTCAGCAAGGTGTTGACTAGACCGTTGGTACCAAGCAATGCCCTGAAGGCTGCGGCCGTTACGACTGTAGGCAGGACGAAGGGCACTGTCATAATGGCCTGGAGAAGATTTTTACCTGGGAAACGGTAATGGGTAAAAATATAGGCTCCGGGCAGAGCCAGAGCCAATGTAATTACTGTGGAGAGGCCAGCCTGCCAGATAGTGAACCAGATAATTCGTAAATAAACCGGACTGTTAAATAAGCGGCTAATCTTTTCAGAACTCCATAGTCCATCAGGAAAAAAGCTGTAGACAATAATCTTACTTAATGGAAAAAAATAAAAAAGTGCTAGAAAACAAAGGGGGATGGAGAAAAGTAGCCAGCGATATGAGGAGTTTGTCTGGATCATCTACTTTTGATTTTCATTGAGTTGGGAAGAGGCACACTCATCTCAATACTGTTGTTGTCCAGTCCTCTATCCATTTACCCCTGTTGATTTCAATAGCCGTGGCACTTACCTTGGCGGGATTTTCGGCAATTACTGCATACTTAAGAAACACCTCTGGCAGCTGCGCTTTACTATTTGCAGGAAAGACGAACATCTGTAGCGGAATGTCTTCCTGGAATGGGCGGCTCAGCATGAAATCGACAAGTTTTTTAGCAAGTTCAAGTTTTTTGGTGCCCTTGAAAATACCGACAAATTCTATCTGGCGAAAAGCACTACCGTCACTGACGACAGCGGCAGTGGGAGCCTCATTAAGCGGAGTTGCGGCATAGTGAACAGTTGCAGGAGGGCTTGATGCATAGCTGACCACGATGGGTCGATTGCCTTTTGAAGCAGCGGTGAAATGGCCAAAATACGCATCATTCCAACCATTGGCGACCATGAGATCGTTAGCGCGAAGCTGCTTCCAGTATTCAAGGTATTTCCCCTCGCCAAAGCGGCCGATGGTGGCCAGCAGAAAAGCCAATCCAGGCGATGATGTTGCCGGGTTTTCCACAACAGTCAAACCTTTGTATTCAGGTTTTACCAGATCAGCAAGGTCAGCAGGTGGTAACAGACCATGATCTTTGAACCATTTTTTATCATAGTTGAGACAGACATCGCCATAATCAACCGGCAACAACCGATTTTGCGGATCAAGTTTAAGGTTGTCGGAAATAGTGTTGAGCAGAGGAGAGTTGTAAGATACAAAAAGCTCTGCAGACAATGCTCGCGACAGAAAAGTATTATCAATTCCAAAAAATACATCTGCAAGCGGATTGTCTTTGGAAAGGATGGCCTGGATTAGCGCGGCACCTGCATCGCCTGATTTGAGAAATTGAAGAGTCACGTTGTTCTCTTTTTCAAACGTGTGGATAAGCTCCTTGCTGACATTGAAACTGTCATGGGTCATCAGGGTGAGAGTCTCGGCAGCGCTGCTATGATTGATCGACGCAACAGTACAGACAAAGACCAAAAACATATTCCTGATGAATAAGAACAATTTTCCTTTGGCCATGGTAATCTCCAGAAAACCTATGAAGTGAGTGTTGTCAATGGGAGCGTGTGCTGGAAAAGATATCCCCTGGAAGGAGACGGGAAGAGAGTCACACAGTTCCCTCCGCCGGTATTATCCGGATCAGGTCAAGCGGTCGGGTTACTTGCAACCCCTCTCAGCTCTTGCATCTGAGCTCCCGCACATGGAGAGAAGATAGGGCATCTGATGCGGTTTTGCAACGCTAATTCAACAAGGTATCATCCTAATATTGCAAAAGGCTCATTTCTCAAGATTTTCTCGAGGTAGAAGGTATTTGAGAAAAACCTGATAATGACGGGGAAGGCTCCTTTTCTTTGCTGTTACAGTATAGAAATTACGCATCATTTTCAAGTTGAGGATATCAATGATCTGGATTTGACCATGATCGACACCGTCAGCAATGGCATGCCGGGAGAGAATAGATACACCGAGGTCCGATTTGATTGCTTCGCAAACCGCAGTGGATGAGCCTAAAATAGCACAGGTATTCAGCTGGGAAACATTGATTTCCTGGTCTGCCAGGAATTTCTCAAGGCTCTTGCGGGTACCTGAGCCTTTTTCCCGGAGGATAAAAGGCAGCTCCAGGAGAGTCTTTGTGGTAATGCGTTGGTTTACTGTACGCTTCGTAGAAGCTGCGAGAACCAATTCGTCTTCTCTGAAAGCGTGGAAATTGAGCTTACTGTTGCTGCTTGGTGCACCGACGATGCCAAGGAGTATCTCGTTGTTTAAAACTGCATTGGTAACCTGAGCTGTATCAGAGGAACGTATTTCAAAGGAGACGCCTGGATAGGCTTTGTTGAAGTCTGCTGCCAGTTTAGGCAGGACAAAGGCACTGGGAATGGTGCTTGCGGCAATGACAATTTCACCGGAAACAGATGTACCAACCGCTGTAAGATCGTCCTCCAACTTTTTAAGATCGTCAAGTATTGCCAGAGCTCTGGGGTAGAGAAGCTCAGCTTCCAGCGTGGGAATAATGGTACGGCCGAGACGATCAAACAGTTTACAGTTCAGACTCTCTTCCAGATTACGGATGTGTTCGCTGATGGTTGGTTGACTGGTGTAGAGCTGCTCTGCGGCCTTGGTGAAACTTTTGTTGGTATATACCGCAGCAAATATTTTTAGATGTCGAGTTTCTATTGTTCTTCTCCTGTTTGCATTGCAGCCTAGGTGCTATAAAGTGGTTTCAACAATCTTAGAAAAATGGTATTAGATATTTCTATGGGAACTATAGCATAATTGAATCATAAGGGAACAATAAATTTGAGGTTCTATGATGAATATATCCAGTTTTTTTAAAAGGAACACACTTACCGGTTTAGCCAGAACCTGCGGTTGAGCTGCGAAAATTGGTCCGGCTGTATTGTCGGACGCTTTGCATGGTCTCCAGGGGACCGATGATAAAAATCTGCTGGTTGGCTTTGAAACATCGGATGATGCTGCAGTCTATCGCCTCAACGACGATGTTGCAATGATCAATACCATAGATTTTATTACGCCACCCGTTGATGATCCCTACTGGTTTGGTCAAATTGCTGCGGCAAATTCAATATCAGATGTTTACTCCATGGGAGGCCGACCGCTGACTGCGCTGAATGTAGTCATGTTTCCATCGAAGAAACTCGATATGGGAGTACTCAAAGAGATCCTTCGAGGGGGGAACGATAAAGTTCTTGAAGCTGGAGCGTGTCTTGTCGGTGGCCATAGTGTCGATGATGAAGAGCCGAAATATGGCCTCTGTGTTAATGGAACGGTCCACCCGGACAGGGTTATCACCAACAGCGGAGCACGGCCTGGTGATGCATTGATACTGACGAAACCTTTGGGTTCTGGAGTGCTCTTCAACGCGGTTCGGTCTGGCAAGCTTCCTTTTGCAGAAATCGAAAAAGAGGTCCTTCCCAGTATCGCCGCACTTAATGGTTCTGCCATTGAGGAGGCGTTGAAGTTTGATCTTCATGCTGCTACCGATATAACCGGCTTCGGGATTCTTGGCCACGCCACCGAAATGAGCTATGGCAGCGGATATGAAGTGGTGATTGAATATGCCAGACTGCCTGTCTATCCCTATGCTGTAGAGATGTATGGCAAGGGAGAGACCACGGGAAGCAATGCTGCCAATCAAAAAATGGTTGAGAGCAAACGATTGGTCATAGATTGCAACCTGGGAAACAGCGACCAGGGTCTTATCTATGATCCGCAGACTTCCGGAGGACTGCTCCTTGCTTTGCCCACTGAACAGGCTGATAAGCTGATCTCTGCTTTGCATAAGGCTGGTGTGTCTGCTGCGGTAAGGATCGGTGAGGTTACACGTGCAGCAGCAGGGGTTATCTTGAGCTGATGGTGTTTATCTGATTTCATGAGAAAGAAGCTGGGAATATTTCTGAAGGAAAACGACTCTCTTTCCTGTCCACTTTGGAAAAAGGAAAGTTTTTCTTAATATTCTGTTTTTCTCAAATATAGTATGTTTGATAAGACACCACAGATATTGAATTTTTTGCAAAAAACTTCGTGGCTGTCCGGCGATCTGTCGTGTCAGTTTCTTGCTGCAGGCGAGTATAATGAAAATTATATCGTCACCACAGGAAACGATCACTATGTATTCAGAATTAATCATGATACCCAACTAGAGCTTGATAACCAGATTGAATATGAATATCAAGTGCTTGAGGCGCTCCGTCTTTCAGGTGTCACCCCTCGACCGTATTACTATGATCTAAAGGCTGACGGTCTCGGCAAGGGAGCCATGCTCATGGAATACTTGCCGGGTGTTCCCCTTGATTACCATCGTGATCTGCCAGCGGCTGCCGAGATATTTGCTCGAGTACACGCCCAGCCTTTAGATAAACGCCTCATCGTCCAGAGCAATCCCGTAAGAGATATTGCCGCAGAATCCCATGGTCTTCTTGAGCGCCATCCAGGACTCCATTATCCGCAGATACGCAAGCTTTTGTTTGAATATCATACTGATATATTAAAAAGTTCTGCAAAAATGTCCCTGTTATATGCCGATGAAGAGTACTGTATAGTCAACACCGAAGTAAACTCCGGCAACTTTCTCATTGCTGAGAATCGCGCGAGCCTGGTTGATTGGGAAAAGGCTGTTGTTTCTTACCGGTATCAGGATCTGGCCCATTTTACGGTGCCGACAACCACATTATGGAAAACGGATTACCGTTTTTCTGAGCAGGAAAAGTTGAAGTTCCTTCAACACTATATTGACGCGGGGAATTTGGCTTTTTCTGTGGATGAAATGTATGAAAAGACACGGCTGATGGAGCGTGTAATACTTCTCCGCGCTCTGAGTTGGTGCTATATGGCCTACCATGAATATGCCGTCGCAGAGCGTAAATTGGCTCATGATGATACCTTTAACACCATCACCTCATATCTGGAAGAAGCCGAATGTTTCTTGGAATAGAAAATATTGTAAAAAACTATGACGATCAGTGCGTTGTCGATCAGGTTTCCTTTTCTGTCAACAAAGGGGAGCTGGTTTCAATAATTGGTCCTTCGGGAGCTGGCAAAACAACTCTTCTGAAGATTCTTGCAGGACTGGAAAATGCCGATGGCGGAAGGATTACCTCGGTTGCTGATCACTGCATTACAGTCCGTTGGGCTCTTCATGTTTTCATATACCTATGATGACATGTTGTTTGCCTATAAAGAGCTATTTGCTGATTCCTGGTTTATGCAGTCAGCATTCTATTCTCTTTATGTTGCTTTTATGGCAACGCTTTTTTCCCTAATAATAGGGACATTTTTTGCCTACCAGATTTGGAAATTGCCAGGAAGATATCATAGCCGCACGGTAATCTATAAAATACCCCTCATTTTGCCGCACATTGCTGTAGGTTTTATTGCAGTTATCCTGCTGTCAAAAACCGGAATCCTCGCTTCCACTGCCTACCATCTGGGGATTATCGACTCCTTTGAAAGCTTTCCTAATTTGCTCTATACCAGAGCAGGGATTGATCTGATTGTTGCCTATATCTACAAGGAAACCCCGTTTGTGATGGTAATGGTCTATGCGATTTTGAGTCGTTTTGATCGACGTCTTATTGAAACCGCCAGCATGCTTGGTGCTTCATCTATGAGATGCTTTTTTTCGTTGATTCTGCCCTTTATCATGCCGGTTATAAATACCACGTTTATCATCCTCTTTATCTTTTCCTTTGGAGGCTTTGATCTGCCGTTCGTTCTTGGGGACAGTTATCCGGGGATGATAACGATACGGATCTATGAGTACTTTTTTCAAAAAGACATTGTACTGAGGCCAATTGCCATGGCCATGCTTACTCTGATTTTTACCTTCAGTCTGGTATTTATTTTCGTCTATCTTAAAGTTTCCACGCGGCTGGAGAAAGGGGTGCGGAAATTATGATCAGGCTAGTCTCTCTGCTCTTGCTCTTTGGGGCAATGTTTGTTTTCCCGGTATTCGTGTTGGTTTTCTACGCAGCTTCTTCGGCATGGACGTTCCCCGAGATTGTTCCCTCTGCGTTTGATTCGAGAAGCATAAACTATCTCTGGGTTCATAAAGAAGATATTAGTGTCAGTTTGCTTGTGTCGTGTGGCTATTCCTTTGTAGCCATTCTGGTTACTCTTATTATGAGCATATGGCCCGCGAAACTTTTTTCAAGAACCTGTTTTCGCGGCAAAACATTACTCGAAGGTCTCTTTCTGGCTCCGGCACTTATTCCGCCAATGGCCTTTGCCATGGGAGCTCACTATATCTTTATCTATCTGGATATTGCCGATACATTTGCTGGTGTCGTTCTGATTTTGAGTCTCTATAGTTATCCCTATATGCTACGAGCTCTTACAGCCGGATTTCAGACATATGGTGAGAATTATGCGCTCTGTGCCCGCAATATGGGTGCTTCGGCCTTACGTATTCTGCTCACAATTGAAATTCCACTGTTACTGCCGGCCATTGTCGCCGGTGGGACTATTGTCTTCCTGGTTTCCTTTTCCGAATATTTTCTGGTGTTCCTCATAGGTGGGGGAACAGTGCCATCCTATTCCGGCTATATTTTCCCTTTGCTGAACTCATCAGACAAGAGTGTGGCCTCTTTGTTGACTCTGGTTTTTATTTTTATTCCTATCCTTCTCTTTTTTTGTCTCGATCGACTGATTTATAGCACATATCGTAAACGTGGAATGATGATCTAGTTATGTGATAAGTTTTTTCTTCATCTCTGTGTTATTACCTGAGAATCATTGCTCGCGATTATCAGACAGGGGAGAAATCCAGATTAGCGAGATAGATATATTCTTGAATAACCTGCAGGAGTAGGATAGGTTGTCCTGGATTAACCTTGAGCATGAGAGCAGTATGGCTGATTTGGTTTTTTTGAGTGTAGGGAGTTTTCAGCAATGCTTTATAAGCATGTATTTGCCGGTATCCAGCATAAATGATTGCATTATTGACCCCCAGAAGAATTGTGTTGGCAACGTTTACGCTGTTTGTTTTTGCTTATATCTCGTCAGCTTATCTCGTGATAGAAAAGGACAAAGCTGATAGCCAGCAACAGTTTTCCACACATGCTGCTGTCATTACTGGAGATGTCTGGGCGCTTGATGCATCCGGTGTCTCCCATTATCTCGAGCTGGCAATTAAAGCTAATCACTACAAAAACCTGACTGTTGCCGAACCCGGGGGAGATGTTCTTGCCGAAGTACACAGTGCAAAACTGGACGGAGTTGAGAAATTTCTTGACCGGACGGGTCTCATCGGGGTTAGAGATCTTCAGCATGACCTTTATCATGAAAATCGAAAAATAGGTACACTGCAGGGAGAGCAGTATGTACGGGTGGTATTTTCGTTGCTTAATATCCTTGTTTTTCTATTGTTTATCTGCCTCGCCCTTATCTTCATGCTTTATCTTGTTTCCAATAGGAGACAACTCGAACTCACTGTTCTTGAGAGAACACAGAATCTTCATGATAGCGAAAAACGGTTTCATGACTTAGTAAATCTTCTTCCTGAAATGGTCTGGGAATCAGATAGTGACGGCCATTTACAATATGCCAACAAGGTGGCCATCTCTCGTTTTGGTTTGCTCGACTCTCAGTTGAAGAGACCGAGCTGGTTTGAACTCATTATTCCAAAACAGCAAAACCTGGCTCGTCGGTATTTTCAGTCCTGTATACAAGGGCAAGATGAAGGCCTGAAAGAATTTAGAGCCATAGATAAAGAAGGGCGGGATTTCCCTGTTTTAATCCGTACAGCGGTTATGCAGAAAAGTGGAAAAGTGGTTGGTGCCCGTAGCATCATAATTGATATTTCCGACCGGCACAGTCTTGAAAAAGAACTTCAGCGAGCACAAAAAATGAAAGCTATCGGGGTGATGGCTGGTGGTGTTGCTCATGACTTGAATAATATTCTTTCAGGGGTGGTTAGTTATCCTGACCTTATGCTTATGAAACTCCCACCGGAAAGTGAGCTAAGAGGGCTTGTTGAGTCCGTTAAGCAATCTGGAATACGTGCTGCTGAAGTTGTATCCGACCTTCTTACCGTTGCCAGGGGGATTGCCGCAACGAAACAGGTTCACAATATAAATGCTTTGATTAAAGATTTTTACCAGTCTCCTGAGTTTCTCCAACTTAAAAAAGAGTATCCAAATATTCTATTCACTACTGATCTTAGCCCTTCGGTGCTGAATATATTCTGTTCCCACATACATATCAGAAAATGTCTAATGAACCTCACTGTAAACGGTGCGGAGGCAATCTCCGGAGATGGTCAGGTCACAATTTCCACGGAAGTGGCTCAGCAGTCCATTGTCTCGAAGAAGAGAACCAGTGAAGGAGATCGAAATTATACAATCGTTAAAGTAAAAGACACTGGCCAGGGACTTTCTGATAAGGATATTGGACATATATTTGAGCCATTCTATACCAAAAAGAAGATGGGGAGAAGTGGTACTGGCCTTGGTCTTTCAGTGGTTTGGAATACCATGGTCGACCATGATGGCTGGGTGGAGGTGAGCAGTTTCGACTCTCAGACAATTTTCACTTTGTATTTTCCTGGCACAAGCGAAAAATTGTCGGAACAAACCGCAGAACTCAACTGGCAGCAATTTAAAGGGAACAAACAGTCTGTTTTGGTAATAGATGATGAGGAGAGTCAACGGGACATTGCCGAAAAACTCTTGGTTTCTTTAAGGTATAAAGTGAAATGTGTTTGCTCAGGAGAGAACGCTCTTGCATTGCTTGAAAAAGAGTCCTTCGATGTATTGCTTCTCGATATGCTGATGGAACCGGGAATGAATGGATTGGAAACATATAAGAAAATATGTGCAATCTGTCCGCAGCAAAAAGCGGTTATAGCCAGCGGATTTTCGAAAAGTGCCGAAGTCCAGGAAGCAATGCGCTTAGGTGTCAACGTCTATATAGCCAAACCCTACACCATAGAACAACTTGGTCAGGCATTGGCTAAAGCTTTGATAAGGGAATAAGATAAGGTTTTTGCTCCCGCACTTGCATTCTGGTGTTAAAGAAAGGTATGGTAGGTTTGTTTTTTCCTCGTTGAGCAAATATAAACACTTATTTAAACAGGTATATCCATGATTTCATCAAGATACGCATTCTTTTGTAGTGTTCTTCTCGTTTTGGTGTTCTCTGCGAAATCGATATATGCCCAGCCTGCCATTACCTGGATGGAAGCAAGCTTTC
The DNA here is from genome assembly GCA_050288305.1 of Desulfocapsaceae bacterium. Classification (GTDB taxonomy): domain Bacteria; phylum Desulfobacterota; class Desulfobulbia; order Desulfobulbales; family Desulfocapsaceae; genus Desulfopila_A. The sequence continues at coordinate 105,701 of JBNKDO010000043.1, read as the reverse complement.
CTCCTTATCTTATTCATGAAGGCACATACAAAGGTCAGGGTTATGGTGATACCGTGACCAATATCCTCGTAGCGAATCTTGATACATATGAACACAAACGTATTCAGGCAAATATTTCAAGACACTATGATCTTTTTAAGAAAAAGGAAAATGTGTGCACGGTTGGTCTATACAAGAATCCTGAGAGAGAAAAATTTCTGTATTTTTCGCTCCCCTCTTTTTTTACCCTGCCAAATGTCATCGTAATAAATAAGAATAAATTCGATGATTTTGGGGGAAGCAACATGGTGAGTCTTACCGAAGTATTAAAGAACAAGGCTCTGGTGATTGGGCAGGCGAAAAACAGGTCGTACGGGCCGATCATTGATTCAATTTTCAAGCAATATGGTACAAATGACAATGTCTTTGTATACGAGGGTAAAACGCTTTCTTTGAGTTTTTTTGAAATGCTCAAACGTGACAGGCTTGATGGCATTATTGGTTTACCGGAAGAGGTCCTGTATCAAGCAGAAAATCTCGGGATAAGGGATCAGATAATGACCTTGTCCATTGCCGAGAACCAGCAGAGTCTTGATGCCTGGTTAAGCTATGTGGCATGTTCAAAAACACCCTGGGGAAAAAAGGTTATTGAGGATATCAACGCTGTACTGCTCCGGGAACGACCAAAAGAATCCTATCGGGCAGCCTACGAACGCTGGTTGGACAAGGGAAGCATCCCAGGATACAGAGCGGCATACGATAAATATTTCCTCAGTGAGACAGAATAGCTTTCTTGAGAATGATGAAATGCTTTGTTTGCATGGAAGTATTGGCAGACATGTTGCCTCCGGGTATTTTAAATGGGCAGAGTGTGATACCAGATAAACTCATTCCCTCGTCTTGTGAAGTGAGAGGGCAATTGTATTTATCAAAAATGGCCGGTTTCTTCCGCCTGCTTAAAACCTGGATTACGGCTCTTTCTGAAGACTCACATATCCTCTGTTGTGCCTTTCTTTCGTTTGCCATAAGATGCTATATCACCTGGAGATTCAGAGCTAATTGCCAAGGTCGATATCAGATTAATTGAACAAACACATAACTTTTTCCTAAGCTCAATATCGCTTGATAACTCGACAAATATACGCTAGTTTGATGGGGCTTGGACAAAGATTGTTTAGCGGATCAGGAGTACCGGGTTGTCAATGCCGGTTAACACGTGCCGATAGTAATCCGCAGGCATGTGTGCTGGCTTGTCTTCTTATATATTCATCTTGAGAAGGAAGAATGATTATGACTGAAGTGGCAATGAAGGTTGAAGGAAAATCCAAAAGATCGTTTTTGGATGATATCAAAGACATATTGCCAGATGGCAATCTTAGTCTTTGTCTGACCTGCGGCCTCTGTTCTTCAGGGTGTCCCGCAACAGGCCTCGAAAACATGGATCCCAGGAAATTCTTGCGTATGCTTGTTCTTGGAATGGATGAAGAGGTACTCAAATCAGACTGGCCTTGGATGTGCACCATGTGTCAGCGCTGTGTCTATGTTTGTCCCATGAAGATCGATATTCCCCAGCTCATCTTTAATATTCGTGCTGCAAGGCCTCGAGATGAACGACCGGCAGGTATTCGCGGCTCCTGTGATGCGGCAATCAAGAATGAAACCTTGAGTGCTATGGGTACGCCGGTAGAGGACTTCAAATTTGTTGTTGAAGATGTGCTCGAAGAGTATAAAGAGGCTCAACCTGAATTTGCCGACATGGTCGCTCCGATCGATAAAGTCGGCGCCGAGTTCTATCTCAATCAGAATTCCAGAGAGCCAATGACCGAGCCTGATGAGATGGTTCCATTGTGGAAAATTCTTCATCTGGCAGGCGTTGACTGGACCTATGGCAGCAAAGCCTGGGCCGCGGAAAATTACTGTCTTTTTCTGGCCGATAATGAGAACTGGGAAACTCTAGTTCGTAAGAAAGCTCAACAAACGGAGGAGTTGGGGTGTAAGACATACCTCAACACCGAGTGAGGCCACGTCACTTTTGCAGTCCGGGCCGGGCTGAAAAAATTCAATATCAAACACAATTTCGATGTTAAAAACATCTACGAATATTACGCCAAGTGGATCAGGGAAGGAAAGCTGAAACCTAATTCGGACTGGAACAAGGATTTGAAAATCAAATTCACCGTTCAAGATCCCTGCCAGATAGTACGCAAAAGCTTTGGCGATAAGATAGCGGATGAATTCAGATTTGCCATCAAGGCAGCCGTTGGTGAGGAAAATGTTGTGGAAATGTCGCCCAACAAATCCAATAACTATTGTTGCGGAGGAGGCGGTGGCTTTCTGCAGTCCGGATTCAAGGAACAGCGACTAGCCTACGGCAAACTCAAGGACGAGCAGATCAAGGCCAGTGGCGCGACCTACTGTATCGCTGGATGCCACAACTGCCATGCCCAGATTCATGAGCTGTCTCATCACTACGGTGGTAATTATCAGGTTGTTCATTTCTGGACCATTCTCGCTTTGGCCCTCGGTATTTTAGGACCAAATGAGAGGGCATATCTTGGCGAAGATTTAAAGGATGTGAATGTATTTCATCCGGAAGCGGCCTTTTAGCAGATAACAACCGTTCCGTTTCAGCATTTCAATTCAGGGTTGGGTTTGACTATGCAACTTACAAAACAGCAAGTTGATTATTGCATGGAATGCGGGGTTTGCACGGGTAGCTGCCCCATAAGCTATGCGCGTCCGGGTTTTTCACCCAGACAGATGATAAAACGAGCACTCGTTGACATGGAGCAGGGGATTCCCCAATCCGATGATGTCTGGGCCTGTCTGAGTTGCTCCAGATGCAGCGACCGTTGTCCTGTCGGCATTGATTTTCCAGAATTTATCCGCACATACCGGGAAAAAGCCATTGATGTAGGGAATCTTCCCAGGCATAGCCATCATGGTATCTTCCAGACCATAGCCACAATTCAGTCCGGCGGGCTGCAGCAGCAACGCACCGAATGGGCCGCAGAGACGGGCAAGTTCAAGAAAAAAGGCGACTATTTCTATTTTGTCGGTTGCGTGCCTTTCCATAATTCGGTTTTCCAGTACCTTGACCTCAACCTTATCGATACTGCAAAAAATATTCTTACTCTACTGAACAAGGTGGGTATTGAGCCAGTCATTAGTAATGACGAATGCTGCTGTGGGCATGATGCCTTCTGGAGCGGTAACAAAGAACTGTTTACCAAACTTGCCGGTAAGAACATGGAAGCCATTAAGGTTTCCGGTGCCAAAACCGTGATTTTTGGGTGTCCCGAGGGATATTCTATCTTCAAGGAACAGTATACAAAACTTTTTGGGGAACTTCCCTTTGAAGTTGTACATATATCGGAGTTTCTCGTTGAAAAGCTGACGAAGGATGGAATCTCTTTTCAAAAAGGGGCGAATGGGCCGGTAACCTTTCACGATCCATGCAGGTTGGGACGACGCTTGGGAATCTACGAGCAGCCCCGGCAGCTCATTCAACTTGTGCCGGATACAGAGTTTAAAGAGATGGAAAACAACAGGGAAAATGCTGTCTGTTGCGGGACTACAGCCTGGATGGAGTGTTCATCATGCTCGAAGACCATGCAGATAAACAGGCTCCACGAGGCAGAAGATGCGGGTGCTCAGACTATTATTACCGCCTGCCCCAAATGCCAGATTCATTTGACCTGTGCTAAATCTAACACCGATCTGGACGTCGAGGTCAGGGACCTTTACTCCTATCTATCGGACAAATTATAGGTTACACAGAATTGTTATATGCGGGTTACCAAATATCATATTTGAGCAGCGGAGAAATTGGATGAAAGTTAAAAACTCTCAGAATATTCATGGTTCAGTCATGGTTGTCGGCAGCGGTATTGCTGGAATGCAGACGGCTCTTGATCTGGCGGACTCGGGGTTTTATGTCTATCTTGTGGAAAAGTCTCCATCCATCGGCGGCGTCATGGCCCAGTTGGACAAGACGTTTCCCACAAACGACTGTGCGATGTGAGTAATCTCACCTAAACTGGTCGAGGTCGGCCGGCACCTGAATATTGAACTGAAAACCCTCTGCGAAGTAAAAGCAATCGAAGGTTCCGCTGGGAATTTCAAAGTGGAACTCCTGCAGCACCCTCGATATGTTGATATGGAAAAATGTATTGCCTGTGGTGAGTGTGCAGCAAAATGCCCGAAAAAAGTCTCAGATGCATTTAATGCCGATCTTGCCAAGAGAAAGGCGATCTATGTAGACTATGCCCAGGCTGTACCATTAAAATATGCAATTGATGTCGAAAATTGCATCTATTTTAATAAGAATGGAAAATGTGGCTTTTGTAAGAAAATCTGTCCGACAGGGGCGGTCGATTTCGATCAGCAGGAAGAGACCCTCAGCCTCAATGTCGGCTCTGTCGTAATGGCTCCTGGCTTTTCTGCCTATAAACCCGAAGATCTTGACAGTTATCAGTATTCCCAGTATCCCAATGTCATTACCTCTCTTGAGATGGAGCGAATATTAAGTGCCACCGGACCGTACCAGGGGCATCTGGTCAGACCGTCCGATGGCAAGGAGCCGAAAAAAATTGCCTGGCTCCAGTGTATTGGTTCGCGAGACATAAATAAATGCGATCACGGTTATTGTTCATCGGTCTGCTGCATGTATGCAGTCAAGGAAGCAGCAATAGCCAAGGAGCATGCCGGTGAAGAGCTGGACACTGCCATATTCTTTATGGATATGCGAACCTATGGTAAGGAGTTTGAAAGCTACTATGAACGAGCTAAGAATGAACAAGGGGTTCGCTTTGTCAGAACTCGGGTTCATTCCATCGTGGAGGATCGCCATACCAACAATCTCTCGCTTCGATATGTGGACGAGGAGGGAAATGCCCTGACGGAGAGCTTTGACATGGTCGTGCTTTCTGTTGGCATGGAGACACCAAAAGATGTGGTGGAATTGGCAGGCACGTTGAATATTGAGATTAATTCCAATAACTTTGCCAAAACTGATAGCTTTGCCCCGGTGAAGACCTCCAGAGACGGTATTTACGTCTGTGGTGCTTTTCAGGAGCCCAAGGATATTCCCTATTCTGTCATGGAGGCCAGTGCAGCTGCCTGTTGGGCGGAAGCTGACCTGGCACCGGCCAGGGGGACACTCACCAAGACCAAGGTGTTTCCCGATGAAAAAAATATTTCCGCCGAGGAAGCACGAATCGGGGTTTTTGTCTGTAATTGCGGGACTAATATCGGGGGAATTGTCGATGTTCCGGCTGTCGCCGAAATGGCCCGTGCCCTTCCAGGTGTTGCCTATGTGGAGGAAAACCTTTTTACCTGTAGTCAGGATAGTCAGGAAAAGATAAAGAATATCATTGAGAAAGAAGGACTGAACAGGGTGGTGGTTGCGGCCTGTACTCCGCGAACACACGAGGAGTTGTTCCAGGAGACATTGAAAGATGCGGGGTTGAACAAATATCTCTTCGAGATGGCTAATATCCGCAACCAGTGTTCCTGGGTTCATAGCAAGGAAAAGGATGAAGCAACAGCCAAAGCCAAAGATCTTGTCCGTATGGCCGTTGCCAGAACCAGATTAATTAAGTCTTTACCCCAGCCCTCCATACCTGTAAACAGGAGTGCGCTGGTTATTGGCGGAGGTCTTGCCGGAATGACATCGGCTCTTGGTCTTGCCGACCAGGGCTTTGCTGTTCATCTGGTGGAAAAAGAAAAGCAGCTGGGAGGGAATGCCCGTAATCTGTTGACCACCTGGCAGGGTGATTCCATTGCTGAACGACTTTCCGAAATGATCAAAAGGATTGAGAATCATTCTCTCATCGATGTTCATACCGCAGCAACGATCAAGGATTCATCCGGTTTTGTAGGAAATTTTGAAACCACTGTATCGGCAAATGGCAGCGATCTCAGCGTTAAGCATGGTGCCATTGTTATGGCGACCGGAGCAGTGGAGCATACACCTACAGAATATTTGTATGGCCAGGATGATCGGGTGCTGACCCACCTTGAGCTTGACAAGGCAGTTCAGGAAGGGGATGCGAAAGTCAGCAACGCCAATTCCGTGGTCTTTATCCAATGCGTTGGTTCACGAGAGCCTGAGCGACCTTATTGTTCCAAAGTCTGTTGTACCCATTCTATTAAATCGGCGATAAATTTCAAAAAACGTAATCCTGAAACAAACGTTTTCGTGATTTACCGTGATGTCAGGACCTATGGGCAGCGAGAAGAACTGTATAAAGAAGCTCGGGGGAAAGGTGTTATCTTTGTACGTTATGATGTGGATAGAAAGCCGAGGGTCAGAAAAGAGGAAGATGGTTTGTGGATTACTGCAAAAGACCATGTCCTCGGCATGGATATAGACATTCATGCCGATTTACTTGTTCTTGCAGCCGCTATTGTTCCTCGAGAGAATGAGACTCTTGCCCAGATGTTTAAACTCTCCTGCAATAATGATAAATTCTTTAATGAAGCCCACGCCAAACTACGCCCGGTTGAATTTGCGACAGCAGGTATCTTCCTGGCTGGTATGGCTCATTATCCTAAACCAATTGAAGAGAGCATCGCTCAGGCGGCGGCAGCTGCTTCACGAGCGGCGGTGACCCTGTCGCAGGATCACATAACCGTTGAGGGTGTTGTTTCAAATGTGGCAGAGTTTATGTGCAGGGGGTGCGGTGAATGTGAAAGCGCCTGCCCCTTTAATGCTATTGCCGTGTCTGTGCAGCCGGATAGTACCAAGAGAGCGGTGGTTCAGGAGGCACTCTGTAAGGGATGTGGAATGTGTGCCGTCGCCTGCCCCACTGGCGCGGCTTCAGTTCGGCATTACGGCGACACAGAAGTACTCTCGATGGTAGAGGCAGCTTTTGAGCAAAGTTAATACCGCTGTAAGGCCCAGGAACTGAACTTTTTGAGATAGAAAGGAAGAATTGATTGTACCAATACTAATTTAAGGAAGGGAAAATGTCCGAAGATTTTAAGCCTAAAATACTTGCATTTGCCTGTAACTGGTGTGCATATTCGGCTGCTGACCTGGCGGGTGTAAGCAGATTTCAGTACCCCCCGAATATGCGTATTATTCGGATTATGTGCTCAGGCCGGATAAACCCGAATTTCATTCTTAAAGGATTTGAAAACGGGGCCGACGGGGTCCTTGTCGCTGGCTGACATATCGGTGACTGTCATTACCTGGATGGTAATAAAAAGGCTGAAAAAATATTTGGAACTGCGCAGGAATTAACTTCTCTTCTTGGCATTGAGCCGAAAAGAGTTCGACTGGAATGGATATCTTCGGCTGAAGGCGTGAGATTTGCCGAAGTTGCAGCCCAGTTTACAGAAGAAATTCAATCTCTCGGCCCTTTGAAAATTAAAGTTACGGCTTGAGAGTGATTTTTAACTGCCTTAACAGGAGGTAGATTGTGAATACGGAAATGCTCGTTATTGGTGGCGGGATTGCAGGAATTCAGTCATCTCTGGATCTTGCGGAAATGGGATTCAAGGTCCATCTGGTTGAGCGACTACCAAGTATCGGGGGGAAAATGACTCAGCTTGACAAGACGTTCCCCACCAATGATTGTGCAATCTGAATACTTTCGCCGAAAATGCTGGATGTCGGTCGACATCCCAATATCAATTTAATGGCCTACAGCGAAGTTGAAGAGGTTGAAGGATCCGTTGGTTGTTTCAAGGTGAAGGTGAGAAAGAAGGCACGCTATGTCCTTTCAGACAAATGTACTGGCTGTGGTGCCTGTGCGGAGAGCTGTCCGACGGAGGTGAGTGACCTCTACAATGAAGGCCACAGCAATCGCAAGGCGATCTATAGTTGGTTCGCTCAGGGGATTCCATCGACCCATGCAATTGATACTGATCATTGCCGGGTTTTTCAAGGCAAAAAATGCGGGATCTGTCAAAAAAAATGCGAGGCGAACGCCGTAGACTTCGAGCAGAAGGATGAAGTTGTAGAACTCGATATTGGCGCAATAATAACCGCTACGGGGTATACCGTTTTTGACCCTGCAAAAATTCCTGAATATCGTTACAAAGATCTTGCTAATGTGGTCACGGCGATGGAGTTTGAACGTTTCTTAAGCGCCAGTGGTCCAACGCACGGACACATCGATCGGCCTTCGGATACGGCTGTTCGTCGGCAAATAGCTGAACTTGAAAAACAGGAAGTGCGTGCAGCAAAAGGATTGGCGAGACTTGAGGAAAAGCACGGTGAGAGTTCTGTAGATTTTTATGAAAAATATAGCGTCGGCAAAATTGAGAACGATGATGCCCTGAAACTCTGGGCTGAAAAATACGAGGAATATCTGCCCTTGAAAAGCAAACTGGAAGAATTGCGGGGAAAGGCAGAAAACTTTACGACAGCAAAAAAGCTGGCCTTTATCCAGTGTGTCGGTTCTCGTGACCTGCGGTTTTACCCCTTCTGTTCTGGATTTTGCTGCATGCACTCCATAAAAGAGGCAGTTATTGCCCATGAGCATGAAAATGAGACCACTTCGGTTATTTTTGGAATGGATATTCGTGCGGTGGGAAAAGGCTTTGAAGAGTACAAAGTGCGCGGCAATAATAACTCAAATATTACCTACAGACGAAGCAGGGTGGCTGAAATACTCAAAGGGTCCAATGATAATCCGGTGGTTGTATACGAAGATACCAGAAAACAGGTGGTAGTTCGCGAGGAGTTTGATCTTGTTATTCTGGCAACAGCCTGTGCTCCGAATGATGGTATGAAAGCACTTGCCGAACTTCTGGATATTGAAATAAATTCATTTGGCTTCTTTAAAACCAGTCCGGAGAATCCTATGAGTACAACCAAGGAGGGTATCTTCGTCTGCGGTTGTTCACACAGTCCCATGGATATTCCAGAGTCAGTTGCCCAGGCAAGTAGTGCGGCATCCTGTGCCGTACAGGCCGTGACGGTAACCCCGGAAAAATTACTCAAGGTTTCTTAAAAGGCACAAAAAGCTCCCCAGGGGTAGTGCTTTAAGGAGTTTAGCTCAGCAGGGTTAACACAATGAAAAAAAAGAGCGATAAAAACAAAGAAGAACTCAGAGTAGGCGTCTTTATATGTGATTGCGGTTCCAATATTGCCGGCCATCTGGACTGCGCTTCGGTAACGGAATATGCCTCTACTCTTCCGGGCGTCGTTTTCACTAAGGAAAACCTCTATACCTGCTCTGAATCCGGTATTGTCGAGATTCAAAAAGCTATTAAAGAAAACAAACTTAACCGGGTTGTTGTTGCTTCATGTTCACCGAGAACCCATTTCCCTATTTTCTCAAGCTCATGTGCTCAGGCCGGTCTCAACCCATATCTCTTTGAAATGGTCAACATCAGGGACCAGTGTTCTTGGGTACATATGGGGAAAAAGGATATTGCAACCTCGAAAGCGATGGACTTGGTTCGCATGGGGGTGGCCAAGAGCACATCCCTTGAACCACAGGACGAGATTGAGTCGTCGCTTATTCGTAAAATTCTGGTCATTGGTGGTGGCATTGCAGGGCTATCTACCACTCAAGCCATGGCAGGAATGGGACTTGAGGTGATTCTTGTTGAGAAGGAAGAACGGTTTGGCGGCCTGATGCGTGACCTTAACGTTCTTGATAATGGAGTCTCTGCAGAGGAGCAGATTGATGAACTCGCCGCCAAGGTATGTGCAACTGCAGGTGTAACTCCCTATACAGGGGCAAAAATTGCAGCGATAAATGGATACATTGGCAACTATCTGGTTACCATCGAAACTGCTGAAAAAACCTTTGAAGAGAAGGTTGGCTGTATTGTGGTAGCATCCGGTGCGGTTCCTCTTATTGAAAATGGTCTTTTTGGACATGACGGCAAAGCAGTCATAACGCAAATTGAGCTTGAAAAACAGTTAAAAGAAGGTTCGCTTAAGGCCAACCGGATAGTCATGATCCAGTGCGCAGGTGCGAGAAATGACAAGCGTGAATACTGCTCTCGCATATGCTGTGTTACAGCTGTCAAAAATGCCATGATTATCAAGCGTAAAAATCCGTTTGCAGAGATCCATGTCCTTTATCGTGATATGCAGATGTATGGTGACGAGAAGGAGAAGATGCTCTGGGATGCCAGAGGAATGGGTATTCACTTTGATGTCTATGATCCGGAAAAACCGCCGGAGGTTGCGCCTGGGAAGGTGTCGTTTTATCAGTCCGTGCTTGGTGTTGATAAAGAAATAACCACTGATCTTGTGGTACTTTCGACTCCACTTGTTGCCCGTGAGGATGCTCCGGAGATCGCTGGTCTTATGCGTGTGCCTATGGATAAGAATGGCTTTTTCCTTGAGGCTCATGCTAAGCTCAGACCGCTTGACTTTGCAGCCGATGGTGTTTTTGTCTGCGGTAGCGCCAGATATCCAAGCACTTCGGTCGAGGCACGCACACAGGGTCTGGGAGTAGCCTCCCGTGTTGGCGCGATTCTCTTTAAAGACAAGCTGGTAAAGAGTTCCATCGTTGCCACAATTGATGAAGAGTCCTGTGTTGGCTGTATGGGCTGTCTCAATGTCTGTCCATACGATGCAATTATTTACAACAGAGAGACTGGTGTCTGTGAGGTACAGGAGATTCTCTGTAAGGGCTGTGGCAATTGTGCTGCTACCTGTCCTTCTCACAGTGCTATCTTGAAGGGGTATAAACCGGAGCAACTACTGGCACAGATACGAGCAATTTAATAGTATTTGAAATGGTGATTTTGAATAAAATTCATCATTTCAATGAGTCAAAATCTTTTTAACAGGGCATTGTCAGAGAAAGTTTGCTGGAACAAGTTGCTGTTTTTTTAATATTAAAAAAAGGAATTAACACATGAGTGACGACATTTTTGAACCCAAGATCGTCTGTTTTCTTTGCACCTGGTGAGCATACGCCGCTGCTGACCTGGCTGGGGTCAGTCGTTTACAATACCCGGCAAATGTACGTACTGTACGGGTAATGTGTAGTGGAAGTGTCTCGCCGCATCATATTCTTCTCGCTTTTCAAAAGGGGGTTGATGGCGTTTTTGTTGGCGGCTGACACTTGAGCGAATGCAATTACCTGTATGGTAATTATTCCACCAAGAAACGGGTAACCGTTTTGAAAGAAATGCTTCAGTTTAGCGGTATTGAAGAAGAGCGTTTGCGGGCAAGCTGGGTCTCCTCAGCAGAAGCACCGGAGCTGGTTCATGAATTTAATACCTTCATTGAAGAGTTGCGTAAACTGGGGCCTTCTCCTTTACGTAAAGATTATCGGAAAGAGCTGGCGTAAAGCCCTTAAAGGCAGGGTGTTTTATGATTGAGAGAATAAAGGAAAAAGTAACAGAGCTTCTGGATTCTGAAGAGATTAAAGGATTCCTTGGCTTGGCGATGCAGAATGGACATGTTGCCCCGCATTTGTTTCAACGGGGAGATGTTCTTGACTCCATGGTGCTTGGTGACACTGAACGTCCAGGCGCTGCCAGATATCCGTTAAACAAGTATCTTATCAACCTGTACCGTGCCTATCCCGAAGAGGTTTTTGGTGTTCTGGTTAGAGGTTGTGATGACAGAGGACTGCAAACACTCTATACCTGGAATCAACTTCATCCCAAAAAGGTTATTCCCGTGGGTATTGCTTGTCCGCAGGAGCTTGCCAATGCCTGTGAATGTGCCAAGCCTTACCCCGAGGAGATAACTGCCGGTGAAGCGGTTCAGCCTGGTGAAGCAAAATCGGTGGCGAGGATAGAAAATTTACCGGTTGCCGAAAAATTCTCTTACTGGATGGATGAATTTGTCAAATGTATCAAATGTTATGGCTGCAGTAATATATGTCCCATGTGTTTCTGTAACGATTGCAGTCTCAAGTGTGACGATCTGGTGAAAAAAGGTGAGATTCCTCCGGAAATCCCGGTGTTTCATCACACCAGGGCCATGCATATGGTGGGGAGATGTATTGATTGCGGTCTCTGCGAAGAGGCCTGTCCCTCGAATATTCCTCTGAGGACATTGTATAAGAAAGTTAATTCAATTATGGATGATAAATTTGATTTCAAGACCGGAACGCAACGCGGCCAGAGATCACCATTAAATATGATTCAGCCTGTAGAAGGTAAGGAATAGGAAGGGAGCTACTATGGATTACAGGACAGTACTGACAACATGTACATACTGTGGCTGTGGCTGCAATTTTTTTCTGGAAGTGCTTGATGGTGAACCGATCGGAACCATACCCTGCAAGACGAGCCCAGTAAATGAAGGAAAACTATGTATCAAGGGGTGGAATGTTCATGAGTTTGTTCGCAACAAAAGGCGGTTGCTCAAACCAATGGTACGCAAAAATGGTAAACTGGAAGAGACCTCCTGGGATGAGGCTCTGGACTATACCGCGACAAGACTTAAGGAAATAAAAGAAAAAAACGGTGCTGACAGTATTGGTTTTCTTACTTCCGCCAAAGTGACCAACGAAGAAAACTATCTGCTGCAGAAGTTTGCCCGGGCAGGGGTGGGGACAAATAACATAGACCACTGCGCCCGTCTCTGACACTCCTCAACTGTGGCAGGTCTTGCCGCAGCATTTGGCAGTGGGGCGATGACAAATTCCATCAATGAATTTGAAAACGCTGACTGTATATTTATCATCGGTTCCAATACCACGGTGGCTCATCCTCTTATTGCTACACGGATATTCCGTGCCAAGAAAAATGGTGCCAAAATAATCGTAGCCGATCCACGCAAGGTTCATATTTCTGAAATTGCAGACATTCATGTCAACCATAAAATGGGAACCGATGTGGCATTGTTAAACGGTATTATGAACCATATCCTGGTGAATGGATGGCATGACCAGGAGTTTATCGATGAACGGACCGAAGAGTTCGATGCCTGTAAAAAAACCATCGCATCGTTTACACCTGAGATGGCCGCAGAAATTTGCGGGATTGATGCCGAAGACATAAAGGCAATTGCTGAATGCTACGGTACTGCAGACAAGGCTTCAATAGTCTATTGCATGGGCATTACCCAGCACACCACCGGTGTGGATAATGTTAAATCGCTTGCCAACCTAGCCATGCTTACCGGCAATCTCGGCAAAGAATCATCGGGCGTTAACCCTCTGCGCGGGCAGAATAATGTTCAGGGGGCTTGCGATATGGGTGGTTTACCCAATGTCTTCACGGCCTATCAACCGGTAACGAGTAGCGCTGCTGTGGAAAAATTTGCTAAAGCCTGGAACGTTGACAGTCTCTCCCAGGATGTTGGCCTCACCATTCCAGCAATGCTGGAAGGTTTGGAGAATGATAGTGTTAAAGCGCTCTATATCATGGGTGAAAATCCGGTAGTCAGTGATCCGGACGTCAATCATGTAAAGAAGGCTTTGGAAAAGGCCGAATTTCTCGTCGTTCAGGATATCTTTCTCACCGCCACAGCAGAATTGGCAGATGTTGTCCTGCCGGGAGTTTCATTTGCTGAAAAGGATGGTACCTTTTCCAATACAGAAAGGAGGGTAACCCGTGTTCGTCAGGCAGTTGAACCGTTGGGTGAGGCTCGGCAGGACTGGCAGATTATCCAGGATATCTCTACCCGTTTCGGCTATGCCATGGAATATGGCGGTGCTGAGGAGATCTTTAATGAGATGACTCAGCTGACCCCGTCTTATGCTGGTATAAGCTACGAACGACTCGAGGGTAATGGTCTGCAATGGCCTTGTCCAACAACTGATCATCCCGGAACCACTTTCCTGCATAAAGGAATGATTGCTAGAGGTAAGGGGCTTTTCCACAATATCGGTTTTCAACATCCTGCAGAAAATGTTGATGATGAGTATCCTTTCTGGTTTTCCACCGGACGTGTTTTTGCCCATTATCACACCGGAACGATGACCAGAAATTCGCCAACGCTTGATGCTGAGATAGAAGAGGGCTTTATTGAGCTGAGCTATGATGATGCCGCAGAGCTTGGTGTTAAAGATGGGGAAATGGTAACGGTTTCGTCACGCCGTGGAAGCGTCGACACCAAAGCGATGGTGACCAAAAGGGTGGGTAAGGGCTCAGTGTTTATGCCATTTCATTTTATCGAAAGCTGCGCCAATATTCTCACTAACCCGGCTCACGATCCAATTTGTAAAATTCCTGAGCTCAAGGTGTGCGCTGTAAATATTGTCAAAGCAGCCTGAGCCGAGCTAACATAACCTTTATCAGTCGCATTGTGGCAGATGTAGTCACAATGCGATTTTTTTTTTATCATCCACCCCAGGGCATTTGGGTATATTCCTGAAAAACCTGATCATGCAGCTGTTTAAAAAAGGCTTCATGGCCGCGTTCCCATCTGGCAAGCTGATTGAAAGCCAGTTCTGCAACACCAGAAGATTTTTTGGCTGCCATTTCATAGAACTCAGAAAGATCGTGCTCAATAAGGTATGCTGTTCTTAATACGGCCACATCCGGGATCATTGACTCAATCAGACTCTGATCCAGAAGTTCTTTCTCCGCACGTTCTTCGAACCAGCTATCTTCCTCAAGTTCTGCTGTACTTAAGCCCGCATCCTCATTTGGGGAACTCATCAATTCTTCGATATATTTGATATGTTTGAGTTCTTCGTCTGCAAGTTTTTGAAAAACCTCGGCTGCTGCTGCATGGGTTGCTTTCTCTGCATTTGTTTTGAAAAAGAGATAGCCCTCCTTTTCTCTCTGCAAGGCATACTCATAGATTTTTTCTAAGTTCATCAAGAACCTCCTGGTCAGTTTGTCACCATCCTTTAAGGCCAAGGATAATAGTGTGGAGTTGTAATTGGTAAAAAAATTGGACAGTGTTTATGATGCCGCTTTCTCAAGGGTTCATAGTAAAAACATATCTCTACAATATCCCATTTTTATTGGCAAATCCACTTATTTTTAGAACATCTAATAGTGGAGATAGAATGATAGAAACATGTAAAATCGATCATCAAGGTGAGGTGATTTAGATGCCTTTTCTCAATTAGCTCTAAGACCTTTTGAGCATGGTTTGCAGATGCTGGAGGAGACTATTATTACAGGTAAATAAGTAGAAAATTAAGTCAAGAAGGGGTTACTTCAGGTCATCATTTATTTCTCTTAACGCCTGGTTTTGGTAGGCATGAAATAAGCGGTGGCTCAGGCGATCCCATTTATCACAAATTTCAATGGTCTTATCATTATTTTCGGTAAGACTCGGATGGGCAACAACTTCTTCAATTTCTTCGATAAATTCAGCTCTAATCGAAAGGGAAGTGCCATCAAGTAGACTGTTGATAAACTCAGCAGGTGGGTACCAGGGCTTTGCCTGTTGCAAATCACGGTGAATCTGGCTGAGCAGCACATTACGAGGGCCCTCCCAAAGCTCATTAACCGCAGCATCGCGAAACAACCTGGGCAGGGCAGAGAAGTCCTCTATCACCCCATTTCCGCCAAAGATTGAGCAGGCCATACGCAGTTGATCAACAGCATCCCATGAACATGTAATTTTTTGCAGCATCACCAGCTCACGTACATCAAAACGTTTCTGACGTAACTGCAGGGGTTCTTTCATGTCTATGGATGCTTTGATTTTGCCTTCAAGTTTTAAAAAATGGTTATAAATTTTAAAGGCCGCAGCGGTTGATCTTTTTGCATGTTTTTCAAGGTTTGCGATCTGTGCAGCGGCCATAGGCAGTGCGCCAACTTTCAGACCAAAAGCTTCCCTGAAATCACAATATCGTGCAGCTTCACGGGCAGCTCTTGTCATTGTTGCAGCACCGGAAAGTCCTACTGTCAAACGGGAGTAGGTCAGGACGATGCCTACAACATTCGCCAATCCACGATCGAGGCTTCCAAGCTGATAGGCGACTGCACCATTGTAACTTATTTCCGCAGTGGGCAGTTCAGCAGTTCCCATTTTCCATTTGAGGCGATTAATAGTGCAACCGTTCCTTCTCTCTTTCTCTTTATCACCAGGTAACCACGATGGAACCACGAATAAGCCAATTTTTTCCGAACCTACTGGCTTTGCAGTTACCACTGCATAGTCCGAATGGGTTACCGAGCAAAAAAACTTTGTACCGTACAACCTCCAGAATTTACCATCCTGGACGGCCTCAAGCATGTTTGCCGGTACATCAGAACCTCCCTGGATCTCAGTGAGATATTGAGACCCAACTGCAAAATCACCATTATTGCCTTCCCGGCAGTGGGCAAGTATCCTCAGGGTTTCAGGAGTATCTGCATAGGCTTCAAGTACAGCGACAAGGCCTTCGGTACACGTCAGAGGACAGGCAATGCAGGCTTCGCCGTTCTGATAGATAAGAAACATTTTGGCGAGGCGTACCCATGGATTGCTTTCTTTCAGGAAAAGTGCTTCGCGAAAAACCTCTTCAGCCATTGTCTGCGTTTCCATGGGTAATACGATCCTGTCGATCCGATGATAATGAGCATCATAGTGGAGGATATATGGTCTGTTTTCGGGGCGGGCGGCTTTTTCGGCAAAATCTCTCCAGCGGAAAGATACTTTTGTTGAAAACTCACGAATCTCTTTATCAATAACGGGCCAGTCATCTCCGCTATAATGTCTGACAACATTTTGAAGAAATTGGTCATCAGAGTAGTAATCGAAAGTGTTTCGCCAGTTAAGAAAGGAATTGAAGTTATATGGGTTATTTCTGTTAGAAAAAGACATAGCTTCCCTCCCTGTCTATTTTCTAGCTAGTGAAATGACTGCTTCATAACCAATGTTTATATCAATTTTATCACGATTACGAGCAAGATTAAAGGATCTTTGATTCCTGTAGAGAAGGTTGTCAAGTTTCATCTATCCATAAAAACAAGAGATGTTTTTATTTCATTTGTCATCTTTATAATCCTGCAAATTTTCAAAAGAAGGAGAGGATGATGTGACCCTGTCATTTTATTTTCTGGGCGAAAATATAGAGATTTTCTGGTTGTGGCTGCCATCTGCCTCTGGAGAAGTCTTCACGCACTGACCGAGCCTTATCACGCACCTCTCTCTCTGTGGCCAGAGTTTGATGACCCTTTATTAATTGGCGCGGCTCCGCTGCTTTTACTAATATCGTACATCCCAATTCTTCGAAGATAGCTTTAACCTGGGGTTGGGTTATGTCGATGACGCCATCACGAAGAGCAGGATCTGCGCCAAATTCTTCTATCCAGATCCTGGCGAGTCGATCTGGAAGAAATGGTATCCAGGGAATCTTACAGTGACCTTCCCAGCCGTTTCGGGCATCCTGTGCGCGTATTGCGATTACACCTCCTGGTCGAGTGACCCGCACCATCTCGCGAATACTCTTCCCCGGATCCGGGATATGTTCAAAAACGTACCATGAAGAAAGCGCTGCAAACGAGTCAGTTGGAAAGGGCAATTCCTCACCATTCGCAACCACACATCTTTCTTTCCAGCTTTCAGGGCTTTTCGTATATTCAATGAGCTGCCTGTAACGGGCAATTTTTCCAGGAAGCAGATCAACACCCCAGATATTCATACCACGCCGCATTCCCTCTAAAACAAAATAACCGATACCGCTGCCAAAATCGAGTATGGGCCCTTCCAGTGTGGCAGGAGAAATTTCAGTTAAGGTTTGACTGAACTGATTCCACCTTGATTCACCTTTTCGTAACTTTTTTTGATTTAAAATAGCTTTTCGGCTGTATTTTTGAGAATGAACCGGGATGTCCAGATACGTGCTCTTGCTTGGGTTTTCGATAGTCATGAGAAATATTATGTGATCGCTGGAAATTTTTACCGAGGGTTATAACTCACCATGCTAACCCCGGTATTTGATGAACAATTAAATTGACATTTGGAATATATTATAATTTCAAATTATTATTTAATATAGCCTTTGGATTATGGAATTTCAGCAGCACTCTTGATGTCTCAACTATGAACTCAGTAGATAGGCGAAATATCTGAGCCAATGTCCATTGTAAAGCAACTGCTTCACCTTATCGATAAATAATTACCACTATACAGACATAACTCCTAGTTGAACCATTTTTTTGTTATTATCCGGCATGGACTTATAAAAAATTTGATTTAACCTTCATTGTATGAGGTGATCAACTAAATCGAAAAATATCGGACCTTCAACCATTTGATTGAAAAAATGGTGTAGGAATTTTTAATTTATCTGTCTTTTGTTATATAATTTAGAAAAACAATATGTTCAGAATGTTGGAAAGCGGCTGAGCCGCGTTTGTTCAAGATACCCTGTGGGTATTGTTTTGCCTCCTCTCGGAGTTTGCCGTCTGCCTGAGGGGGGAGTGCCTTGGGTGTCTAGATAGTTTTATAGTTTCAAAACAGTCTTTGGTTTCTTTTTTTTTAGCTTTGCAGGAGTACAGCTCGAAACAAGGGATGGAATGAGCATTGTGTGAAAAACTTGTCCGGGTGCTTAAATCTGTATTTTCTTGAGAAAAGGTGTTGGTTGCGACAATTGTCATTATGAGGACTCTTCCAATTTTATTTATACTGCTGCTTTTCGACAAATAAGTGGGAATACCAGACCGTATTTAATGGAGGCTAATCATGTTTACAATAGTTGAACAATATATGGAGAGGTATGTACGTGATCTGTTTAAGAGAGCTGATATTGAAATTGATGGTATGAGACCATGGGATATACATGTAAATGATTCAAGGTTCTACTCACGTCTTTTTTTGGGGGGCTCTCTCGGACTGGGCGAGTCATATATGGATGGCTGGTGGGAATGTCAGGCCCTGGATGTGATGTTTTTTAAGTTCCTGCGTCGTCATTTAGATAGAAAAGCACGATTTCGCGGCAAGATGGTCTGCAACAAGTTAAAATCACTCATTATAAACTGTCAGAACAGGCATAAGGCCTTTGAAGTTGCAGAAAAACACTACGATGCCGGTAATGACCTTTTTGAACTCATGCTTGACTCAAAAATGGTCTATAGTTGTGGCTACTGGAAAGAGGCCGAAGAACTCAATCAGGCACAGGCCGCTAAACTTGATATTATATGTCAGAAATTGCGCTTGGAACCGGGAATGAAGCTACTTGACATTGGTTGCGGCTGGGGAAGTCTGGTGGAGTTTGCAGCAAGGCAATATGGCGTTAGTGCCGTGGGGGTGACTATCTCAAGAAACCAGGCTGAGATAGCCAAAAAGAGATGCCAGGGGCTGCCCGTTGAAATTCGATTGGAAGATTATCGTGAGATAGAAGGCGTCTATGACGCTATTGTTTCCGTCGGCATGTTTGAGCATGTTGGCTATAAAAATTATTCCGATTTCATGAAAGTGGCAAGGGGATGTTTGAAAGATGAGGGACTTTTTCTGTTGCACACCATCGCCTCAAATACCACAGTACACAACTGCGATCCATGGTTTGATAAATATATTTTTCCAAACGGTATGCTCCCATCAATCAAACAGATTGGTGCAGCCATTGAAGAGTCGTTTGTCATGGAGGACTGGCAAAATTTAGGCGTGTATTACGATAACACGCTTATGGCATGGTACAAGAATTTCGAACACAATTGGCATACATTGAGTACACGTTATAGCGAGAGATTCCGAAGGATGTGGAGATATTATCTATTATGCGTTGCCGGAGCATTCCGAGCCAGAAGCATGCAGGTGTGGCAGGTTGTCCTTTCTCCGGAGGGGCTTTACGGCGGCTATGAGAGTGTCCGCTGTCAAAAGTGTTTGGGAGAAGAGAAAACGCCAATCGCAGTTCATTAAGAGAATCTCGCGCACTCTCTATTGAATACGGCATATCTCTTGAGTAATTTGAGAGAAGAAGTGTGTTTTGCCACTATAACTAACTTTCTTTTCCTTGAGCACTCTTGTAGGTAATTACCGTAATTACCTTTGTGGTGCCTCTCCTTGCATTTTGTCTGAATGAACCCTATTTATGTCAATATCAATTACAGACATTGGTCAGCTGCTGTACATTTGTATTTGATTAAAAAATTTGTTTTGTGCAGAAGTAGCTAATATAATGAAATACTATATCAAATTGTATAGTCGAAAATTATTTTATGAAAAATGAGGTACAGGAGTAAAAATGGCCAAGAAGATCCAGTGGAATGAGAATTTGACAGTGGGCAATGCCTTCATTGATGAGCAGCATAAAATATTATTTGACCTGGCAAATGATTTGAATAATGCCGTTACCTTAGGAGCTAATAAAAGGGTTATCGACACATTGTTTGCGGTTATTATGGATTATTCTTTTAAACATTTTGCCGTAGAAGAGGAGGATATCAAGGCCGATCTTGATTTTAAGAATCACTGCTATAAACATTACCAGCTTCTTAAACAACTTCATGAATACTCCGTTGATTATCGTAATGGCCGTAAAGTGAGTGAACCTCCGGCCATTTTCCTTGAGAAATGGTTGATTACCCACATTGCGAAAACTGATATCCCTTCGTTTTCTGGGAATACAGGGGCAGCATCTTTTGATAAGGTGGTCGAGAGTGTTGAAACATTCAGCGATGACAATACCAATAAGAGAAAACATAAACGGGTTCGATACGATACAATTCTCGATGAAGACATCATCGGACGTTGTTACAACACGACGACACTGCAATCGGGAAATGTAACGGTTGTTGATTTGTCGAGTGGAGGGCTGAAGATAATTGCTGAACAGAAAATCTATGTAGGAGATCTTCTCGTCATTAGCTGCAGAGTTGGGAAAAATTTTAAGATGAAAGAAAAGGTTCGGGTAAAAAACAGTCACGACAAATTTTACGGTGTTGAGTTTGTCTCGCCTGCCAAAGAAACGGTACAGTTTCTGACTCAGCTTTGTGGTGCAGTTCATATGCACCGAGCTAGATAGTCGAAGAAATCTGTAATTTCAAACCATTTTCGGCTGATATATCTGTGACATGTCATTGGAAAGTGCCACATGGTGGTGGTTTTTTTTGATGACACCACTGGGTTCAATTGTTATTCTGTACACGCAGTAGTTAGCGATTGATCTTCTCAAATTTCAGGGGCGATGCATCCTGAAATTTGAGACAATTATAAAGAACACGTGTGGAGAATAGCTCAATGGATAAGGAACAGGAAGAAAAACTCGAGTCAATCTATCAAAAATCGGCAGCGGGTGGTGATAACATCATCACTGTGCTTCAGGAAATTCAAAAGGTTTTTGGTTATGTCCCTGAGGATTCAGTTACCTGGTTTTCCAAGCGCTTGAATATTCCCGCTTCAAAATTCTATGGAGTTATCACCTTTTATTCGCAGTTCCATCTGACTCCCCGTGGTAAAAACATTGTCACTGTCTGTTCTGGGACTGTCTGCCATGTTAAAGGGGCTCCTCGTATTATCGAGAAACTTGCTGGCGATCTCAAGTTGAAAGGCGATGACCGTACCACAAAGGACAAGCTGTTTACTCTTGAGAACGTCAATTGTGTCGGGGCCTGCAGCATTGCTCCGGTGGTTATTGTCAATGAAAAGGTGTATGGCAAACAGTCACCGGATTCAATGGTAAAAAACCTAAAAACATACAAGGAATAGTGCCGTGAGCAGTGAAATTACCATCAATGTGTGCATGGGTACTGGAGGGATCGCCGCTGGTGCTGTTCAGGTTATGGAGGCATTTCGCCAGGAACTTGATGCCGTCGGCCTTACCGATGCCAAAATAGAAAAAAATTGCAAACTGCATAAGGTGGGCTGTCGTGGTTTTTGTGCAAGGGATGTCCTTGTGGATATTTCCATTGGTGAGCAGACTTCAACCTATCAATACATTGAGGCAGGAATGGTTGGGCGGCTCGTGAAAGAGCATATTTTCGGTGGTAGTGCGGTAAAGGAATGGCTAGTTGGTGAAGACTATGCAGTTTTTCACGATAATCAGGAAAAGATAATTCTCTCCGATCTTGGCAGAATAGATCCTGAATCCATTGATGATTATCTGGAAGTGCAAGGTTACAAGGCCACGGAGAGGGCGCTAGCCGAAATGAGTCCGGAAAACGTTATAGCAACCATCCGCGAAGCAGGTCTTCGTGGAAGGGGAGGTGCAGGTTTCCTTACCGGGCTGAAGTGGAGTTTTTGCGCTGCCAACGAGGAGAAACAGAAATATATCGTCTGTAATGCTGATGAGGGAGATCCCGGAGCATTTATGGATCGTTCCATCATTGAAGGTAATCCGCATGCTGTTATTGAAGGCATGATTATTGGCGGATATGCCATTGGCGCCAGCGTTGGCTATTTTTATATCCGGGCCGAGTATCCTCTGGCGGTTGATAGATTGAAGACAGCAATCAGGCAGGCCCATGAACGCGGTTATCTCGGTACTGATATTCGTGGTTCAGGATTTGATTTCGAACTCAAAATTAAACTTGGTGCCGGTGCTTTTGTCTGCGGTGAGGAAACAGCACTCATTGCCTCTATTGAGGGGGACAGAGGAATGCCACGGGCCAAACCGCCGTTCCCAGCGAATAAAGGTCTCTGGGGGAAACCAACGATCATTAATAATGTTGAAACGTTGGCTACGGTGCCTCAAATTATCAACAGGGGACCGGAGTGGTTTGCATCCATTGGCACCGAGACCAGCAAAGGTACAAAAGTTATTGCTCTTACCGGAAAAATCAGAAATACCGGGCTGATCGAAATACCCATGGGAATGACACTCAAGCAGATAATTTATGATATCGGCGGGGGTATTGAAGGCGACAAGCTCTTTAAGGCGGTACAGACAGGTGGCCCTTCAGGCGGCTGTATTCCGCAGCAGCATATTGATCTCCCGGTTGACTACGAAGGGTTGCAGTCGGTTGGTTCAATGATGGGATCTGGCGGTATGGTTGTACTTGATGAGACCGACTGCATGGTTAACATTGCCAAATTTTTCCTCCAGTTCACCAAGGAAGAATCCTGTGGAAAGTGCGTGCCATGCCGGATAGGTACGAAAAGACTTTTGGAGATCCTTACTAGAATTACCGAAGGCGAGGGAAAAGAAGAGGATATGGAACTACTTCAGACCCTGGCTGAAGATGTCAGAGACTCGAGTCTTTGCGGACTCGGGATGTCGGCTCCAAACCCGGTAATTAGTACTTTGAGATATTTTCGGCATGAGTACGAAGCTCATATCCGCCAGAAAAAATGTCCTGCCGGTGTGTGCAATGCTTTGCTCACCTTCTTCATCCGTGAAAACCATTGTGTAGGTTGTGGAATGTGTAAGCGAGCCTGTCCCGTGAATGCGGTCTCAGGAGAAAAGAAGAAGCTGCATAGTATTGATCATTCGATTTGTATACGATGCGGAGCATGCTATGACGCGTGTAAGTTCAATGCTGTATTAAAGGAGTAGCCCCGATATGATTAGTCTGACCATAAATGATACCAAGGTAGAGGTGCCTGATGGGACCACCATCCTTGAGGCTGCCCACGCATTGAAGATTGCAGTCCCGACTTTGTGCTATGACTCACGTATGAAGCCTCACGGTGGTTGCAGGTTGTGTCTGGTTGAAGTGGAGGGAATGCCCAAGCCGGTGACATCATGTACTACTCCGGCGGCAAACGGAATGGTGGTACAAACGGAGAGTGACAGACTGTACCGATTGCGCAAGGGAGTCGTCGAGCTGCTGCTTTCCGATCATCCGAATGACTGTATGGTCTGTATTCGTGCCGGGAACTGCACTCTGCAGGAACTGGCATATCGATTTAATATCCGTAAAAGCAAGTATTCAGGTGATACGCGTGATCATGATCGCGTTGACGAGAACCCTTTTGTTCTTCGCGAGCAGAACAAATGCGTACTTTGCGGTCTCTGTGTTCGGGTTTGTGATGAGGTTCAGGGAGTAGGGGCCATCGGTTTTGCCGGTCGGGGTTTTGATTCGAAAATATGCTCACCCTTCGAACATGATCTCGATTGTGAGTTTTGCGGACAATGTATTTCAGTATGTCCCACCGGTGCGCTATCTGCGAAAGCCTGGGTCGGACATTCACGGCATGAGGGCGTGGTGCAGACTGAGACAACGTGTGGGTATTGCGGTTGTGGCTGTAATATTACCCTTCATACCCATGGCAATGAGGTTGCCAGGGTGTCATCACGTGCGGATAATCATAATCGTGGATGGCTGTGTGTCAAAGGTCGTTTTGGTTATGAATTTATCAACAGCCCTGACCGGCTGACTACGCCATTAATACGCCCGGAAAAAGGTGCTGAACTGCAGCCGGCTACCTGGGAAGAGGCATTGTCACTTATTGCTTCAAAGTTTATACGAATACGAGATGAACATGGCGGAGATGCGCTCGCGGGACTTGCTTCCGCCAGGTGTACCAATGAAGAAAACTATATGTTTCAAAAGCTGTTCCGTGTCGGCCTTGGCACCAATAACCTGGACCATTGTGCCCGTTACTGACACAGTGCAACCGTGGCCGGGCTGGCCGCAAAATTTGGCTCTGGAGCAATGACCAATTCGGTGGCGGAAATATCGGCTGCCGATGCGCTCTTCGTCATCGGTTCTAATACTACTGAAAATCACCCAATTATTGCACTGAGAATGAAAGAGGCGGTGCGGAATGGTGCGCAGCTCATTGTTGCCGATCCTCGGAAAATTCCATTGGTGAAGTTTGCCACCCTGTGGCTGCGGCATAAACCGGGTACTGATTCTGTTCTGTTAAATTCAATTATGCATGTCATTCTTCAAGAAGGTCTTGAGGATAAAAACTTCATCGCTGAGCGTACGGAGGGATTTGCCGAGTTTGTCCCAAGCCTGGACGAGTTTACTCCTGAATTTGCCGAGAAAATAACTGGGGTTCCGAAAGCAGAAATAATCAAGGCTGCGCGAATATTCGGGCAGGCAAAAAGCGCGGGTATTTATTATGCAATGGGAATAACCCAGCATGTTTTTGGTACCAACAATGTTCATGCTGTCGGCAATCTGGCCATGCTCACCGGTAATCTGGGCAAGCCATCAAGTGGTGTTAATCCGCTACGTGGCCAGAACAATGTGCAGGGATGCTGCGATATGGGTTGTCTTCCCAATGTATATCCAGGTTACCAGAAAGTCGATGATCCTGCTGTTCAAAAAAAATTCGAAGAATTATGGAATGTTAAGCTCTCCGGGAAACCAGGAATTCCTGCATCCGAAATGGCAGCCCACATGATTTCAGGCAAGCTGAAAGCAATGTATATCTTTGGTGAAAACCCGGCGGTATCCGATCCCAATTCTAACCATGCCATTAGAGGTTTTGAAAGCCTGGAATTTCTCGTGGTTCAGGATATCTTTTTAACTGAAACAGCTGTGCTGGCTGATGTTGTCTTGCCTAGCGCTTCATTTGCAGAGAAAACAGGAACATTCACGAATTCGGAGCGGAGAGTGCAGAAAGTCCGGCCTGCAATATCATCACCCGGAGAGGCCAGGGAGGATCTGCATATCCTGCAGGATCTTTATAGGCGGATAAGTGGTGGTGCCTGTGAAGACAACTCTCCACAGGCGGTTTTTAATGAAATAGGTACGGTGTGGCCTGGACTTGCCGGAATGAGCTATGAACGTTTGGGGGATGCCGGATTGCAATGGCCATGTCCATCAAGTGATCACCCGGGAACACCATACTTGTTCAAAGATTCATTTAATCGTGATAATGGACGGGCTTTGTTTACCAAGGTGCCCTATGTGCTCTCTAATGAGTTGCCGGATGATGAATACCCATTTGTTCTCACCACGGGGCGGCAGTTGTTCCATTATCATACCGGAACCATGACCAGGCGGTCTAAAGGAATTGATATGGTTGCTCCTGAAGCATTTGTTGAATTGAACCCTGAAGATGCACATAAACTGAAAGTGAATGATCAGGAAATCCTTACGGTGACTTCGCGAAGGGGAACCATTGACCTAAAGGCTAAAATTTCTGATATCGTACCGCCAAAAGTTGTGTTTATCCCGTTTCATTATAAGGAAGCTGCAGCTAATAAACTCACCACCGATGCCCGAGATCCGATCAGCAAAATTATGGAGGCAAAAGTGTGTGCGGTGAAAATTGAAAAAATTGTGAAAAAATAAATATAAGGTCTTGTGCGAAAAACAACTTGCCGGAATATTTTTTATAGAGTATTATGCTCTGTTAAATTGTCATAAGGGCTCTTTCAAGATATCCACTGTAACATTTCCACGCGAATCATACCTTAAAAGCTGTCTCTTAAATGCTCTTTTATATAGATAATCAATGAAGCTGGTTGGTTTCGACAATTGTCGAGCGGTTTTTCCAAAAGAGTGTTTCCGCTTGAAAGGGTGACGTCAATATGGTCACAATAATGGCGTCCCGATAATAAATAGACTGTTGATTATTATTAGGATAATCGACCCTAACAATGATTCTATAAGAGAATCAACATACAAATGTGCGCAACTGATGCACAACGAACAAGGAGTAGTAACAATGGTTGAAGGTACAGTAAAATGGTTTAACGATGCTAAAGGTTTTGGCTTTATCGAGCAGGATGGCGGTAGTGATGTATTTGTTCATCACACAGCTATTCAGGGTCAGGGCTTCAAGACTCTCGAAGAAGGTGAGCGCGTAACCTTTGAAGTTGTCGACGGAGCAAAAGGACCGGCAGCGGAGAACGTCGTTAGAAGCTAATTTTGCGTCTATTGTCGATTCAGCCCCGCCATTATATGGCGGGGTTTTTTTTTGCTTTTTTGTAATCGTTGAATCATTAATTGTTGCCAAAAGCTTTCTCCGACATGATCCTAACCTGTATTTCCTTTGAACATTGGGTCGATTTGACTGTGGCGTTCGCTTCTAAGAGTAATTATCATTTTAAATAATACTCCACCTGTGACAATCTCCGTAGTATCGAGAGTTTCACAGCCATATTCATCCCTGGAAAAAGGGGAAAGTCATGTTAGCTCAAGTTGTTGTATTCTCACTTATTACAATTATCCTGCCTCTATCGACCGCTTTTTCTGCTCAAACAGTCTGTCCAAATCAACCTGAGGTTCTTGTCTATTCAGAAAATGCGGATGTCATACCAGGTGTTTGTAATTCTTCGGAAAAGGCCCTTGCTGTTTTAAGTGGTTATGGTCTTCTTCCACAGCGCCAGATAGTTATTAAAATTATCGAGGAGGAAATAGATCATCGTGGCTATATCGCCTATGGAAAGTATGATAGTCGGAGCGACAGGATTGAATTGATGTCATACAAGTCTATACTAAGTCATTATAAAGAACCAGCGATGTATAATGAATTCTTTGATTTGACCCATTATGGCGGGGCAATAGCCCATGAGATTGCCCATGCAGTTTTTTATCACAATTCTCTTAATATCTCTCCAGGACCGGCACCGCAGGAATATCTGGCACATGCCGTACAGCTTGCCGTTCTCCCGGAGGATCGGAGAAACACTATTATTTCCAGGGCAAATGCTGCTGCCTGGGAGTCTGGTGATGCCATAAGTGATGTATATATGGCGCTTGAGCCCACCGGGTTCGCCGTCAAATCATACAAGCATCTGACGACCACCGCAAATCCGAGCGAGTTTATTGATATCTTGCTGAATTCAAAGTGGTTTTACGTGTATATCCCCTGATAGCAAAAAGTGAATTTGAATGTCTGAATCAGCAAAAGTCACTGACAGGCGAAGCCGTCGTGACTTTGTGTTGACCATTAAAAGGTAAGTGAATGAGATGTGCAATCCAACCCCGTCATAAGACGGGGCTGATGTTTTCCTGTCAGGCAGCCTTGTCCTCTGCCTGATGATCCCGATCGAGATGGAAGTTAATCCAGGACGAGGTGTCTTTCAGTTCCCAGAGACGAGGTGGTACGAAAGAGCCAGTGAGTTCATCGGTTTCTCCATACCGTTTCATTCTATAGAAGGCCCTGACCCAAACACATAATTTATCTTCGTTAACCTCACAGTAACCGCGGTTGCTCCCGCCGCAGGCACCGTTTCGTGTGTGTTTTGGGCAACCTGATTCCGGGCAGAGAAAGCCGACGTGCTGTATGCCACAGTCTCCACAACTCTGGCAGGAGAGCATGAGCTTCTTGAATGGATCTTCAAGAAAAAGCTTGAGTACCCAGGAGGTTTTGGTTTTGTCGAGAGAATTTGATATCTTTTTGTAGACTGGTGCCATCACTGCATTTTTATCAAAAAACCAGTCATGGGCCGTGCGCAGAAAGAGATAATGGCAATTGTCACCAACCTTGAGCTTGATCTTTTCTTTGTACGGCTTGACCGTTTGCGCCTGCCCATTGTTCTTATAGAGATAATAACATTTTGGATCATTTTCCTGGAATTCTTCCCGATAATCCTCCCAGTTGTGTTCTATCTCATCCATGCGGTCAAGCACTTTGCCGACGGTGTCAAAACTGTCATGTATGCCACCAATATGAATGCCGTTATAGCCAATCCCTTTGAGAACAACACCAAGGCGGGCAATACGTTCAATTGCATGTTTTTTCCCTTCTCCCGGGGTTTCGTATTCTTTTAGAACTTTCTGAAGGAGATTGTCTGAAACATGGACGCCGGGAACTCTTCCTGCATTCATTGGTCGTGCCGGACCTTTGCCAAGAAGATAGAGGGAGGCAAGAACCGGGATGTCAATGTCGTGCTCCCGGTTGTAGAGCAGCAATTCCTCATACTTGTCAATGTCGTAACCAAGCTGGGTGATGGTGAAGGATGCTCCCGCATCAATTTTTCTTTGGAGTTTTCGGTATTGAACAAGCGACTCTCCCTCGGTGAATTTGAATGGCGAAACCGCACAGCCGGTGCGAAAAATTTCCGTATGGCCGGTCTTGATGAGCCTCATATTCAGATCATTGAGCATGGAGATCAGAATTACAGAGTCAAAATCAAACACAGGAGTGCCTCGTCCGCCATAGCCTTTGCCGGAATAATCACCTGTGAGCGCGAGGATATTCTTCATTCCCATATGTGCAAGCTGCAAAGCTCTGCTTTCCATGCCGACCCTGTTGGTGTCCCGGCAGGTGAAATGGACGATGACATCAAGACCGTAGTTGTGCATCTCATAACCAAGGGCGTCCGGGCTAAGAGCCGGATTTCCACCTGGATTATCTGTAATTGATACGGCAGTTATACGGCCATCTTCGTATGATTCCTTGGCTATTGCCTTGATTTTATCAAGCTTCTGACCGGTAATTTCCCGGCCTGGAACCAGCTCCAAAGTGACCACAAATTTTTCTGGGGTAGAGATATCATCGTTAAAATTTCGCTTCACTGTTTTCACCCTTGAGTATCAGAATATTTTTACTATTGCCTGGATCATCATTCCTGGCATAAAACATCACCTTTTATTTGGCGGTTAAGGTGTGACACTTAGTAGTATAAGCATTTTGGGGGGCAGCAGAAAGAAAATTATGGAACATCCCGTAATACCGTTCCCATTTGCCTAATATGGCATCCTTTTACCGTGAAAATAGGAAAAAATAACAACATAAATATTGAAACCAAAGATAATGATATCTGATATATGCATTGCATTTTTGAAAAAGCTATTGTTTGCGGGGTGTTACGATGTGGCACTAGTGAATACTGAGATTGAATGGTTTTAAAAAATAATTATCAGGTAAAGGTAATACAGGGTAAGATAGGCGATGGCGGAGTAAGGTGACGACAAAAAAAGCTTCAAAAGCCTGGGCGTCTCCAGATAGAAATTTACATTGGCTTATGTTCTGTCAAACCTCAACTGTTGCAATTCGCTCGGAGTTTCTGCAACGCTCCACCTGCCTGCCCTTTTGACCTGTTGGTATCGTTACTCCTTCGCTTACAAGTGCTATTGCGCCCTCAGTTGTGCCTTGCAGTACGCCGAGACTGTGGCGCGATCTTACAACAGCCGAGACTTGAAAAAAAACCTAGTTATGTGGAGCGAAATAGAGTTTTTCAAAGGAATGGAGGAGCTCCTTCAGTTTTTCTGCATTTTGCAAATCGGTGGTCTGTTTGCATTTCATTGCATAAATCAGCATTTGGTGGAGAACCTCGAGCTTTTTATCATAATCTTTGTCATCAGGTTTAATTCTCTGGGTTAAGAAATATTGACTGACGATTTTCTGAAATTTATTAGCATGTTCTTCTTTGTTCATAATCCAGCGAACATGCTGGTTACTGCCGATGTTGTCATCAGGGTTATTGATCTTATCCATAGATTTTTCTATGGTGGCAATGTCTTCTTCAAGAAGGGTGATGCGCAGGTGATCATCATAGATACCGCATGGAATTTCACAATGTGATGCAGCAGAGCTGGCAAAGAGGAGTACAGCAAGTAAGCTCATTGAAAGATATAGTAGCAGTTTGTCCATGATCGGTCTCCTTTTTCAAGTTGAGTAAAACAACGTATTTCTCTGAAAACAGTGGAGTGAAATAAATGGCAAGAATTTGTGAAAGACAGTCTATACATTATGAATCTTTACCGGAAAAACAAGGAAGTGCTATGTGCATGAAAATCAACATGGTACTTTTAGTTGCCAGATGATTTTCTTGATTTAGTTGACGCGACACTCTATGTTGGAGAATTGCAGCAACGAAAACGTTAACTTAAAAAAAATATTAATAAACCAGGTTAAAAGTGGCCTGGATATTCAGCTTGGGGCAAAGTATACATACATGTTTCGGTTGCCTAAACTTTCTCTTGCTTCTGTGCCTTTCTACGTCTCTTTCGTGGTGATTATTTTTTTAGGGGGGTTTATTGGCTTTTTCTGGGCAATTAATGAGTACCAGGCGTATCAGCAAAGCGTTGACAACATTCGGATCAACTATAAGCAGCAGTATGAAGAAAGAGTTCGTGAAGAACTTGATAAAGTAATTGATTTTATAGAATACAAGCGAAGTCAGGAAAAAAGCAGATTGGAAAAGCAGATGAGAGAAAGAGTGCATTCTGCCTACTCCATCGCATCCTATGTTAACAGCCGTTATAAAGACAGATTTAGTCTTGAAGAACAACGTAAAATGGTGGTGGAACTGCTTCGACCCATTCGCTGGAATGGAGGTCTTGGCTACTATTTTGCGGGCAGAGTCAAAACTGGGGTGATTGATCTGTTTGCCGATAAACCCTGGCTCGAGGGAGAGAATCTTGCCAAGACAGAAAAGGAACAGTTGCAAAGCACCATTACAGCAATTACCCGGCTGGTTGAGGAAAAAGGAGGCGGGTTTCTGCAAGACAATTGGTCCAGACCGGTGGTCGGCGGCAACAATTATACCGAAATATTCTATGTGAGACACTTTCAGCCCTTTGACTGGTTTATCGGTTCTGGAATCTATCTCGATGAAGTGCGGGCCCGCGCTCAGGAGGATATCGTTGAACGTTTCAAAGGTATTTCTTTTGGTAAGAGTGGAGAGATCCTGATTCTTAGCGAAGACGGTGTTATCCTGTGCAGTAAAAATATAGAGCTATCTGGCAGGACTCTTGGATCAATTGAATCTGACCAGCAGTTTGGTTTTGTAAGACAACTTTTACCGCTGCTTGACTCTGGGGAGGAAAGTGGTTTTTATGAATATTCAGATATTCCTAATGAAACCGACAATGCCACTGATCGCCTCGGTTTTATGAAACGATATCCGGAATGGGGTTGGGCTATTAGTGCAAGTATTTCCAAGGTTGAAATGGAGAAAGCCATAGCTGACGAAACCGCAACCTATACAGAGATATCATTTAAAAACACAGCCCTTTTTATAACTCTTTTTATTGTGGCGGTTATTGTTCTCCTGGTTCTCTCGTACGTTTATTCAAAGACCATCAGTCAAAGCATTGGTCATTTCACTGTTTTTTTCAGAGAGGCAGCAGAGTCTTTAGCTCGGGTCGAGATAAAGCAGCTTCGTTTTCGTGAACTTGAGGAGTTGGGGGAGTATGCCAACCGTATGAGTGAAGACAGGCTGATAAAAGAAAAGGTCATTCGCCGCGATGAGCGTCGACTTGATACTCTTCTCCGGTTAGGCTTCATGGAAGGCAGCAACCTCCGGGAGATGTATGATTTTACTTTGCGGAGGATTGTTGAAATTACTCAAAGCAGGGCAGGGTACTTTCTCACCATCGAAAACTCGCAGCCGCATATACAATCACAGGCTGTGTGCGAGGAGAGTGTTTCAAGGATGATCGAAGTTGAGAAGCAGCAATCACCACTGCGAAGATACGATACCGTCTTGCAAAAAGTAATTGATAACAGGTGCATGGTGATACAGTCGGACATAAGAACGTCCCCAGGACAGACATTCTTTCCTCTTGACGAAGAAGTTCAACGCAGGTTAGATGTTCCGATTCTTGAGAATGGGAACGTTGTGGCAATCCTTGGTCTATGCAACAAAAAAACCGTTTATGGCGAAGAAGATACCCGGCAGGTAACGCTGTTGCTGGAGGGAATGTGGCTCCACAGGAATCGAGTTATTGATCGCAAAGAGATGTTGAGGCTTCGTCAGTTGCTCAAAAATATAACTGATTCGATGCCTTCCATGCTTATCGGCATAGATCATACATTCAGAATTATTGGGTGGAATCGATTAGCAGCACAAAGGACCGGCTTGGAGGCAGCTCAGGCGGAGGGGTGTTTGCTTTTTGAAGTGCTACCGCGGGTTAAGGAGCATGAAAAACAGATTCATCAGGTCATTACCAGTGGTCAGCAAACGGAGATACGGCGAGTTCCGGTTATTCTTGAGGGTGAGACATGTTATGAAACCCTGACTGTCTATCCCTTGATTTTTGGGGAAGAAAAAGGCGCAGTGCTCCGATTTGATGATGTTACCGAGCAGGTAGCCATGGAAGAGATGATGATTCAATCTGAAAAAATGGTTTCCGTTGGCGGACTTGCTGCAGGTATCGCACATGAAATCAATAATCCCCTGGCATCGGTGAAGCAAAACCTGCAGATGGTAAAAAAACGTCTCAAGGCTGACTTTTCAAAAAATCAAAGCGCTGCTGCGGAGGTTGGTGTTCGTCTTGAGGATATCAATAGGTATCTGGAGAAAAGGGGCATAAATCATATGCTTGATATCATTGATACCGATTCTGCAAGGGCGGCAAAGCTGGTCCACAATATGCTCTCTTTCAGCAGGAAAAGTGCTCTGGTTTTTTCTCCTGTTGATGTGCGTAAATTGCTCGATAGCGCCTTGGAATTCAGTCTGACGGATTATGATCTGAATAAAAAATATAATTTCAAACAGATTGTAATAGATAAACAATATGCAGACGACCTGAAACCTGTGATCTGTGAGGAAATAAATATTCAGCAGGTTTTCTTGAACATCATTCGCAATGCAACCCACGCCATGGCAGAAAGCAATGAAAGGGGCGAGCAGCCACAGATGACTTTACGGGTGAGAGCAGAAGGTGATATGGCTCGAATTGAAATTGAGGATAATGGCGCAGGGATGGACAAAAATGTCGCCAGGAAAATCTTTGAGCCGTTCTACACCACAAAACCGGTTGGTAAGGGAACAGGGCTTGGACTCTCCATTTCCTATTATATTATCGTCGACCAGCACAAGGGGACACTACGGGTGGAATCAGTTCCAGGCCGTGGCAGTACTTTTATCATATCTCTGCCTTTTCGGCAGGAGTAGGGCGGTTAAGCATAATAGCAATAAAAAACAATCAGGTCGCTCCAGATCTGAGTAATACTTTCAGGACACATCTTTTATGAGTGAATTAATACTTATCAATATTAGCGGAAAAGATCGTAAAGGCCTCAATTCCAAATTCAGCTCTTTGCTGGCCAATTATGATGTTAATATTCTGGACATTGGGCAGTCTGTTATTCATGAGCATATCTCTCTTGGAATTCTTGTTGAAATACCCAGGGAAGAAGATTTCCCTGCACTATATAAGGATGTGCTCTATGAGGGGCATAATATGGGATTGAATATTGATATTCAGTCTGTTGCCCATGATCGTTATGAATCATGGGTTAAGGCTCAGGGACAGGAGCGGCGAAAAATAACCCTGCTTGGCAAAAAGCTTACCGCTCAACAGATTTCCGGGGTGACGGCGGTTATCTATGAAAATGGTTTGAACATCGACTCCATAACTCGTCTGACGGGACGAATATCTTTAACCTCGCCGCAGTCAACCCCCCGTGCCAGTATTCAGTTGAGTGTGAGTGGCACCCCCAAGAATACTCAGGTCATGCGCAAGCAGTTCATGGAAATATCAAGACAGGCCGGGATCGATATTTCTTTTCATGTTGACAGTATTTATACTCGAAACAGAAAACTGGTGGTTTTCGATATGGACTCAACGCTCATCCGCGTCGAGGTAATTGATGAACTTGCTAAACTGGCAGGTGTCGGTGACCGCGTTGAAGCAATCACCGCTGCGGCGATGAGAGGAGAAATAGATTTTCAAGAAAGCTTTAGAAGGCGAGTCGCACTGCTGAAGGGCTTGAGCGAGGAGCGACTTTCCTCAATTACAGCATCACTTCCTCTTGCAGAAGGAGCTGAAATTGTCACCAAGACCCTGAAAGGATTGGGATATCGATTAGGCATTTTATCAGGCGGTTTTACCTTTGTTGGTGATTATCTCAAACAAAAACTGGGCATCGATTATGTGTATGCCAACACTTTAGACATCAAAGATGGAAAAGTGACGGGCGAAGTGGTTGGGGAAATTATTGACGGCGAAAAGAAAGCAGAGCTGCTCAAGATGATAGCCGAAAAAGAGCAGATTCATCTCGATCAGACCATTGCCGTAGGCGATGGGGCTAATGATCTGCCAATGATAAGCCTTGCCGGGTTGGGTGTTGCTTTTCATGCTAAGCCGGTAGTCCGTGAAAAAGCGGGTAATACTATCTCAAGTGTGGGGCTGGATGGCCTGTTATACCTGATAGGAATACATGACCGGGAAATTCGTCAGGAAAAAGACACGCTCCCGGATGATCTTGACCAGGAGCGCGCTTAAACCGGAGTTATTTCTTGTTTTTGGGGGAGCGCGAAGCAGCCAGGCATTTATGCAAAATTGCCTGATAGGTGTCCCAGTCTTTGGTGGAAAGTAGTGCCTGTTTGGTAAAGGCGATTTCATTTTTCAGCATTGGTGAATCCTCCAGTATCTTTGGGGTTACGGCCCGCAGCTAAAAAAGCCCCCGGACCAATGAATATTGATCCGGGGGCCCTGATTTCTCCACAGATGCAACGTTTCGGCCTCGTATCCTCGAAGGCCATGCAGTATGTTTGAGGCAGGTCTTCTGACTTCCGGATCATCCTTGACCTGCGCCTTCCCGGCTTCTGAGCCAGTGGCAAAATGCAGGGGTAGTCCCCGGTTACAGCGGCGGGCCCGTTTCCGATTTGCACGGAATTCCCTTTTATTTCATTATGAAACCTCAATGCTGGAATCTACCTGAAAGTCAGAAGTACGTCAAGGGGTATGTCGCTGGTGTTTCAAGGTACAGTATGTTGTATGCCTTCTGCATGGTTTGGACTTTCGGGAAACAACTGTCTAATAGTTTTGCTAATGCTTGCAAATTCATGCAACAGAAATATAATCAAATCCTTTTTGAATCGATGGGGAAACGTTTGTCGTAGAAGCCAACATTTTTAATAGTGGTTTTCTTTTGAAGCAATTATTGGCTTTTAACTTCAAATTGTTAATGTGTTGATGGAAGTACAGAAAACATGACAGCAAAACTGCAGAAGGGTGTGACACATAGAGTGGCTACTCTGAATAAAAGGGAAAAAATGATTGATCAGACTGTCGTTAAAGAACTGGAGAACATTGTCGGCGCAACAAACGTTTCAATTGCTGAAAGCGATAGGATAACGCACTCCTATGATGCTACAAAGAAACAATTTCTTCCCGATGTTGTGGTCTATGCAGAAAGTACTGAAGAAGTACGTAAAGTAGCATTGCTGGCTAATAGCAGAAAAATTCCGATTCTGCCCCGGGGGGCGGGTTCGGGATTTACGGGAGGGACTTTGCCCGTCCATGGCGGTATTGTTCTGGTGCTTACCAGGATGAACAGGATCATTGAGATAGACAGCGATAATCTCATTGCCGTGGTTGAGCCTGGAGTGGTTACTGCAGATCTCCAGCGCGAGGTGGAAAAGCAGGGTTTGTTCTACCCTCCTGACCCGGCTTCCAAGGAGTTTTCTACTCTTGGCGGCAATGTTGCTGAATGCGCCGGTGGGCCGAGATGTGTGAAATATGGAGTGACCAAGGATTTTATCATGGGCCTGCAGGTGGTTACTCCGCAGGGAGAGGTTATCCGTACCGGCGGGCGTACTCTCAAAAATGTTGTCGGCTATGATCTGACCAAGCTTTTCGTGGGTTCTGAAGGAACCCTTGGCATCGTCACCGAAATAACCCTCAAGCTTATTCCGAAACCGGAGGCGAAACAGACGCTGCTCGTTCAGTTTCAGACCATTGAAGGTGCTGCTCGTGCTGTTTCTGCAATAATCAGCGCTAAGATCATACCAACTACCCTAGAGTTTCTCGACGCAGCAACAATTAATTGTATAAGAGACATCTCCCCCATTCCTCTTCCTGCAGACTGCAGTGCGCTTCTGATAATTGAGGTGGACGGTGATCCATTGCTTATTGAAAAGCAGGTCAAAAAGATTCTCGAAGTGATACAGCCGCTTGGGGTAGTGGATGTCAAAGTTGCTGCCAGTAATGAAGATTCGGAGGAAATCTGGCAGGTGCGCCGCAATGTCAGTCCAAGCCTCAGGAAGATAAATCCTGACAAATTTAATGAAGATATTGTCGTGCCACGATCAAAAGTACCGGACATGATCCGTGCTCTGGAAGATCTTTCCCAACAGTATGATGTTCCTATTGTCAATTTTGGTCATGCCGGAGATGGTAATATTCATGTCAATGTCATGGTGGATTTAAAGGAACCCGGTATGGAGGAAAAAGTTCATGAGGTAATGGATAAAATTTTTGCTGCCGCCGTTCAACTTAAGGGCTCCCTGAGCGGAGAGCATGGTATCGGCACATCCAAAGCCCGCTATCTGAGCATGGAGCTAGATCCGGCGACTATTGCCTATATGCGTGCGGTCAAACATGCCTTTGACCCAAATAATATCTTAAATCCAGGGAAGATTTTTACAGATCCAGCAGAGTCCAAAACTCCGGATAAGGCAATATGAGCAAGAATAAGAAACTGAAAGACCTGGAAAAGCAGATTCGCCAGTGTGTTAAATGTGGTGTCTGCCAGGCTCATTGTCCTGTGTACCGGCAAAATCGAAAAGAAGGAGATGTGGCCAGAGGGAAGGTTGCTCTTGCCGCATCACTACTGGATGGGAAAGTCGGTCTTGAACAACGGCTTGAGCAGGATATCAGTATGTGTCTGATGTGTGGTTCCTGTGTCAATAAATGCCCGAACAAAGTGGCTACTCCGGAGATTGTCGGGGCAGTTCGCCGGGAGATAACTGCCGACAAAGGTCTCTCCTTGGTTGGAAAATCGGTTTCCACAGTGATAAACTCCAAACCATTAATGAAGATGCTCACCAGAGCAGGAGCACTTGTTTCGCCTCTGGCATTGAAAAAAGTGCCGCGGTCCAGTGGATTACGCCTCAGATTTCCTGCCCCGTTAATGAAAGAGAGAACCCTGCCGGACTTACCATTCCGCAACCTATTTGATCGAATTCCTGAGTTTATTCAAGGTGATGAAGATAGACCGGTGGTTGGTTTTTTTACTGGTTGTGCCATCACCTATATCTATCCCCAAATTGGTCTTGCCATGATTGGCATTCTTAAACGACTTGGATATTCGATACATATACCGAAAACACAGAAATGCTGCGGTATTCCAGCTCTTTCATCGGGAGCGGGCAAGGTTGTCGAAGAGCTTGCAGCCAATAATGTTCAAGCTTTCGGTAAATATGATGAGGAGCATATTGTAACAGCCTGTGCTTCGTGCAATGGTGGGATTGGTGAATACTACACCACCATGAAAGAAAATGATGAGGGGTTTACCGATAAAATCATTGATTTCACAGTTTTTTTAACAAAAAACGGGATGCTTGAAAAGCTTAAGGCCATGGAACGCTGGAAAATACGTGAACGGGTCACCTATCACGATCCCTGTCATTTAAAAACACAAGGTATTACCGGGGAACCTCGGGCTCTATTAAAAGCTCTGCCGAATGTCGATTTTATCGAGATGGAAAATGCTTCTCTCTGCTGTGGTCTTGGGGGAACTTTTTCTGTTTATCATTATGAATGCAGCAAGGCTATTGGAGCTCAAAAGATTCCTGGCCTTCAGCAGAGCGGAGCAACAAAGATAGCTACAGCCTGTCCGGGTTGTATCATCCAGCTCCAGGATGTGATTAACCATGCAGGCATAGAGGTCAAGGCTGTTCATATCCTCGATCTTATTGAAGAAGCTTTTACGAAGGAGTCGAAGACCACGTAGTAGCTTTTTGATGGGAAGTGTATTCGTGTAACCAGCCTGAAGAACATGCTGCAAAAGGGGCCTGCTTATTAACACCAGGTCTCCGCTTGAACGAAAAGGAAAACATATGTCCAAAAATTTATATATAACCGCTCTCGAGCCTCAAAGTGGTAAAGCAATGGTCGCTCTGGGCGTAATGGAGTTTCTGGTTCGTAATATTGACAGGGTTGCTGTTTTCAGGCCGATTATAGATGATCAGGCCGGTCCGGATGAACACGATAAGATCATCCATCTGTTGGCAACTCATTATCACCTCGAGCTGCCCTATGCCAGTATGTATGCCTATACATTTAGTGAAGCCAGAAACCTCATTTCGGAGCGCAAACACGACGCATTGGTTGAGGGTGTTCTCAATGCCTATAAAGAGTTGGAGGGAAGCCACGATTTTGTTCTTTGTGTTGGTACCGATTTTAAGAGTGATACTTCTGCGCTGGAGTTTGAACTGAATGTCGAAATTGCCAACAATCTTGGCTGTCCGGTACTGCTTATAGCAAACGCTGCCAATGAATCCGTGGAAGAGGTGGTAAAAGGCTGTTCATTTGCCTTGGAATCATTTCAGGAGAAGAGAAGCAGTATCTTCTCGGTAATTGCCAATAAAACACCACCTGAGCTGCAGGAACAGGTGGTGAAGGGTCTTAAAACAGCTCTTCAGCATAAAGTTGAACTCATCTACTCCATCCCCTATGAGGAAACACTGGACAGATTAACCATGGCTGAGATTGTCAAGGCATTGGATGCCAAGGTTATCTATGGTCAGACACAGCTGAACAGATCAGTGTCTCGCTTTGTAGTAGCGGCAATGAATTTGAGGCATTATCTTCCCAGGTTGGCTGATGACAGTCTGATTATCACTCCGATCGACCGCCTTGATATTATCCTCGGAACCCTGGCTGCCTATCGTTCCAGTAATCTGCCCAATATTGGCGGGATTGTACTTACTGGCTATATGAAGCCGGATGAACTGCTGCGCAACCTTCTCCAGGGTTTGCCTGACCTGGTTCCTATTATCAAGGTTGAAGAGGATACCTTTACAACGGCCACTCAGGTTCAGGCAATCACTAAGAGCCTGGAGCCTTCTTCTGAGCGAAAAGTGGCTGCAGCGCTGGGGCTTTTCGAGTCCAATGTAGATACCACTGAACTCCGTAAAAATCTCATTCGTCATCGCATGTTGTTCACCTCTCCGAAGATGTTCGAATTTGGTCTGATCAAAAGGGCTCGAAGCAATAAACAGACGATAGTACTCCCGGAAGGTGAGGAAGAACGTATCCTTCGGGCTGCTGAAATAGTTGTCCATCGTGATGCCGTTGACGTTATTCTTCTGGGAAGAAATGAAGTCATTGCGAAAAAAATAACCGATCTGGGCCTTGCCCTTGAATCAGCACGTATCATTGAGCCTTCAAACTCGGAGTTTTTTGATGAGTATGTTGATACCTATTTTAAACTCCGC
Source organism: Desulfocapsaceae bacterium (assembly GCA_050288305.1). Taxonomy (GTDB): domain Bacteria; phylum Desulfobacterota; class Desulfobulbia; order Desulfobulbales; family Desulfocapsaceae; genus Desulfopila_A. The sequence goes on along the minus strand of JBNKDO010000043.1, from coordinate 65,985 downwards.
AAGCACAAGGGAATCACTCCAGACAATGCCAGGGATGTGATGTCTGGAGTAAACCATTTTGGTACCATGATGGTATACAAAGGTCATGCAGACGGTATGGTCTCAGGAGCAGTGCATTCAACTCTGAATACTGTGCGTCCTTCTCTGGAATTTGTTAAGACCAAACCGGGCAGCACCATTATGTCCTCGGTTATCTTCATGTGTCTCGAGGACCGGGTTCTTGTTTACGGGGACTGCGCTGTTAATCCGAGACCGACTGCAGAGCAGCTGGCCGAAATTGCCATTGAATCGGCTCGCACGGCAAGGCTCTTTGGTGTCCAGCCTTTGGTGGCAATGCTCTCATATTCATCTGGTACCTCAGGAATTGGTGAAGATGTTGATAAGGTGAAAAGGGCTGTTGATTTAGCAAAAGAACTTGCTCCAGAACTGTTGATCGAAGGGCCTATACAATACGATGCCGCGGTCGATGCGATAGTTGCGCAGACCAAAATGCCGGAGAGCAAGGTAGCCGGGAAGGCCACAGTTTTTATTTTTCCAGACCTCAATACCGGTAACAATACCTATAAGGCTGTTCAGCGAACGGCAAATGCGGTGGCAATAGGACCAATAATGCAGGGTCTCAATAAGCCAGTAAATGATCTCAGTCGAGGCTGTCGCCTTGTTGATATTGTCAACACCATAGCCATAACGGCCATACAAGCGCAGTCATATAAGGGATTGATCTAACGTATTAGTGTATGCGTTCTGATGGATATTGACCAGTAGTGCAGTCGCGATGGGGAGGACATTTACACATGTTGCCGACGAGACGATATTGGTCAGGCCAGAAACTTTACCGTTCGTTATTACAGTAAAATGCTTTCAACCTTTTGTTTGCTTTTAGATTCAATTTTGAGATATGCTAAGATGTCGACAGGTAATATTTGCATTGATATGAAACCAGAAGACGTAGCACAAATCTATTACTACCATTTCAGAAGACCATATTAGCAGCGGCAGTCAGTTCTCAGAATCTCCAGAAAAACCGTGAAGTGGAGTTGTTGTATATTACGAAAAACAGCAGCGCGAATCGGGTAATGCAAAAACACAAAGAGCATACAATATTCTGGATAGGACAGATCTTTCTGATCTGTTTTATTGTAACCAGTTGCCAGTTGCTATCCTTTACATCTGCATATTGTCAAGCACAGAAGCGAGTGCTGGTTCTGCATTCCTATAACGTCGGTTTTCCCTGGACTGACTCAATACAGCGCGGGATCATTGATGAGTTGGGAGAGATGGAGGTTGTTGAGCTCTATATCGAATATATGGATACGAAGCGCACACCTCAGGAACTTCTTTTCTCTTATTTGGCAAGTATATATGCCCAAAAATATAACAATATTGGTATTGATGTTATCCTTACAACGGATGATAATGCTTTCAATTTTGCCCTCGGTACACGATCCGTTTTATTTCCTGGCGCACCGATTGTTTTTTGCGGAGTCAATAATTTCAGCCACGAACGATTACAAGGTAATTCCGATATAACAGGCGTGGTCGAAAATGTTGATTTTCTTGGTGGTACAGAACTGCTTCTCAAACTTTTTCCAAACACCAAAACCATAGCGGTGATAAGTAATGAGACCCCGACTGATGACCTATATAAAGAACAGTATGAGCAGGAGGTTATCGTTGCTTTGGCTGAGCAGGTTCAATTTAAAAAGCTCTATCGCTTGCCGGCTGGTCAGCTTCGTCTTGAGCTTGCCAGTCTCCCAAAGGACTCGGCGGTTTTTAACCTGACCTTCTGGAGAGACCCCACCGTCCGTTCCTTTTACTCGAAGGAAAGTAATCGTCTTGTTGCCGAAGCTTCACCAGTGCCGGTTTTTACAGCCTGGGACCATACCCTGTCAGATGGAATTCTTGGAGGTCTGGCGACCAGCAGCTATAAACAGGGAAAAACGGCTGGTCAGATGGTTAAAAGAATACTCAACGGTGAAAGTGCTGAAGATATTGACATTATTGAAGATAGTCCCAATGTTCCCATGTTCGATTTTACGGTAATGCAACGTTTTCACCTGGCAAAAGGTGATCTGCCAGCAAACAGCATAGTGCTGAACGAACCGGAATCATTTTATTATAAATATAAATATATCGTCTGGCTGACTCTGGTTTTCATACTATTGCAGATGGGGGCGATACTCCTGCTCCTGCGTAATATCGCCAGACGCAGAAAAATACAGAAGGATCTCGAGGAAAGCGAGGAGAGGTATCGGCGTCTTGCTGAAAATTCGCCGGATATGATTTATCGTATGACCTTGCCTGAAGGGAAATATGAGTATGTAAGTAGCGCCTCGGATTCCATCTTTGGTTATCCTCCTGAAATTTGGTATCAAACTCCAATTTTGATCAAAAAGATTATTCATCCAGATTCACAACAATACTTTGCCGAGCAATGGGAACAGCTAACACGAGGAATTCTTCCTAAGAATTATGAATATAAAATTCTCCATAAAAAGAAGGGTACCAGATGGCTTTTTCAGCGTAATGTCGCTGTGAGAGATACCACCGGCAGGTTAAGCGCCATAGAAGGAATTGTTACTGATATAACGAAGCGGAAACGGATGGAAAAAGCTCTGATCCAGGCCGAGGCTCAGCTTCGCATACTCATTGATACAATTCCGGATTTGGTGTGGCTGAAGAATCCAGAGGGTGTTTTTCTTGGCTGCAATCGTGCTTTCGAACGATTTTTTGGTGCAAAAGAGACCGAGATCATTGGTAAGACAGACTTTCATTTTGTGGATAAGGAACTGGCGGAATTTTTCCGAAGATATGACCTGAAAGCAATGGAGTCAGCTCAGCCAAGTGTAAACGAAGAAGCCCTGGTTTTTGCAGATGACGGATACCGTGGCCTTTTCGAAACGGTAAAGACTCCCATGCATGATGCTGATGGCAATCTTATCGGTGTGCTCGGCGTTGCCCGAGATATAACGGAAAGAAAAAATGCTGAAAATGCGTTGAAAAAGAATGAGCAGCGCTATAAAAGTGCTCAGCGCATGGGAAATGTTGGAAATTGGGAATACGATATCGCTGAAGGTAAATTTTGGGGATCTGAGCAGGCCAAAAGTATATTTGGTTTTGATCCTGGGGATCAATATTTTTCCGTAGAAGAGGTGGAAAGCTGCATTATTGAACGACTGAGGGTTCGTCAGTCACTTATAGACCTTATAGAACATGACAAACAATATGATATTGAATATGAAATTGTTCCCGTAAAAGGACCATCGAAGAAAACCCTGAGATCTGTTGCGGAAATTCATCGCGACGACCACGGTTCTCCTCAAAAGGTCATTGGGGTGGTTCAGGATATTACTCAGCAAAAGAGAGCCGAGGCGGAAAAATTAGAACTCGAAAGACAACTGAGGCAATCCCATAAAATGGAGGCTATTGGAACCTTGGCCGGGGGGATTGCCCATGACTTCAATAATGTTCTCGGCGCAATTCTTGGTTATGCGGAGATGGCCAGGGAGGAGTGCTCTCCTGGATCAACAATTGCCCAGGATTTAGATCAGGTAATCCAGGGAAGCTTGCGGGCGAAAGATCTGGTTCGGCAGATTCTCGCCTTCAGTCGCCAGTCAAAGGCGCAGCGAATTCCTCTGCAACCTGCAAATATTGTAAAGGAGACCATTAGTCTCCTCAGGTCATCATTGCCAGCAACCATTAACATTGAGCAGGAGACTGCTTCTGGTGGCCATCTTATTTTTGTTGATCCCGTCCAGATCCATCAAATACTGCTGAATCTCTCCACTAATGCAATGCATGCCATGGAGGATACAGGAGGCACTTTAACTATTTCTCAATCAGAAAAAGAGTTTACTCAGGAGGATTTGGTTGGTTATCCTTATTGTAAACCTGGAAAATATCTACAACTGTCCGTTGCCGATACTGGCCCTGGTGTTTCGCCTGAGATTATTGAGAGAATTTTCGACCCATATTTCACCACCAAAAGTACCGGTAAAGGAACCGGGATGGGGCTTGCAATTGTTCATGGTATTGTAAAAAGCTATAATGGCTTCATAAGTTGCCAGAACAGGCCGAATTCAGGTACGGTTTTTAATATCCATCTTCCGGTGATGAAACAGGAAAAAATATCTGAAATTACAGTGGATAACACCATCCCTACAGGAACTGAACGAATTCTCTATATTGATGATGAGCAAATGCTCGTAGATATGGCAAAAATAATGCTAAGCAGGCTTGGCTATGATGTAACCGTTCATACCAGAAGTCAGGATGCATATACCGCTTTCAAAGAACAGCCCGAGGCCTTTGATCTGGTAATAACCGACCAAACGATGCCCGATATTACCGGGGTTGAACTTGCCAAAAAGATGCTGAAAGTCAGGCCGCAAATTCCAATCATTCTGTGCACTGGGTTTAGCACCACTGTCTCGAAAGAGACGGCCAGGTTATTGGGTATCAAAGGCTTTGCCATAAAACCGCTCATTAGAAAAGAGCTTGCCTTACTCATCCGTGAAGTGTTGGATGGGGGGACTGGGAGTTAGAGCAGGTTAAATAACAAAAATCAATTTATTCACGCAGAAAATCAATTATGAACTGTGGTACAAGAAGAGCAGATATTCAAGCCGGGATGAAAGTATCAATCGTTTTGAAACAGGATCAGCGTTCAGGAAAGCTCAACGATGGGATTGTCAAAGATATTTTGACCAAATCCGCCACTCATCATCATGGGATAAAGGTTCGGCTCGAAAATGGTCTTGTGGGTAGAGTGAAAAAAATCCACAATGTCGCCTGAGAGTTTGTTGTCATTCTATTTATAATTTCCTTACCAGCAGACTGGCATTGGCAATATATGCAGCCGGCTGCTTTAGACGGGCAATAAATTTTAAAGCTCTGCTGTAATCCCATTTTGTAACACCTATTATCTTACAAATATCCTCATCAAGTTCTGTTACCATGACAATGTTAATGCGCCTGGTTTTGGTCATCATCGCCAATGCTGTCCCACCGTTACCTTGATAGCTGTGACGTAAGCGGTCAAAAGCGTTGGTAAATCCCCCCATTTTGAACCAGGGCATAAAGGTTTGTGATCCAATACCATCTCTGCATTCGCTAAAAATGAGCAAAGTGCCGCCATCATTGACAAACATTGCTGCGTTATGGATAGCTTTGTGGCTCTGAATAAAGTTGATATCTTTAGGAAAACCACCACAAGAGGCAACTATTACGGGAAATGAGGGCGAGTCTGACTCGCAAAGTTTCCCATGTCGTTGGCATGCCTCAAGGTAGCTGTTTCTATCCATGCCCACGATGATATCACAGACCTTGCCATGAGAGTTGATGATACCGTGGATGGCGAGATCAGCTTCTTTCTTCTCTGCAATTTCAAAGAGATCTTCTGCCAGTGGGTTATTTTCAAGAATGCCTGGCTGACAGTTTGTCGCGAGCTCTGTAGTTACACGGTCAAGGTACAGTCCATGGTTGGCATAAATTGCTTCGCGCTCACCGCATCCAGGAAAAATCAGTTTTCTGCCGCCACCGTATCCGGCAAAATAGTGATGGCAGAGAGGCCCCATGGTTATAACACAGGTCGCTTTTAAGATATCGGAACGCAACCGGATGGGCACCCCCCTTGTTGTCATGCCGCAGTCGGTGAAGAGCTCCTGGTCGCTGCAGTCATGATGGATAAAAGGATAGCGGGTATATATATTACCGTAACAGCTGGTGCATTCGTTTTCGCTTTGCCGGGGATGTGTACCATAGGCAATGATAAAACGAAGGCAATTGTCCTTTAGGCCGCAGTGTTTAAGAGCCCTGACGAGAATAGGCAGATAGGTGTCGTAACCGCAGATTCGAGTTTTATCAGTGACGATGACGATTGTGTCTTCAAGGTCAAGCGAACGTCCTTTCACGGATTCCATCACTCTATGAAGAAACGCTTCAGGAGTAATTACCGGTTCTGGTTCGTTAATAGATAGAAGGTGAGTGCTGTCAGGCAGCTCTGCGGAGTAAATTCCACTGCCATAGGGAATTTGAATGTTCATATGTTCTCAAGCCCAAATAGTTAACTGGTTTGCTGATTTTATCCCTTACTCATGCTGCAAGGTCGATAGTTTCTTTCTATCTCCTTTGAGATTGAAGAAAAGCAGTATCCCAAAGAGCAGTGCAGCCCCAACGTGAATGAAAGGTGATGCCGGCCATAGCATTGATGTTGCCAGGATCAGAGTAAGCAGCCGCATCGGCCAGCTGAGATGATTCTCAAGGTGACCTTGTATTGCTCCTGAAAAAGCATAGAGGCCGATGAGTGCGAAGAAAAAAATCTCGATAATCTGGGGCCAGCTGCCGCCGATGATTGGAGTGTAGGCGAAAAGCAGTGGGACGACATACAATCCTTTGGCGATTTTCCAGGATTCCAGTCCCGTGGACATCGGCGGAGTTTTGGCAATTGCTGCTGCAGTGAATGCGGTAAGGCACACTGGAGGTGTCACATTACTGTCCTGGCTAAGCCAGAAGATTATCATGTGGGCAGAAAGCAGAGCAAACGTAGACGATTCAGGGCTGATGGCCAGGTCACGTATAGTCCCGAGAAGCTCTGTAGGGACGGAGGTTAACAGACTGCGTGCCTGTTCACTGGACATCGCTTGGCTGAGAAGATCAATGTTGTCCGGTACCGCAAGCATAAAGAGGGTTTTGGCCTCTTCCGAAAGCATCCCTCTGGCGATTATATCCACCAGCTGAGCGTCAGCGATGAGATTGTAAAGGGCTGGTGCGGAAAGGGTGCCAAGGACAATGTATGCGGCGGTAACCGGTAGTCCCATGCCTAGAACCAGTGAGGCCAGGGCAATGAGTACGATTGCTATGATCAGACTTGATCCTGCCCAGTTGGTTATCATTAACGAGAAGGTGTTACCAACGCCAGCGGTGGCAATAACATTTACCACTAGCCCGACACTACACAACAGAATGGCGGTCATGACCATGTTTTTGGCGCCGAGGGCAAGCGCGTCCATGATTGCTGTTATTCCCATTTTATTTGGGGTCAGCCAGGAAGAGATGACAACTGAGATAATGGAAATGCCAGCGGAGTATGTGGGGGTAAACCCATATATCAATAACCCTATAAGGGTGGCAACAGGCAATAGAAATGGTAGGCCGCCTTTTTTAATGACTTCGACAGTGTTCATTTGTTCGTCATCTATCATGATGACGCTGGAACGCCTGGCCTCCACTCTGACAAAAAAAGCAACAGTGGCAAAGTAGAGAATTGCCGGAAGTGCGGCGTATAGCACAATAGTTGTGTATGGAATCTGGGTATAACTCGCCATAACGAAAGCGCCAGCGCCCATAATCGGCGGCATGAGTTGCCCGCCGGTGGATGCTGCAGCTTCAACCCCTGCGGCAAATTTGGGATCAAAGCCTGCTTTTTTCATCAAGGGGATGGTAATCACTCCGGTTGAAGCCGTATTGGCAACGGCCGACCCGGAGATTGTACCGGTAAGACCAGAGGCAAATACAGCGACAAGGCCAGGTCCGCCAATAGTCTTTCCCGCTACTGCCCGGGCAAGATTAATGACAAATTCACCCGCTCCTGAGCGTAGCAGAAAAGCGCCGAATAAAATGAACATGAAAACAAAGGAAGAGGATATCCTGGCTATATTGCCAAAAAGACCATCGTCACCGTAGATGGAACGAAAAAGAATTGTTTCTGTGGTGAGACCGCTGAATTTAAAGACTCCGCTAAGCAAACTACCCCACCAGCCAACGTAGGTGAGCGCCAGAAGTATAAGAATTGGGATAATCCAGCCGGTCGTTCGCCTGGTGAATTCGAGTGCAGAAAGGATAAGGATTGTCCCGGCGATCCACTCCGTGCTGGAGAGACGAACACCGCGGGCGTAGATGGCATCCTCCATGGAAATCATATAGATGGCTGCCGCAGCGGCAAGAATGCCCAGAAAAACATCTACCCCGAGCAGGAACGGAGAACGGTCACTTGCCTTCTGAGTAAACGGATAGAGCAGCACGCAAAGAATAGCAAATCCGGAATAGTGCAGCGAATTTTGCCATAATCCCGGAAGAACTTTAATGATATTGAAGTATATATGCATCAAGGAGATGCCTATTCCTAAAATATAGACGGCTCTGTCGATATTACTCTTTTGGGCCATCAACTCTGTGCTTTCCTGTTGCAAAAGATGTCTCCTTGAACGGCAACATACAGTTGCCTTTGATGACGATGGCTGAGATGAAATGAGGAGACTCCGAAATGGGGAATCTCCTCAAATGATATACACATCTTTTACATTACTGATTATTTGGCAATGAGATGATCAGGAATGGTGAGACCCACTTCCTGGTAATATTTCAATGCACCAGGATGGAGAGGCATGGGCAGGCCGGCGAGAGCCTTCTCCACAGCCATTACCTTCGTTGCCTTATGGATGGCGTTGAGGAAAGGCAGGTTCTCGTAGATGGTTTTTGTTATCAAATAAACTGCTTCTTCATCGAGGTCGGCGCGAGCAGCAAGAAAGTTTGGTTGAGCTATGGTATTGATATCCTTGTCCTGGTTCGGATAAGTGCCTGCAGGAATAACATAACGGGTCCAGAGGTTAAGTCCTCCGTCTGCTTTTGTCATTTGCTCCTCGGTAAAATTCAACAACTGAACCTTCCCACCCATGGCAGCCATTGCCCTGGTTACTGCGCCGGTCGGTACCCCTGCCGGCGTGCTCATTGCTGAGATCTGGCCGTTTTGGAGAGCATCTGCACTGGGACCGTAACCGACATAAACAAGCTCATAATCTTTGTCTATATCAATTCCAAGGTTGGCAAGAAGAGTGGAGTTGGAACCAATGGTTCCTGAGTTCTTTTTACCAAGAGATACACGATCGCCCTTGAGAAGAGCCATATCTGAGATGGTTCCGGTTTTGACCTTTGATGATAAGGCGGTAAACTGCTCAACATTCTGCCATAACATGGTGACTGCACGAAGTTCTTTTTGTGGTCCTTCCTGAGCCAGGGGCCCCTTGCCGTTCCATGCATAATAACCGAAAAGTCCCTGGAGAATTGCAAACTGAGCTTCGTTTTCGCGCAGGAGCTTTACATTTTCACCAGATCCGGCCGAATTGATGGCGGACATACCAATTTTCATTGTGGGCTGCAACTTGACCTTGGTGAGTGTTGAAATAGCAACACCAACAGGATAATACGTTCCTCCAGTACTGGCTGTCGCGAGCAGGTAGTTACGTTCTTCCAGTGCCTGTGCTGATCCAGCCAGAAAAACTCCGCTAGCGATGACAGCTACACATAGACCTTTAAGATATGATCCTAATTTCATACCAATCTCCTTTTTCATTGTTAATAGTTGGGTTCTCCTCAACAACAGGTGGTGTAAAATAGGCACAATAAAAAGACCAGGCAATGTATGGCACCGTAAGGTCTTTTGAAATCATGAGATTGCTTATTATCATCTGAAAATAAAAGATGCTGCATAAAGCCGACATTGTAAAAAGACTGCCAAGAGAAGAAAAATATAGACAGTTTTTTGCCCGTTGGTTCGCTCTCAAATTCAGGATGGTCCAGCAAAAAAACCCGGAGTCGGTCAATTTCGTTGCAGTTGCAAGGCTATGATTGTACTATAACATATAATTATTTGGGAGAAAAAAACCATTATCGGGGCAATCAGGTGAATGTTGCCGGATTCTTTTTTTATAAGAGTTATAAATATCTAAAATCAAGATTATGTCTCAGGATGTAAAAAATGAACTGGCTTCACTGGATATAGGAAGTCAGGTACGTAGCCTCCGGAATCAACGCAATCTGACATTGCAGGAGTTATCCGAGCTTACTGGTTTGTCAAAACCGAATCTGTCCCAGATTGAGAATAATATCGTCACTCCTCCCATTGCCACCCTATTGAAAATATCCACTGCACTTGGGGTACAGATTGGACTGTTCTTCCAGAAGAACAGTCAGGAGACCAATATGGTGGTGGTCCGAAAAGAGGACCGCTACGGAATCGCCAAAGGACCACATATTTCCCATATCGGGTATCAATACGAACCGCTGGCCTATCCTAAGCCGAACAAAAGCATGGAACCGTTTATCGTCCATATGGAACAACGCGACGCGGCTGACATCGTTTTTAATAATCATAAAGGAGAAGAATTCCTTTATGTGCTTGAAGGGGAGCTTGAATTTCGTTACGGAGAGGAGCGCGTTCTTCTTGATGAAGGTGACAGCCTCTATTTTGACTCTTCCATTCCGCACGGATACCGGGGAATAAACGGTACAGTCAAGACGCTTGCGGTTATCTATCGGCCACGTTGATCTTGCTTGACACTCCTTTAATTTGTTAACTTGCCGGCCAATATTCTTTTTGGCTCCTTGTTCTTTTCCTTCTTATACATGTTTCGTTCTGTGAAATTATATTTGGTAATTTGTAATTATAACTTTATATAAATAGCCCTGGATTTATCGCGATAATACGCTTGACTACACGGGTGTTTCTTTGTTACCATAAGTTAATAATAAATAAAAAAAGTTTATTTAAAACAAAATACCATTAAACGGATTCCGAGGAGAAGTTAAAGAGTACAGGTAAAGATAGGCAGCTTTTCTTCATCTGAAAAAAGGTAGCCCTGTTAAATAAGAGGCAGCCGGTTTTGCAGTTCGGGAGGTGGCATCATGGCAAAGGCGAAGGGTGTAATTGTAATCGAGACTGATCGTTGCAAAGGATGTGGCCTGTGCAGTGCAGTATGCCCAACAGGAATATTGTTTATGGATGATGCCGTCATTAATGTGAAAGGTTATCAACCTGCTGCTGTTAGTGACATGGATAAATGCATCGGCTGCGGCTATTGTGCTCTTGTTTGTCCGGATGTTGTAATCAGTGTCGAGCGCCGGGAGAACAAGGAGAGGGAGTTGGCTCATGTCTAAACAACTCATGAAGGGCAACGAAGCTCTGGCGCTGGCAGCGATTAAGGCTGATTGCTCCCATTTCTTCGGTTACCCAATTACCCCGCAGAATGAAATTCCCGAATATCTGGCCCGTGAGCTTCCTGCACATGGTGGAGTTTTTCTCCAGGCGGAAAGTGAGCTTGCAGCAATCAACATGGTATTTGGAGCATCGGCTGCTGGTGCCCGAGTGCTCACCACCTCATCTTCTCCAGGTATTGCCCTGATGCAGGAAGGACTGTCCCTGCTCGCTGCCGCTCAGCTACCCTGCGTCATTGTCAATGTGCAGCGTGGTGGCCCTGGGATCGGTGGTATTCAACCCTCCCAGGCGGATTATTACCAAATGACCAGGGGGGGAGGTAATGGTGATTATCGAATACCCTCCTTTGCTCCCGCATCGGTTCAGGAATCAGCCGAGATGATGATGGAAGCTTTCGATCTGTCTGACCATTATCGGACGCCTTTCTTTATTGTCAGTGACGGTGTGCTTGGTCAAATGATGGAGCCTGTTGAATTTAGCGAAAATGGACAGAAAAAGGCGCCCGTAAAAGATTGGAAGGTTTCAGGACACGCTAATAAGCGCGCACCAATCACCATCAAAACGCTGGCTCTGGCTCCGGAGATTCTTGAACAAAAGAATCTTGAGCTGCAAAAAAAATATAAACAGATTGAAGAGCACATGGCTCGCTGGGAATCCTATTGCATGGACAAGGCTGAAATTGTCACTGTCGCCTATGGGACAACCTCGCGAATAGTAAAAAATGCTATCGATCTGCTGAAAGATGAAATTCGCGTCGGCCTTATCCGTCCTCAGACACTATGGCCATTCCCCAAAAAACCGTTTCAGGTACTGCCTGAGAGTGTCAAAAAAATACTCTGTGTCGAGATGAGTTGTGGCCAAATGATCGATGATGTCCGTCTGGCAGTAAATGGCCAAAAAGAGGTAAGTTTCTATGGCCGGGTTGGCGGAATGATTCCTACTCCTCAGGAAGTGGCTGAGGCCATCAGAGCAGAAGTGAGAGAGGTGGTATCATGACGGTTATTTTTGAAAGAACCAAGGGCCTCACCGACAATGAGACCCACTATTGTCCAGGTTGTAACCACGGGACTGTGCACAGGCTTGTTGCTGAAACCCTGGTGGAACTTGATCTGCTTGGAAATACCATTGGGTGTGCCGCGGTCGGCTGCTCTATCCTCTCCTATAATTATCTCAATGTCGACATGGTGGAATGCGCCCATGGTCGGGCACCAGCCGTGGCCACTGGAGTAAAGCGGGTGCAACCCGATAAAACCGTCTTTACGTATCAGGGAGACGGTGATCTGGCTTCCATCGGTACCGCAGAAATTATACATGCAGCTCATCGTGGAGAAAATATCACCACGATTTTCATAAATAATGCAACCTTTGGTATGACCGGCGGTCAGATGGCTCCCACTACTTTAGAAGGTCAAAAAGTAACCACCGCACCAGCAGGAAGAGATGCAAAGCATTGTGGCTTGCCTCTGAAAATTGCTGAGATTTTTGCCCAGATACCCGGCACGGCTCATGTTGAAAGGGTCTCTGTCCACTCTCCAAAAGCGGTGCGTCTGGCTAAAAAGGCAATAAAAAAAGCGTTTCAGCTTCAGATGGAAGGCAAAGGATTCACGATGATAGAAGTTCTATCAACATGTCCCACCGGCTGGAACTTAAGTCCTGTAGAGGCCATACAGTGGCTCGAGGAAAATATGATCCCCTATTATCCTCTTGGCGTCTACAAAACAGTGGAGGATCAATAAATGTTGAATGAAAAGGTAATTTGCGCAGGATTTGGCGGTCAAGGTGTAATGTCGATGGGACAGCTGCTCGCCTATGCCGGTATGCTGGAAGACAGGCACGTTTCCTGGATGCCTTCGTATGGCCCGGAAATGCGTGGTGGAACAGCGTACTGCTGCGTGATGATCTCCGAAAATCCTGTGGGCTCTCCGATAATCACCAATGACGCCAGCTGTGCAATTGTAATGAACCTGCCATCGTTGCTAAAATTTGAAAAATGTCTGGAGCCGGGTGGTCTGCTTCTGGTTAACAGCTCGATGACCGAGGAAAAATGTAATCGTATTGATATCAATGACTATTATATACCAGCAAACGAACTGGCCCGGGAATGCGGCAATCAACGGGCAGCGAACATGGTCATGCTGGGTGCCTATCTGCAGGCAAGTGCCTCGGTGGAAGTGGCAAATGTGATTGAAGCTTTTAAGAAGGTCTTCGGTGGTAAGGCCGAAAAACATCTTTCTTTAAATATTAAGGCACTGCATTGTGGGATGGAAAATGTAAAAAACAGCAATATCTATGCAGCACCTAAAAATTCCGGTCACTATCAGATTCCCCACGCAGCTTGAAAAATAACGATAAAAAAGACGAGATTATGAACGTTTTAACTGAATTAAATGTGGATGGATACGAAAGGGTCGTACGCTGCGACAATACAGAAGTGGGATTTTCAGCATGGATTGCGGTGCATGATTCCACTCTTGGGCCTGCTCTCGGTGGTTGCAGGGTATGGAACTATGTATCCGATGAAGCTGCGCTGACCGATGCGTTGCGACTCAGCCAGGGTATGACCTATAAAAATGCCCTGGCCAGGCTTGAGTTAGGGGGTGGTAAAAGTGTCGTCCGTGCTGATCTTGACACAGTCGACCGGACGGCGCTTTTTGAGGATTTCGGAAAATTCGTGGACCAGCTTGAAGGAGAGTACATAACTGCGGAAGATGTGAATTCCACCCTTGCCGATATGGAGGTGGTCCAAAAACAAACCAAGTACGTGGCAACTGTAGGTGCCAGCGGCAACCCAAGTCCCTTTACCGCATATGGTGTATATTGTGGAATCAGGGCAAGCGTTCGACATAAACTTAAAAAGGATAACCTTGATGGACTTACCGTAGCCATCCAGGGAGTCGGTGAAACCGGTGCACGATTAGCGGAGATGCTGGCGAAAGATGGCTGCAGAATATTGGCAGCAGATATAAATGTGCAAAACCTAAAACGGCTGAGGGAAAAAATCCACTTTGATCAGATACTTCCGGACAGGATTTACGATGCCGACTGCGACATTTTTTCCCCTTGTGCCTTGGGAGGAGTGCTTAATCCAAATACGATCCGACGCTTGCGTTGCACCATTGTGGCTGGAAGTGCCAATAACCAGCTGTTCAAGGAAGAAGACGGTGAGGCTCTGCGCAACCGGGGAGTTCTCTATGCTCCTGATTTTGCAATTAATGCAGGGGGTGTGATTAACATTGGCTGTGAGATCGGCCAGAGCTACGATTCCGTTAAAGCACAACAAAAAACCGCAGAAATTGCCACCTGCCTGCAAAAGATTTTTGAGGTTTCCGAACAACAGGAACTACCAACAAATAGAGTTGCTATTATGATGGCAGAGGACCTCATCTATGAGCAGAGAAAAAGTATGGAACCTCTGTTGCATATAGCCTGAACAAGTGTGATAATTGGCCAATACTCTTTAGTTTCTCAAATCAACAGCAGGGTAAAGCCGACCGCTTTGTAGCACTATTGAGAGCTTTTTGCAAAAAGCTCTCAAGGCTCCACTTTCAGTAAATCAGTGCTCAGATACCTCTCTCCTGTGTCCGGCAAAATGACCACAATTGTTTTGCCTTTATTTTCTGGACGCTGTGCCACCTGCATCGCCGCGTGAGCGGCAGCACCAGAGGAAATGCCGCAGAGAATGCCCTCCGAACTTGCCAGTGTTCTTGCGGTCTCTATCGCCTCGTCATTGCTTACAGTTACAACTTCATCAATGATATTTCGATTGAGGATATCCGGGATAAAACCAGCGCCGATCCCCTGGATTTTATGAGGGCCTGGCTTTCCACCGGACAGTACGGGGGAGTCAGCAGGTTCCACGGCGATGGTTTTCAATGCCGGATTGTGCTTTTTCAACACCTCCGATACTCCGGTAATTGTGCCTCCCGTACCCACGCCAGCGACGAAAATGTCAATTATTCCATCACAGTCTCGCCAGATTTCCGGCGCAGTGGTCTGTCTGTGTATCTCGGGATTAGCTGGATTACTAAACTGATCGGGCATAAAGGAATTTTGGTTTTCCTTGAGGATGCTTTCCGCTTTGGCAATGGCTCCTTTTATGCCTTCTGCTGCCGGAGTGAGAACCAGGTTGGCACCGAGATGTTTCAGCATATACCTGCGTTCCACACTCATGGAGTCCGGCATGGTCAGGGTAAGCTTCAGCCCTTTAACTGCGCAGACAAAGGCAAGACCCAGGCCAGTGTTGCCGCTGGTTGGCTCCACAATGACCGTGTCATTATTTATTTTTCCCATCTTTTCAGCAGCTTCAATCATTGACACGGCAATCCGGCATTTTACGCTGCCCATGGGATTGCGGGATTCCTGTTTAGCGAGGAATATAGCCCCGGTTTTGCGGGAAAACGTATTCAACTTTAACAGCGGTGTATTGCCAATTGTTTCGCTTATTATTGATGACATAGTATTAGCCTCTCGAAAAATGAAAACCGGATGCTTTTTTATACATGACAACCGGTAGGGTGAAGTTAACCTTTCTCCGTAATTTTTTTTGAGCTGTTATAGATGAGGAGCTCGGGTTTCTTCAAAAGCACTTTGGTGCCGGGAGTAACACTTTCAGTAAGCCAGATATTTCCGCCAATTATCGAGCCTTCTCCTATGACAGTTTCACCGCCAAGGATGGTGGTATTGGAGTATATAATGACGTTGTCTTCAATTGTTGGGTGCCGTTTTTTCTGATACAGTTTTTCTCCGGCATCACGAGGCAGAGAAAGTGCACCAAGGGTGACACCCTGGTAGAGCCGAACCCATTTGCCAATTATGGTGGTCTCGCCAATGACAACACCGGTACCGTGATCAATAAAGAACCCCTGGCCGATTGTTGCTCCTGGATGAATATCAATTCCCGTCTGGCTATGGGCATATTCCGTCATGATTCTTGGGATAATTGGTACATCAAAGAGATAAAGTTCATGGGCCAGTCTGTAGATTGAAGTGGCCATTAGACCAGGGTAACAAAATATTACCTCATCTGGACTTTTTGTAGCGGGGTCTCCCGCAAGTGTTGCATGTATATCAGTTGTGACTAATGCTGTAATCGAGGGGAGCTTCTCGATAAAGGCAAAAGCAATTTTATGACTTAATGCGTCACAGTTTGTGCAGGGCCGCTCATGGCGCCGACAGTCATGACGAATGGCCATACTGATCTGCTCAACAAGCATTTCATAGAGGTCGGTTGTTTCCTGACCAAGAAAGTATTCCAGGTTGGACTGATGGAGTTTGGCCTTGGTGAAGTATCCTGGAAAGAGAATCGAACGAGCCTTCTGGATAATTTCGATAACAGCATCATCGGAGGGCAGGGACACAGGGCTGATATGATCGAAGTGTTCTTCCGTCTTCCAGGACTCAACCAGCATTTTTACCACCGGTGGGATTTTACCATGCTGACTTGCGACGGTTTCTCCCTCGTTGTCACACAAGCTGCTCAGTGAGTGTATTAGTTTCTTATTGAATGTGTGTTCAGACATGGTCATCAAAAGTTTGAGGTTATCTGTTTGCCTTTTTTATACTGAAAATACCGTATGTGGCTCGTAAATTTGTAAAATTATATACTATCTTACCATAATAGTCATGCTCCTGCGTGTTGATTGCGACCTCATCGACAATCTCATAGCCAACGTCCTTGGCAAATTTTCGAAAATCCTTGAGGGTGATAACCCTGATGTTTGGCGTGTCATACCAGGAGTACGGCAATTGCTCACTTTTTGGAGCAAGACCTTTCAACAGGAGCTGCATTCTAATTGAGATATGACTGAAGTTTGGAAAACTCACCACCACTCTTTTCCCAATTCTGGAAAGTGAATAGAGCAGCCTGGCCGGTTCATATACCTGCTGCAGGGTCTGACTTAAAATGACATAGTCGAATGCTTTATCAGGGTAGTCATCAACCTCTTCGTTGAAGTCACCCTGAAGAACACTCAGACCCCTGGAAATACAGTGTTCAACCTTAACCTTATCTCTTTCAATGCCTGTACCCTGGACTTTTTTATTGGCAATGAGCCAGGCCAAGAGATCACCATTACCACAGCCAAGATCAAGAACCCTGCTGCGCTCTTGTATCCAGGAGGCAATGATCTGCAGATCATAGCGCATTCTAGAGGTTTCGACTGATACCATCAAAAAACCCTTTGAGTATATTGTGTAAACGCGGGTCGAATATGAGAAAGGCGTCATGTCCTGCGTCCGCCTCTATTTCGCAAAAGCTGACATCTCGATCAGCTCGTTTAAGCGCCTGGACGAGTTCTTTGGACTGATATGTGGGATACAGCCAGTCTGATGAATAACTGATAACCAGAAATCGAGCCTTACTCATGGAGAAGTCGCGCACAGTGTTTTTTTTCGATGAGTTGCTGCTAAAGTCATAATAATCTGCTGCTTTGGTTATATATAGCAGTGAATTGGCATCGAAACGCTGGACAAATTTAGAGCCCTGATAGCGCAGATAATTCTCCACCTCGAAATCGACATCAATTTCATAGGAAAAATCGTTTTTATCCTGAAGGCGGCGTCCGAATTTTCGGCGCATGGCTTCGTCGGAGAGGTAGGTTATATGGCCAACCATACGAGCTACCGCCAATCCCATATGGGGGGGTGTTGCATTGTAATAGTCACCTCTCCGCCAGTTTGGATCTGCGAGAATGGCTTGACGTGCGACTTCATTGAACGCTATGGCCATTGCTGAATGCCGCATTGTCGTTGCCAGCGGCACCGCCGAACGGACCATCTCAGGATAGCGTACGCACCATTCGAGAACCTGCATTCCGCCAACAGAACCACCAATGACGCAGAGCAATTGGTTGATACCCAGATGATCAATAAGGAGTTTCTGGGCTTCAACCATATCTCCGATTGTTACCATGGGGAAGTCAAGCCCGTAAGGCTTGCCGGTCTCTGGATTTATCGAAGCGGGACCGGTCGAGCCCATGCAGCTGCCTAAAATATTCGAACAGATAACAAAGTACTTATCCGTATCAATACCTTTACCGGGTCCGACAACTGAGTCCCACCAACCAGGCTTCTCCTGCCTGGTATCATCGGTGTAAAATCCGGCTACATGTGAATCTCCTGAAAAAGCGTGGGCTATCAGTATGACGTTGTCGCGATTCGGCGATAATGTGCCGAGAGTCTCGTAGGCAATGGTAACCGGACCTAGTCTGGCACCGCTTTCAAGGGTCATTTTTTCAGGCCCTTCAGCAAAGGTAAAGTACTTCTTCTCTACTATTAAAGGGCCTTTTTCTGTTGTGATATCATCAAGCTGCATAATGTATGCGTATAGTTTCGTCTGAACTGCGAACGAAGAAAATCTTCGAATTGCACACTTAAAAAATACTATGCTATTCTAAGCACTTTTCGAAGCCTTTACCAGTGCCTGATCAATATCTTCACGAATATCATCAATGTGTTCAATACCGATTGACAGTCTGATCAGAGATTGCGATATTCCACCGGCCTCGAGCTGTTCGGCGGAGAGTTGTGAATGAGTGGTCGAAGCCGGGTGTATGGCCAGCGATTTTGCATCACCAACATTTGCAAGATGGGATATCAGCTGCAGACCTTCGATGAAGGCCCTGCCGGCTTCAAGCCCTCCTTTAATATCGAAGGCAACCATACCGCCAAAACCGTTTTTGAGGTATTTCTTGGCATTTTCGTAGCCGGGTGAACCCGGCAAACCGGGATAATGGACCGAATTGACAAGAGGGTGACCCTGGAGATGTTCGGCAATGAGGTAGCCATTTTCACTATGACGCTCCATTCTCAGCGCCAGCGTTTCCAAGCCCTGGAGAAAGAGCCAGGCGTTGTCCGGCGAGATGCAGGCCCCGAGATTTCTCAAAGGTACCAATCGCATACGAAGGGCAAAGGCGACCGGGTTGAGATCACCAAGATCGTGGGCATAACGCAGGCCGTGGTAGGAATGGTCGGGCTCGTTGTAGAGTGTGAATTTAGGATCGGTCCAATCGAATTTTCCTGCATCAATGATGATTCCTCCAAGACCGGTTCCGTGACCGCCAATCCATTTGGTCAGTGAATGAATCACCACATCTGCACCATAATCGATTGGTTTGCAGAGGCAGGGAGGGGTGAAGGTAGAATCTACGATAAGAGGGAGCTTATGTTTTTGCGCTATCTTTGCCAGAGCTTCAAGATCAACCATATTTAATGCTGGGTTGCCGATTGTTTCGCAATAGATTGCCCTGGTTTTTTCATTGATGGCAGCCTCAAAATTATGCGGATCAGTTGGATCAACCATTCGGATGGTGATACCCAGTTGGGGCAGGATTGAGTCGAATTGAGAGAAGGTTCCGCCGTAGAGGTTATTTGCCGAGACGACTTCGTCTCCCTGTTGGCAAATATTGATGATTGTATAAAATATTGCAGAGGTACCGGAAGACAAAGCCAGAGCTGCGGCTCCACCTTCTAAAGCGGCAAGGCGCTGTTCAAGTATATCCTGGGTTGGATTGCCGATACGGGTATAGATATTTCCCAATTCCTTCAGCGCGAAAAGATTGGCTGCGTGCTCAGTGCTTTTGAAAACGTATGCGCTGGTGCGGTAAACGGGTACGGCTCGTGACAATGTATCCTGATCTATTGTTTGGCCAGCATGCAGGGCCAGGGTTTCAAATTTCATATTTTCTCTCCTACCGTTAATATTGATGTAGATTGTATGTAGAGTTGTCTGGTTGTAGCGGGGTGCCAATAATGGTTCTGCCGTATTTCCCTCGTGGTGTCTGAGGGGGTCCGGAAGCACCTGTTCAGGTTCTATTTTCCCATTTTTGTTTTAATATTATCAACAAAGTCTCTTATGGATTCACCGTTTGAGGATTTAGCATCAGGGTTGATTTTTAAAAGATTCTCCCAGACCTGTATGGCGCTATTGTAGTCATTAAGGTCATAGAGGAGAACAATGCCTTTATTCATTCGTGAGTAGATGTGACTTGGGTCCATGGTAATAGCCTTATCGAATGCCTCAATCGCCTTTTGGGGCTGATGTGTTCTTCTGTACATAATACCAAGATCTGTCCATATGTTGGCAGTACCACTGTGCAGTTCCAGCGATTTTTCATACGCTTTTACCGCTTTATCGTACTGGCCTGTGTCGAAATAAAGGTTGGCAAGTTGAGTCCATGCCTGGAATCTGTCCGGATTACCCGTGACTTCCTGCTCAAGGTGAGCTATAGCCTGGCTTTGCTGGTCGGATATTTTGCTTTGCTGATTTGGTGTATTACTTTGCTGTGATGTCACTTCTTGTTCTGTTTTATTACCTATTTTGTAGACAGCAAAGGCTGCTCCCGAAAGGAATCCGACGATAAATGCAATAGCAATATAGATAATAACAGTGTCTTTGCGAGCTGGTGTTTTCGTGTTGGACATGAACTTCCTCATGATGATAAAATTAGTATCAAGGGTGTAGAGAGCTTAGTGATTTTTTCGATAGTACCACAATGTGGCAATGTCGTGAAGTGCGGCATTCACAAAAGTAAAGAAAATGGATAATATATCTGCGAAGCATCGAACTCTCCTCATAAACAACAACTATAGATCGTGTTCTGGTAAAAAAGAAGTCAAACACTGAAAAAAAAAGATTTATCCTTAGAGTATGCATTCCTGGAGGAATCTCTGAAAGAGGATGAAACAAACGATATTGAAAAATTATATATAGGAGTGATTGGAAATGCCGAAAACTGAAACCATGCAGGCCGAAGAACTGGATCGAGCCTGGCCGGTCAGTGAAGATGACTATAGTGTGGGATCTATCCGTGAGAGCATCATTCACCATCTTTTAAGCTTTCAGGGAAGAGATCCGGAGCGCTCTGGCCCCAACGACATAAGTAAGGCGCTGGCGTATACTTTGCGAGACATCCTGGTTAAAAAATGGATTCGTACCCAGAAAACCTATTATGCCAAGGAACAGAAAAGAGTTTACTATCTGTCGCTGGAGTTTCTTATCGGCAGATCGATGGAAAACTGTTTGCTCAGTCTTGGCATCCATGACGAAGTGAAGGAAGCCCTTGCCAGCATAGGCTGCACCTTGGAGGAAATTTTTGAAGAAGAGGAAGATGCAGCTCTCGGCAATGGCGGTCTTGGACGGCTTGCTGCATGCTTCATGGATTCTATTGCTACCCTGAAGATTCCCGCCTATGGTTATGGAATTCGATATGAATACGGACTTTTCTATCAGCAGCTCATAGATGGACGCCAGGTAGAGAGTCCTGATAACTGGCTGCGTCATGGTACTCCATGGGAGTTTGAGAGACACATGCCTGTTTTTAAGGTGAAATTTTACGGCAAGGTGCGCACCTACCAGGATGATAAAGGTCATTACCGAGCCGAATGGATTGATACCAATGATGTCATGGCAGTACCGTGTGATATGATGGTGCCGGGATATGAAAATGATCATGTCATCAACATGCGACTCTGGACAGCCAGGGCCTCAAGAGAACTTGATCTCAAATTCTTCAGTCGTGGCGATTACATCGGTGCTGTTCAGTCCAAGGTGAGTTCGGAAACCATTTCCAAGGTCCTCTATCCGCCTGATCATAATTTTGCCGGTCAGGAGCTTCGCCTCAGACAACAATATTTCTTTGTGGCAGCAACATTTCAGGACATTTTCAGACGTTATACTAAAAAGCATCCGGATTTTGATACCTTTTCAGAGCATGTTGCTGTCCAGCTCAATGACACCCATCCGGCAATTGCAATTCCTGAGCTTATGCGTCTTCTGATGGATCAGGAGGGGCTTGGCTGGGAGCGGTCCTGGGATATTTGCGTTAAAACATTTGCTTACACAAACCATACCTTGATGCCTGAAGCTTTGGAAAAATGGAGCGTTGAATTGATGGGCAAAGTATTGCCTCGTCATCTGGAAATCATTTATGAGATTAACCAGCGGTTCCTCGATCTTGTGGCAAAACAGTATCCGGGAGATGACAAGAAACTGACAGAGATGTCAATCATCGAAGAGGGGCCTGTAAAGAAGGTACGGATGGCGCACCTTGCCATTATCGGCAGCCATTCGGTCAATGGTGTGGCGGAACTGCACACCAAATTGTTAAAAGAGCGAATTTTTAAAAATTTTCACGCATTTTTTCCGAAGAAATTTAACTCAAAAACAAATGGAATTACACCGCGACGTTGGCTGCTCCAGTGTAATCCCCAACTGGCAGAGTTGATCACCAGTCATATCGGCAAGGGCTGGATTACAGATCTTGACCAGTTACGGGGTATAGAAAAACTAACTGATGACAAGGATTTTCGTGCGACTTGGGATAAGATAAAAGAGAACAACAAGACAAGACTTGCCCGGTATATCCAGGAGCACTGCGATGTGAAAGTGAATGTCGATACCATGTTTGATGTTCAGGTCAAGCGAATTCACGAGTACAAGCGTCAGCTTCTCAACGCTTTGCATGTGATCTATCTCTATCAGCAAATGGTCAAACACCCGGAGTTGGACATACCTCCAAGAACGGTCATTTTTGCGGGTAAAGCAGCACCTACCTACTGGAAGGCCAAGCTGATAATCAAACTGATCACTTCCATAGCCGGGGTTGTCAATAACGACCCGCGTATTAAAAACAGGCTCAAAGTTGCTTTTCTGCCGAACTATAATGTTTCCCAGGCCGAGATTATTATGCCTGCGGCAGATCTTTCCGAGCAGATTTCAACTGCTGGTACCGAAGCTTCCGGAACAGGCAACATGAAGTTTTCACTTAACGGGGCTTTGACCATAGGTACCCTGGATGGTGCCAATATCGAAATCAGAGAGGAAGTTGGTGAAGAGAATATTTTTATTTTTGGTATGAACGCCAAAGAAGCTGAGTATGAGAGACTTAACCCCAGCCAGTCTCCCCAGGACGTATGCAATCGGCGGCCGGATATCAAGGCTGTGATTGAAGCCCTGGAAAAAGGTATGCTGAGTGGTGGTGATAAAACGCTTTTTGAACCACTGGTCAATTCACTTATGGATCAGTCAGACCCCTATCTGGTGATGCTCGACTTTGAGTCCTATATCGAATGCCAGCAGAAGGTAGGCAAGCACTTTCAAGATAAAGAGAGCTGGACGAAAATGGCTATTTTAAACGTTGCCAGGATGGGGAAATTCTCGACCGACAGAACTATCCGAGAATATGCCAAAGATATCTGGGGAGTACCCGTCGATGGCAAGGAAACCGTACAGTAAGGAACAAGAGGTCTTTTTGCCGGTAAAATGGTTGTCTTCCAAGCAACCGACGGGTCTGGTTGTATAAAAAAACCAGGAAAAAAGTTGCATGGTCCAGGGCGGAGTGCTATACACTCAACTCAACGAATGGGGGGATTCCTCAATCGGGGTGGACCGTTTTTCAGATTGATATGATTATTTCAGCTGTACCATAAAAAAACGGGTTATAGGCATGTGCCTGTAACCCGTTGTATGTATGGAGGCGGCGATCAGAGTCGAACTGATGAATAATGGTTTTGCAGACCACTGCCTTGGCCACTTGGCTACGCCGCCGTTGTCTCAATTCTGAAGCCACTCTTTATAACATAATATGTTTTTTTGACAAGTACAAAAATTAACCACCATGGATAAGAAAATCAATTTGCTCGCAAAACAGAACAAAACAGTACTTTGCGAATTTGAAGGATTGCTTGGTTATCGCTTCACTGATCTGCGATTGCTGCAAAAGGCCTTGATCCATTCTTCCTTTGCTTTTGAGCAGGCAGAGGAATGTCATAATAATGAGACACTTGAATTTTTGGGAGATGCTGTCCTTGATCTGGTTGTTGGTTACATGCTTTTTCAGCAATATCCTGAGATGAAGGAGGGAGAGCTGACAAAATTTCGGGCCGCACTGGTGAATGAAACTCACCTTGCCGAGATGGCTAGGGCAATTGAACTTGGCAGGTTTCTTTTCCTGGGCAAGGGAGAAGAGGCTTCCAGTGGCAGGAACAAATCTTCAATATTGTCATGCGCTTTTGAAGCTGTTATCGGAGCAATATTTGAGGATGGCGGTTATGACACTGTTACCGAATGCATTGAAAGATATTTCCTGCCCTCAATAACTGAAAAAAAAGAAGAACTACTCATCGCCGACGCCAAAAGCAGGCTACAGGAAAAATTGCAGGAAAAACATAACGAGGCCCCTCAATATAGACTCGATGAGGAAGAAGGGCCATCCCATCAGAGAATTTTTCGGGTATCCGTCGTCTTCAGAGGAGAAGTCCTTGGTCAGGGTGAGGCCGGATCAAAAAAAGAGGCGGAACAGAGAGCCGCTGCCATGGCCCTGCAAAAAGAGATAAATTTTTAACAAGATATTTGTGTTGTTTATGCCATTTGTCATTCCTTACTTTATAGCTCATCAGGGCTGCCCTCATCAGTGTCTCTTCTGCAATCAGCAGGCTATAACCGGTGAGAAATTCAGTATCGCTGATATTCGCAGTAATATCAGCAAGGTGGTAACGAAATGGCTTACCTTCAGGAAACAAGAGGGGCCTACGCATTTTGCTTTTTATGGCGGGAGTTTCACCTGTTTACCGGAAGAGATTCAGCGGATAATGCTTGAATCCGTGGCTCCCTGGGTGAAAAGTGGAGATATTGATCTGCTTCGCCTTTCGACACGGCCAGACTGCATTGACAAATCCACCTGTAAACTGCTCCGTGGGTATGGTGTTGGCATCGTTGAACTGGGTGTACAGTCTCTGGATGACAAGGTGCTGGCTGCATCACAGCGTGGACATGACAGCAGGGATTGCCATACGGCTGTTGAGGTTCTTAAAAAGAATGGTTTTCAGATTGGTATCCAGTTGATGCCTGGGCTGCCAGAGGAAACCAGATTGTCATTTCTCAGGACGGTGCAAAAAACAATTGCCATGAAGCCAGATTTTGTACGGATCTATCCAGTGGTTGTTGTCCGAAAATCAGGACTTGCAGATCAATATGCCCGGAGCGCATATGCCCCTCTTTCTCTCAACATGGCAATTGTGCTTACGGTTTGGGCCAGACGCAGATTCCTGGAAAATGATATTCGAGTGGTGAGAATGGGGTTGCAGCCGTCCGATTCACTGCAGAAAAACGTTATCGCTGGTCCATATCACCCTGCTTTTGGAGAAATGGTAATGGCACGCGAATGGTTCAAGCGTACCAAGAGACTTCTCAATGAGAACTCTGGAAAAAAGATTCACTTGACCATTTCAACCCGGGATCTTTCTTGTTTTAATGGGGTTAACAAAGCGAACAAGCTTCGTTTTGAAGAACTGGGGCTGGCAGAGAGATTGGAAGTAGTAGTAGATAAAAATTTGCAAAGAGGAAGTATGCACTATGTTGTCTGTTAATCAATTGGATATTCGCTTCGGTGATAAACATCTTTTTAAAAATATCTCCGCACGTGTCCATGATGGCAACCGCATTGGCCTAATAGGTGTTAATGGTGCCGGTAAATCAACTCTTCTGAAAATCATGGCCGGGGAGGCGGCATCGGATGACGGCGTGGTAAGTCGAGCCAAACATTTTACCGTTGCCTATCTCCCTCAGGAAAGCAGCGCCATTGTTTCGAACAATACGTTGTATGAAGAAGCGCAGCAGGCATTTGCAAATTTACTTATGTTGCAGGAAGAGGCGGAGTCACTGCATAAAAAACTGGCTGCGGCAACTCCTGAATCTGACGAATTTCAATATCTATTGAAACGGCAGGGGGAAATCCAGCACCAGCTGGACGGTAGTGATATCTATTCCATACAGGCGCGTATTGAAAAAGTCCTGCTTGGTCTTGGTTTTAAACCGGAAGATATGGATGCTCCGGTTTCCTCTTTCTCCGGTGGCTGGCTGATGCGTCTTATGCTTGCCAAAATGTTGCTCGCCGCACCATCGTTGCTGCTTCTCGATGAGCCCACAAATCACCTTGACCTGGATTCACTGACCTGGGTCGAAGAATTTCTAAAAAATTATCAGGGTTCAATGATCATTATTTCCCATGATCGTGCCTTTCTGGACAAGACCACGAACCTGACCTGGGAACTCAGTCTGGGAAATCTGACCGTCTTCAAGGGAAATTACTCGTACTATGTTAAAGAGAAAGAAGAGCGTCGCCAGATAGAGAAGGCCTCCTATGATAACCAGCAGGCCAAGATAAAGCAGACCATGCGTTTTGTTGAACGATTTCGGGCTAAATCAACCAAGGCCAAACAGGTGCAGAGCAGGGTCAAGCAACTCGAAAAAATGGACAGGATCGAGCTTGCCGATAATGAACAGCAGATTCGCTTTTCATTTCCACCGGCACCTCCATCTGGGAAGGATGTTCTCCGTGTTGAGAACCTTGGTAAAAAATATGCGGAAAAGCATGTTTTCAACGATGTGGAACTGTTTCTTCAGCGCGGTGATAAGGTCGCTGTTGTCGGTGTTAATGGCGCTGGAAAATCTACGCTTTTACGCATTCTGGCAGGCCAGCTTGACTATGATATTGGCGAAATACGTTTTGGTGCAAATGTCAAACTCACCTATTTCGGGCAGCATCAGGCAAAAGAGTTATCTCCTGCACTATCAGCCCTCGAAACTATGGCCTTAAGCGGTGACCAGGAAGACCTGACTATTACTCAAATGCGTTCCCTGCTTGGTGCCTTTCTCTTTCGTGGAGATGATGTCGATAAAAAGGTATCGGTATTATCCGGAGGCGAAAAAAGTCGTCTGGCCCTGGCTAAAATGATTGCGACTCCAGCCAATCTCATGCTTCTTGACGAACCTACCAACCATCTGGATATGAGTTCTCAGGAGGTACTTCAGGAAGCAATGCGGCAATATGACGGTACGGTGATTGTTGTTTCGCATAACCGCTATTTTCTCGACAGTTTTATTAATAAGGTGCTGGTTGTTAAAGATGGTGGTGCCGTTCTTCATGAAGGGAATGTTGAAGAGTATCTTGCCAGGATTGCAGCAGAAGAGCAGGATAAAAACCGGCAGGTCGAAGACAATACCAATGAAGATTCCAGCCAGGAGGAAGGCAATGGCCTCAGCAGAAAAGAGCAGCGCAAAATTGAGGCTGAGAAGAGACAGGAGCGAAGCCGGAAAGTAGGGCAGTGGTCAAAAAAGATAAAAGAGGCTGAACAGCAGGTTGAAAAATACGAGATTTTGAAAGAGCGTCTCGAAGAGAAGATGGCTGATCCACAACTATACCAGGATGAAGCAGCCTGGGTTAAAACCAGCAAGGAATATGACGATTGCAAACGAAGGCTGGATCGCTGGTATGAACGTTGGGAGGAAGCACAGGAGAAAATTGATCAGATCGATGCTGAACTCGCTGCTGGCTAAAGTGAAAAATATCGAGGTATTAGTTATTGTCCTCGAGAATCAGCAGTAAAAGGAAATTCGAAATGTTAGCGCCTCCTTCAAGTTCAAAGGCACCAAGGTCTTCTGTGGCGCCCGTTGTTTTCCGCTCCCGATATGACTGATGAAGTTTGTACATGAGAGTGGGAATATGTCCGAGGGAAATCACAGCAGGTGCAAGTGCAGAGCCCTTATCAATTGCAGTCGATCCTTTGGTTAAAGTGAAATCATCCAGTTCAGTACCTGCAAAACCGGGTGAATCTCCTGTTATCAGCGGTACATTCTCATTTATTGTACCAGCCCAATCTCTCCAGTGTCCCTGTTGCCAGTCAGTATTTATCCAGTTGGAGCCGTCTAGGTTCAAGGTTCCGTAGCGGAGCATCATGGCAAGTCTCGGGTTGCCGTTGGGAGAGTAGATGTAAAAAATATTATTTCTGGCATCCACCTTTCCCCCTGAGGTGGATACTTCAAAGAGCATATCCTGAGTCCAGTAATTATCATCGGAACGGTAATCTTTAATGACTACAGTGTTGTTGTAAAAATAAAGAGTACCGTAATAATATGTCCCACCCGCCACTTTTTGAAAGGGACCGCTTCTACAGGTATATCGGTCATCAGGGTTGTAGCGAATGCAGTTGCCGGTATCATCATCGGCCATGTTGTCTGCACCAAAGTGGGTGATTGTACGGGCTGAGATGTAGTTGTCATTATCGTCTATGGTATCGATGAGGATGTTGCCATAAACAAAATCAGTACCATATCCAGGATCATCAATCACCCGAAGTGCATCTTCAGCTTCAACAAGATCCAGTGTGCGGGCACCTGATTCTATCCAGTTATATCGTATGACCGCACCAGCAGATCTGTCTTTCAGAGCAGTACCTCTGGCAGGATCTATTCCCGGACCTCCTGGTCGCATTTTGCCGATACGGTTGTATTGAATGATCGGTCGAATACCCTGGCTGTATATATTGTGCTCCCTGTCCCTTCCGTTGTTACCGTTGTGGTAGATATAATTTCCTTCAATGAGTGTATTGCTGGTTATGGTAGCATCTTCGCTATTGTCGTCACCACGAAGAAAAATACCATTTCCATTGCCGGTAATTTCGCAATTTCTGATGGTGATATTGTCACCATTGGTAACCCTGATTCCTGCTGCTCCGTAGACAAAATTCCTCGGCGCTTCGCCTAGAGGAGTATATGTGTTGGAGGCGTGGCCACCTTCTATTTTTAATGATTCAATAACAATATGTTTTGCAGAATGCAGCCAGTCGTCACCTGCTTGAGGGGTTCTGCCAATAAGAATCACACCATAGTCGCCGATATTATAACCATTGCCACTTCCCCAACTGTAAAGATATCCGCTGATGGGTGTGGCATTTTCACCGGTGATAATTGGTAGTTCTCGCCCTGAGCCTCTGACTCCGCATACTTTAATGGGCTGCTCAGCGGTACCTACACTTCTCAAACCAACGATTCTTCGATAGGGGGCTGATCTATAGTGAATCCGAACAGTATCTCCAGGAGCGAGATCGACCCATGGAACACTGTCGAAGCTTGCATCATCGGTAACCTCATAGCAACCGCCATCACCGTCACAGGTACAGGCATAGGTTGCAGTTTGAAATAAAAGCAAAAAGGAGATTAAAGCAAATATTGTGAAATAGACTGGAGTTTTCATTAAATAGTGAAAATGTTATTGGTTCATTTTTAACGGGTGATACCGACAGACAATCGGCGAGAAGAATCATTTTGTAAAATCGCTCCAATTTTTTCGCAAATGATTTTCAGTCATCCGGTAACTCTAAAGAAGCTATCCTTTTTAGCCCATTCATTCAAGCCATTTTCAACGGCATAATGTACATCTAATTAAATTTGTGTTTAGCTCTTCTGACAGTTGCATTCCGCACCTGATATTGGAGCTATTCCGGAATTAATTACCCCATTATTTGAAGCCTCTCTTTATAGCTGGCGCAATACCAGTTTGATAAGATCCGGTACCAGGAGCATATGGCGGATTCCTGGAAAAATCCTCCACGTCGTTAGGGGGGCAGTCTCCTTCCCGGCTGTTTCCGCATCAAGCATGGGGGCATTGAAGCGACAGGCCCACCACATGTATTTTGCTGTGGCGGGCCTCTTTACAATGGAACTCTGCGCTGGTTCTCTCATCCGTTGAGGACTGATGGTGGATGAGTATGTGTCTGCTTATCATCTTTATTTCAAATACTTATCTAAAATAGCTTTGAATGCCGGTGCGTCGGCCTTCAACTTGTCTAAGGCCTGCTGCAGTACAGTGATTGTCTCATCCGGTGTCTCTTTATTGAAGGCAATGTACATATCCGCTTCCTTCAAGGTGTATACCACCTCATAATCGTCAACATTTTCACCGGCACCTTTGAGGATCCATTTGCCTACGTCTTCGCCGTAGGCCATCATGTCGATCCTGCCAGAGGCCAGTTTTTTAATGTTACTTTCCGCTTTGGTTACGCCATCAAGCTTTTCTTTGGGGACACCGAGAGAAACCAGAAGTTGCTCGCCGATATCCTCGTTGATTACCCCGGTTTTGTACTTTGATATATCCTCCACGCCCGAAATTTTTAAGCCGCTGCTTTTTTTGGCAAATAGCACGACCCGCGCCGGAACGACCGGGCCGACCCATTTGAACAATGGCTTGCGTTCTTCGGTGAAGGTCATTGAAAAGAGGGAGACATTCACTTCTTTCTGGCAGAGGTTGTAGCCGCGGGACCAAGGGATAACCTTGATGTTGTCCACAGTGAGCTTCGAGCCGGTCTCCTTGAGCAGATAGTCGTACACATCGGTGAAGATGCCGGTCGCCTTACCGTTCTCAGAGAAGTTGTAGGGCGGATACTCCTCGGTGTAAATCGTCAGGTCGTCGACTCCGGAAGCAAATGTCGAAGTCGAGAAGACAAGCGAGGCGAGAAAAAAGCAGACGGCCAATAACAGGTTTTTCATGCGCGAGACCTCCTTGATTGAATATTTAACTGATATCACCAAACCCGAGCAATTGTGGTAGACGGGTTCGGACCAAACGACCATGTGCAGAAAATGACAGGATTTTGGTTTGTCATCTCATCGAATTGTACGGAAAAGAGTATGGAATTGCAAAAAAAATAGTCATTTTAGGGATTCGTCCTGTTATCCAGAGGCTTGTCTCACGGGAATCAGCGGATGAGACACTTCAGGTCAAGGTAAGTTCTGCCAGTTTAACGATTTGACCATGATGTAATCCGCTTCCCGGCCCCTGGCCAGGGACTTGCGTCCGTCGTTCGTTTCCAAGGTCACCAGATTTTTATTGGAGCAGCGACGAGGTGATAAGGGGGAGTGAAAATGTGGCAAATCGGTTCTTGACTCTTGTTGCGAAATTTTAATAACAAAATAATGCAACAGACAAACCTGTGATTATCATGTTCGAACGGAGTTGTAGAAGAAAAACAGAACAACACAGGAGAAATCCAAATCAAATGTTTCGCGGATAATAACCTTGTTGATAGCATCTGCCAATAGACGTTTCCATGGGTCGTCAATTACCTCCGAAATCTGGAAGTTTGCCCCAAAAAAGTATACTGTAGAGGAAGTTAGCCGTGATGAACAAAATTTCAAAAAACTTTTGGCTCAAAGGATTGACTATCTGGTCACCAGCGATGCGAATGGGGTCTTCTTGATCAATCAGATGGTAGTTGGCTCTGGGGAATTGATCAGTTTGCGCCTGGAAAATATAAATAACGTATTTCCGAACTATCTCTTTCAGCGGAGCGTGAAAAAAACGTGCATGCTGAAGAGCATGTTCGACTGAAGAGTTAGGAATATGGCATTCCAATTGAAAGAAATAGTTCCATGGGGAAGAAGCTTTTCTGAATATCTGGCGATGTTCGCGTTATCAGACGATGACCTCACCAAGCACATTCTCGGTTGCGGTGATGGTCCAGCCAGCTTCAACGCTGCGTTGACGAAGAGGGGAGGGAGAATTGTTTCTGTTGATCCTCTATACGAATATGACGTAGATGATATCAGCAAACGCATTGATGAAACCTTTGACCAAGTCATCCAAGAAACACAAAGGAATATGAATGAATTTGTGTGGAAAAACATTCGCTCCATTGAAGAATTGGGTAAAGTCCGTATGACAGCGATGCGCGATTTCCTTTCAGACTACCCAAAAGGCAAGCTCGAAAAACGGTATCTGGCTGAGTCAGCTCCCATACTGAGTTTCTCTGATGACAGTTTTGACCTTGCAGTTGTTTCCCATTTTCTTTTTCTTTACAGTGATCATTTAGATCTCAAATTCCATATCGACACCGTTACTGAACTTTGCCGTGTGTGTGGAGAGACGAGGATATTCCCATTGCTGCAATTAGGCTCCTTTCCTTCTCCCCATATCCAACCGTTAAGTGATCATTTAAGCGATGCAGGATATGAGGTTCAGCAGGTTCAGGTGCCATATGAATTTCAACGTGGCGGAAATTTAATGCTGCGAATCAAGAAGGTCGAGCCTGCAAATTCTGCGGACGCAAGAAGCTGCATCTCTGATTAAATTGTTATAAGAATCCCTTGCCAGACTGTCCTTTTACTTAGATTCTGTGTTATGCTCAAAATTTTATCCGTGGAGGTAAGAACCGAGAAGGTATAAACTTTGACTCAGGTATCAACAATAATAGGGCTAAGGAAAAGTTTTTCGTATGCCTTGATTTTAAACAACAATCCTAATGGAAAGATAACTTAACGTTAGCGAGAATTGAGCGATAATTCTGCTGCTTAGATAATTTTTTTATATGAGGTGGACAATATGTCAAAAATAGTTGATTTGGAATGTTTCTGTGGGGCAGTGAAAGGCAGGGTTAATATTGTTCCTGGGGCATACTTTCATGTGCATTGTTTTTGTTGTGACTGCCAAAGTTTTGCCTCATATTTAAACAATAAAGAAAAAATACTGGATGAGCACGGGGGATCTGAACTTTTCCAAACGTACCCCTCTCTGATGGAGATAACGGAAGGTTTAGACAAAATTGATTGCGTGCAATTAAGAGACAAAGGCTTATTCAGGTGGCATACCAAATGCTGTAATATGCCTTTGGCCAACACGATGAGTTCTTCAAAAAGCCCGTTTGTTGGGATGTCCGTTAAACTTATGCAATTTGCTGACGAGCAAGAAAAGATGGAAGTCCTTGGGCCTGTAACCATGAAAGCTTACGGTAAATATGCAATTGGAGAAATGCCTAAGGATGTACATCCTAAATTCCCAATTTCATACATACCTAAAATCATTACTTTTATGCTAAAGGGAAGACTTGGGAAAAAGAACGATCCGTCGCCCTTTTTTAGGGAAGGAGAACCGGTGGTCAAGGCCAGAGTTTTGTCATAGAAAACACAATTAAAGAGTGTTTTCCTGAAAAGTAGAAGGTCCAATAACCGGTTTCACAAGGTACCGCTTGTATCTCACGGCCTGTGAGCCACGGCGTTAACCATTTAAAGGGAGTGCTAATTTTTGAAGCCAGTTGTGCAAGAAGAAAAAACAGGATGCGGAATTGCATCGGTTGCCGCTATCCTGGGCAAGACGTACTCAGAAATGAAAGAAATCGCAAATGTTATGGGTATTTACGCATCAGATGAGTCGCTCTGGTCTGATACCCGGTATGTGAGACGCATGCTTTCCGCATCAGGCATTGAAACTTCACCAGATGAGATCTACATGTGTCATGGTTCTCCAACGAATGATTTTGAATATCTTCTTGAAAATGTCGAGACAGGATTTCCTTGTCTCCGCTCAGATAGCCAGATAATGACATCGCTCCAGGGACAATTAGCGAATATAATTCTCTGCGGTCACACCCATATTCCACGTACTGTAAGAACACATTCCGGTCAGCTTATAATAAATCCTGGTAGCGTTGGATTGCCTGCATATACTGATAATGAACCCGTTATTCATTCAATGGAAAATTATTGCCCTCAAGCGTCATATGCAATTCTTGAAAAGAACACGACAGAATGGACCATTCAACAGATAAAAGTGCCTTATGATTATCAAAAAGCCGCGAAATTGGCTAAAGAACATCAACGTGAGGATTGGGGGCATTTTCTAAATACAGGCAGAGGTTTATCGCAGGACAAATTGATTTGATGCAACTTCCGGTACGGTGGCTGCTTTAATAAGATGTATCTTTTCCATCAGATTGCCCGATGCTACTCTCAGCGGAACTCTCGGTACTTTTCTACCTTGGCATCTGAATATAGCAAGATCATACAATACTTGATGATACGAATTGATTATTTTTCCCATTGAAATCACGTTGTACTTTATTCATTCAAAAAAGGAGAATTTTCAATGGAAACCAAAATAATCTCAACAAATATTGCTAATGGAACAATTCATTACACTGATCGTACTGCAAACATTTCAGATGTTGAATGGGCGGAGCATCCAAAGTTTAAAGGGGTTTATCTTAAGCATATGATTAAAGGTGAAGATACTGATGGTCTTTTCAGCTCTCATTTGGTTAAAATCGATCCCAACTGCTGTCTTGAAAATCACTGCCATGAAAATCAACTAGAATTGCATGAAGTTATTGAGGGCTACGGATCATGCATACTTCTTGAAGAAAGTTTTAATTACCATTTAGGAAAAATGGCGGTAATTCCCAAAGGGGAAGATCACATGGTTCAGGCGGATGAACATGGCTTAATTTTACTCGCTAAATTCTTTCCTGCTATTCTTTAAAGCCTATTGAACAGAAGGAAGATTGAATGAAAAAGCAAAATCAAAGTATTAAAATTTTCAGTCTTCCTTTTATTTCAGGAGTGGAAGCGTTATCTGGCAACGATATTTGCAACGAGTTTCGTCGCCATATTCACAAGACCTACATTGTCGGTTTCATCGAAAAAGGTAAAAGAATTATTACATATAAAGATGGAGCTTCTCAAATCCTGAAGAAGGAAATATTTATTCTTAATCCTTCTCAGGTTCACTCATGCAGGTCTGAGGGACAATCGGGGCATTCGTACAAAATATTAAGTGTCTCACCTCAAACGATGTTGTCAATCGCTTCTCAAATCTCTGAAAAGCAGGAAAAGCAACCTTATTTCAGGAATATTCATAATAAAGATAAAGCATTGTCTGAAAAAATGATTGGCTTGTTCGAAGTTATTGAGGATCCTGAATCAGATATTCAAGTCGAGAGTATCCTCAATTCATTTCTTACATATTTAATCATGTATTTTTCTGAGACTCCTCCTCAGATATATTTAGCGGGGGAACAGAATGAATCTATAAAAAGAGTTTGTGATTTTATCTCTTATAATTTTGCTGCTAATCTTTCGCTTAAAAAAATGTCTGAAATCGCATGCTTGAGTCAATTTCATTTCCAGAGAGAATTCAAAAGAATTATGCAGATAACACCCCATGAGTATTTGAGCGATTTTAAAATTCGTGAGGCTAAAAAGATGTTGTCGAACTCAGAAGATGTTGCTGATATTGCCTATCAACTGGGTTTTTACGATCAAAGTCATTTTTCAAGAATCTTTAGAAAAACAGTTGGAATTCCACCAGGAAAGTATTCCAAAATCAATAGAATGTGATTACCAACAAACAAGGACGGCTTGTGTGATCGTGACGGCCAAGGGCTCACCCAGGGGTGTACAGGTCTGATGTATTGTAAGAAATTATCTTTTCTGGAGAAGATCAGGGGGCGCCCGGAGTTCTCATCTTTTCGGGGTAGGCTTGTTACTGTGAGTAGAATCAATAACAACTTTTTGGCTGAAAGTTGATAAACAGCACAATAAAGGAATGCAATGAAAGCGTTGGTAATAATTGATATGCAAGTAGGGGTTTTTTTCGGGACAAGCCCCAGATTCGACATGGATGGAGTTATCTCCAAGATTAATACTTTGGCCGATCATTTTAGAAGTAGGGGGGATGCCGTTATATTTATTCGGCATGACGGTACCAAAGAAAATTATCTGTTTCCTGGAACGTCTGATTGGCAGATACTTCCGGGTCTTTATCAAGGGGAAGATGATCTCTTTCTAGAAAAAACGGCAAACGATTCTTTTTACAGAACACAACTTGAAGACACTCTGAAATCCCTTGGTATCAAAGAGCTGTGTATCGCTGGTTGTGCAACAGATTTTTGTGTTAATGCCACTATTCATGCTGCATTGGTGAAAGATTTCGATATAACTGTGGCCAAGGACTGTCACACAACAGCTGATCGGCCAAACTTCAAAGCTCAGGATTTAATCAGCTTCCATAACTGGTTGTGGGCCAATCTGACACCGACGGACGGGAGAATTTCAGTTAAAGAACTCTCTGAGATTCTCAAAGAAAGATGATCTAAACTGTCGTTTCATCTGTCTTCTTCGAGGCCGAAGTTTAAGCGAAACTGGGGTGCTGGGAAAACTGTATCGCTGCTGGAATTTTCTTAACGGGATAATTGATGCCAGACAATGGGTATTCCAATGTTTGTTAATGCCACCATATAGTTATCATTAATGAGATGGTTTACCACTCTCCAGGTTCTGGATTTATATTTGAGCAGCATTTTATCCATACCATCAACAGCAATAATCTGGCAATCAGCAAGACCTTTTAATCCCACTCCCTCAGCCTTAAGAACCGCCTCTTTGGCTGTCCAGAATGAATAAAAAGCAAGAGAGCTCACGGTTTTTACCAGACCCCATTCTTCTTCATTGGCAATTTGCTGATGGAGATTGTCTGCAAAAGCACCTATTTCTTCAATATCGATTCCAACAGGTCGGGGCGCAGCAATTGCTGCCACAAATTCCGTTGTATGTGAGAGTGACCAATATACGCCATTAACCGGTATTGGTGCACCATTAGGATCCTTTTGGAAAACCATCTCTGAAATACCGCTCAACTCCAGAGAATAGGCAAGGGCTTCCCTTGCCAGGAGAGACAGTTTGGAGGTTCTGTCTCTCCCGGAAAAATGAACAAAATAATCGGGTACGTTAAGCACAACAGCATGGAGTTGCGTGAAATCACCCTGCATTAACTTTTCCTTAGCCAATGGTATAAGGGTTTCTATATTTTCTTTTCTATCAGTTTCTCAAAAACATAGGGCAGGTATCCATTTTCTTCCAATGTTTTGCCACCTATGAGTTGATGGGTTTCAATCCACTCTCTCTTGTTCTGGGCTATATAGGTTTCAAGGTCATGAGCTTCAAGAAAATTATCTGTACGTTTTTTTATCTGGGATTGAGCAAGTTTATAGAAGTTTTGGTAACGGCCTATTAATGCCTCTGCTCCTGCGATATAATGGGACCATCTCCTGTCTTCTATTGATATTTTTTCAATTCCCGGTGTCTGCATCATTGTCTCAAACTCAGGATTGTCAAAAAAATCCAGATAAATATCCATGTAGAATTTTGTCATCTCAAGAACACTTGAACCAAAAAAAGAGTTGAAAACATCATCATCTATGTAAGCATCGGCAAGATACATTAAATCCTTGTCGATATAATTGTTATTATACATTTCTGTATAGTCGCTCATCTGTTTGACAACCGGGGACATACGATGAAAGCCGACACAATTCACGATCAAGTCAGCCTCTATCTTCTCGGTGTCATCTACAATGACTCCATTCTCATATAACCCGCTTATGCTGCCGGTAACTGTTTTCAGTACCTTCAGATGGTGACCGATGAACCAAATATCCGAAACGCTGATTGTGTGGCCCCCGTGTTTAATTTTGCCCATCCAACACTCTGGTGTTGTTGCCCCAGCTAAATCATATAATTTTTTCCAGAGCATCATATTTCTAATATTTGACTTTCTGTCATGAAGAAAGTTTTCATCGTATGGTGTTGCGAAATTGAGATAGTCAATAATTTTGGGACAAATTGTACCATGTCGCCGACAAACTACCGTTACCTGTTCTGCGCCATTTTCCAGGGCAGTTCTGACATTCTCCACAGCAAAAGCCCCCATGCCGATAATGACAACTTTCTTGCCTTTCCAGTCGACTGTCAGAGTGTCATCTGAGATTCCGGAGTAAATTTTGCCCAGGAATTTTTCCTGTGATGGCCAGGTGATTTCTCGAGGTGTACCTACTCGATCGTTTATTGCAAGTATCAGCCCCTTGGATCTAATGGTTGCAACCTCTGCCCCTCGTGCCACCTCAATTTCATAACCATTCACAGATCGACAGAAACGAGTCGCCTTTGTTCCCGTAAACAGATGATCAGAAAATTTTGAGCCGAGCTGATGAAAATCTTCCAGAATTTCCCGTGTTTTTGAGTGATCACTGTTGCTTCTTACTTGCTTTTCAACAAGTCGATACGCCCCTTCCGATGTATTCACAAGAGAAGTTGTATTCGCATATTTTGACCATATACCCCCAATGATATCCCTTTCTTCAACAATACAGAAAGAGAGTTGTTTTTCGGAGAGTCTCTGCGCCGCATATAATCCTGTAATTCCGCCTCCAATTATTACGACATCCACAGCCGCTGGCAGGGAAGAGTCGTTTAGAAAAGCAAGCTGCCTTTTGTTAAAAACAAGTCTCTCCCGGATATACTTTTTTACTGTGGAGGCGATCTCCGTTGAGCTTTTGGATGTGATATGAATTACATCCAAATCATCTTCGCTAACGGAAGAATAATCACCGTCCAGGACAAAAAGTGCGTATGGATAACAGGTGGAGCGAATTTCCTTTAATCGTGCCAGCAAACCGTCAATACGTTCTTCCTGACCGGCAGAAACAATGTAGAGATGTGGGCAATCAGCATGCTTGCGCAGTTCTTCAACAAGAGAATTATCCGGAAGACTCTTTGTCGATAAAACATTATCCGCGTCTATTTCAACTTCACTGAAATTAATGGTCTTGGTTTTTGGCAAATAATTGGACATGTTCATTTCTCTCATATTTTAATTTTTGTTTGTGTTTTTTTCTCTGCACTCTCTTCAGGAGCAAGGTGCATTCGGTTAAGCAAGTAGTTTATTTTTTGATTTCATGTATTAAAGTAGTATCACTTTGTTTTTAATACTTCCTGGAAATATGCACAATCTCCGCATAATGACTCGTATTCACCTAGAGGATTTCTTTTCATGATCAAGACTACCCACGTTGGCTCTCTGCCGCGACCAGCTGCAATGATTGCCAAACAACTGAAAAAGACAGATATTACCGAGCAAGAACTGAAGGAATACCTATCAGAGATAATTGAGCGTCAGCTTGACCTGGGTTTGTCATTTATAAATAACGGTGAATTACCACGTTCCGATTACATTAATTCCACTGTACAGAGAATCACCGGTTTTAACGGTAATTGCACAGCACCTCTTCCCCGTGACCTTGAGGAGCTTCCCGAATACTCCAGACGGTTCAGTGGACGCAATGGCCTCATAACCCTTAACCCCAAAGCGCCTATTCCTTTGCCTGCCTGTTCTGAGGAGCTTTCCTATGCAGGTGAGGAAAGTCTCAAGGCAGAGATCCAAATGCTTCTCGATACGTTTCAAGCCTTTCAAAATAATATGGGTACCTGCGACAGTGAACTCTTTTTCACAGCTCCATCACCAGGAACTGTAGCCTTGTTTCTAGAAAACCAATATTATTCTGACTATGAAACATATCTGCAAAAGCTTGGAGACATATTGCTTAAGGAGTATGAAATTATTGCCGGTTCAGGGGTACAGCTACAGATAGACTGCCCGGATCTCGCAATGGGCAGGCATACCAGATATAAAGAATTTGATGAGACTACTTTCATTGATCTGGCTGAACTCAACATTTCAGTCCTCAATACTTCCCTACAAAATATTGATCCTTCTCGTTGCCGCGCCCATATCTGCTGGGGCAACTATCCTGGCACCCATCACTGTGACATAGAATTGAAATCATTACTCCCATCTGTCAATAAGCTCAAACCTGTTTTCATCTCTCTTGAATCCTGTAATCATCGCCACTCTCATGAATGGGAAGTACTGAAAGTGCAATCGTTTTCAAATGATAAAATTCTAATGCCCGGAGTAATTGATACTACTTCAAATACCATTGAACATCCGGAACTCGTTGCTTCACGCTTGATCAATTTTATCCATCTCCTTGGGGTTGAACGTGTTATCGGATCAACTGACTGCGGTTTTGCCTCAACTGCGTCCGCCACAAGTGTTTCCGGCGAGGTGGCATGGCTGAAACTGCAGTCACTCGTTGAAGGAGCTAAGATTGCGGAAGAGAGATTATAGAATAATCGTTGATGATTCATGTGATCCTGGCTTTCGGTTACTGTTCCAGTGATGCGTACAATGTATCTACTAACTGATCATATATTGGATTAGCGTATAAGATATCGGCATCTATTTCGATTTTGAGTTCCTTTTCCAATTGCGATAGAAATTGGGTTGCACTCAAACTGTCAAGCCCCTGGTCCGTCAATTCAACATCTGGATCTATTTCTTCTATGTTTGTGAGTTCGTGGAATAACCTGTTTACCAGTTCAGCAACAACCTCCCGACTCTGTCTGTTTCGTTCAGTTTCCGCCTCCACATGTACACCAGCAATTTCCTCAAGATGTGCAACCAGTTGATCTATTGATGGATAGTCAAACAGCAGGTCCGTATCAAGTTCTACCCCAAGATTTTCCTGGAGACTTGTTATGAACTGAGTTGCACTTAAACTGTCGAGGCCCTGGTCCGTCAGAGCAATATCAGCTTCAATGTTTTTAATACCGGTGAGGTCGAAAAAGAGACTGTTCACGAGCTCGCCAATTTCCGGAATAATACTTGTATCATCATGGTCGGTAAGGGTGGACAAGGATTGCACCCGGGCCTTTACTGATAATCCGTCCAAGGGATAATAAGCTGTAAGCGGAGTTGCTCGGTTCTCATCAAAAGGTGAGGGGCGATCAACCAGTGGTTTTCGTTTTGCATCTTCCGCTCCTTTGAGGATTACATGACCGTTGGAACCACCAAATCCAAAGCTTGATACACCAACGCAAGCCTCTTTTTCGATGGGAGTGCTCTCTGCAACCACCTTCAAGTGATGTGAAGTGAAATCAATATATTGATTTGCTTTGTTAAAATGCAGATTTCCGGGGATAATACCATGGTTAAGTGCCAGGACAGTTTTTATCAGTCCTGCTATTCCTGCGGCCGATTCCAGGTGGCCGATGTTGGACTTTACTGAGCCCAGCAAACAGTCCCGGGTCCTTCCTTTGGAAATACTATTCTGTAATGCAGAAACTTCAATTGGGTCACCAATCTTTGTTCCCGTCCCATGACACTCAATATAACTGATGTCCTGCGGTAATATTCCGGCATCCTGGCAGGCATCTAATATCAGCTCTTCCTGAGCTTCAGGATGCGGTGCTGTTATAACCTGTGCTCTACCACCATTCTGATTGATAGAGGAGCCGAGGACCTCTGCGTAATATTCTTCGGCAAATTCTTTTCTCACGAGTAATACCAGACCACCGCCCTCTGAACGCACGTATCCGTTTGCACTGTCATCAAAGGCTTTGCATCGCTGATCTTTGGACAGGAAACCGGAATCTCGCATGGTGTGGGTGAAATTGTTGCCAAGGATCATATTCACTCCTCCTGCAATGGCATAATCTACCCGGCCGGCCTCAATGTCTTTACAGGCATAATGTATTGCCACAAGAGATGAGGAACAGGCTGTATTGGTCACCCAACTCGGTCCCCTGAAGTCATAATGATAACTTATTCTTGAGGCGATTATGCTGACATTTGTACCGGTTGGATAATAGACGGAGTTGCGATCACCCGAGAATTCGTTGTTCCAGGCACCGATATATACGCCGACCCTTCGGCGGTCAAGGTGTTTAGGGTTGATCCCGGCATCCTGGAAAAGCAATTCGGTTAATTCCAGAGCAAGAATCTGCTGAGGATCCATTGTTTTGGCTTCGGCCTCTGGAATATTGAAATATTTATGATCAAATTTGCTTGTTTTCTCACTTAAAAAGCCAGCTTCAAAATCTCCCCTCGCTGAATCAGCTTTTACTTGATCCTGTCCAGACTGCAATATTTCCCAGTATCGTGTCAGGTTTTCCGCCGAGGATGGCAATTTACAAC
Organism: Desulfocapsaceae bacterium; assembly: GCA_050288305.1. Lineage (GTDB taxonomy): Bacteria > Desulfobacterota > Desulfobulbia > Desulfobulbales > Desulfocapsaceae > Desulfopila_A. Next base: position 24,579 of record JBNKDO010000043.1, on the reverse strand, counting down.
TCATTGCTGAGATAACCACTTGATGTTTATCGGAAAATGCAGAATTGGCCACCCTTTTAGGGGATTCCTTGCCAAATTCATTAATTAATTGAGTAATTGTTTTAAAACGGTAGAAGTCCTGAGGGGCAAGTGTGGGAAAAAACGGCTCAAGCAGTGCTGTAAGTTCAACAAATTTTAGAGAAGTGAAGCCCTGGTAGGAGAGGGGGGCATCATACTTCACCCCTGGCCAGAAATCTCCAAGTATCTGTGACAACTTAGTGTTCAGTGGCGATGCATCAAGTCTTCTTCTCTGATGCAAAATCCAGCTGATCTCATCTTCTCCCCTGTACATCGAAGATGCATAGCTATAGGATTGAAATGATTCACAACATTGTTCAAGCACAGGATGGAAACCGATCTCAATGATTTCGAGGTCGTCGTTGGTAAAACGAGCCGAAATTGCTTCAATTGCCTTGTTGAAATTTATTGTACCGCTCAGCCAGCGCTGCCAGTGATCTTGCTGTAGGGTAACTGCAAATTCCGCAGTGACGCCTGAAACAAAGAGCGCTTCTTCGGCATTACCTGCAGAAGGGGTCACCAAGTCTCTATAATATTTGTTGTAGTCTCTATGGTGCCATGGATGAGGTGTTTTCATTTTTATAAAGTTTTGATGGACTTTAAGAAAAACCTCCAGCTCTTCATCAAGACCGCTTAATGTTACATGCAGGTCTGAACCCAATGGAAAATTTATTGCTGCCAGGCACAGTTGAAGTCGCTCAAGTTCTTCTTCCTTCAGCGCTCCATGAACCATTCCGCCATCAATGTGTGAAGTTATTTGGCCAATGTTGTAGGTGAGAGTTAAAATATCTTCAAGAGAATACATCCCCGCCTGGTATGCAGCTGAAAGTTCTCCAATCGAATGACCAATAACAATGTCTGGTTTATAGCCCCAACTCTGCCAGATTTCTGAAAGGCAGATTTGACTGATAACGGTTAAAAGTGGGCTGTGAGGACAGCGGTGAATATCTTTCATGGCCCATAACTCTTCAGCACTCACTTGAAGATTTGAGCTCAGTATCTTCTCGATTTTTTTCCAAATAGGTGCACTTTTTAAGAACTTGAGTCCGCTCTCTTCGTTCCGTGTCCCTTCTCCTGAGTAAAGATATATCGTTTTTTTCATCGGTTTTTCCTTATATTTTGTATCGTACTGCATGAAACGTATCTCTTTGGTGGCAGAAAATAAAAAAAACCATCGGCAAAACCGATGGTTGAAAGTATCGATTTAGCAGAACTTATTACGCGCTCGCAATTTGATTTAAATCAGCGCTCGGTCTTTTAATGCTACAATGTGGTATTGTTGTAAATTGTCAAGTGTATCACCTCAATATTTTACTGGCCGTAAAGAGTAAGAGGTATCAGGGGGAAGTTGTTATTGCTTCATGGACAGATCCAGAGTGCTGCTTTGGAAATTTTATTGACGAGCGCTGCCGCCGTGCCTCCGTTTAAACCAATAGTGTTCAACAAACCACCCTCGTGATTGCCGCGCTGACCAATGGCAACAGCGGCATAGCGACCACTATTTTTTTCTGCGAGGATTGCTCCGCTGACCGATAGACCCCAGCTCGTTTTTTGCTCAATATTGTCATTCTTGATGTCGTGAGAGCGCAGCGTTTTGATGGCCTTATCTATGATATCCTGACCTTTCTCATATGGAGATGTTGCTACGTGGAAAACGGTAACTTTGTGCTCAGGAGCGTGGCTGAGAATATAGCCAACGTGATCTGCAGCACGCATTGAGCTTTCAGAACCATCTATGCAGAGCAGTACGTTTTTCCTTCCTTCTTCTGGCTCGCTACAGACCCACAGGGGACAACTCAGCGCTGCCTCCTGGATAAGTGCCTGGGGGATTTCATCACCTGGCCTGTCAAAAATCCACTGCAGGGCAAAAGTAGCTCGACGACCGAGAATCATAGCGTCATAGAGACCCTCACTGCCTTCGCAGAGAATATCCTTTACCTTGCCAAAACGTTCCTGGACCGTTTTGGTTTTCATCTTGCTAATGGTGACAGCATTTTTATGTAAATTCCGCCGTGCTCTGCTTAGTGCTGTTTGTGCTCCCTTTGTTAGGCTTCCGATAACACCTTCTCCGGGTCCCTTCCATATTTCCATCAAGGATTCAGATGAGTCCTGGCTATCAAGGCGGCAGATATGAAAAAGGGTGACATCACACTCGTTGCTGTTTTTGAAAAAAGAACTGAAAAAGCGGACGCCATATAAGTTTTCTGTATCAGAACTGATATTAATTAAAAAATGGAGTTTCATCCCTTCTCCTCCATATTCATCTTTATTTTGGTTTGTTCTGATTGATTAAGTACCTTTGAACGACTAATCTGCGTAGAAAAGACCATTTTCTGTCGATTTTTGGTCGGTAGTATCTTCTTTGAATGGGTTAAAATAGACTTCCCAGTCACCTGGATTTTCGTCCTGAACTCCCATGCTGGTAAGTATTCCCCAGTAACTAAAAATAAAAGAAACTGCATTCTGAGGAGCTTCGGGAACATTTATTAATTTAAGGTTTTTGGCAAGTTTGTTCCGGTAGCCTGTGTTTATGTTTATCCGATCTGTGCTGATCACTTTGTTGTCTTTATCCAGGTAGTTTATTGAAAAATCAAGGTATTTTATGTACGGGAAAGTCCTGGTGACAGAATCATTGACACTGAGCGAACCTTCGATGGCAAAAGTTCCGCCGATTTTTATAGTCTTGTAGAGCACTTCCACATCCTTTGTCTGCCATATTCTTTGTTGTGCCACCTCATCAGTGGCAAGGGGTAAAACCTGATTTTGGGGGGCAGTCTTGCCAATGTTTGAAGTGTGAGTAGCACAGGAGGAGATAACCACAAGAAGTATAATGGCCAGTCCTCCTATTCCAAGATGGATGGATTGGCGCATCTGATTCACTATCGGCTTCATGACAATTCCCCGCTGTATTAAATTATATTTGAAATGGCTATGCTTAGTTGCGATTCTAGCCCTTCAAACAATAATGATTAGGATGCAGTAATCAACGGCATAACTTTAATGAGCTATGGCAAGTAAGGAGTTATATCCTTTACATAGCTTTCAATAACCTTATAACCGTTGCTCTTGAGAGCAGCTATTGCTTTTTGACCATCACTCTTCGGAATGCGCATTACCAGCTGATAGACGCCGTAGAAATCTTTTTCGGGCCAGGAAAACAGACTCTGGATATTGACGTTTTCCTTGCTCAGAAGCTTTGAGAGTTTGGCCAGGGTACCAATGCTGTTTTTGACCATTACACTGAGCCGAATACTGTCGTCACTAATACCAATGGCGCTCAATAAAACTCCCATAACATCTGTGCTGGTGATAATTCCGACAAGCTTATCGTTTTCCATTACCGGCAAGGCGTTGATGTCGTTTTCCTGCATAATCAGTGCCGCCCGTTCGATGGTCGTATTCGGGGTTATGGTGATTACCGGTGTAATCATGATCATTTCAACGATTACCTGCTGGAGCAGATAATTGAGTTCATGATTGCTCAGCGTGGTGGCAGGCGATGCCCAGTATTGCTTGAGATCACGGTCAGAGAGAATACCCACTAGCTTGCCACTGTCATTGATAACCGGCAGATGATCAATCTTCTTTTTTTTTATCAGCAGACTTGCGTCTTCAAGGCTTGTCGTAGGTGATACAGTAATCAGTTCAGTGTGCATGATGCGGCCAACATACATATGATGTACCTCCGTTTGCTCAAAAAGTGGTTTAATTTTGTATTTTCACACCCTCAGATTCAATAATAACCATCATAAGGCTTTTGTGAAAATAGCATTCTAAACTCACATGGAATTAAAAGACAACATGATAAATGCAGGATACTTCAAAAAGTTTTTCTGAGTATTTCCCCTCTGCTGGCGAAAAAAGCAGAGTGGAAGTGTAGTGTCGCAAAAACATTTTTTGTTTTAATGAACTCCTCAGGAGACCTAGCCATAGACCGAGGAGCATGGTCGTAAAATTATTGTACCAGTATGACTGCAGGTGTCTGGAAATCGTATCGGCGAATGGTGGTGCGTAACCCGTCAAAATGATCGCTAATATCAGAAATACCTGAAAGGACAAAACAGGTCTGTTACACTGCAGGCCGCTATTTTTAAGGAAAACAGCGATAACTATGCTGAGAAAATACTTGCTAGATAAGGGGGTTTCGGAGTAAGTAATTTGTTGTTTTACATGGATTTGTGCGTATCTGCCAGCTGTTGGAACGCACCTCACCCTATAAGGTAAACAACTTCCATGATCTACATTTCCACTGTGTGATTTTCTATATAGAGAGGAGAAGACGTAGCCATATGAAAGAGAATACATTCTGGATGTCGGGTAATGAGGCAATAGCACTCGGAGCGTTTGAGGCCGGTGTCACGGTGGCTTCAGGATATCCCGGAACTCCGTCAACGGAGATAATGGAGAACCTCTCAAAATATGAAGGTGTATATACTGAGTGGGCTCCAAACGAGAAAGTCGGACTCGAAGTAGCCATAGGAGCCAGTTTTGCCGGAGCACGAGCCCTGGCAACAATGAAACATGTAGGGGTCAATGTCGCTGCCGATCCTCTTTTCACAGCTTCCTATACAGGCGGCAGAGGTGGGCTGGTCATCCTCACAGCGGATGATCCTGAAATGCATTCGTCACAGAATGAGCAGGATAATCGCAATTATGCTTTTGCTGCAAAAGTACCCATGCTTGAGCCTTCAGAGCCAGCCGAAGCCAAGGAATTTCTTAAACGCGCGTTTCAACTCAGTGAGGAGCTTGATACCCCTGTTTTCCTACGTATTACCACGCGTATTGCTCATGTCAAAGGTATTGTTGAAAAGGGCGAGAAGGTACCGAGCACAATTGAGCCGGGTATTGAGAAGGTTCCCGGAAAATTTGTCATGCTCCCGGCTAATGCACGAAGGCGGCGTGTGGCTGTCGAAGAGCGTATGCGGAAATGTAGTGAAATTGCAGAAAAAGCATCCTTTAATATTATTGAGGAGGGAGAGACTAACAGGGGATTTATCACTTCGGGTGTGTCGTATCTCTATGTTAAAGAGGCCTTTCCTGAAGCTGCTGTTCTCAAGCTGGGCATGTGCTGGCCATTGCCTGAAAAACTGATACGTAAATTTGCAGACAGCGTTGACGAACTGGTGATTGTCGAAGAGCTGGACCCTTTTCTGGAGCTGCATATCAAGGCTATGGGCATTGCTTGCAAAGGCAAGGAACTTATCCCCAATCAGGGAGAGCTGAATACGACAATCGTACGCAATGCCTTGGACCCGGGTGCTGCAATTGAGCTTTTTGATGCTCCTGAGCTGCCGATGCGGCCACCGAATATGTGTGCCGGTTGTCCTCATAGAGGCATTTTTTTCAATCTCTCCCGCATGAAACTTTTTGTTTCAGGTGATATAGGCTGTTACACCCTTGGCTTTCTGCCTCCGCTTTCAGCAATGGATTCGACTGTTTGTATGGGAGCATCCGTGCCCATTGCCCATGGCATGGCCAAGGCGCTGGGAGAGGGTGCGCACGATAAGGTGGTTTCCGTAATTGGTGATTCCACGTTTATCCACTCGGGGATAACCGGCCTTATCAATACGGTATATAACAATTCTGCCTCGACCCTGATAATTCTTGACAACAGAATTACGGCAATGACCGGACAGCAGCATAATCCAGCCTCAGGCTGTAATATAAAAGGAGAAGCTGCAAGAGAGATAGATCTTGAGGCATTGTGTCGGGCCATAGGCGTAAAGCATGTCTTCGTGGTCAACCCACATGAGGTGCCGGAGACCAGAAAAGTATTACAAGAGGCGATTGCACTTGACGAACCATCCGTGGTCATCTCCAAGGCACCCTGCGTACTCCTGCCGGAGTTGAAACTCAGAAAGCCGGTATCGTACTTCACCAATCAGGAGAATTGCGTAGGCTGTATGTCCTGCATACGGTTAGGATGTCCTGCAATCAGCTGGACCGCTTTTACCGAAGGGGAAGCGGAGGAAAGAGGATATAAAAAGAAACAGAAAGGAATATCAAAGATCGATGAAATATTGTGCAATGACTGCGGACAATGTGCTTCACTCTGTAAGTTCAATGCCATCACCAGGGGAGAGGGGTAATGGATAAGCAAGGAAATATCCTTTTTTCAGGAGTTGGCGGGCAAGGAATTCTGCTGGCAAGTGAGATTACTGCCTACAGCCTTCTCGCAGCTGGATTTGATGCCAAAAAAAGTGAAGTACATGGTATGGCGCAAAGGGGTGGGTCGGTCACTGCTCAATTGCGTTATGGCAAGAAAGTGTATTCACCGCTCATCGAACCGGGGTGTGCCGATATTATGGTGGCTTTTGAAATGATGGAAGCGGCCAGATATCTGCCTTATCTGCACAGAGGCAGTAAAGTCGTTGTCAATACTCAGAAAATTCTGCCTCCTGCGGTTGCCACGGGACAAACTACTTATCCGCAAAATGTTCTGGATCTTCTCGTCGACAGAGGAATCGAGGTAGTTAAAGTGAATGCGCTCGATATCGCCAGGGAAGTGGGAGAGGTAAAAACCGTGAATGTGGTCATGGTTGGTGCCATGTCTGCTTTTTTGCCTATTGATCCGTCCGTGTGTATTGAGGTTATTGAAAAAAGGGTACCGGAGCGGTTTCGTGAAGTAAACCTGCAGGCCTTTGCTGCAGGTAGAAAGGCCAGTGAGTAACAAGGAGAACATATGTCAACACAGTACTGGGAAGAAGAGATAGAAACGTTGCCCCGTGTTGGGCTGGAATCGATTCAGCTGCGAAGGTTGAAAAGCCTGGTCGACCGGGTTTATAAAACAGTGAAGCCCTACCGTGACAAGATGGACGCAAAAGGCGTTCGACCTGAGGATATCAGCAGCCTTGCTGATCTCAGCAAACTACCGTTTACTGTCAAAGATGATCTGCGTGACAATTATCCGTTTGGCCTTTTCACCGTGCCTCTTGATGAGATTGTCCGAGTGCATGCCTCTTCAGGAACCACAGGAAAACCCACCGTGGTTGGTTATACTGAAAAAGATATTGACCTCTGGGCGAATGTCATGGCCAGGGCACTTGCCTGCGCCGGCGCCCATAAGGGTGATATGGTCCATAACGCCTATGGGTATGGTCTTTTTACCGGCGGTCTTGGTGCTCATTACGGTGTTGAAAAAATGGGGGCCACGGTAATTCCGGTATCAGGCGGGAATACCAAGCGACAGATAACCATTATGAAAGATTTCGGTTCAACTGTGCTGCTCTCAACTCCGTCCTATGCGCTTAACCTCGCCGAGGCAATGGATGAGATGAAGGTTGATCCAGCAAAGCTTTCTCTTCGGGTTGGAATTTTTGGCGCTGAGCCTTGGAGTGAGAATATGCGCGAAGAGGTGGAGCGCAAGCTTAACCTGAAAGCTGTTGATATTTATGGTCTTTCTGAGGTCATGGGACCTGGAGTGGCAATGGAATGTCTTCACACAACCCGGGGAATGCATGTCTTCGAGGATCATTTCCTTCCGGAAATCATTGATCCCGATACTGGCGAGGTACTGCCGCCAGGAGAAAAAGGTGAGTTGGTGTTCACCACGCTCACCAAGGAAGCTTTTCCCATCATCAGGTACAGAACCAAGGATATTTCCCGTTTAATCTATGACACCTGCGAATGCGGCAGGACATTGGTGCGCATGGAAAAAGTCACGGGTAGATCGGATGACATGCTGATTATTCGTGGTGTAAATGTCTTTCCTTCTCAGGTTGAACATGTACTTATGGGTATTGAAGGAGTCGAGCCTCACTATCAGATTGTAGTGGAAAGACAGGGAAATCTTGATACTATGCTCGTTCAGGTAGAAGTGAGCGGGTCGATTTTCTCAGATGAAATACGAGTTCTTGAGCAACTCACCAAAAAAATTGAATCAGAAATAAAGGATATGCTGGGAGTAACCTGTACGGTAAAACTGGTTGAGCCGCGCACTATACAAAGAAGTGAAGGTAAGGCACAGCGGGTTATCGATAAGCGTAAAATTTGATCTGGGAGGAAATCATGAAGGTTGAACAGATTGCTATATTTTTGGAAAATAAATCGGGGCGCCTCTCGGAAATTACCGGCGTTCTTGCCGATAATAATATCAATATCAGATCACTCTCCCTTGCCGATACTGCTGATTTTGGGATATTGCGTCTGATTGTCGATAAGGTGTCTGATGCAGAGAGAGTATTAAAGGAAGGTGGCTTCACTGTAGGCAAAACCGACGTTATTGCCGTCGAAGTTCCTGACCGGGTTGGAGGCTTGGCATCCGTTCTGAAAGTCATTGAAAAAGCCAATCTCAACGTTGAATACATGTATGCTTTTGTTAATAAAAGTGGCGAAAATGCTGTGATGATTTTTCGCTTTGAAGAAATAGATGAGGCCCTGGAGACCCTGAAAAGAGCGGAGATCTCTACTCTTTCCAGCAATCAGATTTGTGCTCTTTGATAAATCCGAGCCAGGGTTTCAGGAATTATAATTGGAGTGAAGAAAGACGTCTTTCAAAGTTATCGCAACTTTGAAGGTAGTATTGAGGGAATTTGCGGTTTTTCAGATTGACTGAAATAAAGCCTTGAATTTCTTAATATTGGTCCAGGCAGGGTAAGCCGACGAAAAACAATGAGTCTCACGAGGAGACCAGACGGAGGAAGAGTGTATGAAAAAATTAGTATTTCAGCTTGCAGTGGTAGTATTGTCTTGTGTGGTAATGATTGGTGTTGCATCGGCTAAGACTTTAAAAATCGGAGCAATTCTTTCTGTAACCGGGCCTACTGCCTTTTTAGGCAAACCTGAGGCCAACACTCTCGAAATGCTTGTTGCATCAATCAATGCTCAGGGCGGTGTCAATGGTGATATGATCGAGCTGATTATCAAGGACTCTGCTGGCCAAAAAGAGAAGGCAGTTTCGTATGCCAAGCAGCTCATTGAAGAAGATAAAGTTTTTGCAATCCTCGGACCCACCAGAACAGGTTCCACTCTGGCAATAAAAAGCCTCTGTGAGAAATCCGGAACACTGTTGATTTCCTGTGCTTCCAGTAAAATGATCGTTGATCCTGTTGCTCAGTTTGTCTTCAAAACACCTCAGAATGACAGCCTGGCGGTGCGTAAAATTATGGAAGACATGCAGAAAAACAATATAACCAAAATCGCGGTAGCAGTAGGCGGCACTGGTTTTGGTAAAATGGGTAAAAAGTTTGCTGAAGAACTTGCGTCTGAGTACGGCATAACAGTTGTTGCTTCAGAGGTGTATGCACCGAATGTTACCGACCTGTCCTCTTTGGTTGCCAAATGGAAGAGCAATACTGAGATTCAGGCGGTCATCAACTGGTCAATCGTGCCAGCACAAACGATTCTTGCTAAAAATATGCGTCAGGCTGGCTGGGATGTCCCGCTCTACCTTAGTCACGGTTTCGGCAATATCAAATACGTGGAAGTTGGAGGCAAGGCTGTGGAAGGAGTTATCTTTCCTGCGGGTCGCCTGCTTGTTGCTGAAGGACTTGATGATACCAATGCCCAGAAAAAGGTATTGGTAAATTACAAAAAAGAGTATGAAACAAAATTTTCAGAGCCGGTTTCCACCTTCGGAGGCCATGCCTATGATTCACTCATGATACTTGTTCAGGCATTGGAAACGGTTGGCGCTCAAGATAGCGCCAAAGTACGTGATACCATAGAGAATATGACTTTTGTTGGAACCGGCGGGGTATTCAAGTTCAGCCCGACCGATCATAGTGGTCTTGGTCTTGATGCCTTTGAGATGATGACCGTTAAAGATGGTAAATTTGTTTCCTACAAAAAGAAATAAATCGGTGGTAATTGTTTCCCTGGGGGCCGGGCTTAGACCCGGCTCTTTTTTTGTGCATTTAGTCCTGAAATTATGACCGCAGAACTCTTTATTCAATACATCTTTGCAGGCATTACCTACGGTGCTATATATGCCATCGTGGCCATTGGTTTTAACATTATTTATAACACCACCGGTATAATAAATTTTGCCCAGGGCGAATTTGTTATGCTTGGCGGCATGATTTCAATAACTCTTCTTGACTATATGCCACTACCGCTGGCCATAGGCGCCGCAGTTGTCATTACCATGGTCATCGGAGCCTTGATCGAGATAGTGTTTATCCGTTGGTTGGAGAGTCCCAGTGTTCTGCGCATGATAATTATCACCATCGGCATTTCCATTCTGATCCGTGAAGCTGCATTGCACGTCTGGGGCGAGAGTGTCCGTTCTCTCCCATATTTTATTGGTGATGAAATATCGAGTGTGGCAATCCTGGGAGCTCGGATTTCACCCCAGGTATTCTGGGTACTGGGTACATGTACAGTGATGATGCTGCTGCTTGGCATGTTTTTTAGGACCACCTCCATTGGCCGGGAAATGCGGGCCTGCGCGGCAAATCGTACGGCGGCCATTCTTTGCGGCATTAACACGAAAAATATGGTGACCTTTTCTTTCGTGCTCAGTGCAGCACTTGGTGCCCTGGCAGGATGTGTGATGTCTCCTATTACCTATTCGCAGTATAATATTGGTACCGGTCTAGCCATTAAGGGATTTACGGTTGCCATATTGGGTGGCCTGGGGAGTTCCAGCGGGGCTGTTATTGCCGGTCTGCTCCTCGGACTCATCGAGGCTTTTTCTGTGTCGGTTCTCCCTTTGTCTTTTCAGGAGGCGATCTCCATTGCCATCCTTCTGCTGATCCTTTTCATTCGTCCCCATGGACTTTTTGGTTCCAAGGATGCAGCCGGTCTAAAAGAGTTTTAAGATTATGAAGAACTATTACCCTTTTATTCCGTTTGTTCTCTTTGTTGTGTGTGTTCATTTCCTGGCATCCTGGACAGATACGCTTTTTTATCTCACCCAGATGACCATGTCAGCCTATTATTCTCTACTCATCATCGGCCTCTGTGTCGTCATGGGATATGCTGGTCAGATATCGCTTGGACATGCCGGTTTTTTTGCCATTGGCGGGTATCTTTCAGCAGCACTCACCACCTCCAATCTTTTGGAATATAAAGATATTCTGGTTGTGCGGCTACTTGATTCTCTGGGCCTGCTGATGTCGGGCCAGGATATTTATGGTGATACCGTGATCGTTGTCATACCTTGGGCCGCCTGCATTTTTGCCGTAACGGTTGCAGCTTTGCTTGCCTGTTTGATCGGTATTCCCGCACTCAAGCTGAAGGGGCATTATCTGGCTATGGCCACCCTCGGCTTTGGCATTATCATCTATCGTATAGTACTGGCAACTCCTTATTTTGGTGAAGCGGACGGCATCTCGGAAGTACCCGGTTTTATCCTTTTTGGTGATGTTGCCGTTAATGGTGATTTTTCCAATCGAGTGGGGAACTATTACATTGCCTGGACGCTGGTACTCTTCGGCATGCTACTACTCAGAAACCTCATCGATTCCCGTGTTGGCAGGGCGCTGCGGGCGATTCATGGCGCTGAGGATGCAGCTGACTCTATGGGTGTTGATACAACTCGCTACAAGCTCAAGGTTTTTGTGCTCTCTGCCGTTTTTGCGGCCGTTGCCGGAGTATTCATGACCCATTACAACGGTAGCATCGGCCCGTCTGAAGCCAGTGTTATAAAATCTGTTCGATATGTGGCAATTGTGGCGGTGGGCGGTATGGCCCATCTCTGGGGGGCATTGATAATGGCGATCATTCTCAATTTTCTTTCCCTTCGTGGTGTTTTTGGCACCTATGATGATGCAATTTTTGGACTTATTCTCATCGTTATCATGTTGTTTGCTCCTAATGGATTGCTGCGTATTAATTACAGACATTATGCGGAGAGGCTACTGGCTTTAGGGCGGCATCAGGAAGAGGAGACATAAATGGCTCTGCTGCAGATTGAAAATTTATCCAAACGATTTGGCGGCTTACTTGCTGTAAATGATGTCTCTTTTGCAGTTCCTGAAGGATCAATAAAAGCGGTGATTGGGCCAAATGGTGCTGGAAAAACAACGCTGTTTAATCTTATTGCCGGTTCCCTGCCAGCGAGCAGCGGCAGTATTCGTTTCAACGGCAGGGAATTGAAAAAGAAGAAACCGTATCAGATCGCAGATATGGGAATTGCCAGAACATTTCAGAACATAAAGATGTTTAATGGCATGACGGCTCTTGAAAATGTCATGGTTGGCAGGCATGTGCAAAGTGGTGCCGGTTTTCTCTCGTCCATGTTTCGCATGCCCTGGACCAGACACGAGGAAAAAGCCATCCATGAGAAGGCAATGGAGCTTCTTGATCTGCTTGAGATTGCCAAATATGCCGATGTTGAAGCGACCAGCCTTGCCTTTGGCCAGCAGAGAGCAGTGGAGCTAGCACGGGCGCTTGCGTTAGAACCGACCCTGGTTCTTCTTGATGAACCAGCCGCCGGGCTGAACATTTATGAAACGGCCGAAGTCGGCAGGCTAATAACTAAAATTCGTGATTTGGGAATAACGGTTTTGTTGGTTGAGCATGATATGTCATTGGTTATGGACATTTCTGATGAGATCGCCGTTCTCAGTTTCGGTGAGAAAATCGCAGAAGGGTTGCCTGCTGATATTCAAAAAGACCCGGATGTGGTGAAAATATATCTTGGCGAATAGAGTATTTTTATTGCAGACTTCAGAAGTAAGGTACTCATTATTATGCTGAAAATACGTAACCTTGAATCAGGCTACGGTAAGCTGAAGGTTCTTAAACATATTTCCATGCATGTCGATCCGGGAGAGATTGTTACCATTATTGGTGCCAATGGTGCTGGTAAAACGACCTTGTTGTCAACTATTTCAGGACTTCTGAAAGTTACCAGCGGAGAAATGGTTTTCCAGGGAACGGACATTACCGGTCTGGCACCTTCAAAAATTCCAGCTTTGGGTTGTGTCATGGTTCCGGAGGGGCGTCAGGTTTTTGCCACCATGAGTGTGGAAGAAAATCTCATACTTGGTGGCCATGTTATCCAGAAAAAAGGGAAGAAGGTTGTGGCCGATCTCCTTGATCATCAGTACCAGGTTTTTCCCATCCTCAAAGAACGGAGGATGCAGCTTGCCGGAACACTCTCCGGCGGAGAACAGCAAATGCTGGCAATGGGAAGAGCATTGATGTCAAAACCCTCGCTGGTGATGATGGATGAACCTTCGACAGGTCTGGCGCCGCTTATTGTCAAAGAAATTTTCGAAATAATAGAAAGATTGCGCGATGAGGGTAATACTGTGTTGCTGGTGGAACAAAATGCCAAAGCAGCGCTTTCCATTGCCGATCGTGGTTATGTGCTTGAAACAGGGAAAGTAATTGTACAGGGGCCTGCTGAGGATCTTCTGGCGAATTCGGCAGTGCAGCAGGCCTATCTCGGCAGAGAGAAAATTGAAGAGTAGCTCAAATAAACAGTGCCAAAAACGAACGGATAATGCAAAACAGCATGAAGACTGCTATTGAGTAATTGCGGGGAACACTATGATCTGGGAAAGTAAAAAAGAATGCATGTCACGCGAAGACCTGGAACAGCTGCAGCTGGAGCGTCTACAGTCCACGGTATATAGAGTCGGCACACATGTCCCTTTCTATCGCAAGAAATTTAACGAACTGAAGCTTGAATATGACCGGATAAGCTCTTTGGCTGATCTACGTCGTCTTCCCTTTACCACAAAACAGGATCTAAGGGATAACTATCCTTACGGCCTGTTTGCCGTTCCTTTGCGAGAAGTGGTTCGGGTGCATTCGTCATCCGGGACAACCGGGATGGCCACAGTGGTTGGGTATTCGCGCAATGATATTAAAACGTGGTCCAATCTTGTTGCCCGAATTCTTTGTGGGGCAGGTGTGACTCACGATGATGTTATTCAGATAGCTTTCGGCTACGGCCTGTTTACTGGCGGTTTTGGTTTGCACTATGGTGCCGAGAGGCTTGGAGCGTCGGTTATTCCCATTTCATCAGGAAATACCAAGCGTCAGATTCAGATTATGCAGGATTTCAAAACCACCGCACTGGTCTGTACTCCCTCTTATGCGCTGAAAATGGCCGATGTAATGATGGACATGGGCGTTAATCCCCATGGTCTCTCACTGCGTTATGGCCTTTTTGGTGCTGAGCCGTGGTCCGAATCGATGCGTCATGAGATTAATGAACGTTTAGGTATTCGGGCCAGTGATAACTACGGGCTGTCCGAGGTCATGGGGCCTGGCGTTGCTGGAGAATGTAGAGAATGCAATGGGCTGCATATTAATGAAGACCACTTCCTCGTTGAGGTCCTTGATCCTGAAACCCTTGAGCCAGTTGGTCCGGGAGAGACCGGGGAGTTGGTCATCACCACTCTAACCAAAGAGGCATTTCCGGTGATTCGTTACCGCACCCGTGATCTTACCCGTTTGTTACCGGAACCGTGTCCCTGTGGCCGCACCTTTAAAAGGATGAACAGGATCATGGGCCGTTCCGATGATATGCTTATCATCAAAGGTGTCAACGTCTTTCCCATGCAGATTGAGGCTATTCTTTGTGAAATAGAAGGAACAGAGCCGCATTATCGCCTTATCGTTGAACGGGAAAATAACGAAGATAAATTGACCGTAATGGTCGAAGTGGTTGAATCGATCTTTTTTGATGAAATGAAAAAACAGCGTGCCCTGGTGGATATGATCAAGAAACGAATGGCCACCGATTTGGGTATAGGAGTGAATATCAAGCTTGTTGAGGAGAGAACTCTTGAGCGTTTCGATGGAAAGGGCAGCCGGGTGATTGATAAACGGCAACTTTAGTCTTAGTGTGACCCAAGAGGTGTGAAAGGGGATTGCCGGAAGTATTTGCAAACAAAATATGTTCAGTAATTACCCTGTGATGATGTAAATTCATTGGTAAAACATTCATGACGAGAGAAATATAATGCGCTTAAATGATCGTGCCGCTGACAGTTTACGGCCAGTAACCATAGAGAGAAATGTTCAGCTCCAGGCAGTCGCCTCAATTCTCATTAAGATGGGAAACACCCATGTTCTTTGCGGGGTGACCGTTGAGGAAAAAGTTCCGCCTTTTTTAGAGGGGACCGGTCAGGGATGGATCACTGCTGAGTATGGTATGCTTCCCTGTGCAACATCATCCAGATATAGAAGAGAGGTTTCGGGAAGATCCGGCAGGACCTATGAAATCCAGCGTCTCATCGGCCGCAGTCTGCGGATGATGCTCGATCTGTCATCGCTTGGTGAGCGAACTCTCCGAGTTGATTGTGATGTTATCAACGCCGATGGTGGGACACGAACCGCATCGATTACCGGTGCGGCAATAGCAGTGCGTAATGCCCTGGGGGCGCTTGCTGCAGAAGGTAAAATTGATAACATGCCCGATCTTCTTCCGGTTGCAGCGATCTCTGTCGGATTGGTGGATGGTGAAGCCTTTCTTGATCTTGATTACGAGGAGGATTCCCAGGCCGATGCCGATGCAAACTTTGTCATGACCGGAGACGGCAGATGGGTTGAAATCCAATCTACTGCGGAAGGCACTCCTTTCACCACCGAGGATTTTGCTAAAATGTCGAAACTTGCCGAAAAAGGGATAAAGGAACTCTTTGATCTCTGGTAGTCCAGGAAACTGACGGAGAAAGCCCCTTCCCATCATCTTTACGCTATTGCTGGAAAATTAATGCTTGCGATATTATTCATGTAGCTTCACTTAATCTTCTTGCAATTTCTTGATCTGAGAATAAATACAACTCTCCGACAGTCTTCTAAATCGTTTTTCTCAGGGTGAGATGGTATCTAAAAAATCGATAATTCGCGGGACTCGGGAGTGGGCGGTTGCCGGGGTCAATAGCAGTATCGGCTGCCCGAATGGTTGCCGGTACTGCTATGCACGCTATAAAAGTGTTGTGAAAAACAGGGTCGTATCTGCTGAGCAATGGTCCAATCCTCGGATTCGACCTGAAGAGCCCGCCGGGGAGTATCCTCTTTATCCTGGAACGGTAATGTTTCCCACCGAGCATGACATTCATCCTGAGAATCTGGATGAATGTCTGAGGGTGCTTGGGAAACTCATTGCTGTTGGAAATAAAGTTCTTGTTGTCAGTAAGCCTCATCTTACCTGCATCAAAAAGATCTGTCATACTTTTACTGAAAGTCGAAAGCAGATATTGTTCCGCTTTACCATTACTGCAAAAGATAACACGATTCTTGGCTTTTGGGAGCCCGGAGCACCCTCATTTGAAGAACGCCTCTCGAGCCTCTGTTATGCATTTAACCAAGGTTATTCCACGTCCGTGAGTGTAGAACCGATGCTTGAGTGTGAAAATATTATGGAGCTTATTGGTGACTTGACACCTTGTGTGACACATTCCATCTGGCTTGGCAAAATGAATAAAATTAAAGAGCGGGTTTACTGTGACTCAGCTACAATGTATGAGGAAATACAACGAATATGTCAGAGTCAAAGCGATGAAAAGATAAGTAAACTATACAGTAGACTGCGCCATAACACGCTTATTCGCTGGAAAGAATCAATTAAGGAGGTTGTTGGCCTTGAACTTGCCAAACAACCTGGTCTGGATATATAGAGAGGCACATGGATGCGAAGAAAACAATGTGAAATAAAGAGCATGGAAGTAATTGAAGAAATT
This sequence comes from Desulfocapsaceae bacterium, assembly GCA_050288305.1. GTDB lineage: Bacteria > Desulfobacterota > Desulfobulbia > Desulfobulbales > Desulfocapsaceae > Desulfopila_A. The sequence continues at coordinate 7,936 of JBNKDO010000043.1, read as the reverse complement.
CTCAACAGGACCAGAATAGGCCGACTTGCCACCCTTGGCAGGGATGGTTTTCCCTATATCACGCCAGTTAATTATGTGTGGTGGAATGGGTCGGTCTATTTTCATTGTGCTCATCAGGGTGAAAAGATAGAGAATATTTCCCAAGATAATAAGGTCTGTTTTGAAGTTGACATTCCTCTATCCTATCTCGGTTTGGAGTATGAGCCCAAACGGCCCACATGCCAAGTTCACCAGTTTTATCATTGCGTAATTATCAGAGGGACAGCTGAGGTTGTGAGTGATTTAAATGAAAAGATTGCAGCTTTGAATGCCCTTGTCCAAGTTCATGAAGGCACAAATAATTTTGCTAAGGTCACGGAAGAGAGTAAAGGTTTGGCGCCGTGTACTGTTATTGCCGTCAGGGTGGAGCATATCTCCGGTAAGAGCGATCTTGCTCAAAAGATGGCAAAAGAGGACAGGGAGAAGGTTGCCAGATATCTGTTGAAGCGAGATCTTCCCGGAGACAGAGAAGCAGCAGATTTAATCGGGAAATAATATGGATGATCTTCTCAGAAAAATACTCACATCAAGGGTGTATGAAGCAGCAGTGGAAACTCCGCTTGAAGAGGCCGTAGCGCTTTCTGCAAAACTTGACAATAAAGTTCTCCTTAAACGCGAAGATTTGCAACCAGTCTTTTCTTTTAAAATCCGTGGAGCATATAACCGAATCGCTCATTTGAACGAAAAGCAGAAAAAGCGCGGGGTACTTGCAGCATCTGCCGGAAATCATGCTCAGGGTGTTGCCTTTGCCTCAAGCAAACTCGGCATTCGTTCACTCATTGTCATGCCCGAAACCACTCCACAAATTAAGATAGATGCGGTCAAACATTTTGGTGGTGAAGTAATCCTCCATGGTAACAGTTATTCTGAGGCCGCTGAATATGCCCGGAATATAGAGCAGAAAAAGGGCATGGTCTTTATTCACCCCTTTGATGATCCTCTTGTCATAGCAGGGCAGGGAACCGTGGCAGATGAATTATTACGACAGAACCCTGGAGAGATCGATGCTGTGTTTGTTCCTGTTGGTGGCGGTGGTTTGATTGCCGGGATCGCAGTTTATATAAAAGAGTTGAGACCGGAAATTAAGATTATCGGGGTTGAGCCTCAGGATAGTGACGCCATGGCCAGGTCCATTGAAACCGATGAGTTGGTAACTCTTGATGCGCCAGGAATTTTTGCAGACGGTGTCGCTGTAAAAACAGTGGGCAGTCTTACCTTTGAGCTGTGTCGGAAATATGTTGATCAGGTCATCAGGGTAAGTACCGACGAACTTTGCAGCGCTATAAAAAACGTTTATCACGCCACCAGATCAATTGTCGAGCCAGCTGGGGCTTTAGGTATGGCCGGCCTGCTCAAATATGTGCGTCAAACCGAATGTCGGGACAGGACACTTATCGCCATAAATTCCGGGGCTAACATGAATTTCGAGAGGCTTCGTTATGTGGCCGAACGTACCATGATCGGAGAGCAGCTTGAAGCACTTTTTGCAGTCACCATCCCTGAGGAGCCAGGTAGTCTGAAGCGATTCTGTCATGATCTGGTGGGAGACAGAAATATAACCGAGTTTAATTATCGTCTCTCGGTTCGGGACAAGGCTCAGATATTTGTCGGAATCTCCATCCGAGAGACGAAGGAGCGTGAGGAATTCAGCAGTCAACTAACCCAGGCCGGCTATGATAATATTGATCTCACTGATAATGACCTCGCAAAAACGCATATACGATACATGGTAGGCGGACGTTCGGAGGAAGTGAGAAACGAGAGACTTTTCAGGTTCTGGTTTCCGGAAACACCTGGAGCATTGACAAAATTTTTGGATGCAACGCGAGGCAGCAGAAACATTTCGCTCTTTCATTATCGTATGCAGGGAGGTGATTATGGACGTGTCCTTATCGGTTTTGAATTTCCTGATGGTGTTGATCTGGAGCTAGAAGAAAGACTCGCCAAGCTTGGTTATAGATACAGGGAAGAAACCGACAATCCTGCCTACTCGCTGTTCCTTTAATTACCTGGCCTCGATTTTATGTGTCAGTTGGGGCAATATATTGTCCGTATCGACTTTACAACAGGAGACTCGCTGTACTCTCTTTTTGTTTAATATGCACACCTATATTTGCCTAATGTATATCATACCCTGAGAGGATATTTGTATGCAGATAGAAGTTTTGGAAAATCCCTGGGAGAAGCTTTCTGCTCTCATTAAGACCGAGCAGCCCGAACAGATTGTTGCTTTTCTTGAAAGTATAAATCCAGCGGATACGTCTCTCGCCGTTTCACGCTTGACAAATGATGAGCAAAGGAAGCTTTTTCAGCTGATCCATCCTGAGGATGCGGCTGAAGTCTTTGAGGATTTTTCTGATGCCCTCACCATTGATGTCATCGGCGAATTGGAGCCGGAACAGGTGGCTTCTATTTTTGAGGAACTGGACAGCGATCATGTTGCCGACCTGCTTGGCGAACTTGATGAGGATGAAGCCAATTCCATCATTGAGCAGATGAGTCCGGAAGATGCTGAAGAGGCGCGCACTCTGCTCCAGTATGCTCCAGATACCGCAGGTGGTTTGATGATCTCGGAGTTTCTGGATTACCGGAGCAATCAGACTATTCAGGATGTTCTTGACGACCTCCAGGTTAACAGGGAAAAATATGCTGATTATGATGTGCAGTATTTATATGTGACCGATGAGCGTAAGCGCCTTCAGGGGGTTCTGCGTATGCGAGATCTTCTTTTTCCCGAGCGTGGGACCAAACTTGGCAAGGTGATGATTGCCAAGCCGTTCATGGTACATGTTGGAGATAATCTCAATGAATTACGCAATTTTTTTGAAGAACATAACCTTTTCGGGGTTCCCGTTGTCGACGCTGATTCATGTTTGCTAGGTGTTGTACTCCCTGAAGCGGTCGAGGAGGCCAAGCGTAAAAGAAGTATTCACCAGTTTCTTGGCTTTTCAGGTATTATTGGAGGAGAGGAATTTCGGTCCATGCCGCTTATGGTTCGCTCGGGAAGACGTCTTTCCTGGCTTTCGCTGAATATCGTTTTGAATATCATTGCGGCAAGTGTTATCGCCATGTACCAGGACACTCTGGCTGCCGCAATTACCCTGGCAGTTTTCCTTCCCATGGTGAGTGACATGAGCGGCTGCTCAGGAAACCAGGCTGTTGCCGTCAGTATGCGTGAACTTTCTCTGGGACTGGTACGACCTGGTGAGTTGTTATGGGTATTGACCAAAGAAGCAGGGGTGGGAATCATAAATGGTCTTTCTCTTGGCTGTCTCCTCGGTGCAGTGGCTTATGTTTGGAAGGGAAACGCTTTTCTCGGGTTGGTTGTTGGTGGGGCGATGGCCTTGAATACAATCGTTGCCGTTTTACTGGGCGGCACTATACCGCTGGTGTTAAAACGTATGAAACTCGATCCGGCATTGGTTTCAAGCCCGCTGCTCACCACGGTTACCGATATGTGCGGCTTTTTTTTCGTGCTCAGCTTTGCCTCTCTGGTTCTGAATAAACTGTGAGGGAATGGCTTGCAGAGCACGATGAATGTGGAGGCTAGAACGTCACTTTCTCAGCTCTCTGGACCAGGATTTCCAGTTCGTTCGGCCATTCATTGCCTCCTAGAGACTCGGCGAGCATCTCGGCAACATGTTGTGGCTGAACACCCATATCTCTATTTCTGCCAAGACCTGAGATGCAGGAAGGGCAGTTGGTTAAGATGCGTTTTCCTGCAGTGCAGCCGTTTGTTATTTTGAAAATTGCTTCCCGCTTTTTCAAGCGCATGGAGGAGGAAATATCCGGTCTGGAGATGGCAAGAGTTCCTGCCTCAGAACAGCAGCTTGGTATTGTTTCAACCAGATAGCCAAGGTCTTCTATGATCTTTTCCCCCTGGCCCTGCAATGAGTCATGACATGGTGCATGATAGAGATAGTTCCCAGAGGTTTTGGCAATCTTTATGTTCTGATCCAACGCATATCTTGAAATGTCCGTAAGGTTGCAGTCAAAAATAGCTTCGCAGCCGATGCTGTTCAATGCTTCCCTGCAGGTACCACAGCTTATGACCACGGCATCAAACTTGATATGACCGAGCATTTCACGAATCTGGCTGAAGATGATAGTGTCCCGTAAGACAATCTCATTGTGGGCTTTTTTCTTGGCGTTTACTTTGGAAGGAAAACCGCAGCAGAGGTGCGGTGGCGGCAGAACAACCTGAACGCTATTTTTCAGCAGGATGTAGAGCGCGGCTTTGCCAATATTGGCATAGAGCCGCTCGGAGCCGCAACCGGGAAAATAAAAAACTGTTTTTACAGCCGCATTTGTCGGGTGAATAAGCAGGGCTTCGCTGTGAGCGCACTGCGGCAAGATATGCCGTAATGTCTTCGGTGATGGCGGAACCATTGGGGCACGGAGCATTTCAACGAGGCTGTTGCCATCTTTCGCCAGAGCCTTGGGTGCCTTCTTCATGGCCTTCACCCCAAGTCGCTGCATCTTGCCACCCCAATCAACCACGCCTTTACGGAATATAGCGTTGAACAGCGAGTTTCTATTTTTTAAATAATACAGCGATAAAGAAGTTGCCGCAGGTTTCTTTTTATAACCTACTTCAGCAAGAATCTCGCGCTCCAGAACCGAAACTTCTGCGGTGTCGATATCAACGGGACAAGGGCCAAGACACTTGCCGCACATGGTGCAGTGATCGGCAATTTCCTGAAGATTTTTCAGCTGTTTAAATCTGGGAAAGTGGGAGCGCTGCATATCATAGAGAAGTGCTTCTATCAATGAACCGATAGCAAGATTTTTGTTCCGCGGATGGAAATAAACATTGTCGGCAGGGATAAAGACACAGCAGTCTGGTTTGCATTTCCCGCAGCGCACGCATTTGGCAATCTTCGCTGAAAGTGTTTCCAGATAACCGTGTTTGAGGATGCGGGCTTCAAGTTCCAGCAGATTGAATGATGGGGTAAAGACCTTGTTGATTATTCCTGGATCTTCGAGCATACCAGGATTCATGATGGCTGTTGGGTCTACCTGCTCACGATATTCTCTCAGCTCTTTTCTTTTCTGTTTATCCAAAAATTTCATCTTGGTGATACCGATGCCATGCTCGCCACTGACTACACCATCAAGGGCCACCGCTTGTGCCATAATATCTTCTGCGGTTTTCTCAGCTCGGGCCATCATCTCCCTGTCATTGGAAAAGACCGGAATATTGACATGTACATTGCCATCACCTGCATGCATATGGGTGGCAATGACTATTCGTTTCTTGCGGATATTCTCAAATATCTCCTTGATTTGCTGACTTACCCGGCTATAGCCCTGAAAAAGCTCAAGCAAATCATTCATGAGTTTTTTGACATGAACTTCATGGCGAAATGCTTCTCTTGATCGTAGACTTATTTTTTCCAGGGTTTCATGGCAGAGTATCTTCGCTGTAGGAAGTTTCGCTTCCAGCCAGTCGGGATCCTCGATGGGAACTGCCGTTTTGAGATATTCCAGGGTCGTGGCGATAAACTGTTCTTTATTGTAGATATCTTCGCTGAGATTATATTCATCCACGAAGCGGGCAAAATCTGCTAGAGCGGGCAAAGGAAGGACAATATCCTCGTTCAATTTAAATGCATTGGTTCGGGCAGCAATAGCTCCAAGACGCTTACGGTCCCTCCAGAAGCGTGCAGCCTCATCACTATCCTTGGCGATGAAGAGTTCAGTGTTGACATAGGGGGCGAGGAGTTCGATAAAGCGCTGTCTGCCCCGCTGGATCTGTTCATTGGTGTGGCCTACCATGTCAATAAGCAGTACAGCCTTGGGACGTTCACTTCTGGCGGCTTTAAACTTGTAGTTAATAGCCTTGATGTACTCCTCATCAAAATGTTCGAGTGCCATCAAAGCCTCTTCGCCACGATCTGCAAACTCTTTGGAAATTTCAACAATAACACGGCTGGCTTCATCCATATCATCACCAAAAAATTCGATACAGAAGGTGAGTTTTTTGGCATAGGCTTTATGGAGTATAAATTCCGCTGAAGTTATAATTCCGTCTGTGCCTTCCTTCTGCAGACCAGGAAGACCACCAAGTGCTTTGTTGGTGATGTCTTTCCATAGTCCCTTCTTCCGTATTTCAAGGCCAGACAGATTAATCCTGCGCTTATATCCGCCATCCTCACTGGCAACATCAAAGCTGACTATTTCCTCTGGTTGTATTTTGTGTAATGGATGGTCAACTCTGGAAACCTTGCAGAGACCAATTTTGGGTAAAACAATGGAATAGGAGAAAATATTGTCAATTGCCGTTCCCCAGAGAACTGCAGTCTTTCCACCGGCATTTTCCGAGATATTTCCGCCAATTGTCGAGGCCCAGGCGCTGGTCGGATCGGTTGCAAAGACAAGGCCCTCTTTTTCTGCTGCTGACATGGCATCTTGAGTTATTACTCCGGCTCCGACTTTAAGTACCGGAACTGTATGACCGTCTTTCGCTTTATTATGCTGCATCTTTTTAATGCCTTCAATGGCATTGAGTTTCTCCGTGTTTATAACGACGCAATTTTCTCTGACGGGAACGCTTCCTCCCGTAAGTCCGGTTCCCCCTCCTCGAGGTATGGCTCGCAGTTTCAGTTGCTGTATGGCATCGAGCAATGGAGCCACCTGAGTTTCAGCAGAAGGATAGACAACCGCAAGCGGCAGGCAGAGTCTCCAGTCTGTTGCGTCTGTGGCGTGACTGATCAGTGTGAATGGATCGAAGCAGACATTTTCCTTACCAACGATATGGTCGAGCTGCTTCTGGATTTTTGCCCTCCTTGCTTTTGCCGAAGTAACCTCTTTTTTCAGATTGCCCAGTTTTTCGCGACAGGTGTTAACAAGATTAAAGACTTTTGTACTTCGAGCTTCGCTGACACCAACTGCTTTTACTCCTTTTTCAATAAGCAGGAGATCTGTCTCTGCGGTTTTGAAAAAATGGTACCGACGTAACGGCGAGTCGATGAGCTCCTGATAGAGAAAGGGATTGCGTTTCATGATGAAAAGATCCCCGATAAAACGCATGACCAGTCTTGCAGACCTTCCGGTGATTCGTTGAGAACGTAGCTCTTCCAGGCTTCCCCAGACAGCAGGGCCAAAGAGATGATTGATAATGAGCTTGTCGTCAGCGGAGGTGAAGTTATAGGGAATTTCCCGGTAATTTTCTGTTTTCATAATGGTATTTTCAATTTCTATCTTATAGCTCCAGCAGAGATCAGGTTTTCTTTCTGATAGCGTTGGAGGCCAAAGCGCTTTTCGTCATAGTATGTTGCAGCTTCTGTGAGCGCACAAAAGCGTACGGATTGTATTGCTCTCAATAACAACCGGCTTAGTTAACTCAATTTGCCCTAGGAGCCTGTCGGAGAAAACTCTTTTCCCCCATCTCGGCGTTATTTTCAGAAAATCAATGCTCACAATATCAGCCATATGGCTGTGCTTGATTTCCTGAAAATGCCTTGATCTGAGAAAAAATAGCAATTCTCCGACACACTCCTAGGCAGGTTCTGTTCGTTACATGATGGGAAGTGAAAGGACTGCCCTGTGAATTTGAACTGGAGTCTGCACCTTGCGTAGCTTTTGAGTACCACACTTGACGGCGGCATGCAAAATTTTTCGTATATCAATATGATTGATATTGGCTGGAAAATATAGGAGCTGCTTGAACAGCTAATCCTCAAGTGCTTCTGCCAGAAGGAGTTCCTCTATTTTCAATGCGTGGTTTTTCCGGGCAGACAGCTCAAGCAGGTATTGATCATCTTTGGGAATTTCCTGACCTTTCTGGTCGGATGTTATACGGACCACCGGTTTATCGATGGCTTCTCCAACCGCAGTGACCACGCCTTTTGTTCCATTGGAAATTCGAACCCGATTCCCGGGGGGATATAAGCCG
>JBNKDO010000042.1:0-16160 GCA_050288305.1 Desulfocapsaceae bacterium | reverse complement strand
TACAATACTTCCTCCGGAGCGCTCCTCTATGATGCCGATGGCTCTGGAAGCGGAGCTGCCATCGAATTTGCCAAACTGACAACCAAACCTGATATAACAGCAGATAATTTTATTATCGCTGCGTAGAAGTAATCTTTTTTTTAAGGACACAGGGCTTTTCTCTTTTATAGGAGGAAAGCCCTGTGTGTATGGATATTTAATAATATGAATGCACAATTAGAATTGGCTGAAGGTGAATTGAAAAATCAACACAATCTTTTGCCATGTTGTTACATTTTGGCCGATCAGCAAAAAAATGAAGGTTTGGCAGATGCTTTTCATTCTTTATTTAAAAAAAGCGATTCTTTTACTAGAAAAGAAATTCTTGAAAAGATAATTATCACTGCGCGAAAGAATGGTCTGCAAACCCGTATTAATCGAATATCTTCAGATAAGATTAATGAACTTATTCCTTTGTTACCTGTAATCGCAGAAATGTGCGATGGACGTTACATTGTTATCGAAAGTATTTTAAAACGTAGTGATAACGAGTTTTCAACGATTACCATTTTATCGCCTGTCAACCAGATAGAGAGGAGGTCTGAAGAATTAACCCATGAGCAGCTCTCTTCAATCTGGTCCGGTGGACTTCTTAGATTTGAAAAAGTAAATACTGCACTAGTCTGTTTTTCCATCCTTGCACGAGAGCATAAAATTGAAATTACCCAAGATCGTCTTGTTCATGAGTACGGTTTAAGCTCCGAAGAGATTGATAAAGATGTTCTTTTGCGTATGGCGAAGGATCTGGACTTGAAGGGGAAATTATTAAAACTTGATTGGGATAAATTAGTAAATCTTAAAAAAGCATACCCTGCGATTATCCGACTAAAAAATGGACGTCATATTATTATTGCCGGTGTGATTGGAAACAATGAGTCACCGCAGGAAGTCAAGATAGCTTGTTATGATCCATTAGATGGTACTGGTGGTGGACATTTAAGGCTTAGCAGGAATGAAATTGAAGATATATGGTCAGGTGAAGTTTTCATTTTCAAAAGGATCTATAAACTGACCGATGAAACACAACCATTTAGCCTGCGTTGGTTTATTCCGGAAATTCTAAAGCAAAAACGGGCATTTGTCGATATAGCCCTGGCAGTTCTTTTTATTAATGCCATCTCGCTTATTACACCGATTTTTTTCCAGATAGTTATAGATAAGGTTTTGGTTAATCAGGCTTTTACCACTCTGCATGTGCTAGGAATAGGCATTACGGCAATGTTAGTAGTCAATGCGTGTCTTGATTTTCTACGTGACTATCTCCTACTGCATGCAACCAATAAGATAGATTTGCGAGTAACTGGTCGGACATTCAGGCATATGTTGAATTTGCCGCTGGATTTTTTTGAGAGAGTCACGGCTGGAGTACTAACAAAGCATATGCAGCAAACATCCAGCATTAGGAGCTTTTTAACGGGAAGTGTCTTTCTTACCATGCTTGAAGCTACCTCTTTATTTGTTTTTCTCCCATTCCTGTTTTTCTATAGCTTTAAACTCACCAGCATCGTACTCATTTTTACTATAATTATTGCTTTTGTAATGCTCATTTTAATAGCGCCATTTAAACGCCGACTTAATGCCTTGTATGAAGCAGAAGGGAACAGGCAGGCAATGCTTGTAGAAACGATCAATGGCATGCCGACGGTTAAGGCAATGGCTATAGAGCCGATGCTTCGTGGAAAGTGGGAAAGGAAGGTAGCCAGAGCTGTGAGCATGCAGTTCCGGGTAGGTAAAATCTCTATTACGGCTAAGTCTATAACCCAACTATTGGAAAGACTGATGATAATTATTCTTGTTTGGGTAGGAGCAAGTCAGGTCTTTAACGGCAGCCTTACTGTAGGTGCTCTCATCGCGTTCCAGATGCTGGCTGGTCGCGTAACTTCCCCGCTTGTCCGATTGGTGGGACTAGTACATCAATATCAAGAAGCTGCTTTATCGGTTGAGAAGTTAGGGGTAGTAATGAATGCGAAGCAGGAGTGGGGAGCAGATAGGCATGGTGCAAGGCCATCACTTAATGGAGATATTATCCTTGATAGGGTAAGTTTTCGCTATGCTCCAGACCTGAACGATGCCCTTAAACAAATATCCCTTATTATTCCTGCGGGAACCTCTTTGGGGATTGTTGGACCTAGTGGCTCCGGTAAAACAACATTGACCAGGATGTTGCAAAAAGCATATTTCCCGACTACTGGTACTATCAGGATAAATAACTGTTATTTAAACGAGCTTGACACAGCGCATTTGCGCAGAAATACAGGGGTTGTTTTACAAGAAAGCTTCTTGTTCCGTGCATCTGTTGCGGATAATATACGAGCCGGACAGGCAAAAGCATCAAGACAGCAGATTATTGAGGCGGCAATTTTAGCTGGTGCAGATGAATTTATCGTAAAGTTGCCTCAAGGATATGACACTTTGCTTGAAGAAGGTGCCAGCAACCTTTCTGGAGGTCAGCGTCAACGTCTGGCTATTGCCAGAGCGCTTCTTTCTCGACCTGAGATTCTGATCCTTGATGAGGCTACCAGTGCACTTGATCCGGAAAGTGAGCGAATAGTGAGGGAAAATCTTGTGAAAATGGGCAAAGGGCGAACTTTAATTATGGTTTCCCACCGTCTTTCAATGCTAAAAGATGCTGATAACATTTTAGTGTTGGAAGATGGCATTTTGGTGGGATATGGATCACATAATACACTGCTTAGGGATTGTAAATTGTACAAGAAGCTTTGGCAGCAGCAAATGGAACTGTAGACATGGGGCATAGTACTAAACTGAACAAAGAAGTTCTTGAGTATCAACCAGATGCGGTTGAGATAGAGGAAAAACCTGTTCCGACAAAGATTCGATGGGTTTTGTATCTTTTAATTGGCACTTTTATCTTTGTAATTATTTGGGCGGTAGTTTTTAAGGTTGATAGGATCGTCGTCGCAGAAGGTAATTTACTAACAACTTCGCCTACAATTATTGTGCAGCCGCTCAACACTGCTGCTGTACGGTCTATAGAGGCAAAGGTTGGTGATGTTGTAAAAAAAGGGCAAATTCTTGCTACACTTGATTCTACCTTCGCAAGTGCGGATTTAACGCAATTAACCAAACAAAGTCTTGTCTATGGTGCTCAGGTAAGAAGAATTCAAGCAGAATTAAAGAGTGTTCCTTTCTCTGCTCGCAAAGAGGAAGGGGAAGATGGGCTGCTGCAACTTCAATTATATCGACAAAGAAATATTATTTATCAAAGAAATAAGCAATTAAATGAAGAAAAAGTTGCAGCTCTTCGATCAAAACTGGCACTTAATAAAATTCAACGTCAGGGGAAGGAACAACAGCATAAACTTTTACGAGATGTAGAGGGAACTGTATCTAGAATTGCTGAAAATGGCACAGAGCATCGATTGAGGCTTCTTGATGCACAAAAGAACAGGTATCAGATAGCATCCGACATTGATAGTCTCAATGCTGAAGAACAAGTCATTACACATGAATTGAAACAGGCGAAATCAGAATGGAATCGTTTTGTTGAAGAACGAAACGGTGAACTCATGGAGCATGAGATTGAACTGCGTAATGAGCTTGAAAAGATTCATGAAGAGATCAGTAAAGCCAAAAGGTTGCACGAGCTTGTTCATCTTAAAGCTCCGGAAAATGGAGTTGTTTTAAGTTTAGCAAAAAGATCAGTTGGGTCAATTATCCAACAAGCCGAGCCCTTTATAACCTTAGTACCTCTTGATAGTACGATTGAAGTTGAGGTGAATGTTAAATCAAAGGATATTGCCAGAATTCGTACCGGGGACTCTGTAAGGGTGAAGTTAGATGCATTTCCCTTCCAACGTCATGATACCTTGCCTGGAGAAGTGAGAGTGATAAGCGAAGATTCTTTTCACTCTGGTGCTGGTCAGCAGACACAGATTGGAAACTCTGCACAAAGTGGTATGGAAGCTTTTTATCGAGCTAGAGTAAAACTCCTTTCAACAAAACTACGAAATGTCCCTGAAGGATTTCGGTTGATGCCTGGTATGAAGGTAAGGGCCGAAATAAAGGTGGGCAAACGATCAATTATTTCCTATTTCCTATATCCTATTATACGTGCTTTTGATGAAAGCCTTAGGGAGCCTTGAAGAAACTAAAATCATAATTTATTTCTACTAAACAAATATTATTCATAAAATAACTACGGTGCTATATGGTTTGTCGGACATCAAGGCTTGTTTTTCTCGGATTTTTTGTATTTATGCTTTCTGGCTGTGGATCAATAACAGGTATTCCAGGACATGGGGGTGGTAAACGTTTTGCTATTGAGCAGGAGTTGGTTGCCGCTAGTACCCGGGCCACAATTAAACAGATAGATTTCTCAAGTATTGTTGGAAAAAAAGTAAACCTATATGTAAATACCATTGGTGATAACGGCAGTGGAAATTTTGTTGGTGGCCGTTTTTCTGTCATCTCACAATTGCGTGGCGATTACCTTCAAAGCCCTGAAGTATTAGAAACAACAATTGGCGGTACACAACCAAACCCCATAGAGAAGAGAAGCCAACAAGATGGCACTGGTGGAGAGGCAAGTATTGGTGCTAGCTATGAGGGGCTTGGAGCATATCGGAATTCTGAAGAAATAACTTCCAATGATATACGCTATCTTACAGGTCTTATTGAATCTTATCTCTTTTTAAGGGGTATTCATATGGTACCTCCCTCAGAAGCGGAGGTTGATATATATGTGACCGTTGATGTATTTGGTACAATTCGAACCAGAGTGGATTGGTTTGTAGCAAATAATGAAATATTGCGTTCAAAAACTGTCGTTGAGGTGATTGCTGTTGATCATATGACTGGTGATTTGATCATGGAACCACAATCAGCCTCGACTGAAGCTGAGTATAACGAGCAATATGTGTTATGGGCTGGGCCTGTGTCAGTTAAGAAATTTCTAAAAGTCTCTGATCCACTGATGTGCGATTTCACTAATCTGTCAATCGAAAAACCTGGAGCGGTTGGTTGGAAAGAATTTGACGGTTCACTGGATTATCCATTTCGTTATGAAATGGAGAAACGAGAGAGAGAAGAGTAAACTGCTTTGTAGGGTTAAGGAGTCAATCCAGACCAAATTTTCACATGTGAACCCATTTACAAGTCTGCTTCATATTCCAGTTTTTGGCCTGCTACCAGACGGTCGCATTCAATGGTTAAATTGGGTGTATCACCACCTGCTTCAATGATAAAATCGAGTGATTCATTTGGTTCAAGTCCTTTTAACGAAGTAGCTGCCCGTATCGTGTTCACAGCAGGATAGGCATCGTAGTAGATAGGAGCGATACCTGTGTTTCGAATGGTGATTTTCGATTGCCCGGATGATGCCTGGAATGAAACGATGGTGAATTTATATCCGTTCGCCATACCTGCTTCTTTGATGCGGTCTATGGTCTGGTATGCAGGTTGATCATTGCCGATCATGTAGCTGATATGGAACTTTTCACTTAAGCTTTCATAGGTGCGACCGTACATCCCGGCAGTATCCAAGGCATGGCTCTGATCGTAGTCGCTGTAGTAGCTGAGTTCTCCTCCATGCGGTGCAGTTTTATATCGCAGTTGATAACCGAACACCTCCCACATGGATTCATTATACGTGCTGTGCTCCTGGTTCATGAATGAATCATCGAAGTTACCATAAGGCAGGGAAAGAAGGTCTTCATCGCCTGCGATGGGGCTGTTGTCTTCGCTTCCGGCATCAATGGAAATGCTCCATTTTAATTCCGTGAGTTCAGCTGCAAGCTGGGTGAGAAAAATTTTCTGGAAAGCTCTAGATGGATAGTTAACACCAAATTGGATGCCCGGATCGTAGATGTGATATTCACCCCAGAGGCCAAAACCGACCTGAAGAAAAGCAATCCGTGGGTCCTGGTTATATCGTTCCGCAAAGGCTCTGTAAAAATCAAGATGCGCCTGCTGTAGCTCTGGATGTGACCAATCCGGAAACGCCGTATTTTTGCCTTCGCTTGGTGCGATTATATCCTGATAATCGGGGTAATTTTTAATGTATGACGGTACTGCAGTGTTCGTATTGCCAGGATAGACATAATACCAGCGAATGATGGCCTGTTTTTTTCTTGAACTAATATTTCCCAAAAGATTTTCAAGAGGTGTCCAATCATATTGATTCTTTCCGATGACAATGTCGCTGGGCCGCATATAGGCATATTCTAACTGAATGACATCGTCACGGGTTTTAAATGCCGTGCCTTCATGGTCGTCTGCCCATAACACGATGCCGGTCATGGGTTGAACCTTGGTGATTTTACTTTTTAGCGGAATATCAATAAATTCCGGTGGGGGAGCTACTTCGACGCTACAGGATGCTGAGCAGCCGTCACCGTCTACGGTGTTGCCGTCGTCACACTGCTCGCCGGGATCAAGAGAACCGTTGCCGCAAGAGGGAGAAGACGAAGAATTACTACTAGTTAGAAGCAAAAGATGTACTGCCTCAGGAAAAGCATTTTTGGCATCGTCATTCCCTGCATCCGCAAACGTATTCTCTGCAGAATGCAACACAAAAAAAGCAAAGGCGGTTATAAAAATTACTGTTTTGCGAAAAAAAGACACTACGTTCATGTTTGGGCCTTTCCTTAGATCTTATTTACCAAAAGAGAATTATAACACAGCTTGGTCAACAACCTTGTTTTTTTTCGCATTTCGATAATGAAGGTGTCTGCAAAGTAAATTCCGAAACCATACATTTCAAATGGAGCATATGGTATTATCATTTGGATAAACAAGTCAACAATATAACCTGTTTTCAACAATAACTTCAAGACACGGCAAAGGACGAATATGGTTAAAGAGGAAACTATTATCAAGTGATCATGACCTGACACTCAGGTATATTCAAGATTGCCGGGGGAAGTCAGCGTATGATTCAGGTGGCCGGCAATGAAACAAAGTATGAGCTTACTGGGGAGGAATTTTACCATTACTCCTTGCTGGCAATAGCATGATCACTCAGCCCGCAAAGCTTCAACAGGATCAAGACCAGCAGCATGCCGAGCAGGTAAAACACCAGCTAACAACCCAATCACTCCTGCCAGGATCTCTGCATAAACAGCATAGAGCCAGGGGGTATGGGTGGGCAGGGCAGGGATAAATACGCCTAGAAGCCAGGCAGTGCCGGCTCCCAAGACCAGTCCGGCCAATCCCCCTATTCCTGCAAGCACTACGGCTTCACCGATAAAGAGAAAGAGGATCTGTTTACGGTCTGCTCCTATGGCTCGGAAGAGGCCAATTTCAGAGGTCCTTTCATTCACCGCAATGGTCATTATAGTAATTATGCCAACAGCGCCAACCAGTAGCGATATGGCACCAAGCCCACCGACAGCTAGTGTGAGAATGCCAAGCACCGAACCCAGGACTTTGAGCATTTCCTCCTGTGTGGTTATGGTGAAATCTTCGGTTCCATGTCTGGTGGTCAGAAGTTTTTTTATGCGATCGGCAATGGTTTTGGACTGCATGCCTGTCTGGTAGAGGATGTCTATTTCCATCAGGCTTTGTTGATTGAAAAGACTCATGGCCCTCGTTGTTGGGATATAGACGGCATCGTCCAGGTCAAAACCAAGCATCTGACCTTTGGACTCCATTACACCAATGACTCGAAAGCGTTCACCAGCTATCCTGATGAGCTGGCCAAGAGGACTCTGGTCAAAGAAAAGTTCATCGGCAACCTTGCTACCGAGAACAACGAAAGCCCTGGCTGCACGGCTGTTATCTTCAGGTAAAAAACGCCCTTTAACCACCTTGATCTGCCACACCCTGCTGGCCGATGGTCCGACCCCAAGAATGTTGGTGCGCCGATTGCGCTTCCGGAATTTAACCGCAGCATTCCCCTGGACCAGGGAAACGGTATCGATAACACCGGGGATGTGGCCAAGAGCCTCTTCATCACTAATACTTAATGGCCTGATATTATTTATAAGCGCACCTGACATCCCGGCAGTGGTTGAGCGTCCGGGATTGATACCAATGAGATTGGTACCGAACTGGGTAAACTCCGCCAGAGTAAAGCGGTGTATCCCTTCGCCGATGGAAGTGAGCAAAACCACCGAGGCAATACCAACTGCGATGCCAAGGATGGTGAGAAAGCTGCGCATGCGTTGATCAATGAGGGAACTCAGGGAAATTTTGATAATATCTCGGATATGCATAATATCACCGTCGCGACAAGGACTGAACCGGATCAAGCAGGGCTGCTCGGCGTGCGGGCATCACTCCGAATACAATTCCGGTGATGACAGCAACCCCCACTGCGGCCCAAAGAGACCATAATGGGGTAGCCAGAGGGAAATCAGGAAAAACACGAGAGAGAACCCATGTGGCTATCTCTGCCAGAATAAGCCCGAAAATTGCCCCGATAATTGAGAGAACTGCAGATTCTGCAAGAAACAGGAGCATTATCTGTTTCGAGGGCGCACCGATGGCCTTGAGCAGACCAACTTCCGTTCTGCGTTGAGACACAGCTATGAGCATAACATTCATGATAAGGATACCTGCCACGGCCAGACTTATCGCAGCAATTCCAGAAACAGTCAGGGTGAGGGCGATAAAGATGCGGTCAAAGGTTGCCAGTACGGCATCCTGACTGATAATAGTAATATCATCGTCGCCATCATGTCGTTCTTGAATTATTTTTGCAATTGTTTTCTTGGCCCTTGGAATTACATCGCGGTCAGTTGCCTCAATCATTACGCGGAAAAGGGAAGTTGTGTTAAAAAGTGATTGAGCCGAGGCCACCGGAATAATAACTATGTCTGCGATATCAAGGCCCACGGACTCACCTTTTTTAGAAAGCACACCAATAACTCGAAAACGCCAGTCGCCGATCCGGACCTGTTTCCCCAGTGCAGGAGTGCTGCCGAAAAGTTCTTCCTTGGTCTTGTGGCCAAGGACACAGACAGGTGCTGCCCTGTTAGGGTCACCATCAGGAAGAAAACGGCCCTTGGCCATGGTGAGCTGGCGGACGTGATAGAGTTCCGGAGTCGAACCAAGTATTGTAACTTCTCTCTGTCTACCACTCCAGGAAACAGGTGCTGCACCAACGGAAATAGGGGCCACATAGCGAATTGTTGAGGAGCGTTTAAGGGAGAGGGCATCGTTCAAGGTGAGATCTCTGGGCGTAACTCCCAGAAGAGGAGGCGGGCCGCCAACGGTTTCGGACCTGCCGGGTAGAACGATGAGCAGATTGGTACCCAGGGAAGAAAACTGACCGATAACATAGCGACGAGCTCCATCTCCAAGGGTGGAAAGCAGAACAACCGAGCCAACACCGATTGCCATTGCGAGAAGCATAAGCAGGGTCCTGGTTGGGTATCCGGTTGAGGCACGGAAGGCAAATCGGGCAATATCAGTAAACTTCATCTTTTATGGATAAGACTCCAGTTTTAGGTGTCTGATTCTATCTGGCCGTCGATCATGTGAATTTGACGACTGGCACGGCTACCGAGCTCAGGATCGTGGGTCACCATTATGAGAGTGATTTTTTCTTTGTTGAGGGCCTCAAGAATATCGATGACCTCCTGGCCGGAAACCCTGTCCAGATTCCCGGTGGGTTCATCGGCGAGGAGTATATGAGGCTGCATCACCGTCGCTCTAGCGATAGCCACTCGCTGACGTTGCCCACCTGAGAGTTGATCCGGACGATGCTGGGCCCGATTTGCTATACCAAAAGCAGCCAGGGCATTATTGACTCTTTTTTTTCGTTCCTTAGGTTCAAGGCCGGATAGCATCATCGGCAGCTCGATGTTCTCTGCGGCTGACATTCGTGGAACAAGGTGAAAAAACTGAAATACAAAACCAATTTTATGACGACGCAATTCTGCCTGTTGTCGATCACCTAGGCCGGTCATATTCTCACCCTCAAGGAGATATGTACCTTTATCTGGCCTGTCTAAAAGGCCAATAATATTAAGAAGGCTTGATTTTCCTGATCCTGATGGGCCCATAATGGAAACATACTCACCACTGCTGATGGTCAGATTCACATCGCGCAGGGCCAGGACTTGTTCATCGCCAACTTGAAATTCACGGCGAATCTGACTCAGGCTGATCACGGTTCAACCTCGGCAAGTTTTGCTGGAGCACCGTCTCTTAAACCTGGTTTATCTACATTGATTACCACCGGTTGTCCTTCTTTTAAACCGCTAAGCACCTCGGAATACGCCCAGTTTGTCAGGCCAATAGTAATGGGTACCTGGTGAACAACATTTTCATCTTTTGCAAAGATATAAACGCTATTGCCATCGACAATAGATTCTGTCGGAATCTTAAGGGTATCAGACCCGGTTTCCAGGATGACTTCCACATCTGCACTGTAGCCGGCGAGAAGATCTTTGATGTCTTCAGAATTGGTAAAAGATGCTTCTATGTCTACTGTACGAGCCTGTTTTTCGACATCAAGAACATATGGCGAAATACGACGGACCGATCCTTCAAATCGTCTATTTTTAAAGGCGTCAAGACTTATGCGGGTTTCCATACCGACCCGCACTTCGGCTGCGTCGACTTCATCAATGGGTGCAGATACATAGTAGCAGTTGTTTTCAATCAGATCGACGGTTGGAGGTATCTGGACGCCAACGGGGGAAGGGGTAACATATTCGTTAAGCTCACCGTTTATTTTGGCAATAACGCCATCAAAAGGAGCATTGAGACGGGTGCGGGAAAGATTTGCCCTGGCGACATTTATACTGGCAATACTTGTCTGTACGCTGGCGTTGGCTGCATCGCATTGAGCTTGGGAAGCTTTTGCCTGGGTAATCGCCCGGTCATAGAGTTCCTCGGATGTTGATTTGCTGCGATAAAGCTTTCTGGACCTCTCAGCCTGGCGCTGTGCTTCACCTGCATTGAGACATGTGGCATTTGCCTGTGCTTTGGCAACTTCCAGTTCCTTTTCGGCTAACGCTAACTGGGCAGTAAGATCAACGTTCCAGATCTCCAGGAGTAGGGAACCAGCCTTCACCTGGTCACCTTCATTGATTGGCAACTGCGCTATCTGTCCACCGATGCTCGGTGATAGTTTCGCTCTGCGACAGGCATTTACTGTTCCGGCACGAGTGTTGGCCACTGTTCTTTCTACAGTACCCCGAATAACGGGTTTAATGACTACTTCAACAGGCTTTGGTCTGGTCTTTTGCCAGATAAAAAAAGCGATTGCTGCAAGTATCAGCATCACTACAATCCAACGAATAAGCCTTCGCATTATACAGCTCCTTAGGGGCATTATTGTTTATTCCACGAACCTGAATAAACATACAGTTACCTTTTGTGTTAGTAAGAAAGTCATCCCGGTTCAATGTATTTGCTTTGTTGTGTATGGTCAAGCACTTCCGGACATACACCGGAATGTCTTTTGTTATAAGGACTGATACAACGCTTTGCAAGATGGAATTGGAATGGTTACCTAAGTGGTGAATTTATTTAAGAAAAGATTTCAGAGTTTTAAAATGAGTTTAAATTCCGTGGCGTCCAGGTTTTGGACCAGGCAGAACATGAGTATTCAATGAAGAGAGTCTCTGAGCTAATTGTCAATTAATAAGCAAATTTGGCAAAATAAATGGTAATTACGGTATTGTCGCTCAATTATATGTCGTATTCCTTGCTATATTTTGCTGTTATTATACTATAATTCAAGAGAACAATCATTTTGTGATATTCTTGAAAAGAAGATTTGCTTTGAGAAGAAGTAAGCATGACACAGTAATGTGAGTGCATTGCTGGTGAATACAGGTTGGGGAATCACCTTAAGTTAACCTGTCATAAAATGATAAAACTTTGCGATCTATTGCCCAGGATCAAATGAAACAAGCTTTCTTATGGTAAACAAAAATCGAGAAGAAGAGTGTATTCGCAGAATTGAAGAATTGGAGAGCGAAGTAGCGAAACTTCAAGCAGAGAAAGAACGTCTTGCGTTTGCCTTTGAAGCTACAGATGATGGCTTGTGGGAGTTTGATCCTAGAACCGGAATAGCATATTTCAGTCCAAGCTTTCAGACAATGCTCGGATATCAGCCGGGCGAGCTGGAAGCCAGCTATCAACTCTGGGAAAAAATGCTTCACCCTGACGATAAGGTGTCGGCGGTTACCGCCGTGAAGAATTATCTGGCTGATCAAGCCCCTTCATATTCCGTTGATTTTCGGATGCGTACCAAAGAGGGAAAATGGCGCTGGATACACTCCAGGGGCAAGGCCATTCAAAGAGATTCACAGGGTATGATTTGTCGCATGATTGGAACGCATGTCGATGTGACTGAGCGAAAGAAGATGGAGCATCAACTACGAATAACTCAATTCGCTTTCGACAAGGCCTCGATTGGCATCTTCAGGATAGGTAATGATGGCAAGATATTAGATGTAAACGAATATGCTTGTAAGAAACTTGGTTATACCCATGAAGAATTATGCAGTATGACTATTCCCGATATAGATTCGAATTTTACCAATGAAAGTTTTATCCAACATCGAAAAAAAATCACCAGCAACGAACCTTTAATGTTTGAATCTATTCATCGGCGAAAGGATGGCAGCACATTTCCGGTGGAGCTTACCATTAATTATCATGTTTTTGAAGGTGTTAGATTCTCATTAACCTTTCAAAAAGACATTTCTGAGCGCAAAGCGGCAGAAGAGGCTATTAGCAGAAGTGAAGAGCGGCTCAAAAGTATATTCAGAGCATCTTCTGCAGGTATTGGTCTCGTGATTAACCGTAGAATAATAGATGTTAACACGACGTTCTGTTCAATGACCGGTTACTCGAAAGATGAACTCATCGGTCAAGATTCAAGAATGCTCTATCCTTCTGGAGAAGAATATGAATATGTTGGCAGGGAGAAATATCGCCAGATTAAAGAAAAAAATATAGGTACGGTCGAAACTTCACTACGCCGCAAAGATGGAAAAATCATCCATGTCTTTCTGAGTACATCTCCTCTTGATCCTGATAATTTAGCTGCTGGTGTCACCTTTATCGCAATAGACATCACTTCGCAAAAGCAGGCAGAAAAAGAGAAGGAAATGATTGAAGCACAATACCGCCAGGCTCAAAAAGTTGAAGCTATTGGACAACTTGCAGGAGGGGTGGCGCATGATTTGAATAATATGCTTACCCCGATTATTGCCTACTCAGATCTCTTGCTTACCACAACAGCAGAAGATGATCCTGCCCGAATGAAGCTGAAGCAAATTCTAAAAGCTGGCAACCTGGCACGGGATCTCGTCCGTCAATTGCTTGCTTTTAGTCGCAGACAGACGTTGCAATATAAACCACTGGATCTCAATAAAGCGCTGAAAGATTTCGAACTTCTCCTTCGTCGTACTATTCGCGAAAATATAACTATTACTATTATTCCTTTTCCAGATGTAGCCCCGGTAATGGCTGATATTGGGCAAATAGAGCAGGTAATCATGAATCTTGCCATCAATGCAGCAGACTCCATGCCAAACGGGGGAAAGCTAACAATCGAAACGCTCCCGGTTGATATAGATGCTGAATATACGGAAAGCCATCCTGGCACTCAACCTGGTCGCCATATTATGCTTGCCGTCAGTGATACAGGACATGGCATTGATGGAGAAACCTGCGCAAAGATATTTGAGCCATTCTTTTCCACTAAAGGGGAAGAGGGAACCGGTTTGGGGCTGTCCACGGTATATGGAATTGTTAAACAGCATAATGGCAACATCTGGGTGTATAGTGAGGTTGGCCATGGCACAACATTCAAGATATATTTGCCGACAACCGACACCACCCATATTGAGGAAAATAAAACATCTGCTATACCATTGGATATTCGCGGTTCTGAAACGATTCTTCTCGTTGAAGACAACGAGCATGTTTCCACCATAGCCCAGGAGATTCTCACGTTGTACGGCTATACAATTTTAATCGCGAAGAGTGGCACTGAAGCCCTGGATATTTGCTCGGAAGAGAAGACACCTGTTCATTTGCTTCTCACCGATGTGATAATGCCTGAGATGGATGGGAAAGAATTGGCGCGGAAGATGCTGGCAGCGCATCCAAATCTGAAGGTGCTTTATATGTCAGGCTATACTAGCAATGTCATTGCTCGTCATGGAGTACTTGATCAGGGAATCCAGTTTATCCAGAAACCATTTAGTCCTGAAAAACTTGCGACAAAAGTTCGTGAAGTTCTTGATAATTAGTACAGTATTGTTTCTTTATGGGGTGTGAATACCACCGTGATTGGAAATTAATTTTTTCGCTCTTCCAGTAAGAAGAGGTCAGGCAGGGGGGCATGATCTTCTGCCGTGCATTGCCCGCAATCATAGCCGACGATGATACATTGCCATAAACCTTGAACCGGACTTCCTGAACTGATGATAAATTCCGCCTGACTGCTTTCCGTTTTCTACTATATTGCTGCAGTGAATTAATGCTGGCTGCATAATCCTGGTACCATTTTATAACTTAATGGCCATGCACTCCTTGGTTAGATCCATAAAGAGTTTAAGCAGGGCTGAACACCATTTGTCAATATGCCAAATCATCACGACCGGAGTTTCAGTGATGATCTCTTTGGTCTTCAGTTGCGTTAAGGTCTGGTTATCAAGATTTTGCTGAAAGGCAATCATCGGTGCGAGAGATATGCCAACACCTCTTTGTAAACATTGCCTGAGAGATATACCGCTTGAGAATTCGATACTTCTGTACTTTATTCCTTCTTCTTCGAGCGACCGCTCGAACATTCTCCGATAACTTCAGTCTGTTTTTGGCAGTAACAACACTTGGTTTGCCAGATCGGAAGGTTGTATCAAGTCTTTTTGTGCCAATGGATGGTGAGGGGAGGAGCATAGCGCTAACGATTCAGTTCTGAGATATTCGATATTAACATCATTCATGGACATATCGTCAGTCATAAGAAGAGCAATATCTATCCGCCCTGAACTAAGCTCTTTAGCTAACTCTCGATCGGAGCAGTTTATGAAGTTGAGTTTTACATCAGGGTAGCGATCCAAGTATTTTTCCACAACAATAGGCATATACGCATTGGCAAGAGATTCGGGCATACGAATGGTAAGACTTCCATAAAGATACTGCTCACCGGAGACCACCGAACGTATTTCCTCTGTCATCACCTCAATTTTACAGGCATAGTCATATAACTTTTTACCAGCATCGGTAAGAAAGACCTGTTTGCCAATGCGGTCAAAGAGCATAACGCCGAGTTCTCGTTCAAGTTCACGAATATGAGCGGAGACCGAGGACTGGGCTAAGTGTAGTTGTTTAGCTGCATGAGTAAAATTAAGCTTTTCAGCGACGTGACGAAATGTGTTGAGTTGCCTTATATCCATGGCTGATCAATCGCTCCCAGCGATTATATATATCGGTATAAATCGTTTTTAATGATCGTAAGTCTATATTAATAGTATATACAAATCAATAAAATTAATAGCAGTTGCAACTCAATTAAAGGAGAAAAAACGATGAACAGGGAAGTAGAAACAGATCGGGCCGCAGAGTTGGCATCACAATTGTTTGGTAATGGCTATCATTGTGCAGAAGCCGTTGTTGCTGCAATCATTGAGACTATGGGAGAAGATAATGAACAGTTAGTACCATGTGCCACTGCTTTTGGTGGCGGTTTTGGTGAAACATTTACTGAATCATGCGGTGTCGTTTCGGGTTCTTTACTGATGATTGGTCATCTCTATGGTCGAAGGGCACAAGGTGATAGCTGGAAAGATGCTGCACAAATGGGCAAAGATGCCCTGCAGAAATTTGTAGCCTTACATGGCACTAGTAAATGTGGTCAACTACGAGATCGTTTTGGTGAAAAGGAGCAAATGACTCTGTGTCGAGAATTGGTAAGGCAGGGAACAAGAAATTTGGTTTCTCTCATTAACGATAAAAATCTGGGAGATGAAGAGAAATCATCTAAACCTGAAAAATGCGGAAGTTGTGCTTAGTTGAACGCTGGTAATAGGTATACCTGATTCTCAAACAAGCAAAAACCCCTTAACCAAGGAGGTTAAGGGGTTTTTAAAAGGATTCGGCGGCGACCTACTCTCCCACATAGTCTCCCATGCAGTACCATCGGCGCTGAAGAGCTTAACTTCCGTGTTCGGAATGGATACGGG
>JBNKDO010000041.1:0-348123 GCA_050288305.1 Desulfocapsaceae bacterium | reverse complement strand
CTTTCCTGCATGGTCGAAGCGCTGAGGAGACAGAAGAGGACCATCGACATCGACAATGTCAACAGCGTGCTCATTCAGCCGCATTGGAGGATGGAGAAAAACATTATAAATCTGCAGCATTAGCTGCATCAGAGATCCGGTGAAACGGAAGCGGGCAATGCTGGGGAGCAACCCGCCGAGGGATAGCCGGTGGACGGCGATGCAATATCGTCAGAGAGGGGGATGGTCTATAGCCATTCCCCTTTTTTTATCAGATTACGATGATATTGTGGAGCTGTCCCATGCCTTTAAAAACCCAACCGTTTTGAGCGAAGCGAAAAATAGAGAAAAACCGCACTGAATTAACTACGTCATATCAGTGTGTTACGAGGAGATAAATGTATGGTTTTGCCGGAAACGTCGTAAACCCACCCCGATTTGGACGGTAAAGTGGGAAAAGAGCCCAAAACAGCCGAAATCTTACGATGGCTAATTTGGTAAAAATTACGATGGGAAAAAAGCACGGGACAATTATGGTCCTCATTCCGAACATGAAGTCGGCAGTTCAGAACAAGTCTCTACTCTAAGAATTCTACCATTATAATGTGCAAGTCTCGCTATCACTCCATCATCAAGAACCCCACCTACTGCGATGGTTTTATTATAAGCTGAAGTTCTCCCCTTACCGTGAATAACAAATTTGGTCTCGCCAACTTCGATAATATCATCTGGCGGAAGTCCAGAAGAAGGTGGCTCTCGTTGTATAACACTAACTATACCGCAGGAAATACTATAACCTCCTTTTTTCAATACCTCAGCAAACTCTAAATATTCTGAAAAATAGGATACGAAAACAGCTAACCAAATGAATAGCCCCATAACCGTCAGCAAATAACCCTTATGATTAAATAAATATAAAAAAGCAGAGAAAAATATTAATAAAATTGATACGATAATAGTAAGAGTCACCGACCCATTCACATTGAAAGATGTCTCAAAGAACTTATTGCACTCCATCTAGAAGGTCCTTAAGATTAAATTTTTTATCATCTATTGTCTCCATCAAAGTTTTAGATGCACCATATTTTAAATATTTGATTTCCTTTGGAAGCCAATCGCTTGCACTTAAGATTGCTGTAGCCGACCCGATCCGTTCTCCTGTGTCAGCATCAAAGATGACAGTCGTATCATCAATTGATGCTTCATATGTCTTTCCAAGAAATGGTGTCCTTTGGCTTACTAAGTTTACAGAAAAGTCAGTATCATGACTTGGTGCAAATACTTCCTTACTCTTGGTCAAATACGTACCAATTGTTAAATCTTCAATATTCATGCCTAAAATGACAGACCCCTTAATCCCACACCCCACACCAAAAATGGCAGTAGCTTCAAATTCTACTCCGACATATGGACCTAAAGGTTTTTTCACTCCTCCTGGATCTATCGATAATACTAGATCTGGTTTTGGCCTTAATGCAGCTTCCACAGCCACTACAGCAGCAGTGGCCTTATTGTAACTCTTAGTTGCCGCAAAGGCAATTAATCCAGCCATTACACCTGCACCTTGAGCTCTTGCCCCCGGCACTTCAAACATCAGAAAATCAAACACCTCACGTTTACTCCAGTCACCATTAAAATATGCTTCTTGTGCCATTACAACAGTATCATGTCCTTGCTGGGAAATTCCGGGGACACAATACCGTTTTTTATTAATCAAACCTCCTAATAATTTACTCTTAACACCGTGGCCAGAATTAACGAATAGTCGTTCCAGGATATCCGCATCATGTGGTTCAAAGAGGTGTGCGGTCCATGGATGTCTTTTTCTCTGATGCTGACAGGCACGAATATCTCAAGCTCCTACAAGAACAGTCTGAAAAAGCAGGAGTGCGATATCTTGCCTACTGCCTGATGACCAATCATATTCATCTACTGGCCATTCCGGAAAAAAAGGACAGCCTGGCCAAAGCCATTGGTGAGGCACACAGACGTTACACCCGGATGATTAATTTCAGAGAGAATGTTCGTGGTTTTCTTTTTCAGGGTCGATTTTCTTCCTGTCCTGTTTCCACAGACAGATATCTTCTTGCTTCGGTTCGGTATATTGAACAAAATCCTGTTAAAGCAAAACTGGTCAAGTTTCCCTGGAACTATAAATGGTCCAGTGCAGGTTTTCACTGCGGTGAGGTCAGTTCTGGCCTTCTTATAAACGATTCATCTTTATTCTCTGACATTACCGATTGGCGTAAATTTTTATCAACTGACTCTGCCCTCAGCCTTCAACTGGAAGAGAAAATACGAACCGGCCGCCCTTTTGGTCCGGACAAATTCTATACAATTGTTGAGGAAATAACCGGGAAGGATACGCGACCCGGCCTGCCGGGTCGTCCAAAAAAACAGTAACGTGCCCCAAAATAGTCCAACAGAAAGTTCACTTGACAAAAATTGTATTTTGTATAATTAAATACATTATATTGTATTAATTCATACAATATTTTGCATGCATAAATACAAAATGCTAATATTTTTACTCAAAGATTTAGTTTTATGGTTCTATCTGAATACAGACTCGATAAAGATGAACTCCTCGACAACCTGAGGGCATGGAATGGTATCTTACGGAAGAAAGTCCATTTGATTGCTTGTGGAGGTACTGCCATGACTCTGCTAGGAGTCAAGGCTTCGACAAAAGATGTCGATTTTATGGTGCCCGACATCAGGGAATATAACTATTTGACAAAGCAATTGTCGGCAATGGGTTACACGCAAGTCACATCTTCTGGCTGGCGACGAAAAGGAGATATATTTCATTTCGACATATTTCGGGGAAATAGCATTCATACAACGGAGTTATTGGAGTCTCCTTTGGAAGCAGGTCAACACATATTGTTTGCTGAGTTATCACGCATTTATATTGGCATACTGAATGACAACGATTTAATCTCAAGCAAGTTGATGCGCGGTACCAAAGTCGACTTTGAAGATTGCGTGATGCTCGCAGAAGCGCACAAAGATACGTTAGATCTAGAAAGACTTACCTCACACTTCCTGGAGATGATCAGTTTTGATGTCGGAGAAGAACGATTGAGGCCCAATATAGACCATTTCCTGGAATTAGTACGAAACGGTGATCATGATGAATGAGGATACGTTTTATAAAAGGTTGTCCAAACTCGGCTTGCCAATGTTTGAACCAAATGAAGAACTGGAAGTAAACACAACACTGGCCGATGTGGTCAAGAGCAATGACACCCGGCTTTGGGAGGGTTTTCCCGTTCTTCTGGCCAATGCGGGAGAACGATACCTGTTTGACTCGGAAGAGGTTGAACAGCAGCTTTCCACCGATGAGCACAAAAAACAGTACCACCAGCTCGTTTTACTATCAGCAGCCGTTTATGCATATTACCACCTCTCCTTTTCATGGCTGAGTACATTAAAAAAAACGTTTTCTAACGATGACAAGAACCGTGTCAAAGCCTTTAGGAATGCCCTTGCCCATGACAAAGCAATAAATAAATCAGACTATGATTTTAATCCGGAGCGGGTCAGAGGTTTGTTCAAGCTTTATTACGAACAAAAAGTCGAAAGAGATAAACGGCGCAAGGACCGTTATGAAGAGTTTTCATTGGAGTACGCGCTGTCGCAGGTCTTCTCTCCGAAACAAAAGGAGCTTTTTCAAAAAAAGCTGGATGGAGAACAGCTAACCAAAACCGAGCAGGAATATTACTCAAGAACGGTAAAAAAGAAAGTCGTTGCCCTGGCGAATTCGGAACTTCATAGTTTAGCGAGAAGATTGCTGGAACAATGATAGACAAATATATGCACACCGGAATATGCTCTAATACTTTTTGTTTGTGGAGTAAGAAACAAGTATAAAGAACGGAAAATTTGAAACATTTTATAGTAGCAATGGTTGTTGTGGTGTTTCTCACCTTTTTTTATTCATTTATTTCACAAGACAAACAACACTATGGGAATGAGTCAACCTCCGATAGCGTATCATCCTTAATAAAGCCTGAAAACCAAAGGGGTCTACGAACCAAAGGGGTCATACTTTAAAAGGCCCCTTGACCCTTTTGCCCCCTTGACACTACTCATGATCATGATCTTGGTGCCCTTTGCCCATGCCATGAACTGCCCAGACACTTTCAACAGGGCAATGATTGCCTTTTCCATGGGGTTCCGGTATAAGACAACTTTCCAACCACCCGTAACCGGTGCTCATGAACCTCAAATTCCCCGGCTGCGGAACCATGTCCATGGGCGGGTCGAAAGGTGTCATCTAGCTCAAGTGCAACCTTTGCCCCACCACCGATTCGTCAATTTGCCCAAACAGACGTTCACTTTTGGGTATTCCTGCCAGATGAAGGACAAAATCTGCGGTCGAGCCAACCACCGGTGAATCTTTATATGAATCCCAACGGGTAAGCGGAGCGGCAAAGGAAACCAGGGGGTCTTTGGTGATTTCCTGCATGAGATCGCCACCAAGTATAGCTCTTGCTGCCTGAAGACTCTGTCTCCCAGTAGTGAGAACTATTCTGAATTTCTTTTTGCAAATATGATGGTATAGTAGCATCATATACCCAGTCAGCTAATATGTCGTAAGCCTCATTCATAGATGCAGTATAGGATTACCATGCCAATTTATAACAGAAATGAAATTAAGGATAATTGCGGATTCGGACTTATTGCCCATATGTCCGGGAAGGCAAGTCATCGCATCGTGCGCACGGCAATAGGCGCTTTGAGCCGGATGAGTCATCGGGGAGGAATAGCCGCTGATGGCCGGACAGGCGACGGTTGTGGATTACTCATGCAGAAACCGGACAGCTTCTTTCAGGCTCTGGCCAGGGAAAACGGCTGGAACCTGGGCAACCGCTATGGTGTTGGCATGATCTTTCTCTCACAGGATAAGGAAAAGAGAGAAAAGGCTGTTGATATCATCAATGAAGAGTTGCAGAGCGAGACCCTCACCGTGGCCGGATGGCGCGATGTACCTGTCAACTCGGAGGTGCTTGGCGATGTGGCACTGTCATCAATGCCTGCCATTGCCCAGGTTATGGTAACCGGACCGAGCGGCTGGGGTTCGAAAGACCTGGAGCGAAGACTCTATATGGTGCGGAGGCGCATCGAAAAACGGATCACCGATGATGTTGATTTTTATATAGCGTCACTCTCCAATGTGGTCATTATCTATAAGGGCTTGTGTCGACCTTTAGACCTGAACAGTTTTTACCCGGACCTTGCCGATCTACGCATGCAGGCCTCCATCTGTCTCTTCCACCAGCGCTTCTCCACCAACACCCTGCCACGTTGGGAACTTGCCCAGCCTTTCCGTTTTCTCGCCCATAATGGTGAAATAAATACTATCACCGGAAACCGGCAATGGGCGGAAGCAAGAACCTATAAGTTCCGCTCACCGGTGCTCCCCGATTTGCAGGATGCCGCGCCCTTTGTCAACACCACCGGTTCAGACTCCTCCAGTCTTGACAATATGCTGGAGTTGATGCTGGCAGGTGGCATGGATATATTTCGCGCCTTCCGGCTCCTTATCCCGCCCGCATGGCAGAACCACCCGGAGATGGATGATGACCTGCGTGCCTTCTATGATTTTAACTCGATGCACATGGAACCCTGGGACGGGCCGGCAGGAATCGTCATGAGTGACGGCCGCTATGCCGCCTGTGGCCTTGATCGCAACGGTTTACGCCCGGCCAGATACGTCATCACCAGGGACAAGCTGATCACTCTTGCTTCCGAGGTCGGTATCTGGGATTACGAACCTGACGAGGTTATCGACAAAGGACGGGTCGGTCCTGGAGAACTTCTGGTGCTTGACACTCTCACTGGCCGTCTCTGGACCTCCTGGGATATCGACCGGGACCTGAAGAGCAGACACCCATATCGTCAATGGATGGAGAAGAACAGTCGCAGGCTTGTATCCTTTAACAAGGTTGAACATAACCTGCGGGGAAGAGCCGACCTCGATCCGGACCGCCTGCGGATATATCTGAAGATGTTTGGCTATTCCCGCGAAGAACTTGATCAGGTTATCCGTGTCCTTGGCGAGAAGGGGCAGGAAGCGGTAGGCTCCATGGGTGATGATACTCCCATCGCAGTGCTCTCCCATCAGCCACGGATCCTCTACGATTATTTCCGTCAGAAATTTGCCCAGGTCACCAACCCGCCCATCGACTCATTGCGTGAGAACCATGTAATGTCGCTGGCCACCTGTATCGGCCGTGAGCAGAATGTTTTTAATGAAACGCACAGTCATGCCAACCGGGTACTTTTTGATTCTCCAATCCTTCTTTTCAGCGAGTATCAACAGCTCCTGGAGCTTGAAGAAGGCCATTACCGCTCAACCCTGTTTTCGGTGCAATACCCTAAAGAGATGGGGCTGAGAAAGGCCATTGAAGAGTTATGCGAAAAGGCTGTTTCCGCAGCGAAAGACGGTACCGTTCTCATCGTGCTCAGTGATCGGGATATTGGCGAAGAAAAATTGCCAATTCCCATGCCCATGGCCGTGGGTGCCGTACACCGGGCTCTGATTCATCATAAACTCCGCTGTGATGCCAACATCCTGGTGGAAACGGCCAGTGCCAGGGACCCGCACCATTTTGCCGTGCTCCTGGGTTTTGGAGCGACCGCGATCTATCCCTTCCTGGCCTATGAAATTCTGGCCAGGCAGACAGCCGTCCATGTTTTTGACGATGAACACGAAGCAATCAACAACTATAGAAAAGGAATAAATAAGGGAATCCTTAAAATCATGTCGAAAATGGGCATTTCCACAGTGGCTTCCTACCGCTGTGCCCAGCTCTTTGAGTTGCTTGGTCTGGACGACGAGGTGGTGAAGCTCTGCTTCTATGGAGGCGTCAGCAGGATCGGCGGAGCAGGCTTTGCAGACATTGAAAAGGATCAGGCCAAACTTGCACGCTCAGCCTGGAAAAGACACCTGCCCCTTGGTCAGGGTGGTTTGCTCAAATATATCCATGGCGGTGAATATCATGCCTATAACCCGGACGTGGTGTTGCTGCTGCAGAAGGCAGTGAACACAGGAGAGTATAGCGATTATCAGTTGTATGCGGACTGTGTTAATACAAGGCCCATCTCCAGTCTTCGTGATATGCTGGCACTGACTGGTTCCGGGAAACCTATTCCCCTGGAGCAGGTGGAAGCACCTGAAAGTATGTATAAACGCTTCGATTCCGCGGCCATGTCCATTGGCGCGCTCAGCCCGGAGGCCCATGAAGCCCTGGCCATAGGTATGAACCGCCTGGGTGGCAACTCCAATTCAGGTGAAGGCGGAGAAGACCCTGCAAGATTTAACACCGAGAAAACATCAAAAATAAAACAGGTTGCCTCCGGCAGATTCGGCGTAACCGCTCACTACCTGATGAATGCGGAAGTAATCCAGATCAAAATGGCCCAGGGCGCCAAACCCGGCGAGGGCGGCCAGCTTCCCGGACATAAGGTTTCGGCACATATTGCCGGACTCAGGTTTGCTCTGCCCGGAATAGCCCTTATATCCCCCCCGCCGCACCATGATATCTATTCCATAGAGGATCTGGCCCAGTTGATATTTGATCTTAAACAGATCAATCCGAAAGCTCTTGTTTCAGTGAAACTGGTATCGGAACCAGGTGTTGGCACCATCGCCACCGGCGTGACGAAGGCCTACGCCGATCTCATTACCATTTCCGGATATGACGGCGGAACCGGCGCCAGCCCGCTGACCTCGGTGAAGTATGCCGGAAGTCCCTGGGAAATAGGACTGGTGGAAACACACCATGCCCTGGTGGAAAACGGACTGCGTCACAAGGTGAGGCTCCAGGTGGACGGCGGCCTGAAAACCGGGGCAGACATAGTTAAGGCAGCCATTCTTGGAGCTGAAAGTTTCGGCTTTGGAACGGCCCCGCTGATCGCTCTCGGCTGTAAGCATCTGCGTATCTGTCATCTGAACAACTGCGCAACCGGTGTTGCCACCCAAGACCAGACACTTCGCCAGAATCATTTCAGCGGTATTCCGGAGAAGGTGATGAACTATTTTAAGTTTATCACTTTGGAGACGAGGCAGCTCATGGCTGAGCTCGGTGTCGCCAAACTCACCGATCTGATCGGCAGGACGGATTTGCTTCATTGTCTTTCCGGTATAACTGAAAAACAACAAAGTCTTGATCTTTCCGGCCTGCTGGAGACACCAACTCCCACAACGAAGACGGCACTCCACTGTCTCGAGGAAAACAATCCAGAAGACCCTGGAAAACTCAATTCAAGGCTTGCCGAAAGACATATTGAAGCAGTGTTGGAAAACCGTAGCGACCGTGGCCAGTATACCATCCGTAACACCGACAGGTCCGTGGGCGCCCGGCTTTCAGGCATTATCGCCCGTGAGCATGGCCAGGGTGGCATGAAAGGCGGTGATCTTGAGATTGAACTTATGGGGACTGCCGGCCAGAGCTTCGGGGTATGGAACAGCAAAGGGCTGAATCTTTACCTTACCGGAGATGCAAACGATTATGTGGGCAAGGGTATGTCCGGTGGTAAGCTGGTGGTAAAACCACCAACCGGGGTCTCCTATAAATCCAACGAGGCGACCATTATCGGCAACACCTGTCTCTATGGTGCAACCGGAGGCCGGTTGTATGCTGCGGGCAAGGCGGGCGAGCGTTTTGCTGTACGAAATTCCGGTGCCAAAGCTGTGGTGGAGGGTATCGGCGATAACGGTTGTGAATATATGACTGGCGGCATTGTCACCATTCTTGGCGACACCGGGGTCAATTTCGGCGCAGGAATGACCGGCGGATTTGCCTATGTGCTGGACATGAAAAATCAGTTAGAGAAGAGAACCAACCCCGAACTTGTTGAAGTGCTCTCCCTCTCCAAACTTGCCATTTTTCAAGAGCATCTGCGCGGCATCATCAGCAGACATTACCGGGAAACCGGGAGTGGATTTGCCGAAATCCTCCTTGAGGATTTTATCAACTACTGCCTGCGTTTCAAAATGGTCAAACCACGGGCAACGGATATAAAGAGCCTTCTTGGCCACCGGGATGGTTCCATCTCGGAAATGCAGACGGAAGCAGCATAGCCTTATACGAGAGAATCACCATGAGTAAAAATGTGTATCAGTTTATTGAAGTTGAACGACTTGAACCACAGAAGAAAAGCTTGAAGAAAAGGGTCAAACTTTTTGATGAAATATACCACGGTTTCAGCGAGAACCAGGTGCAAATGCAGTCGGACAGATGCATTGAATGCGGTAATCCCTATTGCGAATGGAAATGCCCTGTACATAATTATATACCCGACTGGCTCAAGCTTGCCTTTGAAGGCCATATTATTGAGGCGGTGGAACTCAGCCATATGACCAACAGCCTGCCTGAGGTCTGCGGCAAAATATGCCCGCAGGAACGCCTCTGTGAAGGAGCCTGTACAATCAATAATGAGTTCGGTGCCGTAACCATCGGCAATATCGAGTCATATATCACCGAAACCGCCCTTGAGATGGGCTGGAGACCGGATATGTCCGGTGTGGTAATGACCGACAAACGGGTTGCCGTCGTCGGGGCCGGCCCGGCTGGTATCGGCTGTGCAGATGTACTCGTTCGTAATGGTGTCAAACCAGTGGTGTATGACAGGAACCCGGAAATTGGCGGTCTGCTTTCATTCGGTATCCCGCCTTTCAAACTGGACAAACAAGTTATGGTCCGCCGTCGTGAGATTTTTGACGCCATGGGAATCGAGTTTGTCCTCTCCACCGAAATTGGTAAGGATCTCGCTTTCGAAACCCTGCTTGAAGATTTTGATGCCGTCTTTATCGGCAACGGAACCTACACCTCTATGATGGGAGAATTTGCCGGTAGCGGGTTGGCTGGGGTCTATGAGGCTCTACCTTATCTTATCGGCAATACATGCAAGCTCCTGGGCTATCCGCCGATTCAGGAATTCATTGACCTGAGAGACCGTCGGGTGGTGGTACTGGGAGGTGGTGATACAGCAATGGACTGCGTGCGCACCGCCATTCGCCAGGGTGCGGCAGAGGTCAGTTGTGCCTATCGCCGGGACGAGGCCAATATGCCCGGATCGACCAAGGAGGTGAAAAATGCCAAGGAAGAAGGCGTTCAGTTCCTCTGGAATCTTCTGCCTTTAAAACTCATGTCGGAGGATGGCCAGGTAACCGGGGTGAAGGTTGTTGAAACCGAACTGGGTGAAGCCGACGCTCAAGGTCGGAGATCACCACAACCGATTGCGGGCTCCGAGCATGTTGTCGAAGGAGATGCGATAATTATTGCCTTCGGCTTTAAGCCCAGTCCTCCTGAATGGCTATCAGCAAATGGCGTTGAACTTGATGAACGACAAAGAATTAAGGTCTGCCAGGAAGGTCCTTTTAAATTCCAGACGACCAATGAGAAAATCTACGCAGGAGGAGATACTGTTCGTGGCTCGGATCTGGTGGTTACCGCCATTGCCGAGGGCAGGCAGGCAGCTTTAAGCATACTTGAATATCTCGGTGTCAATGAACTGAGTTAAAAAATGGCAAATAACACAATGGACAAACCCACACTTCAATTCATCGGTGTTCTGCACGGTGATATACAAAAACTTGAAGAAGCCCCAAAAAATTTCGATGAATCAAGCAGAACCGGAACGCTGGAGATTTACTCTGACTATCAAGGGGGACTTGAGGGCATTGAGCAAGGACAGACCATTGTCGTTATTTTTTGGCTGCATAAGGCCAATCGGGAGATACTCCAGGTGTATCCGCGCGGCGATGAGTCCCGAGGTCTCCGAGGTGTCTTCTCCACCAGAAGCCCTGTCCGACCAAATCCTTTGGCAATTTCTGAATTAAAAGTTCTTGCCGTTAAGAAGAATAGAATAGAAGTGGCAGGGCTTGATATTCTCGACGGCACTCCAATTGTCGATATTAAAAAGAAAATACGTTGATAATTCACCGCCTACTTCTGCATAAGTTTTACAACCGCCTGCTCCAGCCCGTCAAGCGACAGTTCATACATCGGGAAGATCGACCGTATCACGCCAATTGTCCTGGTATAGTCCCAGCTCCTGCTCCCCACTGGATTCAGCCAGACGTTATGGGGAAAGGATTTGGCAAGAAACTGCAGCCGTTCAATACTGGGCCTGCCGCTTCTCTCAAAAGCATAGATGGAGCCGTCGGTGGACATGAGTTCATATGGAGCCATACTGGCATCGCCGACAATGATGAGACGGGTATCCGGATCATTTCCGGCAAGTTTCTCAAGAGTTATCGGTTTTTTGAACCTTCCCGGATCCTCCCAGAGCAAATCATATATGGTGTTGTGAAAAAAATAGGTTTTCACATCCTTGAACTGGGTCAGGGCATAGGAAAACAGGGTCTGTACCACCTCGACATGTGGATCCATAGACCAACCACCGTTATCAATGGCCAAAATAACCTTGAGCCTGTCGACCACACTTCTCTCAAAAACAATCTCGATCTCACCGCCATTTTTCATGGTCTGGTAGATGCTGCCGTCGACATCGATCTTGTCCCGAGTCCCGCGCGGTACCAGATTGCGTAGTCTTTTCAGGGCTTCTCCAAGGGCGGCCCGGGTCAATGGGGCATCAATTGAGTACTCTTTGTAACGCCTCTCTCCCGCCACCTTAATGGCACTCTTGCCTCCGGATACACCGCCTATTCGCATACCACCTGGATGATAACCGGAGTGCCCAACCGGTGATGTTCCCCCGGTACCAATCCACTTGGAGCCTCCATCATGGCGACCTTCCTGGTCTTTGAGGCGCTGTTTAAAATATTCAAGAAGTTCATCCGGGGTAAGTTTTTTCAACGTATCTTCATCGAGACCAAGACTTGCAGCCAACTCTTTAGGGTTCTTCAACCACTCATCAAGCATGCTCATGGCCAGGAGGTCAAGCTCCTCTTCGCTAGTTGAAGCGAGTGCGGTTCCCTTGAAGATATGGGAGAAGACCTGGTCATAAAGATCAAAATATTTTTCGCTCTTAACAAGAACAGTCCGAGCAGTGAAGTAGAAATCTTCTACGGATCGCACCAGCCCCTTGGCCATGGCTTTATGAAAGATGAGAAACGAGGTGGGACTCACCGGAATACCGACCTCTTTCAAGGTATAGAAGAATTGGATAAACATGGTCTATCTGAAAAACCGTTTTTTCATCATGGTGCCGGCGGCTCTCTGATAGTCGCCACTTTTCTTAAAAAGAACCCCAAGGTATGGTATTTCCTGGGTAAGTCTCTCTCCACTTTTAAAATCAGGGTCAGCCTGCAGTGCACGTATCCAGTTGAGCAGCTCACGGGTGGCAGGTTTTTTCTCAATATCTTCGACATCTCTCAGTCCGTAGAAGGCGTCAATGGCATTAGTGGCCAATAGATCAGAGAGATCACCAAAATGAGCCTTGACTATCTTGCGCATCATCTTTGGCTCAGGGAATGCGATATGGTGGAAATTGCAGCGGCCAAGGAAAGGATCGGAGAGATCCTTCTTGGCATTAGAGGTAATGATCATCACCGGTCTATGCCGCGCCTTGATTTTTTCATCTGTTTCCAGGATATCGAATTCCATCTGGTCGAGAACATCAAGCATATCATCCTGGAACTCCGTCTCCGCCTTGTCAATCTCGTCTATCAGAAGGACACAGCGCTTAGCGGCGACAAAGGCCTGGCCGATCTTACCCATACGAATATAGTCATTGATCTCGCTGACATCTCGTTTTGAATCCCCGAAGCGGCTATCATTCAGCCTGGTGAGAGTGTCGTACTGATAGAGTGCTTCAATCAGCTTCATATTGGATTTGACGTTGAGTACGATCAGCTCCATCTCCAGACTGTCGGCCACGGCATGAGCAAGCATGGTTTTTCCGGTTCCTGGTTCTCCCTTTAATAGAAGAGGCATCTCCAGCGCCATGGAGATATTGACAATTTTAGAAAGTTCATCATCAAGCACATATTTTTGAGATCCCGCAAATACATTCATTCTTTGCTCCTTGGATGTTTCTCAATTTTCTATCCCTCCAATCGTCTTAAAGCGACTGTGGTTGCCGAAATAGTTTTATTGTTTCAAAAATGTCTCCAGTTTCTTGTTTTGTTGACAGCTTTTCAGGAGTAAGGCACTAATGGTTAACACCGGTAATTCTCTTTTCTTTTTTTGGCAACATGTGAATCGGGGTCAGAAAAGGGTGTCAGCTGGAAAAGAGTGCATTGATAGCTTTTTTTTGCGTTTTTCTTTTATCACTGCACCTGATATGGTAAAGAGAGAATGAAAGAATTTTTCGAATCTGGAAAAACCCGGTTTCCAGCGGGTATGAAATCTCAGATATTCAACAAAAGCACTCCGGAATAGGCATAGCCATGAAAATACTACTTGCGGAAGATGACTACACCTCACGCTTAATGCTTCAGGTTGTCTTGGAGAAATGGAAATATACGGTCATAACTGCAGAAGACGGCAGTGAAGCATGGGATAAAATAAATACCACCGACCACATCCAGATTGCTGTTCTGGACTGGGAAATGCCGAAGCTGGATGGTCTGGAGTTATGCCAGAAAATACGTGAGCTTGACAGGGACACCCCTATGTATATCATCATGCTCACCGGTAGAGACACAACCGACGATATTGTTCATGGCCTTGATGCAGGTGCGGACGATTACATCACCAAACCTTTTAACGAAAATGAGTTGAGAGCCCGAATCCGGGTGGCTGAGAGAATGGTCCGGGTTCAAGAGTCTCTGTCCTCAACCGTTGATGAGCTTCGTCAAGCTTTGGAGCACGTCGACACCCTGCAGGGTATTCTACCGATCTGCATGCACTGTCACGGTATTCGCAGTGACGATGAAGCCTGGCACCGACTGGAAAAATATATAGAGAGCCATACTATGGCAAAGTTCAGCCACAGTATATGCCCGGACTGCATGGCCAAACATTACGCTGACGAGACCAACTGAAACACACTGTCAGTCTCGCAACATATCAAGGTAAGTGGCGCTGCTCAAAAGTTCTTCCATCTCGGAGAGATCGGATGGTTCAATGATAATAATCCAGTTTTCATTGGGATCTTCATTGAGAAGCTCCGGCTGATCTTCAAGATCTTCATTGACTGCGACGACTGTACCGCTCAAAGGAATATACAATTCAGATACCGCTTTGACAGACTCCAGTGTACCGAACTCATCACCTTGGGAAAATGTGTCTCCCTCTTCGGGCATTTCAACAAAAACGATATCTCCAAGCTGATCCTGGGCATAATCACTTATCCCGATCTTAACCGTTTTGCCCTCTTCCATGGCCCACTCGTGGTCCTCGGTATAGCTTCTATCGCCGGGGAGATCCAGTTCGCTCAATTCTTTCATGATTATTCTCTAAAACAAAAATTCTCAGTAAAGATCATTCTACTACCGCTGCGCCGGTATGTATCCCTCATCCACCTCTGCAGCCTCTTGTCCTCTCAGTAAAAAGATCACCTCTTGATTTCAGCAATAAAGGAATTGGAAGATTCGATAGCAACATTCATTCTTTGGACCAGCACTTTTATTTCACCCTGTAACTGAGCAAATTCCCCCTGCAGAGAGCCGATGGCCTGGGCGTTGAGGTTGTGCTTAAGAAATAAAACATTGTCTCGAAAGATTTTTAACACCGGTGCCATACTGTCCTCGGCCCGATGCAGATTGACCAACAACTCACGATAACGGGACTTGGTTTTACGCAGCTGCGCCGCACTGCTTCTCTTCAACGCCTTATTTTCGTAGAGGTCAAGTTCCTTTTCCCACTCTTCGAAAAGTGCTTCTGAAACTTCTTCAACCTTTTCAATTCTCATGGAAACATCTTCGGCAGCAGCTTTACTGTCTTCATATTCGTCGTTCAGCTTGTCATACGCCTTTTTCAAGTTGCTTTCCTTAAGGGAAACAACCGAGTTAAACTGCTCCAGTGCTGATTTAAACTGCTCCTGAGCATCCTCCTGCGAATCCCGGGCTTTTTCCACCCGTGAAACCATGATATCACGTTTATGAATTCCCACCTTTTCCATGGCTGTATAATACGTGCTGGAACAACCAGACATCACCAGGGCAAAAGCAAGATATATAAATGCTTGTTTCACTATTCGTAACGAAAACATTATTTCTCCATTAGCAGTCTTTAAGACAGGGTTGGTTCTTAACATTTATCAACTTCTACTATATGATTCCGTCATCATTTAGACAAAATGCATAAAAACAACCGACATATGAGTCGCGCTACCCCAGGCTGGTCACAGAATTCTCCGATTACTATGTATCCACGTTTTCGGCAATCAGAATGTTACCTGGGCAAAAGGATTATTTTTCCACAATTACCCGATTCCAATATACGCATATGAGCCTGCGCTACATCTGCCAGGGAAAGAGTCATGGCAATTTCAGGTACGAGACGTCCGGCATTCATCTGCCGATAGAGACCAACATGCGCCTCTTTCATCTCCTCTTCGGAGCTGTTGAACAACGACATCCCAAGAATCTCCGTCTCCTTCGCCATGGTAGCCCGAGGATCAATGGTGATTTCTCCTCGACTGCCAATGATTACCACTCGTCCGCGAACACCAAGCAAGCTCAGGTCATTTACAAGATTAACGTTGGCAAGCATTTCCAGAATAATATCATAGCCACGATCTCCCAGATCCTGAGCAATCTCCTTCAGATAATCAGGGTTGCGATGATTGTAGGCCTTTTTTGCTCCGGCCCTGCGAATTTTCACCAGTCCCTGATCCGTTCCGGCTGTTCCGTGAACCTCCAGACCAGCAGAGACAGCTAGCTGAATGGCAATCATACCGACACTCCCGCTGGCACCATGAACAAGCACCTTTTCTCCTTGAACTGCCCGGGCTCTGGTAAACAGGGCACGCCAGGCAGCTGCACCAGGAACGCCCATGGCCGCACCCTGGCTATAATTCATATTCTCTGGTAATGAAAAAATCTGGGACTGGTTACAAACAGTGTATTCGGCATATGCACCGGTCAGTGTGCCAGCGCTGTAGATGCGGTCACCCTCTTTCCATTTTGTCACCCCTTCACCGACCTTGACGATCTTTCCACCAACGTCTTTTCCTGGAACAAACGGTAACTGTGGCAGAACAGGATATTTCCCTGCGCGAATATAGGTATCCACCGGATTTACCCCAATGGCCTCTACATGAACAAGTACATCCTCATCACCCGGCTCGGGAATATCCACTTCAAGTAGCTGCATCACTTCAGGCCCGCCAAAAGCATGCACCTTGATTGCCTTCATATTTCCCTCCAAAATGTACCTGAAACACCTATGTCCATATTAGTAACTCTATTAATCATTGTACGGATATTCACTCAATGATCCATAAAATTTTTTCTTTTTGCTTTTGAGAGAGCTTTTTGCAAAATCAGGCTTTTTGTTCAACATCAGGGAATGCGAAAAATCTTACCACAGGCATACCATTGATATTCAGAGGATAAATTTTCGAACATAACTCAAAGTTTGATCAAAAAGACAGTTTTGCAAGAGGCTCGATAGACTATTTTTTCTTCCAGCTTTTTTCTTTACCCTGCAGCAATCTCCCTATATTTTCATGGTGTTTTATCCATATCAACACGGCAATGACAGCTGCGGTAATTATAAGTTCTTTGTTTGCCCCCAGCAGATAAAGCCAGAGTGGAAAAAGTCCCGAAGCCAACAAAGAGCCTGCGGAAACAAAACCTGAAATAGCGACCACACCTATGAACACCAGGAGACTGATACCGATGGCCAGCGGAGATAAATAGAGAAAAACTCCCAGACCGGTTGCCACCCCCTTGCCCCCCTTGAACCCAAGATACACCGGAAACATATGGCCAACTACAGCAATAACACCACAACCACAGGCAATAAGGACAGCATGCGCAGAGTCTCCAAGTACAGCTGCTGCAGTAGCTATCGGCAGAAGCCCTTTGCAGACATCAAGAACCAGCGTTATAGCACCGTACTTTTTCCCAAGAGTCCTGTTGACATTGGTGGCTCCAATATTTCTACTGCCGTGTTGACGAACATCGACTCCTGCAAATTTACCAACAACCAAACCAAAAGGGATCGCTCCGATAAGGTAGCTGGACACAATTAGTACTATTTCCATAGGTTTTTCACCCTGTTGTTCATGAGTTAATAATTCATACATTATGCCTCGGTGCAATTCTTTGCCTCTGCTCTTTCCTGTATATTTGCCCAACACCTGGAAAAGAAAACAGAGTCCCAATGATCAACCATCCAGACAACCATCAAATGGACCAAGAGTTTTGACGACGAAGCCATGTTTTACTTGCACTTTGATGAAGATAGCACAATTGTATACTCTATGGTAGAGTAACGCGCCACTTCATTTAACAGATTTATTTAACAGACAAACGAAAAATGAGCATACGTAAAATATATCAATATCCAGAACCTGTTCTTCGTCAAACTGGCAAAAAAATAGAGGAATTCACCCCGGAACTCAAAACGCTGATAGAAGACATGGCTGACACAATGTACGATGCCCCCGGTATCGGTCTGGCCGCACCTCAGATTGGTGAATCATTACAACTTTTGATCGTTGACACCAGTATTGACAAAGAGAATAGAGAGTATATGGCTGTCATTAACCCGCAAATCACTGACAGTGAAGGAAGTCAGGTTGATGAAGAGGGGTGTCTCAGCGTACCGGACTTGACCGCCAATGTTAAGCGTTTCAAGAAGATATCTCTCACCTACCAGGATGAAGACGGCAAGACTCATGAAATAGAGGCAGAAGATCGGTTTGCCGTGGTACTTCAGCATGAGATAGATCACCTTAACGGCATACTTTTCATTGACCACCTTACTCCGCTGAAAAGAAATCTGTATAAGAAGAGAATGAAAAAGCTCCTCTCAAACACCAAGGTTTCCGCATAAATATGGATGGCTATCGTATAATCTATATGGGTACACCTGATTTTGCGGTACCATCGCTTTCTCAATTATTGCACAGCAAACATCAGGTGGTGGCCGTTGTTACCCAACCCGACAAGAAAAAAGGCAGGGGGAAAAAACTGGCAGCACCACCGGTAAAAGAAGTTGCCGAGAAAGCAGGTATCCCTGTCCTCCAGCCCACTCAAATCAGGACAGAAGAATTTCTGGATGAAATGAGGAGTTATCATCCCGATCTGATTGTTGTGGTAGCATATGGCAGGATACTGCCAACAAGCATTTTAACTCTGACGCCGCTCGGTTGTATTAATGTACACGGATCCTTGCTGCCCAAGCACAGGGGTGCTGCGCCGATACAGTGGGCCATTATCAACGGTGACAGCTCAGCCGGGGTGACAATAATGCAGATGGATGAAGGTATGGACACCGGTGACATTCTTCTACCTGCGGCAATTGATGTTGACGATGACGAAACCGCGGGTACCCTGTTTGACAAGCTCGCCTCTCTAGGCGCAGAAACATTGGTGTCGGCACTGGACAGGCTGCAAAACAACGATCTGCCCCCTCAGAAACAAGATCATAACAACGCCACCTTGGCCCCGCCTCTTAAAAAAGAGATGGGCCTCATCGACTGGAGTAAATCGGCTGAAGAACTTCAGTGCCTGATCCGTGGCCTTGATCCCTGGCCGAGTGCATATACCTATCTGGATGGGAAACGATATCGGCTTTTCTCCCCCAGGGTTATCCACAAGAACAGTGATGTCCCTGTTGGCACCGTGCTGCTCGCTGACCGCGATGGACTTCTCATTGCCACCGGCAATAAGGCTCTACTCATTGGCGAACTGCAGCCGGAAGGTAAAAAGAGACTGACTGTCGAAGCATTTCTTTGCGGTCACCAGGTACCAATCGGCAGCCGCTTTTCAAGTACACAACCATCATGACAACTCCCTCGCGCATTGCCTACGCAGACTGTTTTTCAGGGGTCAGCGGTGATATGTTTCTAGGCGCCCTTCTTCAATGCGGACTCCCGGAGACGTTCCTGCGCCAGGAACTGAATAAACTAAACATCGGTGAGTTCAGTCTCACCGTCTCTTCAACCACCATATGCGGCATCAGCTCTTGTAAAGTCGATATCGAATCTAATGGTCAGCAGAGTCTCCGTCATCTCCATTCAATCAGTAACATTCTTGAAGAATCTAGACTCGATGACCATATCATTGCCACATCCCTGGAAATTTTCACCGAACTTGCACGAGCAGAAGCCAAAGTGCACAACACTGAAATTGAAAAGATTCACTTCCATGAAATTGGTGCTGTTGACACCATTATAGATATCGTCGGCACCGTTGCAGGTCTGCATTATTTTGGTGTAGACCGTTTGGTTGCAGCACCCGTTCCCTGTCCAAGGGGTTTTGTCAAATGTGCTCACGGAACTCTTCCGCTACCCGCTCCTGCTGTTCTGGAAATTCTTGGTGGTGTTCCCTGC
The DNA here is from genome assembly GCA_050288305.1 of Desulfocapsaceae bacterium. Classification (GTDB taxonomy): domain Bacteria; phylum Desulfobacterota; class Desulfobulbia; order Desulfobulbales; family Desulfocapsaceae; genus Desulfopila_A. The sequence continues at coordinate 328,713 of JBNKDO010000041.1, read as the reverse complement.
TATGGCGTTGAAGTTGACAAAGAGCTGGTCACACCAACGGGCGCAGCCCTTCTGAAGGTACTGGCAGATGATTTCGGTAATATGCCGCCAATGAAAATTGATGCAAGCGGATATGGAGCCGGCAGCCACACGTTAGGCGATAACCAACCCAACCTGTTCCGGCTTATTGTCGGCAAGCCGGTTAACGCCCAGGAACATCAGGAGGTTGAGGTTCTGGAAACCAATCTCGACGACTGCTCACCCGAAATTTTCCCCTATCTCTTTGAACTCCTTCTCTCCCACGGGGCACTTGATGTCAGTGTCACACCGATACAGATGAAAAAGGGCAGATCAGGCTTTATGCTTCAGGTTATCTCGCCATTACATCTCTCAATTGACCTGCGTGAGATAATTTTTTGTGAAACCACTTCAATTGGTTTGAGACACCGCCGCGAAGAGCGTCATACACTGCCGCGAGAACATGTTGAACTCGAGACACCATGGGGAAAACTCGCTGCCAAGAAGGTAGTCACCCCGCGAGGTGAAGTGCTCTATCCTGAGTATGAGGAGTGCCGAAGAGTCGCCTTGGAAAATGATGTACCTCTTCAACGGGTTTACGACCATGTTAAAGGCAGGGGCGCAGATAGATGAACCGCTTGATCATGGCCATTGCCACAGGCTGCTATATAGGTAACATTCCCAAGGCGCCAGGAACATGGGGCTCCGTTGCCGGCCTTTTCCTCTGGCTGCTCTTTAAAGAGGTATCTCTCCTCACCTATCTCGCCATCACCGCTGCTGCGTTCGTGATTGGCTTTTTTGCTGCCGGCTCGGCCGAAAAAATACTTGATCGGCCTGATGCCGGGTCAATTGTTATCGATGAAATTGTCGGCATGTTTATTACCCTGACTTTGGCACCAGCCCATCCCGCGGCCTGGCTGCTTGGTCTTGCTCTCTTCCGCCTTTTCGATATAACAAAACCCTTTCCGGTCTCCTGGTTTGATACCCATATTCACGGTGGAATCGGCATCATGATGGACGATGTCATGGCCGGTATTTACGCACTCATCTCACTGCATATTCTATGGTATTTTTTTAAGCTTTTATTTTAGTATTACCTCTGTTATTACCGATATCTGCAGCAACAACAGTCATTAAACGCCTTCATTTTCCTATAAATACACTATCACTCTAAATGCTCAGCCAACTTGAGTTTCACCTGCTGAATACCTAATGTATATGCAAAAGAGCGGAGATTTTTTCTCTGCTCAAAACAGATAACAAACAAATTCAGGTGATAAAATGGTTACCAAAGAAGAGCTATGCAAAAAGATAGAAAAGGTACATCCCGATATAGGAGTTTGTGGAATAAACTTTGATGTTGAATTTGACAACAAGGCTAAAGCATGGGCAGTTGATTTTCATCAGGGGCGCCAGCATTTACGGACCTTTGTTGAAGATAATGAAGCAGACTCCTGTCTTGAAGAGGATAGATGTTTGTCGCTGGCACTGCAAATAGGCCAATTGCGAACCAACTTTGAAAAATACATCCACGAACACGCTCTGGAAGATATTCATTGAGCCTGGTGAAAGTATCAAGCAGAAATATAAAAAGAACAATGACTCGTTTAAGCTGCAAATTACATCAGCTTGTGCTGTTTTTTCATCTCTTCATAAACCAGCGTTGATACCTGCCTGATAACATTTCCCCGGGTAAGCATCCATTGCCCGTAATTCTTAGGACGTGAAGAGCGCTGAATCACTGCGGCCAAAGCATATGGATAACGTTTACCGTTTTTACCCTTTGGTACCAGAATGCCCATATCACCGCAAAGGTGTGCCGTCGACCCGGTTTTGTTATACACCAGCGTACCCTCAGGGATTGGAGTCCCATCATAGAGTCGGTCGCGGCCTGGCAGGGACATCAAACGGCGTATTTCCTTGCCATAGGGCAGCTTGTTATGCCAGAGTGCCTGTAAGAATCTAATATAATCTGACAATACCGCACTGTTTTTATAGGTTTTGCCGCCCGCGGGAATGTATTCGTTGATAGCCGTTTTCTGAAAAATGTGATTATAGTGCTTTCTTAATATGGCTTCGCACTTCGCGGGCCCCCCTGCCATGCGCATAACCCAGTTGGTTGCTCTGTTATCACTGCGCTGGATCATCCGCTCCATATTACGTCTGCTTTTCTGGCCATAGACAAGTTTGCCTTCCTTAACTTGATGAAAAAAAGCGAGTGCTACAAAAGGTTTGATCATGCTGGCAGCCTGAAATACCTGGTCGGCATTTATATCGACAAGGGACTTTCCCGTGGTCAGGTCGTAAACAATCCATCCTGTTATCTCGTCCCGAGCAAGCTTTCCCTCACGTCGCAGTTCCTTAATGTATGATTCGATCTCTCCTTCGATGGGTGCCTCAAACTGATCCTGTGGGGCCTTTATCACCGGCAAAACCGCTTTCTTTTTCTCTTTAACGGCCTCTTTGGCAACGGTGCTGATAACGACGGTCTCGGCCGCTGTCTTCTCTTCTTTTTCCACTACAACCGGTTCAGAAACGACCGTATCATCCAGATGACTGGACTCTCCATAAACCACAGGATTGTTTCTTTCCGGGGTGATTGATGTTCGCAGCTTAATTTTTTTCAGGATTCGCGCATGTTTTCGGGCAACCAGATAGGTGGAAATACGATCATCCCGACGACGATAGATCAGGGTATAGTTGTCCTGATTGGTTTTTTCAATAAAGAGATTCTTACCCACCTCACTACCGAGATATGAATAGACTTTTGCATACAGTTTTTCCATAGCGTCAAGATTTGGCCCCAGAGCATAACTGACATTAAAAAGCTCAAAGTATCCTGTATCCCCCAAGGCGAAGCACTCAGCCATTCCTGCATCACGCAGGAGGACACTTTGCTTCACCATCAAACGGGCTGTGGAAAGGGCTGTTCCATTCATATCGTAAATGATTCCGAAATCTCCTTTCGACCGCTTGACAATGCGCAGACGGAGGGCAGCTTCAGGACCTAAGACCGTTTCGAGCTCTTCTTGATAGTCGAGGACACTTTCAAGATCGGAGTCCCATATATACGCTATATCGTATTGAGATTTCTTGGCATTTCCACATACGGGAAAGAGGAGGAGCGAACACAGCAGTACGGCAAATCGAAACATATTAATACGCAATTATGGTAGACTATGAACATTCATTGCTCATAAGCAGCAGTTGAATTTTATACACTGGACTTTCTCCGGTATTCCTTAAGATCGGGGAATACCTTGGTGGCAGCATCTTGAAATATTTTTTCCGATACTGAAATATCGGCATTATAACAAATATATTTAAACAACTCCTCATAAAATTGTTCCACCCCCTTTAAAAATGCGTTTCTGGGCGCCACTCGGATCAATTTTATTTCAGTTTCCAGGTACAGGAATAGAGAATGTACCTACTTTGATAATTCGATTCCACAAAAGATCAAGATGAAATAGTGTAATTAGAGAGCCTTTTGCAAAAAGACAGCTTTATAAAAGGACTTTATTCAACTTTTTTAACTTTTTCTGTATCAAACTCAATGATGTTTTCCGAGCAAAAGATATTGACTTTTAGAGGAGGGCCATCTAGTTTTGCATATTAGCCCCAACATTTCCTGAAAAATCAAAGCTGTATTCGAATTATAATATAATTTCACTTTGTTGTTTGGCATAACGTATACTTTACGCCAGGTACGGTTTGTTCCTTGAAAAACAACTGCTCACAATTTTTTACCCTGTAGCCCTGCCCGTTGCGACCATTCTTCTCATTATTATGGGTTTGCAGTATATCACTGAGGCAACGCCCTGGATAATAAAGGCAATAAAAAGGAACTTTTCTCCGACAGAATCATCGACCGACAGAAAACTGTGCTGGAAACTATTTTATTTGAATTTTACGGACTTCTATGATGAAATGAGAATAACTTTTAAACATAATTGAGTCAATTTATGCCAGATATGACAATTATGGTCGTGGATGATTCAGCGACCATTCGAAGAATCATGCAACGTGAGCTAGCCAAGGCCGATTATGAAGTGATTTTGGCGAAAAACGGCATGGAAGCTCTGGCCATACTTGAATGGAGTAATCCTCCGCCCGATCTCATCACCCTTGATATCGATATGCCGAAAATGAACGGCTTCGAGCTGTGCGAGAAAATACGGGCAAACGCAATGGAGAAGGACGAACGCAAACAACTCCTTGCCAAAATTCCGATGATTTTTGTCTCTGCCAATGATACCCTGGAAAACAGAGAGCGAGGTTATACACTTGAGGTAATCGATTTTATAGGCAAACCTTTTTCACCCGGAAAAGTCATAGCCACGGTGAACAACATCCTCCGGTCCCAGGAACAGTTCGGTGACATGAACGCCCTGATCGCTGAAGATTCTCCAGTTATTCGCCGCATAGTCCGCAATATTCTTGCCAGACACGGCTTGACGATTTACGAGGCGTCCAACGGGCAGGAGGCTCTCGATATCGTTAAGAATATTAATTTTTCCATTGATATAGTCATTACCGATTACCTGATGCCGGGAATGAGTGGTGAAGAATTATGCCGTACCCTGAGAAGCTTCGAATCACTGGAACAGGTTCCCATCTTTTTTATCAGCACCATTGACACCAAGGATGCCGTTCTAGGTTTTTTTAAGGTTGGAGCCAGTGATTACCTGCACAAACCTTTTATTGAAGAAGAGTTCAGGGCGAGAATTGTCACTCATTTGCGCAATAGAAAATACGTCAACGACTTGGTACAGCTCAACAACAAACTGAAGTATTATGCCGACCATGACAGCCTGACCGGTACACATAACAGAGGATATTTTACCAGGAAACTTACATCATGCTTCACTTACTGCAAGAATACCGATGAAGATCTCTGTTGTATCCTTATGGATCTTGACTATTTTAAAAGAGTAAACGATGACTTTGGACACGCCTTTGGCGATCTGGTTTTGGCAGATTTCGCCAAAATCGTCCTGTCCTGCAGAAGGGATACGGACATAACCGCCCGATATGGTGGCGAAGAATTTGTGCTACTACTCCCAAACACAAATCTTGCAGATTGCCTGTCAACTGCAGAAGAAATCCGAAAAAAGGCAGAGGGCTATTATTATAATGATGGTGAGGCGGAATTGCAGGTTACTGTCAGTTTAGGGGTTGCCTCTCTACAGGACCATAAACCTGAAAATCCCGACAGGTTCCTGATGATGGCTGACGAAGCTCTTTATAAAGCGAAAGAGTCCGGTCGAAATCGAGTAGTATTATATTCAAGATAAGCTGTCTTCTTGGTATCCGAACGTGTCGGAGAATATCGTTGTTCTCGTCTCTTTGTGACTGATCTTAATTGTGTGACAAAAAAAGTGTACCGCAGAACATATCCGCGGCACACTGAGATATACGCAATAAAATATTGTATTCTATAGCTTTCCAGCCTTGGCAAGAGCATATACCGCCACTTTATAAGACAGAAAGATCAGCACTGGCCAGCCTATGAGAATAAAAGTTTCCATATAAAATCTCCTTGGCACCCACTGAGGGACCTTTAAAATTGCCCTTAATACGCCTTGTCTCCGCTGGCATCATCCATTCCCACCTTTTTTGCATCCATAAGTTTCCATACGTAGGCAATATAGGCGAGGACAAGAGGAATAACCAAAGCAACGTAGGTCATTACAGTCAACGTGTAGTGGGTTGACGAAGCGTTATAGATAGTCAGGCTAGACTGCGGCTCAGCATTGGACGGATAAAATGGTGTGTTGTTGTATCCGGCCAGAAAGAAGACAGCGAGACCAACAAATACCGTTCCCAGTCCGCCAAACCAAATTCCCTTTGTGCTGGTCTTCAAGCCAGTAATTATTACTCCCCAGACAACAAGAAGTAATCCAGCCAATAACAGCACCACTACATGGGGCATTGCCAGCAAATTATGCAGGTATTTATTGGCAACCAGGCTGACCGTTCCTTCAGCGTCTACATTATAACCTTTCATAACCAGAAGGGTTACGAGTACATACAGTAAAAATGGCAGTGCACAGAGAAGGTTGACAAAGCAGGCCTTTCGCAGCCTTTTTTCAAATTCAGGCAGAGCAGAAAAATCAATGTTGTTGACAAGGTACATGGAGCCAAGAACCCTGGCATTAAAAACCAGAAAGAGCCCTAAACTAAGATTGAAAACTGAAAAAGCAGCCTCAAGACCTCTCAGTGGATTGGTCCAGGTAACCTGATTGTACTCATTGAGGGTGAAATTGGAGCCGGTGAAAAATGTGCCAACTGCAGCGCCGATAAGAAGAATACCAACGGAACCATTGATGAACAGAAAAAGTTCGTAGGTCCAGGCACCGAAAAGATTACCCGGCTTCTTTCTAAATTCATAGCTTACGGCCTGGACGATGAAGGTGAAGAGGATCAAAATCCAAACCCAGTACGCACCGCCAAAACTGGTGGCATAAAATTTGGGGAATGCCGCAAAAAGCGCACCGCCAAAAAGCACCAGGGTGGTAAAGGTAAGTTCCCATTTACGGCCAAGGGAATTGATCACCAGCGATTTTTCGGTATCGGTTTTAGCGACCTGCCAGAGCAGACTCTGTCCTCCCTGAACAAAGGTAAGAAAGAGGAAGAGGGAGCCCACCACAGAGGCTAGTAGCCACCATATCTGTTGTAATATCACAAGATCAAGACTTCCTATCATTTTATACTCCCTCCGGTCCTTTTTTGATCTGTTTCACCATAATAGTGATCTCAGCAAGCAGCAGCAGAGTAAAGATCACGGCAAACATGAAAAATGTCGTTTGAACATTGCCTGCGGAAATATTCGAAGCACCAATGTGAACTGGCATCATATCCTGGATAATCCAGGGCTGCCTGCCCACCTCCGCTACAATCCAGCCGGCCTGGGAAGCAAACATGGCCAGGAAGAATGAGAAAAAACCGGCTCGAAGCAGCAGCTTCTTGGGCTCAATGGTATCCTTGATGGAGGTATAAAGATAGGCGATGAAAATAAAGAGAAAAAATGCCGCCAGTATTACCATGATATGAAAAGAATAGAATGTCGATTCAACCGGAGGTATGCTGTCTTCAGGATTTTTTAGATACCCGTAGCCAAGATAATCACTATTAACATTAAAACGGGTGAGATAAAGATCTGCGCCCTGAGTGTCATCATTCTTTTTTGCTTCTTTATACGCAGCCAGATCTTTTATCGCCTGCTGTCCGCGTTTCATTTTGTCATCTACACCGACAATGTTTTCAGTCTCATTTCCCCAGACGAGATCCTCGATTCCGGGAACAAAGGCATTTGAGTCATGCTTCGCCAGTAGTGAAAGCATTGATGGTATTTTCAGCTTAAATCGGAAAGGATCAGAAGTGTCTCCCGGCTCTTTATCATGGTTAAGGATACCAAAAGCGACGATGCCGGCATTCTTTGTTCCTTTATAGAGGCCTTCATAGGTTGCCAGTTTCATTGGCTGGGTTTCTGCGTTGACGACTGCTGATTGATCTCCGGTTATTGCTGTCATCCCCCAGGAAAGCAGACCAAAAACCGAGGCAACAATTATTGATCTTTTCGCCATCTCAACGTGGCGTCCTTTGAGCAGGTACCAGGAAGCGACCGCTATGACAAAGAGAGATCCTACAATAAAACTGGATGTCGTCGTATGGGTAAACTTCGCAATGGCCACAGGTGACATCAATACTTCCCAGAAATTTTGCATTTCAAATCGTGCAGAGTTCGGATTGAAATTCATCCCTACTGGATACTGCATCCAGCTATTAGCCACGAGAATCCAGAGTGCTGAAAGATTTGAACCAATGGCGACCATCCAGGTAGAGAAAAGATGAAACCCCTTGGAGACCCTGTCCCAGCCGAAAAACATAACTGCAAAAAAGGTAGCCTCAAGGAAAAAGGCAACTATTCCTTCTACAGCTAGCGGAGCACCAAAAATATCACCCACCATCCACGAATAGTTCGACCAGTTTGTGCCAAACTCAAACTCGAGGATGATACCTGTTGCTACACCAATGGCAAAATTGATACCAAATAGCGTCATCCAAAACTTTGTGATTGAACGCCATCTTTCATCTCCAGTACGTACATATACTGTCTCCATAAAGGCGACAAGAAATGAAAGACCAAGAGTCAATGGTACAAACAACCAGTGATACATGGCTGTTAAAGCAAACTGTGCCTTCGCCCAGTTTACCATGGCTAAATCCAGTACAGTCATCTACATATCCTCCTTTATAGATAATGTCTCCGAGCCTTGTAAAGTCAGCTGTTCAAGAACATAGTCAGCCCTTAACTGATCATTTTCAAAATTCGTTTTTAAAAAATTTGGGAAAAAGAACAGTTTTAAAACAGCAAACATTATTACAAGCTTAATAATAATTATCTTCCACAGAGTCTTACCCAGCGTCATCCGGGAAAAACCATCTCTGTAGAAACCGCACACCTTTCTAATACTCGCCAACATGATACTTTTATCCTGCAACATCATTATTCTCTGCGTAGAAATGACATGCTCGATCAGCAACTCATGCACTGTAAGGTATACTTTAATATTGAAACTCCCCTCAAACGCTTTTCAGTATAAAATGTTGAGCAGGTTTGTCAATAGTAATAATTATCATAATCGACGAATTGCCATAAACCTCACAGTTCATTACATTGACAAGGCAGAACTCCTTCCTCCACCTCATTTCGTTGTAAAAAAGGTCTCAGAAAAGATCCGTGATTCTGGGAACATTTGATCAATTATCACGGTGGAATCACGTATCATGGAGCCATTACCACAGAGATAAAAATCATACTGGTTTTTGGGCAGTGTGTTAGCAATATACCTGGTAACTCGACCAGCAAAACAGCCGGGCGGCTGTTTTGTTAAGGATGATTTAGCGGTGAGGCATGGAACATAGTTTTCCACGGAGCGCTGCAGAATTTTATGATAATAAAGGTCTTCCGCCTCTCTTACCCCGTGAATCAAAGCATAGCCGATAACACCGGATTTTGCATAGGCCACAAACGGGGCAATTCCTGTTCCCGTGGCGACAAAAACCGCCCGTCCAGGACGATAAACAAAAAAACCGTAGGCATCGGATATCTGAAGATGCTGACCAGCGGTTGCTGTGGCGAGTCTGGCAGAAAGCGCACCATCTTTGACAAAGCGCATGCAAATGACCAATTCGTCTTCATCAGGAGATGAGGCCAGCGAATATTCCCTGCGAAAGCCAGACGCCTCAAGGAGAACCTTCTGACCGGCACGAAATGAAAAACCTTGCGGTCTTTCAAGAACAAGCTCAAAAGCCTTTGCACTCAACCATTTATGATGCAGAATGGTAACTGTATGGGTGGGAATCCTTGCAATCGGGATTTCAGCCATGCCAGGGAATCTCCGTGGTACCGGACAGATGATTGAGGTAGCGCGCCAGCACGAAGAAATAGTCGGAAAGGCGATTCATATAGGTAATAGTCAACGCTCCATGAAGGCACCCCTCACTCTCATCGAGAGTTATTATCCCCCGCTCCACCCGACGGCAGACAGCACGGACGACTTGTGCCCATGCGGCAGAAACATGTCCACCAGGGAGAATAAATGAATGGAGTTCCTCCAGTTCCCCCTGGACCTCATCAATAATCTTCTCGAGCCAGCTGATTTTATCTTCGCTCACCGGTTTGAGCATACCCGCTTCGGGAGATTCGGGTGAGGTGGCCAGAATCGCACCTATATCAAATAAATCTGCCTGGATCTGCTGAAGAACTACAGAGATATTTCCCCGCTGATCACAATCGGGTAGAAGTGCAGCAATAACTCCAATGGTTGAACAGAGCTCGTCAACCTCTCCATATGTCTCCACGCGAGGACTGTTCTTCGTCAGCCGCTCACCCGAAAAAAGGCTAGTTTTACCACCATCTCCTGTACCGGTATATATTTTCATACACTCTCTCCAGAACCAGCTTTCAGTAAGAATTGCAAACTATTCCCTCAACCGGGAAAGTTCCCACCTCCTCCTTCATCTATGTCCTCTTTGGCGGCAGGACAGAGTCTGACAGCCTGCCCGCATCATGCTGTTCACATACGGGAACTATCTGTTCTTATTTGAATACCAGGGAACACCTCCAGAAGTACACCTCTTGTACTGAGACTATCACGTATTCTGTCAAACATCAAACTCGGGAAAGAGGAGTCGGCCATCAAGTGAAATGTAAAACGTTCAGTCTTCCTGATCAATGACCTGACGAATAAGGCGGGAAAGTTTATCAAAGGCGAGTGGCTTGAAAGCAAGTTCTTTGATTCCCATGCCAAGGACCTTTTCCCGAGAGACAGCAGGGCTATATCCCGTTGAGAGGATAATAGGCATTTCGGGCCGGACCAGAAATATCTTTTCTGAGAGCTCCAGACCTGTCATCCCGGGCATTGTCTGGTCAGTAATAACGAGATCGTAACCTTCCGGGTTGTCACAGAAACTGGCAAAAGCATCTGTAGCGTTAATTTTACTGGTGACCGTATAACCAATACGTTCCAGAAGAGTTTTAATCATGAGCAACAACCCATCATCGTCATCGACCAGAAGAATATGTTCCGTACCGTGGACAAGCTCTTCAGGTGAGGTTTTCTGCTTTTCTGTTTGGCCTCCGGAAATAGGGAAATAGACATGAAATGCAGTACCAACTCCCGGTGTGGAAACAACCCGGATTGCACCATTATGCCCCTGAATAATTCCATAAACAATGGCGAGCCCCATACCCGTACCTTTACCGCTTTCCTTTGTGGTAAAATAGGGATCATAGATTCTATCGACAATGCTCTGGTCAATACCATCGCCACTGTCCTCGACAACAAGATGGGCATATTCGCCAGGCTGGCAGCTAAACTCGCGTAACAGTACCGTCGAGTCCATGGTTTCCTGATACAGACGGATGGTCATCGTGCCGCCTTTTTGCTCCATAGCATGATAGGCATTAGTGCACAGATTCATGAGAACCTGATGGTATTGAGTGGGATCAGCAAAAATGGTACTGCACTTCTCATCTATCTCGGCCACCATCTCAATCGTTGTTGGGATGGTGGAACGCAATAGCTTCAGCGATTCGGTAACCACCTCTGCCGGCCGCATTGGAATTTTTTTCATTTCCTCCTGCCTGCTAAAGGAAAGAATCTGTTTAACAAGATCCTTCGCCTGCATACCGGCAGAATGTATGCTCTCTAAATATTTTTCAGGTGAAGCATTGGCCTTACAGCTCATTCTGGCGAGCTCAGTATTGCCAAGCATTACACTGAGTATATTATTGAAATCATGGGCAACACCACCGGCAAGTGCGCCTAATGCCTCCATCTTTTGCGCCTGCTGCAGGAGAATTCCTAAATTCTGCTTTTCTTTTTCAGCAAATATCCTTGCTGTAATATCATGCCCCTGAACGGTAATATAGACAATCTTACCATCACCATCTTTAACAGGTGACACAGATCGACTCAGCACCCTGACCTCTCCATCTATGTCTTTAAACCTGGCCTCATCGGTTATATATTCTCCTTCAGCAGCTTTATTAATGATCTCTTTCAACCGCCTATTCTCCTCATCCTGACCAACCCAGCAGATATTCCAGAGATACTTCCCCTTCAGGCTTCCGGAATAGTCTCCACAGAGTTTTTTAGCAAGGCGGTTCAGCTCCAGAACTCTTCCTTTGGCATCAAGAATTGCCATAAACTGGTAGGACTGATCAAAAGCCGTACGAAAACGAACTTCGCTCTCGGCTAGCCCCTGCTGTTGTTGTAGAATCTGCTCATTAGCCTGTTCAAGCCGCTTCGCCTCTTTCTCCAAACCTCTCTGTTGTTGAAAAAGCTTTTGAAATAAGAAGATTTTACTTTCCAGAATCTCAGGAAGCACGGGTTTGGCAAGATAATCAACATACCCAAGGCCATTACCTTTGCAAATATGCTCTAGTTCAGCTGGCTGAACGTTGAGAAAAACGATGGGGAGCCGCTTCGCCGTCTTTTGCTGACGAATACGCTTTGCTGTCTCGTACCCGTTCATTTCGGGCAAGTTTGCCTCAATCAGGATAAGATCAAAGTCTGTTTTCTTTATCAGCTTAAGGGCTTCAGCTCCAGAAGAGACTTTAACCAGCTCAATATCGAGATCATCGCTTATCATCGCCTCAAGAGCAATAAAACTCTCCTGAGAGTGATCAACAGCAAGAATATTGATTGTTTCATCACTCATGATCTACAAATACCACCTTTACGGAAAAAAATAGAAATCACCATATCGTGTTCTCTAATGTCCATAGCTAATCCAGGAACTTCTCTCAAACTCTAAATATGTAAAAATACAACAGGGGAACATGAATGACAACCAACGGAATACCGCTTCAACCCTGACAATAAAAACGGCCGGTTGGCTTTGTACAGCAACACACTATAATAAAATGCTATATAATTGCCCAAGAAAAAAAATAAGTAATTCCTTGACCTTTCCGATCCTCCCTGTCTCATCTTCAAAAATCCGTTTTCTGACAACTTTCAAAAAGGCCAGATAAGGGGGATCAGTACCATTCCGGCAACAATTACAAAAATATTCAGGGGAATGCCCAGGCGCAGATAATCTTTAAAACTATAACCTCCTGGACCAAAAACCATGAGATTCGTCTGGTAGCCAACCGGTGTCGCGAAGCAGGCGCTGGCTCCAAAACACACGCCAATGATAAATGGTTTGGGATCAATGCCAATCCCCAGGGCCGTAGAAATGGCAATGGGCAGAAGGAGAACTGCCGTGGCATTGTTACTGAGAATCTGGGTACTGACACTGGTGAGCAATATCATTGCTCCTAATATGACGGTGGGTGAAAAAGAGTGAAACAGACTCAGAAAAGATTCGGCATAGAGCTGACTGGCCCCGGTTTTCTGCATGGCAACTCCCAGGGCGATCGTTCCCGCGATAAGAAGAAGAACATCACCCTGCAGGGCCCTGTAGGCATCGCGCATCTGAATACAGCCGGTTACAATCATCAGGAAAGCGGCCGTCAAAGCGCAGGTCATAATGTCAGCAATACCCAATGTGGCCGTAATAATCATGCAGATAAAGTTAATAATGGACCAGGCAGCCTTGCGTTTGTGCACTATTTCCTCATACACATCCTCGATGACTATATAATCCATCTGCGTCCTGATCGATTCCAGTTTTGACCCCTGGCACCAAACCAACAGAATATCGCCAATTTTCAAACGAACATCATGGATCTGCTTTTCAGATATATGCAGGTTCGATCTCTTCACGGCAATAATATTGACCTCTGGATCTTTTGCCAGCTCGGTATTACTCAATCTTCTGCCTAGCGCCGAAGAGTTGGGGGCAACAATAAGCTCTACTACGATGGGAGCATCTTTCTGGGCCCCCATGGTGAGTCCTTCATCGCTGTAGGGCAGTTCGGCTTCTTCTTTCTGAAGAATTTCAACAAGATCGTTAAGGCCTCCCTTTACCAGGAGAATATCTCCTTCGGCGATCACTCGTCTATCCCTGATGGGGTGATAAATGTGTGATTGACTGATCAATTCGATAACTTCAATCCCCTTGTATTTTTCTGCAAACACAGTTGCAGGATCATTGCCAAGTAACTTACTTCCCTCGGGAATACTCAGCTCGGCCAGATATTTCCTGTGCTCTGAATCCTGCAGCTGGCAAATAGGGTTGGACAGGGATGGCAAAATTCTCGGTGAGGCAATCAGCAGAAAAATTATACCAAGCAAAGCGATGGGGACACCTATTATTGACAGTTCAAACATGGACAGCGCCCCATAGCCGAAATCATTGCTGAGGTCGCTGATGATAATATTTGTAGAGGTTCCTATGAGCGTACACGTTCCGGCCAGGATTGAAGCATAGGATACCGGGATCAAAAACTTCGATGGACTGAGGCCCAGATCGCAGCACATGGTCATAACCACAGGAATAAAAAGAATAACCACCGGTGTGTTATTCATAAACGCCGAAGCGACCGCCACAGTGAAGAGGATGAGAGCCAGGGCCAGGCCAAGATTGGCGCGTGCTATCTTCACTATTCGACGCCCGATAAACTCGACGCCTCCGGTTCGTAACAACCCTTTGCTGACGATAAACATGGCTCCAACAGTGATTATCGCCGGATTGGCAAACCCCATGACCGCTTCCTTGGGAGTAAGAATTCTACTGACCACAAGCAGCACCATGATACCAATGGCGGTAAGATCAACGGATATTTTCTCCGAGATCAGCAAATAGAGGGTCAATACGAGTATTCCGGAGATAATCCAGATATCCATTACCGTTCCATAACGAAAAAATAGAGTTAAAAAGATAACAGCTGTGCCTGACTGGGAAACATCAGATAACTATTTATCAGGTCGAACATTTTTACAAGGGCAGGTTGAAAATACCCATTCAGAAAAAACCTCTTCCGCTCGCAAACTCCATAGCTCTTGCTCCTTAATAATGCACCTCTTTATGAGAAGAGAACTAAAGAGATAAATTAACCATGCCACAACCTTGAATCTTTTATTCATACGGCTGATATCACTTTATTTTAACAAGACGCATATGATTTCAACATAAAAACATTGATGAGTCTCAACGGATTGATTCTCGATTTTTCTTTGACAGAGACATGACAATTACGTATATGATGCCTATTGATTTTTGATTTAGAGCTATGGAAAAATGTTTTTTCCTTTAGTACATTTTCATCCTTTTCCTTTCGTATAAAACACTTCATAAGGAGAGAAAGATGCGCCTTTTCAAAGCATTGCTGATTGTCTCATTTTTTTTGTTTGGCTTTTCCGGAAACCTCTCGGCTAAAGAAATGAAAGTTGGTTTTATTTATGTCTCTCCAATCGGCGATGCCGGATGGTCGTATGCTCACGATCAGGGACGTCTGGCTGTGGAGAAGCTCGATGGCGTTACCACCTCTTTTGTTGAAGCGGTGCCGGAGGGGCCCGATGCTGAGCGAGTAATTCAAAATATGGCCAGAAAGGATTATGACATAGTCTTTGCCACTAGTTTTGGATACATGGACCCAATGCTGAAAGTCGCCAAGCAATTCCCCAAAACCGTATTTATGCACTGTTCTGGTTTTAAAACTGCTGAGAACATGGGGAACTATTTTGGCAGAATGTATCAGGCCCGTTTCCTTTCCGGAATGGTGGCCGGTGCAATGACCAACTCGAACACCATCGGCTATGTGGCAGCCTTCCCTATTCCCGAGGTCATTCGCGGTATAAATGCCTTTACGCTGGGAGCACAGTCAGTCAATGCGGATGCCACCGTCAGAGTGGTCTGGACCAAAACCTGGTACGATCCGGCAACTGAGAAAGAGGCAGCCAAATCGTTGCTTGACGTTGGTGCTGACGTTATTGCTCAGCATCAGGACTCTCCTGGTCCACAGGAAGCGGCACAGGAGAAAGGGGTTTATTCGATCGGGTACAACTCTGACATGACCGCATTCGCCCCTAAAGCACATCTTACCGCACCAATCTGGAACTGGGGCCCCTACTACCAGTCAGTGGTCAAAAGTGTTCAGGATGGCACCTGGAAAAGCAGCTCAGCCTGGCCTGGAATGGAATCGGGTATTGTTGATCTTGCACCGTTCGGAGATATGGTACCAAAAGAAATTCGCCAGATGGTCAATGCCAAGAAGGCCGAAATCGCCTCGGGTGAAACCGATGTCTTTATTGGTCCCATCAAAGACCAGCAAGGCAAGGTACGTATAGCTGATGGTGTCAAAGCTGATGACAAGTCTCTGCTCGGTATGACCTGGTTTGTTGAAGGTATTGTCGGCACCACGGAGTAAAGAAACAATCTTTAGATGCTACATCTGAAAATCATAAAGAGACAGGACCCCCTTGGCTGGCGATCCTGTCTTGTCATCTTGGCGGCAGTGGCATTAGCGCTATTTTTCAGCGCATTGTTGCTTGCCCTGCGAGGTACTCCACCCGACAAAGGCATACTTGTCCTCTTCCAGGGAGCTTTTGGCTCTCGCTGGGCCATTGAAGATTGTCTGATCAAGGCCATCCCCATTTTTCTCTGCTCCCTTGGGGTCGCCATCGCCTTTCGTCTGCAAATCTGGAACATTGGCGCAGAAGGTCAGTTTTGTCTTGGCGCCATGGGTGCGACCTGGATTGCCCTGTCATTTCCTGAACAACCGGCCTGGATAATTCTGCCGGCCATGATTATTATGGCTGTTCTTGCCGGAGGGCTATGGGGGCTTATCCCGGCAATTCTTCGCCAGAAAATGCAGACCAATGAAATTATCGTCAGTTTGATGATGAATTACATTGCCATCCTTATCCTTGATTTTCTGGTCTATGGTGTCTGGAAAGATCCCACCAGTTTCGGTTTTCCAATGACCCCCGAATTCAGTGAAGCGGCGATCGTGGGTAAGATCGGCACTAGTGGTGTTAATTGGGGCCTGGCCCATTGTCTTGTTCTGGCGATCGTTTTCTGGATATTCTTTCGCTTCACCAAAGTGGGCTATGAGCTCAAGGCCAGTGGGGACAGTGTCAAGGCGGCCAGATATGCAGGTCTTCCGTATACAAAACAGGTATTTCTGGTTATGATTTTAAGCGGTGCCCTGGCCGGCTGGGCTGGTTTTCTTGAAGCATCTGCCACCGTCAATCGCCTGCAGCCCAGTATCATGGTGGGCTATGGCTACACCGCCATTGTGGTTGCCTGGCTGGCTAGTCTCAATCCCTTTTATATCGGTATAGCGTCATTTCTCCTTGCCGGGTTACGGGTTGGCGTTGAAAATCTGCAGCTTGACTTGCAGGTGCCTGCAGCCTTTGGCGGTATCATGGAAGGCTTCATCCTTCTCACTGTGCTGGCCGGCGGGTTCTTTATTTACTATCGTTTTTCTTTTGTGCGCAAAAAATGATTTTTGAATTAATCATACCGCTGCTGGCAGCAACTGTGCAATCGGGAACACCCATTCTATATGCGACCTTGGGTGAAATCATCACCGAAAAATCGGGCGTCCTCAATTTGGGCGTGGAAGGAATAATGATCGTAGGAGCTTTAGCCGGATTTATTGCGGCCAAGTTTACCGGTAATCCTGCACTTGCCTTCCTACTCGCAGGTGGAGCCGGTACCATTGCGGCTTCCCTGCATGGCATCGTCTGTCTGGTCTTTCAAGGCAACCAGGTCGTCTCCGGGCTGGCACTCACTATTCTTGGGACAGGCTTTGCAAACTATCTGGGAACCTCATTCGTCGGCCAGTCTGCCCCTGGATTTTCCCCCTATGCAATTCCTTACCTCTCTGACATTCCGGCAGTTGGCCCAATTCTTTTCAACCATGATCCATTGGTGTATATCACTTACCTGATTCCCCCTTTAATCTGGTTTTTTCTCCATTCAACCCGCCATGGTCTGGGACTTCGTGCCGTTGGTGAAAACCCTTTTGCTGCCAAAGCAGGAGGCTTGAATGTCAGCCTCTACAGATGGGCTGGAATACTTGCTGGCGGTTTTTTTATGGGACTGGGTGGAGCCTATCTCTCCTTGGCCTACACTCATCTGTGGACCAACAACATGACAGCAGGACGAGGCTGGATTGCTGTCGCCCTGGTTATCTTTGCCTTCTGGCGCCCGGGAAGAGCGGTCTTTGGAGCCTACCTCTTTGGCGGTATTATGTCTCTCCAGCTCCGACTGCAGGCCGCAGGCACCCAACTGCCATCCTCTCTCCTGTTAATGCTGCCCTATCTTTTGACCATAATCGTCCTGGTATTTTCATCCTGGAAAAGCGGCAGGTCTGAAGCCCCGGCCGCTCTTGGCGTCAATATGGAACCGACAGATTAACTTAAAACCCACCTACCACGAGGTGAACAATGACAGATTCATCACCATATCAGAAACAATACCCCATCTCATGGGATCAGCTCCATCGTGATTCAAAGGCTCTTGCCTGGCGCCTGCTCAGTGATCACTATTTCAAAGGAATCATCGCCATCACCCGTGGCGGCCTGGTTCCCTCGGCCATCATCGCCCGTGAGCTCAATTTGCATATGGTAGATACCATTTGTGTTTCCAGCTATGACTGGCAGGATAAAAAGGGCGATGCCGAGGTTCTGAAAAAATTCTCTGGCGATGGCGAAGGCTGGCTCCTCATCGATGACCTTGTCGATACCGGCAGAACCGCCCGCATCGTCCGAGAAATGATCCCCAAAGCTCATTTTGCTACGGTATATGCAAAACCAGCGGGCAGACCACTGGTAGATACCTTCATTACTGAAGTCAGCCAGGACACCTGGATTCTTTTCCCATGGGATACCGAGTCCCAGTTTGTTCAGCCAATTGCAGGTAATAGATAGGACAATGCAAAACGTTCCTGCAGTACAGCTAAAGCATATCAGCAAGTCGTTTGGCACAGTGAAGGCCAATCATGATATCTCTTTGGATATTCACCCGGGCAGAATCCTCGCTTTGCTTGGCGAGAACGGCGCCGGAAAATCCACGCTGATGTCCATTCTTGCTGGTCAGCTGCAGCCCGACTCCGGTACCATTATGCTCAGCGGAGAACCGGTACAACTCAGCTCCACCGATAAGGCCATAAATGCCGGAATCGGCATGGTCTATCAGCATTTTCAGTTAGTTGAAGCTATGACCGTGATGGAAAATGTCTTCCTCGGCAAGGCCGGCTCGCTTATCCTCAAAAAAGATGCAATGCACGAGGAAGTCACCACCCTCTGCAGTCAATACGGTATGCAGATCTCTCCTGAAAAACGCATTGACAGCCTCTCCATGGGTGAAAAGCAGCAGGTGGAGATTCTCAAACTGCTCCACCGTAAAAGCAACATTCTCATCTTCGATGAACCTACTGCGGTACTCACCCCGAAGGAGGCAAAATCACTTTTCACCACCATGCGCAGTATGGCCGACCAAGGCAAAGCCATTGTTTTTATCAGCCACAAGCTGGAAGAGGTCATGACGATTGCCGATGATATTGCTGTATTACGACGTGGCGAGGTCGTTGACTCCATGGCCAAGAACACGGTCTCATCCACTGCCGAGCTTGCAGAGCGCATGGTGGGACGCGAGGTACTGCTCAAGGTGGACCGCGTTCCCCATGAGCCCAAACAGATGGTTTTGAAAGTCGATGATTTGAGCCACCTTCACCTGAAGAACGCCTCTCTGACTGTCAGGCAAGGTGAGATTCTTGGAATTGTCGGGGTAGCAGGCAACGGTCAAAAGCCGCTTGTTGAAGTAATCTGCGGCCTGCAGAAACCCGAGCACGGCACAGTCCAATTGCTTGGCAAGGAGTGGAAAAAGTTTTTTGCCAGAAGAGAGTGGAAAAATGGCCTGAGTTACATCCCGGAAGACAGGCAGGGGCTTGCGACCTGTCGCGGTCTTGACCTCCTCGATAACTTTCTGCTGACCACTCGCGATGGTTTTAGCAAAGGCCCCTGGCTCCTACGTCAGGAGGCCCGTGAAAAAGCCGAGGGACTGCTCTACGAATTTGACATCCGTCCACCGAATTTGAATGCCTTTGCCTGGCAGCTTTCCGGGGGAAATCTCCAAAAAATGGTGCTCTCTCGGGAATTTTACCGCCGTCCCCGTCTGATTGTCGCCGAGCAACCCACCCAGGGACTCGACATTGCCGCCATGGAGGATATCTGGAAGCTTCTTTTAAAGGCCAGAGAAGAAGCTGGAATCCTTCTTGTCACCGGTGATTTGACCGAAGCACTGGCTCTCTCAGACCGTATTGCGGTGATGTTTGGCGGCAAAATCGTTGACTGTTTTTCCAGCAGCAACAATGAAAAAGTGGAGCGCATCCCGCAGATGATGGCCGGAATAGCATAAATTCCCAGTCTCACCGTGCCGCTTCAAAATTTCCATTTCACTGGAAAATAAACTCTTTCGCCACCAGCCTGCTTCCTTCGAACGTTAGAACATAAATACCGTCGCTTCGCTCATAAATCCACTCAGAAACATAGAGAACCGACTCGACCCCAATTCGCTTCTTTTTATAAATCCTATAGCTGGTCTTCTCGCCGACAACCTGTTCAGAATATGGTTCGCCACACGACTGACGCACCTCATACATGGTATCTTCAAGCGAAATAAGATTCGCACCACAGCGTAAGGAATCATCTCTGGCCCAGGAGGTACCATTTAAAAGAAAATTGGCAATGCATATAGTCGTGATAACCATACCTTTCATAACAGATCTCTACGGGGAAATTTACAAAAGTAAGGCCTATCTTCCTACTCCCTCTAAACAATAAGAATATGATATTTTTTTGCAAAAAATGCGGACTGCTTCCTCCTGATATATCTGATAACTAGCTGCAATCGATAGAATGTTTAAAAAACAGTGATTTCAGAAAGCAGTTGCTCGAAACCCGAGAGCTGAGTAGGATAGGATGCTTACTTTCTATTTTTCCAAAAAGCAATTCATTACCAGAGAAGAGAAAATGAAAAACAGAGATTATTCCACAATTGCCTTTCAGGGTATGGCTGGAGCCTATTCTGACCTTGCCTGTCGTATCGCATATCCTGAGCTTGAGACAGTGCCAACGGTTTCCTTCGATGCTGCTTTCCGGGCAGTACGGCAGAAGACGGCAGATCTTGCCATGATCCCGGTTGACAATAGTATTGCCGGTCGTGTCGCCGATGTCCATCATCTCATCCCCGATGGAGATCTCTTTATCATTGGTGAATATTTTCAAAAGATACGACACTGTCTGCTGGGAATTCCAGGGGCGACTCTTGCCGACATAACTGACGTACACAGTCATGTTCATGCCATCCCTCAATGTAAAAAATACATCGAAGAGCTAGGGCTCGTCAGCCATGTCGTCGCAGATACGGCCAAGGGTGCATCCGACATCAAGAGATGGGGTGACAAGACTCAGGCAGCAATAGCCTCTGAACTGGCAGCTGATATTTATGGCCTGAATATATTGCAGCGAGATATCCAGGACGCCGCACATAACACCACCAGGTTTCTGATTTTTTCAAGAAACAACGATGTTCCCGAACGAATGGAAGGAAAAAACTATATCACCAGCTTTGCCTTTGAGGTCCGCAACATTCCCGCAGCTCTCTATAAAGCCTTAGGTGGATTTGCCACCAATGGTGTACAGATGGTCAAACTCGAAAGCTATGTAGATAAACATTTTAATGTCGCTCGTTTTTACGCCGACGTCGAAGGCCACACAGAGGACCCTTCGCTCCAACTTGCCTTTGAAGAGCTACGTTTTTTCGCTAAACGTTTAGTTGTCCTGGGTACATACGAGGCTCACGAATTCCGTAACGGTAACGGTTCCGGCCAGAAATGATCACCCCTTCTGCTTGAGGATGTCATAATAGGTTCGTATTCGCTCAACATAGGTAATCGCCTCTCTTCCCCTGGCGTATCCATATCTAGTTTTTTTATAATATTTACGCTTAGTAAGATAAGGAAGAATATGTTTCATTGAAGACCATTTATGCGGATCAAGCCCCTTTTGCTTAGCAAGTTTCTGGGCATCACGCATATGCCCATAGCCGATATTATAACTAGCTATGGCAAAGTAGAGGCGCTCTTCATTGCTGGTAATATCATCAAAGCGAAGATAAAGTTTGTGGAGATATCTGATTCCAGCCCTGAGACTCTGCAAAGGATCAAGCCGGTTGCTGATTCCCATTTCCCTGGCCGTTTCCAGAGTAACCTGCATAAGACCTTTTACACCGGTATAACTTCTCGCCCTGGGATTAAAATGTGACTCCTGATAAACCACAGCAGCCACCAAGCGCCAGTCAAAATCGTATTTTTCCGACTCTTCTTTGATGGTGGATGCATATCTTGGCAGGCGTGTCTCGATACGTTCATGAAACGTCTTTAGATCAAAATAATCAAATGATTCAACCGCTCCATAATATCTTTCATACAACTTGCCAAGATTCCCTGTCTCCTCCATTTCCTGAAGAAACATATTAATTTTTTCCAGAAGTTCTTTATTGCCTGGGGCAACGGCCCAGCCTAGAGATTCCTCCTCGGCTATGGCTAATCCGATATCTATATCAGGAAAATACCGGCGGTTCAACAATGCTATATTGGAGTCGGCAACCGTAAAATCGATATCTCTTTCAGCCACCATGCGAATCAATTCCTCGGTCGGGGTATTATAATGAAGAACGATATCTACATCTATTCCCTGTTTTTTAAGTTGTTCAAGCCTGCTGTGATAGGATGTATGCCGCCGGACATGGATCTCCCGGCCGCGTAAATTTTCAATATCATCAGGTCCAAACACTCGTTTATGATGGATAATTCTCTGTTGAACGTTCAGGTACGGATCGGAGAAATCGACAACTTCCGCTCTTTCTTTGGTTATCGTCATCCCTGAACCAATAAAATCTCCTCTGCCTCTACATAACGATGGAATCAACTCACTCCAGCCCGGTGTGACAATCTCAAGGTCCACGCCAAGATAATCAGCAAATTTCCTGGCCAACTCATATTCAAAGCCCATGGGCCTGGAACGATAGATATAGTAGGAATTGGAATTATTGTCAGTCAACAACCTGATGGTGCCGCTCTTGACGATCTTCTCCAGACTGGACTGACTGCCAAAAAAATATGCAGAGTTCAACCCCAGGTGTTGCATTATCATAAATACAGCGATGCCAGCCAAAACAGCTGTAAATACCGTTAATTCAATGACATTCTGTTTTTTACTGCGCTTTTTCTTGAATGTCTTATACCGTCTCGGCCAAATCTTACGTTTCATTCTTTACTCATTAGAACATTCGAGCTTCGGCAGTTGTAATATGCCAATAGCAGTTAATATATATTACCAATCTTAACTGAATTTATAATTAAATAAAGCTGTAATCATGAAAGAGCAAGGAAATGACATTCTGTCTATTGACCTTACGTCTATAGATATCTAAACCATACACAAACCTTAACGAGGAGTAATTTTCAATGAGAAGATATGGCAAGGATCAGGGCAAAAGACAAGGCCGAGGTGCAGGAAAAAGACGGCGGATGATGGGGTTTCTCCAACCATGCATACTTGTGCAGCTGAGCAGACAGGATTGCCATGGCTATAAACTGCTCAAGGGCTTGCAGGACTTTGTTGACGATGCGGAAAATCATGATCCGAGCATTATCTACAGGCTTATGCGGGAGATGGAAGATAATGGTTACGTACGCTCATATGAAGGAGAGGTGAGTTATGGCCCTCAACGAAAAATGTACTCCATCACTGACGATGGAAAAGGGATGATGAAGCTATGGGGTGAAGATTTGCAAAGGGCACGCAACGAAATCGACAGACTTTTGCAGCATTTTAACAATATTGGGTTTTCCGATAATGACTGATCATCAAAAATTATTTAAATGAAACACCAAACGAGAACAGTGCTCTCAAACTCACTTGAACCCCGACGACAGGAAAAGGAGGGTGGCATACCAAATTTTGATCAAACAGAGCCAAAAGGTCAGGGGCGGACAGGAAGAGGTCTGGGACGTTGCCGCGGTAATGCACCCATTAACAACAATGGAGGTAATTGCATATTTAGAGGTATGGGCGGAAGAACAAAAAACTATGTTAAGAAAGGACATGGTCTAAGGCGGTATTACGGACAGACAAGGTCAAACATGAGCCTATCACTAAAATAGAAAGATGAAGTCAAACGCTATTGGTGTTGAGGTTTACAGCTAAAGAATAGCAACCTTTAAAATATCTTGTAACAGAATAGCTCGGCATAGAATCTCTTTGCTCGTTTATCCGTATTAACATATCACCCTTCCAAAAGCTTCCCTTCATCATTGTAATAAATGTACTTTTTTACCAGACGGATACGTTTCGAACTAAGTTGGCATCAGATTTGCTTTAAATAGGAATACGAACCCATTCTAAACTAACTTTAAATTATTATTGAGTAGGCCTATGTCAATGTTTATCAAGCAAATCAAATTCCTATCAATTTTAGCTAAAAACTCAAAAATTACGAATTCATGTATGATAAGCTCTGATAGAATAGCAGATGAGCTCCACCTAAGCTCAAAGCAAACTCGGGAGCTTGCAAAATATCTTCATGCTCATGGAGTAATAGAAAGTGATATGGACGGGCAACTTTCAATAATCACAAGAAAAGGAATTCAGTGGCTGGAAAAATTCATTTTTTAATGAGTGCCAAATAATCGGCTCAGCACAAAAGTGAATCACCATTGAGCATAAGCTTTTGATTTTACCAGGATAAATTAGCAGAAACTGTAATCTACACAAAGAAAGCAAGTTAAAAATCATTGCTCTATAACTTTTTGAAATAAGAATATTTTCATGGTCAACTTGAAAAAATGGTGCTTTTGCCTGCGGAATCAAAATTGAATAAAAAATACATTCCGGAATAAACATCTTATTTTCAAATGCAAAATAATGATCCATCTTTATTCGATGAAAAAACCGAGTCTGTCTGAAATCATAGAAATGAATCATGCTGTTATGATCCTCAATTTTCTTTTTTCGAAGACATGAAAAGCATGACACTTATTCGTTATGCATGACGGAGAGTTTGAGCGAAAAGGACAGTTTTACTAGAGGCTCAAATAATTTAGAATTGCTATTTTATACAACCCATACCCTTTACTGGAGTCGAATATCCGGACAGCCCCATAGGGTATGAGGGAGAAAAGGGAGGACTTCCAGAAAATCATCAAGCTTTGCAATGCAGAGAAAACCGCAACACACCTCAACTCAGCTCTGAAAATCAGCTTGAACTGACCCGATCCATGGTGTAGTGTTCCTCTTTCCCCGTCAAACGGGAAAAGATACAATGCAAGCGAGAGCAGCGTTGAATAACCCCACACCATTAGTGGATATAGCTGCCGGATGTTAACGAAGTTACCCTGGGAATAAAAATGGCACGGAAAAGAGACAAGATACGCTTTTGCCTAGATGACTATCTGGCAACACTCACCTCAGAGGAACGATCACAATTTCTTTTAGATAATACCGATTTACTGGCAATTATTTATGGTGGCGACAGCGATGAAAAGATAATGAGTGATGCCAGAAAATATGATGAAGAAAATGGTACCGATCTCTTCGCCGAGGTAATTCGCTTTCGCGTTTACTGTATTGCCTGCCATAAACTCGACTGCGACTGTTAACTCCTGTTCTCTCCCAACTGTCTGATAACGGGAAAAATAAAAAAAACCGGAGCATCTTTATTCGATGCTCCGGCTATAGAATAATCGTTCAGCCAGACTAACTACCAGCCTAAGGTAAGGTAATCGTGCATGGAGTTGGCGGAGTCCCTGCCGGCTCCCATGGCCAAGATCACCGTGGCCGCACCGGTAACAATATCCCCACCGGCCCAGACACCTTTTTTCGTGGTTTTACCAGTCTTCGGATCAGCAACCACGTTGCCCCACTTGTTCAGAGCCATATCCGGAGTTTCACTGGTCAACAAGGGGTTTGCGCCGGAGCCGACGGCAACGATACAAAGGTCACACTCTATTTCAAACTCTGAACCTTTGACGGCAACTGGACGCCTTCGCCCTGAATCGTCGGGTTCGCCAAGTTCCATCTTGAGACATTCCATTCCGGTGAGTCGTCCCTTTTCATTGCCAAGGTATTTCGTAGGGTTGGTTAGGAGAAAGAGTTCTATACCTTCTTCTTCAGCATGGTGAATTTCCGCACCCCTGGCCGGCATTTCTTCACGCGAACGCCGATAAACCACTTTGACACTTTCAGCTCCCAACCTCATTGCCGTCCTCGCCGCATCCATGGCAACGTTGCCGGCACCGAGAACAACTACGTTTTTACCCATAGGGATGGGAGTATCTACTTCAGGGAACTTATAGGCCTTCATGAGATTTGCCCTGGTCAGATATTCATTGGCGGACAAAATTCCCACCAGGTTTTCGCCAGGAATATTCATGAATCTTGGTAATCCCGCACCAACACCGACATAGACAGCATCATATCCCTGCTCAAACAGCTCATCAATAGAGACTGTTCGTCCGACCACGACGTTACATTCAACCTTTACCCCCAGCCTGCTGAGAAAATCAACTTCCTGGGCGACAATATCTTTTGGCAGACGAAATTCCGGGATGCCATATACCAGTACCCCGCCAGCCTTATGGAAAGCCTCGAGGATAGTGACATCATGTCCCTTGAGGACAAGATCGCCTGCAACCGTAAGACCGGATGGTCCGGAACCGACAACAGCAACTTTCTTACCAGTAGGTGAAGCCACAGGAGGCAGCTCGCCAGTACCATGCTCTCTTTCATAATCGGCAGCATATCGCTCAAGGTTGCCGATTGCCACTGGCTCACCTTTTTTGCCAACTATACACTTGCCCTCGCATTGAACCTCCTGTGGACAGACACGTCCACATACAGCAGGCAGCGCATTCTTGGTCCAGATATGACGAATAGCTCCGGTCATGTCTCCCTGGGCTACCAAATCAATAAAACCAGGAATATCCACACCCACAGGACAACCGACAACACAACCCGGTTTTTTACACTGTAGGCATCGCGAAGCCTCTTCCTGAGCCATTTTTGCAGTATATCCCGTCGGTACTTCAAGAAAATTCCTAGCCCTCACCTTCGCTTCCTGCTCGGGCATAGCTACTCTTGAATTTTTAGTCTTTTTTGCTCCTTGATCAGCCATTTCTTCCTCCGTATAAAAAGCTCGCAGCCAACTTCTCTCGATTATAAAATTAATAAACCTATAGGATCGATTACCAATTCGCTACAGCAACCGTTCATTTTGCGTCGCGAATAGTGCAGTAGTCGTTATGACATTTTTTTTCATCTTCCAAATAGGCCTGAAGTCTGAGGCTCAATTCGTCAAAATCCACCTTATGCCCATCAAATTCAGGACCATCGACGCAGGCAAATTTCGTCTCACCACCGACTGATACTCTGCAACCACCGCACATGCCGGTGCCATCGACCATAATAGGATTCAGGCTAACCAGTGTGGGCACGTCGTATTCCTTGGTAAGATTTGATACTGCTTTCATCATCGGTACCGGGCCGATGGCGACAACCTGTTTAATATCACCGTCGTCTAAAACCTCTTTTAAAACATCCGTAACAAACCCGTGATGTCCGTAGGAACCGTCATCGGTGCAGACGCGCAGGTCGTGTGAAGCTGCACGCATCTGTTCTTCAAGCATAAGGAGCCCTTTGTTGCGCGCACCAACTATACAAGTGACATCGTTACCAACTTCCTTGAGTGCTCTGGTAATTGGATGAAGAACGGCTACACCTGTTCCCCCACCGACACAGACAACCTTGCCAACTTTTTCAAGATGAGTTGCCTTACCGAGAGGCCCAATTACATCCTCATAGCCATCACCAACCTGAAGTGTTTTGAATAGCGCAGTCGATTTGCCAACAACCATATAAATTATAGTAATAGTACCTTTTTCTGGGTCAGTATCTGCCATGGTCAGGGGAATTCTCTCGCCATCTTCTCCTGACTTGAGGATCACAAATTGGCCCGGGAGAGCTTTATTGGCAATACGTGGAGCCTCAATTTCATTCAATACCACGGTTCCTTCAGCCATCTCTTCGCGCCGCACAATTTTAAACATTTTTTCCTCCACTCATATGAAACATCAGTTTTTCCCATAATAACCTTTGCAAATGCCATAATAACAGAGCCAAAAGAGCATATAGTCAGCAATATAGCAACCACTTTCGTCTGTTACACCGTAGTACTTTTTAAGGATAAATTGGGAATTTAGTGTTTTTTGTTTTCCTAACCATTGATTTTCGATAAAGTTTCTTCCATTTACCAGCCTATTCCTTGTACAATGCAGAGGCTGCTGAGTTAATTTTATAATACTGATACTATTCGTCAATTTTAATAATATAAGATCAAACAGCAAAAATACGACAGTTCTCTGGGGAGATAGCGGCGATTCAAAACATTTGATTGTTGTCATTTCTCATGAGAAAATCCAGTAGATCAGTTCTTCCTATCTGCTCGCCCGAATTTCTCACCAGTTCAGGCGGCTTCAGATTCGAAGTTTTTGACTATAAACCATAGCAGGCTGACCTTTGGCTAGAGACAACAATCATATATGAGGTAGATCATGAACATTCTTGTAATACTTGGCAGCCCCCGAAAAAATGGCAATAGCGAGACTCTCGTTAAAACTGTTATTGATGGAATTGAAGAACAAATTCTGTGTACGGTTGACTCCATATATCTTCACGGTTTAAAAGATCTCCACCCCTGCAGAGGGTGCGGCGGCTGTGAAAAAACCGGCATGTGCGTCATCAAGGATGACATGATCGAGCTCTACGAAAAAGTTGATGAAGCTGATATCATTTTTCTCGTTACACCAGTATATTTCTATGGCCCAAGTGCGCAAATAAAAACGTTTATTGATCGCTTTCAGGCACGATGGAGCAGAAAATATCTCCTCAAGCAAAGAACCAGGCAGGAAGACAAAAGGATAGGTTTTCTTTTAGCAACGGCAGCCACCAAAGGCCCCAAAGTCTTTGACGCCTGCGAACTTATAGCAAAATCGTATTTTGATACCATCGATGTCGAGTATGGTGGCAATTTTGTCGTCAGAAGTGTTGATGAAAAGAAGGCCCTCAGTAACACCGTAACGGAGTTGGAAAAAGCGCAGCAGTTCGGGCGGGACATCGCCAAATCTTTTGACTGAGATGCCCCTCCAACTCTTCTCTCCAGGCTCGTTCCTATTACACCTTTCCAGTGTCTGCAACTTGAAGGGGTTATTCAGATTGCCTGAAGAGATAGCTCCGTGAGGAAACGATATCTCTTTGCCGATATACAGAGAGGCCCTTGCATGTAACCTCAACCCCACAATTGGCTGATCATTAATTTTCTCCTCCTCAATGAGAGTGCGGTCAATCCGAAACCGCCAGAATTCAGTGAGACAGTTAGTTATCTTTTTCTGGTTTTCGTCTTTATCGTTTAAAAATAGTGTTGACCGTCGGGACAATTTCTGCTAGTAAAAAATCATATTCACTAAGAAACAATAAATCCTGTAACTTAAAATCCAATTGTAACATAGCAATGAACAGACAGACCACCACACTTTCCAACAACATGCTTACCAGCCTGGCGCTAGCTGGTGTCATTAGTGTGGTCGTCGTCGTGCTAACTTCATGGAGCGAAGCGCCAGTTTAGGGATTTAAATCTGATATCAGTCACTTAACCCCCTTCCGGCGCTGCCGGAAGGGGGTTTTTTTTTGACTATCACAATCACAAATAAAGATGGAGGAGAAAAAACATGGAGAAAATGAATGGAGCGAGGTTGATTATAAAACTGCTCGAACACCAGGGAATAACTACTATTGCCGGGATTCCCGGTGGCGCCAATTTACCACTCTATGATGCATTGCAGTCGTCCACCACAATCAGACACGTCCTGAGCAGACATGAACAGGGTGCCGGCTTTATTGCTCAGGGGATTGCAAGATCCACCGGTAAGCCAGGTGTATGCTTTGCCACCTCGGGTCCGGGAGCAACCAACATTCTCACAGCAATTGCCGACGCCTATCTTGACTCTGTTCCCATCATTTGCATTACCGGTCAGGTACCAAGATCACTCATTGGTACCGATGCTTTTCAGGAAGTTGATACCTACGGAATGTCTATTCCCATAACCAAGCATAATTTTCTCATCCGTACGGTAGAGGAAATACCAGTTACCTTGATGAGAGCCTTTACCATCGCTACAGAAGGCAGGCCCGGTCCCGTTCTCATTGATGTTCCCAAAGATGTCCAGCAACAGGAAATCGAAGTGGAGAGACTCCCGGAAATAACCAGAAAGAAGCCAGCGCTCTCCTGCTCCAGTGATGCCATCATGGAAGCCGCCCGGATGATCAACAGCGCTGAAAAGCCGATTTTCTATCTTGGCGGTGGAACTATAACCAGTGGCGCCAGTGATGCCGCGCTTCAACTCATGGAAAAAAGCAGCCTTCCTGCCACGATGACTTTGATGGGATTGGGAGCAATACCATCCGCTCACCCCAAGGCCATGGGCATGCTTGGCATGCATGCGGCACGCTCAACCAACATGGCCCTTGAAGAATGCGATCTGCTCATCGCAGCCGGCGTACGTTTTGACGATCGAGCCACCGGCAAGGTTTCCGAATTCTGTCCTAATGCTGATGTCATTCATATTGACATTGATCCCAGCGAAGTTCATAAACTCAAGCGTGCCAATATCGCCCTCATTGGTGACCTGCACAACTGCATTGAAGAATTGCTCCCTTTTGTAACTACCCGGAAACGTGAACAATGGCACCAGAGAATTGCTCAGCTGCAGAAGAGATTTCCACTCACCATCCCTGAATCATTGACCCCGCAGAAGCCCTATGGCATCATCCGCAAAGTGGCTAAGATTATTGGCGATGATGCTATTGTCACCACAGATGTCGGCAAACACCAAATGTGGACCGCTCAGGTTTATCCCTTTTCCAGGCCACGGCAATTTCTCACCTCTGGTGGCTTAGGCACCATGGGTTTTGGTCTTCCTGCAGCCATAGGAGCCGCACTGGCTCACCCGGGAAGGCGGGTGGTATGCTTCACAGGAGATGGCAGCCTGCAGATGAATATTCAGGAACTTGCAACCGTTGTTGAACAACAGCTGGAAATCAAGATCATTATTTTAAACAACAATTCACTGGGCCTGGTTCGCCAGCAACAAAGTCTTTTTTACAACAACAATCACTTTGCCTCGGATTTTCAAATCGATATTGATTTTGCCACCATCGCCAGAGGATTTGGCATGAAATCTGTGGATTTCAGATACTCTCCATTATCTGGAGAACTGCTGGGTGACGCCCTCTCTGCCCCCGGTCCCTGCCTGATTAATGTCCCTATCGACAAAGATGAGGAAGTATATCCGATGGTTCCGCCGGGGGCCGCCAATACTGCAATGATCGGCGGGTATACGGCAACTATTAAAAACTGACAGGGAGGACAGTTATGAAAAATGCAACGGAAGGTATTCTTATAGAATTGAAGGTCAACAATCACCCTGGTGCCATGTCCCATATCTGCGGGTTGTTTTCTCGAAGAGCCTATAATCTCGAAAAAATACTCTGCTTTCCAATGGCAGACAGAACGTATTCGAAAATGTGGCTGCTCGTCCAGGAAGAAAGCAAGCTCGACCAGGTGATAAAACAATTAAAAAAACTTGAAGACGTCTGCGAACTTGCCTATCGACGCAACAGCGAGGCATTTTTTTACGAGCTCGAAGAACGTGTCAGCAAATGTAAAATCTGTTTTTGACAAGAGTCAAGGAAAAGAAATCAAGAAAAGAGTTTACTGGAGACAACACAAGCACAACATTGTCTCAGAGAGACATTTCTAGATAAACCTTGGCAATAATGGGAGCTAAAATGAAGAAAATAGATCTGGACACAACTCGAGAATTTAGCGAAGGAGGCATGAAACGCTTCTTTCTTGTTGAGGACTCTCCCTATTTTAAGATCATCAACTTTAACCTGGCTGCAGGGGCAACGTTCCCCGTGCATTCACATGATCTTGACGGCGAGCTTTCCATCCTGGTCATCGAAGGTGAAGGTTTTTTCCTTGGCGAAGACGATGACACACTCCCTGCAAAAACAGGAGATATCCTTATCTCAAAGATCCGTGAACCTCACGGGGTGCATGCAACAACAGATATGCGCATCATCGTCACCATTGCACCGCCTATCTGATATGACAAGACCCAACAGCCATGTCGGGAACGAATATCTTTCTTCCGGCATGGCTACTATCATGACATAATCGCCATGTGACTCAGGT
Source organism: Desulfocapsaceae bacterium (assembly GCA_050288305.1). GTDB lineage: Bacteria > Desulfobacterota > Desulfobulbia > Desulfobulbales > Desulfocapsaceae > Desulfopila_A. The sequence goes on along the minus strand of JBNKDO010000041.1, from coordinate 296,931 downwards.
TCCGTGATTTAGAGATCATCCACAACTAAATATTTTTTAAGTTTTTCGATGAGCGACTCTGGAAGAGGATCGCCATAGAGAAAAGCCTGAGCCTCCTCACCGGTAATTTGCGCCTTGACCTCAACCGGAAGGCTGCGCAATACCTTCATGCGCTCCGGATCTACCTTGTTTTTGTCTATTGTAGCCTTGTTTTCCATTTAGTCACTCTCTGATTATTTATAACAGTATGGTATGTGATCTTTTCTGAACGAACCTTCTCTTTCTGCAAATTAATTACGAAAAACCAGCAATCAAGAGGCACTCGCATTAACGTCTTTTTACCTTCTCCTGTATACACCAAATGAAAGAACATTGTTTTCCGCCTGCATAGCAGGGTTCGTCTTGATTTTTCTGGTCAGAGGAAATATAACCACAGCAGCTCAATTTGAATCATACCTGCCACACTTCAATCAACGGAAAGAGAGGTATACCCGTGAAAAGATTTTTCGGTCTGCTGCCTCTATTCCGAATTAATACGTTACGATGAGATATCGCTCTCGGCAGAAAAATACAAGGAAATACAATGAAAATAGGTATAATTGGCCTGCCTCAGACAGGTAAAAAAACACTTTTCCAAACATTGACCGGAAACATATTGCGTGAACAATCCGGTCCAGCCAAGCCGATTCCTGGAAATGCGGAAATAATTGACGAAAGGTTCGATCACCTGGTCAAGCTCTACTCCCCCAAAAGCGCCGTCAGGGCAAAAATCGAGCTTATGCTGTTGCCCAAACTGGAAAAAGAAAACATTGCCAAAGGCGCAATCTTTCAAGACATTGCCGACGTGGATGCAATTTGTCACGTGATCCGTGCCTTCGAAGACGAAGCCGTCTATCATGCCGATGGCTCCGTCGACCCGCTGCGCGATATGGAGATGGTCGGTTCCGAGCTGCTTATGCATGATCAGATATTTGTCGAAAAACGTATCGAACGCATCGAGCTGGCCTTGAAAAAGTTGAAAAACGAGCAACAGGAAAAAGAGCTGGTTCTGCTTGGTAAAATGCTGGATCATCTGGAACAGGAGCTTCCGCTTCGGCTTCTGGAGATTTCGGCAGATGATGAAGCTTTCATTAAAAGTTACCCTTTCATTACCAGAAAAGAGCTGATTCTTGCCTTCAATGTTTCTGAGGATGATCTTGGCAGCAACGACATTCTTAGCAAAATTGCAGAAAAGTGCACTCTTCAGAAAATGGAGGCCATGCAGGTCTCAGCTCAGGTTGAGTCAGAAATAGCCTTACTCGACTCCGAAGAAGAAAAGCAGGATTTTCTCAGCGATTTGGGTATCGAAGAAGCAGCTCTCGGCAAGCTCACCAGGTTGTGCCTTAAAGCTCTTGGTCTTGTTTCTTTTTTCACCGTCGGCGAAGATGAAGTGAGACAATGGCTTGTACGCCGGGACTCCCCCGCTCCGGTCGCCGCAGGAGTGATTCACTCAGACCTGCAACGAGGATTCATTCGCGCCGAGGTCATGAAATATGATGAGCTAATAGAGCTTGGCAGTGAGGCAGCGTTGAAAAAAGCAGGCAAAATGAAGCTTGAGGGTAAAGAGTATATTGTCGATGACGGCGATATCCTTAATATCCGCTTTAAGGTATAGATAGTTTTATATAAAAGAGGAAGACGCTACAAGAACAGCGCCTTCCTCTTCACTCGATTTTCTCATGATTAGTGTGTCAATTTTCTACAATCAGGGAGAAGCATCCCTTGCCAAGGAAATTTGTAGTCTGACACATCCAGAACTGATGAGAAATTTGGGTTAGTGGAGAACTCTTGAGAGTACTCATCGTTAGATTTTAAACTGCGTAACAAGTTGAGTTAAACGCTCAGCAAGGGAAGAAAGCTCGTCGGCAGAAGTGCGTACATGCTGACTGCTTTCTTTGACTTCAAGTGACCGCTCCCTCACCTGACTGACACCTCCACTCATCTCCGCTGTCATCTGGTTGCTATTGGCAACATTTTCATTTATCTCAGAAATTCCTTGAGAGGCCTGATTGACATTGTTGACTATTTCGTTGGTGGTGATTGATTGTTCCTCTACGGCGGTAACAATCCCGTTGACAATCTCATCGACACTGGTAATAATCGTTGTGATTTCCTCAATTTCTTGCACTGTTACTGACGTTTTTGACTGAATACCCTCAATTGCCTCTTTGATCTTGCCTGTGGCTTCAGCCGTCCCCTGGGCCAGGTCTTTAATTTCATTAGCAACAACGGCAAACCCTTTTCCCGCTTCGCCGGCCCGCGCCGCTTCAATGGTTGCATTGAGAGCCAGCAGGTTGGTCTGCTCTGAAATCTCCGTAATTGTTTCAGTGATTGAGCCAATTGCCCTTGCAGCCTCACCAAGCCCAATTATACTCTCATGGGATTTTGCCGCATTGGCAACGGCCTGTTCCGTCGTTTGCCGTGCCCTCGCACTGTTTTCTGCAATTTCCTTGATGGTGGCGCCCATTTCCTCGGAAGCCGTGGCAATCATGTCAAGATTGACCGTCGACTCTTCCATGGCGGCAGAAACAGAGGCCATATTATCAGAAACGTCCTGGGCATTATTTGAAGCATCATCGGCTATGGCCGTGGTCGATTCAGCGTTGCCAACCATCTCATCGGAAATAGTAGCAAGTTCCGTCGAGGCCGCCGAAAGAGAATCGGCTGAGCTAATAATATCTTCAAGCATTGCTTTGCCTTTAGATACCATCACTCCAAGAGAGTTGGTCAACTGTCCAATAGCGTCATTAATATTTGATGAGAACTGAATCGTATAGTCACCCTCACCAACCTTGATTGACTTCTCTGCAAGTTCTTTGAGCGGACTGTTAATTGATCGAACCAGGAATATAGTAACCAGAACACCACCCGCAACCACCAGCACCCCCACCAGGAGGTTGTTCCTCAACATTTTGACATCAAGACCGCCAACAATATCGGCTCTATTCAAACCAACAGCCAGAGTTACCCCCCAGTTGTCGATATGTTTCTTGTAAGTGATTTTATCGGCGCCTTTCCAGGGGTAGCGCACAAAGCCATCCGGGTTATTGAACGCCGGGACAATTTTGAGGAGATTATCAGAAGGTTTGAGACTCGGGTGAACCAAAACCGAACCATCATCAGCATAAACAAAGAAATACCCTGGGCCAATTTTGGTTTCTGAAACAAGCTTTTTTACCAGTTCAGATATCATCAACTGGCCGACATATAGTGCCCCGACAATTTCACCATCACTGTTTTTCAAGGGTTTATAGGTCGTCAGGTACCAGTCGTTAACAACAAAGGCCTTACCACGGAAAGTATCTCCGCTCAATATCGTTTTATAAACCTGGCTGTCTGAAGGAATATACGTACCAATTGCACGTTCTCCATTGGATTTTTTAACATTCGTGGCAATACGCAGTAACTTATCATCCACCAGTTGAAAAACTGTGGCGGTGGAGCCGGTAACCTCATGTATCTCATCAACTATTTTGGTATCATCATTAAGGTAGAGTATACCTGCCTGTAGTTTCGGTATTTCCCTGGTGACAGATCCTTTGGTAATCTGGTTAACCATGATGGTTTCCATTTTTTTGAAATCATCTAAAAAAACAGCTCCATTTGCGCTGATTTTTCTCTCAAGCAAGAGTAAGTCACCGTTCAGCTTGCTGCGAACATTATCATCAATTGCCGCCAGAGAGTTATACAAACTCTGATGGATATCTATCAGAGCCTCTTCACCCAGGGCATATAGTCCATCTTTTGACATCCGTATGGCATTACCGGACGTGATAAGGATGGAGATGATAACCACCGATATCATTGAAACAAACAGTTTTGTGGTGAATTTGACATTCTTCAATGTATTTAGCATTTAGTTTCCTCTTTTTTTATCCGCTGACGCCCTCAATAATCAGAGGCTTCTTAACTGCAACGACCATTTCAATTTATCTTATAGAATAATTTTATTATTTTTATCAGTTGAATTGCAAGTTTTCCTGGGTGTTTATTAAATAAATTCAGCGAATAATGCATTAGGCGTTAAATCTCTAACCGAATAACAACGCCATGAAAAACAGGAGAAATACTACAAAAAGGAGTGCTGAAAAAGTAAGCTATGTTCTTGAAAGCAGCGAGAATGTTTTTAATAATGTGAAATTATTAAATCAATGGGAAGGATACTACAGATAGCTGGGAGTCACGAAGGATTTCTTAAATGCGGGGTTTCCCCCGCATTTTCATTCAATCTTCTATTGCAAACCGGGCAAATTCATTTTTCCCGGGCATATATTCACCAACAGGTACGAGCTTCTGGTTTGCTCTGACACAATCTACGACTATCTTCCAGACCTCATTCAATTCTTTAGCCTCCCGATCATTTTCAGGGGTAAACTCAACAAGATTAAGATTAATTGCAATTTTCATCTTCTCACCTCTTTTTAAGGAATATGGAGAATAGAGGACCCTGATGCGATATCAAAAGTCCGGCCATAGTTGTTGATTCATCCCTACTTGTTGTAACAGTAGTATTACAGAAATTGCTTCAGGTCAACCATTTACTATTAACGATTTTTTGCTGCTATTTCCCGTAAATGCTTTAGGAGAATGCCATAGTTGACCGCGATATCGTGACTGCGCCGAACATGCTCTGCCGCTGCTTTCCCCATCTTTTTTCTAAGTTCCTTGTCCGTGAGGAGTTTTTCCAGATGAGATGGGAAAAGGCTATCATCCTCAGCCGCAGAGAGAAGACCTGTCACATTGTTAACGACAGCCTCTTTTGCTCCCCAGTCGCCACAGGCAACAACCGGCAGTCTGCATGCCTGAGCTTCAAGAAAAACCATCCCCAGGGATTCTTCAATTCCTGGAAAGGCAAAGATATCCGCAGCACTGTAATAATCTTTCATCGTTTGCCGACTCAGTTTACCTAGGAGTATGGCCCTGTCACCAAGTTCAGATTCGGCTTTCGTATGAATGAACTCTTTTTGAATGCCGTCTCCGGCAATAATCAACATCAGGTCATGCCCCCTTTCAATAAGCTGTCGACAGCTGCTGATTACCTGACAAACCCCTCTCGTCTTAACCCCGGGACGAAACATGGCTGCAGTCATGACAACGACACGATCTCCGGCTCCCAGCTTTGCTCTGATTTTATGCCGTAACTCTTCACTAAAACAAAAATCCTCCGGATGTATCCCTGGAGGAATATAGAGTATCTGTTCAACCGGAAGAAGCCTGACAAGGTTTGTGTAATCAGTTTTTTTATTGACAAAAACACATGCTGCGCACCGCAATGCTATACGATTCAGATAAAATCCCACCCTGGTTTTCATCTTTTTTCGTCTTTTGGTCGAATAGATGCCTTGAAATATTACATAGGGGATACCAAGCAGACGGCAGCACAAGGGGCCGAGCATATCTGGAGCCTTGTAATAGGAATGGTAGGTCAGCCAGAGATCAGGCTTCTTCGTCATGCATACCCACAAAACCCTGAGCAGTTCAACAAACAACAGCGGCCAGAGAAAGGGCTTCAGATAGATCCAGCGACAGCGAAATCTCGAAGTAAGTTCGATCCGGACGCCTTCTTTTTCGAGATAATTAAAAAGCTCAGTGCCAATGATTAGATCGCCAGATGGGTTAGTGTGCCCAAGAGGTTTGAAAGGCATGTAATAGAATATTTTCATAAATGATGTATCTATATCAAAAGAACCGTCGTTGAAACTGTTCAGCAACCACTTGACAGTAGCAGGTGAGAGTGTTTTAACACTGTAGCGGCCTTAGCCTTTTTCGCAACCCTTTTTCGGTCAATTATCATGCTTTTAGCCAATGAAGGCATGATTAAAAAGTACTTCGATATGCCAGACAATATACCTCGACTCGATATCCTTCTCTATGCCCATGACGGCAGGGGGCTTGGCCACGTCAGCCGTACTATCGCCATCGGGATTGCCCTGCGTCGGCTATTTCCTGAACTCAAGGTACTTTTTCTCTCAGGAGCCAGCATGAGTCAGGAATTTATTGGTTCCGCGCCGCTGGACTGGATAAAACTACCCTCCTATGAAACTGTCATCAAAAACGGCAAATCCACAGGCATCCCAGGAAAAAGCAACTATGGGGATAAAGAGATTGGCAGACTGCGTGGCGAACACATCAGGCAGATAGTTGAAACCTATAATCCCCGCATCGTTCTTGCCGATCACTCTCCCCAGGGCAAGCATCGTGAGCTTCTCCCTGCTCTCGATGTACAAAAAAACAACAATACACAATGGGTTCTCGGTATACGCGGCGTTATCGGCCAGGTCAAACAGATTAGCTCAACTCTTGCCGCCACTCTTTTCCAGGAGTTCTATACTTCTTTGCTCTGGTACGGTGACTCCCAGATCCTTGGCAAGACACAGCTGAAGGAAATCGAATCTCAATTTGGCTGTAAACCTCACGAATGCGGATATGTCTCGGCTCTGAAAGAACGCATTGCCGGATACGGAAACGATATAATTAAAAAAGACCCGTTCCTGGGAACGATATCAATACCATGGTTTGGCGAGAAAACGACAACCTTCCTCAATAATCTGCACACCGCCCTAAAAGCCTCTAGAGGACAACAGCGGCGTTGGCATCTCTACCTTGATCAAAAACACCCCAACTCCGCTGAATTCACCACTCTCTTTAGCCAACTTCCCGGCTGTAGGGTGGAATCACCTGGTAAACGCTACCTGGACTCACTGCTGCGCTCACAGTATGCCATCATTTATGGTGGCTACAACAGTCTTATGGATGTGCTGAGTTTGTCGCTACCGGCGCTGGTCACTCTCCGTGACATGAATGACAATGAACAGCAGGAGCATCTGAAAGGACTGATTAGATGTTCACCGCATGGCCTTATCACAATCACCGAAGAATGCAGCGTAGACACGCTCGTTGAGGCACTGAAGAGACTATCTATACAATCACAACCGTCTCCCTTTGCCATTAATCTCAATGGGGCTGAAGTTGCAGCCCGGTATTTGGCGGCATTGCTTTGAATCAACAGGCACCTTCGTTGCGATTGTAAAGTCAGAACTCCTTCCGGACTCCTGACAATTAAGGGAAAAAACTGCCCATCGCTTGATTGCGCCATCAATCCAATATATACTCCAGCATGAGTTGGTATATACTTCTCCTCAGAATTGTGTTGCTGAGGCATTAATCCTCAATTCATTGATAAGCTGGGATTTTTATCAGTATGTTGAAAACAATCAGGTCGAGCCTCCTCCAATGGTAATTTCCGCGATAGTAACACACTGGCCGGACTCCACCATCATCCAGTGTCACGGTGACGTTGACAAGCTCTTTCAATGCAGAGCAGACGAGCTGGTAGGCAAAAGGCTCGATGAGAATGGCCTGACCTTTTATTCCTCAAATGAACAGCCGCTTTCTCTTGAAAAACATCCTTTGACCCGGATTACCCGGACGAAAAAAGCAATTACCGGAGTGACGATGGGTATTTCCCATCCGAACACGGATATTCTGATATGGACCAAAGTGAACGGCTACCCTCAGTTTGATAAACATGGTGAAATCGAGCATATCGTCACAGCTTACAGTGCATCCGTTGATGATGATACGAATCACCAGGAAAACCTTACCAAGCTGTCAAAAGTTGAAGATGAATGGCAGAAAACATTTGATGCCCTGGAAGATGTCATCACCATTCTTTCCCCTGACCTGACCGTACTCAAAGCAAACAAGGCTGCATATACGACCTTCAAACTGGGTGACAATGAACTCATAGGCAAACATTGTCATGACATTTTTCATGGCAAACAGGAACCCTGCGAACATTGTCCGGTCTGGCAACCAGAGCGAGAACAGGGAAAAGGATTTGGTCTTGTCTATAATGAACGAGTCAAGAGAAGCTTTGAGGTAAAGTCATTTCCTGTCCTTGATGATCAAGGTAAACTCAAACTTCTTGTTCATTCAGCACGAGATGTTACTCAAAAAATCAAAAACGAGGAAATGCATGGTATTCTCTCTGCCGCCATCGAACAAACCTCAGATTCGATTATTATTACTGATGTTGATGGAGCTATCCAATATGTCAACCATGCCTGCTCTGCCACTACCGGATACTCGCGAGCTGAACTGACAGGGAAAAACATTAACTTTCTCTCGACGACTGAAGAAAGCCTTCAAAACCTTGAGAAGACAACCGTCAAACTGAGAAAGGGGAATTCCTGGCAGGGACGGCTGACGAGCACGAAGAAAGACGGCAGTCAATTCGATGAAAATGCCACCATCAGTGCAATTACGGACGTGGATGGAAACATAACCAATCTTCTGGTTGTAAAACGTGACCTCAGCAAGGAAGAACAGCTGCAGAAACAGTTACAGCAGGCCATGAAGATGGAGGCGATCGGCACCTTGGCTGGTGGCATAGCTCATGATTTCAATAACATTCTTGCTGCCATGATTGGTTATGGCCAAATTGCCAGAGGCAAGCTTCAGAAAGGAGATCCAATTCGTGAGGACATTGATCAAATTCTCTTCGCTGGGGACAGAGCTGCTCAACTGGTCAAACAGATTCTAACTTTCAGCAGAAGCGATGCAGAAGGTTTATTTCATCCTTTCAAGATTCAGCACATCATCAAAGAGGTTATAAAGCTGTTACGCTCATCGTTTCCAACAACCATTGAAATTCGACAGAAAGTAGACAACAACTGTCCCCCAATTTTGGCAGACCCGACCCAGCTGCACCAGGTTATCATGAATCTCTGTACCAATGCCAGACAGGCAATCGGTGACACCTATGGTTCAGTCACCATAATTCTTGATGAATACACCATTGATCACCCTCAACTCATCCAGGGCTCCTCCCTGTTAACTGCCGGCAGCTACGCTCGACTTATTGTTGCCGATGACGGCACGGGAATGAGTGAAGAAATACTGAGAAGAATATTTGATCCATTTTTTACCACAAAACCTAAGCACCAGGGGACTGGCCTGGGCCTTTCCGTTATCCACGGCATAGTCGAAAGACATGGAGGCACCATCAAAGTGGAAAGCGTGTTGAATGAAGGCACAACTTTTAGCCTCTATTTCCCCGTTATCAACGAGAATATCGAGGCCATGAAAGAGCTTGCCGGACCACCCAAACGAGGTACGGAGAGAATCATGGTCGTTGATGACGAGAAGCCTATCGCCGACCTTTTAAACCTGATGCTGAGCAGCCTGGGTTACACAGTCACAGTATATACCAGCAGCCTTGAGGCTGTGGCTGATTTTCGCAGACATCCTCAAAATTTTGATGCTATAATCACGGACATGACCATGCCGAACATGACCGGAGCTGAGCTGGCTCGTGAGATGTTATCCCTTCGCCCGGAGCTACCTATTATCATGGCAACAGGTTACAATGAAACCATGGATGAAGAGAAAGCCAGTCGCATCGGCATCCGCAGCTTTCTGCTCAAACCGTTAAAAAAAGTGAAAATTGCAACAGTTTTGCGTACGGTACTCGATAATGGCTAATATTCTAATAATTGATGATGATCATACACTAACAGCTATGCTGGTCAGTCAAATGAAAAGCTCTGGCCATTCGGCAACTGCAGCAAACAGTATTGGAGAAGGGCTTACCCAAATTAATGAAGCGGAATACGATGTAGTTCTGCTTGATGTTCAGTTGCCCGATGGCGATGGTCTCGAATATCTCCGCCAGTTCAAAAATGCGCCATCAACTCCTGAGGTTATCATCATTACCGGACACGGTGAAGCGGATGGTGCTGAAAAGGCTATCCTCTGCGGAGCCTGGAGTTATATAGAAAAACCCCACGTCATCAGAGAGCTCTCTCTTCATTTGACCCGGGCTCTGCAGTATCGCCAGGAAAAGATGAAGGTGAATGAAGTTCCGGTTGCCTTGAAACGGGATAAAATAATTGGCAACAGCGCCTCTCTTAATCGCTGTCTGGATCAGGTCGCGAGAGCGGCAGCATCAGATGTTTCTGTGCTCATTTCCGGAGCAACAGGAACAGGAAAAGAACTGTTCGCCAGAGCAATACACGAAAATAGCAGGCGGGCCAACAACAACTTTGTCGTGGTTGACTGCGCCGCACTTCCTGAAACGCTCATTGAAAGCACCCTCTTTGGCCACATAAAAGGCGCCTTTACCGGAGCCGAAAGAGCTCAGGAAGGCCTGGTCAAACATGCAGACGGAGGAACTCTCTTCCTTGATGAAGTGGGAGAGTTGCCACTCTCCATGCAGAAAACCTTCCTTCGCCTGCTCCAGGAACATGAATATCGACCAGTGGGCTCCTCGAAGCCGCATTACAGTAATTTTCGTCTGGTTGCCGCCACCAATCGTAATCTAACAGAGAGGGCAGCCAACGGAAAATTCCGTGAAGATTTGCTTTTTCGCCTGCAGGCCTTCTCCATCGATCTCCCGCATTTGAAGGACAGACTGGAGGACATTAGCGAACTGGTAACCTATTTCATCACCAAACTCTGTAAAAGATACCAGCTTGAGACCAAAGGTGTCTCACAGGACTTTATTGATGCGTTGATGAACCATGACTGGCCGGGAAATGTTCGGGAACTTCTTCAGACCATTGAACAGGTCTTCACCAGCGCATTTCTTGGGCCCACCTGCTTCGCTATCCATCTTCCCGCTCAGTTCAGAGTCAAACAGGCTCGCGCCGACTTCAGTTCGAACAAACCCCAGCAATCTGCAAACGCAAGTCTACCGACATGGCGGAGCTATAAAGACCTGTGTGAAAAAAGCTATTTAGAAAAATTAAAGGTTCTTGCTGAGGGAAATATCAGTAAGGCCTGCAGGCTCTCCAATCTTTCCAGAACCAGACTGTATCAGCTCATAAGTAAATATAATATTGATTTCTAAGTCTGTTGAGCTGGCCCTCAACCGATTTAATCTCGCCGACCTGTACACTTTTATGCACAATTCCCCAAACCGACTGTACAATAAAGTTTACACCATTCACAATTGTTAACGAAAAAGAAGTCCTTTTTTCGATCATTCAAACGATTATCATAATTAATAACATATCATTTCCACTACGTTATTTTTCGTTAAATGGCTAATGCACAGACTTTGGCATAAATCGTGCTATCCTCTCTGCCATGTGGCCAAGATCGTTTGTACATCATTACCCAAAACCAGAATTGACGGACTCTATATATGAATACTTACTTTTACGCTGCTTCTTCATCTAAATGTCAAGACGCCTGTTCTTATGAAACCTGTAGCAGAAGATGCCTCTCACTTCTGGAAGAGGTTCGGAATGCCAGTGACATGGTAGTACTGCCGGGAGGATCACAACTCCAGACCCCTATTTCAATGGAACTCAGAAGCGGAGACGTTCTGATCCTCTATGCCGGGGATAGGGAGGACCTCGATGAACTTGTTTCCATCAAAGACGTTTTCGACACCTTCCGGGTTATCCTCATTGTCGGAGAGGACAGTCTTATCCAACACGGCTACCATTATCGCCTGACCCCCCACTTTACCACCGCACTCGGTAAAAACATGGACAAGCTGGGTGCAGTTATAAATCGGCTCAGCGATCAACCGCATTATCCATCAGTCGCTACCACTAACCTACAGGAACTTAATCATGGATGACCAGCTTTTTGCCTCATTTATGCTCGATGAAAAAACAGACCTGGAAATCGCGCTCAAGGCTGAAAATGTGACGGAAGCCACTCCATTTAACACCTCCATCCAAAAGCTTCCCGCCAGCATCGATTTTCTTGAGGGGATCATGCCTCTGCGAGGTGAAATTATCCCTGTCATCAATCTTAAGAAAAGGCTGGGACTTGATGAATACGGCTATGGCGAGAACGCCAAAGTGGCTGTGGTTTCCCTGTATAATCAACAGTTCGGACTGCTCTTTGATGATATCAAAGAGGTTTTTAAAGCAGACTCGGAATTTATCATGCCTGTCAACAGCGTACTCCAGACCGAGGATCGTATCATTTCGGCAATTATCAGGCGAAACCAGGGTACCAGGACAGCGGAACTGCTTGATTTAAACTATCTTTTTAAAGATCAGCAACAGGAAACAATTGATCAGCTAACCAAAGGAACAGAAGCCGGGGAGCCGTCAAAGCAAACAACATACTCCCGCTGGGTGATTTTCAGCTGTCTGGAACAGCTGTATGCAGTTCCTGTCAAGTATGCACGGGAAATCGCATTCTTTTCTGGAATAGATAAAACCTTTCAAAGCGGTCATGTCGAAGGTGCCATACAGCTGCGAGGCAACACCGTTCCAGTGTTGGACGGTCGTTATCTTCTCGCTGAAGAAGGACGAAAACATTCAGAGAGCACCGAAAATCGTGTGCTCATCCTGGCATCAGAAGACTGTTCCTTTGGCATGATGGTTGATGAAATCACAACCATCATGACCATCGCTGATGATGCGATATTGCCAGTACCTTCAAGCGATAGTAAAAACCTTCTGGGTATATATCCTCAGGAAGACAGCTCCAACATTCTTCTCCTCGACATGCCCAATCTGGTATGTAATCAGATAGATGACATCAAGTCACTGGCACGCATAAAAAACAACGCTGGAAAAAGCGGGAATATTGAAAAGACGGTTACCCGTTCCCATCACCTTATCACAGAAAACTGTTACCTTATCTTTTCAATCCAGAAGCATTTTGCCATAGAGCTTAAAGATGTCCAGGAAATCATCGAAAGTGAGGATATCTTGAAGGTTCCCCGAGCCAGTGGATACTCCACTTCGGTTATAAATCTTCGCGGCAATATTGTCCCAATAATCAATATGCGCAAGTTTTATAACTATCCGGAAAACGATTGCAAAGACAGTAAACTTATTATCTGCAAAGGTCAGTCACGTACGATTGCTCTGGAAGTCGATCAAATTGTCACCATCTACAAGCAGGAAGACTATCATTCAACACCTTCACTCAATTCGCAGTTTGCTGAAAAAAAAGACACCCTCGACCGTCTCATAGAGTTTATCAAAGAGGACGGTCTTAAAGAGCATGTTCTCGTTGTTAATATGCATAATCTTATACGTAATCACTTGGAGTTTAAAAATGATACGAAGGATACTTCAGAACCAGTACCGCCACAGAATCAACCAGAAAAGGAACTTGAAAAAATAATTAGCTAAGGGGAAATCAATGGAAGCAAAAAAAACGACACAAAATGACACAATGGACACCTCCTGTCTCGGTTTGGTCATGCAGCCAAGCTTCATCGTTAACAAAGAAAAAATAATTACCTGGGCTAACGAACCTTTTCTAAAAGCGTTCAATCTCAAATCAGCAAGTGTCATCAACAAAATGACCTGTGAGGAAGCCTGCCCCACCCATCTTTGCGGTACCAAGGATTGTCCTACGGAAAAAGCCAAACGTATAAAAAAACCGGCTGAGGCTGAAGTTGCGATACAAAACGGAAAATCCGGGCCTATCTTTTACTCCTCCAAAGCTGTGCCAATCAATGGTGGCAGCGATGGAACCTATGTCAGCATGAATGACATAACTCAGCTCAAAAGAACAGAAGCCAGTTTACGCCAAATGCAAACTGACATAAATGTCATTCCCACTCCAATCATGGAGATCGATAAGAATTTCACGGTCACCTTCATGAACCCTGCAGGTGCCGCCGTGGCGGGTCTTACCGCCGATGAGGTTATTAGTAAAAAATGTTACGACCTCTTCAAAACACCGCACTGCAAAACAGATAAATGTGCCTGTGCCAAAGCCATGAAGACTGATTCCGTCGTAACCGAACATACCATCGCAAGACCTCAGGACGGAGTTATTGTGCCAATTAAGTATACCGGAGCACCGATTAAGGATGCAAAAGGCAATATCACCGGAGCGGTCGAGTATATTCTTGACGTTACTGAAGAGACCAAACAGAAACACCTGGCTGACGAGAAAATCAATAACCTGAATACCATCCCAACGCCTATCGTTGCCATGGATACGGAATTCACCATCACCTACATCAATCCTGCTGGAGCTTCGGTTGTTGGGTCTACGCCCGACGAGGTTATAGGTAAGAAGTGCTACGATCTTTTCAAAACCCCACATTGCAAAACTGAGAAATGCGCCTGCTCCAGAGCGATGAAAACAGACTCTGTGGTCACCGAACAGACCATCGCCAGACCGGCAGAAGGTGTTATCATCCCCATTAAATATACCGGATCACCGATCAAGGATGCGAAAGGGAATATAAAAGGTGTATTGGAATATGTTCTTGATGTAACGGAAGAAGCCAAACAGAAAGAAACAGCCAACGAAAAAATCAACAACCTTAATACTATTCCTACTCCTATCGTGGCCATGGATACGGAGTTCAATATTACTTTTATCAACCCGGCCGGAGCTTCGGTTGTTGGCTCAACGCCGGATGAGGTCCTTGGCAAGAAATGCTACGATCTTTTCAAAACCCCACATTGCAAAACTGAGAAATGCGCCTGTGCCAGGGCTATGAAAACCGATTCCGTGGTTACCGAAGAAACCATCGCCAGACCGGCCGAAGGCGTTATCATCCCCATTAAATATACAGGATCGCCCATCAAAGATGCCAAGGGCAATATTAAAGGTGTGCTCGAATATGTTCTGGATGTCACCGAAGAGGCAAAACAAAAACAGGCAGCTGATGAAAAAATCAACAATCTCAATGCTATTCCGACCCCTATTCTGTCAATTGATACTGATTTTACCATTACTTATATGAATCCGGCTGGAGCAGCAATTGCCAATATGACTCCCGATGAGGCTATAGGCAAAAAATGCTATGATTTATTCAAGACTCCACATTGCAAGACCGAAAAATGTGCCTGCGGCCAGGCCATGAAGAATGATAAAATCGTCTCGGCTGAAACAATTGCCAGGCCAGTGGAAGGAGTTATCGTCCCTATCAAATACACCGGTGCTCCGATCAAGGATGCCAAGGGTAATATAAAAGGAGCCCTCGAGTTCGTACTTGACGTTACCGAGGAAGCAGCCCAAAAACAGGCTGCAAACGAGAAAATAGAGAATCTCAACGCCATTCCAAACCCTATTCATTCAGTGGATACCGAGCTGAATATCACCTACATTAACCCGGCTGGCGCTGCCATGGCCAACACCACAGTGGATGAGGCCATAGGTAAAAAATGCTATGAGCTCTTTGGCAAAGAAATTTGCAAAACCGAGGCATGCGCCATCCAGCAGGCTATGAAGAGCGACAGCTCTGTTTCGGAACAGACTACGGCTCATATTCAGGGTCTTGATATTCCTATCAAGGTAACAAGCGTGGCTATAAAAGATGCAAAAGGCAATATTAAGGGCGGCCTGGAATATATTGTTGATGTTACGGCAGAGGCAAAGGTGGAACAGCTTATCAATGAATCCGGCGAAGAGGTAAATCAACTGGTCAC
Organism: Desulfocapsaceae bacterium; assembly: GCA_050288305.1. Taxonomy (GTDB): domain Bacteria; phylum Desulfobacterota; class Desulfobulbia; order Desulfobulbales; family Desulfocapsaceae; genus Desulfopila_A. The sequence goes on along the minus strand of JBNKDO010000041.1, from coordinate 281,539 downwards.
TATTTCCATGGATCAGATGAAAGAGGCCACGACCATGGTTGAATCTATGAATGCAACCATAGATAAAGAGGTCAACCTGCTTGACGAGTCCTCACAAACAATTGAACAAATGGTCAATTTCCTCAAGGAAATGACCGTTGTTACCACCAATTCTGAAAATCTTACCAACAAAGTTGCAGAAGAAGCAGAACAGGGCAAAAAGGCCAGCACTGATGCCGGTAAAAAGATGGAAGCCATTAATAAATCAATGCAGGGCACCAATGAAATGGTGGCCAATCTGGTCAGTCAGCTTGAGAGAATTGGCAGCTTTGTCGATATTATCAAGGAAATCGCCTCGCAGACTAATCTGCTCGCCTTCAATGCCGCAATTGAGGCCGCAAGAGCAGGAGATGCTGGACGAGGCTTTGCCGTAGTTGCCGACGAGATTCGCAAACTTGCCGAGAACAGCTCTAAATCCGCAGTAGATATAGCCAATATCGTCAAAAAGGTCGAAGAAGAATCTCGCGAAACCATTGGTGTCATGAAAGATGGGATGAAGATGCTTGGTGACGGTAGCGAGGTTATCAACAGTGCCCTTGAGTCAATGGACAAAATTTCCGAGGGAATTGTTACCATCTCCAGCTCTGTAAAGGATCTTAACTTGAAGACGGACAGTCTCAATGAAAATGGTCTCGAAGTTAAAGAGCGGATTACCAGCGTGGTCTCCTCCTCCCATGCTAATAAGAAAGCAGCGGAGTCTGTCAATTTCTCCATTGACGGCACCATTGAAGCCCTGAGAAAGTTACAGGATTCTTCGCAGACTTTGAACAAGGTAATTAAAGAAATGTAATCCACCGGGCCGGACGGAAGGTTCCTTCTGTCCGGCCATATTCATATAATTTTCTAAAAGTATAAGCTACCTACTCTAACTGCGTCTATCACGAAAATGCTTTCAATTGCCGAGAAACTTTTCACCAACAGGCTGTTACTACGCAAAATCACCCAGGACGATCTTGTCACCCTGTGGCGCTGGAGCAGGTCTGCAGAATCATATGGCAGCTATCTCTCCCCCGAGAAGTGTGAAAAGGAGGAAATTGAACAGCGCTACTCTTCAGGTCTCTTCTGGAACAGCAACGAAAAGGTTTTTCTTATTGAGAAACGAAATGGCTATCCCATTGGAACTATACACTATTGGCTACGATCAGACAAATTAGGAACCGCAGTCGTAGCAATTAAGATAGCTGCCCCCTCCGAGCGCAACAAAGGGTATGGCACTGAAGCACAAAAATTCGTGATGATGTATCTTTTTGAAAACGTAAAGATACAACATGTTGAAATGTATACCGATCTCGATAATCTACCGCAACAGCGGTGTCTACGAAAGCTTGGCTTCTCCCTGATTGAAACCCTCACCTACGACGATAAAGGAATCCGCAGAACCGGCAATCTCTATCGAATTGATCATGGCCAATATAAGGAGGCGCCGATTTATCGGTATCATTATGAATAAAAAATGCGGCCTGCTTCTCGACGAAAGATTCTTCAAACATACAATATCCCAAGCCTCACCGGAAAATCCGAAGCGCTTAATGTCTCTCTATTCCAGCATAAATAATAATTTCAGAGAGAGCTTCTATTTTCTCAATCCACGTCCTGCCAGTACGGAGAATATTACCGCGGCTCATTCATCATTCTACCTGGATCAGCTTGCAGAGCATCTTAAGAAGTCTGACCCTTTCAGCTATGACCGCGATACTTACCTGATGGAGGAATCCTATAACACAGCCCAGCTCGCGGCTGGAGGCTGTCTAGAGATGGCAGATTGCATCATGTCAGCTGAGTTCGACCATGGTTTTGCCCTTATCCGTCCACCGGGGCATCATGCTGAACCCGGCAGGGGCATGGGCTTCTGCATTCTCAATAACATTGGAATAACAGCAAAATACCTCCAGGAGACATATAAACTTAAACGCATCCTTATTCTTGATTTTGACGCTCACCATGGCAACGGCACTCAGGAGATGTTTTATGAATCTGACAATGTATTCGTTGTCTCCCTTCACCAGAACGGTATTTTCCCCTTCTCCGGTTCGGTGGATGAGATGGGCAGTGACAAAGGAGTCGGTTATAACATCAATATTCCCGTTTTTGCTCAGTTTGGTGATCAGGAATACACCTTTCTCATTGGCCGTCTTCTGCAGGGTATTGTCGAGCAGTTCATGCCGCAGATTATCTTGGTCTCAGCCGGATACGATGGCCATAAAGACGATAATATGAGTGGTACACTTTTAACCACAGAATGGTTTGGCACGGTCACAACAATGCTTAAGCAGTTCGCCAGGGAGACCTGTGACAATCGTCTGATGTATATTCTTGAAGGTGGTTATAATCCCGTTTCCCTTGAGGCTTCCGTGTTGTCAACTTTGGAGAGCATGCGCAGGCAAACTTCTGGTAAGATCGGGATTCTTGATGCCAGGCGGGCAGTAGACCTCCTCTTCCATCATCCCTTACAGCGATACTGGACGGTCCAGTAAACATTCATGAATACCACATTTCAGCAAAGTACATTAAATACCATTTTTACTCCCTGCAGGCAGTGCGGCAATTGCTGCCACACCTTCCGGAAGATTACCCTCAATGCCGATGAAGTTGATTTTATATCACGTATGGGCGGGTATGTCGGCAGCAATATCAGTCTCAAGGAAATTCGTGAAAAAGGTCTGGAAAAGGCGAGGCAGGATGCGGCTCAATCAGGCAAGATCTTCATGATCCATCCCGACAACAAAGGCTGTATTTTTCTTCAACGTAAAAATGACAAATACTATTGTAAAATTTACCACTATCGACCTCAGTCCTGTAGAGGATATCGCTGCAACCTCGCTGACAACTCCATGTTGACAATGATCAGCGGAGATGCCCACCTTCTTCTGGGCCAGAATTCTTATGGTTTGCCGCTTGAACCGGAATAAAAATCGGCAGCCTTTCAGTATAGAAAGACTGCCGATATCTCTTTTTGACAGGACTACAAAAATAACTACATAAGTGATTTGACCCTGGCAAGAATGTCTTCGGTTGCCATTTTCTGGAAAGGAATCTGTTCAGCCAGTCCCCCCTGCCCTTCAAGCGAGGTACCCATATGGCCGTATTTGGTGGAATAACCGTTTTCAAGCAACCAGGTTCCATAGCGACTGCCAAGCCCTGTCTTGACATTCTGGGTTTCAACCACCAGAACAAGCGGAGAATTGCCTGCCTTCGCAAGCATCTCAGGATCCACAACATTTAGCGTCGGCTTATTGATCAAACCGATATCAACGCCATCCTTTTTAAGCAGTTCGACAGCATGCAGACATCGGTACAACATCTCGCCATAGGAGATAATATACCCCGCACTTCCTTCACGAATAATCTCATCCTTACCAGGAAAAAAGGTGTATCCTTCATCAAAAAATTTCTTCCCATCGGAAGCTTCGATAAACGGTGTGGCTGATCTGGTGGAATAGACAAACCTGAGCCCCGGATCATGAAAAACCTTGCCGAGCATAGCCTTGAGCTGCAGGGCATCGGCCGGGAAATACAATCTGGTATTGTCCTCTCCAATTCCGTTATCAGCAAAAAAATTGTTCACCCCAAAATGGCAGGTGTTGTCGGCCATATCATCGACACCTGAATGGGAAAAATGGGCGAGGACATTGGCTTTGTTCAATCTTGCCATGGTGATCTCGGAGATAACCATCTCCTGGAATGCAGAGAAGGTTCCGAAAATTCCCTGCCGCCCCGGAGTTGAACCAAAACCCGCAGCAACTGAAAAGTTATTTCTCTCCATAATTCCGCCATGCACATATACCTCGGGACAATTCTTGCGGATATGATGCAGCCCACAGGAACCTTCAAGATCGGAATCAACCACGAGAACAGAGTCTTCTGGCTTTGCCATGGTGCCAAGAATTTCGCTGACAATCTTGCCGAAGTCATCACGGCATTTTGCCTTTTCTTTGGTACTGCCAAGATATTCCTCACCACCGCCGGGCTTGCCCGTTTCCTTAAGAAGAGCCACTGCATCCGCATAGCCTTTGGACTCGAGATAGGAGATGGCCATATCCACCGGAATGACATCATGCCCTTTCGGCAGCCCCTCAATTCCGGGAACACCTATGGCCATTTTACGTTTATTCACCAGAGCCACCGGACCATCGGCAACCAGACTTTCACGAATGCGGCTATAGAGTTCGTCTATATCCTCACCGTTGCCGCTATTGACCTGGAGGCCATGGCCCTCAAAGGTTTTAGCGACATCAAATCCACGCATATATGAACTGGGATGTCCGGCAATGGTTACGTCATTATCGTCAATCAATAGTTTGACCTTGAGATTTCTGGCCACTGCATAACGTGCAGCCTCGGCGTCATCACCTTCCATCTGCGAGCCGTCGCTGCCAAACATGACCACAACCTTGTCGCGCAGTGCTTCAGCAACACCATTCACATGGCTCCAGAGATGACCCAGGCGCCCCGAACTGAAAAAGACGCCTCGTTCATCATCTCTTTCCGGATGACCATAGAGTCCCTTTTGAAATTCCCTGTAGTGCAGCAGTGTGGATACATCGGCATGATCGTTTAAAACCGCCATAATATACTGCAGAGCTACCCTATGCCCAGCTTCATCAAAAAAGACCGGGTAATAGGTGTCATCACCATTCATGAATCCCTGCATGATAAGAGCTTCAGGAACGATGTCATAGGCTCCGCCTGTATGGCCGCCAAGGCCTTTACAATTAGCCAGAGCAGTGAAGAAGACGATGCTGTCCCGAACTATCTCTATGTTTTTTTGCAGCTGTTCACGATCTGTGACAGCAAGTTCTTTCTGGGCAGTGGTAAAAACCTGCTTTTTATAGACGCTCAAGTCTATTGGGAATTTCATGAAAACCTCCGGACTTTTAATATCCTGATATATTTATATTATGTTAGCTGGACGAACTCTTTCGCAACTCCAAATGTTTACATCTATTTATCCGCTTTTTGCCAGCGTGGCAACAAACAATATGAACTTTTCCCAAAGCTATGACTGTAAATGAGGTGCTGTAGCTAAGTTTTTTCAATAAAAACTTGAGGGTTGCCATATTTATCCTACTGTCATAATATGGTTTGAATACTTGAGTTCCACAAAACAACACCATCGACCTTCACGTATTTCGAAAGAAATGAAACTACTGACCACACCTCAAATGGACCAGTGTACCGGCTGTCACTCCTGCTCCCTCGCCTGTGCCAGATTGATCCATAAAAAGCTTTCCTGGACCTGTGCCGGAATCCGCATCGAATCCTCGGGTGGTTTATCATCAGGATTCAGGGCTAAACGCTGTCTCGCCTGTGACCCGGCACCCTGTGCTGAAGTATGTCCGACCACGGCATTCAGTCAGAGGAAAGGTGGTGGTGTTGTAGTCCGGTCAAGTTTATGCATTCGCTGCGGTGCCTGTATCACCGCCTGTCCAGTTGACGCTATCTATGAGAATTCACACAAGCAGGTTTTTGTCTGTATTCACTGCGGCAGATGCGTTGATTTCTGCCCCCAGGACTGCCTGGCCTATGAGAATAGAGATGATATTGAAGAGGTCCTGTTATGAGCCGCGATCAGTTCAGAGTCCTCCATTACGACCTCGCCCGGAAACGTGGCAAGATTGTCTATCACGATGGTCGAAACCGTTATGTCGGTGGCAGTGGTTTAGCGGCCATGCTCTATGCAATCTATGGTCATGCCGACAAACCGTGGAACCATGAAGACCAGCCATTTCTCCTCACCATAGGGCCGTTAACCGGCCTATTTCCATTAATGAGCAAGGTCGTCTGCGCCTTCAGGTCTCCATATCATAATCAATACTGCGAGAGTCACGGTGGCGGCAGAGCGGCACTGTCCATGCGCTTTGCCGGTCTCGACGGTATCGTTATTACCGGAAAAGCGAAGGAGTTAAGCTGTCTCTCCATCGGTTCAAATCATATCGACTGCAAGGACGTCGGTTTTATGCACGGCATGAATGCTCTTGCAAGTGGTAAACTGATGCGAAGAATGTTCAGCAGAAACAGTGGTCACCGCTCAATCCTGCGTATCGGCCAGTCCGGCGAAATCGGTTCGGCCATGGCCTGCATCAACATAGATACCTACAGGCATTTCGGCAGGCTCGGCAGCGGAGCAGTCATGGGTAATAAAAACCTGAAGGGCATTATCATCCATGGGGACAGTGATTTTGACCAACCACCGGGTAAAGCCTATCCAAAACTGTACAAAGAACTGTATTCCAGGCTCACTGCAACGGATATGATGAGAAAATATTTCGATCTTGGCACCCCCGCCAATCTTGAGCCGCTTAACGAATTGCACTCCCTGCCCTGGAATAATCTGCAAAAGACCAGTGATCCAGCAATCTCTAAAATAACCGGAGAGGCCTTTGCCGGCGATGCCTTACTGCGTAACGGTGCTTGCTCAGGCTGCCCGGTTGGTTGCATTCATATTGGCTATTTTCGGGAAAAATCGTTACGCGCCAACAGATATCATTTTCATCAGGTAGCCTATGACTATGAACCAATCTTTGCCGCTGGCTCAATGTTAGGCGTAACAGACAGTTTTGATATATTACGGGTCCTGGACAGTCTTGAAAAGGTCAGTCTTGACGCCATGTCCGGAGGGGTTGCGCTGGCCTGGGCAACCGAAGCTACTGAACGCGGCCTGATCTCAGAGAACGAGACTCTGGTTCCGCTTTCTTTTGGTGGTGCGGAGAACTATGTAAAGGCCGCCGCTTTCCTCGGCAAAGGCATCAATGATTTTTACAAACTCCTTGGTCAAGGCACCCTCAGAGCGGCCCATCGATACGGAGGGGAGGAATTTGCCTGTGTACTGGGCCAGGAAATGGCCGGCTACGCCACAGGGGAACTTTATTTTGCCTCGCAGTCGCTTGGGTTCAGACATTCCCATCTCGATACCGGCGCCTACTCCTGGGATCAAAAGAACCAGAGCAAAGATGTGGACAAAGGAGTAACTTTCCTCATGGAAGATGAGCCTGGCCGGGCCCTGCTCACCTCCATGGTGGTGTGTCTGTTTGCCCGATCTGTCTATACCAAGGAAATTCTTGCCGAGTGTCTTGAGGCTACCGGTTTTCCTGAAATTGCCTCCTCTCTTGAATCGGCTGGTGAAGAAATCCGCAAGCTCCGCTGGCAGACCCGTTTTGCGACAGGATTCAACCCGGATGACATCAGTATTCCTAAACGTTTTTATAAAGTAACAACCTGGAAAGGACAGATCGATTCTAATTTTCTGGATACCTTAAAATCTGAATATGGTAAAAGACTTCTTCAGTTTCATCAGCCCATTCAACTCGACACTCTTGATTCGAAGGAAAAGTAATGCAGTCACTCACCCTTTCACCCATACATAAAATAAGCGGAACCGTTGATTTACCTGGTTCTAAATCCGTTTCAAACAGGGCTCTTCTCCTCGCTGCTTTAGCCGAGGGAGAAACCACTCTTACCAACCTGTTGAGCTCCGATGATACCAATCACATGCTGGACAGCCTGAAGGCCCTTGGCATCCAGGTTGCCCTTGGCAACAATCGCAAAACCTGCATTATTAAAGGTGCCGGACGACCTTTTGCCCATCGGGACCTCACACTCTATCTGGGTAATGCGGGAACGGCCATGCGCCCACTGTGCGCAGCCCTTTGCCTGGGCAAAGGCATATTTACACTTACCGGTGAGGAACGCATGGAAGAGCGCCCCATCGGTGACCTTGTCGACGCCCTGCGACAGGCTGGAGCAGATATTCGCTACCTGAAAAACCAAGGTTATCCACCTTTAGAGATTCATGGCACTGGTTTGCTGGGTGGGGATATTACCATCGACGGCTCCGTCTCCAGCCAGTTTTTAACCGCCTTTCTTATGGCAGCCCCCATGGCAAAAAATGACTCAACAGTCAATATCGCCGGAGAACTTGTCTCCAAACCGTATATCGATATCACTCTGAAGATGATGAAGCGTTTCGGAGTACGTGTTGATAACCAGGAATATAAAAGATTTGTCATTCGCGGCGGCCAGCAATACCAAAGCCCCGGTACATTTTTAGTTGAAGGGGATGCCTCTTCTGCATCCTACTTTCTCGCTGCAGCAGCCATAAAAGGAGGAAAAGTTCGTGTCAATGGAGTGGGTCTTGCCTCAATGCAGGGTGATGTGCAATTTGCTGCGGTCCTCGAAAAAATGGGGGCAAGAATTACCTGGGGCGACGATTTTATCGAGGCAGAAAAGGGTCTATTGAAAGCCGTGGACCTCGATTTGAATCATATACCTGATGCTGCGATGACCATTGCCACCACTGCCCTTTTCGCCGAAGGAACCACCGCCATCCGTAACGTCTATAATTGGAGGGTCAAGGAAACCGACAGACTTGCTGCCATGGCTAAAGAACTCAGAAAAGTGGGTGCGGATGTGATTGAAGGGTATGATTATATTGAAATTACTCCACCGAAAAAAATGCAGCATGCCGCCATTGACACCTACAATGACCATCGCATGGCCATGTGTTTTTCCCTGGTAGCGTTAAGTGATACCCCAGTAACCATCAATAACCCTGGGTGCACTTCAAAAACCTTTCCAGATTATTTTCAGAGGCTTGAATCAATTACAAAAGAATAGGACCAGGAAACAGTTTATATTTACAGCTATCCTGATTTTTTTAGAGTAATAGAATCATAAGAGCTTATTGTTAGTTACTATAAGAATTCACTCTTCTACCTTTCTGGTTAATCAGGTCAGCTTGCGACATTGTTTGATTTCTTAACCTTTCAGGTCAAACAATGCTTATTGGCGAGGCTGACATGTCTTGGAAATTCTGGCATAGAAAGAAGAAGATTATTCTTTGTCCTCACGATGAGGAACAACTCGCCCGGACACTGCACAATGCCCAGCCTGACATTACCGCTCAGCCCGGTATCACGCCACCTCTCATAGTCATTGCTGCCGATAGCGTCGAAGATGCAAATTGCATCAAAGAGTCTCTTCCTATAAATGCCTGTGAAAAATGCGGGGCCTGCTGCGCTTTTTTTCCGGTGAATTTCCCTGACACAGAAATAACGGACCTGATTAAAGGTACGCTTCTTACCGAAATGTCAATTCCTGCCGGTCATTTGCTGAGAGTAATGAAAGGTACTGAGTGTAGAAGTCCGCGTTGTGTTGCCCTCGAAGGCGAAGTGGGCAGAAGAGTCCGCTGCCTCATCTACACTGGCCGCCCCTCTACCTGCCATAATTTCAAACGTTCATGGGAAAATGATATCGGTAACACCCTTTGTGATCGGGCACGTGCGGTCTATGGAATGCAACCTTTTTCACAATATTAAGGACTCTGTAGCCACAACATCTGTCAAGCGCTCAGCTTTTCTCAGAAAATACCAGAAAATTACTTTTTCATACAATTTTTTCCCACAAATATACAATATTTGCTCCATACCGAGTTCTCTCTTCTAAAATCATCGCATTCTTTCAATTTTCATTTGCTTTCGCCTTAACACTATCGTCGATATATTCAGAAAGAACCTGCAAAAATGATTTTGCCTCCTGCGCCCTTGGCACACATCTTGCGAAGGCAATTTTTGATTTGCTGCTAAATTCCCTGGAGTATTCATTCTGATTTACCACTTTTAGCAATGCAGGATGTATTAGAGTTCATTTTGATCAAGGAAAAAAATGGCCAGACTCTCGTGTTCTTCCCAAATTTTTATTTGCGTTTTGGCTCTTTATCTAGGCAATGGAACTCCTGTTTTGTATGCCGCGGATATGGACAGTAACGATTCAATAACCCCTGTACTTTATTTAATCAACCTCACGTCATCAACTCAAGCCACTGAAGTGGTAATTACAGCAAGTTCCTTTGAGCACGATGGGCAGCAATACCACCCCCCTGTTCATGCATTCGACAATGATTTTACCACTCGCTGGAGCGCTTTTGGTGTCGGAGAATGGATCCAGTTTCAATTTCCAACTCCTCTAACTCTTGATGCAATATCCATTGCCTTTCATCGTGGAGACGAGCGCATCACTTCCTTCACTGTTTCCATGTCATCCAATGGAAAGAGCTGGGCGGAGATTTTTTCCGGCAAAAGCTCAGGCTCAACAACAGCATTGGAAACATTCTCCTTTAACCGGGTAACAACCCGTTATCTGCGCATAACAGGTGCTGGCAACTCAATAAATGATTGGAATAGCTATATGGAGATCTATTTTCATCCAGAGGGCTTCGGAACCTGCTCTGACAACACCCGAAACCAGGATGAGACAGGCATAGACTGTGGAGGCGTTTGTGGTGGAGACTGCTGCAATAATGGCTTTCAGGATTTACAGTTAGGTGAAACTGGAGTTGATTGCGGTGGGAGCTGTAATGGTTGCGCCACTGGATTGACGTACTATGTTTCCTCAAGTACAGGCAACGATGACAATACTGGATTATCTCCAAATGAGGCCTGGAAAACCATCGACCAGGTAAACGACAGTTCTCTGTCTCCTGGTGACACCGTTCTCTTCAAGCGCGGAGACACATGGAGAGAACAGCTTCAAATCACCTGGTCAGGAACAAAGGACGAACCTATTATATTCGGTGCGTTCGGTTCGGGCGACAAACCAAGGATCTATGGTTCTGAGCGTGCTGTGAACTGGACTGCTGTTTCGGGGCATGCCAACATCTGGCAATCCACAACATCCCTGGATGTACCCCGGGCGGGGCATCCCGCATCAATCTTCTTTGGTGAGCAGAACGGTGAAATAACCTGGGGAAGAGTGCAGAGCTATTCTTCGGTCAACAGTTGCGGCAGCGGTTTTTCTCTCCTTCAGCAGGAGTATGACTGGTGCTGGGACAATTCAATCTACGTCTATTCCCCGCAGAGCCCGTCAGCGAGATACAGTTATATTGAAGTTCCTCAACGGCAAGGTTCCATTACCATGCTGAGCCATCAGCCTATGGAGTATATTGTCATAGATGGGCTGGATCTCAGATTCGGTACCATGTATGGCTATAATGACGGCTGGCCTATGGATTATGAAGCAAAAGGACTCACAATAAGGGATTGTCATATTAGTCATATTGGCATACGCGGCGGCAATTCTGCAATGGGGCTGGTTGTATGGCATTCAGATATGCTGGTCTCCGGAAACGATATCCATGACTGCGGACGAAGGAGCATATCCTACAACGTCTACACCGATAATGGCAGAAGCCATGACAACCTTGTTTTTGAAAATGTTATTTTTGAAAATAACACCCTGCATAACGGTTACCATACCACCGGATTTGATATCTCCCATGGTGATGTGCAATTTGACACCTTTCGCAATTTCATTTTCAGAAATAACTTCATCTATGACGATCCTGAAGATAATCCAGCGGACGGCGTTAATGATTTTACCAGTATGGCTCTATATCTCTGGCCAGGAAACGGTGTCTTTCGTGATTTCACCATCCACAATAATGTTATAAAAAATCCCAAGCAGAAAGGGTTGGCCATCGGTGGCGGCAACTTTGAAAACCTGAGAATCTTCAATAACGTACTCTACGGCATGAATCCAAATATTGGCAGCTACCGCCCCATGATCTCACTGTCAGGAAATCACCAGAACCTCCAATTCCACAACAATATCATTTACGGCACAGTTCCCAGCAGCCTTTTCATGGTCCGAGGCCTATACTTTGCAGGTAATGCAGATGGAGTAGCTGGGGTCGATAACAACCTCTACTATCAGGAAGACCCCTCCCAGCCAATTGCCTACGTCTCTGAAAACTACACCATGTCTGAATGGCCCGAGTATTTAAATGAAACCGGCTGGGATCTTCACAGTCCTCAGCCGCAGCGACCTCTATTTGTCGACCCGACAAACAATGATTTCCATCTTCAACCTGGCAGTCCGGCCATCGATGCAGGAATCGACATTGGTTTTCCCTATGAAGGACAGGCACCCGATATTGGCGCCTATGAAACGACTAAAATTAATTGACCAACATAACAGGATATCCCTGAAAAGTGAGGCTTTTGTAAGAGACACAAGTATCAACGAATTCGTTCCTTCCCTGCCCCTCTTTCTGACGAAGCTTAAACTACTCAATTTGAAGCCGCCTTATCCGTGGCTGTCTTCGTTAAATCAACAAATTAGGCATACTTGGGCACCTTGATTCCCGCCAGGTTTTCTCTGGTTCAGCCCGCATCGTTGCACTATAACTACCGCCCCCTCCTCCAGTTATTATTAACGTTACCTCACATTCTCCACCCCCATTAAAAATGTTCTCATCATGTCTTCTGTCAGGCGCAGATGACAATCAAAAAGAACTGTCAACAAAATCCTGACGGGGGTTTTTTTTTATAAGTATCAGTTAACCTTCTGACAGACCAGGAAAATACTCGATAAAAGCATGGCTCAGGATGCTCCGTTACCGGAAAAAGATGGCGACTTTTCAACCCAGCACGTTATATAGAAGAGAATCCGTTGAGGACAACCGATTATCAGTCATTTGTGTTGCCGTTGCCTTCAACCAGGAGAGAAGATAGACCTTGTTTGCAAGATTCATTGTTGAGGCGAGTATGGTGATACGATTTATTTTCTTATTTTTACTAACCCTTGAATGCGTTACCGCGAGTCCCCTTTTAGCTGTTGAAAAAGTTAAAGTTGCATCCATATTTGCCTTCAGTGGTATAGCCGCTCCTTCAAATCGTGCCTCTATTCTGGGAGTCCGCTATGGAGTTGAAGAAATAAACAGGCGGGGGGGAATTTTAGGCCGTCAGATAGAACTCATAGAGCTCGACAACAGAAGTACTCCAATTGGCTCAAAAGTAGCAGCCGATCTGGCAGTCAAGGAAAAGGTGGTCGCCATCATCGGAGCATCATGGAGCTCTCACTCTATTGCTGTAGCAAAGGTGGCACAGGCTGCCGGACTTCCTATGATTTCAACTGATTCAACGAACGAACAGGTAACCCGGGTTGGTGACTTCATTTTTCGTGCCTGCTACACAGATCCTTATCAAGGACGTTTAATGGCGCACTTCGCGATAACGCAACTCAAGGCGAAAACGGCAAGTATAATTTTCGATGTATCGAGTAATTACAGTTATGGGCTGGCGAGGGTTTTTGTAGAAAATTTCAAAAAACTTGGTGGTCATATTAACAAGGTCGTCCCCTATAAATACCAGCAGGACAATTATCGGACTGAAATGGAAAAGCTCAAAGAGGTAGAGAGTGATATCCTTTTCGTTCCAGGTCATGACGAAAGTGCAGCAATACTCATGGAAGCCGCGAATGCTGGCATTAAAAGCATTCCTGTTGGCTGCGATGGCTGGAGTACCGTTACATCCTTTAAGAAGGACAAAACAAAGGTGGCTTTGGGATATTATTCGACACACTGGTCTGAAGGTGTGCAAACTCCTCGTTCTCAAGACTTTGTTAATGCATATAAAAAGGAAGGGAAGTTGCTCTCCTCTGAACCTTTAGGCTATGACTCTGTATTATTATTGGCTGATGCGATAACCAGGGCAAACTCTTTTGACGCAGAACAATTAAAAACAGCACTTCAGCAAACAGAAAATTTTCAGGGGATAACTGGGAACATCAGCTTTAATCAATTCGGTGACCCTCTTAAAACAATTGTAATTATTCGTATCCATGATGGAGAATCACAATATTTAAAGAGTTTCACTTCAGAATAGCTGGACGTGCAAGCATTAGAATCGTTGAAGGTGAGTAACTGATGCAAAATAAATGGATAATTATTTTCCTTATTCTTGTCGCCTCAACCGGGAATTTCTTCAACACTTCTTTGGCATTTGCCACTGAACCCATTAAATTAGCTTTAATACTCGCCCGTACGGGAGCAGGGAAATTATCAGATGCCAGCGGCTGGGGCTCTGCACAACTGGCAGTGGAAGATATCAATAAAAATGGTGGTCTTTTAGGTAGGCAAGTCGAACTTATTATGCTCGACAGCCAAAGTACTCCTATAGGTGCCACCAGGGCTGCTCAAAAGGCTCTTGAAAAAAATGTTGTTGGCGTAATCGGCGCAGGCTGGAGCTCCCAGAGCCTTCCGATTGCCCAAATTTTCCAGGATGCGGGAATCCCTATGATAACACCGAGTTCCACGCATCCTGATATTACCAAAGTTGGGAACTATATTTTTCGTGTCTGTTTTAACGACACTTTTCAGGGCGGTGCGTTAGCAAAATTTGCCTATAATGATATGCATGCAGAAACTGCAGTTGTATTTAGAAACATCAGTGAAACATACAGTACCTATCTCTCCAAAAGTTTTGAGGATTCCTTCCGGATCATGGGTGGCAAAGTTCTCTTGCATGCTGACTACAAGACCGACACTTCTGATTTTGCTCGGTTACTGGAGAAGGTTAGAACGCTGAACCCCGGTGTTGTTCTCATGTCAGGCTATGAAACTGACAGCGGTATTATCCTGAGGCAGGCCGGTTCTCTGGGTATCCATGCTCATTTTCTAGGAGGCGATGGCTGGGGCAGAAGCATTAAAGACATAGCCGGCCCAGCCGCAAATGGCGCACTATATTTATCGCAATGGCATCACGACTACCCTGGAGCTCAAAGCCAAAAATTGATAGAGAAATTCAAAAAGCGCTTTCCTTCTTTAGACTATAGCTCAATTATGGTGCCGCTCACCTATGAGGCTGTTGCGGTTATGGGAGATGCCATAAAACGTGCAGGCTCAGCAGAAGGACCGGCAATACAACAGGCCCTCAGCAAAACTCACAACTTCCAGGGCATAACAGGAACAATTACTTTTGATAAATTTGGTGATCCTGTTACCAAAACCGCAACTATTTTATGTTTTGTTGAGAATGAAACGGAAACACAGTATTTAAAAGCCATCAGCTATCCATAAACGCAGGACGAACTTCACTATATGCCCTTGTTACGTCAAAAATCCCTTCGAGTAAGAATAAACATCTCAATTCTGATAGTATGCCTTTTTCTTTCTATCCTCACAGTGTTGACGGTTGTTCCCTATGAGCAGAAGCGCAAAGAGGGACAGCTAAAAAATATTGAGGTGCTGTTACAGGCCGTCTATCAGCAGAAGCGAGAAGCCCTCGCCAATGAAATGTTTGCTGGCCAGGAACTGGCAATGCAACGGTCAATTCTTGATATTCAGACAGTAAAACAAATCAGCCGAGTAGAATTGTATCGGCTTGACGGCCAGTTTCTACTCGCCACGGATGAAACACCTTCGCAACCCCTGCCTGAAGGACTGCGTAATACCTTGAACGAGAGTTTCTCTCTTACAATTCAGGAGAAAAACACTCACCCCTATGCGATATTTGAGTCCCTTATCGAAATTATTGGCGAAAAGGTTGGATATTTAAGGATTTATTACGATCTTGAAGATCTGCAAAATGAGTTCTTCAGCATGACATTTCTCCTTTTCGGCATTGTGTTTATACTCATTCTAGGTGGTGGAATTGTTGCCAACCTCATTCTTTCTCGGGCAATCATCCAGCCGACAGCCAAGCTCAGCGACGCCATTCGGAAAGTACGTGAAGGGAAACTCGGCGAGCAGGTCAATATTGATTCTGCCGATGAGATTGGCAGTATGGCCGCAGACTTTAATGATATGTCCCGAAGACTTTTCGAAAAGAACGAAGCACTGCTTAGTGCAATCCAGGAAAAAGACATCTCTGCCCTGAAACTGGCCAAAACCAATCATCAACTTGAGATGCTCAATGCCGAGCTTGAAAAAAGGGTTGAGATGCGCACGGCTGAGCTGCAGAAGATGTATGAACAACTGCAGCAGGAGATGCGCGACAGGCAGCTGGCCGATAAAGAAAAGAGGCAACTTAAGGACAAACTTGCCCGCTCCAAAAAAATGGAGGCTCTTGGCCTTCTGGCCGGTGGCGTCGCCCATGATTTGAACAATGTACTCTCTGGTATTGTCAGTTACCCTGACCTGCTTCTGCTGCAGATCGACGAAGACAGCCCTCTAAAAAAACCAATCAGTATTATTCAAAAATCAGGCCAAAAGGCCTCAGCTATCGTCCAGGATCTTCTCACTCTGGCTCGTCGCAGTGTCGTAACCAAGGAGATCATCAATATAAATCAGGTAATCAAGACTTACCTTGAATCCCCTGAATACCGGCAGGTCATGAAATTCCATCCCGGTATTGAAGTAAAAATACAACTTGAAAAAAATTTACTGCCAATTCTCGGTTCATCTATTCATATTGCCAAAACCATAATGAATCTGGTTGCCAATGCTGCAGAAGCACAGCCAAATGGCGGCGAGATCATCATCGAGACTGAAAACCACTATCAGGATATCTCTCAACACAAGTACGAATTAGCAAAACAAGGTGAGTACGCGCTCTTGAGAGTATCTGATCGCGGTAATGGAATTGCCGATGAAGATCTTGAGCGAATATTTGAACCATTCTACACCAGAAAGGTTCTGGACCGAAGTGGCACTGGACTGGGCATGGCTGTCGTCTGGGGGGCTGTACAGGATCATAACGGCTATATTGATGTGCGTAGTAAACCAGATCATGGTTCGACATTCGAACTGTTCTTTCCGATAACACGCAAAACCATTGAGCAGAATGCACCAGAACATGACAGCGATGACTTCAAGGGAAATGGTGAGTCTGTCCTCGTTGTTGATGATATAGAAGAACAGAGGGAAATAACCACGGCATTGCTTACCTACTTAAACTACAAAGCGTTTAAGGTAAACAGCGGTGAAGCTGCTGTCGCTTTTGTTCGGCAAAACAAAGTTGATCTGATTATTCTGGATATGATAATGGATCCGGGGATGGATGGACTAGACACCTACCGCCGTATCAAGGAAATTTATTCCTCTCAGAAAGCCATTATAGCCAGTGGCTTCTCAGAAAATGAAAGGGTGGAAGAAGCAATTAAATTAGGTGTCGGATCGTATATACGTAAACCATTCACTCTGGAACTTCTTGGAAATGCGGTAAAATGCGAACTCACCGCAGAATAATTTTTTCAAACATCGAACAACGGCATTAAGCACAGGCTGCTGTGATTAATGATTTGATTTTCATGGAATATTAAATCTAGACTTTGACACCTCTCCAGGCGCAATCCCAGCATTCCTCAAAATAAGAAGGTAACGGGTTTTCCAAAACACCATCAATGCGTAGATATATCATACGAATAGGTCCGCCAAACAATGTCACCATAGCAACATTAGGATCCATTTCTCTGATAATACCGATATTTTGCCCTTTCTTCACCAGATCCTGCATTTTCAAAAAAGGTAATGAGGTAAACACCGATTTTTCAACAGGCATGACCTCCCGATGCTTGGTGTAAAACATGTACTGCATTGACGCCGAATTTCTCTCCGTTGTCTCAAACAAGTGAAGGATAATTGCCCTGCAACGTTCATAAACGCTATCAAATTTTCTATCTATTTCGCAGAGATTCTCATACAGACAATTTTCGATATTGCTAAATAAGGTAATGGCGATAGCTTCTTTGTTGGTGAAATAATTATAGAGCGTGCCGACACTTAAATTTGCTGCAGTTTGAATATCACTGACTGATGTGTTGAAATAGCCTCTCTCGGTAAAAAGCTTCAAGGCTTCAAGAAGGATCTTTTCCTGACGTTTCTGTTTTTTTTCATCTCTCATTGCGCTTTAAACTTGTAACCCTGTTTGAGGAGATAGCATTGAGCAGTAGGTCTAGATCTATAATTGACTCCGGTAATCTATACCTGTATCAATTCTCTCTGACGCAGATGCCATGCAAACTCTGTTTCGAATTGAACATCGCATCATCGAAGCTTATCAGAAAATACCGATCTGTTTACACTTTTTAGGGCAACCTAAAACATTCAGAAAAAACTGTCAACTCCAGAACCACAAGGTGGTGGAATCTTGCGATGAGTTGTACCGCATATTCATGTTCTTGCCCTTATTGAAGCTAATCTGCGACAGAAGAGCATCCTCAATATGACGAATAACCATCATATTACTTCTATCTTTTAAATATCAAGCTTTTCAGGCTTACAAAGATGCTCGGACTGTATTGAAAGACTGCCGCATGTCTTACAGGTGTACTTCACCATATTACGATTACTCTTGCAAATCCACTCCTCGGGAATTCCACAGAAAGGTGCTTCCGGGATATCAGTAGCCGCACTGCACAAGGTATTGGCGTTCTCAGATGTAGCTCCACAATTTCGGCAGGTATATGACATGGCAATTCTCCTTCTCTCGGCTTTATCTTGGCCAGGTACTCCAAAATCTGGCCTATTGGGACATTACGCTCAAGGTATCTGCACAAAAGATATGCGCTTCAGAAGCCCAAACGGGGCTTGGCCAATTCTGCAAAAAAAATAAGCGGTGTTATAAACCCTGTCAATCAAGATATAAGTTCATTATGAGAATGTTAAAATGAGAGAAACGCGTTCAATCGGATATTGATAATCATCTCATTAACGGCATGAGTGGGAGGTCGATAGAATTTCTGCGACACGTTGTCGCAGGGCAGGCAAGACATCTTCCTCAAACCACGGATTGCGTTTCAGCCAGAATGTGTTTCGGGGACTGGGGTGCGGCAAAGGCACAATCTCTGGCCAGAGACTGTGCCAGGATTGAACCGCTTCCGTCAATGTGGAAGACTGGAATTGCGGTATATGGTAGGCAAGAGCATACCTACCGATGACTAGTTTTAATTGGATGTTCCTGAGCTGATCAAGAATCTTAGCATGCCAGATCTTCTCACATTCCGGGCGGGGAGGAAGGTCTCCAGACCTGCTCTTCCCCGGATAACAGAACCCCATGGGAAGGATAGCGACTTTTTCCTTATTGTAAAAAATTTCCCGATCAATTCCCAACCATTCACGCAGACGACCACCACTTGCATCATTAAAAGGAATACCTGTTTCATGAACCTTTCTGCCAGGCGCCTGAGAGGCAATGAGTATTTTTGCCTGGGGATTGAGCTGCACTACAGGCCGCGGCCCGTAAGGTAGATATTGACCACAAACAGTACAATGCCGAATTTCCGCAAGCAGTTTATCCATAGTGAAACGCTCCTCCTCTTCCTCTGCTCGGACAAATGCTCCTACCATAACGCAAACAGGAGTGATTCAGAAGCTTAAAGACACCAGGTTGCCAAAAGCTATAGCAGCCAGTTGAATTTTCAGTGTTTTCTTGCAGCAATACAATTTTACTTTGTTGCTTTTGTGCTTTTGCAGAGCAAAAACGTTTTGGGAAATTAACATCATGGCCCTTGCTTGAATTGGAATATATTTGATAAGTTGATGTATTGGGTTGGATATCACAATGTAGGAAAATTTCTGGAGACGGTCTAAATTCTAATGAAAAATCAACAAAATCATTACTACGACACCTACTATGTTGCAAAGCAACCAATTCTTGACCGAAAAAAACGAACATATGGCTATGAACTTCTGTTCCGCTCCAGTGCATGGCAATCCGAAGCAGCAATTGTAAATGCCGATTCCGCAACGATAGAGGTTATGACCTCTGGTTTTGTCAGTTCTCAGGATGGGCAGGATCAGTCTAAAAGAATTTTTATAAACTTTACTGAAAAATTACTGCTTGAGGGCGCTCCCCGGGCATTGCCGCCATCTGTAACTGTGATCGAAGTGCTTGAAAATATAACCTATTCCTCGGAGGTATTCGAGGAGTTGATTAAACTTAAACAGGAAGGCTATCTTGTGGCCGTCGATGATTTCGGTTTTGATTATCAACCGAGCAAATTCCTCGACATTGCCGATATCATAAAAGTTGATGTGCTTAGGCGAAGCAAGGAAGAAATCACCCATCTGTTTAATTTGATTAAGAACAAAAATGCCCTCAAACTTGCTGAAAAAGTAGACAATCAACGAGGGTATTCGTTCATGCTGGAACTGGGATTTGATCTGTTTCAAGGATTTTTCTTTGCCCGCCCGGAAAACCTTGTCTGTAAAACCATCAAATCATCACAGGCTGCAAAGATCAGGATTCTAGCCGCTCTTCAGTCGTCGGACCTGGAACTGGAAGAAATCGTCAAGCTGGTGACCTCTGATCCAAGCATAACCTATCGCCTTCTCCGCCTGCTGAACTCCGCAGCCTTTGGCTTCTCAATGAAAATTGAATCAATCCAACATGCGGTGGCCCTTTTAGGAGCAACCCGCATGCGCTATTGGCTTCATATGATAGTCCTTTCAGATATAAGTACCAGAGACAAACCGCCCGAACTCTTCCGTCTTGCCCTCAATAGGGGTAAAACTCTGGAAGAACTTGCCAGTAAAAAAATGATAGCAGATAATAAGCCAGAAACTGTATTCCTCTTCGGAATGCTCTCTCTGCTCGATGTTATGCTCGATATGCCCTTCCCTCTCATTTTCAAGAATTTACCACTAACCGATAGCTTTCAAGAGGGATACACGATCCCAACCTCATCCCTGGCGCTCTACCTGCGTCTTCTGCAGGCCTTTGAGAATAACGACCAGGAAGCAATAGCCCTGACTTGCAGTGAAACCGGTATCCCTCCCCGTTATGTTACCGAGGCCTCAGCTCGCGCTCATGCCTGGACAGAAATAATTACCTCCGTGATAATCTAATCGTATTGATGTATAGAAAAATGAAAAAGCCATGGCTGAAGGAGCTTGTCTATAATTTTTTATCTCATTTAACTCTGATGATCATCTAAATAACTTCTTATTCTGTAACTGAGGCATTAACCAAATGGAGAAGTGGCGATACAGATTGACAGGCTCCTTATGTTTTTATTATGCTTTCAGGAAACAATAATAATTTTCATACTTTTCCATTCCGTTATCTATTTCAACCCTTTTATGAAATTACACGCACTCCCCGACGATTTCGCTGTTAAAACATTCCAGACCATTATAGCCATTGGTGAAGAAGGCTTCGAACTTGTAGTGGGCCTGCTGGTGATGATTTTGGTTGAGCACAGATATGGTACTTCAGGCCTGGGACTTTTTGCCTTTCTCATGGCAGCCATGTATGCAGTACGCTATCTCTCCCTCTTCGGTATCGCCCGTCATGTTGAGATTGATATAGCCAGCTTCGTTTCCGAACAGGAAGGCGGGGATCTTATTTCCAAAGGACTTCAAGCAATATTGATAACCTCGATTACAGGTTCAGTCCTGCTCCTGGCAACAGCCGGATTCAACAGTTCTCATACCCATGTCAGTGAACAGATCATTGCTTACTTCCTGGTTGCAGCCCTCATCCCCTTTGCCAATTGCAACAGCCTAAAATTTTCGATACTGAACGGCCAGGGCAAACATGGCCAGGTCGCTCGTCTTCGCATGATACGTCATGGTGTCATTCTTTTGGTGATTTTCTTTCTCACCAATATTCATCCACCACCATCATTTCTTCTCGCCGCATATCTTCTTGCTGAAATTTACACTGCAAACAGGCTGCGAAAGATTTACCGGTTCCCGAAAACACTTCGTACAGTACTTCGCCGTCCTTCACAGGTCTTTCTCACCCTCAAAGAGGGTATGGAGCATCTGTTTACCGACAACGGCCTCGATCTGCTACTTAATATTGATCTTTTCATTCTCGGTTTTTTCGTCAATGACTGGAAACTTGGTATCTATGCTGAGGCAGCCATACTGGTTCGGCTCTGCCTTATAATCTCCGTTGGTATCAAACCTATTCTGCGTCGACAATACAACCTCATGGTCAAGGAAAACAGAATTACACAGCTTATTGATACCATCGGTCGTCATGGTGCTGCTCTCTTCAGTATCCAGGGATGTATGGCTTTACTGACACTGCTTTACTATCCAGGAATACTTGATTTTTTCTTTGATATTCGCGGTGAGGCCTCCGCTTCACTTCATATTTTTCTTATCTTCGTTCCAGGTCTCATCTTTTTTAACACTTTTTCAGCCCTGGAACCTGTATACGAGGCAATTCAGCATGCCGCCTCATTACGCAACCTGACCTTGACCGTCACTATCATCAACATCCTGCTCACCATTTTACTCGTTCCAGCAGCAGGTATTCAGGGAGCTGCCACAGCAACTATGCTAACCATGCTGGCACACTTTTTCCTGTTCAACTCCATGCTTCCTTTCTACTTTGAACCAAAGAAGACAACATTTCTTGCCGCCGGACTGGCACTCTACCTGCTCTATCTGCTACTCGATAACATTGGCGGCCATCCTCTATTATATTTCTGGGTAGCCCCACTGCTGCTGTTAACCCTGTTCTATGGCTGTGGTCTTTTTGGAATACGAACAAATTCAGGGAAGGAACAAATAGCGTGAATACAGTATCTACTGGCAAATCAAGCAAGTCAAACCCCGGCAAATCTTTTCAGGCGAACCCAATTCTGGCATGTCACACCTTTCGGAACAACTAGGCGTAGTAACGTGATTATTAAATATGTTTTTGTTGAAATTTGATTTTCATTAAAATAAAGGAGAAATAAGTATGGCAGAAAAACCTTTGGATTTAGACATCCCCCCGAAAAAGAAAAAATACAGGCCGCAGAAGATCAAACTGCCAAAGATCCACCTTGCGCTTTCACGTTCCATCAAATTGTCAGTTCTTATTATCGGTTTGATTGTCCTCTCATACAACCTTGTCTTCGTATACGTCCACCCCAATGAGTATGGCATCAAAGTCGTACGAATCGGTGTCAACCGTGGTGTCCAGGAAGATTATTATACGGCTGGGCTCAATCTCGTCATCCCTGGACTGCAACAGATGCATAAGTTACCCAGAGATATGCAGGTCCTGGAGCTGACCAATTATCCAGGCACTGCCTCGACCTTCTCCAGAAAAGACCGGGCTGCTCATATCCAGACATCTGACGGTTTCTTCGTAGATGTCGATGTCTCGATCCTCTATCGGATTGAAAACCCCTACCTGGTCTTCACCAAAATTGGCCCCGGCAAGCTTTTTGAAGATAATGGTATTATCCCAAAAGCAGAACCAGCATTGAAGGAAACCCTTGGCAAGCTTACAACTGAAGATTTTTACGACAGTACCAAGCGTGTCGCCAAAACCATTGAAACCCGTACACTGCTAAACAAGGAACTCAACTCAAAAGGTATCAAGGTCGAGGAAGTGCTGGTCCGATACTTCCGTTATAGCCCTGAGATCCAGAAAAACATAGAAGAGAAGAAACTCAAAGACCAGCTGGTTTTCACCAATCAGGCGGCTGCAAGGGCAGCAACGGAAGAGGCACAATTAAAAAAGATTATCCAGGAAGGCCAAGTATCCGTAGAAGTAGAGATGGAGACAGGTCACGCTTATGTCACTCGTAAACACGCGGAAAAGGACCTCTATGTACGTACCAAAAAGGCCGAGGCTGATCTGCTGGTTAAATTGGCAGAGGCAGAAAGGGTACGCCTCAAAAACGATGCCCTTAAAGGTATTGGCTCGGAACGCATGGTTGGACTAAAAATGGCAGATGTTTACAAAGGGCTTGACCTCATCATCCTGCCCAGCGATGGTACTGCCGGTGTAAACCCACTCAACCTCGACAACACGCTCAACCTTTTTGATGTCAGAAAAGGAGGTCCCCAATGAAAAATATCATCAACAATACACCCAGAGCAGACATGTACACCAAAAAAGGTCATTCTAATTCACTGAATACTCGACAGAAAGTAATCAAACGCTTTTTCCTTCTTCTCCTTTTGTTGATTATACAACTGGGGTTTTCCGGCTGTATCCTTTACAGCACCGACTCTACTGAGGTTGGAGTACGCACAAAGAAATTCACCATTTTCGGCGAAAAGGGCGTTGAGGACAAGGTCTACGCGCCCGGTTCAACATATTTTTTTCTACCCTTCATCAACGATTGGAAC
Source organism: Desulfocapsaceae bacterium (assembly GCA_050288305.1). Taxonomy (GTDB): domain Bacteria; phylum Desulfobacterota; class Desulfobulbia; order Desulfobulbales; family Desulfocapsaceae; genus Desulfopila_A. The sequence continues at coordinate 257,703 of JBNKDO010000041.1, read as the reverse complement.
ACCTTCGATACTAAACTTCAGAACCTGGAAATGGTTTTCGAGCGCGGTCGTGGTGACCGTCGTACCCAGGATGATCTTCTCTTCAAAACCAAGGACGGCAATGATATTGGGCTCGATGTAATCATCGCCTATCGTCTCGATGCTGAAAAGGCTCCTTACGTTCTGCAAAACGTTGCTGAAAACGATAGAACCCTGCGTGAGAAAATCGTGCGTACCATTGCCCGCAGTAAACCTCGTGATATTTTTGGTGAGCTGACAACGGAGGAGTTTTATGTCGCGGATAAACGCGAGGCCCAATCTCAACGAGCCAAGGTTGTCCTTCAGGAGATGCTCGGTCCATTAGGTATTGTAATTGAGAAGGTACTCACCAAAGATTACCGTTTTAACTCAGAATACCAAAAGGCAATCCAGGACAAGAAAGTAGCCGACCAGCAGGTTCAGAAAAACAGATCGGCCCAGCATGCTGCACTTGAAGAATACAAACGCAAACTGGAAGAAGCAAAAGGCGAAGTCAATAAATTAATAGCCGATGCCGATGGTACCTACCGAAAGGCCAAAATCGAAGCCGACGCCTATTATTCCAAACAGGAACTGTTGGCCGAAGCAATCAAAGCAGAGGGTATTGCTGAGGCCAAGGGAATCCAGGAAATGAACAACGCCCTGGCCGGCTCAGGTGGAGAGGCATTAGTCAAACTGAAAATTGCAGAAGCGTTGCAAGGAAAGCGCATAACCCTGCTTCCTGTCTCAGAAGGCGGAATGAATCTGAAGACCACCGATATAAATCAGCTTATCAACACCATGGGAATCAGATCGCTTTCCCAAAAGCCGACGAAAAAATAAATAGAAACCTTCTCAAATAACAACTGCTTCCAATCGTTTTGATGACGATTGGAAGCAGCGCAGTATCCTGTTTATCTTTTAACGATGCCACCCTATAATCGTATAGCTGAGATTATTGTTCTGTTATTACTGACCAATAACTCTTTATCTGACAGCGAGGTTTGATTCAAGAATCAGACACATTTGATTTATTTCATCCTCACTGACAATCAGAGGTGGCATGAGGCGAATGGATTTCGGCCGAGGAGAGTTAATGAGAAGCCTGTCATTCAAACAGTTCTGCACAAAGTCATTTCCATTGGTATGCAAAAGATCAAAAGCCATCAGCAAGCCTTTACCTCGTACTTTATCAATCTCATATCTATCCGCTAATTTTCGTAGCTTCTCCTTAAGGAAAATGCCCATTTTCTGACAATGGCAGACAACATCCTTCGATATCAGTTCAGTCAAAACCGCCATGCCCACAGCCATGGCAAGCGGTTGTCCGGTATAGGTTCCACCCTGATCTCCTGGATCAAACAGGTTGTATTCCTCCTTGGTCAACATAGCCGAGAGTGGAAAGCCTCCACCGATTCCTTTGCCAAGTGTCATGATATCTGGTTCAACATCATACTGTTCATAGCAGAACAGGCTGCCCGTTCGACCCATCCCTGTCTGGATTTCATCGAAAATCATTAGAATTTGATGTTGATCACATAACTTCCTCAACCCTTGAATAAATTCCGTTGAAGCAACATTTACACCGCCCTCCCCCTGAATGGGTTCAAGCATGACAGCACAGGTATCCTCCGATATAAGATTTGCAACCGAATTGAGATCGTTGAATATAGCCTTTCTAAAACCTGTTGCTTTCGGCTCAAAAAGTTTCTCCCACTCATCTTTTCCTGTAGCTGCCATGGTGGCAAGAGTTCTGCCGTGGAAACTCTTTTTTGTTGTGATGATTTCGAAAGCACCTTGTTTATACAACTGCCCATATTTTCTGGCCAGTTTGATAGCCCCTTCATTTGCCTCGGCACCTGTTGAAGTAAAAAATACCCGATCAAAACAACAATTTTCAGTCAACTGTTTTGCATATTGAAGCATAGGGACATTGTAAAAGGACGGGCTTGCATTAACTAGCCGGATGGCCTGGTTTGCCACAGCCTCGGATATTGCTCTCGGCGAATGCCCCAGGCAGTTCACTGCCCAGCCACCAATAAAATCAAGGTACCTGTTCCCTTCCGTATCATAGAGATACATTCCTTCGCCCTCCTGCATTACAATATCAGGACGCTGAGTAACGTGCAAAAGTGAGGAATTGGCAGTATTGAGTAATTGTTCTGTATTCATCTTGATTATTTTTCTCAGGCGACAGTTTTACAGGGGAGATAGCTATACTCCATGTATTTTGCGGTCTTCAGGGCGATTAATTCTCCAAAGAGCTGTTCAACAAGATAGAATGACATGTCTATCCCAGCAGAAATTCCACCCGAAGTCAAAATACTGCCATTATCAATGAATCTCTGATTCTTGATAATTTCTGTCCTCGGAGCAATCTGCATAAGCTCATCAAATACCTCATGGTGAGTTGTCGCCTTGAGATTATCCAGCAAGCCCGCCTGAGCAAGAAGCAATGCTCCCGAACAGATAGAAACAGTCTTTTCACAGCTTTTTGCTGTTTTCTTCAACCACATCATGGTTTCCTCATCCTGAAGCAGCGCACGTGTACCGAAACCACCAGGAACTACGAGATAATCGAGGACAGGATGATTTTCAAAAACAAAATCGGGTATAACCTGCAACCCATTTTTGGCAATGATGGTGCTGGGGTTCTGGGCCAAGGTAAAAACGTTAAACAGTTCATGATTATTCAGCTCATCCGTTACCGAAAAAACTTCAAAGGGACCAGCAAAATCAAGCACTTCAACATCGGGAAAAAGCAGAATTCCCAGGTTCTTTCTGTTCATATATTTCTCCTCATTTGCCAAACCTCTTTCTATAAATATTTGGCAGCACATTAAGTTGTTTAATAAAAGCCCTGCGCAGCATCTCTTCACTGCTAAAACCGCTTTTTTCAGCGATGGCGCCAAAGTTGTCATTTGAAGATTCAATGAGCTGTACTGCAACTTCCACCCTCATTTTTTCAATATATTTTCCAGGTGTCATCCCAATATTTCTTTTGAATATTCGTGCAAAATTACGTTCACTCATTGCCGCTCGTGATGCCAGTGTTTCTATGGTGAACTCCTTATGAGAATTGTGCTTCATCCAGTCCAGTGTGTCTTGCAGATCGTTACGGGTAATGTGCTGCTGAGCTAAAGTGGTGCTGAACTGTGACTGGCCCCCTTGTCGTTTCATAAAGACAACAAGTTGTTTGGCAATCTTAAGAGCGATCTCCCTACCAAAATCTTCTTCAACAAGAGCAAGCGCCAAATCTATTCCTGCAGTAACTCCCGCAGAGGAATAGATGTTTTCATCTTTAACGAATATCATATCTGGCTCCACAATGATTTCCGGATGTTCATCGGCAAGTTTACGGCATGAATCCCAGTGTGTGGTTGCTCTTTTTCCGTTCAGTAATCCGGTTTTGGCAAGAGCAAAAGTGCCTGTGCAGATGGATGCAATTCTCCTGGACTTTGTGAAGTGATTTTTTATAAAGTTTATAAATTGCTTATTATTTTGAACTGCTTTAACTCCGTTTCCTCCTGAAATGACTAGGGTATCCACCATTTGATATGTCGACGAAAAAGACTCAAAGCTCATATCCGGCAACATTCTTATCCCTGAAGACATGGTCACAGGCTGCCCATCTGTAGAGATGAGTATGGTTTCATATGCAGGTTGTTTCGTCTGGCCATCATGTAGAAGGAATTTTCTGGCCTGAGCAAATACTTCTACGGGACCAGTTATATCCAGAGCCTGTGCCTCCTGGAAAATTATCTGTACAATAAGTTTTGTTTTCATATCTCTTTATCACTTTCGTTTGTAAGATATTTTCATTCTGAATCATTCTAAAATTAACAAAAAACAGCAATGACAAATAACCTGCAAAAACAGACAAACCAGCAAGTCACAAGTACTATAAAAATCTTCCACTTCAAAGGAAGCCTGTTATTGTGTAAAGAATAATTAATAGATAACCATGAACTGGAAAATTAATGACTGACAGTATTACTGGGAGCAAATAGGAAAAAAAGAAAAGAGAAAAAAACGCGGATTGCCGCTTAGAAAATAGTCGGCTTTAATTCGGAGAAAAGCTACTCCAAACCATGGACTTTCATCTTCTCCCAGAGATTTTTTCTGCTTATCCCAAGCACTTGAGCGGCTTCGGTACGGTTTCCACGGCAATGCTGCAGGGCTTTGCGAATACAGTCCTGCTCTGCCTCCGAAAGAGTCTGGCGAAGATTAAAATCATCTACCGACATTGTGCCATGTGGATTCATCTCCTGGGGGAGATCGGCCGCGGTAATATATGTGCCCTGGCAAAGCACAAAAGCACGCTCCATTAGATTTCGCAACTCTCTGGCATTTCCGGGAAAATCGTATTGTTTCAGACACTGCACGGCATCATCGGTAATGCCCACTGCCCTGCCATGCATAATACTGAATTCTCGGAGAAAAAATGTACAGAGTTCTTTGATATCTTCCTTGTGCTTACGCAAAGGCTGCATTTCCAGAAGAATGACCTGAAGACGATAGAGAAGATCCTGGCGAAAACGTTCAGCCTTGACCTCTTCGGCAAGATTTTTAGAGGTGCAGGCAAGTATCCGTACATCAACATTAATGAGCTTGCTACCACCGACTCTCTCAAAACTGCTCTCTTGCAGAACTCTGAGCAGTTTGGCCTGCAAAGGCATGGGAAGATCGCCTAATTCATCGAGAAGCAGAGTCCCGTTGTCGGCAAGTTCAAATTTCCCTTTGCGTTTCTGGTCCGCTCCGGTAAACGCCCCTCGTTCATGTCCAAAAAGCTCAGACTCCATCAGGCCATCGGGAATGGCAGCACAGTTTATAGAAACAAAAGGCTTGCCACGGCGTTTACTGGCATGGTGTATGGATCGCGCAGCCATTTCCTTACCGGTTCCCGATTCTCCGGTAATAAGCACAGTGGTATTGGTCGGTGCCACTTGACCAATAAGACTCTTCACCTTTTGCATGGCATTGCTGCTGCCAATTAACGTGTGACTGTGTTCCAGAACACAGCTTTCCTCCAAAACCTCACATTTTATTCTGACTTCCTGGGCATCCAAAAGTCTGCTTACCCGGATAATCAGGTTATCCATATCAAATGGTTTAAGAATATAGTCAGTAGCACCCTGGCGCAAACATTCGATGGCATCGTCAACTGAGCCATGTGCCGTCATAATGATAACATCGGTATCCGGGCTTTGCTTGAGAATCGCATGCAAAAGAGAGAGACCATCTAGACCCGGCATTCTAATATCCGAGATCACCAGATGATACTGGTGTTTTTCATACAACCGCATCGCCTGATTGCCGTCTTCGGCCTCATCCACCTGCCAGCCATATTTTTTCAGCCGGTCAGAGACCGATATCCGCATTATCTCATCATCTTCGGCTAAAAGGATGCGTGGCATATTGATTTCCTCAGGCTAGATTAAATTGGCAGTGCCATGTTTGATGTTTGAGTCCACCGGATCATTCGCCGGAAAAGTAATCGTGAAGAGAGCACCTCTCCCAGGCTCGCTATCGACCGTGATTGTCCCCTGAAGACGCTGCACCTGGGTATAAGTTACAGCGAGTCCCAGACCGGTGCCTTCTCCAACATCCTTGGTGGTGAAAAATGGATCAAAAATATAGGGCAGATCTTCACTCTTGATACCAACCCCTGTATCCCTGAAGCTCAACACCAGATCATCTCCCTGCTGTTTGCAGGTAATACTGAGCTCACCACCGTTGGGCATGGCTTGAATGGCATTAAGACCGATATTGATAATAATTTGTTTGAGGGTCTCGGCATCCAGCAGATATTCATGAGCAACATCGATTTCAGTTTTAAGATTGATATTTTTAAACTTATATGAGAGCAGTTGGGTGCATTCTTCAAAAAGGTTCTTCAGATCTATCTTGCGAATATTCAAAGGTTCCGTCCTGCCAAAATTGAGAAGCTGCCTCATGATGGTTTCTATCTGCCTCAGCCCCTTATCCAGCAGGGGCAGATAACGCTCAAGCAGCTCCCGGTCTTCTGGATTCTCCCGTATGGCCTTAACACAATTGAGCATTCCCCCTAGCGGATTATTGACCTCATGAGCAATTCCTGCTGAAAGAATACCCAGGGATGCCATCTTCTCACTCTGATGTGCATGAGTTTTGGTTTTGAGAAGATCATCCTGGGATTTTTTCAGGCGATTGCAAAACATCACAAAATTATCGCTGACCACGTCCAGTTCATCACCAAATAATGAGGGCAGCGTAGATGTATCAGGAACCTCTTCAGGAAAACGATCCATGGCTTCGGAGAGGCGATGAATCCTCTGGACAATGAGTGATTCAAACATCAGAAACAGAGCAATAGTCACCACCAGAATGCTCACCACCCCTATGATTATTAGTGAATGGAGATTCCTCTGTTTAAGATCAGCAGCCCAGTTGATTGGAATCCGAATAGATAGTGCACCCCTGGTATCCCCCAGGCTATAACCGTTCTCGGCATGACAGCCAAGACATGATTCGGTTACCTTGAGCGGTGCAATAAAACGTACTATTTTACCCATCTCGTCTTCATCAAGCACAATGGCCTCCTCACTGCCACTATCAAAATCGTGTAGTGCCTTTGTTTCTATCTGGTCAGGACTGTTGTTCGGATTAACCGGATCAAGACTGGTGATTTTGAAAAAACCAAGACCATCTCTTTTTGCATAGGCTGACAATTCTCGCGTGATCATTGATGGATTGCGCATATAAAATGTTTGCCCGGCGGTATTTGTTATGGTTGGCAGGTTGTAATACTCGTCTCTATCACCTTCCTTTTTTTTCATAATAAACAGACCGTTATGATCTGATGCCCATTGTCTCGTCAAAAGAATTTGTTTATGGAGCATCCTGGCCTGCTGTTCAGCCTGTTTAAGAATCATCTGTTCATCAAACGCTGCCGTACGGTAGAGGACAAATATATAAAAAGCTGAAATAATTGCCCCTATGAAGATAACAAACTTGGTACGAAGAGAAACCGTTCTCGAAAACCCAGCTGACATTGACTCTACCCTGAGAAAATATGTTGATGAACCATTAAAGAAAACCTGCCCGTCTGAAACCGCTTATCTGTACGCAATTATCGCGCCAGCCACTTCTTATTATAAGTGAATACCCTGAGAATATCACCTCAGTATCCAATAATGTGCACCATCTCAATTGTCTGCATCCGTTTCATCTTCTTCTCTGGCCATGCCATGATCCACGTGCTCCACATCAACTGTTACCGATTGGTAGCACCTGGATTTCCAACGTTACCTTACCGTAACGCCACCTGGCAAGGCTTTTATGTAAACTTGTGAAATATTTCACTAACATTACTGGAACAGAGTTTGCAAAGTATGCTCTTTGAAAATATGTGATTCTTTTTAAGTATTCCGCCTGTCGGGGAGCACACTGAACAAACAAATTCAGAATCTGCATTGAATTATTTTCAATACCGTGTAGGAGAGGTGCACATTTTATGTATTACTCAAAGAGGAGGAAAGCGGTGAAGAAAAAAAATGCTTTTCGGTTAACAGTATTGGTGATTGGCACGCTATTGTTGATGTTTTTTTATGTTTCTTGCTGGGCAACTGACATAAAACATGAGAGTCATCCGGAACTTAATGAGCAGGAGATGTTCATCGCCTGCGCTGACTGCCATAAAGAAACCACACCGGATATCGAGAAGGAATGGTTCGACTCGGTCCATGGTATAGCAATGGTCAAATGCTACCAATGCCACGGTACATTTGAAACATTTCGCGTGAATCCTGGAAAGGCCAACTGCGCCACCTGCCATGCCGACCAACTCGATAAGAGCATTGCCAAGGACAAGCAGTGCTGGGAGTGCCATGTGCCCCATTCGTTCAAAACGGAAAAATAAAACCACGCATATCCAGAGACAAGGAGAGAATAATGGCACAATCACGACGCGACTTTATTAAAAAAGCTGCCGCACTTTCGGCGGCTTCCTATGTGGGCATGAGTCTTCCCATTAATGAAAATAACCGTGCTAAGGCTGATAGCGGTGTCATCTGGCACAGAGGCAGCTGTCGTCTCTGCGGAGTTGGCTGCCGCGTGGAACTGGGGGTTAAAGATGGTACCCCTATGGGACTCCGCGGTGTTCCCGAATCAAGGACAAACTTTGGCTATGTGTGCATGAAGGGTATGCATTTCTGGAAATGCATGCGCCATCCCGATCGATTGACCATGCCGCTATATCGGGACAAAAAGTCGGACAAATTTAAAGAAATATCATGGGATAAGGCTCTTGATATCGCTGCAGAAAAATTTGCCGAGGCTCATAAGGCCGGAGGCGGTTCCGCTGTCGCCTATTACGGCTCGGGTCAGGCACTCACCGAAGAGACCTATTTTTTCCAGAAAATTATGCGGGGTGGCCTGCAGTCCAACAATGTTGAAGGTAATCCCAGACTCTGCATGGCCAGCGCGGTTGGCGGCTACCTCACTTCCTTTGGTGCTGATGAACCAATAGGCGGTTACTCCGATCTGGAGAAAGCCCATTGTTTCTTCATCGTTGGCTCTAACACTGCCGAGGCTCACCCGGTGCTGTTTCGCAGAATCATGCGTCGAAAACTTGATAATCCCGACACGGTCAAGGTGATCAACGTTGATCCCCGGCTATCCCAAACCTCAAGGATTGCCGACATGCATCTCCAGTTCAAACCGGGAACCGACCTTGCACTCCTGAACGCCATGGCCCATGTGATTATCGAGGAAGAGCTCTACGATAAAGCTTTCCTCGACAACTACGCAACCTTCAGAAAAGGGAAAATGGAAGAGACAAGTTTTGCTGACTTCAAAGCCCATCTGGCGGGATACACCCCTGAAGAAGCAGTCAAAGTGTGCGGCGGCACATTCAAGGCTGAAGATATCCGCACCGCCGCCCGCTGGTTTGCCAAATCCAAGGGAACTGTCAGCCTCTGGACCATGGGGCTCAACCAGCGTAAACGCGGAGTGTGGGCAAACAACCTGATGCACAACCTCCATATTCTTACCGGTCAGCTGCTCACCGACGGGGCTGACAGCCTCTCCCTCACCGGCCAACCCAATGCTTGTGGTGGAGTCCGCGAAGGCGGCGGCCTCTGCCATATCCTCCCGGGGCATCGCCTGGTGGTTAAGGAGAAACTGCGCAATCAGGTTGAAACTGCCTGGGGAGTACCGGCTGGACGCATACCGCCGAAACCTGGCCTGCATACCATGGCCATGTTTCAAGCGGTCAACGAAGCCAAAGTAAAGGCCATCTGGATAAATTGTACCAGTCCGGTACAGAGCCTGCCCAACTGCAATCTCTATAACAAGGGTATGGACCGTGAAGATGTCTTTATCGTCTGTACCGATATTTTCCCAACCCTAACCACCCAGAAAGCCAACCTTATCCTGCCAACAGCCTTCCATTATGAAAAGACTGGCGTTTATGGTTGTACTGAGCGTCGATCACAGCTTACCAAAAAGGCAATCGACCCGCCGGGTGAAGCCAAACCCGAAGTTTGGATAATTAGAGAATGGGCAAGTAAACTTGCTGAGAAATTAAACGATCCGGTGATTAGCCAATGTATCAAGCCTTTTGAGGGACTCGAAGAAGGATATGCCCTGCCAAAAGCCATTTGGGACGAATATACCCAGAAGCTGACCGCCAATCGAGACAATGATCTTCGGGGAGCCACCTATGAAGTTCTTGAAAAAATGGCCGATGGCGTGCAATGGCCTGCACCAACAACCGAATATGCCCTCACTGGTGGAACCGTGAAAAAATTTGTCAAAGGTCGAGATCCCATGGCCGACAGCGAATCGAAAAATGATTTACCCTACCAGTTCTATGGCCCGGCTCATCCTGACCGCACGCTCTGGATCTGGCACAGGGACCAGGCTGATCCTGAAGAAATCCCAGATTCGGAATATCCATTTTATTTATCAACGGGAAGGATTATTGATCACTGGCATACCATGTCGATGACCGGACGCATCCCCGAGCTTCTGCGGGCCAATCCCTACGCCTATGTTGAGATTAACCCTAAAGACGCTGAAAAACTTGGTGTTAAGCCTGGTGACATGGTCGAGATAAGATCCAGAAGAGGGGTGAATATCATGCCCGCCAAAGTTTACGAAGGGCCTGTGGAGGGAATGGTTTTCGCCTACTGGCATGACCAGCACGAGGACAGGATGATTAACAAAGTTACCAAAGATGCCATCGACCCTGGATCCAAGGAGCCAGAGTTTAAAATCTGTGCGGTGCAGGTAAAACGGGTCTCCGGCCCAAAACCGCTCAAACCCTACATCGTTTAGGCCCACGCGGGCGAGCACAGGGACCAGCCCCTACAGTTGTACCGATCATGGATGTAGAGGCGGGTTCCTGTGCCCGCCCTGCTGGATGAATATCCAGATAGCGAACGAAGAGAGATCTTCGAGGTATTTTAAGTAACCAAGGAGTCAGTATGCCCATAGGCGGAGTTGTTATCACCAGCTTTCCCCGAAAAAAAGATACTGTCATTGCAAAACTTAGCCAGATTGCGGAGATAGAGATATATGGAGATGATGAGCAAGGAAACATCGTCGCGGTTCTTGACACGGCAAGCTCCGAGGAAATGGAGAAAATTATCGACCGAATCAACAAGGATGCAAACGTCCTCAGTGTCGGCATGACCTATCTCAACACCGAGGATGAAGCTGAACTGATGGCCAGGGGAGAAAAACTAGCAAAACCTTTTGGCTTTCGCAAACCTGTTCAAGACGAGTAATGAAACGCCGGCATTTCTTGATAACATTAAGTTCTGTTGCAATCACTCTGCCTTTTACCACAAGCTCTTCCGCTGTACAGTTTATTTCAAACCCTCTAGATACCAATAGGTTACGTCCCCCTGGAGCTGTTCCCGAGGAAAATTTTCCTGCAAAATGCATACGCTGCGGCCGCTGCGTTGAAGTCTGCCCCTATCGTTCCATCCGCATGCTCGACATTCGCTCAGGAATCCACGCAGGGACCCCATTGATTGAAGCTGAAAAGGTCCCCTGCTACCTTTGCATGAAATGTGTCGATGTTTGTCCGACAGGTAGCTTGAAGAGGGTTACTCAGTCAGAAACCAGAATGGGACTGGCAATAATCAATACATTCGAGTGTGTAACCTGGTCTGAAAAAACCCTATGCCGCACATGTTATGATAAATGTCCCTTTCCCCAAAAAGCGATTCGACTCGAGCAACTCAAACCTGTTATCGATGCATCTGCATGCACCGGCTGCGGACTATGCACCCATGCCTGTCCCATTACAACAGCCAAGGGCAGGAAGGCAATTAATATAGAACCTCTTTATGCCAGAAAGAAGGTGACCGTGTGAAGCAGGTTGATCAGGAAAAAATTGAAACGCGCGCCGTTAGGCGTCACAATTACAGCCGTACTCGCCTTCAGGTTCTTACCGGGGCTTTCCTTATTATCCTGCTCAATCCATTTTTCAACTATTATCTTCATATCAATTTTATCCAGGGTTGGTACCAGTCTCTAGGAATCGGTAAGCTCTGGTTTGTCTCACCGCTTGAAGGTCTTGAAAGTCTATTGATTGCTAAACAGCTCTATCTGCCTTCGTTGATCGGAATGATTATTCCGGTTCTGCTGGCTTTTCTTCTTGGCCGGGTTTTCTGCTCCTGGGTGTGTCCGGTGACCTTTATTTTAGAGTGGGTGGATCGTTTGCGACGTATGGTGAATCGCTCTAAATATGTATCTAATCGTCTTGTCGTCATTAAAAAAATACTTTGGTTCGCGCTCATAGTTGAGCTGCTGGTGAGTATGGTCCTGGGTGCCCCGCTTTTTGTCTTCTGGTCTCCTCCCGGACTTGTCGGCCGTGAAATAATGATGGGCGTTTTCTTTCACGCCTTTGCCTTAGAAGGAGTCATACTTCTGGTAATAATTGGCTTTGAGCTTATTACCCGCCGTTTTTTTTGCCGCAGTTTCTGTCCTCTCGGCGGCTTACTTGCCTTCCTTGGCAGTAAACGGAAGCTGCAGGTAATGCCGGTTCAAGAAAATTGCATCCATTGCGGGAAGTGCCAAAAAACCTGTCCAATGGGTCTCAGCCCTAACGAAGGAGAAGGCACGTCGGCATACTGCTGGAACTGTGCTGAGTGTCTTGATCATTGTGCCTTTAACGCCTTGAAATTTCACTGGCACCACAGCCGCTAACGTTACCGAACAGTAACGTCACTCCCTCCCAAACGTTACCTCTGGGTAACGTTTTCTTTTTCTTATCTCGTAAGATATTGAAAATAGATACCAAAACAACTGGAACCATAATTGCAAAAACGAACCGAATGCTTGCGTTACCATAACTGAGGGGAGCGGTGTGGTCGTCGACGAACATAGTCTTTTAAACACCCTATTCCCAGCAATATGATTCTACAGAAGGAGACGCCACGTGCAACAGGAGTCGAAAACAAAATACAACGCCCATTTGATCCGGCTGATCATTGCTCTGGTTGTTGTCGTTATTCTCGGGCTGGTGGCTCGGGAGGTGTTCGTTCCCGAAAGTATGGGAGATTATGGCCATTACCGGGGAGCTGACATTACTGATCAGCAGGCTGTGCCGGTTCGTCTGGGAACAAACGATTCATGCTTCACCTGCCATAAACCTATACGCACCATTCACAGGGATGGAGTACACAAGACCGTCTCCTGTGAAGTTTGCCATGGTCCATATGGCAATCATATCGCAGACGGCAAAAAGGTTGGAACACTGCCCGTAAAAAAAGGTGATGAGATCAGAGCGCTCTGTCTGCGCTGCCACAATAAAATCATTCAGGCTCGTCCGCGTGAGTCGATAAAAATGGTGGGAATGCCTGAACATCTTGAGAAACAGCATGTGAGGCTAACCCACACTTGCGATCAGTGCCATATGGTCCACGATCCACTGCTCTGGATCAGACAGGCCAAAGAGATGATGAAAGTTACCACGATAAAACCGCTGGATGAACTTCCCCAGTAAATGCTCACGACCGCTATAATCAACCCATTTCAGGAAGACTGCTGAAAAGGAGATCAAACAATGCTGGATATAGAAAAAGAAATAAATAAAGACCGGCGGGGATTCATTAAAAAGGTGCTGGGTGGGACCATCGCCGGTTCGCTGTTGCTGGTCATCCCGTTACGTGCCAGTGAGTATATTGAGCAAATACCAGGGATGAAAGATGAGGACAGTGTTTTCACCAAGAAGAATTTTGCCTTTGTTGTCGATATAACCGCCTGCATCGGCTGCGGTTCCTGCTGCATAGCCGACAAGGCTGAGTATAATGTGCCAGATGGTCACTACCGTACCTGGGTGGAGCGCTACATCATAGACGATCATGATAATGTCTATGTTGATTCTCCAGATGGCGGTCTCGCTGGATATACTAAGCCGCGTGAAGGACTGCCACATCCGACCAGAGACACCTTTTTCGTACCGAAACTCTGCAATATGTGCAAGAAACCGAGCTGCGTCCAGGTCTGTCCCGTTGGAGCAACCTATCAGACCAAAGACGGTTTTGTTCTAATCGACAAGACCCGTTGTGTTGGCTGCTCCTACTGCATCCAGGCCTGTCCCTATTCCATTCGGTTCATTAATCCTGAAAGTCGTACCGCTGAAAAATGTACCTGGTGCTATCATCGCGTCCGCAAAGGTTTGCTGCCCGCCTGCGTGACCGTCTGTCCGACAGGAGCGCGTAAATTCGGCGACCTTGATGATCACAACTCAGAAATATGGAAAATTCTTCACCAACCCCATGTCATCTCTGTGCTCAAACCGGATATGGGAAACAAACCGGCCCTTCATTATCTGGGCTTGAGAAGGGAGGTGGTCTAATGAGTACTGCTGTACACCATGGAAATACGGTATCGGCATTGACGAACTATGTATTCCCCAACGACCTGGACATACACTGGAGTTTGATGATTGTCCTCTATCCATATATTACCGGTATTGTCGCTGGAGCCTTTATTGTTTCTTCACTCTATCATGTTTTTGGAATAAAAAGCCTGAGGCCTATTTCGCGATTCTCGCTTATCTTCGCACTGGCCTTTCTCGCCTGCGCGACCTGGCCCCTGCTCCTCCACCTGGGACATCCTGAGCGCTCCTACTCCATGTTCCTCACCCCGAATCCGACCTCGGCCATGGCTGGTTTCGGTTACATTTACACGGCCTACCTTATTCTTCTCATCCATGAAATTCTTTTTATCTACAGGCCTACCATGGTGGGATTGTGGCAGAAATCCACCGGGTTTTCCAAGCGTTTCTATTCCTTTCTCGCATTTTTCAATGACAATCTTTCCAAAGAGTCTCTGGCACTCGATCACCGCATTATCGGTTTTCTCGCTGGTCTTGGTATCCCGATGGCCTGCGTACTCCACGGATATGTAGGGTTTATCTTCGGCGGAGTTAAGGCGAATCCGCTCTGGGCAACACCGCTCATGCCCGTTATTTTCCTGCTCTCGGCCTGTGTTTCTGGTATTTCAGGAATTATCTTTGCCTATGTTCTCATTAAAAAAGTGTCGGATCAGCCAATCGACATGGCCTGCATCCGTACCTCACTGAAGTTCCTCTGGGGATTTTTCATCCTGGATTTCGTTTTCGAGATGCTCGAGGTCTTCACTCATTATTATATGTCGACTGAGCACTGGCATATTCTTGAAAATCTGCTGTGGGGACCACTCAACACGACATACTGGCTGCTCCAGGTTAAAATTTTCTCTCTCATTCCATTTTTTCTGCTTGGATTTGTTTGTCTTTTCAAATTGAAAGACAAAACCGTGCTGTTCATCGCTCCCATCGTTTCCCTGATGATATTGATCCAGGTCCTGTTGATGCGCTGGAATGTGGTCATTGGTGGCCAGCTGATGTCCAATTCCACCCGGGGACAGGTTGTGTTCATCCCGGAATGGCTTGGTCGCGAAGGAATTCTGGCAGCTATCGTGGTGATGAGCGCACCAATTATCATTCTCTATATTCTCAGTAAGATTTTTCCATTGTGGACACAGGATGAGCAGGCCGACAATCATCTGGCCGACTCAACAACTTCAACCTGAAACAGAGGCGAGGCTGATGTGAAAAACATTGGTTATGATGTAATCGATCGCCGGAAGACAAAGGAGGGCAAAACAACCAAGAGTTTAAACACTGAGTATGCCACTTGAATTCAAGTGTGAAATTCAACAATCAACTGGAGGGAAAAAATGCAACACCTAAGCAAAGTATTTTTCTTGACCTTGCTTGCGCTCTTCGTTGCCGCACCACTCTATGCCACTACCAAGGTGTCGATGGACGTAACCAACGAACGAAACAAGCAGATCAATGTAAAATGCGTCAATTGCCATTTAAAGGAGAACAATTCACTGGTACAGCAGTGGCGCCACTCTCCCCATGCTGCCGGCAAAGACGGCCAGATAAGCTGCTATAACTGTCACGCAGCGGAAGAAGGCGATATCACAGGCTACACCCATGAGGGCGCTTTTATTAAAACCATACAGACACCAAAGGACTGCGGCTACTGTCACCAGCGGGAAATGAAGGAACAGCAGGCATCACATCATGCCTCGGCCGGCCAGATCCTGGCTTCCCTGGATAATGTTCTAGGTGAAGTAATTTGTTCATTGGAAGATAAATCCGATGCGGCAAATGGATGTTGGCAATGTCATGGTGGCACCATCACTGTGATGACGGGTAAAGACAAAAAGCCTTTGAAAAAAGCCTCTGGTGCAGTGGTTTTGGACCCTATGACCTATCCGAATTCAGGAATGGGACGGCTTAATCCGGACGGATTTGCCGGAACATGTAATGCCTGTCATGCCAAGCACAGTTTCCGTGCCTCCATGGCCCGTCAGCCTGAGAATTGTGGAAAATGTCACCTGGGCCCTGATCATCCTCAGATGGAAGTCTACAATGAGTCAAAACATGGAATCACCTATTACTCGGCTGTCAGGGGTGAGGGCTTCAACGGAATGAATGTTATGAAGTCAGGCCAGTGGGTTCTCGGTAAAGACTATTACTATGCCCCGACCTGCTCCACCTGCCATATGGGTGCCTACGCCAAATCTGACGGTGGAGAGGTTCAGAACACCCATAACGTTGGCGATCGTATTTCCTGGACACTGCGTCCCATGGTTTCTGCCAAGCTGAACAGAGCGGTATTTGCCGATGGAACCGAAAAAGACATTCCAGGTGATATAGCTCCGCAGCCCGGTTCTATGATTAAATATAGCGAATTCAAGCATGTCGATGGCAAATGGAAGAAGGTACCGGTGGAAAAAGAAGCTGTCCAGGTGATCAGTTGGGAACAGCGACGCAAGAATATGCAGGGTGTCTGCAACCAGTGCCATGGCAAGCAGAAGATTGAAAACTTCTATAAGCAGTTCGATTCCCTGGTGGTAACCTACAATGACAAGTTCGCCAAACCAGCTAAAATGCTCTACGGCATGGCAGCCAAAGATGGCCTTGTCCATGGCTCCACCTTCCATACCGAGCTGGGCTGGTACTGGTGGGAACTCTGGCACCATGAAGGTCGTCGAGCCAGACACGGCGCTGCCATGGGCGGACCGGACTATACCCATTGGCACGGCATGTACGATGTCGCCCATAACTTCTACTTCAAGTTCATACCGGAACTTATTCATCTGGCTGAGAAAAAGAATATGTCAGAGAAGTATGAAAAGATCATCGGCGAAATACTTGCCAAGCCTGAACACGCCTGGTACAAAAAAGGCTTCGACGCCGACGTAATGAAAGCAATCAAGGCGGAGCGAGAAGAGCGTTATAAGCAGTAATCACTTCGTTTAAGGTGTTTTCTAAAAACAAGCACTCCAGTATCTGATGCTGGAGTGCTCTGTTCTGATGCAGTTCGTTATAAAAGGATAAATATGAAGAATATATACAGCCTGCTTATTAGCCTTTTGATTTTTCTGATGTTTTTTACGGGGCCTGTCCAGGCAGAAGATACTGCACTTGCCATGCAGCGAATTGGACAGGAGGTTGCTGGGCTAAATCTTGGCTTTGGCGACTATGTACTAGGTCGAACGCTGAACGCTGAGCAGCAGCTTTTGGCAGAGAAGAATAGAATTGCCAAAAGTGTCGCTGGGACAATAAAATTCCAGGATGGAGATATTTTTGTTATTGCCCAAAGCGATACGTTCATGGTGCTGGGCATCTACAGGCAGTATGCAAATGCTGCCCTCCAACAGGTAAAAAATACCGTCGGCGATCTCATGCTGCGCTTTAATGAGCCTACAACCATGGCTCATGACAAACTGATCTACTGGGCATACAACAAGGAAGGGCTGATCGCTCAGGACGAATATGATTTTGTCAAAAAGGCTGGAGACTCAAATATTATCGCTACCGTTAAATTCAGCTCCACCTCGACCATCTTTCCCGATCCCGATCCCGATCCTGAGGAAAAAGAGCAGAAAAAAGATCAACAGGAACAAACATCCGATATCTATGTGATGATCACCTCAAACCCACTCTCCAAAATCTTTCTGGCGGAAAATAAATAAATGACCCTCGTAAACGCATTTATGCATATCAACAAAATCATACTCATCACCTGCGCTCTGCTTGCCTGCCTTCTGATAACAGGGTGCGGTTCAGCTCAGCACAGCTCGACAATGATTTATCCAAGAAAACCTGCTGAGACGGATGGAAGAAAGGCTGGAGCGGCGATGCTGCTCTATGAACAGGCAGAAAAAGACCTGGACGTCAATGATAGTGTGATTGTTACCCCGCCCAAAGAGAACCCGAACACCTCTGAAAAAACGGAGTAGGACCAATATAACATTAAAAAAAATTCAGAAGTGAGCTTTGATCGATTAAGGATATTCCGTGCAAAGAAGATGAAGAGGTGGCTCGTCTTCAACGATTTGCGGAAATCTGCCCAGAGGTGACAGAAATCTGTTATCATTCTTATCATCATTTACATCGGAAACTTCACCAATTACCACTGAACCGGTACCGGGCTCAGCATAAAATTCATGATAAATATTTGGTTCCAGACAGATGCTCTGTCCAGGTACCAGGGTGATAATCTCACCTGGCTGACAGAATGTGCTTATACCGTCAACCGACACTGCAAACTCTTGTTGTGAAAACTTTTCATTCTTGCTGGCAAGATAAAGTTTGAGCTGCAGATTGCCTCCGCCGCGATTGATAATATCCTCTCTCTTCTTCCAGTGAAAATGCATTGGTGAGAGCTGCCCCTCCAGGATCACCATGATTTTCTCCGCATAACTCTTGGGGTATTTGTCTGGTTCTGCATAATTGCCATTACGCAGGGTAAACAGAAGCAGTCCGGTTGAAGCAAAATCACCCAGGCCATAGTCGGTAACATCCCAGCCCAGTCCGTTATCCCGTATCTCATCTGCTTCAGCTCCCATTGCGTCCCACCGCCCTGGGGGGAAAAAAGCAAAAGACGGAAGCTTGAAGCCAATGGCTTGAAAAAGGGCTTTTGCTTGCCGTATCTGAGTATTGATTTCCGATCGTTTCATTTTTCTCTATCCAGTAATGATAGCCCACTCCACCGGCTCCGAGGTGAAAAACGTTTCGAGTCCACTTGCCTGATCTAAATAAACACAGCTAATTATAAGGATATTTATAGAATTCCTTCAAGGCCGTCGCTGCAGCGCCTCGTGCCCAGTCCGAATCTTTCCATTTTTCTACAATTATCTGTACCGGTTTGCTCATTTCCTCACTGCTATGTTCAGTGATGGCTTTTTTCATCGGTTCAAAGAAAAGGTCGCCTGCCTTTACCCCATCACCCGAGAAGATAATTTTTTCGGGGTTAAAAATCTGAATAAGTGCCGAAATGCCAAGCCCCATAACGTTGCCTGCTTTGGCAAAAATTGACTTAAGCGGTTTATTCCCTCCCCTGGCGAGTTCTATCAGCAAATCAAGGCTCAGTTCACCGAGATTTTCATGACACCAGTTACCTGATCGCAGGCTTTTTTCAGCGGCTGAGAGAATAGCTGTTTCATTCGTATATGCTTCTATACATCCCCTTTTCCCGCATCTGCACAGCTCTCCTCCGGGAGACACTACCATATGACCGAACTCTGAGGCAATTCCATCGATACCCCGGTATAATTTCCGGTCAATAATTATCCCCATGCCAATTCCCTCCTCAATGGTTATCACCAGGAAGTTGTTGGAATGGGCTCCTTTGCCATACCATAAATGGGCGAGCGTCAGAGCGTTGGAGTCGTTTTCAATATAGGTTTTAATTGAAAGGCGCTTGCTGATGAGATCGCTCAGCGTAGTTTCCCCAGTGCGATACAGCGGGTTCCAGACATATACTCCTGTTTCACTTTTCAATAATCCGGGAACCCCGACACCAATACCGAAAATTTTATCCATGGTAAGATTTGCCTTGGCTGCACATCCTCTGACCGCATCTTCGATGACGTCGGCCACGTAACTGAGTGGCCTTTTATCAAATTGTACAGGAACAACAACAGAGCTTCGAACATTTGCCTGCAAATCCGTTACCGCACAACTTATTCGAGAACTGGAGAGTTTGATTCCGGCGACATAGGCAGCATCGGGATTGATGGCCAGTTCAACTCTCCTTCTCCCAGGAGTTGCAGCTTCTTTTGAATCTTTTTCGTATATCAGGTTTTTTTTTATGAGATCAGCTGTTATGTTGGTAACGGATGCCCTGCTTTGTCCGGTGATCTCAGCAATCTGGATACGTGATATTTCCTTATGCATTCGTATCGTATCCAGAATATTGTACTGATTGAGCGCTTGAGCCCGCTGTCTGCTGTTTAAATTTGTCATTGGTAATAGATATTTAGATAACTGCCGCCCATTGTATCATCTTGAATTGGTTACTTTCTGAAGCAAAATGATACCCTTGCTTGCAGATGTTGAGTCAACCTGTTGAACTGTATTCAAATTAATTTACTGTGTAAATATATTTTTTAACAATCTGAACGTATCCTTGCCATTTGAGAGGGTTGCTGAAATTGTTTTTACTCTATATATTTATGCAATTATGCTATTATTACAGATAATAATATAACAGTAAAACTAAACGGCAAAACTCACAGAAAATTTTCACTAACATTCTAATAAATTTATTGAATAAATTAATAAGCTGTGCTTTTATATGCGGACAATGTGAGTTACCGATGGAGTAGTCAATAAAATTCAATGAGGAGACTTATTATGGTGCGCCGATTTTCATTAAAACTGTTTGCTGTGGCTATGGCATCGTTATTGATGACAACTTTTGCATCTGCTGGAGAGGTAGAGGTTTTACACTGGTGGACATCGGGCGGTGAGGCAAAGTCCGTTGGCGTTCTCAAACAATTATTGGAAAAAGAAGGTCATAAATGGAAAGATATGGCGGTTGCCGGCGGCGCTGGTGCCAATGCCATGACCGTACTGAAAACCCGTGCTGTTTCAGGCAACCCTCCAACCGCGGCACAGGTCAAAGGGCCCCAGATTCAGGATTGGGCTGAAGAGGGTCTTCTAACTAATCTCGATGCAGTTGCCAAGCAGGAAAAATGGGACGAGAGTGTTCCTAAGGTTGTTACTGATATAATGAAATATGAGGGTCATTATGTCGCGGTCCCGGTGAATGTGCACAGAATCAACTGGATGTGGTGTAACCCTGCTGTTTTTGAGAAGGCTGGAGCGAAAATCCCCACCACCTGGGCCGAGTTTGAAGCAGCTGCACAAAAAATCAAGGATGCAGGTTTTATACCTGTTGCCTTTGGCGGTCAGGCATGGCAGGAGGCAACGGTATTTGAATCAATCGTTGTTGGACAAGGCGGTGCCGATTTCTATAAAAAAGCTCTGGTTAACACTGACCCAACGGCATTAAACAGCCCAAAAATGATTGAGGCCCTCAACACCTTTAAAATGATCAAAAAATATACCGATAAAAACGCACCAGGCAGAGACTGGAACCTTGCAACTGCCATGGTAATAAAGGGTGAAGCAGCAATGCAGTTCATGGGCGACTGGGCAAAAGGAGAATTTGTCGCTGCAGGTAAAAAACCTGGAGTTGACTTCGTCGCCCTGCCCGTCCCTGAGTCAGCCGGAACATTTCTTTTTAATATTGATAGCTTTATTATGTTCGATGTGAAAGACAAAGAGGCCCAGAAAGCTCAACAGGCAATGGCAAGACTTATTCTTGGTGACACCTTCCAAGAAGTCTTTAATATCAACAAGGGCTCAATACCCGTGCGATCCGGAATTTCTAAGGCAAATTTTGATTCGGTTGCCCTTCAATCCATGGATGATTTTCAAGAAGCGGCAGCAAAAGGAACCTTACATCCGAGCATGGCACATGAAATGGCCGTGGATCCTGCGGTGAGAGGGGCTCTGTTTGATGTAATTACCAACTTTTATAATTCCGATATGTCTGCAGAGCAGGCGGCCGCAGATTTCATAAAGGCCGCAGCCGCAGCCATGTAACAATCGGTGGCTCCCGATGACTGGCCCGATGCCATCAGTGGTTCGGGTCGGCATCACTTTGTTTTGACACAGAGACAAATACCTCCGGTACCGCCAATATGCAACCGGACAATTTGTCTGCTTCGCGAGGTAACATCATGCTGAGATCACAGTCAAAGAAGGTCGGTGCTATGTCAATGCGGCTGGAAAACCTGTTACCTAAAATAGTTCTTGCTCCCACCTTTGTAAGCACCATTATCACCATTTACGGTTTTATTCTCTGGACAACCTGGATATCCTTCACCAAGTCAAAAATGCTCCCTCGTTATGAACTTGAAGGGCTGATACAATATGTCAAACTATTTGCCAATGAACGGTGGTGGGTCGCCAGTAAGAATCTGGCTATTTTTGCCACCCTGTTCATACTTATCTGTATAGTTATAGGACTCCTGCTGGCCATTTTTCTTGACCAGAAAATTCGCATTGAGGGAACCTTGCGAACTATTTTTCTCTACCCCATGGCCCTCTCTTTTATTGTCACCGGCACTGTCTGGAAATGGATTTTAAACCCAAGCTTGGGCCTGGAAAAGCTGATGAACGACATGGGTTTTTCCTCGTTTACTTTTGACTGGCTTGTTAATTCAGATATGTCCATCTATACCATTGTTATTGCCGGGGTGTGGCAATCTTCAGGGTTTGTCATGGCGCTCTTTCTCGCTGGCCTGAGGGGAGTTGACGACGCGATCATAAAAGCTGCAATGGTCGATGGTGCATCTTTGCCAAGAATTTATACAAAGATTATTATCCCCACCTTACGGCCTGTCTTTTTCAGCGCGGTGATGATTCTTGCCCATATCGCCATCAAAAGTTTTGACCTCGTTGTCGCTCTCACCGGTGGCGGACCAGGGTATTCATCGGATCTGCCAGCTACCTTCATGTACTCTTTTGCTTTCACCAGAGGAAGGCTTGGAATGGGTGCTGCGAGTTCAATGTTGATGTTTGGAGCTGTATTGGCAATCATTGTTCCCTATCTTTATTCTGAGTTGAGGAGCCGAAAAAATGGCTAGTCATCAGCAGCTTGGCCCAGGCAAGACACCGGTTGAAATTCTCTTCAGGGTCTGTATTTATTCAATCCTGATTGTTGCCGCCATCTACTATCTCATCCCGCTTATCATCATGGTGTTCACTTCTCTGAAAACCATGGATGATATCAGAACCGGGACACTTGTTTCATTCCCTCGCGAATTTACTCTTGATGCCTGGAAATCAGCGTGGGGAAGTGCCTGCATTGGCGTCACCTGTAACGGCATTAAGGGATACTTTTGGAATTCGGTAATCCTGCTGATTCCTTCAGTGCTCATCTCCACCCTTATAGGTGCAGCCAATGGATATGTCTTCTCAAAATGGAAGTTCTGGGGCAGCGAAGTACTTTTTTCCATGCTGCTGCTCGGCTGCTTCATCCCTTTCCAGATAATCCTCCTGCCCATGGCCCAGGTACTTGGCACCATAGGACTATCCCAGAGCATGCAAGGCTTAATTCTGGTCCACATCATTTATGGTGTGGCCTTTACCACTCTGTTCTTCAGGAATTTCTATGTAACCGTACCCCAGGAGCTGGTTCATGCTGCCAAGATTGATGGTGCTGGTTTTTTCCGGATTTTCTGGAAGATTATTTTGCCGGTATCCGTACCTATCTTTGTTGTTTCGATAATCTGGCAGACTACCCAAATCTGGAACGATTTTCTCTTTGGGGTGGTTTTTTCCTCAGGCGAAAGCCAGCCAATCACCGTGGCCCTCAACAATCTGGTGAACACTTCAACGGGTGTTAAAAAATACAATGTGGATATGGCAGCCGCAATGATCGCTGCCTTCCCCACGATGCTTGTCTATATTGTCGCCGGAAAATATTTTCTCCGCGGCTTAACTGCTGGTTCTGTAAAAGGATAGAATTCCATGTCATCTTTAACCATTGATAGGGTAAAAAAACAATTTGGTAAGGTGGAGGTGCTCAAGGATATTTCCATTTCCATAGAGAATGGCGAGTTCCTTGTCCTGGTCGGGCCATCGGGCTGTGGCAAGTCAACGCTACTTAACCTCATTGCCGGTCTTGAAACCATTTCTTCCGGAGAGATTAAAATTGGTGACCGTATAGTCAATCATATAGCACCAAAAGATCGTGATATCGCCATGGTATTCCAGTCCTATGCGCTTTATCCCAATATGAATATTAGAAAGAATATTTCATTTGGCCTGGAAACACGTAAAGTACCGAAAAAAGAAATCGAAGAAGTAGTGGCAAAAGTGTCAGCAATGCTGCAAATAGAAAACCTGCTGGAGAGAAAGCCTGCACAGCTTTCCGGTGGACAAAGGCAGAGGGTCGCCATGGGACGTGCCCTTGCCAGAAACCCATCAATCTTTCTCTTCGATGAACCGCTAAGCAACCTCGACGCTAAGCTGAGGGTTGAGATGCGTACGGAGATCAAAAAACTGCATCATAAGATCGCCACCACAATCGTATATGTTACCCATGATCAGATAGAGGCAATGACCCTTGCGGACAGAATCGCGATCATGAAGGATGGCTATCTAATGCAGTTGGGAACACCGAATGAAGTGTACGAATCGCCAGCAAATCTCTTTGTCGCTGGATTTATCGGTTCACCATCAATGAATTTTATTGAATGCACACCACAGGAAAAAAATGGCCACGTGGTGATCCCGGTTACCACAAATGCCGGAAAAAGCTACGAACTTCCAGTTCGCGCCCAAAAAGAAGCTCTTCGTCCCTATTGCGGCAGAAAGATAATTGCCGGAATCCGTCCAGAGCATATCTCCTGCGGGCTTATGCAACGTGATGACGCAGATACCATCGAAGTGGTGGAATGCCGGGTGGATGTGCTGGAACCGACGGGACCTGACACCCTGCTGTTTGTGGGGATAAATGACAATGTTGTGACCTCAAGGGTAAGGCCGGACGAAGTGAAACCAGTTGGGGAAATCAAGCACCTGGACATCCAGATGGCTAAAGTTCTCTTCTTTGATGCCGAGACGGAAGCGCGAATCCAGTAGGTATCAGAGAATTATCAGAAATCACTCCTGGTCTATGCACCAGGAATCTTGTTTGCCGAAGCTGTCAGCAGTACTTCAACGGTTTTCAGCAGGTTGTCACTTTTGTCATTCTCACCACCCACCTGGTTCTGGTTACCTGCTATCTTCAACGTATCCTGAAGGAAGATCAAGAATTGCGTAGGTACCCGTTTCGGATCCATATTCTCCATAATCCCCAGGTACCTTTTTATTTCTGAATATTTCCCATGCAATACATCTTTTCGCAATGCCCAGGATATCTTTGATTCGAGACGATTCACAAGTTCGACATCAGCGTCTAAGTAGGCCTTTTCATACTCATCTACGAGTATTTCGGTATATCTGTCAAGCATCTTCGCCCGGTATACATCAATCAAGCTGCCCCAGGACGTATCTCTATTGAAACTCGAAACTTCATACATACTTCGATGTGATTGATAGATGTTTTCTGGAATTTGAAAAATAGGCAGGAATATTGAGACACCGTTTGATTTGCTGTTGTCGGTATGCCGCTCATAGACAATGAGCTCATTGGTTAATATATCTATGGAATTCTGGCAGAGCTCCTTGATTTCAGGGTCTGTCGAGTAATCACTTACATTTCTTAACAAATCCTTTAAATCGAAATACTCCAGATTCAAAAAACTGGGATAATTTTGCGATGCTGTTAAAGCGACATGCAAACCTCTCAATACTGCCTTTGCCGATGTTCCATGCTGCATTTTATCGACCAGCTTTTTTGCCAGGGCATCGAGTGATTTTGAGAGTTTGCCGTATTTTTCACAGTCTACCAATGCCAAGGATGCAGGATATTTCGCTGAGAGTTCATTCCCTTCCGCATGGAAATCATCGGCATCGGTTTCATATTGGTGAATAAAAGAGTCAATGGTTGCCCTTCCCAGGTCCAGGGGTTGCGCATCCAGGTTCGTGCTGAGTTCACCAATAAGCTTTTCAGGTTCAATCCCTCGAATTTGATAGGTCCCCAATGGTTCATTAACAATTCGAATCTCATCTTCGCTGCCAATCATGTATCGCGTTACATCCTGCAATCCATAACCAATTTCCACCATGTTGGTAAGGCAGGAAAAGAAGAGCATGAGGTCAAATTTTGCACCAGCCAGGCCATTCTTTATCGCCTGATTAAATTCCTCGTGACTCATGGCTCGGTGGCCTGTCTCATCAGGAGAAAGTAACACTGACTTATAACTTTTCCGGGTGTTTAACGACTTGGTATCGATTATCCCCCTGCCATGGGCAAAGAGGATAAAAATATATTTTTCGGAGGGATATTTAAGACATTTTTTAACAAAATTTTCGAGAACCTGGGGATCTCCCAAGTTTTTCTCTCCCATCTCTTCAATGACCGGGGAATTAATGACGCCAATCTCATTATCCTTAACGATATGCAGGAGTTTGGTAGATTCCCACTGTGAGCCATAACCACCATTGTCTCCCGGCAAACCATCAACAAGGGCTATGATATCGACATCTTCTGAGGAACCAACCGTCTCCATCATATCAACTGCATGAAGAACTTCATTGGAAAGATTATTGTCCCCATTCATGTAGCACATAATGGTGACCTTCTTTTTCGTGTTCCACGCCGCAACTAGATTCTGGGGACGACTAATGCTAAAAAGGGCAAGAAGGAGGACCAGGAGAAGAGTTCTCTGAATAATGTTTTTTTCTTCAAACATTCGTGATCACTGCGTCGAAAATCGTTAATAAGGTCTTTAAAACAGGTACATAGCGTGACTCTCCTGCCGTTTTCTCGGCGTGAAGACTCACTCTGTTTTACTTGACAGCTCCTTAACTCTTATCGACCGGATCTTCCGCTAGTTTAAGAAAATACATGCTACGTTGTTGCCTGCCACAGGTATCTAACAGAATAATTGTGTAATTTTGGGCTTTTACGCTGTGTGTTTTTTTATGCAAAATTCTTCAGGCTGAGACTGTGAAATGCAGAAAAAAAAGGGGAAACCTTATAATTAACAAGGTTTCCCCGACGATCCTGATCGCGCTCAGCACAACCCATGGAATTTGCCATAGGCTGATTGCATTGATGGTAATCTAAAGATTCACTTGCAAAACGTCCTTCTCGGCATCTATGTTTACCGCCCCAAATTCTGCATTATCCGCTAAATTTGATCCGCCGAAGCAAATAACCCAATAACCCAGAGGAGATTAACTTCGGCTCAGATATCACCTCTATACCTGTGGCAAGATTTCTCGCATGCTTTGGGGTTGAGCGAAAATCTCATTCTCCAGTAGGCTCCTATGGATTATTGAGGCATAATCACTGTGTCAATGACATGAATGATTCCATTGCTGCATTCAATATCGGTCTGGGTGACCTGAGCCTGGTCAATCATGACTTTGCCCATGTCAGTCTTAATCATCAGATCCCCTCCGCTGACAGTCTTTGCCTCACTCATAGAGACCACATCACTTGCCATCAGTCTACCCGGAACAACATGATTGGTTAGAAGTGCCTGCAGGTCGCTTTTATTCTCAGGATCGAGCAGGTCTGCCAGTGTTCCTGGAGGGAGTTTTGCAAATGCTGCATCCGTTGGTGCAAACAATGTGAACGGGCCTTCGCCTTTAAGGGTCGGGATAAGATCCGCTGCAGTCAACGCAGACGTTAGGGTTTTAAATGTACCCGCATCAACCGCTGTGTCAACTATATCCATTTGACTTTGACTCGCTGCCGCTGCGGCGTCAACAAGGTCCGTTTTACTTCGATCCTTGGCCATAGCCAAAGATGCAGATAAAAATAGGGTCACCAGTAGTACTACAATTCCTTTTGTGCGCATCATAATAGTCCTCCATGATTTTGGATGTTAGTTGTTCTCTCCCTAGTGTCTCCGAACAAACAAAACGATTCATGCAAGAAATGATTGCATAGCCAGAGTGTATGACCGAAGATGGGTTTGTCAACGGCAAACGACAACATAATTTAGTGAGGCATACTCCTCAAAACCGATGAGAAATCAGAGATAGATATTCGTTTTATCAGCCTATTCAATATTTTATTTTTTATAATGGGTATTTACCAAATTAAAGATTAGTGTATTAGTAAGTTTTACTAACTCATAACCGGGAGATATAATGTCAGTACTCTTAGCTGCAGGAGAAACCGTTCGTCACAATAAAAGAAAAGATTGGGGTCTTGGAAAGATAATCAACGTTGACAGATGCGGAACCATCAAAGTTATTTTTGAGGGAAAAAGACAGGTATCAATTGCCAAGGGTTCGAACTTTCTCACCAGAGAATCACAAGATAAAAACAAATAACTATCAAGAAGAATCAGACTTCAATCATTCTGCTCTGATTGTTATTTATTTATCAACATAGTTAATTTCTGCTTGAAACTGATCAAGCTGGTGGAAAACATACTTCCCCGGCCAGAGAATATAAAAGGCATACAAATGACTACGCTTAAGTGCGCACCTTTCACCTGCAATCATTTCTATGCGGTGTTCAGAGTAGCGCACCCCACTATTTCAATACACTGTTATAATCCATGACGGGGCAAGATTCCACTTTCTGCCGTATACATGGAGCGTATTTGCCGGCTTATTCTTGCTGACCAGTGGACCATGCACATGAACCCACCCCAGCAAACCTGCCTGCAAATTGATGACCGTCACGCCCTTTTTCTCCATTTTCTCGGCGAATTTTCCACTGCGATAACTTATGGTACAGTAAGCTATTATCCTTTTATTTCGGTACGTCTCAAGATTTTCAAGAAAATACTCTTTCGTCACTGCACCGGGTATCATTGAAACCTGCTGCTCCTCAGGCTTTCTCACATCGACAAAGACAACATCACTATTCTTAATCAGCGGCAACGCATCTTTACTGGAGATATCCTGAATATCCGCGAAACTTTTTTTATATTCATCATACATGGCAATGACCTGGTCGTGTTTTTTCCTGTCGTCTTCAACAGAATTTGCCCTGCCAGCTGGTACATGAGATAGGAGAAGAATCAGAATTACCAGTACACTTACGATCCTTTGGGATACACTTCGCGGTATGAGATGATGGTAGATTTGCATGGGCAATCTCCTCAAAAATAAAATACAACGTGATTTTCAAACTGATAGATACTCACTACTCCTCACTTAGGCAATCACCTATTTCACTTGGATTTTTTCCGATTACCTTCTTGAATGTTCGTCTAAATGCAGACTCCGATTTGTAGCCTAGCTGTTCGATGAGCTCCATGGATATTTTTTCTCCTTCTTTTAATCTCATGACAGCAACATTCATCCGCCATTTTATCAAATATTGAAGCATCGGCTGCCCCACCAGCTCTTTAAATTTAGAGGCAAAAGCTGTACGTGACATTCCTATCTCCCTACCCAGGTTTTCAAGGGTCCATTGTTTTTCTGGATGGCGGTGAATAAGTGAGAGGGATCTGCCAATACGATCATCTCTAAGGGCTAATAACCAGCCATGCCGGTGATAGGCATCATTGTTGATCCAATGCCGCAGAGCCTGAACGACCATGACATCAGCGAGACGTGTCATGATTGTTTCACCGCCGATTTGGGTTTCTTCAGCTTCCAGAGCAATAAGCCTTACGGTATGACTCATCCAGTTTGAAAAAGATGATTTCGAACTTTCAAGGTAAACCATTTTCGGCATGGACTGAATAATATACTCCGTACAGGGATGCTGGAGTCGGACAACACCGCAAAGCATCGTTGTCCGTTGCCCTTCTTCTCCAATTTCCAAGGTCTCATAATATTGACTTATCTGGTTTCTATGCAGGGAAAAAAGGTCATCTGCTTTTACTCCGGTCGCACTTCTGAGGACATGCCCTTGTCCTTTTGGGACAAACACGAAATCACCAGACTTAATCTGTATCTCTTCTCCTTGACATTCGATCAGGCACGATCCGGCAGTGACAATATGGAACATTGAGGTTCCTGGCATACCTGGAATTGAGACTCCCCAGGTTCCATACAGATCTGACTTGCAGTAGAAAACTCCGCTCAGTTTTAAATAGTGAAGTGCTTCACCGACAGGATTAGCAGTATTCATTTCCATCTCCCCAGAGAAACACCAGCAATTGAACGAATAGGCATTAATCATACACTATCAGGCATTGATCGTACAGATACATGTAATATGTTTGGACTATCAAGTCAACCATCACCAAAAGGAGAATCGACATGTTTGACCATAACACAGATCAAAAAATCCCTCTTATTATTGGCAGCACCGGTAAAACCGGTAGTCGGGTCGCAAAACGGTTTCGTAAGGCCGGGCTCGAATTCCGAGAAGCATCGCGGACCAGTCAAATCCCCTTCGATTGGTACGATCCAACGACGTGGCCACATGCCTTTCAGGGAATACGTTCCATTTATGTTGTCTTTTACCCGGACCTGGCAGTACCAGGTGCTGCCGAGATTATCGCCGATTTTATCCAGACAGCAATAAGTTCTGGTGTCGGACACCTGGTTTTGCTTACAGGACGTGGCGAGAAGGAGGCTCAAAAATGTGAACGAATGGTCATGGAGTCAGCCATTGACTGGACGATTATTCGTTCAGGTTGGTTCGCCCAGAATTTCAGCGAAAGCTTTCTCCTCGATGAAATTCTTCGTGGCCAAGTTACTATACCGAGCGGAGAAATCCCAGAACCCTTTGTTGATATCGAAGACATTGCCGACATCGCTTTTGCTGCCATGACAGACGAAAAACATAGAGGCCAGCTCTATGAGATCACTGGCCCCGACCTTCTTACCTTTCGTCAGGCAATTGAGCTTATAGCCAGCGCTGTTAATCGAAAAATAGATTTTCGACAAGTATCAATGGATGAGTATGGTACGCTTTTAGCCGGGGCAGATGTCCCTGCTGATTTCATTGCCCTTCTAAAATATCTCTTTTCTGAAGTGCTGGATGGAAGAAATGCGCATCTCAATGATGGAGTAAAGCAAGCCCTTGGCCGTGAGCCCGCAAATTTCACAGCATATGTGGAAAAAACAGCTACAAGCGGTATCTGGAGTCCGGTAAACCAAGAGAAGTGAGTGAGTTATCCGCAACACTCTCAGAATGGCATCCAGGCGAATATCATAATTTCGTCTGATGCCATTTTGCATGGGGCGTCTGCTCTCTGCTTCGCTCCCTGTGTTTTCCAAGTTTGTCTTGAATCAATTACTGTTTTCTTCTATCGAAACCTGCCTTGAATGCTCCACGAGTGAGCTTATCCATTCCTCTTGGCAACCTCAGTCCATCAGCCCTTAGATACGAGCTAAACCTGCTGACAGCCTTCTCAAGTCGGCTGAACATATTGAGTTTGAGGTCAATTCCATCTTCCCAATACCATTTATGAATTTTCCAGATTCCATCGTTGAGTCTTGAATCGATTCGAGCTACAAAACGGTCACCCTGCATAACCGGTAAAACATAATACCCCCAGCGCCTTTGATTTTCAGGTTTATAGACTTCCCATACATATTCAAAATCAAAAAGGTGGCCAACGGCGAGCCTGTCCCACATGAGCTGATCAAGTGGAGCTATAAACCGCATTTCCTGCTCAGCTATTGAAATTATATCAAGCTGATCCAGTATGTGTGGCAGGGCATTATATCTTTTTCCGTCAATTTCTATATTCACCAGGGCTTTGCGCTCAAGTAAGTTCTGGAGATAGCATCGGCGATCCTGTGCAGAAATCCCAAGGCTCCAAACGTCTTTTCCTGCATTTGGACGCATCAGCCCAAGAGCTCGACAGCGTAGTAGTATCAACCATTCAATGCTTTCTTTTTCAGGTATTGCCTGTGCATGGTAAAGATGACGGAGGACAACTCTTTCAGCAAGATCGTAGACATGCTTTCCTCTGTCACGCTCATACGTTTGAACCTTTCCTGTATGCCAAAGCGCACGCAGAACATTTTTTGTCAATTTGGGGCCATACCAGGAACCTTCCCACTGGCTTTGATGCACCTGATAATGGAAATCCATACTGCCCAAAGGCCCTCTTTCACGTAATTCGTCAAGCACCGTCTTAACCGCCTCTGGGTATACACTCAGAATTTTTTCACGCCATCGCGGTGCATGCCAGTCGTAATAGATCCGTCTCATGGGATAATCATCCATTAAAACCAGCGATGCCTGTTTGTCCCAGGCATCATAAATGAAACGGTCCCTGTAGGCCAGCTGTTGCCAGTCGCCCACGGAATAACCAGGAACCCGTGCCTGTAGAACCAGGTCGTGGTTTCTCCCTACTGGATTCAGGGGATCGTACTGCACACTGCCCAGGCGTTCAAATGCTTCTCGAAGCGAAGTTGGCTGGAAATGATGCAACACCAGTAATCGCCTCGCATCATTTTTGCTCAGTTTTAACATGGAATACAGGATACCAGATAATGCGGAACTTGTACCATAAAACGCTCATCTCCAGCAGACCTTCTATTCTGGAGACCGATTACCCCATTAACATCACGCGGTTACGGCATGGATCATAACAAACCAGTCAGGTTATCAAGAATATCGCGGTAAGACCTATAATCCATTTAATCGTCGAACTCCGGACACTCTCCGTAGGATTTTCTGTGGATTCTTGAAAAAATACTCTTCCACCTCAACATTGATTTCATCAGAAAGCGAAAACACTTTCTGCAATGCTGCTAACCTGCCATTCCCTTCATATGAGATATAGGAGCTATTGGTTTCCTTTACGACTTTGATCCAGGAAACAGAGGGTAAGTACTCTGCCAGAATTTCTCTGGTAATATCTTGCTTTTGCAGAAGAACAGCCTTTGCCTCCTCAAGCGCCAGAACACGTTTTCTGGTAGCCTTGATTGCATTCTCACGATCAATAGCATGAATCTGCTTCAAGGCAAAAAGTGGTACCATGACAAATTCCGAATGCGTCCTTTTCCGATGGATAAAGTGTGAACTAGATAAGGTTTGTCTATTTTCTTACAAAAATAGTCTTGCAAAAACATCACATACAGGATAGGCTGTCTCGCGTTAACGAATTAAAGGAGTCAAAAAGAGAAATTAATTTTGATGTGCTGAGCTGATTCTAATCACCTTACCCAATATTAGAGGTTCATTATGAACATAGAATTTCTCAAGAATACGGAACGATTCGGTGTCAGAAAAGGCATGGAATCCATAAATCCGGATGAGGCTGTTGTTAATTTTGATAATGAGCATGAAGTTCGTACTTTTTTCACTAATGCATCGAATTGTGGAATGAATGCCAAACTCATTCAAAGAATCGCAACAAATATAGCTCCAACTTTCTCCCACAGGTCGTTGAAAAAATCTCCAGAACTTTCTGATCGAGAATGCCAAGAATACCTATATTCAGAAATTGCCAAAGGTAATGCAAGGGTTGTTTTGAAAAACAATGGATTTACACCGGAAACAAAAAAATTAAACTCAGCGCAGGGAGAAGATGAACAAAATCTTTTTGATACGAGCTTTTCATTTATCGAAAAACAAGTAGATCAGTTTAAGAAAATTTGTTCCAAAATTTATCATGCTGATTATTACATTCTTGAAAAAATATATAATTATGATGAGAACTCCACAGGTTTTGTACCGTCAATAGTTGACAAATCTTCTATACAAGAACATTCAACCGCTTGGACATCTTGGAATGACCCTTTTGATATAGCGGCATTAGGTGCTTTCAAAACTGTTGTTGCTTACCGCATCTCGTCTTTCTTGAAACTTAATAACAGTATTAAATTTGCAGCAGCAGTGGGAGCACAATCAGAATTGTTGTCAGCACAATATTTAATCACAGGGAAATCGATAATTACAAAGAAATGGTATGGATCATATGCAATAAGATACGATTTGAGGAAAAGAAGATTGGAGATTCCATGGGTGAAGTTTAAAGGATCTGGTCAAGAAGAAAGAATTATGGTGGAGCTTAAACGTAAAGATCGATTAGTGTTTAATGATAGACCAGCATATGAACATCCGGAAGTTATGATTCCACCTTTTATACCTATGGAGAAATTCCTATCAGACTACGAAAATGGGACTCCACTTCCAGAGCATAGTAGCAATAAAATAATGCCCCTAGGCTAAAACTGGCATCATTCAAGAAAATACATACGAAACTATAAAATTTATGCTGCCAATTTATAAATCGAATAAGTTACTAATCTTAAGCTATGCAGTAATTGCAATTCTCGTTCTTTTTATATTATTACTACCTAATAGTTCCGTTACGAATTTCCTTATATCACAGTTGGGAATCGATTACGATTCGACCAGCGGTATTTCGGCAAATTCCATTTATATTCGGTATGATAATGCCGTAATATATAGCGGTTCTGGAATTATTCTTTTTTGCCTGCTAAATGTCATTAAAATTTTCTTTCATAACATCCAGATCAATAAACCCTCAGCGGAAAGATACAACCTCATAGTTATTGACATGTTGCTTTGGGCTATAGTCTTTATATTTGGCGATATCGTATTGCAGAACATAGAAGACAAAAGCGTCACGCTGTCTGATTTCACAATGCGCTATACAGCTATTGGTGGCCTTATTGGTATGGAAGTCATTGTCTTATACGATTTTTTTTACGATAAAAAAAAGGGCTTAAGACGATGATGACATGGAATAGTAGTTACAAACGCTTTCTGTTTCTAGTAGTGTCAATTTATGTTTTCATCCAATGCACAATTTTTATGACAGATACAGCTAATGTTCTTTTCAGTTTGGCCGCACCCAAAATTAATGGCGAACCGATGCTTTTTTCTCCTTACAATATGATTTCATATTGTAATATTGTGCTCCATGGCGGCATTATTATCTCCAGTATACTGTTTATAATATCCATAGAGCCGATAATCAGATACCGATTGAAGAAAAGGTTTATCAGTATACCGCTGGCTATTATATCAACACCTTTTTACTTCATTCTTCTATACATAGTATTTCAGGGGACTATCCTCTTAGTGCATAAATAAACTCCAAGACATCATTTTACTACATATGAGGGAGAAAGAGGGACAGCGATTGTTTGCTTGATATATTTGTCCTTTTTTCGACATATACTTTATGCAAAGAATAACACAAGCCATTGCAGAGCCTAATTTGATTTTTACCACAAATTCAGGGTCACCCATTAAAAGGACCCTTTTCCCCCTACAGCTTCATTGGCTATTTTTATTGGGTGAACCTCTCTTTTAATATTCCTTTTATATTTAATTGAATCACTTAGGCATTTTTGTATTTAGATATTCAAAAACCCGTTTGCATTTCCATCTTTTTGCCCACCCGAGTGCGTTATATCCTTCTTTATTGGTAAAATGCGTTTTTGCGCCATGCTCGATTAATAATTTTACTTTTTCAATCTCATCTAATCCAGCCGCAATGATTAAAGCCGTTTCTCCATCAATTGTTCTGATATCTGGATCGGCCCCAACCTCAAGTAAATATTTGACATTGTCAACAGAAGGAAACTCAACTGCATACATTAACGAGGTATAGCCAAGAAAATCCTGTGCATCTATACGAGCACCTTGACCAACTAAATATTGAATTATTTCGGTATGTCCATAGGAAGCGGCATACATTAACGGGGTTCGTTGACCGTCATCCATAGCATGGATGTTTTCTTTATTCTCAGCGACATATGCTTTGACTTGAGGCAAATCATTATCATAAGTTGCTGTAATAATATTTTTTTCAGCTGCACAACCTGATAGCAGTAAAGCTGACACTAAAATGACACGTATGTACCCTGTTACTGTTGATTTTTTCATTATGAAGCCTCCTGTTTATAAAGTTTCGTGACTACTTTGATCATTCATCTGGATAACTTGGCAAAGCCTTCACCGGATGAACCACTAGCCCCCTCGCATTTTAATAAAGATTTTTTTCCATTGGGAAAACATGCAGAATTTCTCAGTGTAACCTTTCGTCGCTTGCTGAATTTCCTGAGGAAGGACATGCAGCGCATTACCCAAGAATTCTCTCGTTTTAATCACTTCACCCGTG
The DNA here is from genome assembly GCA_050288305.1 of Desulfocapsaceae bacterium. Taxonomy (GTDB): domain Bacteria; phylum Desulfobacterota; class Desulfobulbia; order Desulfobulbales; family Desulfocapsaceae; genus Desulfopila_A. The sequence goes on along the minus strand of JBNKDO010000041.1, from coordinate 222,195 downwards.
TGGGTATCTATATAGCAAATTCGGTATCAAGTCTTGCTTTTTGATATTTTCATACCAGCGACAAACAATGAATTGCCCTCACCGTGGAGAATCATTGAACTTTACATGATGGCAGCAAACTTCGCATGGACAATGTTGGTATTATTTTCAGAATCAAGAGAGTTGCGGTGGCCATCCTAATCCCAACTATTTGAAGAGAGGTTACTATTCCAGATAAGCTCTAGGAGTGTGTCGGAGAATTGCTATTTTTTCTCAGATCAAGGCATTTTCAGGAAATCAAGAACAGCCATATGGCTGATATCGGAGTCTGCGCTTACCTGCGAGCATTGATTTTCTGAAAATAACGCCGAGATGGAGGAAAAGAGTTTTCTCCGACAGGCTCCTAGGAGGACATTTCTCTTAAAAACTGTCAGGTCGAATAGTGCTTTTTAGTATGTAAGCGTCGAATCGGGTCTGGATTTCTACAATCGCCAACATTGACACCAAACCGGACACCATAAGTGCTTTTTCCTCTGTCTGAAACGCTCGTAAATGAATCAAATATTTACCTGGGTTTGTGACATGCCAAAGGCAAGAAAGGCCAGAAGCCCAAAATAGCAGACAGAAAGCTGTATTTTTGCCTTCAGACTCACCTCATAGTACTCTTGTTGCTCTCTATTCCTATTTTTCCACAGATCATAAACATTTTTGCCGGCCAGAAAGAGAATCAACAGTAAGATTGGATTGAATGAACGAATTAACAGAATGAGAATTGTAACAAAGCCGATAATCCACAATTTCGGGGAAATGGCCGCCACCGTCCGACCGCCGTCAAGTGGTCGTACCGGAACCATATTAAAGAGATTGAGGAAGAATCCGGTATACGCAACCGCAAACCAGAATGGATTGCCGGTATAAAGTCCGGCAGACCAGCAGAGTGTCGCTCCTCCAGTCCCGACAATAGGACCGGCGATACCTGTCCATGCCTCTATTTCTACATTTTCAGGCATTTCCTTCATGGCGATGAATGCACCGACAAAAGGAATGAAAATCGGTACACTTGAGCGAATGCCAAATTGCCTGAGTGCATACACATGCCCCATCTCATGAACAAAGAGAAGGATAACAAAAGCTACAGCGAATTGCCACCCCCAGGCCATTGCATAGGCCCACATACAAAGGACCATCGTTAGACCGGTTTTTAGAAATACGCCAAACTTGAGTGCCTTGAAGCCTATCAGTAATGGCTTCAGGAATTTCAAGGCCAGCACCCCCACTGCAGAGAGAACAGCTATGATTCCAGTCTGTTTTGAGCCAGTCGATGTTTTCTCCGCAGGTTGTTCTGTCGCCTGCCCGACATCCAACTGTTTGTCCTGATTCTGTGTGCTCATATCTTTTAATGCCTTACTGCTATAATGGTGTCCATAAAAAGGGAATTGCTTATACAATACTCACTTATTCCTTTTGAAAAGCCTTGACATAAATGCTCCGAGCCCAATTATTCCTGCTATTAGCAGCTTTTTAGCAGCCAGCAATCCGGCAAATAACTTGGTGAACAATCCAACCTTAGCTGCAACACCACCAGCAACAAGCGCAGCAAGTCCATATGCTGCTTTTTTATCGGTTTTTGGGTTATACTCTCCATATTGATAGCCAGAATTGAAGTCCGTAAAATCCAGGACTTGTGCCATTTCTCTTTCAACCGTATCAAATTGATTTATACCAGAGACTGCATTCAAGACCAGAACCCCTTTTCTGCCGAGTACTCGAATATTGTAATTCAAGGTATGCTCGGTATCCTCGCCAAAGGCTATCTCCTTTGCCCAGTATAATTTATGTGCATTCTTGTCATAGAAAGGCGCTGCTGCCCAATCAACCAGCTCAATGCTTTCGTATCCCAGTTTTTGTCGCTCCTTATTTTCCTCGACAGTTTGTTCCTTCATACTCTTGAGAAGGTCGTCGTAGTTGATGCTGTCAGCATCCTCATCCGAAACATATCCGTCTTCTTCATAGGTGATAACAACACCCCAGCTATTTTCGGAAACAACACCGATATTGGTAGGAAACAACATACCCAACGTTCCCGCTCCAGATGGATTTCCCCAGGCCAGCTCAAGAACGCGTTGAGCATCGGTCGGGTCCAGATATCGAAAGGACTCAGGAATATTCAGGGTTGCCATTCCTCCTGGCAACACAACTTGTCCCTGTTGAAAGTTGAGCGAGGCAACAAACTCCTCGACCGTCATCTCCTGCGATTCTGGAGTAGTCTCATCGGCATGCCCCAAGGACCATCCCAGAAAAAATACACACATCAATACCGGCAATATCTTTTTTAACATTCTTTCTCCTATGAAAAGTATACACACCAATTTTCCCATAAGGGTCTAAATTGAAACAGTCACATCATGAAATAGAGTCTATTTCAACACTCGCTACACCCATGTACCCTGTCAGGCAAAATTATGCAAATTTTTTTACAAAACTGACCGCCTACATATCACTTAATGATTTATCGAAATTATTATTGAATGTATGGATTAATGCATTAAGAAGAAATCAAATCACAGGATTGATAGCTCTTCGGGAAAATTCGCCTATATCTATTTTAGAGGCCAGCATTTCCTGTAGTCGTTACGTTAATCTCTGTTCCACAAAACGACCGATTCTCTTTTTAGATACAGGATCGCCTCCGCTCCGTTTTTTGTGGTCACAAAACTCTTGCGATAAACCTTACTTTGTATTGTTCTTGGTAGATGAAGAAAAGCGCTGTCGATATCCAATCTGACAAAAATGTGGGTATATAGGTTGTTGCCGTGGCCTTTTCCGGCGACTTGCAAAGGCTATCACTCTTTGAGACAATACGCCTTTTTGCCGATATTGCGAATGCCAAAATGATTAATACCAGACACCGGCTAAACAAGGAAGGAGTTGACTACGTTATTGACAATGTTAAGAAAATGGATAGTGTAAAAGAACGAATAATTCGCGATCTGAGTCAGGGGGACCAGACCGCAACTTTACTCATTCCGATTCCTCTGAACATTTACTGAAAAAAGTATAGAGCGACACTGTTCGTTTACGATATATTGCAGCCTAACTAGATATTTTAGTTTATCTAGATCATAAAAGGTGCTAGTATTAGTTAGTCTCTTCAGCACAGCTTACAAAGATCCGTACCAGCTTGCTTCTTGCAAGCCTCCATAGAATGAAGCAGAGAGTTTTTAAAAAGGTTTTTTTTAATACTCCGGGAACTATGACTTAATGGCTGACAAAGAATCCTTAGACAATCTAATAGAAGGTCTGGCCGGTGCTGTTGTTGAGGCACAAAGACGTATTGAAACTCATCAGATAGAAAATTTTCTCAGCTTTTTTGACGAAGACCAGCGCCCTAAAAAAATTGACATCAGAGTCCCATCTCTCCACCCCGATGGCAAAGGCAAAGATGTCCGCTATCGAGTTCCGCTGCTACCATTAATTGCCAGTTCTTTACTTAGAATCAAGGAAGTCGAAATAAGCTTTGACACAGAACTCATAGGTCTCACAGATCTGGTTGAAGAAGATGGCAAAGATGAAAACGGTGAATCCAAACTCGGTATCACCAAATCGGCAAGAAAGGGTGCTAAATCGGTGAGTCTCGATTTAAGAAGTAGCGGAGTATTTCGAAAAAAAGCTGGCTCAGCTCACGTTGTCATGAAAATTGAAGGACGTGATATATCTGAAGGAATGGCACGACTGGTGGACAGGTTGATCCAGGTACAAGGAGATATTGAACCCGTTGAAAGAAAGTAGCAAGAATTTTCTCAGGTCCTGAACACGTATTCTCATTTTTGTCTGATTCTAGATGTTTTTAATCAATCAGTAATTACACATTAAGAGGAGATCGAACTATGGCAGAACTAGTGAAGATGTCAGATCAATTCCAAGGCTTACCAATGGATAGTCTCATCGGCGGTCCGTTAACAGCTGCCTGCGATTCTCAGGTCAAACTCGCCCGGGCAACCTCTGACTTTATTAAACTCATTGGGTTCCTGCCACCTTCAGAGGCGGATCTGGAAAAGGATCCGGAAGCGGTTGGCGGCACAAGAACAGCCTCTTTTAAATTTAAACGCCCCATTGAGTTGCCCGCTCCGGCATCGGATGCTGCTGGCGCCTCGGCTACCATCATTGCCGAGGAAGAAGTCGAGCTTGATGTACCACTTCTGGCAATTGTCAACGTACCCAACCTTTCGATAACCACTGTGGATATAACCTTTGATATGGAGGTGAAATCTTCATTTTCAACTACTTCAGGTGCAGAATCGGAAGCCTCGACCTCAGTTGAAGCAAAAGCTGGTTGGGGACCGTTTTCAGCAAAAGTCACTGTTCAAGGAAAGGTTTCCGCTCATACCGAATCAACTCGTAAATCCGATAATTCAGCCAAATATCACGTATCTGTACATGCTGAAGACCGGGGAATGCCCGAGGGATTAGCCAGGGTAATGGATATCCTGCAAACCTCCATTGCTCCGCGCCAGATCACTCCGCCGAATCCTTCTGCTGCGAAAAAAGGTGGGTCCGCAGGAGGAACAGGGAAGCCAGCTGACAAAAAATAACATGTACAGCAAAGAAACCAGCCAAGGCAAACCGGTGCATAGCCATGTTTGATTTGAGTGAAGTACGCTACGTTAAGCGGATTTCTATCGGTACCAGCGACCCTAGTAAAATGTTATCGGAAGAAGAGGTTCAGAATTCCATGGATTTGCTCAACAAATGTCTTACCGGTCCACCCAAGGGAACTCTTATCGGTATAGAAAAAAGCTTCAAGATCCTCAACATTGGCGAACATCAGGCAGTATTGCAGTGGCTGGTGTATCATGTCGGATTTCCAAGGAAACCGGTTTGGCTGGACGAGTGAAATGAAGCGTTGCAGTGTCGATAAACTGGAAAAATCATTGTGTTCTCTTGCAGCGCTAGCTCAAAAGCGTATGATCGATGATCGCAGCAGGCTGTCAGCAACTATCGACATCGATGCAGAGGGACAGCCTAAATATGTAAACTGGGAATGCAGAGTCCCTTCCGGAGACGGGAAACAGCGCCAGCAGAGTTTACTGAAAATCCCGTGGGAAAGTTTCTACACAGACGAACCCCTGAGTATTACCGAACTGTCCGTGGAGTTCGAATGCACGATACATCAAGAGAAAGCAAAAGACTCAACAGATCATTATATCCTTAAGCCGCATGGCACTCGCGAAAGTGCAGGGGAGAAGCAAACAGCAAACTCAGTACACCTTTTCAAAATCGCACTCAACGCTGACAATGAATTTTCTCCCGAGAGGAGCATTGATAGCCAGAATTCCGAGGAGTATTTTGAGAAGAGCGGACAATCGACACACGGGAAGAGCGCGACCGGAAGTTTTATGAATAAGAGTGTCAGCCAGATAATTACCCTGTTCAAAAGGCTCTTTTTTAGATCCTAGCCGAGGAGAATATCATCATGTTTACTGTGAGATCACCCCAAAAGCACTTTGGTTTTAAAGTTCCACGTTTCTTTCTTCTCTCCACCTTTTTCGTTTTTGTTCTCACCATCCCCACCTATAATTGTCAAGCTGACGAAGTGTCTGAATGGCTTGGAGTTTTCAGAGATGCGGACACTGGAATAATTAAAGTCGATATGAGCATCGGCAAAGACAATCAGTATTCCATGCATTACGGTGTACCGCGAAGCTGCCGCATGGATCTGGAAGAATTGCTGGAGACCGAGAAGGAAATATTGCTGAAGGTCAAGGAAACCAGCGGCGGCTTTTGTGACGACAAATACCAGGCTGACATCACCATTACCAAGGATAGCACATCGGCATGGACTGCAACCATCAAAAAAATCGACATTGATTTCACCGAGAGCTATCAACTGCTAAAAAGATAAGGTTACCTGTTTTTATACTCTTTCATCAGTTTATAGTTAATGCCGTCCACCATGGCCTGCCAGCTGGCTTCGATGATATTAACCGAAACGCCTACGGTACCCCAGCTTGACTTTTTATCCTTACTCTCTATGAGAACACGGACCTTGGCTTCTGTTCCTTTTTCTCCAGTAAGGACACGAACTTTATAATCTGAAAGTTCCATCTCCTCCAGACAGGGATAGAAAGGATTCAGTGCCTTTCTTATCGCTCGATCAAGAGCATTTACCGGGCCGTCCCCCATTGCAGCAGTATGTACCTCGTCACCACCGACCGATAAACGAATGGTCGCCTCGGTAAGCGGCGGCTTATCCATGCGATATTTATTATTCATCACCCTGAATCCTTTGAACTCAAAGTATTTGCGCTGCATTCCCAAATACTTGTGCATGAGAAGTTCAAAACTTGCCTCAGCACCTTCATACTGATAGCCCAGGTTTTCCAGCTCTTTTAACTCCTGAATAATGGAGCCAAGTACAGGGTCCTTGGCATCAACATTAAGGCCCCATCGTTTCGCCTTGTGAAGGATATTGGAGCGACCTGACTGATCGGAGATGAGGACACGTCTCAGATTCCCCACCTTCTCCGGTTCGATATGCTCATAGGTCTGGGGATTTCGTTCAACCGCGCTGACATGGATACCACCCTTATGGGCAAAGGCAGATTCTCCGACATAGGCCTGAAACTTGTTATGGCGGAGATTGGCCAACTCATCGACAAGACAGGAGACGTTGTAGAGATTGTCGATATTTTTCTCAACCGTACATTGCAGACCCATTTTAAAGATGAGTGCCGGTAGAATAGAGGTTAAGTTGGCATTTCCGCATCGTTCTCCATAGCCGTTGATGGTTCCCTGGACATGGTCGACACCTAATGAAATGGCCATCAGCGCGTTAGCTACAGCCGTTTCGGAATCGTTATGGGAATGGATGCCAAGTATGACATCCGCCTTAATCGTGGAGAGAAACTGCTGAACATCTGCTATAATCGGTTGCAGTTCATTGGGAAGAGTACCTCCATTGGTGTCACATAGAACCAGTTTTTCCGCTCCGCCTCGAACTGCCCTTGCCAATGTTTCCAGAGCATACTTTTTATTTTTCTTGAATCCGTCAAAAAAGTGCTCGGCGTCGTAGATAAGCTGCTGAACTCTGGGTTTCAGATACGCCAGAGTCTCTTCGATGATTTGCAGATTATCATCAAGAGATATTTTTAATGCATCCCGGACATGAATATCCCAGCTTTTCCCAAAAATAGTCACCACTGGAGTATCTGCTGCGAGCAGCGCCTGCAGATTGGCATCATCTTCCGGGGCATTGGCAAAATGCCGGGTAGACCCAAAAGCGGCCAGTTGTGCATTCTTCAGTTTCACCTTCTTCATTTTATTGAAATATTCGACGGATATAGGATTCGACCCAGGCCACCCACCTTCAATATAATCGATACCTAGCTCATCAAGAGCCATGGTGATCTTCACTTTATCATTTGCTGAAAGGTTGAAATTCTCAGACTGCGTACCATCCCTGAGAGTGGTATCATATATTTCTATTACTCTACTCATTCGATCCTCTTGAATGTGTCTGTTTTAAGTGAGGAATATCTTTTCCAACAGGTGCGACAGAGTACTATTTCTGGCCTATTGGTTCAAGGGCATGGTGCACTTTTTCTGATAAAGTCTGCAAATCAAAAGGCTTCTGCATGAATGCACGGCAGCCGCGTTCCAGAATAGACTGTGCCTTGGCATCAAGACTATAACCGCTTGAAAGTATAACATTGACGTCCGGCTCAATTTCTTTCAGACCGTCAAAGGTATCTCCTCCACCTAATGTGGGCATGACCATATCAAGAATAACGAGATCAATCTCAGCATGCGCATCTTTAAATATTGCAAGCGCTTTACTTCCGCTTTCAGCACCGATCACCTCATATCCCAAAGCCTCAAGCATCTGACTTCCCACTTTGATAATCATATCCTCATCATCAACGAGAAGTATTTTTTCCTTGCCAGGTATTATATCCTCATTGGTTACACTCTCAGCAACAGGTTCAGGTGTATGCTGCGAAACAGGAAGATAGATATAAAAGCATGAGCCAGACTCAGGCTCACTCTCTGCCATAATAATTCCCGAATGATTTTGAATTATGCCATAGCTTGAGGCAAGTCCCAACCCTGTTCCCCTGCTGATTTCTTTGGTTGTAAAAAACGGGTCAAAAATGCGGCGCAACGTTTCTGCATCCATACCCGAACCATTATCTTCCACCTCTATTCCCACGTATTCTCCTGCGGGCATTTCGTATGGTTCGACAAATTCTTCGGATAGGCGGGTGTCTTTCGTCCGTACATGTATAACCCCACCATCTGTCATGGCCTGCCAGGCATTGACATAGAGATTATACATGACCTGATCAATCTGGCTTTTATCTATATCTACACTGGTCAGTTCAGCATTAAGTTCAACAATTATTTCTATTTCCTTATGTGTCTGGCTAAACAGATCGGCATTTGCACGGATCAACTCATTAATATCACATGTCTTCACCTCATACTTCCCGCCCTTGGCAAAACCGAGTAATTGTCTTGTAAGTGATGAACCGCTCCATGCGTATTCCTCTATGTTCTTCAAACGTGAATAATCAGGATGACTACTATCTTTTTCCAGTAACAGCAGGGAAACATTGCCCATTATCCCCATGAGAAGGTTATTAAAATCATGGGCAACTCCACCAGCCATGGTGCCGACCGATTCAAGCTTCTGGGCTTGAAGAAGCTGCAGCTCAAGATTCTTCTGACGGCTGACATCCATGATATAGCCCTGAATTTCCCGGAGCTTACCGCTTCTGTTAAACCTGCCAATGGCATTAATTATCACATCGAGGGGCGTCCCAGCGGCATTAATCAGATGCAGCTCATAGTATTCTAGTTTGGTTTTTAACAGCAAACTGTTAAAGAATTTATGCCAATCGGAATCATTGGGAAAAAACTCAGAAAAAGCGATATTTTTGGGTATCATTGAACCTTCAAGGCCAAACATCTCTTGAAAAGCCAGGTTGTAGTTAACAAGTTTCCCGGTGCTGTTGCAAACAAACACTCCAGCAAGGTCATCTTCAAAAAACTTGCGGTACTGTGCTGTCTGCTCTATGAGCTTTGCCTCGGCTTCTTTTCGTTGGCTGATATCCTGAAATTGAGAAATTATATTGACCGGCTGATGTTCACTGTCATAGATCAACGCGCCACAGTACAATACCCAGACGGTCTCTCCATATTTATTGAAATACCTCTTTTCAAAGGGGACACACATCTCTCCAGAGAAAAGTCTCCTGAGACTTTCACTGCTTTTTTCAATATCCTCAGGGTGAGTGAACTCCTGCCAATTCTTACCAATCAGCTCATTTTCACGGTATCCCAATGTCGCCAGAAGAGCCTGATTTACCTGTTGATACTCTCCAGATAGAGAAAGAAGAGCCATTCCCGTCCCAGCACTGTCAAATGCCGCTCGAAAGCGGGTCTCGCTCACCAAAAGTGCATCTTCTGCCCTTTTTCTCTGGGTTATGTCGACAATACTGACAAGAATGGAACCATATTCCGCATAGTTCTCTGGAAATTTTACTTCCAAGATGATATTTATTTTTCCCCCGGACAGGGTTGTATTGACCGTTTCGACAACATAGCGACCGCGCCCCTCCAGCAGAGCCGCCAGAAAATCGACAAGCTCATTTCTCTTGCCCTGCCCCACTATCCGTTGAATGATGCCGTTCAGATCAGCTTTTTCAGCAATTCCATAAAGCTGTAAGGCTGCAGGATTGGCATCCTTGACCCGCATTTTTCTTGCCAGGGATGTAGTCAGCTTTGGATTATCGAGCAGATGTTGCCGGATGTCCTTTGGTGCCTGTTTCAGTATTTCCCGAAAATCGGCAACAAGAGCGGAAAAATCCTCCACCAGCAAGGCTACACTGGTATCATTGAAGATTCCTAAATATCTGTTCTTGGCTGCAGTGGCATGTGCCTCGGCTTTTTGTCGTCTGAAATTACTTATGGCAAGCAATAAAATTATGCAGACCAGGAGGACAAAGCCTCCACAAATGAGGAAAATAAGCCTTTTGTTTTTTTGATAAAAACTTTCCGGTTGATTAATGACAACGCTGCTCAATGGTAATCTTTTCAAGTCTATGCCATATCTCTTCAATTGCACATAGTCAAACATATACTGGTTAGGGCTGTCGGAAATAATCGGAATAGCAGAGGGCGTCTCACCTGCAAGTATTCGAACGGCCAGACCTGCCGCAGTATACCCCTGCTGTACACCACTGGTTATCATGCCGCCAACGATGCCATGATTCATATGAAAATCCCATGATGAATAAAGCGGGACACTGCTTGCCTGCGATACCAGTTCCGAACTTTCTTCAAAAGAGAAAAATTTTCCGTTACGATCCTGTGTAAAATGAAGCCAGAAAACGATGGCATTGTTCCCGAGGCCGGCCACATACTTCTGAACATCCTCCATCGAATAGTTGTTGAGGAATTCAAAGAGTACCTTGTCATTAAAATCGGGGATAATTGCCATGAGCCGGCTAGTATTTGCCCAACCCGTTGTCGTGTTGTCGGAAAGTACTACAATTTTTTTAATGCCATCCTGAAGTGACAACGCAGCCTCAATGGTGGCTTTGAAATCAAAGTCCTCCTCCACGCCGGTGAAATTGTTGAGACCTTTAATCTGTATAGGCTGAAAATTGTTAACGCCGCAAAAGACCACTGGCGTATCCTGAAAAATCTGTCTGCCTTTTTTCAAGAGGAAGAGGAAGGCATTATCGTCAGAGGAGATAATAATGTCGGGAGAAGAGTGTTGATATTTATAGAAATAGAGACGCTCCAGGTTGCCATAATGCTCGATACCTGTATAACGTTTACTATCCATAAACTCATAGGAGATGTCGACATCAACCTTTTCTTCCTGAAAACGTTTGAGAATACCCGCTGTTATACTATCAGTCCAGCTAAGCCCCTTATGATAGGAGTGCAGCACAAGGACTGATTTTTTGCTCTCAGCCTCTACATCTGTTGAAATTAATGCAAAAAAGGCGAGGATCAGTAGAACTGCGAACACTCTTCCCAGGGAAATTACTTTTAAAAGACTATCAAACATGCAATTCACTATGGTATTTATGCATTTTAATGGCAACTGCTCAAACTTACACAAAAAATCAGCTGCAGTTACGTTCAGTTGACAACCATTAACCCAGAAGGACGCTCCCCATATTTATAGTAATAAGATAATAGTATAAGGAAGATGAAGGGAATACTACATATTATTCAATATTTTTTCTACGGTACTACAAAATTAGTACAAAATACCATTTTGGAAATTATTGTTATACTTCGGGGAATTAACTGCATTGATGCAGAAAATGCATGAAAATGGATTTTATTTTTCCCTGAGTTTGGTTTTCAACCCTTCAAAGGCCGCCAGCAGTTTTATAAACTCTTCTGAGTTACCACCGCGATCAGGATGATGCTCTTTTGCCTTGTTACGAAAAATTCGCCGTAACTCCTTCAAACTCATACCTTTTAGCTCATCAATATTTTTACCAAAGATCATGCCGGTTTCTTCATCTGTTATCGGAGCCGTTCTCTGCGGCCAGACGAATTTTCGATGAGCACGAGCAAAGGTTTTATAAAAGTCATATTCGTAGGATCTTTGGGTAAAATAAGAATCGAAGAATGAAATAAGATAATATTGGAGATGTTTACGGAGAGAAGGAGTAGATTCTTCGTCCTGCCAAAACGTCGAATCCTCATTTAACCGGCAGATTTCATCCACGAAAACGTCCGTCATCCGCTCCTCTTCCAGAGCCTCAGGCATGAAAGATGCGTAACTCTCTGAGAATTTCTGCTGCAGATCAAAGATTACATATACATATTTTTTTAATTCGTCAGGTCTCAGGCCATCCTCAAGCGCTTGAATGTAATGCTCTTTCTCATCTCGCGATTTAAAGAGCAGCGGCCTGTACAGTTTTTCATTAACTCGGTAGATCCTGCTCTGGTCCACGGCTCCATATCGTATATAATAGAGACGACGTCTATCAAAGATATGTACTGAACGCTCTATTTCCTGACGTTCTTCAACAGAAAGCGGAGATAATCCTGAGTAATGTTTTTTTTGAAACCGTTCGATGATACGCTGTACTTCGACAGGGAGAAACTTCCAAAGTAGCTCCTCAAGAATAACTGTGGGCTCCTGACCGCAAACCTCGGCCACAACATCTTCAAGCTGCTCAGCAAAACAGAGTGTTCGTTCGCTGAGCTGGTGAATATAGTAAGTCGGGTCCGCACCGAGATCAAAGACATCAAAATAGTTATACGCCCCCAGAGATGTATCGTAGAAAGACTTACGAATACAATACCTCACCTTGGTTCCTGTACATATTTTTGCTAAATACATTGATTACATATGTTTCCTGAAAGATTCCCCTTAATACCATAAACGACAAAAGGGCGCCTGCTGACGCAGACGCCCTTTTGTTGCATTATTGCAGATCAGCATGAAAAATCCATCCACGCTGTAACCGCAAGAAATCGTTGATGATGCTTTAGTCAGCTTCCCAGAAATCTTCCTTGGCGGCACCACATTTAGGGCAAACCCAGTCTTCAGGAACTTTCTCCCAAGGAGTTCCGGGATCTACACCATTTTCATAGTCACCCTCTTCTGGATCATAAATATAGCCGCAAGGGCATTCCCATTTTTGCATAACCGCCTCCTTAATACCTGATTTTCATATACTCTTATTTGGCCTCATTATTGAAACCGTTATTATTTTTCCACTGAGTGATTTTATAATGGGAATGATTGTTATTGTCAATACGTATTACTCTTCCTCGAAAAACATAACCTGTGAGAAAGGAACATGAAGGCCAACCTTTTGATTAACAGGTAGAGCTTCCCGCTCATACTCTTCGCAGTTCATCATCACCTCAAGTAAAACTCCGCAGTCAACCATCAGGCGAACCTCATCATCAAGGCGCTCCGCCTTGGTGATTTTTCCTGTCCACTGGTTATCATCCATGGGCATGGAGTCTTTATATGCGGTACATCGTATACTCTTCGGATTAACATATACCTTGCTAAATGAACCTGCCAGAGTCTTTCCATTAACCGCCCTGTAGGTGAGGGTGTCAGCAATCAGCCATTGAGAGACGCCGTCATCGCTCTTTTGCAGCAGTGCGGAAAATACATTTGTTTTATTCCCTGAGGAGAGGCTGCCATTGCGAAGTTCAATGGTATGATCTGCAAAACGGGATGCTTCCGAGATTGAATGCGTTGCAAAAATTAAAGAAACGTTTTTCTCTCGATTACATCTCTTTAATATATCAATTATAATTTTCTGATTTTCCACATCAACATTGGCCGTTGGCTCATCGCAAAGCAAAACCTCAGGTTCAATGGCAAGAGCACGTGCCAGGGCTACACGCTTGGTTTCACCTCCTGATAATGTTTGGGCATCTGCATCCATAAAACTGTGCATGCCAACCATCTCAAGAACCTCTTCAACAATCTTTTTTCTCTTTTTTTTCTCAACCTTACGAACATAAAGTCCATATTCGACATTTTTTTTGACGGTTCCGGAGAAGAGAATAGGATATTGGTCGACCTGCACTACTTTTTGACGCAGCACCTGAAGAGCACGTTGGTTGAAATGCACCGTATTTCCTTGAAAAATCATTCCTCCGCTGCTAGGTAAATCGAGAAAGGCAAGTATATTGAGTAGTGTTGTTTTCCCGGCACCATTTGGCCCGGTCAGGGTATAAACTTCGCCACGTTTAATATCCAAAGAGTGGATGTCCAGTATGGTTGTCGTGCCGTGGACTTTTTTGAGGTATTCTATCCTATAGAGCATTGTCTACAGTCCTGCCCTGGAAAAAATGGAAGAGTATATTAATAAAAAAGGCGAAGGCCATGAGAACACAACCAAGAGCAACGGCTAGTACAAATTCACCTTTATCATATTCAAGGGCCATTGCGGTGGTCATGGTACGGGTAAATCCCCTGGCGTTGCCACCCAGCATCATTGAGATGCCAACCTCGGCAATGACACGACCAAAAGCAGCTATCACCGCAGCAATAATACCATAGCGAGCCTCTTTGAAAATAACAAGAGCAACATGCATCTCTCCAGCCCCAAGAGTAAGAGCTGTCTTCCTGTAGCGTTTATCGATACGGCTTATGGCGGCAATGGTCAGCGTAGTGATAACAGGAACTATCAGGATAACCTGACCAATGATAATGGCCTTCTGGGTATATAGCAGCTCAAGGGGACCCAAAAGGCCTCGCCTTGAAATAAACGAATAAACAACAAGGCCGATGACAACCGTAGGCAGGGCAAGGAGCGTATTAAGAATGGTTATGACAAAACGCTTGCCAGCAAAACTTTTGAAAGCGATAAGAAATCCACAGGGAAGACCGATGATCGCAGCAAACAGCGTAGAAAAGGTGGAAACGGTAAGTGATACCCCTACTATTTCTATGAGTTCTGAATCCAGCGAGAAGAGAAGCAGAAACGCCTGATGAAGACTGTCAAAAAGTAAATCCATACACTGTCTATAAAATGCTGCTCCTGATATTAATTCATCAGCCGGTACTGGTGCAGAAGATATCTCCTGCACCAGTACGACGCTCTTGTTATTTTAATGCTGTCACCTCGACGGCATCTGGAAAAAACAGCTGCTGGCCGACAAGCCTATAATCGTAGATTACTTTCTGTCCGCGTACAGACGTCAGCCAATCGGCGAAAGCCTGGGCCAGGTCAATCTTGACATGCGGATGCTTCTTTGGATTTACAGGAATAATGCCATATGGATTTGCCAGTCTTTCGTCGCCCTCACAGAGGACTTCAAGATCTATTGCAGGAGTTTTACCAAATTTATATTTTATGTATGTACCTCTGTCGGCAAGTGTATATGCCTGTTTTTCATCGGCATAGGTGGTTGTTTTACCCATTCCCTGGCCGATGGAAACATACCAGCTCTTGGCATTTGCCGGAATGGTCGAAGTAACTTCTACCGATTTACCTTTTTTCATAATGGTATTGGTCTGTTCAGTAACATCAAGTCCAGTAGTCTTCCAAAGTGCCTGTTCTTTCGTATGGGTGCCGCTGTCATCTCCCCGTGAGATAAACTGGGCTCCAGAGACGGCAATTTTTCGTAACGCTTCAGCAGCATCATTCATGCCCTTGATTCCTGCAGGGTCCGCAGGAGGACCGATTATAACAAAATCATTATGCATGACCGCATATCTCTCGGTGCCGAAACCTTCACTGACGAATTTTTGTTCACGACCTTTCGCATGAACAAAGATAACATCAACATTACCGTCCATACCATCACGGATTGCCGCGCCGGTGCCTTTGGCAATAACCTTCACCTGGATTCCGGTATCCTTCTTGAACTCGGGCAGCAGGACATCAAGCAGGCCAGAAGACTGGGTACTCGTTGTGGTTGACATTGTTAACACCTTGTCAGCCGCATACACATGGCTTGCCACTAAAACAAACATGGTTAAAAACATTACAAGCAACTTTTTCATAATTCCACCTTTCTATTCATATTATCGGGAAAAATCATCTTCCCACTCGATGAGATATCATAACCTTCAAAGGTTTCAGCTAAATTCTGAAACTCTTTTTCCTGAAGAATACCCAAAAAATCCTGAATTCCTTTTTCAAAAAATCGTTCCCTGCTTACCAGTAAATCAAAACGCTCCCAACGTAATGGAATAAAATCAAGATCAAGCATACCTGCCACCGCTTTTATTGCAGGTGCAGCATCGGCCCGGCCGGCGATGATCTCCAAGCCAGCATCTATATGACGGGAAACCTCTCGCTCATACCCCTTGATCTGGCGCGCAGAGATGTCTGATCTGGCAATTTCGAAATCCAGCAACAACCTTGTGCCGGTACCCAAAGGCCGGTTGACAATCTGTATGTCGTGTCTAGCCAGGTCTCTGAACTTTGTTATTTTCTTGGGATTACCGCGAGCAACGAGAATACCCTGCTCACGTTTGCTGAAATTGATAAAAACGGGCGCTTTATCCAGTTCCTGCTCTGCAAATTCAAAATTGTACTCTTCGTTATCATCCTGGAGTAGATGACAGACCCCAATATGGCAAAGTCCCCTCCTCAAGCTTTTTAAACCGCCCATACTGCCAACATTGGCAAAAAAGGCGACGACATCAGACCTTCTGCTATGGTATAGAGAGAGCGTCTTCTGAAAGAACGGATCATCACTGCCTGCAAGCAGCAATCTGCCACTGTCTGAAGACAGTGCTGCAGCCCGGACCGGGGCATTTTCGATGTTGAGCTCCAGCCACTCTTCCACCATTCTTCTGGGGAAGAGCCATTTACCAGTTACCTTGGTTGCCGGCAAACCCTTTTCACTGACAAGGGTATAGATCATCTTTTCATTGACCTTGAGCAACTCAGCAACGTCGCGAGTGGTGATAAATTTATGTTCTTCAATTGGCTTCATATTCATTCCTCGGTTAATGAGCAGCACTTTGCTCCCTCGCTCTATTTATGTCAACAAACAACTCGATTGTTACCATAAATAACTAATTCTTACCCTAGATAACACAACTGCCTTTCAGCGGTGAACACTTTCTATCTCGATAAAACTCCCAGCATGCAGAGCAATTCGCTTTACACTGAGAAGTTTCATTGTTCAAAAAGTTTCACTTCCGGTTGCACTTTCTGCATTTACCTCTTACTATCAGCTCATTACCACTGACACGCCAACCTAAGAGATGCTCAGAGCACCGGTATTCCAGCGGAGAGACACTATGGACTTAAGCGCAAGCCTTGAAGATTATATTGAGACTATCTACCACATAGTCGAAGAGAAACAGGTGGCTCGGGCCAAGAATATTGCGGACCATCTCGGCGTCAGTCGCGCCTCGGTTACAGAGGCATTGCGTGCTTTGTCCAGTAAAGGATTGATTAATTACGCACCCTATGAGGTCATTACCATGACCGCCAGCGGGCGGGAAGTCGCTGAAGATGTCATTTTTCGCCACACTACGTTGAAGAACTTTTTCACCCAGATATTGACTATCGACAACGAAACAGCCGAAGAAGGTGCCTGCAAGATAGAACATGCTGCGCCACCACAGGTGATAAGCAGAATGATAGATTTTATGAAATTTGTAGAATCAAGCCCTCAGGTTGACAAGGGATTTATCGATAGCTTTAGGGCGTTCGTACATAAAAACAGTTAGGGTCAGTCGTGCAAACCGGCGCGAGCATGTTCCAATAGACATAATTCATTCATGCTGTCAGCGGCATGAACTGCTGCAGTTCGATATCTCGTATTGCTGCGGCTTTTTTGATTATCATATCACTATAGTAGCCTTCTTGGATGAGCAACTGCGCTGTCGCTCTGTACCTATCTTCTGTTATGCTCCCGGCCAGATGCAGAATCCGACTCACAAGCAGAGCATTGACAAATGGAATCGCCTGAGCCTTGCAATAATTCGCAGCCTTTTTATCATCCAGGAGTACAAAATCTCCCGCCCCCATAGAATACAGCGCAATCACGCTATTTTCCCCCTGGCCCATTCCCTCAAGATATGTACCACCAAGAGATTGAACTCTATCTCCAATGAGAAGATCAATTAGCTCGCCTGAGCCTTGTTTACCACCGCCAGTTAACTCCTCATAGACGTGACATGAAATGATCACACGATAATTTACAAGGAAATCTTCAAGAAGCCTGACCTTCTGCAGGAGGATAATAGATGAACTGTCCGCTATTACCTTGCGCAATGTCATGAAATTTTTAGTAAGCCTCCATCTGCAAACTGCGAAGCATGAGCCTCTTCTGCACATATTTGCCGAGAACTCGAACCGCCTGGTCTGCAGACCTGAACACCGGTAGCCCTCTTTCTTCGAGAGAATTGGCCATATGGTCATAGAGCGGACCGCTGTCAACTACCATAACAAGAGGCTTTTCGGATTGCTCGTTAAGCGAGGCAATCCTCTCGACAATACCAATTGCATCGGATTCAGATTCATCTGAGATATGCTCGTCCGGCAATGTATGAAGGATTGGTGTAAGCGGAACAATAGCAACGACTATCACATCCACACAGTCATCGTCCAGAAGGATGCGTATTATATCACCATACACTGCCTCATCTGCCATGGGCGTAACATCCACAGGGTTTGTCATCTTTACAAGCGCTGACAAACCCGCCTGGGAAAGGACTTTTTCAATATGATTATACGAAGTCGAACTATATTCAGCCAATTTCAACGAATAATCTTCTCCTAGAATATTATCGGCGATGCCTACAGCTTCATATCCTGCGTTGCTCAGGGCAGCCAGTCTGTTTCCCCTAATCTTTTTATCATGCAGGGCACGGGAAAGACAGAGCAGACCCTCAAACTCCGAAAAGGTCTCAGCAACAAATGCACCCGCCTGACCGACACAGGACTCACAAACCATATAATCGCCAGCAATTGATGCTGTATGGCCAGTCATGGCTGTTTTACCCTCTGCTGTTCTTCCGGCTTTATAAAATATAACCTCTTTCCCGGCCGGAATTGCAGCGCGAACCCCTTGGGAAAATCGAAGACCATCCAAATCGGCAAATCCCTCGATATAAAAGGCCAGTGTTTCAAGCTCTTTCACATCTTTGAAGTAATGTAAAAAATCGCCAACGGTAAGATCAACCTGATTGCCTACGGACACTGCATAGGCAGGGTCGAGAAACGACAGCTTGCTCATTCTGGTAATCATATAGGCACCGCTCTGACTGACCAGGGCGCTCTTCCTTACATAATCACCTTTACTTTTTGGGAGCTTGGATTCAGGAATAAACAAGGCGTCATACTTACCAGGCCGAGAAAGTACCCCAAGACTGTTGCCTCCAAGAAAGATAGGCGCAGTGCCATTTTTTTTCCTCATCTCATCCAGGCTGTCCTGCATTTTTATCAACTGAGCTTCCTGATCGTTCTCCTCGCCGATGGCCCCCGGTACCAAAATGACGGTTTCGGCAAGATCAGCACTGATGATCTGCTCCACCAATTCGGGAATAGCTGCGCTTTTTACTGCCAGGACCAGCAGATCAACCTTTGCTGAAAGTTTTGACAAATCAGAAATTGTCGCAATTCCGTCAATTTCCGCAACCGATGGATGAATGATGCTTAATTGAGCACTGGTGAAACCCATATTGACAATATTCTGAAGTATTATTCTGCCAATATTCATTTTCATCGAGGATGCACCGACAATAGCGATGGATTCCGGGTGCAGCAGCTTTTTGATCTGCTCAACAGGACGCCGCTCCCATGTCTTTTTGTTACCGGAGAAACGACAGAGTCCATCCAGCGGCAGCATCAGATAATTTGAAAAAGCGAAAGGATTTATCTCCAGCTCATTAATAATAAATGGTGCATCATCATTGAAGGCCGAGAAATAATTGCCCACTTCAATAACCGCACTGAAACACTCCAGCAACTGTTCATCTGTAACAATACGTTGCTGTCCTCTGGTCAGCCCTGCCAATTTTCTATATGAAATAGTTTGTCTGAAAAGCTCAAAAAAATCTTCTCCATTAACCATCTCGGTTGACGCCGCCACGACCGCTTGACCTTTCCTGAAACGTTTAGCATAAAGCTCGGTATCCGTCCCCCCCAGACCCGCACTGATAATCATGCCAAATTCCCTGGTTTGCCTGAGGCTGACCAGAAGTTCGTTGCCAAATTCATGTGAATCCGGATGCATGTATTGACAAAGGATTACCCCGACAATGGACTCAGCGATCTTCTTTTCCAATTGATCTATATCAAGCCCTTGAAGATCAGAGGGCAATTCGATCCTGCCCTGCTGATGCAGCGCCTTAAAGGCAGCCGGGATCTCATAATACATTCTGCGAACTGTCGAGAGGATCTCTTCCGTGGTCTTTCTAACTATACAAACACCACCGATATCGCTTTTATGCAACAGATATGGAGAGATGATTTTTATTACTACTTTCTCTCCGGGCAGCATGTCTATCTGCTCTTTTTCCAGTCTGGCGTTTTTCTCCAAAACATAGTAGGCAGGAGGAGTTTCTGAACCGGAATAACGGACAAGGTCGTAAACCTCGTATTCATAAAGATATTCTCTGCGATTACGTTGCGCCCTCTCAAAAAGAAGGCTGATTGCTGCAAAATCCACATGTGTTTTCATATCTCTTATCCCTGTCAGGCACTGTGTTCTGACATCCCGTCGACACAACTGAAAAACGATTTCAGTTCAAACAACTACTGTCTATCCCAACACCCTATTTATACTGTAAATAAAGGGCCTGGGTACCTAAATCCTCTTTACCTTCGGCTGCAAGCTTGTCATAAAGGGATTTCGCCAATGCCAGGCCTGAAGCATCCAGACCAATATTTTGTGCAGATTGCATTGCGATACCCATATCCTTAATAAAGTGCTTGATATAAAATCCTGGATCAAAATCACCCCTGAGCATTCTCGGAGCCAGGTTAGAGAGCGACCAGCTCGCAGCAGCACCGGAAGAGATACTCTGCAGAACAGCAGATGGATCAAGGCCTGCCTTTTCAGCATAGCGAATTGACTCACAGACTCCCATTATATTCGAGGCAATGGCTATCTGATTGGCCATCTTGCAATGCTGTCCACTTCCAGCCTTACCCTGATAAACGATATTTTTTCCCATGAGCTCGAAGAGTGGTTTTACCTCTTCGTAGATGTCCTTATCCCCACCAACCATGATTGACAATGTACCCTCACGGGCACCAATATCGCCTCCGGAAACAGGGGCATCCAAAGCATTCATCTTTTTGCTGTCAGCCTCACTATGAATTTTAACAGCCAAATCAGGACTGCTTGTAGTCATATCAATTACAACACTTCCTTCTTTCCCATTCTTTAAGATTCCGCTCTCCCCGAAATAGATCTCTTCAACATCGGCGGGATAACCCACAATGGTGATGATAACATCGGCAGCCCTGGCCACACCTGCCGGACTGTCCTGCAAGACTGCTCCTTTTTTCAAAAGATCTTCAGCCTTTGCTTTCGTCCTGTTATACACATGGGTTTTATAGCCGTCGTTGAGCAAATGCGACACCATACTTTTTCCCATAACACCAAGACCAATAAATCCAATTACTGTGTGTTGAGCAGATACGACCATTGTCCTCTCCTTAATATTGTGCCTGTTTCCAGAATTAACAGGAATTGAGCTTCACCTAGAGCGTGTCAGAGAACTGTTATCTTTCCTCAGATCAAGGCAGTTTTCGAAAATCATGCACAACCATTAATTTGATATCGGAATCTGCGCTTACCTGCGAGCATTGATTTTAGGAAAATAACGAAGAGATATGGAACGCACTTTCTCCGATATGCTCCTAGTAATGTTTTTACATTACCAATAATACCAGGTTTTTCGCAAACACTAAACCTTTCATCAATATGACAGGATTCTGCTCTCCAACTAATGATGAGCGGCATGGACTTTCCCTTCGTCTTCAATTCAACAGAACTTTTACCGAGTTCAAACACCAAATTTCTCAAATGCACGAACCTCTCTATCACGACGGACTATTGAGTGGACTGGCGTTCATTTTCTCTCACACTTTTGTTTCCTTCACCCTTCACCAAACGAACTTTTCAGCATAACACGCACAATACCACACCGTAGTATTGTGCGTGTTATGCTTTGCTTATTAAAAAAATTAAAAGCAATATTTTTTTATCAATAGGCGATCACAATCTCGAACCTTTCATCCACACAACCTCACCAACAGGAACAAAAGCCGCTATTCATTTATATTTAATTAAATCAACATATTAAAATCATCAGATTATCTTATGCTTATTCCAAATGCTACTTATTGTCGTTTCTTTTATTTAGATTTCTTATTTAATTGATAGGTTATTACTATTTGACAAAGACTTATTTTTTAATGTAGATGCACAAATCGAACTGTTTGAACAATTGCACAATACTGGCCTGATCGATTCAAATTATTTAATTACATTTCTGCTGCTGCAAGGCTTGTCCCTAAAAGTGAACGGAGGAAAACATGGCAAAAGTTGGTGTGTATGTCTGTCATTGCGGCTCGAATATCGGTGGTGTCATCGATGTCGAATCTGTCCGCAAGCATGCGGAAACGCTTGAGGATGTGACGGTATCAAGAGAAAATCTTTTTATGTGTTCGGACCCCGGCCAGGAGATAATCCGCCAGGATATTAAAAATGGCCTGGTTGATAAGGTTGTTGTCGCCGCCTGTACGCCGCGTACCCATGAGCCTATCTTTCGCAAAGTCTTAGAAGGGGAAGGATTAAATAAGTTCTTCTTTGAAATGGCTAACATCAGGGACCAGGACAGCTGGGTGCATGCCGATGACCATGACGGTGCCACCGCCAAAGCAAAGAAGATTGTTGACAGTGCGGTTGCCAAGGCCAGGCATCTTATGCCTCTCGAGGAAAAATATGTCGATGTTACCCAGGCAGCGCTGGTAATCGGTGGCGGTGTAGCTGGTATCTTCTCTGCACTGGAGCTGGCCAACATGGGACACAAGGTTTACCTGGTCGAAAAAGAGCCCTCGATAGGTGGGGTTATGGCCCAACTTGACAAAACCTTCCCAACCAACGATTGCTCTGCGTGTATTCTCACACCGGTGATGGTTGATGCGGGAACACACCCCAATATCGAGATGCTCACCTATTCAGAAATTGAGTCTGTGGAAGGGTATATCGGTAACTTCGAGGTGAAAATCAAAAAGAAGCAGAGTTATGTTGACTGGAAAAAATGTACCGGTTGCGGCGACTGTGCGGATGCCTGCCCAGTGCGGACACCAAATGAATACAATGCCGGACTTGATAACAGAAGTGCAGCTTATATCCACTTTCCCCAGGCAGTTCCCAAAAAAGCAGTCATTGACATGGGCGCCTGCATCAACTGCGGTGGCAGGAAAATAGGTAGCGAAACGAGGTTGAGCAAAAAGACCGGCAAACCGGTTCTGGCCCCCTGCGAAAGAGCCTGTCCAGCTGGTGCCATAGACAGAAGCAAAGCGGTTGATCCAAATGGTGAAATTATCGATGTTAAGGTTGGCACCATTGTTATCGCCACTGGCTACAAGGTTATGGAAAAGGAAAATTTCAAAAGCCTTGCTCCGGATTCTCCAAATGTTCTCACAGCCCTACAGCTTGAACGTCTCATTTCCGCCACCGGCCCCACCGGCGGAAAGTTTCTCAGACCCAGTGATAATGAAAAACCGAAGACAATTTCTTTTCTTTCATGCATTGGCTCGCGAGATGAGAACTTTCACACCCATTGCTCGCGAGTCTGTTGCATGTACATGATCAAACAGGCCAAGCTTCTAAAAGAAAAATATCCAGATCTCAATATCTATATGCACTTTATGGATATACGAACACCGGGAAAGGATTTTGATGAATATTACACCGGTGCTCTCGATATGGGGATCAGGATAGTCAGAGGCAGGGTTGGCGGCATAGATATGCTGCCAGGCGATCGCCTCAAAGTTATGGGATATGATGCGGATCTTGCACAAAACATAGAAATAGATGCGGATCTGGTGGTACTGGCTACAGCCATAGAACTCCAGGATGACATCAAGCCCCTGGCCCAGAAACTAAGTCTCACCCTGGACGGTTCAGGTTTCTTCAAGGAACTTCATCCCAAACTCAAACCAGTGGAGACCCCTGTTGAAGGCGTTTTTCTGGCCGGATGCTGCCAGGGACCAAAGGACATTCCGGACACCGTCGCCCAAGCAAAAGGGGCCGCTGCCGCTGCCGCAGTACCACTGGCTCAAGGCCGGGTAAAAATTGACCCGGCAATATCGGAAATAGATCGGGATAAATGCAGTGGCTGTGGAATTTGCGAACCACTCTGCCCCTACGGCGCCATCTCCATGTCTGCTTTTAACGGTGGACATACCAGAGCCCTGATAGAAATGACCCAATGTAAAGGCTGCGGCGTTTGTACGACCGCCTGTCCTTCCGCTGCCATTGAGCTTCATGGTTATTCCGAAAGCCAGATTGTGGCCCAAATTGAAGCTTTAACACTATAGGAGGATATCATGGCAGCACTTAATTTGAGTAAAATGAGTCAGGAAGAAGTTATTCAAGCTGTTGTCGACCACGGCGGTGCGGGCATAACCAGATGCATTCAATGCAACGCCTGCGCCTCAGTATGCCCTGTCGCCAAAGCCGGTTTTCCCTTGTTTGGGCGCCTGCTTTTCAGAAAGCTTCAAACAGGACATTATGAAGAAATAATTGAGGAGGCTTCAAGCTGGGCTTGCCAGGCTTGTAACCGGTGCACGGAAATCTGTCCCCGCGATGCCAAACCATTTGAAATAGTTTTCGCTTTCCGCAGAATGCAGGCAAATGAACTGGCCATATCCACATCTGCCTTTACCCCACTGATGAATCTCCACGCCACTGGGCATGCAGTTTTTTCTGAGTCAGCAAGGGCGCTTCGTGAGTCAGTCGGACTTGATCCATTACCGGCAACATCGATAAATGATGAGAAAGCGCAAAAGGAAATCCAGACATTGCTGGACAACGGCCCCATGGGCGAGCTCGGCATATTTTAGCAAGGAGAGAACAATGGAAAAGTGTGGTATTTATCTAGGTTGCAACATACCTTTCAGAGCCCCGGACATAGAACAATCGTTCAATAAGATCTTCCCTCAGCTCGGTGTTGAACTGGTGAGCATGGACGGCGCAACCTGCTGCCCGGCGTGGGGAACAGCACCCTCTTTTGACGTTGACACCTGGCTGTCAATATCAGCCAGAAACATCAATATTGCCGAGGAAAAGGAAGTCGATATTATGACCGGCTGCAACTCATGCTTTGGAGTGATGGCCGAAGCCAAGCACATGATAGAGCACGACCCGGAGAAACTGAAGAAGCTCAATCAATCTCTTGCCACAATTGATCGTCGATTTAAAGGAACTTCGGATGTGTTCCATGTATCCCATGTGCTCCATAACAAGATTGGCCTTAAAACCATCAAGGAAAATCTCAAATACACATTGAAGGAACTCAAAATTGCGGTGCAACCGGGCTGTCATATACTGTGGCCCTCTAATGTCATGAATGTCAAAGAAGAGAATCCTTTCTTCCCCACCATACTCAAAGAACTCTGCGAGGTTCTAGATGCGGATGTGCCTCACTACAGCAGCTTGAATGCCTGCTGCGGGATGGGTGCCATGCGCTCAACGGACCAGACCAGATCGTTCGGTATACTCAAAGACAAGCTCGTCAATATGAAAGAGGAAATTGATCCCGACATGATCGTGACCACCTGTTCTTCCTGTTATCTCCAGTTTGACAGTGCCCAGAAGAATCTGCGCGAACAGGGTGAAATTGATTTTGAGATTCCCGTTTTTTATTACACCCAGCTGCTGGCCCTGTGTATGGGTTTTGAGGCTAAAAACGTAGCGGCGATTAGCGAAACACCACGTGATCAAATTATCCAAAAGATTCAGAGTGAGGCTCGCCTGACAAATTAGTGTCTGGTCAGGAGTTGATATTTCTTCTTCTATATCAAGATTCTCGCTGAATTTCACCACAGGAATACGCTCAATATTCCGAGGATAAAATTCAGAGAGTAACGAAGAAAGAGAAGAAAATGGCCACTTCCTGACAGTCAACAACAAGGAGAATGAGAATGGATTTCACACCTAACATAGTCGGATTTGCCTGCCAGTGGTGCACCTATGCCGGAGCTGATCTTGCCGGTAACCTTCGCTGCAAATACCCACCTACGGTCAAACTCATCAAGGTTCCATGTTCAGGCCGGATCAAGCCTGAATATGTGCTGAAAGCGTTTGCCCAGGGCGCGGACGGTGTCCTGGTCGGCGGTTGTCACTTTGGCGACTGCCATTACAAGGATGGCAACTATAAGACCAAAAATCGAATGGACATGCTCAAGGTTATGCTTGAAGAATTTGGCTTTGACCCCAGACGCTTCCGCCGGGAATGGATTTCCGGGGCAGAGGGCAAGAAATTTGCCGAGGTTATCACCGATTTCACCAGAGAACTGCAGGAAATCGGACCCAACAATATGTTACTTGGGGTTGGCCCCAACAGTATGATCGAGGAGGTGGCAAGCAATGGCTGATAAGATAAAACTCGGTTTTCTACTCCTTGGAGGCTGCGCCGGCTGTGAAATGTCCGTCGTCGATCTCTCAGAGAAACTGATTGACACTCTGGAACATGTAGAAATTGCCTTCTGGGCTCCGACGGTTGCAGATGTAAAGTACGACGATTTGGACAGCATGGAAGATGGCGCCATTGATGTCGCTTTTATAGACGGCATGATTCGCCTTGACGAACATGTACATATGGCCAAAATCATGCGTAAAAAAGCGAAGGTGCTGATCGCCTACGGAGTGTGTTCTGCGCTTGGCGGCACCGCCGGCCTGGGCAGTCTGCATGACAAGGAAGAACTTTTTGAAAAAGCTTTTAAAAATACACCGACCACAGATAATCCGGATGGTGTTTATCCGCAGCCGCATACACTCCTTGACGGTAAATACGACCTCACCCTGCCAACCTATCAGGACAAGGTGCGGTTGCTCAATCAGGTTGTTGATGTTGATTACTATATCGGCGGCTGCCCGCCTCATTATACTCATGTTGAGGCTGCTCTTACCGCTCTGGTCACCGGGCAGTTGCCTGCCAAGGGTTCCTACATAACCAACGGTAAAGCCGTATGTGATATCTGTGAACGGAATCCGGTGAACAAAGAGGGGGAAAATCGAGCTATGCTCAATCAGGTCCTCAGAACCGTTGACGGTATACCCGATAATGACACCTGTCTGCTGCTCCAGGGATATATTTGCTTCGGTCCCATGACCCAGGGTGACTGCGGAGCCTCCTGTCTTAATGTGAATACACCATGCCGCGGCTGCGGAGGGCCTATTCCGGGAGTTCAGGATTATGGCGCACAGGCCGTCTCCTCTATTGGTTCTATTCTCAAGGACGAGAGTGTTTGCAATCAGTTGAGAGAGAAGTATCCGAATCTTTCAAAGTTTTTTTACCGTTATTCTCTGCCATCCGGAATTCTGCCGAAGAAATTATAGATTGAGACCATATATTAAGGAGTACTACTGTGAAAAAAATTGAAATAAATCCAATGACCCGCCTTGAGGGCCATGGGAAAATAGCAATATTCCTCGACGATGCCGGTAATGTTGATGAAGCCTTTTTTCAGGTCGTTGAGTTTCGTGGATTTGAGAAATTCTTGGTGGGCATGCCCATAGAAGAAGTTCCGCGAACCGTTTCCACTATCTGCGGAGTCTGCCGCGGCGTCCACTTTACTGCTGCAATGAAAGCCTCTGATGGTGTGTATGGCGTACAGCCCACCCGGGTTGCCAAGAAATTGCGCGAGCTCTTTTTTAACGCTCATTACGTTGAAGATCATGCCGTCATTTTATATGCTCTTGGCCTTCCTGACTTTGTCGTTGGTCCTAACGCACCTGCCGCCGAGAGAAATGTTGTCGGTCTTATCAATGCCGTAGGCGCCGAAATTGGACGCGAGGTTCTGAAAAAACGAGGATATGCCGTAAAAATCTTTGAGATGCTGGGAGGCAAACCTAATCATCCTGTTGCAGCCATTCCAGGTGGATGGTCAAGAACACTGAGTGAGCTCGAACGAGAACAGATTGAAGAATGGGCCCATGAGCTCATCGACCTCTCCAAACTTACCCTCAAGGTCTTTGGCGATGTCATACTCAGCAATCCTGGATACATGGAGCTTGTTACCGGAGACATGTATAAAGTCCCTGTCAATTATATGGGCTCCGTTGATGAAAACAACATGGTTGCTTTATATGACGGCACCCAGAAGGTTGTAGATGTCAACGGCAACGATCTTTATACGTTTAAAGGATTGGAATATATCGACTATATTTCCGAACGTGTGCTCCCTTGGACCTACCTGAAAATGCCGTACCAGAAAAAAATAGGCTGGAAAGGAATCGTCGATGGTGACGGAACCAGCCTCTACAGCGTCGGTCCATTGGCCAGGTTCAATGTTGCCGATGGGCTCACAACGCCACTCGCCAACGAGGAGTTTAAAACCTTTTTCAATACCTTTGGCGGTAAGCCAGTTCATAACATTATGGGCTATCATTGGGCCAGGGCTATCGAGTTGTTGCACTGTTCGGAAAACATACTCAAGCTCGCCCAGGATCCCGAGATCACCAGCGATGATGCCCGTGCTCCGCTGGGAGAGGTTACCGGAGAAGGCGTCGGTATCATTGAGGCTCCTCGTGGCACCTTGATTCATCATTACAACACCGATGAAAAAGGCATCGTCACCGATGCGAACATTGTCGTGGCAACAACACACAATAAAGGCCCAATAAATCTGGCGGTGAGAAAAGCTGCGAAGCATTTCATAAAGAACGGCAATGTTGACGAAGGTATTCTCAATCATGTGGAAATGGCCTTCAGACCCTATGATTTATGCCTTGGCTGCGCCACTCACGCAGTCAAACCGGGTTCTTCTCCCGTGGAGATCAATATTTACAACAGCAACAAAGAGCTGACCAGGTCACTTAAAAACTTTTAGCCGGTATTTCTCATCAGTTCAGGTGGCGTCCGGTTCAAAGTTTTTAGTGGTGGACCATGGCCTGGAATGTTGAACACGCTTGCTCACAGCCATTAATGGAACAAATGAAAACAAAATATCTTGTTTGTGGCATCGGTAATCCGATGCTCAAAGATGACCGGGCCGGAATAGAAGTAGCCGAGCGCATTGAACGATCAGACCTTCAAGTGGAGACGGAGATAATTTACGGAGTAGGATTCGAGGTCAATGATAAGATCATGGGATATGATGATGTAATCATAGTTGATGCCGCGAAGATCGGTAAACCTCCCGGTACCATAACCGAGGCGAGTGTGGATGACATCTTTGCCGATCATGAACTGGCATCATCCCATGCCGTCACCCTGGGCTCCACTTTAAAAATCGGCTATGAACTATTCCCGGATGAGATGCCGGCCCGGCTCCAGATTCTCCTTATAGAAGCTGAAGATTATTTTGAATTTACCCGTGAATGCTCCGAACAGGTAAATGTTGCAATCGCCCTGGTTGTACAGCGAATAACCGACCATTTTACTGCGTTGCAGGAAGCCTGCTGCTGAGCTTCAATATTACAGAGGGGTATCCAATTTTGAAAGGGTACCTACCTCAAAGGGAGGTCGTAGTGAAAACTTTTTTTGATCTGAAACAGGAAATCGTCGCAACAGGACTTTGTCATGGATGCGGAGGATGTGTAACCTTTTGCACAGCTGTCAATTATGGCGCCCTGCAAATTGGAGATGATCATATACCACGCTACCGGAGTGTTGAAAAATGTATTGATTGCGGGCTCTGTTATCTTATCTGCCCGGCCGCCGGTGAGCTTGAGGACCAGATTCAGCGCAATGTCGAATGGAGCGCACCAATGGGTAGAATCATCCAGGCCTCTATTGCCAGGGCAAGCGATGACAACATCAGACAGCGCGGAACCGACGGTGGAGTGGTAACAGCCATGCTTCTCCACCTCTTTGATAATGGACGTATAGACGGTGCCATTGTTTCCAGAGAAACACCGGAGGGGCGTGTTCCCTGTTTGGCTCTAAGCAGGGAAGATATATGCGAAGCAGCAGGTTCCCACTACGATGCCATGCAGGGCCCTGTTCAACTTGGCAAGGAATACTCAACCTACTCTCCATCGACCCAGGCTTTGGGCTCATTAATACGTCAGGGACTAAAGCGTATTGCCTTTGTGGGGTCACCATGCCAGATCAAAGCAGTGAGGAAGATGGAGGCGCTCAACCTGGTTCCGTCAGATTCCATCAAATATTATTTTGGCCTTTTCTGCACCTCCAACTTTGACTTTGGCGGTGATAAGGTTAAAAGGCTAGAAAAACTGGCAAAATGCAGCATGGCTGAAGTGGATAGGATGAACATCAAAGATGATTTCATGCTTCATCTTAAAGACGGCACAGTAAAAACAATTCCTCTCGACAAACTGGAATTCGCCAAAAGGGAAGCATGCGGTTTCTGTGAAGATTTTTCTGCAGAATATGCCGATATTTCCTTTGGCGGACTAGGAGCGGACAATGACTGGACCACTGTTATCACCAGGTCACCACTTGGTAGAGCTGCCTTTGCGGAAGCCAGGGAAAACTGTCTTAAGATTCAGAGTATTGACGATCATCCAGGATGCGATGCCCACATAATCGCCAAGATCATGGAAAGTACTCTACGAAAAAAAGTAAAAGCCGCGAACAACAAAAAATAATATCACTCGTACGAGTTGCAATTTCGACTGATCCGGAGGCACCAGTATTTCTCCCTTGTCTGGGAATACTCCTGCCACGCCTCCTTCTCTGCCTTCGGATCGGTCGTTTTTGGTGACAAGAAGATGGGTAATAAGAAGTTGTTTTTTTAAGCATCCCCTAACTTTATCTCCAATTTCAACCAGAAAGCCACCACTTCGTACAGACCTATCTTTTCCCCACCGTCTTTACTAGCAGTTTTACCGTCTCAGAATGTTATTCTTTAAATGCAGGGAGAAAAGTTATCATCTCTTTTAACAACTTTGGCATATACTGGGTGTGGCCAGAATGCTATGATTTTTTGATTGTTTTCGTCGCCATTAGAAATAAATCCATCCAAAGATTTCAGGGTCCAGAGTTCTTCAAAATCAGCTACTTTGGAAATAAAATGAGAGTATCTTTTTGAAGCAGACAAATTGCATACTGCTTCAAATTGTTTGGGATTCATTTCATATGTCATCTTTTTTCATTAGCGAACGGGAAATTCACAGGAAACCGCGCTCTTTGCGGTTCTCTGTGCAATGTTTTGTTATGGAAATAGTTTATTATCTCTGTCAACCGGATAAGATCTTTCACCTAATAATTCAAAACAATGCATTAAAACAATCACTCCCAATCCAATAACTGTAAAAAACATGAAAAATACTGCACCATATGCATTATGTCCCCCAATATTAACTTCAAATCCTAATTTCTCAAACAAAGTAGCGACTTCGAGAAATCCGAAAAGAGAAAACAATAATATAAACAAACTACAAATGACAGCGAACACATAAAAAGCATGCTTTTTATAAGGTTCAAATATTTTTCTTAGTATTTTGGTCAAAAGCGCGCAAAAATATAAAACCAAAATTTCAAGAAAATAAGCAATGAGAATTATATGAATTGTTTTAATTACCATAACGAGTCTGTAGAAAAAGTCCTCGAATTTGTTTAAACGATTTCCATCTCAGAAATGCAATTTTGTCTGCCAGTACCTGTTGAACTGAATGAGGTCTTCAGCCTCGAAGAGGCATGTAAAAATCGGGCAATGTTGGGGTGAGAATTTGTGGATTTTCTCATGCCTCAACTTAGCATATTTTGCTAATCTTTTATGTATCAGCTACTTTTTGCGTCTTATTCGTGAACCCATGAAACCAGCTATACCTGTACCAAACAAGACCATCGTTGCAGGTTCAGGAACTGGATGTTGATCCAACGTTAGCACACCCGAACTTATTTCCCCATTTGGAAAATAATATCTGGTTCCTCCTTCGAATCTATATCTATCTGCAAGCTGATTAGTGTTACTATGAACGATTGTGCTAAAGGCGTATAAGGACGTTGTATCGTCTTTACCGTAGAGATATAAACTTGCGTCAAGCCAAGGGTTAAAGCTTAGAGACCCATCCTTTCCGTACAAAATATGATCACAAATAGGATCTAGTCAGATTTGATCATAAACATTAGGACCTTGTATTTGCCTGGCCCTTCCGGATATTCAGGGTATTGAGGTGTTATGGTATCGTCAATAAGAAGAAATCCAGAAACGTCATAATTGCTTTCTGCGCCTGTACTATCTCTACCTCCATAGATTGAACCACCTACATCGTATAAAATGGGAGTTGCGAAAACTTGGTTTGCAAGGCCTATAAGAATGCTAACCATAGTAACAAAGACTAAATCTGCTCTGTTGGTAATTTTCTTCACATTAACTCCTTCTTTTTTAATTACTGGTCTGAATGCTCTGGGACTGTGTTTATAAGTGCAAAAAATGTTCCTTATATAAGAGAGACAAAAGGACATTACCCCTTCTGCACGGCAGGTATTTTTAATAATGATTATCTTAAAAGAGCAAATTACCTTATTCGTTTTCATGGAATGACAATTCAGAAATCGGGAAATAATATCAATTACTATGCGGGAATGGTGTCATCCATTAAAAGGCCTCTTGTCAAAGAATAAATTTTCCCGTCCAAAGAAAAATAGTTTTTTCTTTTGCAAGGGTTACTAGCTGGATTCCATGTTTGCCTGTAATCTTCCTTTCCTATCTGCACCCGTTATTTCTTCGGTATTATATCAGTGAGTCCTCCACTGCACCAGTCACCCATCAGGATCAAGGGTGATTGTATGGAAGAACTTCTATCCACACAGGCCCCTGTCCGTATCAACGGACCCAAGAGTGAAGAAAGGGGGCCAGACCAAGCAAAGTAATTGTGGTTAACCAGCCAATTCTCCTAATTGTCTTTATTACAACAAACTATCATCTCTCTTTAGCTTCTGAGTGTGGTACATCATAAATAATGAAAAATGATGGGAACAGAATGAAAACATGGGGTGTAGCGTAAAGACACTACCATTTCATGGACGGTTCTTTTAGATATTCAACTCCATTGCCAGTGCTTTTCGCGATGGAAAAAGTCAATTTCCGCAACAGAAAACTGTGGAGTTGTCTAACTGAAAGTTCAACCAGCTGTCTTGAAGCGATCCACCACTGCGGGAAGCAAAATCGTGAACACCGTTCCTTCCTCTTTGTTTGATCGCACAGTTATTGAACCATAGTTTTTTTTCACAATAGAGTGGACTATTGCAAGACCTAACCCACTGCCTCGGGTGCTGTCTCTATTTTTGGTGGTAAAGTAAGGGTCAAAAATATTCTCGAGGATATCTTTTTCAATACCGCTGCCGGTATCGGCAACCTTAATCTGTACATATTTCCCCGCGGAAAGACCCGGTACACTGTCCTCGCCAACATTATAATTTTTTGCCATCACACAGATCTTTCCACCTCCAGACATACAACCGTCGGCATTGATGAGAAGATTCTGAATAATCGCCTTGAGATGGTCCGGCATTATTCTAATAGCCGAAAGATCGTCCTCAAACTTGAGCTGCAGCTCGGTTTTCTCACCGAGTATCTTTTCAAATTTATACTCGATAAAAAGTTCCTGCAGATGAATTTTTCCAACACTACGCCCTTCTCTTCTAGTGAACAGGAGCAGTTTCGTGGTTAAATCCTTTGCCCTGTTTGATGCCTCAATTGCAGAGCCTAACAGGTCCTGCACCGTGTGCTCAGGCTCAAGGATACGCTTGGCAAGCTCCAGATTTCCCAGGACAGCTGAGAGTATATTGTTGAAATCATGGCCGATCCCTCCTGCCATTATGCCGATTGACTCCAGTTTTCTGGCCTGCAATACTTCGCTTTCCATGGCTCTACGCCTGGTGATATCATCAATCAGCCAGACAAAGCCCTTTTTCAAATCAGGTGGAGTTGACTGATCAACAGCTCGACCGGAAAGTTTACAGAGGATGGGAGTGCCATCCTTTTTCATGAGGGTATAATCGGTGCGGACAATTTTCCCAGCAACGAGATTAGCATAGTTTTTCCGACCAAATTCCCGCTGCTCCTCATCTGAAAGATGCAGTTTGCGAATGCTCACATTACAGAGCTCACTGGCGGAATCGTATCCGAAGATCTCTGCCATTTTCTCATTGCACCTCACCACATCCCTGCCATCCCTCAATAACATTATACCGGAAGTAATTGTTGAGAAAATTGATTCAAATTCATCAGTAAGCTCTCTATTCTTCTTCCGTTCCTCTTCAAGTTCCTCAAGCTTTTTTTCCCTCTTCTTTTCAGATGTATAGAGCGAAGTAATGTGATAGGCATTGGTAATGGCAATGGCTGCCTGATTAGCCAGGACCTGATACACCTGTTTTTCTTCTGTTGAGAACAATCGTTTTCCCAATGTATGACCGATAAGAATTCCAAACACATCGTGCGAGATCATCATCGGCACGGCAATAGCCGAGCGTACGTTCAGATCTGTCATGAGCGATGTAGCCTTAAAGCGATCCTCAGTCCGAAAATCTTCTACCGTCTCAACCTCACCGGTCTTCAGGACGAGCTGGGGCAGACCCTCATCCTGGCGAAGAACGAAACTTTCGACCATATCCTTTGAGAAACCATCCGTCGCCTTGACAACAAGCTTCTTCCCACTGTCATCAAGAAGCAGTAATGTCGAGAAATCCAGATCGAAAAACTCCTTGGTCAATGAGACGCAACAGCTGAAGAGCTTTTCCAGATCCGTTGTTGCCGCAAGCCGGGTTGAGAAGTCTCTAATGACAGTCAAAACCGACGTTGTGGTAAATTTAATGTTTTCTCTATTTTCTGGTTTCATTGACTTTACCGATGGGATATGTCTTTTCCGCTTTCCTTGGGAACCTCAGGACAGCATGATAAACACATATTCTATCAGGGCGGCGAAATACCCAAATGACATTTCTTTTCTTCTCTCCCCTGACTTTCGTACAAAAATATTGTATCTTCGAACGTATCAAAGCACAAGCGATGGTTTTTTAGCAAGATATATTCAAAACTGGAGTACGAATGACAACAAACTGGCTCACGGATCTGCTTACCCGATATAACTTTCCTGCTGCTGTCGCACAGGCAATAACCATTCCTCTTCTTTTCATTGCCATTCTCACAATTGCCGCCATTGCAACCATCATTGTCAAAAAAACACTTATCCGGATTATTATCCGCTGGATTCAGAGAAAACAGTATCAATGGGGTGAGCCGCTACTGAAAAACAATTTTTTCTCACGAATTATCTGGTTCGTTCCCATGGCGGTTCTGGCCATTGCTGCCGACTCCCTACTGCCGAGAAATGAGGCGTTATACCTTCTCTCACAACGTCTGTTAATGGCAGGGTTTGTGATTATTACCGTTCTTTGTATAAGTTCTCTGCTCACTTCTATACCGGAGATTCATTCTCTTTTCCGAAAATCTCGAAGCACCATGATTCAGGGGTACGTCGATGCCCTGCGTATTATTACCTTTGTACTTGGAGCTATTTTCATTATATCCATATTCACCGGTCAATCACCCTGGGGAATATTATCCGTTTTAGGCGGGCTGACGGCTGTCATTCTTCTCATCTTCAAGGATTCCATACTCGGTTTTGTCGCCTCTCTCCAGATAAGCACCCTCGATCTGGTCCGCGTTGGCGACTGGATAGAGATGTCCCAGTATGGCGCGGATGGCGATGTCATCTCCATTTCAATACACACGGTCAAGGTACAGAATTTTGATAAGACTATTACCACCATCCCCACCTATGCCATGGTTTCTTCGTCGTTCAAGAACTGGCGCGGCATGCAGGATTCCGCAGGGCGAAGGATAAAACGCCCATTATATATTGATCTTACCTCCATCTGTTTTTGCGATGAAAAACTCTTGGAAAAACTTTCGAAAATAGAAATTCTCAAGGACTATATTGAAGAAAAAGAGAGAGAAATCACAGCTGCCAACAACACCAGGCCGAGGGATTCATCGACCTGTCTCAATGGACGCAGGCAAACCAATATCGGGGTGTTCAGAGCATATATCGGTGCTTATCTGAAGAACAACAGTAATATCAATCAGCAAATGACGTTTCTAATCAGACAGCTGGCCCCCACGGACCATGGGCTGCCCTTAGAAATTTACGTGTTTTCAAAAGATCAGGTATGGGCCAATTACGAAGCAATTCAAGCAGATATTTTTGATCATCTGCTTGCCGCAGCCCCCGAATTTGGTCTTCGCCTTTTTCAATTGCCAAGCGGCCACGATTTCCGGGGTATTATTACTGCGGCAAACCTGCAAACTACAGAATAATTACGTAAACTTGCTGCCTCATAAACTGTTTTGAGGTGTTATCCTGAACCCACCTCCGCCGCAACCAGCCGATTCCTGTTGAACATATTCAACTGATATTTTCTGACAGTATTGCAGAAGAGCACTGTCGATAATCACATCCAACCCGTCAAAGCTGCATACCGTATCCTTATCAGTTTTCTCATCACCAAGAATTCCTAATGATGGGCCAGTGGTGGTCCCGGAAACAATGCCAATACGCAAATACCTGTCCGGTGCTTTTCTTTCTTTGAATTCCTTGAGCTGCTGAATGGCTTCACTGCTTATTTTCATCATATATAATTCCGTTTTTTTGAATAATTAGTCACGTGTTGGTACCAATCGAAGAGCTGTCTCTATTATTCCATGAATCAGGTATGGAAACAACACATTGTATCAAATAGTTATTCTCAATTCATGGCTTGCATATTCACCTGGAATGTGCACTCTGTTCATGGTATGAATTACCTCAATGGCCTTTGCGGCCTTTGCGTTGCCACTGACTCAAAAGGACATCCTTCATGGAAAACTCGAAGCTGATAATTTCTCTGTTCCTCCTCTTTCTCGTTATCTTCACGGGCACAACAGGCTATTACCTATTTGAGAACATGGATGTCTTTGATTCCTTTTATATGACACTCATTACCATAAGTACCGTCGGTTTTGGTGAGATAAAACCTCTTTCCCATGCCGGCAGACTTTTAACAATTTTTATTATTATCTCAGGTATCAGCCTGCTGACCTATTCACTTAGCCAGATTGCTTCTGTTCTCATCGAAGGCGAGTTGAGAAAAATTCTTGGGAGAAAAAAAATGCAACGACAACTCACAAAGCTGCGGGACCACTATATTATCTGTGGTTATGGCCGAATCGGAGAGACGATTGCCAAAGAGCTTGTAGAAAGCAATACCCCCTTAGTTGTTGTCGAGCAAGACGAAAAAGCCATTCAGAGACTGGACGCGTCCGGTTTTCTCTATCTGGCCATGGATGCCACCAAAGAGGAAACACTCATGGCAGCAGGACTCCTGCGAGCCAAAGGTTTGGTTACGGCTGTAAGTTCCGATGCCAATAATGTCTTCATTGCCCTGACTGCACGGGGAATCAACCCAGATGTCTTTATTCTCGCTCGCGCCATCGAACCAGCGAACGAAAGTAAACTGCTGCGTGCAGGCGCCTCAAAGGTGGTAAGCCCATATGTCATCGGCGGTAAACGTATGGCCGAAATATTGCAGAAACCCACGGTTGTCGATTTTATTGACCGGGCCATGATGAACACCGAACTCGGTCTTCGCATAGAAGAGGCTCGTGTTATGCAAACTTCGCAACTTGTTGGCAAGTCACTCGTTGATTCGCAACTGAGACTTAAGTTTGGTGTTATTGTCATTGCCATTAAGCCAATGGCGGGAGAAATGATATTTAATCCCAATGCAGATCATGTTCTCAATGGCGGAGATGTCATAATTGTTATCGGTAAGAAAGAAGATCTTCTCCAAATGAACAAAGTTTTGTACTAATATTTGCTATCAACACACGTGTCTGGGCCCAACAGAGAAACTGTGCAGATATTTGATTGCTGTCACCTTCCCATACACTTTAAAATACGACAACATCGCCACCACACAGAATCACAAGTATGCTGCAGTAATCTTTGGAACAGTTGCGGAAATATGTTGTTTCGGACAGCAAAAGTTTATACATTGGTTGCACCAAGGTGAATATTCTACTCATATCAGGAGGTATACATGGATTATTTTGAATTTTCCATTCAGATGGAAAAAGATGCTGAAGCGCTCTATCGTAAAATGGCAGAGAATGCACCAGTAGAAGGAATAAAGAAAATTTTACTGATGCTGGCGGAGGATGAAGTCCGCCATCGTATTGCCATAGAGCAACTCCAGAAGAAGATGGATATTGGTCCTGCTCAAGGCTCTGCTCTTGATATCAAGACTGTCTTTGAAGAGTTAAAAAAGGACAGCTCAATTACCAATATCACAATGGATGCCGCTGAAGATTATGAGAAAGCCGTAGAAATTGAGCAGCGCGGCCTGAATTTTTACAAAGAGAAACTTGAAGAATCAGACGATCCGGCCAATAAAAAACTGTTTGATGTTCTGATGCGCCAGGAGAGCTATCATCTCGAAACGACTAAGAACCTCCTCGATATGATACGGAGACCTGACTGGTGGGTAGAGAATGCCGAATTTGATCCGCATAATGCCGACAGTTACTAATCTATTACACCAAAGGTAATTCAGGTCATTATTTGGAAGCAGTTTGGCCATGAAGTTATGACGTTAGCTTCGGACCTATGTCGCATTGACGTAAAACAAACGAGCTGATCTTGAAGAAAGATCAGCTCGTTTTGCGTTTGTTGCCCGGAAACTTTTTCTACCGGGACCTCAAGGAAGCTCATCACTCACCGCAGGAAATTGGTGTGATGCCCCGCATTTCCAGCAATGAGTAAATTGCCCTTCAAGCTTTTCCCCGCACCACGGGCAGAGCCACATCTCCCTTGATGGTAGTTTCCCATTGTTGGCCAGTTCGTATCGCCTGACTATCCGTCGTGCCTCATCATATCTGCCATCTTCGACTATCCAAACAGAAGGGGCCGTTTCGGCTGTAAGTGGAAGTTCGCCGCGGGCACCGAAAAGGATATCTCCTTTAACCATCGCTTCGATCCCTCCGGATTCTAGTATACCCTTGACCATATAAGCCTCTGTCGGGTGTTCTGCAGAGTATACCTGTCGCATATTTCTCCACTATTATTCTATTCCTGAGAAGGATAAGCTCTGTTCCTTTGAGTTTGCCAGAGTATCAGCAGCTTTTTCCTGATTCCAATTACATTACAAAAATTTCCATATGTATGATATATATACTTGGAAAAACACAGTCGACTATGACGAAAATATGCTCATTTTCAACAATGAAAACAATAGCACACAGCCACTTTGCAAAACGGTCTCCAGTTTTTTGTTTTTTGACAGCTTTTAAGGAGTACGACACTTTAAATCGCGTATACGCAGAAGAATTAACCCAAAGAACTCAGTTAAAATGTGGAGAGTCAGCAGTTTATGGGGAATAAGCCAACATACGAAGAGCTGGAAAAACACTTAGAAAGTTGCTCCGATGAACTCTCCAAAGCTCAAGCACACATACAACAGCTAGAGGCGGAAAAGGCACCAAAGAAAAGTAAAATTGCAAGGAGAAATCAAGAGCTTGAGTTGCGAATAAAAGAATTGACTGCCGAGCTGGAAAGAAAAAATATTGCGCTCAAAGAAGTATTCAGTCAACTGGAAATAGAAAAAGAGAATTTAACCAACAGAATTGAAGTCAACGTCCAGAAACTTCTTCTACCGGTTATTGAAAAACTCATAAATAGATCATCATCACTCGACAGCAGATATCTGATGATGATTAAACAAAACCTCGAACAATTAACTTCTTCCGCTGGTATTAGGCTTTCCAGCTTCGAGTATAATCTCACTCCCAAAGAAATAGAACTTTGTGCCCTGATAAAGGGAGGTTTCTCGATAAAAGAGATTGCCGCCATGCACAATCTTTCTGAAAGAACGGTGGAAACGCATCGTTTCAATATCAGAAAAAAGCTTGGTATATCTTCTACATCTGTCAATCTCTCTTCCTATCTCGCCAGCTTGTAGCACCGTCACAATTTGATTCTGTTCTGAAATGAAAACACTCACATGAAGGCTACCTCTAACTACTAAGAATCCCACACTGTCACCCTTCTTCCATTGCAGTATAACAGTCATTGTAACGCTTTAGTATCAGTCAAAGTTCTCCAGCACAGCTCCAGATCCGATACTACGTACTTAGAATACGTATTTTATACGTAATCAACTAGTACTATGTTTTACCTACATCTGTGTTATTAAAGGAAGAGTTATGTGTGATTACCAATTTGACAGCGTAGTGGTGCACTCAGAGATCATTACAGAAATATTTAAATATTAAATAACTTTGAATATTTATGAACGATAAGCAACATAGAATACTTCTCGTTGATGACGACATCCATTTGCTGAAACTGGGCGAACGAATCATCCAAGGACTTGGGTACAATGTCATTTCTCATACAAAAAGTACGGATGCTTTGGAATTATTCAGAGACCTCCCTAACCAGTTTGACCTGGTAATCACCGATTACAGAATGCCAGAAATGGATGGTGCTGAACTCAGCAAAGAGATACTAAAAATAACTCCTGATATTCCCATAATAATGTGCTCAGGTTTCTCCAGTGATTTCAGTGAAAAAGACGCTCATACGCTGGGAATCAGCTGGTTTATCCGCAAACCACTGATGAAAAAAGACTTTGCCAAGCTCATTGAGGAAGCTCTCGACCTTGGCTAGCCCCGACATTTCATGAGAAACCGACTTTTAGCTTAAATTATATTACAATTTCAAATTGTTACTAAACATATCCTGTACTCTTCGCTGGGTACAGTTTGCTTCATTAGATCGACCCTTTTCTTATTTTTCACTCCGTTTTAAAATTCCTATTACATCAGGACCCCTTTCTGCTGTTCTTGCAACGACAATCAGGATGACACCCTACTTCCATGCCAATTCCATGGCCGTTCTTAGCTGAAAGACGATAGTCTGTAAAATTACCTTTTAATTTTTAGTCTGTGTTTATATTCTGTACAAATACGGTCGTTAACCAACATAGTGCAGACAATGAACATCTCTGTATGTCGGCACACC
Source organism: Desulfocapsaceae bacterium (assembly GCA_050288305.1). Lineage (GTDB taxonomy): Bacteria > Desulfobacterota > Desulfobulbia > Desulfobulbales > Desulfocapsaceae > Desulfopila_A. The sequence goes on along the minus strand of JBNKDO010000041.1, from coordinate 181,524 downwards.
ATGAGAGTCTGAGATATGCTTCAAGACAAGACATTGCTCGTCGTCGGCGGATCTGCAAGAAATGTAGGAAAAACCGAATTAGCCTGTAGAATTATCAAAAAAATCAGCACCGATAATGATGTTTATGCCCTCAAGGTGTCAGCAATTTTCCCCGATGAAGGTATTTACCATGGTGATCACTCTACAGAACCGGGGGATCAACGCCTTTTTGAAGAAACACGATATGATACCACAAAGGATACATCAAGGATGCTGCGTGCTGGGGCTAAAAAAGTGTTTTACCTCCGCTGTGAAGATACCTGCATACTTGAAGCTTTCAGCGGGTTTCGCCGTCAGTTGCCTGCTAACGCTGTAATAGTCTGTGAATCAAACAGTCTTGCCGAACATGTCCAGCCGGGCCTGCTTATCATGGTGAAAAAAGATGGAGAAAGGATAAAGCAACGCGCCAAGGCACGAATGAAGCTGGCTGATCTCATCATTGTCTCAGACGGCAACTCAGGTTTTACCGAGCTAGATCAAATTCACTACAATCAAATAAATCACTGGCATCTCGGATGAGGGGCAAGAACCCTCTCTGCAATATCACGCCCTCACACGGTGAAGATCTCGGTTTTCTAAACGTGTAATACCGTTTTTTTTTGTTCTATTACAGCGAGAAGCTTCTTTTTCAGCAATTGAAACTCAATCTTTTGAGGAAGATGTTCAAATATTTCGTCGAACAACCCTGAATCATAAAATAGTCTGTATGAAATAGGGAAATTCAGATGATATGACCAGTTTGCCAGGATAAGCTTGAAATCATTTGTCCAGTAGATGTCTTTATAGAGACATGGTCTGCCATAAAAAACATTATCATACATTTGTTGAGTGTAATTGTCCGGATGAGGTATAGCCTCAAGAACAATGGTCGGATCATCAACTCCTCCGGAAAAATGCTCCAGCATAACCTTGAAGATGTCCAGCTTGTCGCTGTCCCGGACAACATGGCAAATGGTCTGCAGTTCGGGGGAAACATGTCCTGGTATTTTGTTTTTATTGTGTAGGGCAATCGCGGAAAAAATCTGGCGCTGACGCTCAACAGGCAGAGCTTTGAGAATTTCTTGCTTTTTGAGGACACTTGCACCCAAATACCCATGATTCACGGATCTTCCGTCGTTAAATGTTTTATATTTACGATATTGCGGGAAACGGCCTATATCATGAAAGAGTGCCGCCAGCATGGCCGTTTCGCCCAGCAGATTCCCTATTTCATTGTGCTCTATGAGAGTACGGGCATTTTTAAATACCCGCAGGGAGTGATCAATTTTCAGTCGAATAGCAGACCAATCTTCATAAGAGTTCGTCTCAAAGCTTTCGGCAAATTCCCGAAAAACAGTAATGTACCTGTCAAAATCAATGGTCATAGTCCTCTCTTTCAGCTGAAAATTGATATTCTGTGTATAAACGCTGATCCCAACCCCAATATTTCACATATCAGACGGTTCATTGTCGTGGCATCAAGGGCGCCTTGTAACAATCTACCGCAATCCCTTGAGGATGAGGAGGGGTGGGCTCAACAGGCATGCCCGCAGGGTCGAGACAAAAGGTAGTGAGCAGTTGTCTTGCAAGGAACAGACTGCATCTGGGGAAAAGCGGCAGTTACATAGAATAACAATTTGATATTATAATATGATTCAAACACGTACTTGATTTTCATGTACTATTTTTGCTAGATAACTTTCACGGCATCTCCAGCCTTGACACTTCCTCCATCGATTACTTTGGCAAAAATACCTTCCCTGGGCATAATACAGTCACCGGTAAGCTTCTTGATAGCACAGCCGCTGTTATGGCATTCTTTCCCTATTTGGGTTACTTCAACAATGGCAGTACTGCCTATTTGCAAACGATCACCAATTGCTACTGCAGCGAGGTCAATCCCTCTGGTAATAATATTTTCCGCAAATGCGCCGTTTTTTAAAGTGGGCATCGCCTCTTTTACCCGGTCAATGCTTTCACCGGCCAGCAATGAAATCTGGCGATGCCAGTCACCGGCATGAGCATCCGTTTCAATCCCATATTCAGCCTTGAGAGTAACCTCCCGCTGTTCCTTTTTTACAACACCTTTTTTAGCACTGATACAAACAGCTTCCACATACGCCATATTCATTCTCCTCACACAACAGGTTCTCTCAGAAAATCATAGCGATACACATCTATTCGTTCTCCAGCTTTCAGATGTTCACCGGCTTCTAAAATTATATAGCCATCCGCATGAGCGAGCGATGTGAGCATGTGCGAGCCCTGCTTGGCAGTGTTACTGATGCAATATCCGTTATTTCGGCGCCAGCGAAGCTGCACCCTGACCATGTTCGGGCGTTTGCCTCGATTGCTCACGTCATCAATTGCTTCGGCCGATGCCATTGGCCAGCCAAATGGCAACCCGTTCAGAGCGGTTATCAGTGGCCGCACATAATGGATGAAACACATAAAAGCTGATACCGGATTACCGGGAAGCCCAAACAGCAATTGGGCCCCCTTTCTTGCAAAATAAAGTGGTTTGCCAGGTTTTTGCCTGATCCGCCAGAACAGGGGTATAAATTCAGAGTCAACGGCTGCTTTTTTCACATGATCATGACGACCGACGGAGATCCCACCACTGCAGATAATGATATCAGCTTTCGTCTCGGCAATAGCCTTCCGGGTTGCCGACTGCTCATCCGCGACACGGATACAGCGCACCACAACCCCGCCGGCATCTTCAGCTAATGCTTTAAGCATAATCATATTTGAATCCCTTATCTGATCATCCTTAATTTCCTGGCCTGCTGAAACCAACTCTGAACCTGTAATCAGAAGAGCGACCTCACATGGCTTGAAAACAGCTACTTCCTCAACACCTACAGAGGTGAGCAAAGCTGCTCTGGCTGCGGTGATACGGGTACCTTTTTCCAGAAGCAGATCTCCCTCGTTGAACTCCTCACCCAGGTATCTAACATCCTGGCCTTGACCTCTGATGCTTTTAATCTGGACGAAATCTCCATTTTCAACTGTATCTTCCACCCTGATGACACTGTCACACCCCCTGCCGAGAACAGCTCCTGTACTTATCCTGATAGCCTCTCCGGGACCAACGGTACCTTCAAACTGAGTACCGGCCTGACTCTCACCAACTATTTCCAGAGACACCGGGTTCTCTGGTGTGGCAGCTAAAACATCATTCCAGCGCACACCAAATCCATCCATGGCAGAACTGGTATACCTTGGAGAAGGCTCCGGAGCGATAATATTCTCTGCCAGATATTTCCCAATTCCATTCTCAAGTGAACACTTCTCCGTGGCAAGTTGTGGGATGTTTGCTCGAATAACCTCCAGGGCCTCTTCAATTGAGATGATTTCCTGCACCTGCCGTTGATATGGTATTGTACTCATGTTTTTCACATTGGTGTTGCCGTTGCCATGATGCCAGCAGTTAATCACTTGTCGATGAATTAACTTCTGACCTGAATTAAGGTGAAATCAATATCGTTTCCAGTACAACCAATTGTTTTCGGATTTATCTGACGTGTTCATGCACCATCAGCCACCGATACCTGCCATGCATGGTTCTGATAATCTGTTCGATTTTTTTTCGGCGGCATGACCGTCAATCGCACTGTTCTGGACACAGCATTGAATTCTCTTTGCGATCTCACTGTCATCACAGCCGGAACGCAACAATTCCCTCAGGTCCAAGACACCGTTGTCATAGAGACATGTTTTCAACATTCCGGTTGGTGTTATCCGCACCTTGTTACAACTCTTACAGAAGTGCCGTGAGTTTCCTTCGATTACCCCTATCTTTCCGCTGTATCCGGGAAGACGAAAGACCCTTGCAGTTGAGGGTTGTGACATCTGCACCTCCTCCATGCCTGGCAGGAGAATCTTGAGACGTTCAAGAAGACTGACACCTTCATTCCTGCTGATCATCTCGGCACCGGAAAACGGCATTTTCTCAATGAAACGGACAGTGACAGGATTTTTTTCACATAAACCAATAAGGCTTAGTAATTCCTCATCCTTGCTATCTTCAAGAACAACACTGTTGACCTTGAGCGGAATATTCCTCTCAAGTGCGCCGTGGAAGGTGCGTAACACATCTTCGAGACAATCTCTTCTGGTGGTCTGGTGATACCGTTTTCTCTCCAGCGTATCAAGGCTGAGATTGATACCGTCGACACCAGCTGTAACGAGAGAATCAAGATGTTTGGAGGCCTTTACACCATTGGTTGTCACAAAGAGAGACTGTACTCCAGGTATCTTTTTCAGCATTTTCACAAAGGTCAGAAGCCCCTGCCTCGCAAAAGGCTCACCACCTGTCAGACGTACCTTGTCGACGCCAAAGGAGGCGAAGATCCTGACCAGCCTCTCAAGCTCTTCATAGGAAAGAATCTGGTCATGCGGTACCAGTGGGATTCCCGTTTCAGGACAGCAATAGCGACAGCGAAGATCACAGCGATCTGTTACGGAAAGCCGAAGATAGGTAATTCTTCGGCCATGGTTATCGATGAGCGTTTTACCTGCAGCCATGGCAGCATTATCACCGCATGGCCTAACTTGGCGGTCTGTCATGATTTCTCCTTTCCAATGTCGGGAGGCCTGGCTGTTTCCGGCGGGACCCTATCGGCCTTGGACCATATCTTTCGACTTAGGTCGTTTGGCTCGGAGCAATTATTATAATGTATGTTCTATTCGTCGTCACCATACTTTGCCAGTATTTTCATTATCACGAATATGAAAATACAAACGACATAGTATATAAGGGATTTCTAACATAGAAAGAGGCCGGTTGTCAATGACCAGCTCTACGCCATGTCACAAGGTCTAATTTAATAATTTTTTCACAGATGAAGATATCGCAATTTCACCACGGCCTTGATACAACTCATGGTTCTTCTCTATGTGAGGGAGATCATAAAGATAATTGACCATCACACCATCTGACTGTTTAAGACCCTTTTCTGAAAGATCTGCCGCCCAGTTGATTCTCTCAATGCGGGCTCCATTGGTCAAATGGAAGTTGGCAACACGGTCATGGGCTTGCCTGCCTTTTTTAACATTAACCAGATAATGCGCACAGAGATTGAGAATCACGGATTTCAGCTCTTTGTGCGTGGACCTGCTGATCACACTTGCTTCATTGCTGAGAATTTTTCCAAAAGTTAACCGATCCATATCTCTTTGGAGAATAACATCCATGATCGACTCATCATATTTTCCAAGGTCGTGGGAATTATGCTGCTCCCGTAACCACTCCATAAAACCCGGAATCGGAGAAAGTGTCGAAAACCGATTCAGATTAGGCATTTTTGCTGCCATATGAGCGACCACTCTTTTTATCAGGAAATTACCGAAACTCACTCCGGCCAGCCCTTTTTGACAGTTTGAAATAGAATAGAAAATAGCAGTATCCACCTTTCCGGGATCCTGCGAAGGAGCATCCACATCAAGAAGTTCATGGATGTTTCCAGACATACCATTCACCAACGCCACCTCTACAAAGATGAGAGGTTCATCGGGCATTCGCGAATGGAAGAAGGCATAGCAGAGCCTATCCTCTTCCAGTCTGTGTTTCAGCTCCTCCCAGGAATCAATCCTGTGAACAGCCTCATATTCAATCAGTTTTTCGAGTATGGCCGCAGATGTTTTCCAGGTAATCTGCTGTAGGTCAAGAAAACCAACATCAAACCATGAATCCAACAGTCTGAAGACATCAAGGTCAAGAGCTTTCAATCGGGGATCATCTTTAGCCCAGCGAATAAGTTCCAAACGCATATCAACAAGGAACTTGACCCCTTCCTCCAGCTCATTAAACTGACGCAGAAGCTTCGTCCGGGGAGGCTCCAGAAGATTTCGAAGCGCAGTTGTTTCTTTTTGAATACTCTCCGGACTATCGGCACTGCGTCTTCGTTCTATTGCTTCTTCGACCAAGTCGTTATCCACATCATACTCAATGGCCAAAAGCTCAAGAAACCTTCTCCGCCCCTTTTCGCTGAGAACAGAATACGCTTTACCAAGTTCTGCTGCGCTGGATCGTGCCGAGACTTCTCCGCCTTTTTCTTCGAGACATCTGTCGATAATCCTACGAAGTCGTGGCAAATCTGCTTTTGAAAGATCCGGTGAAAAAATGTGCTTCTGCACACCAGTCTCTCCAAGCGGCCAGATATTTTGAATCCGTCGCAGGGTACGGTCCCAAAGTGGCTCCCGCAATATCTTTGTGTTGGTATCCACGATATGATCCTCGTCCGCATAGTAAGAAAAAGTCACAACGGATTGTTGCATTAACAGATATGCTTCCTCTTTTACAAATGCATATCGAATCAATACAGCCTAGCGTATCATTACCGTTTTTTCAAGCATACTGGAAGAAGGATTCAAGAATTATCCAGGGAAATTTCAGAGAGAAGAGATGAAGAGAAAAAAAGGGTTCTGCACTGTAAAAAAGGATACAGTGCAGAACCCATCAAAAGGAGGTGGTCAACATACTGTGTTATTTTTTGCCGTTACCCTTACCGCCACCATTGTTACCATTGCCCTGACCATTGCCGCCCTTATTTGAGCCAGAGTTTGAATTGCCCTTGTTGCTACCTTGTCCTGCGGTCCCTGCAGCACCGCTCTTGCCAGAGCTTTTCAAGCCTTTGCTGCTTGCTATACCGAGGTCGTTGCTGCCAGTACCCAAACCAACACCATGTCCCTTGGAATAACCGGTTTTGGTGTTTCGCTTGGTTGCTTCAACCATTTCCTGATTTGTCTCTCTGTTTTTGGATTTTTTCTGATGGCCTAAACCAAGAGCACCTGGGTGTACCCCTATTTCATGGGCTATTTCTCCCCAGCCCATTCCAGAGGCCCTCATATCGCCAATCTCTTCGACACTTACACCAGAGATTCCAGACAATCTTCCATCGATTTCAGCTTCAATTTCAGCAAATTCCTCTTCAGAGATCTCACCGGCTTCCAGAGCTGCTTGGGCTGCTTCCAGATCTTCCATTGCTTCTTGCTCTGCTGCTGCAGCTTCTTCATCATTTAATGCTGATGCTTCGGCCAGATTGGCAGCGTGAGCAGCCTGCGCAGGATTAGAGAAATAGCTTTCTTCAGTGTCGCCAGGCTCGTCACCGGTATCCGGGGTATCGCCGGTATCTGCAATCTCATCGGTACCCGTTTCGTCACCAATCTCGTCAGCCGCAAATACTGTCGTGCTCAATAGCGATAAGCACCAGGCGAAAACGATTATGAGAAAAAACAGTTTTCCAAAACTCCTAAACGATTTCCATACAGCCATCATGTTGAAACCCTCCTATTATTATTGGTTGTAGACTTGGTAAAAATCAGCAGACTTGGAGACAATTGTTTTTTGATGTCATCATTCGTTAAAACCGTTTCTGCTGAATCAAACCAGCTTACCCTGATGGGAGCAGTGTACCCAGCTCCTAAATGTCTTAGAAGCTGCTCCCTAAGATTTATGGCAGCACGTTTCGCTGCAGTTTTATCGTTGTCATTAAAAAATACCAGATGGAGTTCCAGCTCATTGGTCCTTTTCATTATTTGGGACAACTGAACTATTTCCTGTTCATGCTCTGAAGAACGTGAATCAAGCAAGGCTTCCACATTCAAAACAACACGATTACTGCCAAGCAGATAGCTGCGAAAACCGAAATCGCCAAGTTGCTGTAGATGATCCACCGCCCGGTACGCCCACTTTCCAGTACGAAAGGAGTACAGATACTTTCTAAAAGCATTCCTCTCCTGGTCAATGTTTTGAAGCTTTTGATACGCCAGTGCAGAGTTATAGAGAGCTTCTGGAATTTGTGGATCCTGACGGAGTGCCTGCTGATAATATTGAAGGGCTTCTCTATACTTTCCGTTTTCCAGATAGTTGTGTCCAAGATACATGAGGGACGGCAAATATTCAGGGTCATCTTCAATAGAGCGAGAATAGCTCTGCCGTTCCATCTCGGGATGTCCCGAAGCCCCAAAAGCGACTCCTTGCCAATGTTCGAACTCAGGACTCTGCGGATCCAGTTCCACTGCTTTCTGAAGATACTCCAATGCAGACTCTGCCTTATTATCGGCAAGCAGACCGCGACCAATGAGATAATTTGCCAGGGCGTTATCCGCTATCGGGGCAGAGACAACCGCTTCCTCGCCAACTCTGTCGTTCAAGACAGGGCTCTGTACCAGGGTTCCTCCCCAAAAAGCAATGACAGCAACAGCCATTGTTGCAATCAGGTTCACTGGCCTGAATTGATACGTTCGGGGCCGCATCAGTTGATGTAACAAGCGATGATGCAGTTTGGGACGATGGGTAGCAAGACGGTCCATGACACTTTGTTTCAACCAGGATGGCGGTTCCTGCTCTTCAGTCTGTCTTAGTAACTCTATCAGGTAGTCATTTTCATTTTCTTTCTGGCTCATAACTTACCCTTTTTCTGTTTTTCCATAATTCCGCGCAACTGCTCAAGCCCACGTTTTACTCGCATTTTGATTGCGCTCTCAGAAAGATTGAAGACCTCAGCAACCTCTCTGACCGGACGTCCATGACGATATCGAAGAAGAAGAATCTCTCTGGTTTGGTCCGAAATGTCGAAGAGGGCCTGATGGAGAAGAGAGAGTTTTTCTTTGTTTTCAAGCTCAGTATGATAGTTGTTACCATCTTCTCTCTGGAGAGTTTCCTGTTCTAATATATGCCGTTTGGACCTATGACTCCTATTTTTCCTCTGCCAGTCTCTTGCTAGATTAATAGCAAGACTATAAAGCCATGGGAAAAAACGTCTGTCGGCTCGAAAAGACCAAAGTCTATCAAATGCCCGTACAAACGCGTCCTGAGTCAAATCTGCAGCCTCTTCCTGATTGTTTGTACTTCTTAACATCAGGTTAAATAAAGGCCGTTGATACCGCTCCACCAGCATGCTAAAAAGCTCTTTATCCCCTGCCAGGATCTGTTCTATTATTTCTTCGTCTGAATGCTTCATTGATCCTGGACGTTTTTATCTGTCGCAATGTATTGCGCTTTTAATGACGTATACGTTCCAGGGAAAGAATGGTCACATTTTTTATGCATTATTTTTTTTAATAAACGATTGAGTTGAAGATAGAACACCTATTGGTCCAAGAAAGAGCACACCATGTGAAAACAGATCTCAATAGAGAAAAAAGCCTCAATCAAATTTCGGTGAGAAAAAAATCAACAGACTGATTAAGGTCCAAACGTTTTTTCAAAACGTTACGCTTTTCCGGAACATCAAACCAGCTGAGTTGTATTCGCCTGTTATTTTTCAACTCAGGAAATTTTTTTATGAGATAGTTTCGGATACTCAGTGCACGTTTTTTTGCGAGATCACGATTGTTGAGTTGGTACACCAATATATTTAACTTCCCCTTGGACATATTACTTACTGTCGCTCCCAAGACATCAAGAGAGGGGCTGCTCTTCTTGGCAAGCTTTACGCTAAATGGTTCAAATTCAATTTCCGCGAGGGTTATTGTACGCAGCCCTAAGGTGTAGTTACGATAGCTATAATCACCCAGCCGGTTGAGACGATCCGTTGCCCTTCTGGCAAAACTGCCGGCAGGATAGGCATCAAGATACTGCAGCCAGGCAAATTTTTCTTCGGGATCCCTATGCAACTTATTGAGGATCATTGCCCTGTTGTAAAGTGCCTGAGGATTAAATTGGTTAAGATCGAGAGCTTTCTGATAATAGCTCAAGGCTTTGGTATATTGTTTTGCCCGCAGGAGATTATTCCCCATATAGGTCAAAGCTCTGGTGTTTGCCGGATCAAATCTCAGGGCCTGATTATAGCTTTTCCTTTCAAGGCTATCCTGTCCGGTTTCCCCGTACGCCACCCCCAGCCAAAAGTGATAATCGCTTTTTTCAGAGCTAAGCCCCACCGCTCTTTCCAGATATGGCAACGATTTTTTGGCCTTCTCATCAGCCAGAAGAAAACGACCACAGTAATAGTTCGCTTCAGCATTATATGGATCAGATTTCACCAGCTGCTCAAAGGTTTGCAAACCGGTTTGGTAATCTTTTTCCTGGAGATAATACTCACCCTGGATATTGTATTTAATACTGGTACCAAAATCCTGTATTGTTGCACAGCCACTCAAAAAAAAGACAATTAACACTAATACAAATCTCGTCATCCAAGCCTCCGCATTCTGAGCCTGAGAACACGAGGATTTTTCTCATTAGCTCAAGGTTTTCGTATATATCATCCTCGCTCAATCTCTTGTTTACGATTGAAAATAACGCAATATCATAATCACACAAGTCAATATTAGCCAAAGACAAAGCTTAAAAAAGATGTGTTATTTTGCCGCTTCGAGTTGTTTTACTGCCAGAATGAGATCACTTAGCGAAGAATATGAAGCCAGCGTATCTCTTGAAATGACTGTTTCGAGAGTATCATCCTTTTCTTGAAAAATGATCGGATATTCGGCCTTTCGATTATATTTTTCTTCAAATTCATCACGATGAAGAAAAACCATCTCTGTCACTGAGCTGCTTCGAAAGGCTTTCCATTCGGAATTTTCTCTGAATGTATCATGAGTCAGGCTGCAAAGAAAACAATCATAGGTCTGAGGTCTGAATAGCTTGTGACTAATATCCATAACTGTGTTGAGCATACCACTGTCGGCGTTATACACAAAAACCAGTTTCATCCTTCATTCTCCTCTGGAAATATACTTTAGTATTCTTATTTTGGTATTGGTACCCATAAGAGTCTGTCTGAGACGTGCCATTTTTCTCAGATTAAGACCTTTTCAGAAATTTACGCAGAGATGGGGAAAAGGACTTTCTCCGAAAGGCTCATAGACTCTAGAGAATCAGAATCATTGCCTTATTCCCGTTTCTTTATTAAAAAGCAGACAACACGATGACTCTTTCTTCGTCTCTTTTACATGTTTGAGAGCACATTATGTCCCTTATACAATCAATTCTCAACACTTCACCGTTAATTCTGTCAGAGTGCGCTATTGCCGAAAGATTAAGGCGTGATACCGAGGTTGAATTTCATCCGTCTCTTTTCATCACTCCATTGCTATACGATAAGAAAGGAAAGGAAAAATTAAAAGCTATTTACAGGGAATATAGAAATATCGCAGCCCAGGTGAATCTTCCCATCCTGCTCTGCGCGCCAACCTGGCGACTTGATCGCGAACGCCTTGCTGCCGCCGGTTATGACGAAACCCTGTTGTGTGACGCTGTTCATTTTCTGCAGGATCTCAGAGACGAGTGGAATAAGCCGAACTCCTCGGTGTTGCTGGGTGCCCTGCTTGCCCCTAAAAACGATTGCTACAGTCCCTCTGAATCTTTACAAGCCAAGGACGCTGAAAGCTATCACAGCTGGCAGATTAACAAACTCGTCTCCTTGGGGATCGATTGCATACTCGCGCAAACCATTCCCGCAACTTCCGAGGCCCTTGGTATCGCTAGAGCGGCGGCAACAACAGATGTTCCTTATATAATCAGCTTTGTTATCAACCGCAAAGCCTGTATTCTTGACGGTACGCCCCTGAATGAGGGCATTGCTTATATCGACAGGCACACAGCCAAACCACCACTTGGCTATATGGTCAATTGCGCATATCCAACATTTATCTGTGCGGAGAATCAGGATAAAAAACTCTTTCACCGCCTCATCGGGATTCAGGCGAACAGTTCTTCAATGGATCATAGCCAGTTAGAAGGTTCGAAAATCCTTCACAAGGACAGCCTTTCTCACTGGGGCGAGCAAATGCTTCTCCTGAATAACGAATTCGGGTTAAAGATCCTGGGAGGATGCTGTGGTACCGATGACACGTATCTGCAATATCTGGTTGATCACATGCCAAGATAGCCCCCACCCACACTCAGAAAAAGCTTGAAAATTGATCAGCTGAGAATGCATAATGAGAAAGATCTTTTTGACAGCCACAAAAAAGAGATGTTCTCTTAAGCTCATCAGCTTACAAACATCTAACCCTTACAGACAATAAACAAGGTGAAGAGATCTCTGCTCTCTCATTGGAGATCTTTTGATTCTTAACTTAAGCAGCTGAGCTGCATTCGTTCATAATACCCCGCAGGGATAGGTGCCTTGGTTGTCGAAATCGTTTTATTGTTTCAGAACTGCTTCCAGTTCTTTATCTTTTTTGACAACTTTTCAGGAGTAAGACACTAAAAAAATACTGAAGCGGATAAATCGTCTTCACTTTCTTTTATTGGTTTTCTAATTTATTCAAGGAGATGCGCACTATGCGATGCCATGAAATTGACTATGAAATAATCGGCCATGATATGCAGATGGTTGAAGTCGAGCTTGATCCCAATGAAACTGTTATCGCCGAAGCCGGAGCCATGAATTACATGGATGACGGTATTGAGTTTCAGGCCAAAATGGGCGATGGATCTCAACCGGATCAGGGATTCATGGGTAAACTTTTTTCAGCTGGTAAAAGAGTTATTTCAGGTGAATCTCTTTTTATGACCCATTTTACCAATCAGAGCTCTGCCAAAAAACGGGTTGCCTTTGCCGCTCCCTTTCCCGGCTCCATCGTTCCTGTCAATATGGCGGAGATAGGTGAAGAACTTTTTTGTCAAAAAGACTCATTCCTCTGCGCAGCCTTAGGTACCAATATTGATATTGCCTTTCAACGTCGCCTTGGTACCGGCTTTTTTGGTGGTGAGGGTTTTGTTCTGGAACGGCTGAGAGGCGATGGCATGGCCTTTATCCATGCAGGGGGAACCGTTGTCGAAAAAAAACTCCGTGGCGAAACCATTCGTGTCGATACCGGATGTCTGGCTGCTTTCACCAGCAACATTGATTATGACATTAAAATGGTCAAAGGACTGAAAAGTATGTTTTTCGGTGGCGAGGGTCTCTTTTTTGCCACACTGTCAGGTCACGGTTCCATATGGCTGCAAAGTTTGCCTTTCTCCCGTCTCGCTGATAGAATTCTCGAACACGCGCCATCCTCTGGTGGAAAGTCTCAAGGAGAAGGAAGCCTGCTTGGTGGGATTGGTCGTATGCTGGATGGAAATTAAAAAGAGCGACCTTCAGACGCCAGTGATTACAAAACCGTAAGTTGCTGACAGTGCTCTTCTTTCGAGACAAATCGCAGGTTGACAGCGGCATGACGCCTTCTTCACTCTGGATTTTTTTTTGCAATTCAGCCGAAGAGCGTGTATATTTGCGTGCTTTTAGTACGATAAGAAAGCTTAACACTATTTGAACTATTAAGGGGAGCAGTATGGCACTGATTTATTGGATGCCTGAATATAATACAGGAATAGATGTAATCGACCAGCAGCATCTTATACTTGTCGATCTGATAAATGACCTCTACCGGGCCCAGGAAAAAGGGGCAGACAATAAAGAGTTACTGAAGATTCTCGGCAAAGTTGGCATGTATGCCACATCGCACTTTGCCAGGGAAGAGAATTTGTTCGAAATTCATAATTATCCTGAAGCAGAAGATCACATTCAAGAACATACCTATTTTGAGGATATGATTTTTCAGTTTGAGGATGAATGCAAAGCAGGTCGACAGGATTTAACCAGCAATGCAATATCATTTCTCAGCGACTGGCTGGTGAATCACCTGAATGGCACAGACAAAGAATATGTTCCATTTCTCAAAGCCAGAGGTGTTTCTTAACGATCGGGCTGCTCTCGCTTCTCATCTCTGTGCAATAGACCTGCAATTTCACAGCCATACATTCTATACTTCACCCCTCCATACTATTAAGCAAGCAGAGATATTTCTCCTTTCAGGCTGCTATCCTCAGCCGAACCTCTCATCAGTTCTGGCGTCATCAGATTTGAAGCTTGGGTAGGCCATGTTCATCAGAGATCCACTCCCAGCAGTTTTTTCCATTGAGATTCGATGCATTTACTTTAAGGATGTTTATCTTGAACATTAGCATTCTCAACAATTAGCTCCAATATTTCACATGTCAGCTGAGTTCATAGTCGCCACAGAGTAAAAAATTTGTGAACCTGTTGTCTTTCAAGGCAGAAACTGTTGCCTGCAAAAAGCATGGATCATGGATAATAGCAGTTTTTTTTCATGATATATTCAGGGATGCACCAAACGGTTTGCAGATATACCTCCCCAAGAGAAGGATACTGGCTTGATTCAGAAGAACACTGATATCATCAGACGCAGCAGGTTATTGTTTTCCGGGAAAAGAGGCCATGGACCGGTAATCTACTGGATGGACCGTGACCAGCGCATTCATGACAACTGGGCCATGCTGTATGCCCAGCAAGAAGCACTGCTCCGTGACAGGCCCCTGATTATCGTCTTCTTTATCCCAAAACATTTTTTAGGCAAGCCGTCAGTCCAGACGGTTTTTCAAGTCCATGGCCTAAGTCAGAATGCTCACGAATGCGAAGAAAAAAATATTGGCTGCTTCATCTTTGAAGGTACGGCAGGAAAACTCCTTCCTGATCTTTGCAATCAACTCGATTCTCATCTGCTCATCACAGATTTCTCACCACTGCATACCAAACAGAAAGATTTACAGACTATCGGCAAAAACATCACCATCCCTGTTGTTGAGGTTGATGCGCACAATATCATTCCGGCATGGCTGGCCTCATCAAAGAAAGAATATGCAGCCTATACCCTCCGGCCTAAGATTCATCACCTGATCGACGACTACCTCACCGACTTTCCTAAAATTTTAAAACACCCAAAACCGCCTGGTGAGATAAATATCAACCATTTCCCGGAAATTACCCGTTCGCTTGATTCGATTCTCAAGATGAACAGCGGGGGCTTTAATCCTGGCCAAACCCAAGCAATCATACAAATGGAAAAATTTGTTACCCAAGGCTTGGCTTCATATGAGCAAAATCGTAACAACCCAAATCTTTCAGGACAATCAGAGCTTTCCTGCTATCTCCATTTCGGTCAGCTTGCTCCGCAACGCCTGGCATATGAAGTTTATCATTCTGAAGCTGATCTGGCTGGCAAAGAAACTTTTCTCGAAGAACTTGTTGTGCGCAGAGAACTCGCTGATAATTTTTGCCTCTACGAAAGAAACTACCACAGCTTTGCGGGTTTCCATCCATGGGCCCAAAAAAGTCTAGATCAGCACAGGAATGATAAACGGGAATATACCTACGATCTGCGGCAACTCGAACAGAGTGAAACCCATGAAGAATTGTGGAACAGTTGTCAGCGAAATCTCGTAACAAGCAATAAGCTCCATGGATTTTTGCGAATGTACTGGGCGAAAAAGATACTTGAGTGGACAGCTTCACCGGAAGAAGCTCTGGAATATGCAATTTATCTCAATGACACCTATTCCATTGACGGCAACGATCCAAATGGATATACGGGAGTGGCGTGGTCAATCGGCGGAGTGCACGACAGGGCCTGGCAGGAACGACCTGTCTACGGCAAAATACGCTATATGAATCAACGCGGCTGCCGAAGAAAATTTGATGTTGATGAGTATATACGCTCGAACAGCTGTTATCGAACAACAGATTAAAGAGCAATGAAGGTGATTCAGGAGAGAATAAACAGAAATGGAGCGGGAAACGAGATTCGAACTCGCGACTTCAACCTTGGCAAGGTTGCACTCTACCACTGAGTTATTCCCGCTCTTGAACCAATCGGATGTGCTTTTTACCAGAGGTTGTCCTCGAAGTCAATACCTTGTGAAAGACATCTTAAAAAAATCGTGGGCACGGGCAGAGCAAATGTTTGATTACTCTGAGCCTTTTGCAAGAGACTCAAGATGATCATAAAAAAGGTTAATGTATCAGGGAACTTGACAGATTAATGACCAACGTTGTCTAATCCTTTTATTATCTGCAAATCTTGTTGCTGTGACTATTTCTGTGAAAAATAAGCGTTACTCAATATCCAAGAATAATGGGATGTCTGCTGCTGACTCCACCAGTCTTTTCATTGATGCTGGAATTGAGAAAATACGTTTTTTACAGATATTTGCATCGGGAGCCTCCCGGCAGTGGTCTCTTCCTGCCAGTTCAGGACTTTCTGAAATCCCGAAAGATATTGTTCCCGAAGAAACACCCCTTTATATATGTGGAAAACTTCACAAATTAATTCATACACATTTCCGCCGTGGTGAATACTTCTCCTCGCTCGCTGTACTTTGGAGTGCAGCTGTATGCCAAACTCATAACTCCTCACTTGCAATACTTGACCTGTCTGCATCCGGCTACATGATAGTCGGCATTGACGAGCGTGGAAAACTCAAAGATAATTTGCTGGTAACAAATTCACGATGCGGAGCGGGTGCGGGTATTAACCTGGACAGAGTTCTGCGCAAATTATCGATAGACAGGCAGGATGTGGATGTTCTCCTTCATGAGCACCTGGGAGAAAAGGGAAAACTTGCCAGACTTGAGATTCCTGTAAGAGCTGATCGTTGTGGTGTCTTCGCCTCATCGGCAACAATTTCCGATAAAAATCAGGGAATCCCACTCAGTTTCGCTCTGGCCACAACGCTCAAATCTGAAGTATTGAAAGCCTGCAAGTTTATAACAACACACTTTAATAAAGTTATTCTGACAGGTGGTGTCTTTGAGTGGCAATTTGCTCGTGACTGTGCAAAAGATTATTTTACCGGGCGAAAATTTCTCTTCATTGAACATGATCACACACGCAATATACTCTTCCAAGGAATGCAGCGTTTGTGTCTGCTCCAGAAGAATCCTGCTCTTCATCAAAATCGCAGAAGAAGAGAGCAAGCAGATATATATTCCAAACCGCTTCCAGGCTTTATTGAGCAATATAAAAGCTTGAGTGCCCGACATTTGTTCAAACGTCAAACAGTTGGGACTCGTGTGTCTGAAGATAGCCGCAGTCTTCAACAGCATCCGCTGTTGATAGGTGTTGATGTTGGCTCTACCATGGCCAAAATTCTCATCTGTGATGCTGAAAGCCTGACCCCCTTGCACCAGGCATCATACTCAAATGCAGGCGATACGGTTGAAACGATAAAAACTATACTTGGTGCCTTGGAGAATTTGGGAATCAGATCTTTGGCCGTCTCCCAGATAGGCTTGACCGGCAGCGCCCGATACCAGATTCAGCAGGCAATTACAGCAGTATATCCGGAGCTTTCCGATCGAGTAATTGTGCTTGTTGAAAACTACGCACATGCCAGAGGTTCCGCCGCCCTGGCTCTCGACTATATCGATGAACTGGAGAATAAAGGTGTAAAAAACCTCAATAAAGATCTTTGTCTCCTGGTTGATGTTGGCGGTGAAGATACCAAAATATCAAGCATCGATCTTCACAAGGGTGATCTTTATGATAATGCAATGAACACCAAATGTTCAGCAGGAACCGGCAGCTTACTGGACACACTTGTCGATCTCTTTTCTCTTCAGGATATTACCATCGCTACAGAAAAAGCGATGAAAGCAACCAATGCCCATACACTCAATGCTACCTGTGCGGTTTTTCTTCTCGAACATGCCAGGCGTCTTCAGGCCGAAGGTTATAGTGAAGCCGATATTCTGGCATCAGCAGTTTGGGCCGTTGCAGAAAACATGGCGCGGAGTCTCTGGCCGCAAATATCCATGACCTGCAATTCCCTGGTTTTACTTCATGGCCAGACAATGCAAAGCGATCCTTTGCCTCTTGCAATAACAGAGCGTCTCCAATCCTTTCTAGGCGGACCTGCATACTGCCTCGTTCCGCCAAGTCCGGGGTTTCGGGCATGCATGGGGCTTATCCGGACAATGGCAGAGCAACCACGCAGAGACACTGTCAACATCCCCTTGGCCGTCTTTATCAAGCAGCCTTTTCACCGGTCCATCATAAAATGCCAGGGAGCTATTTGTGGAGACAAAAGCGCATGTTGCCATCGATCAAAACTTACCGCGCAGAGTGCTGCAGGAAACCGGTTTTCATTCAGCCTCGGCGGCTGCAGTGCGATTAATGAAAGAAAAGAACAGAACAGCAAAGAAAATATTCCTGTTCGTAACAGCTGCAAGGACATCTGGCAGTACCAGATTGATCACCTTCCTGTTTCATACGATAAAGAGAGACTGATACTGCCTCGCTCCTTCGCCGTCTCTGAGTGGGCTCGGTTTTTTGCATCTCTTTTTGAACCCTTGGATATACCTGTCCATGTCGACACTCCGACCGAAGGAGATCTTCTCAGAGGTCAATCACAGTTTAGAGTAGATACCTGCGCTCCTCATATTGGTGTTGTTGGTCAATTCCTCCGTCTGGCGGAGCAAGCGCATGGAGTAATCCTCGCACCGCAGATTGAATTCCTCCCCAACACAATAAACTCGCTTTCCAGAACCTGCACGGTTAACCAGGGTGGATTTGCAGTAGCCCGTGGACTGGCAATGGCTAAATATCCACATAGCAACATAGAGCTATTTGATCTGAATTTAAAAATAACGGAACTCGACCTTCTCGCCCATAAACTCTTTTTAAAACTTGTACCGGTCTATAAACATTATCAGTTAGAAATGTCATTTGAGATGTTTCTTCCTCTGGTACATCAGGCGATGAAAGATCAGCAGCAATTCAAAAAGAATGTGGCAGATTATGCTGCGGGACTGGCCCGGCAAGCCCTCGCCGATGGCCTGGGTATTGCTATCGTTCTGGGACGTGAGTATGTACTCAACCCTGGAGTGTATGACAGCCATGTCGGCCGCTTGCTGCGTGATAAAGGACTTATTGGCATACCGAGCTATACCCTTGATATAGAGTTAAATTCCGACTTCTCACACCTGTACTGGCGCAATTCCCACACAATAGCGAGTCTCACGGATGCGGTTGCCAGGAAATCATTACATAAAATTCTCCCATCAGGTGAGCTGCAAAAAATTATTTCGGTATATGAAAAGGAAGAAAGACTCCTGCCGCTCGTCCAGGTTTCAACCTTTCTCTGCGGGCCGGACAGTGTAACGAACCCGTTAGTCAGTGAACTTATAAAAAACAGACCTTTTCTGAGAATACAGTCTGATGCGGCAATAAAAGAATTGGCTCATCTTGAAAACCGTATGAACACGTACGTTCGTCAATTGTCGGCAAATAATATTCAGCGGATTATCTGCCAGGACAACAGCTCTTTTGACGTGCAGCTGCTTGATCTCTTCATCAACCGCACACCTCTCAGACAAGATACCGATGTCATCTGTTTTCCAACCCTTTCAGATAATCGCGGTCTTTTGGCGGTTATACGCAGCGCCGGTTTTTGTTGCCTGGAAAATTACACCGACAGGTACAGCCTTCAAGCCCTGGTTGAGCAAGGCCGCAATGTTGCCGGTGATAACGTTTGTGCACCACTTGCTGCTGTCTACGGCGATATATTATGTGCCATCACCCAGTTTCAACGTCTGCGTCGGAGTGATCCACTTTTTCGTAATAAAAAAAGATTACTTATCTTCAACAACAAAGGGTTAGGACCATGCCGTCAGGGACAATACGTTGAAGCCCACAAGCTTTTTCTCCAGAAGACCGTCATTCCCCATCATCAGGAAAGTGTCACAGATGATCAAATGATACAATTTTTAGTGGGTATTGAGAATGAGGGTTTTAACACCGGCTTTCCTGGCTGGGTTTTTCTGCGTGGAATACAAGCCACAATTCTCCAGGGCGTACTGCATCAGCTTTTGGCTGAAGGCTCGGCGCGTTGCTCCACTCTTGATTCTTACCTCACCTTTAACGAGTATTATAACGCACTGAAAAATTCATTGTTCAGTTCACTAGAAACATTTTCAGCGCCCAGCCAGAAAGCCCTGAAAATAAGAAAACGTATGCGAATCATCCCGGGCATGTATTATCTGGCAACCTTTTTCGCATGGGAACTCCACAGAAACCATCTGGCAGCTCCACTGCGTGCTTTTCGTAATAAATGGTGCCGCGAGCCTCTCTCCAGTACTCAAATTCGTATTCATATCGACGGTGAAGCATATATGCGAACCGCTCAATTTGAAGCATTGCACGAGGGTCTCCTCGATATTTTAGGCCCTGGACGCTTTCATCTTAGCCACACACCTCTCTGGGGATTCCTGGAATATAAGCTTGCTGGGATGTTGATGCGAGCCCAGGAAGGGATAGATGAAAGTCGTTCGGAAATCAAGAGAAGCACGGATGACAACTTCATCCAAAATCGAAAACTCTTTTTACGACAGAAGCAGAAACGATGGATAAAAACCAAAGCTACACATTTCTTTTTGCGCCAGATCCTTGCTGCGCCCCTTTACCGAGCAGCCGGAATTCAAATTCCCGAGCCGATGCCTAAAGTAATTGAGGAAGCAAAGAAGGTAATTCCAACACAGCGTCCTGGTGGCGAGCTGGTTCCCTATGTTGGGGAAGCTGCCCTGAAACTGCAAAAAGGATATGATCTGATTCTCAATATAGCTCCGGAGGGGTGTATGGTTTCCTCCATGGGAGAAGTAATCACGCCAGCGATCCATGATGCTTTCCCGAACACTGAAGGGAGTATATACCCGCTTTTCTCCCAGCAGGGAGATGTAGATCTTGAAAAGCTTAACCAGGCGCTGCTGCAGGCTCTAGGCCCGGAAAAACTGTATTGCGCTGAATGATATATAGGGGTGAGTGAAATCCTCCCTCCGATATATACGGATTCACCAGAGAACCGATCAGGATGAAGAACACTAGCGTCGACAAAACCCTCCCTGTGGCAGCTGCAAATGACCTGCCTGTCCCCTCCTAACCATAATCGGACCAATAGCATTATTGAAAATGGGGGGTTTTGAAATCACCGCCGATTTTTAATCAGTCAAGATCCACCACCATCGATTTGGCCACCTCTCGCTTTTTCTCCTCGCCCATAACAAGGCCGAGTAATTCCAGGGAAAAATCGATCGCCGTCCCTGCACCCCTGCTGGTGATACAATTATCATCGACAACAACCTTTTCGGCTGAATCAACTCTGTTGCTGAGATCGGCAACAAAGAGAGGATGCCCGGTTGCTTTTTTGCCTTCGAGCAAGCCATGATGCTGTAATACCACGGCAGGAGCTGCACAAATGGCACCGTAGAGCTTCTCGGCTTTAGCATGTTTTTGTAAGATCTCGATCAATATTGATGAATTCCTCAGATTTTCAGCACCAGGAATTCCACCAGGCAAGGCAATGAGGTCATAACTCTGGTCGACACAATCATCAATAACCATATCAGCAGTTATTTTCACATTATGTGATGAGGTGGTAAGTAAACCGCCCACCGAGGCCAGATCGACAATTGCGCCAGCCCTCCTGAACACATCCACAATACTCAAAGCCTCAACCATCTCAGTTCCATCAGCAATGGGAACCAGTATTCTTTTTTCCATGGTCTCCTCCCTACTCATATGCCATTCTTTACAAGCATGATCCTCCTTCCAACTCTCCCAGAAGTCTGTCGGAGAATCATCCTATTGTCAACTTGATCCAATTTCAAGATATCAACCACGGCCATATGGTTGATATCGGCATCGTCACTTGTCTGCAAGCATTGATTTTCAAGAAATAATAAAGAGATGGGCGATAAGCGAAGACTTCGAGAAAGAGCTCTCTCCAACAGGCTCCAGGGAGTGTGTACTGGGATAGACATTTTTTCTTAAATCAAGGCGCTTAGGGAAAGAAAGATGTTCTCGGGCAGTCTCCTGCACACCGTCTCATTTCTATATAGCAACTTGCTTTATAAATGGCCAGACATTGGTTCCTGCACCTAATAATTTACAAAAAACGGTGGTACTTGAAATTCGCTTGAGGATTTGCTCAAATTCAATACAATGAAGGATGAGTATGTATCCTGTCAAATTTATAGATATTATTTGAGGATATGGTCAACATTTTCCCAGGAGGTCGTCATATAGATTACGCTATCAACTCATCTTATTTTGCGATATTACATTTTTCATCAATATTTTCAGCATGATGAAATCTTTCCTGCAATGAATACATACAAAAAGAACATGGCACGATGCTTGCTCTACCCCACCGCAATAGCAGTCTGCCGATATAGGAAGCAAATGCTGTTGAATCTGCCACCTTCGGAAGATAACATGGATTAGACAATTACAAGGAGAACAGCAATGGGTAGCAATTTAGATGTCGTATTAAGTAGAGATCCGCATGAGCTGGAATTTCGTCAGGCCGTTGGGGAAGTGCTCGACTCAATAGAACCGGTACTGGCACGAAATCCACATTATCGTCACGTCAAAATTATTGAGCGGATCGTTGAGCCGGAGCGGGTAATCATGTTCCGTGTTCCCTGGATTGATGATCAGGGCCAAACCCACGTCAACCGAGGATTTCGCATAGAGATGAATAGTGCTCTCGGTCCCTATAAAGGTGGGTTACGCTTCCATCCGTCGGTCAATCTCTCAATTCTCAAATTCCTTGCTTTCGAACAAACCTTCAAGAATGCGCTCACAACTCTGCCTCTCGGTGCCGGTAAGGGTGGTTCTGATTTCGATCCGAAAGGGAAATCGGATGTGGAAGTAATGCGCTTTTGTCAGAGTTTCATGGCGGAACTCTTTCGCCACATAGGTCACAATACCGATGTTCCAGCTGGTGATATTGGCGTTGGCGGCCGGGAAATTGGTTTTCTTTTCGGTATGTATAAAAAACTCAAAAACGAATTTACCGGTGTGCTCACCGGCAAGAGTCTCAACTGGGGAGGAAGCTTGATTCGACCTGAAGCAACCGGATACGGTGCGGTATATTTTGCCAACGAGATGCTGAAGACTCGCAGTGATTCAATTACTGGAAAAACATGCCTGGTATCAGGCTCCGGAAACGTTGCCCAATTTGCCACGGAAAAACTCCTTGAACTTGGTGGCAAAGTTGTAACCCTCTCGGATTCAAGTGGATATATCTATGACGAAACAGGCATCAACGAGGACAAGCTCAATTTTGTTAAAATTCTAAAGAACCAGAAGAGAGGCAGAATCTCAGAGTACGCCGAGAAGTATCCAGAGGCTGTTTACACACCAGCCGAGGGTGGAGCTGCTCATAACCCTCTCTGGGATCACAAAGCTGATTGTGCTTTTCCCTGCGCCACCGAGAACGAGATTAACGATGCAGATGCCCAGAATCTTATCAACAATGGAGTGTATCTGGTCAGTGAAGGTGCAAATATGCCAACCACACAGGGAGGGGTGGATATCTTTCTGGACAATAAACTTCTCTATGGTCCAGGCAAGGCTGCAAATGCAGGCGGTGTTGCCGTATCCGGTCTGGAAATGTCACAAAACAGCATGCGGGTAAAATGGACAAGAGAGGAGGTTGATGCCCAGCTGAAACGGATCATGACTAATATTCACTCGACCTGCCTGGCTTTTTCTGAGGAATATAATGTTCCAGGCAACTATGTGGTGGGAGCAAATATCGCTGGGTTTGTCAAAGTTGCCGAAGCAATGATCGACCAAGGCGTCGTTTAAAAACTTTCTCAGCTACTTTTTAAATTACGGGGCTTGCTGACCTTCAAACAGGCTCAAGCCCTTTCTTCATAGTCGTTTACCTCTAGATGGCCATAACACAAGGATATAATGGATAATAACAACTTTACCAAACTGGAAAACGGGCCAAAGAAATACACCTTTAAATCCTTCCATGAACTGATGACCAAAAGGATTGCCGAGATCCTATTAGTTTCAAGCACCTATGATGCCTATATCATGCAGGAAGACGGCCCTCTCGCCGAAAGGATTATCCATGAATACCGCGGTCTGAACCTGAGCAGACCACCTCGTCTAACCTGGATCTCCAAAGGAGCTCAAGCACTGGACAAAATACATAACGGCCACTTTGACCTGGTTATTGTCATGCCCCATATTGGTGATATGGACTCCTATGATCTTTGCGCCAGGATTAAAGAGATTAAAAAAGATCTGCCAGTATATTTTCTCGCCTATGATGCAGGCAGAATTATTGAGGAACACCAATACATTGACCGCTCCAGCATTGACAGAACACTCCTCTGGTCTGGCAACACTGATCTTCTTCTGGCGATCGTTAAGAACCAGGAAGATCAGATGAATGTGGAACTTGATACTGAGCTCGCAAATATTCGCGTTATTATCTTCGTCGAGGATTCACCCTTCTATCTCTCTTCTCTACTGCCCGTTCTCTATCGAGAACTTGTCCTCCAGACCCAGGCTGTCATGGACGACTCTCTCAATGAAAAAGACCGGCTGCTGCGCATGCGTACCAGACCGAAAATTCTTGTAGCTGAAAATTACGAACAAGCCTGGAAGCTTTATAAAAAATTCAAAAAATATCTCTTCTGTGTAATTTCGGATGTTCGTTTTGAAAAAAACGGTAAAGAAGATGCACTTGCCGGAATTTCTCTGTTGAAAAAAATTCACGACAAGCAAAATGATCTGCCGTTGCTCATCCTCAGTTCCGAACAGGAAAACAGAGCCCGCGCCGAAGAAATTCCCGCACTCTTTTATGACAAAAACTCTCCACGGCTTCATAAAGACCTCGACAACTTTTTCAGCCATTCTCTTGGTTTTGGTGATTTCTTTTTTCGTCTGGAAAACGGTGAAATCATTGACCGGGCCAACAACCTGCGTAGTATGGCAAATGTTCTCAAAACAATTCCCGCTGAGTCCATTGCCCACCATGCCAGGAGGAATGATTTTTCCAGGTGGCTGATGGCCAGATTCGAAATGGAAATAGCTGAAAGACTCCGCCATATTATGCTCGAAGATTTTCATGGGGTTGAAGAGGCCCGTGAATTTCTCATTTCCCTGCTGAGAAACAAGCTGCAGAAACGCCAGCAGGGTTTGGTTTCCGACTTCAGCCAAAACGAGTTTGATCCGGACATGGAATTTGTCAAGCTCGGCAAAGGTTCACTGGGTGGTAAGGCAAGAGGTCTCGCATTCATCTCCAACCTTCTGCGTGAAAAATCAGACTTTGACCAGCAATTCGAGTCCGTCGACATATCTCTGCCGAAAACCCTGGTCATCAGCACAGAGGGTTTTGATCTCTTTGCCGAGGAAAATTCGATTTACGAAACCTTTACCGGAACACGAAGTGATGAAAGAATTGAAGAGGCCTTTCTAAAAACATCTTTTCCGGAACAGCTCAGGCAGGATCTTCTGGTTTTCCTGGAGCACACTCACTACCCCCTGGCAATACGGTCTTCCGCAATACTTGAAGATGCTCATTACCGGGCGAGTGCCGGTGCGTATACAACATATATGCTGCCCAATAATGATGAAAATATCCATGTTCGGCTTGAACATCTGATCAGGGCAGTCAAACTTATTTATTCTTCCATTTTCAAGGAAACCCCCAGAATTCTGGCAAAGAACTCAGTATATCGGCAGGAAGAGGACAAGATGGCTGTCATCATCCAGCAGCTCGTCGGCCAACATAGTGAAATTTATTATTATCCCGCAATTTCAGGAGTCGCCCAGTCCTACAACTTCTACCCTGTCTCATATATGCAGCCGGTAGATGGCGTTGCCCATGTGGCTTTGGGTCTTGGTAAAATTGTTGTTGATGGTGGTGTCGCCCTGCGTTTCTGTCCTAAATACCCTCAGCTTCTTCCTCAATTTTCCAGTATTGAGGATATTCAGCGAAACGCCCAGAGATATTTCTACGCTCTACGCATGCAGAATGATGCAGATGCATCAATTGAGACCATGATGGTAAAAATTGATGTTGATAGTGCCTGTTCGCACCATCCGGTAAAAAAGCTTGCTTCGACCTTTAGCCCCGAGGACCAGCGTTTAAGGGACTTCTTTTCTGGACAGGGGTATCCTCTCATCACCTTTGCTTCAATTTTAAAATTTCAGGAGTTTCCGCTGGGTGAAATCATCTCGAGGATTCTGGAGATTGGTGAGAAAGGCATGGGATGCCCGGTAGAAATTGAATTTGCCGTAAACCTCGAAGAAAATAAAAAGCCACATTTTTTTCTTCTCCAAATCCGTCCAATGGTAGTCGCCCAAAGCAGAATAAATATCAAACTCAGCGACGCTGATATGGCTAAGGCATGGTGTTTCTCTGATAAGGTTATGGGACAAAGCAAAATATCAGAAGTTCAATCGATAATTTATGTCAAACCTGAAAGCTTTGATACGGCAAAAACCAGGGAGATTGCGGG
Organism: Desulfocapsaceae bacterium; assembly: GCA_050288305.1. GTDB lineage: Bacteria > Desulfobacterota > Desulfobulbia > Desulfobulbales > Desulfocapsaceae > Desulfopila_A. The sequence goes on along the minus strand of JBNKDO010000041.1, from coordinate 155,443 downwards.
AGATATTGAAAAGTTAAATCAAATCATGAAGAATAGAGACCGAAAATACCTCCTCATCGGCCCTGGCCGTTGGGGCACTTCGGATCGATGGCTCGGGATACCGGTAAAATGGAATGCCATAACGGAGGCACATTCCATTGTGGAAACAACCTCAGAAAAGCTTCATGCCGATCCCTCCCAGGGCAGCCACTTTTTCCATAATATCACCTCTCTTGGCATTAACTATCTGGGGATACCTCCCAAAGGAGAGAGCTATATAGACATGGAGTTTCTCGATAACCTTCCAGCCGAGATAGAAACGGAATTTCTCAGATATGTGGAGTTTGACCCTCCAGCTCAGCTCAAAATTGACGGAAAAACGTCACGGGGAATTCTTCTTCCAGGTGAACCATCGACTGGTAGCTAAGCTGCCACGCACGAGCACGTTTCCGAATCTCACAGCTTTTCCCCAAGGATTCGCATGACGGTATCAACAGCATGGGGGATACTGGCAGCTACTTCCGGGGAAAGACCATTTCCCAGCTGATCAAAACACTGCCCTTCTATGCCGATAAGCCAGACCGATTTCGGGGTCTGTTCCGGATAAAGCCTTGTTGATACCTCGATGGCTTCACGGATGCCGATACCATGGCAGGAAACGTGGGAACCGCCCTCCGGCAGATCATCCCAGTTGAGGACATGCACGGTCCCGGGTGATACACCAAACTGCACAGCATCAACGACAACGAGAAGCTCCTCACCACCAAATTCCCCAAGAAGAGCCATGCCGCCGAGCCCTAAAAGTTTAAGGCGGATACCTTCAGGAAGGTCCCGCCTGGTCAGCTTGTCATAAACAACATGACCTACGCCATCGTCGGCGACAAGATCGTTGCCAATACAGATGACGAGTTTACCGGCACTCATGCCTGTTTCGGCGCACCAGCAAAGGCAAGCTTGAAGTGACAGGTCTCTCCAGTGCTGATGGTTTTAGGCCGCGCTGGTCGTCCGGTAAATTCGGCCATAATCCCGGCAACATAGTAATGGAACATCTGGCATATAGCACCATCCATTTGCATTTTCCGCTCTTTACATACTGCACCGATTGGACAATTTCCTATGCTTATTGATGCTTCACTGCCCTGCATCTCCCCTTCTATCTCCAATTGCTGGATCTTAAATACGCGAACAAGCTCCTGAAGTGCATTATCTGAGGTCGGATCTTCAAGGTATATCGGCATATTTTTGGCCATTTTACGCCCAGCTGCCACTGCCAGAGAAGGAGTGGACTTGCCAACAAACTGCTCGATTGTATCGACAAACATATCCAGAAGGAAGCACACTTCTATGAAGGCTTTGTCATGGTCTTCTGCTGTAAGCTGCAGCTCGGATGTTTCTATCATAGAAATTTCTCCATACGCTGGCTGAAATGAATATTGCGGTAGAAATTAGCAACAACATGATGATTATTGTGAGTAATCGCTCCGGATGGACAGATGTAATCACAACTGAGGCAGGCTATGCAGTTTTCCAACACCTTCACTTCGGCTTTTTCTGTCTCTTCGTTAAAGCTGAAGCACTCCGTGGGACACACCTCTAAACAAAGTTTGCAGCCACGACATGCCTTTTCTTTTATAACCATTTCCAACATAACATTATCTCCTTACTCTGCGGATGGTCCTGCCCCGCTGCTTTATATCAACATCAAGGGCCATTCTGCCTATAGCATGGGTAGAACAGGCGAGACATGGGTCGTAACAGCGGACCACAAATTCCAGACCGTTCAATAGAGCCTCATCACTGGTTTCCTGAAGGAGATTGTTCGCTCCTTCTTTGAGAGAATTGTTTATAGCAGCTGTATTCTGCTGAGTGGCAATAATCATGTTAGCAGCCCGAACAATACCACGCTCATCAATATCATATTCATGGATAAGAGTTCCCCGTGGTGCCTCAATATGAGCAATACCGTGACCACCTTTGAAATCAGCAGGGACTCTGGTCTCTCCCCGCAGATCAGGACTGTTAATTATCTCATTTGATTTTTCGCAGCAGTACACCAGTTCAATCAGTTTGGCATACATCTGCAAAACAGCATTGTGGCAGGGGGTACCAAAATTTTCTTTAAATTTTTCAAACTCTTTCTGTGCAATAGGTGTTTCCAGACCATCGGCCACATTGAAACGGGCAAGAGGGCCGACACGATACATCTGCTCACCACCGGCCATGGTTAGATATACCTCTTTTGCATAGGAATTATGCACTGCTCTCTCAATCATTTTCTCCTGGTAAGCTGAGGCGCTAAATTCAGGTTGAACGGTACCCTTTTGATCCATGGCCCGAAGTTCACCATCATACACGTTGAGCCTGCCATTCTTAACAGTGCCCAGATACCAGCTTTCAGAGTTAAGCTTTTCCAGAAGAATCGGATTCTTATCAAGAAGATTAAAAAGCAGTGTTTTGGTCTTCCCGGCAAGCTCGCTTACCAGCTCAACTGCTTCACCGGTAAGCTCCTGAAGCCTTTTGAATTGGCCGTCACTCAGGGAGAAAGAAATGCCTCCGGCCACTGCGGTTACTGGATGGATGCCTCTGCCGCCGATGGTTTCGTTAATTTTCTGTCCGAGACTCCTTAAACGGAGCCCTTTTTTACTTAAATCAGGTTCTGCCTCAACCATACCAACAATGTTCTGAGTTGCCAGCTTGCCATCAAGACCAAAAACCAGGTCTGGACCGGCAAGCACAAAGAGCGAAAGACAATGCGAATGAATGTAATGTCCCATATACATGAATTCACGGAGCAGTTTCGCAGCCACGGGTATTTCTACACCAGCGGCATCATCGAGGGCTTTTGCGGCCACCAGATGATGGGCGGTTGGACATACCCCGCAAATTCTGGCGGTCACCTGTGGCATTGTCGAAGCCTCCATACCCACCAGAATTCTTTCAAATCCGCGCAGCTCGTTGACACAGAAAGAAGCGTCAGTCACCATTCCTGAATCATCACATTCCAGAAGAATTCGAGCATGCCCTTCAATTCTGGTAACTGGGTCAATTTTTATGGTTTTACTCATTTTCCAGCCTCCACATCTGCAATCCACTTCTGAATGAGAAAAGTCGGTTTGTTGCCTATCATCTTTGTGGCCATGGCATAGGCATAATGGGTCTTTGCTGATTTCTCCATGTGGTTCATAATGGTATCACGGTTGATATTCGTCAGTTTTGACATCCTCTCACTCACCTCAGTTCGAATATCATGATTGGGTTCAGAGAGAATCTGCATCGTCGGACCGGCACAGCCTGTGCACATTATGCCATGATTCGGGCACGGTGCAAGGCAACGGTCAAGAGTGACTGATCCTAAACAGATATAGCCCTGACTGAGGAAACAAATATCATCTATAGCAATACCTTCCTGGCTGTTGCTGATCGTGCTGACATCGGTTTTTTTCATCACCCTTTTACAACCTGCGCAGACAGTTTCCTGTCCGGCCTTTGCTTCTCGTCCTTCAACGAGGGACGAAAGGCTCTCAAAAATGTAATGAGCATGAGGAGGACATCCGGGCAGATAAAGATCTACATCAATTACCTCATCAACGGGTGTTACCGTATGCTCCAGATCTGTTACACCGGAATCTGGCACGAAATCAGTTTTGGTGGTTGGTGTGGATTTGTAAACATAGTCCATAATCTCCTCCCGGGTATGAGCAAGCCCTGCTCCGTGCAGGCCCCCGTAGACTGCGCAGGTACCGAAGGCAATTATGGTTTTACATTTTTTACGCATCTCCAGAGCGGCATGCCGATCATGCTCTGTCCTTACTGAACCTGTCAGGATGCCGATATCTGCCTCCGGATAATCTTTTACATCTGTGAGCACCGGGCATTTTTGAATTTCAATATCTTCTACCACCTGAAGAATCTTTTCGTGCAGATCCACTATCGCTACATGACATCCACCACAATCACATAACCATTCGGTATTTAGGCGAATTTTATCACCACTCATAGTACGCTCCCGTTACCAGATTTTTGCTGCTTAATTATCAACCGTCAAGACTTTCAAGCAGGCGTTTTCTCCGGCATGCTTGATTTCCAGGGTGGCTTTTTTCCCCATTATGCTCTCCAGAGCTCCGGCAAAAAAACCGTACATCATATTGCAGAGCGAACCTTGTTGCGGGTGTCCAAATCGGAAAAGTGACTGACGAATCATGCAGTCTCGAAAAACCAGTTGTATTTCTGACTGGCCATTTGCATTGACAGTGATCATCTCCTGCTGAGAGGCGGGCTTGAAAGGCTCAAACCCCCATAGGCAGTTATTTTTTATCAGTATTTTACGGACTTCAGCAATTGCTTCAAGAAGATCATTGGTCTGCTGTGCCCCTTCGGAAAATTTTCTTCCCAGGTTACGGCCTGCAGACATGGTCATGCTGTTGGCTCCACGTCCGAGAATCGGTTCAATCCCAGCAGAAAGGGCAGCCATGAAATTCATTGTTTCCTGCAAAGTGCGCCGCTTTTTCAAAATATCATCCACTAAAACTCCTCCCGGCAACAATAGTGATCATAGAGTTATTAACCTGCATTAACAAATATCTGTGCCGATAATTGTATTTCTTTTATCCATTTTAAATAATTACCCCTAATCGAGTAAATATTTCGGCTTTTTTTGCTGATAATTCTTCTCAGCAAGTGGTATCAGCCTACAACAGCAGGCTCCCTTATTCAAGAAGATTCAACTTAACTGAAGGGACCCATCAGAAATCCACATAAAAGATATGAAATATTCATAATCTTGTGGCAGTATAAAAGCTGTTATTAAGTACATCGGTCATAACAGTAAAAAACTGTATAAGCTGATTCTCCCTCTACCTGAATGCTGTATAATTGCCACTATAATGAATGACACCACCGCTAAAACTCCAGAGGACCGTGGGCTTTCTGCAACGGATCATGCTATTATCACATGTGATCATGACGAGTTAATCGTCAGCTGGGACAGACGTGCAACAAAAACCTTCGGCTGGACCAGCCATGAAGCAATCGGGCAGGAATTTTTCTATCTCATCCTCCCTCCCGGACCAAAATCGGTCCCTGGCTTAACACTGGCGGACATCCTTTCAACTGGCAGTGGCAAGCAATCAGAACAATTCAGCCTTTTCAGAACCGTACAGCATAAGGACGGTTCAACATTTGATGCTCATCTCCTCATCTTTAATGTACCACATTCTAAAACCATCATTATTCTCCTTCGTGACCTAAGGAAACAGCAACACTTTCTGCAAAAAATCAACACCTCTTACGAACAACAGGTAATTCTTGATGACATCCAGAAAATTGCCCTGGAACCTCTTAGTCTGCAACTTCAATTTGAGCGTATTCTGGAATATCTGTTCTCAATATCATCACTGCGCCTGTTACCCTATGGTGCTGTTTTCCTGGCAGAATATGGAACAGACACATTCGTGCTAAAGGCGAAAAAGGGTTTTAATACCAGCAAGAATCTACCCTGCACGGGATCACCACAGGGCATGTGCATGCTTGGCCAGTCAGCCCAGTATGGTACATTCAAGCTAGCTGCATGCACCAAGACCAACAACGCAGAACACTGTCATTTTAAACACCCTCACGGACATTTTTGCTCCCCCCTGCAAAAGGGTGATAAGGTTGTCGGTATTCTCTGTCTGTATACTGAACAGGGACATAAATTTGGAGGACAAACAGAGGAACTGCTGCACTCCATCTGCAATATTCTCACGACATGTGTCGAAAATCGCGAAATGGAGATTCAGTTACTCAACGTTATCCATGATCTGCGTCACTTCGTCAATACGATCAAGGAAGAAAAGAGATTTTCGGAATCCATCATTCAGGGACTGACCCATGGTCTTATTGTCACTGATCTGGAAGGTAATATTCTTACCTATAATGGGGTGGCCGAATCGATCATGAGCAATTTCTCCACTACCCTGGCAGGGAAAAACCTCATAGATATTGTTGGAAAGGATGCAACCGCCAGACTGCTCAATATCAACCACGGTAAGTCAGAAAATCTCGAACAGGAGCTCAGTCTTACAGCGACGAATGGAGATACCAAAATAATCGGTTATTCTGTCGTCTCACGGCAGGACGCCTATGGAAAGGAGTTGGGCAGAATTGTCTCCATCAACGATATTTCCGAATTAAAATATGTCCGTCGGGAAATGGAAAAAATGAACAGATTGGCGACCATCGCCGAAATAGCATCGGCGGTGGCACATGAAGTCCGCAATCCACTTGCGGGGATTAAAATCCTGGCACAGTCTATTGAGGGAAAGTCAATAAGTGAAGAGGAAGAATCGGAATGCCTTACCCGAATTATCCGCCAGGTGGATAGGTTGAACAACCTTCTTACCGATTTTTTTTCCTATGCCAGACCTGCAGAGCCACAAGTCTGCGCCACATCTCTTTCTGAAATCATTAAAGACACCCAGCCGCTGATTGCCAACAAGATGGTGAAGCACTATATAACATTCAGAAATAATTGTGCCGAAAATCTGCCGCTAATCATCGCCGATCCAAATCAAGTACAGCAGGTGCTGCTTAATCTCTTACTCAATGCCATGGACGCCACCCAAAATGGCGGTACCGTCACTCTTCAAACCGCTTTCATCCAGGGAGCGGAACTGACCCGCCAACGCAAAAAACATCCGGGGCTTTTACCAAATCCATCCTACGTTACCGCTTCAATAACAGATGACGGAGTCGGTATGCCCCCGGAAGTTGCCGAGAAGGTTTTTGAACCGTTTTTCACAACCAAATCAACCGGTACCGGTCTGGGACTCTCTATTGTCTATCGGACCCTTCGGGAAAACAATGCTGCTATTATCGTTGAGAGTACGCCAAATAAAGGCTCAACATTTACTATTTATTTCGCCGTGGAGGAATAATGGCCACTGTTCTTATTGTTGATGATGCCGAAGATCTCAGCTTTTCGCTGGGAAACCTGGTTAAAAAGGAGGGGTATTCTCTCATTACTGCAGCAACTGGCAATGAAGCTTTGCATTCATTAAAAGCCAATATCGTTGATCTGATTTTCCTCGACATTGGACTTCCAGATATCAACGGCGTAGATCTCATAGCCACCATAAGAGAAGTTTCTGCGGACAGTGACATTATCATGCTCACCGGTCAGAATGACGCTAAAACGGCCGTCGATTCACTCAAGGCGGGTGCCATTGATTATATCGTCAAACCCTTTGACCTGATTGAATTTACCACTGCCATGAATCGCATAATGCAATCGCGGCTGACTGCAAAAATTGCATTGCTCGATTCTCAACGAGATGAAGAATGCACCATGATTGGAGACTCAAAAGCAATGCTTCCTGTCAAAGAAACTTTGCTTACAGCTGCCGGTGTTCATTCTCCTGTACTCATCTCCGGTGAAACGGGAACTGGCAAAGAACTAGCTGCAAAGGCCATCCACCATCTCAATCCGGGCCACAAAGGCGTTTTTGTCAAAGTTGACTGTGGCACCCTCTCTCACAACCTTATAGAATCTGAGCTGTTCGGCTACGAAAAGGGTGCCTTTACCGACGCCCAGACCAATAAAAAAGGACTTGTGGAAATCGCCGATGGCGGTACATTGTTCCTCGATGAAATTGGCAATCTCCCGGTTTCCCTACAGCCCAAACTTTTACGCCTTATTGCGGAATCAACGTTCAGGCGGGTTGGTGGAACGCAGGATATCAAAGTCTCTGTCCGCATCATCGCAGCAACAAATATAGATCTCAATAAAGAGGTGACGAAGGGAACCTTTCGCCAGGACCTCTTTTATCGTCTCAATGTTATTCCAGTTTTGATACCACCTTTACGGCAACGCCAAAAGGACATTCTCCTTCTTGCTGAATATTACCTGCACTATTTTAACCGCGAGTTGAAAAAAGATATCAAGGGGTTTACCGATTCCACCATTGCTTCATTGCTGAGCCATGAATGGCCGGGCAATGTGAGAGAACTCCGCAATCTGATCGAAAGAGAAATGATCTTCTGTAAATCGGAGTGGCTCTCCTTTCAGCACAACATGCCTATTTCTCACAAAAGCTCAGTACCACTTGCCAGTTTGCAGGAGCACGAACGAAATCATATTTTGAATGTTCTCAAAGCCTGTGACAATAATAAGTCAAAAGCTGCTGAAATTCTTGGAATAACCAGAACGACCCTTCGATCAAAACTTGACAATGGTTAATAATTAACCAGGTAAGCAATTATTAACCATCATTTCCTATCAACACACCAAATCAATCCCACATAAGCAATAGATATATTAGCGTATTTATGAATCTCCTCATGATGGCAAGAATTTTGCTATCCTATGCGAGTTATTTGTAAGAGTTGTGTACAATTGATTTATATTGGAGCCCTTAAAATACCTGCCTCCCCAGTTACAGGCAATTATTCATATCAAGAATAGAGGAGATTATTAAGTGTCCATGAAAAAAGTTCTGATTGTTGATGATGAAGAAGATATGCTGTGGATGCTGCAAAGGAACTTGGACAGCGGTATTCCTAATATCGAGACCTTCGCCGCTCAATCTGGATTCGAAGCACTTGATGTACTTAATGAAACTGAAATAGACCTGGTAATAACGGATATTAATATGCCCGGTATGAGCGGTTTGGAACTTCTGACTGAAATCAGTTCAAAATGGAAGGAAACCAAGGTCATTATCATGACTGCATATCCTTCTAACGCATTTGAGAACAAGGCCAGAAAAGAAGGTGCCTTGCAGTTTGTTGAAAAGCCCTTCGACATCAATGATATGCGTAAACTTGTTGAAAATACTCTGCAAAACGATCAACCATCTTCTTCCACCGGCGGCATAGCCCTTATCGATATCATTCAATTCAATGGATTGGCTAAATCGACCTCCGCTTTGAAGATAACGAAGGGTGATGAAAATGGCATGATATATTTCCGCGAGGGTAAGGTCGTGAGCGCCCAATACGGAGATGAGATCGACGAAACTGCTTTTTTTCATATTCTTGAAGTAAAGGGTGCGGAAATCCAAAATATCGATGGAATGTCCCCTCCTAGCAGCTCTATGAACAGAACAGTTGAATCACTGATGCTTGAGGCAGCAGTTTTAAAAGATGAGCAGCAACAGGAAATGGAAGAGAACTCTGCAGCAACAGAATCCTCGGAAAAGATCGCGACCCTAAACGATGACTTTCCGGCAAGCCCTGTTACTGAGGATTTCGAAGAAATCGTGACAAATACCACGGAACAATCTCCAACCACAGAGGATGAAAACATGACTGAAATTCAGAAAATTCTAGCAGAATTCACCCATATCGATGGAGTTCATACCGCTTGCCTGGTGGGACGCGATGGTTTTCTCCTTGACAGCATAGCGAGAACAGGCATCGATGCAGAAATGATAGGAGCCATTGCTTCTTCAGGTTTTGGTTCAGCTGAAACGATGGGTAGTCAGCTTGGCCAGGGTGAGTTAAATATGACCATGCTCGAGTACACAGAGGGACCTGTTATGTTTGCCCCCGTTGGTGATGAAGCCTTTCTGGTAATTGTTGCGGACAAGGATACCAACCTTGGCTGGATAAGAATAGCCATTAAAAAGAACTCTGCGAAGATAGCAAATGCCGCCTCAATCTAAATGAATAAAGAAAGACTCTCTGCAGATAAAATCAGGTCAACCGTTTCTATTTGCAGAGAGCCTTTTCCCTAGGAAAGATTCTCAAGAATATCGTGTAAACCTTCAAATTTAGACTCATATTTTTTGATGACCATTCTCGCCTTTGCCAGCCACTCTTCTTTGCTGGTCATAAGGAAAATGAAAAAAGGCTGGTCGCGCATATGCCTGATGATAAAGTGATAGTGATCTGTGGTTATCAGAATATCATCTATAGCCTCATTATCTGCCAGCAAACTCATGGCCTTGCTATTCGATTTCACAATAGATGCCAGATACGCTGATGCTGCTGCCGTTTCAATCCCCTCACGACGCGTTGCCTCTGCAATCGACATTCCATCATCTACAGTCACTACGGCCACTGCCAGAATATGAGGTAATTCCTGAGCCATATCATCAACAAGGCCTTGGATTTTTTTAATCATAATCTCTCACTCAACTGGAAATAAAATTGGTTATTGATCTCGATATTCTCACTATCTTACCACCCCTTCCAGACAATGTTAAACGAATAATGACAAGGATATACACATTGTCGCTTGGCACTGTTTAAATCGAGGGAATCTAAGTAGGAGAAGAGACAACCGGTTCTTTCGAGAATGATAAAGAATGGAGAGTTGCAGCAATGCGAAAAAAAATAGAATCATGCCCGAAAACGTTTTCAAGTAACAACCCACAAAAAAGCTTTGAAGATCACAGCCAGAAAATCTTCAGTCTTTGGAGGAGAGCTAAAGGAGCTGTTCAACCGTTACGGGCACAATTCTGTAGCTGTCAAATAAACGATTTTGCCAAAGTCAGACAGCATGTGTCAGGTACGGGATTCCTGACGAAAAACATATTGCAACATGCTTGCCATGCTCAGGAAAAATAAAATTCTTAGCTTTATTAAACTGTTAACTCCTCCATATTCTTCAAGCAACCCAGAAAAATAGTATTATTTCGCATCAATGCGAAATAATACATTTACAACCTCCAAAACAATAATATTTCCGCCGCACTACATGATTTATTAATTAGACATATTAAGTTGTTAAAGATTATTTTCAGCACATTAGAGTTTTCGCACAATTGCGAATAGAGCAGGATTGGCAATGACCTCGGCTCTTGCAACCAGGAGAGACCTTAACCTAACAAAAGACATGCGAAACAAATAGTTAGGCGCACACAGAAAGGCTACCACTTCATCCTGACGATACAGCCTTGGCCACTCAATTCTTGCGAAGATTATATTTCTTTATCTTTCTGTAGAGCGTGGCTATGTTCACATCGGCTTTCTGTGCCGTAATTTCTATATTGTTTTTGCAGTGCCGTAACAGTTCAGCAAAATAATTATGCTCAAATTCGTCAAGAGCATCGCTGTATTTTAACCGGTATGCATTTTTCCCATGCTCTCTCTTCACCGTATTAAGGTTCATAAGCCTTGAAAGCCCATCCATGCCGATAAGACTATCCTGCTCAATGGCGAGACAGGCCTCAATCACATTCTTTAGCTCACGGACATTTCCTGGCCAGTCATAATTAATAAGAACTTCACAAACTTCAGGAGTAAAACCTTTCACAACTGTCCCAAAATGTCTGTTCATCTCTCCAATGAAATGCGCCGCCAAAAGAGGAATATCCGTCCGGCGTTCACGCAATGGAGGCATACGAATCTGCACCACTGCCAATCGATAAAAGAGATCCTCCCTGAAACTGCCGTCCTTCATTTCCTTTTGCAGATCGGCATTTGTTGACGCCAGCACCCGAACATCAACCCTGGTGGGCCGCGCCTCTCCAACTCTGTAAAACTCCTTTTCCTGAAGAAAACGAAGCAAAGCTTTCTGAACATTCATGGGGAGATTGCCGACCTCATCCAGAAGCAGCGTACCCTTATCCGCCATTTCAAAAAGACCTTTTTTGTCATGATCGGCACCGGTAAAGGCTCCTTTGGTGTAACCGAAAAGTTCGCTCTCAAGAAGGGATTCGGGAAGTGCCCCGCAATTTATGGCGACAAAAGGCTGGTCTTTTCGCGTCGAGTGCTCGTGAATCGCCCTGGCAACCAGCTCTTTTCCTGTACCCGACTCACCACTGATCGTCACCGGGATATCCCTGCGCGCTATTTTTCTGGCAGTATCCAAAACACCCAGAAGAGCAGGTGATTTGCCAATAACTTCACCAAATTTTTCCTGCTCGGCAATTTCGCGGCGCAATCGCCTGTTTTCCAGAATTAATGAACTCTGTCGTAAACCATTACGCACCCGTTGCATCAATTCTTCCGGCTCAAAAGGTTTGGTCAAAAGATCGAATGCACCGTTACGTAAAGCATGGATCGACATTTCCACGGTGGCATAGCCGGTGATCATAATAACGGGTATTTCTTCATCCACTTTTTTTATAGTTTTTAATACTTCCAGACCATCCATCTCGGGCATTTTCACATCCGTTATCACCATACTGAAACGGCCGGGATGAAAGAAATCAAGCGCCTTGATCGGACTAGTGAAAGCCGAGACTCGGTAACCGCTATCAACAAGAATGGCCTCCAACATTTTACAGAGGCTCTTTTGATTATCTATGACAAGAATATGCGCTCCCGACACTCTTTCCTCCATTATTTTCGCGGCATCGTCACAATCACTTTTGTTCCCGAACCAACCACACTCTCAATTTCAATCGAACCCAAATGAGCTTCAACGATCTGCCTGCTTATGGCAAGCCCAAGCCCCGTTCCCTTTTTTTTGGTTGTAAAGAAAGGCTCATACACCTCTTTGAGATGCTCCGGAGCAATGCCATTGCCGCTATCTTTAAACCCTATTTCCAGCATGCCGTTCTTTTTCCTGGTTGTAATTACAAGATCACCACCATTTTGCATTGCAGCTGCAGCATTGAGCATGAGGTTTATGATAACCTGGCGCAACTGATCATCATCAACTTCTATAACACCTATATTTTCCGACAAATCCTTGACTATGTTAATATTGCCAAAATCGGCGTGTCCAGCAGCAAATTCAACTGTCTGTTCGAGCAGCACATTTACATCAATGGGCTTTCGGTTGAGATTAGGTGCCCTGGCATAATCGAGAAGATTCTGTACAATCTTCACACAACGCTTGCTTTCTTCTTTTATTTCCTGGACAAAATGATAGTTTGCATCATTTTTATCGAGTTTCTTCTCTAAATGGCAGGCATATCCCAGAATTACCCCCATTGGATTATTAATCTCATGAGCGACACCTGAAGAGAGTACGCCTATGGACGCCATCTTTTCCATTCTCGCAAGCTTTTCTTCCAGGGCCTTTTCATGCTGGATCAACTCTGACATGGTATTGAAGGCAATGGCGAGTTTTTTAAGTTCTTCAGCTTCAGGAACGGTGATTTTTTTCACCAGCCTGCTGCCTTTAGCCCTGGCGATTTCCTCTGTCATCATAAATATCGGATAGGTAAATCTCCCCGTGACATAGAACGACAGGAGACCTGCTATGGCAGAGACCAGGAAACTGAGAAAGATAACGCTGCCTAAAATAAGTTTTTTCGTTATGTCGGCAGAGCCGAAAAGTTCATCCTCGTATGCTTCAACAAAGACAACCCAGTCCCATGCGCTAAAATATTCGAGCCGGGCAATTCTTGCCCGGGGTTCAGTATCGGATCCACGCTGCTGCATTGATTGCAGCCAGGCTGCATCACCTTTCTTTCTGCAGACCTCCTCAAAAACTTCCACACCCTGAGAGTCAAGCCATGTTGTGACGGGCTTGCCTTCATTAAAGGGATGTATCTTCAACGTACCGTCACATTCCGCAGCATAGATGAAGCCGGTTTTGCCAACTTTTTTTTCCTTCAGCCGCTTTTTTAGTTCCGCGAAAGCCTTGTTTTCAAAAGCTTTATTGTCGTATATTTCATCGAGGTAACTCCCCGCAGAGATAATCCAGTCCCATTCGGGAAAATAGCGATAGGCCACCACTTTTTGACGAGCACGGCGATCACCTAGCAGGATATTCTTCCACGGATATTTAGTATATAACACCTGCCCCGGGACAGACTGCACTGCCTTTGTGCACATTTCACGAATAAAATAACGTCCATTTTCATCCTGGGAATTATTGATGTTCTTGCCTTCGGCAACCGGGTGGACGAGCAATTGCCCACGGCTATTCATCACTGTGACGTATCCACCCTCTCCAACGCTCACGAATTTGAGGCCATTACGGGCTGCCCGCTTGACACTTTCAAGCGGCAATCTTTCCGTGACGAACTGTTGATAGTTGTTTTCCACAAGTGTATAAGCCAGATTCACAATTTCATGAAGCTTCTGGCGCACAGCAACCTCTTTTTCCTGCTGATAAACTTCATACTGTCGGTGGTGATCGTCAATGAGGTCAAGGGAGAAGTCACTCATGTGCTGCAGATCAGCTCTGCTTGCCCGAGTGATTCCTTCATAAGCAAGTTCCATGGATATATTGCTGATGAGAAAAGCCATCAGGAGAAGGGGTACAAGCACTAAAGGCATTACCATTATCAGCAGCTTCCAGCGCAATTGCAAATGGCGAAACCAGTACATACCTCGGCACTCCTCTTGTATCAGGTGCCACCGCATTCTTTGCACAGCCCCTTTCTTCAGGGAGAAAACGGTAGAGGAAAAGGCATCGACCACCGGAACGGCAGCAAAAAATGCCTTCTACTGTGAAGATAGATTCCTTCAACGATACCAGAATAGAGTAATATACTCAACATTCTCCGAATTCGCTGTTGTTAGTGGTATAAGTATTACTGATTCATTTTATTTGACATTGACACATGATAAGGCAAGAGGTATATCCCGCTGATACCTAAAGACAATCTTGTCTTCGTGGATACGAAGGAATACGCCTTGTCCTGCTGTCAACAGGAGATATTTTGCAGTTTTCCACCTACATCAGTCTTGTCTTTACCACCCTTTTCTGGGGAGGAACCTTTATCGCCGGCAGGATTTTGGCTGGCCATGTCAGCCCTGCTAGTTCAGCATTCATCCGTTTTGCCATCGCCACCATAGCCCTCTTTTTTTTCACTCTCGCCCATGAAAGAAGACTAGTTATACCGCCTAAACAAAAGTGGTTGCCTCTGGTCTTTCTCGGACTTACAGGAGTTTTTGGCTATAACGTTTCCTTTTTTACCGGACTTCAATATATCAGTGCAGGCAGGGCCTCTCTCATTATTGCCCTTAATCCGCTGGCAATAACCATCGGTGCATTTCTCTGGATGAGGGAGCCATTAAACTATAAGCAGGTCATTGGTATTCTTCTCTCACTTTTAGGGGCTATTTTCGTTATCAGTAACGGCCATCCACAGGAAATTTTCAGTTCCAGTTTTGGTAAGGGTGAACTTGCCCTGCTCGGCTGCGTAATAAGTTGGGTGCTTTATAGCCTTATTGGCGGAACAGTTCTCAAAGTGCTTTCACCACTGGTATCAGTTTTCTATTCTTCGCTCATCGGTACGATCCTTCTTCTTCCCCTTGCACTGCATCAGGGATTACTCACGAACCTGCCTAAAATAGGGTTGCAGGACTGGCTCAGTCTCTTCTATCTTGGCTTTTTCGGAACGGCATTGGGGTTTTCACTCTACTACAGAGCAATAAAACGGATCGGAGCGACACGCTCTGGTGTGTTTATTAACCTGGTACCTCTTTTTGCTATATTACTTTCCTGGTTTATGCTTGGAGAAACCATAAAGGTGATAGTCATCGCCGGTGGAATCATTCTGCTGAGCGGGGTCACTATCACCAATTATTGTCGAAGCGGCAGATAGAGAACACTCCTCACCTCAACTAATCAACTGTTTTCATTTCATTAAGAGTTGTGTATCCTGGCCAAGGCTCAATGATTTTTCTAACGTAATTATGTGCAGAGGAACTATTATTTTATGCGGACAGTAATCCAGCGCGTAAGCATGGCTTCCGTTGCCGTGGACGGCGTCACCGTGGGACAGATACAACAGGGTCTTCTGGTATTTTTAGGAATTCACCCCAGTGACACCACCTCAGAAATTAACTGGATGGCCGAGAAGATAGCGAACCTACGCATCTTTGAAGATAGTGACGGAGCAATGAATCTATCCCTTTTTGATATTGGCAAAGAGATGCTTATTGTTTCCCAATTCACCTTGTATGGCGACTGTCGAAAAGGCAGAAGACCTGGTTTTTCAAACGCTGCGCCACCTGACCTTGCGGAGCCTTTGTATCTGCAGTTCATTGCCAAAGTGAAACAGATGGGAATACGAACCGCCACCGGTAAATTTGGTGCTATGATGGAGGTTCAACTCGTTAATGACGGTCCGGTAACGCTTTTGCTCGATTCGGATAAACTATTTTAACCGGCTTACATCCGAAAACGAGGATTTTTCCATGAAAGCAGGTGCCTGAAACTATTAACTGTCAGCATCTATGCGATATCGGAATCCTCGTTTACCTCCGTGGATTCAATTTTGAGAGCAACGACGAGGTAAGGGAAAACACTGTTTCCAAATGGAAACTCACTACATCACTCATTCCAACTCAAGGTATTTCAATGACATACACAGTAGGCAAAACCTATCACGGCTTCACATTGGACGAGTATCAGCAAGTCAGCGAAATTGACGCCCATGTATATCTTTTTCGCCATGAAATGTTGGGCTGCCCGCTCCTTGCAATCAAAAACGGTGATGCCAATAAAACCTTTACCGTTGCCTTTAATACTATCCCTATCGATTCGACAGGGGTTGCCCATATCCTTGAGCATTCAGTTCTCATGGGCTCTGAAAAATATCCGGTAAAGGACGTTTTCGGCGAGATCAATAAAGGTGGACTTACTACTTTTCTCAATGCCATGACGGGTTCCGACTGTACATATTATCCATTTGCAACGAGAAATCTGACAGAGTATTTCAATATCATGGATGTCTACTGCGATGTGGTCTTCCATCCCCTTCTGGAACGTTCGACATTTGAGCAGGAGGGCTGGCACTACCATAAAGAGTCGGCAGAAAGTGAACTGCAATTCCAGGGTGTTGTTTTTAATGAGATGAAGGGTGCTTTTTCTGATCCGATTCGGCTCATCTTTCACCATCTTTATGGCGAATTAATGCCGGGATCAACCTACGCTCACGAGTCGGGCGGCGATCCCAAGAACATCCCGGACCTGAGCTATGAACAGTTCTGTGAGTTCCACAAACATCATTATCATCCATCAAATGGAACTTTTTTCCTCTACGGAGATGCCGACCTCGACACCGAGCTGGAATTTCTACAAAACCGTTTTTTACAAAAATACGGCGACAGAGAGGAGCGCAGAATCGTCCTTGAAGGCAGCCTCATCGACTCAACAAAATTTATAGAAGACACCTACGGCTGTGACTCTGAAGACATCCGTGACAAAACATTTCTCGCTGTGGGAACATCGGTCTCAACCGTACAAAACAGAGTGGAAAGTGCCGCTTTTCAGATTATCGCCAATATCCTTTTCAATTCCGATGGTTCTCCGCTCAAAGAAGCAATCATCTCAAGCGGGCTCTGTAAGGATTTTGGCGGCTTCTACCTGTCATCATCAAGTTTCCGCACCTTTATGGTGAGTTATCTGGTGGGCTCAGAGCCGGAAAAAAGGGATGCGTTTCTAAAACTTTATACTGAAACGCTGCAAACCATGGCAGACGAAGGACTTGACCGAGAACTCGTCATTGCCGAGCTGAACAAATTTGAATTTTCTGCACGAGAAGACGCTTCAAAAGCGCAAAGGGGCCTGGATCTGATCGGCAAGGCAATGTCTGCCTTTAAATACAACACCGATCCATTTGACAATCTGGTCACCGAGAAACTCATCCGTACGGTGCGCGCAAAAGCCCTGGAAGAGAGTTACTTTGAGGAACTCATTCAAGAATATCTGCTCAACAATGACTCATCTGTGGTGATAACCTTAAAACCTGATCCGGCAAAAGGTTTAAAAACCCTGGAAGAAGAGCGAGCGCGGCTTGAGCAATACCACGCCACCCTGAACGAAGAGCAGGAAAAACAACTCATTGCCAGAACCCAGGAATTAATGAAAATGCAGGTTACGAACAATGATGAAGAGACGCTGAACAAGCTTCCTCGTCTGAACACATCAGATCTGCCTGCCTCCTCGGACTTCCATGTCGTCACTCCTGAAAAACTTCATGATCGGGAGCTTTTAGTCAGTGAATTATTAACTAACCATATAACCTATATCGATATCGGATTTGACTTCTCCGTTCTTCCCACAAGGCTTCTCCCCTGGCTCGATCTTTTTGGCACAATTGTCACCGAGATAGGCACCGATAATATGAACTATATGCAGTTTGCAAAAGAAATTGCCACCTGCACCGGTAATTTTTCACATTCGGTCAATACCTATACCAAGAAAGGGGAAACCGAGAGTATCCGCCCAATTTTCTGGCTGCACGCTAAATGTTTACCAAACTATCTACAAAAATCCCTTGAGCTTATCACCAGGGTGCTTACCAGCGTCTCTCTCACCGAGAAGAAGCGAATCCGTGAGATTGTTGGCCGTGAGTTTGCCTGGGCCGACCACGCTGCCCAGAGTGAAGGGTATAATCTGCCAACAACCAGAGTCTTTGCCCATTTAAGCAAAGCCGGATACTACAACGAACTTGTCAACGGAGTTACCTCCTACCAGGAGTTAAAGAAACTCGCTCTAAATTATGAGAAATATGAAGATGATTTCATCAAAGGCCTGCAGGAGATTGCGTCCCTGCTCTTCAACCGTAACAACATCATTCTGACCGTTACCGGAGAAGAGGAAGAGATCCAGGCTTTTTCAGAAAATGGCGGCAGTCTTGTTGAAGCTCTCCCTGCACAAGATTTCCCACATCTTGATCTGACAATAAGCCAACTGCCCCGCCATGAAGCCTTCATCACCTCTGCAGAAATAGTTTTTGCCGTTCAGGGTGGGAATCTGCTTCCCCATGGGAATGGTTATAGCGGTCATTTCGAAGTGTTGAAGACCTATCTGTCAAGAGATTACCTGTGGAATAACGTGCGCCAGCTCGGCGGAGCCTACGGTTGTTTTGTGCAATTCAGCAACATCACCGGCAATCTTGCCTTTGTCAGCTATCGTGATCCCCAGGTGAAAAAAACCTATGATGCCTATAACAAAATTCCAGATGTTGTAGAAAATCTCGACCTCTCTGCTAAGGTTCTGCAACAACTGGTTATCGGCACCTACGGGAACTTCGATCCATTACAAAGTCCCTCGGTCAAAGCTGCTGCTGCCAGAAATGAATATTTAACAGGCCTCACTCCAGAACACAAACAACAGCGACTTGCGGAAATCACTTCGACCAGTATTGCCGACCTTCGCAGTTACGCTGACGCTTTTTCAAAGATGACCGGCAACGCCTACAGATCAATTATCGGCAACAGAGCAAAGATCGAAGCTGATCAAGAACTTTTTGACAAAGTGACGGAGCTCTAAAATGAATGATAATCGTTTTGATCGCAAGGCTGCGGATTGGGATAAAAAGAAGATGCGCAGAGAGCTGGCCAGCGCAGTATCTCAAGCAATTGGCAGGTTACCGCTGAACAGAAAAATGCTGGCCTTGGACTTTGGCTGCGGCACCGGGCTGATCAGTATTCCTCTGGCAGGGGAAATTGGTAAAATCATTGCGCTGGATTCTTCAGCGGGAATGATTGAGGTGCTACAGGAAAAACTCAACAGTCACAACATAACCAATATCCAAACCGTATGCGCAGAAATTGAAAACGCGGAGCTGCCGAATTCTTTCGATATAATCTACACATCCATGGTCCTGCATCACATCACCAGGACGCAGCCGGTCTTACGGAGGTTTTCAGAACTTCTTACATCCGGTGGCCTTCTCGCCATCGCAGATCTTGACACAGAAGACGGTTCATTTCACAAACCAGGCTCCCAGGAAAAACACCACGGATTTGATCGTGCCATCCTGCAGGAAGATTTACTCCGGCTGGGCTTTTCGGAAATCACCTATAGCACAGTGCATACGATACAAAAAACCATAAAGGATGGCAGCTCAAAAGATTTTACTGTATTTCTTGCCACGGCAAAAAAGATATAACTTTACAGAGCAAGAGTTCTGTTCCATGAATGCTTTTCATGAAGAATAGCTATGGATGGTACATTGTAGGCGGCCAACACCTCTTCAATACTTTCACTGCTGCAGTTTCGAACCAATTGACTCTTGTATTTTTTGTGAAAGTTCAGCCATACTGAAAGGTTTTTGCAGGAAGCCGTTGCATCCTTTCTTCATTATTTCGGTGGCCTGGCCATTCAAGGAATACCCACTGGACAATATTACGGGGATTGACGGAGAAAGTTCCCGAATCTTATCAAAAGTCATGCCGCCATCCATACGCGGCATAATCATATCCAGAATAACGAGATTGATTCCCTCGCCTTTCTGGCGCACAACAGATATGGCCTGCTCGCCACTGTCCACAGCTATTACCGTGTACCCTAGTCTTTTTAAGAGCGCTTGACCGGTGGTGAGAACCAGCTTGTCATCATCCACGATAAGAATGGTTCCTGACCCCTTTATTACTTGAGGTTCAACCTGGATCTTTTCTTCAATCTCCTTATCTGACACCGGCAAATAAATATGAAAGATTGACCCCTGTCCAAGCTTGCTTTCAACCGAGATAAAGCCGTTATGATTTTTAATAATACCGTAGGCTGAAGCGAGCCCTAGACCGGTTCCGGGACCTTTTTCCTTGGTGGTGAAAAAGGGATCGAATATCCGCTGGAGAATAGATTGATCCATCCCTGATCCTTGATCAGAAACCGATATTTTCGAATAACGACCAGGCGCTACACCATTTAGCTGGCAATAGGTCGAATCCAACTGCAGGACGGAGGAATCCAGCTGAATTTGCCCTCCCCCTGGCATTGCCTCACAGGCGTTAACAAATACTATTGCCAACACCTGATCAATCTGTTGTCTGTCGACTTCTACGATTACTGATTCCTTCGACAAATTAGTTTGAATCCTCGTCTCTGGTCTGTCCCTTTCAAACATGGTCAAACTATTGGCAATAAGTTCATTTAGGTCCACCGGCCTGGGATCGTACTTTCCTCCCCTGGCAGCACCCAGCAATTGAGTTGTAAGTTCCTTTGCCTTTTGCACCTGCTCTTCAATGATCCGAAAATGGTCAAAATTGGGGTCGGTCGAATCACTCTTGGCCGCCAACAAGGACGCGTGCCCCTGAATTCCCATGAGCAGATTATTGAACTTATGCGCAACGCCTCCTGCCAGCGTGGCAATGGATTCAAGTTTCTGGTTTTCATAAAATCGTTGAAGCAGTTCCGCTTTTTGACCTTCTACCTTTTTCTCTTTTTCTATATCTCCAAGCACACCTCTAAATCCTGTTACCCTGTTCTCATCCAATATTTGCCGAACAGAAACTCTGGCCCAATGCGAATTACCATTCCTGTCAAAGAAACGACAATCTATCGGTTTTAGCCCTTCCGAAATATCCTTTAAAAACAAATCTTCCACTATTTGCCTATCATCTGAACAAATCAAATCCCTGAATGGAGTACCAACTAATTTTTCCGGTACAAGTCCCAGGATTTTGGTAATTACCGGGCTGATGTATTTGATCCGAGTGTCTGCCTTCAGCTCAAAAATTGCTTCATTTATTTCCTCCGTCAGCCGTCGATAATTCTCACTTGAATCCTTGAGCTTTTTAGTTCGGTCTTCAACTATCATCTCCAGCTGATCTTTGTGTAGCGACAATTCCTCGGCTGCAACTTTTAGCCTCCTGTTTGCCTCTAGAAATTCAATGTTGAAACGATTGATTCGTCTCGCCAGAAGATGGACGGCTATAAGAAAAACTAAACCCATGAATCCGGCATGGTTGAACGTTTTTTCAGAATCAAGCAACAGCGCCAGATCCAACGGTATTACCGTTGGCAGCGTAAAACAGGTGAATGCTACAAATGATGGGGCAAGGGTTAAAATCGAGCCTCCACTCATCCCACAGACTATGGCAATAAGGTAAAATTTATGCAGATCTGTGGCCGACGCATACAGGAGAACCGAGGCCACCCCCCAGGCAATACCCTGTAAAGTAATGAAAACGAGCAGACCAAAATAGATCATCGGATTATACAGTGATGTTGCCGGTTGCTTCGAACACCACAGAGAGAAAGCCAGTCGTAAAAAAGACGCCCCTACAATCAGCCACAACCAGAGATATTGAGGTGATGGAATTGCCAGGCATGTAAGAGAAGCAATTGCCAGGTTGACAGCAATGGCGGTTTTAGAATTCTCAATCAAAAGGCGAGTCTGTTCACCCAGGAAGAAATTCAGATCATGTTCAGAGTGAAGGTTTTTATTAGAAATAGTCATCAGAATGCCTACATCTCCATGCCAATAGCGCTACAGCTGTCGCCTTTTGACTATTTTAGCACAGGATTTACGATAACTGGAAGGAAGAAAATCAGGTCAAGGTCGGATGCATATGCGTTGTAACAATTACCTGCAGTTATTTTTAAAGATAAGTAATCGCTTTTTTAGCTATAACTAACTTTTCTCTGTTTTTATCGTTTCCCAGATAATTTCTAGAACTATCCTCTTTTTCTCTACCAGAATCCTGCTATGGATATTGAAGCATGCTCCATCTCAGCAAACATACAGATAAACGCACCGCATATAGTCAGGGAAAGCCATGTCTTCTCTGATATGCTTTGGAGATGGTTTGTATGTTTATCGACATTAATTTGAATGACTACTCAAAATAATGTTATATAGTGTATGTGCTATGTTGTGAAATCTGAACACAAAAACGCGAGGCATATATATGGCAAAAGCCCTGTTCGATAGAAGTGAAGTTATAGATAAATCGCTCAAACTGTTTTGGGAAAATGGTTTCAATGCATCGTCAATGCAGCAAATTGTCAAGACAACCGGTTTGAAACCCGGTTCGATTTATCATTCTTTTGGTAATAAAGAGGCCCTGTTTCGTGAAGTGCTGGAAAGATATGGTCAGAAATCCATTATAAAGATCCGTAACACACTTGATAATGCAAGAAGCGTTGGTGAAGGTATTTGCACCCACCTTGAAAGAGTTATCGAGGAATCGACCAAAAAAAAATATTACAGCTGTCTGCTTGTCAAAACTCAGCTCGAATTGGCTGCGGAAGCGGATAAAAATGATCTTCATGCTCTCGTCTCAAGTAAATTGAGTGAAATAGAAAAGCTATTCCAGAGCTATCTGGAAAGAGAGTTCAATGAGAAAGTAAGCCGGGAACGAGCTGTTAGCATCATGCTGCATATTTTCGGGATACGCGTTTATGGTTATCAGCAAGGATCGGCTGAGCTTATGCGGCAAGGGCTGCGTGTTGGCTTACCATGGCTTCCCTGGCAATGACTCTGTCGATTATTTAAGCATGATTAAAAACGTGAGTTTATGTTCAGGTAACCTGGGCAACAATAGGAAAACACCAAGATATCACTGAATCAACAATTGCCATTGACCGTGTAACTGCGGCTGAGCCAACAAGGCCCAGCCGTTTTCGTTAATCAAGTGATTTTTTTATAAAATCTATGATTTCAGCCGGATCAGGCCTAATAGTGTAATCTGGATGGACATCGATGTTTCTGATAATTCCTCTGCGATCAACGAGAAACCTCCCGGACATGGGCAGTTTCCAGGAAACATTGCCGTTGAAGCGCTGAAGGTCAACACCTAAATTGATATACACGCCCTTTAGTTTCTCAGAAAACGCAAAGGTCAAGCCGAGTTTTTCTGCGAATTCGTTATCTTTATCCATCAGTACTGGAAAGGTAAGTTGATTTTTCTTTACAACCTGTTTCGTATATTTACTCAACTGGGGGGATATGGCGATGAGTGAACCTCCAAGTTCTTTTACCTCATTGTAGATTTCCTGCAAAGCTTCCAGCTCTACATTGCAGTATGGTCACCAGACTCCTCGATAAAAACTGAGAGCCAGAGGGCCTTTAGCAAGCAGTTCTTTTGAGTTGACAAAATTACCTTCTTCATCCGGAAGTGAGAACTCGGGAAGAGGTTTTCCCGTTGCAATAACATTACCGGCGATACCAGCCTCTATCAGTTTAGAAACCTCATCCTGCATGATGGAGAGAACTTCTGCTGGCTTTGTTGCCATCGACTTTTCTTTTATTGCATTGAGTTTCTTTTGTAATGTCATAACGACCTCCATGGAATTTAAGGGATACGGCTGTTTTAAATAGCTATCAGTCACGCAATCAACGTCTGGGCCATCTTTTCCCTTTAAAACCGTCACAGCCGGCCTCCTTAAACCGCTTTAAATCACCACTCATGATGGCCAGGGATGCATCCGAAATTTTAGAAAGGTTTTCTGCATTCATGTTGTCAGCTGTTCTTGAAGGAAGATGGGATTCTCCTGATTTGTTGATTGAAAATGACTTGTAGAATTCTGCACTTTTGCAAGCAAAACGTTTTTGAATGTACGCTCAAAATAAGTCTCCAAAAGGCACGCGTCAACATCTTTTTGAATGTTTGTTCAAATAAAATACACCCTATAAAAATATTGTTCAAACATCTGGATAATTACGACAAGAAGAGAGGATGCCATCCAATAATCGAGGAAAGAGCACCTACTCTAAATATGTTGATATAAAAAAAACATACGATTGCAACCGCATTAGTTGAATGATAATTCAAAATGAAGATGTGTATGCGAAAAAAATCATCTCCTGTTGATAGCGTCTTTAAAGTGAGAGAGATTCAACCTGACCATTTTTTGCCTTGAGCTTAGAATTGACTTAAAATCGATATTGAGGGATAATAAAATCTGCATATCAAATTGCTGTGTGTGAAAGCGTTTGTAAAATACTTCCATTTTAAAAAGATGAGACATGCCGTTTCAATCTTTATTGATGAGATTTCAATACCGTCTGTGAGCCAAGAAATAATCTGGTAGAATACGTCAGAAAATAGAGCATTTCCCTTTTTGATTAAAGCAATTCGCCTTATCTCATTATTCTAAACGAGGAGATAATAATGTTTTGTAAAATCAATATCTTCTTTTTACTAATAAACATACTGTTTTCTTCTGCTCTTTTTGCCAGTTCGGCAAAAAATGATTTTACTGTTGTAAGGATACGCAAAACCATTTTCAAAAACGATGCTGATCAAACGAATAATTACAAATACCAATTGCTGGAATTGTTATTAAATAAAACGAAAGAGGAATACGGTGACTACAGAATTGATTTAGCCGAGGCTGAAAGCCAGGAAAGAGTAATCAGGATGGTGATTGATGGTGATCTCGACCTCATAATGACGACAACATCAAAAGAGAGAGAAGAAAGATTGATCCCAATAAGAATACCTATCTACAAAGGCCTTTATGGATTTAGAATTTTTATGATTAATAAGAGCGATCAATTTAAATTTGATGCAATAAAGAATGAGAAAGAAATTAAACAGCTCACTGCCGGCCAGGGTATTCACTGGCCAGATTATGAAATTTTAAAAGCAAACGGTTATAAAGTAACCGGCCCCGCCCGACACACACTCCTTTTTGACATGCTTGCCGGCAAACGGTTCGATTATTTTCCAAGGGGCATTCATGAGCCCTGGCTGGAACTCAAGCAGCATCCAGATAAAGACTTTATCATTGAAGAAAGACTCTGCCTCTCCTACCCTTCTCCCGGATATATTTTCGTTTCCCCGAAAAATAGAAAATTGGCTGAAAGATTAGAAAAAGGATTTTTAATGTCAATGGAGGATGGCACCTTCGACCAGCTTTTTCATAATCATCCAGATATAAAAGAAACACTGGAAAAAGCCCATCTTAATAGCAGACAGATCTTCTACTTGAGAAACCCTCTTTTAACAAAAGAGACTCCCTTAGATAAAGATAATTACTGGTTCAAACCATAATTCAAAAAAAACACGGAAGACGAGTTTTTCTTAGCCACGGTTCTGCTATTTCAGCTCACCTCTTTGGCACGCATTTCCCTTCTAGATTTGGGTTTTTTCTGGCTCTTCTTCTGCATCAGCAGACGATGATTGAAATTTGTGTTTAATGGAATTGTAGATCTCTTTGCTTTTCACTTTTGTTTTTTGCCACAACGAAGCGCTTTCCTGCTTTGTTTCCTGGGCTACATCTTTACTCGTTTCTTTGGTCTTTTGCCAAATATTACTACTGCTTTCTTTGGTCTTAGTCCATGCCTCTCCGGCACCCTCTTTCGTAGCATCAAATGTTTCTTTTGTTGCATTACCTATTGCACCAACTGCTTCAGAAATCTCCTCTCCGGCCTTGCTCCATGTCTCTTTCTTCTCCTCTTCAGAAAGAGCTGGCACAGCTATAATAAGTGAAAAAAGTAGAACAATCAGGAAGAACCTTCTTTCAGATATTTTCATACATCACCTCTATTATACTCACCTAAAAACGACCGATACCGGCATAGCCTTATGCTATTTATCATTCAAACCAAGGGTTCCTTAAGAATATGCCAAAAATGAGCTAACGCAAGGCCGGGGCAAAAAGAATGCCCCCCCTGTTCCATAATTTATTGAGCCCACGTTGAAGTTTCAGCGGAGAAGTCTCTCCCAGATTTCTCTCAAAAACTTCACCATAATTTCCAACCTGTTTAATGATCTGGTAGGCCCAGTCATCAGCGAGTCCCAAGCCTTTGCCGCCGGTTCCCGTCACCCCTAGAAAGCGACTGACTGCCAGATTTGGGTTTGCGGTCATTTCTTCAATGTTAGCCGAATTCAACTCGAGCTGCTCACCATTAATCATAGCAAAAACAGACCATTTCACGATATCAAACCAGAGATCGTCTCCGTGTCGGACAGCGGGCCCCAAGGGTACATTTGTAATAATTTCAGGGAGGAAGACGGCATCCGCAGGATTAGTCATTTTGCTTCTAATCCCTTGGAGCTGGGCTCTCCCACCAGTGATAACCTTGCAACGGCCCTCTTCAAAATCTTTGATTATCTGATCGGGCGTGTCTGAAGTGACGCTTTTATACTCTATTTTACTTTCCTGAAGATATTCAGCCAGGATTTCTTCGTCATTTGTACCGCCTTGAACACAGATCGTAAACTCTCCCAAATCGAAAATGCTCTTACCTTCAATTTGACCTGCAACGAGAAAACCCTGGAGGTCGTGGAAGATAACTCCGGCAAAATTCATGCTCAGCGCAGTATCTCTGGTAAGATTCCAAGCCATATTACGAGAGAGGATATCAACTGCACCGGTTAGCAATGCGGTGGCTCGCTCCTTCGGCAATAAAGGAATGTATTCGACCTTATCGGCATCTCTCAATACTGCCGCTGCCACCGCCCGGCAAACATCCACGTCAATCCCGCTCCAGTTGCCGCTTCCGTCTACGTTTGAAAAACCAGGAATGCCTGTAGAAACTCCGCAACGCACCACACCCCTCTCCTTGACGTCGTCACGGATAGAAGCAGATGAAAACGAGGCTGCAGTAATGAAAAAAGCCAAGCAACAGATTATGAACAAAATTCTCTTGTGTATCATCCTGGATAATGTGAGTTATTTTATCAATTCCGGAAGAGTATGAGACCGGATTCTACCAGTATGGTACCAGATTGTCCACCAGAAGCCAGTGTCACAGCTTTTTTTGCTTCATTTCGACTCATGCGGGCTGCCACGGGGAAATCATTACAGCCTGCTCAATCATTGTATCAATAAAAGATGATTGCCGGCAACTCACGAATATGCGATGATGTCAGCTCATCTGCTCATATTAATCACTCTCTCAAGACATGCTGCCTCATGGTAAAAACAAACTCCAGATTCATTGCCATTGAAACACTCGATCAACTTGCACGCGGTGAGACCCCACTGCCATTACTCTTCCAGCGAATCTGCACTCGCTATCAAGTACACGGCAATGACCGGGCTCTGGCCATGAACCTTATATACGGAGTGCTGCGCCAATACCAGTACCTTGACCATCTCATCAGAAAACTTTGCCGCCAGCGTATTAAAAAGCTGCACCCGCTGGTACATCAAGGCCTTGCCGTTGGCCTTTATCAGCTCATGTTTCTCTCCCGTATTCCAGATTCTGCTGCGGTGAACGAAACGGTTAACGGAATCAAGGCGTCCAAAGCACCCAAGCGACTGCACGGTTTTGTCAACGGGGTTCTGCGAGAAAGTATCAGACAGCGGCACTCCTTACCCCAACCAGGAGATAATGGCGATGACAACCAGCCAATTCTTAACCATCCTTCCTGGCTGACCAAACGATGGACTGCCAACTTTGGGCAAGCTCAGATGCTGGCAATCTGCAGGCAGAACAACCAACAACAGCCTTTGGTGCTGCGAATCAATTCCGCTAAGCTGGCCCGCGACGAATATCTTCGCCTGTGCAATGTCAATAATATTGTAGCGCAACCATGCAGATATGCACCGGATGGCATACTTCTTCCTCAGTACCAGGGTGCCATTCCAGCACTTCCAGGATTTGACGATAACTGTTTTCAGGTCCAGGGCGAAGCAGCACAACTGGCAACACTTCTTCTTCAACCTTTCCAGATGGATGGCCGCTACCTGGATGGCTGTGCCGGGCTCGGTGGCAAGACCGGTCATCTGCTCCAGCTTCTGGCTCAATACCGGGCAAAACTCACTGCAGTTGAACCGGAGTCACAGCGCCAGGAAAAGCTCACCGACAACCTCAA
Source organism: Desulfocapsaceae bacterium (assembly GCA_050288305.1). Taxonomy (GTDB): domain Bacteria; phylum Desulfobacterota; class Desulfobulbia; order Desulfobulbales; family Desulfocapsaceae; genus Desulfopila_A. The sequence continues at coordinate 127,126 of JBNKDO010000041.1, read as the reverse complement.
AGAGGCCTTTACCAACAAGCAGGTAGACGTGTTTAAAGGCAACCTGCAGGAGTATTGCCAGCAATCGCCAACCCCTTTTCACGGTATCCTCCTAGATGCGCCCTGTTCAGGAACAGGAGTGATTGGCAGGCAGCCGGATATCCGTTGGCGTCGTTCATTGGAAAACATTGGCAGGTATGCAGCCATACAGCTTGAACTCCTTGAAACAGCGGCCCCCCTGCTACTTCACGGCGGGGTGCTGGTTTATGCCACCTGTTCTTTAGAACCTGAAGAAAATCAAAATGTTATCTCCAAATTTTTAGCAAATAATCCGGAATACTCGAATACAGATTGTGCCCCCTTTCTCCCTGCTGCGACAGCGCCATTAATTCGTGAAGGTTTTTTTCAACCGCGCCCGTCGGACACACTCGATGGCTTTTTTGCTGCCCGGCTTGTCCGTCGTCCGATAAATGCTTAATAGTTGATATACAATTTTGATGACACAGAGAAGATCTTTGTATTAGAATCCCGGCAACACTGATGAAACAGATCATTTTTCATCACACCTAAACCTAAAAAAAAAAGAGGAATCGGTAAATCCCATGGCAGAAATTCGCAGTACAATGGATATGGTGATGGAGCGGGCAGCAAAAATTGCTGCAGAAGCTGAAGAGAGTGGCAACGATGAAACGGCAACACAGCAGGGTATGCGTCTGGCTGCTGGATACCTAAATACAGGTGAAGGCAACCTCAAAGACATCCTGCAGGAGCAGAAAAGTGAAGAACAGCCTGCAATTCTCAAAGGGATGGTTGATACCCTGCTGCGTAACATTGTCCTCCCCCGTGATGAAGTCCTTCTTCAAAATAGTGCAAAAGCACTTGAAGCAATTACGGAACTGGCATCAGGAGAAGTTTCTTCTGCCTGTACAGAACTGCAACAGCTTCTCAACCAGTATAGCCAGCATAAAGAGCAAATGTTACAGCAGCTCGAAGATGCTATTCGGCAACAGCTTGAGCAGCATCTTGCTCAGCAGGGAACCCAGCTGACCGAGGATATGGCCATTAATCCCACCATGCATCCGAAATATCGGGAAGAGGTCGATAAAATGCTCACCAACCTTAATGGTCAGTACAACGATGCTTTCGATCAGCGCAAAGAAATGATCAGACAACAGCTCATAGCCAAGAGATAGCCTGGGCGTAGTAATGGATTTCGCCAACCGCCTCTACAGACTGCGCCAAAGCCTGGCCGCCAGAAAACTTGACGCTGTGCTGATCAGCCAGCCGGAAAATCGCCGCTACATCAGCGGCTACACGGTTCCTGATCATGGCATAACCGAATCTTCCGGGCTCTTGCTCATCAGAAGGCAGGGAACACCTTACCTCATCACCGATTCCAGATTCCTGGAACAGGCTGAAAAGGAAAGCCGCGGCTATAAGGTCATACTCCATTCCAGAGGAGTGCTGCCGCTACTCAAAGAACTCCTGACCGATTTTGGCATTAGAAGATTTGGTTTTGAAAGTAATTATACCCTGTATTCCACTGCGGAAAAGTTCTTTGATCTTGGTCGAAGAAACAACATCGACATAATCCCTCTCGGCAGCCTTGTTGAACGGATGCGTGTTATTAAGAGCGAGGATGAAATTGAACGGATACGCAAGTCTGTACGGCTCAATGAAGAGATTTTTCAAGAGGTCTACCATTCCCTTAGCGGAACAGAAACCGAAACTGATGTTGCCTTAAGGTTAAGTACACTCATGAGAAATCGGGGTGCAGAGAGAGAGAGCTTTGACACTATTGTCGCCGCAGGAGCAGAAAGCTCCCTGCCCCATGCAATACCAGGAAACACAAGGCGCCTGCAAAACAACCCTGTCGTCATCGATATGGGCCTGATACTAGATGGTTATTGTTCTGATATGACCAGATCATTCTATTGCGGTAAAGCCGATAAGGAGTATCTCAAGATACATCGCATAGTACGCCGGGCCCAACTCAAGGGCATTGCTGCAGTCCGGGCCGGAGCCAGTGGCCGTCAAATAGATAAAGCCGCACGCGATGTGATTATTGAAGCTGGATATGGAAAGTATTTCGGTCATTCACTTGGACACGGAGTGGGAATGGCCGTACATGAACAGCCAGGAGTATCACATAAAAACAGGAAAAGACTTCAGGCAGGTATGGTCATCACCATAGAGCCCGGTATCTATATTCCCGGTTGGGGCGGAATACGCCTTGAGAATATGGTCGTGGTACGTGAGGATGGTTGTGAAAATCTTAATATTGATACAACCTGCCTGGATCTGTGACGGCATATGCCGTTACTTTAAATTGATATCAACCGTCCTGCTCGCTGTTGATTTAAATTAACCTCAAACTGAAAGAGAACTATGCGCCAGATTGTTATAGACGAACTCTCACCCATGGAAAGAGACAACATTGATTCTTATCTTAGACGCTCGCTGAAACAGGCCTCGATGGCTGGTCTTTACTGGATTGAAATCCCACCTGACCTGCTGAATGAAAAACAACAGGGTCACAAGGATTGCGGGCCTTATACCCTGGGAGTCGAAATTGATAAGCAGAGCGTACGATTCGAGTTGCTGGTACGCAGTACTACCAATCTGCACTGCGAATGCATTGGTTATGCCACCAGTGCACAGCGCCAGTTCGTCCTCGACTTTATTGACACAATGCTTTCAGATGAGCAGATACAGGCTTGAAAGCAAGAAACAGCAAATGAGTGAAAGATTAATACAATCAGGTATAAAACGATGAAAAAATATATTATCCTCATTACTCTTTTCATTTGTTCGGCCTGTGCCGTGAGTCCGACTGGCCGTCAACAACTTATGCTTGTCTCACCTCAACAGGCGATAACAGCTTCCAAAAGTGCCTATGTGGAAACTCTGGCACCTTTTAAGAAATCTGGAAAAATTGATGCCGACCCGCAGATCACTGCACGAGTCCGCCATATCACCGGAAGAATTATAGCCCAGACAGTTCAGCTTTACCCGGCAACCAGGAGCTGGCAGTGGGATATCAAGGTAATAGATGATCCTGAAACAGTTAATGCCTGGTGCATGGCTGGCGGCAAGATGGCTATCTATACTGGTCTGATTCAAAAAGTCAAACCAACCGATGATGAACTGGCTCAGGTTATCGGACATGAAATCTCCCATGCCATCGCAAATCACACTGCTGAAAAAATGTCCGTGGCCCTTGCCTCGCAACTTGGTCTCAGTACAGTTGCCGTTGCCGCCGGAGGTACGAAGTACGGCGACGCGACACTTACCGGCGCCGCACTAGCCGCCCAGCTGGCTGTACAGTTGCCGAACAGTCGCACGGCTGAAACCGAAGCCGACCGTATTGGTATTGAGCTTGCTGCAAGAGCCGGCTACAACCCATATTCAGCTACGTCGCTTTGGCAAAAAATGGCTGCTGTCGGTGGTGGCTCTAAAAGTCCTCAATTTTTAAGTACTCATCCTAATCCGCAGAATCGGATGGCAACCCTGCAACGACTCGCTCCACAAATGATGCGGTACTATCAACAACCAGGTGCGCGACCAGTGTATAATTTTTAAGATATTTGCTTTAAAAAATTTGCCCGAAACCTACAACTCTACAGGCCGTGAAATAATGACAACGAGAGAAGAGCCCCTGGGAGATCTGGTCCTAAGAACCCTTGCCATGCCGGCTGATACCAATCCACATGGTGATATTTTTGGAGGCTGGATCATGTCGCAGATGGATATTGCCGGTGGTATTCTGGCCAAGGAGATATCTGAATCTCGGGTGGTTACTGTTGCCGTTGATACTTTCAAATTTCTTAAACCAGTCCATGTTGGCGATGTTGTCTGTTGCTACGGTAAAATTCAAAAAATTGGAACAACTTCGATTACCATCAATCTCGAGATCTGGGTCAAACCAGTTCAAGGCCTGGATAAGCATAGCGAAAAAAGATATAAAGTGACACAGGCAGCCTTCACCTATGTTGCGGTGGATGAACTTGGCAATAAACATCCTGTTTTGAGAAGACTATAGAGTGCGAAAAGCCACACTGAATTCAGGGCTTATCTCTCTTCGAAGCTGAGAGCAACACCACTTATATCATCATGGGTTTTAAAGCGGGGATATGTACTGCAGCCAATATCTCCAAGCTGTAGATCTCTGACGTGGGTTCTAATTCCGCGGAGCCCACCTTTTCTATACAAATTGATGAACTGCTCCCAGGCCGGCAAGGCCCCTGGATCACACTGAGGAAGTAAGAGGCCGTCACTGAACAGGAGGATATCCGCTACTCCCGCTAATGGCTCGCTGCCACTTTTCAAGAAATTCATGGCTTCAGGCTCTCCGTTAAAGACGCCGAAATCAATATTTGTTCTGCGGCGGACTTCCAGAATTTCGCGTGACATAACCTCCATTATCGTACCATTGGGAGTACTGGCTTTCTGCCTCCAGAGTTGAAGTGTTTCGATATCCTGATCTGGATTTTCTCCAAGTAAGGTGTAGCTCCCATTCTCTCTGATTACCAGAATCTGACAGTCCCCGATCTGGCACCAGTCGAAGTGATCTCCCAACAGCCGGACCACAGCAGCGGAACATGACCACAGCTCTTCCTTGCGCTGGAGATTAATTCCCGCCGTTCGGCACTCCTCTCGTATTTGACGATTGGCTGCAATTGCTGAGCTGGTAAGAGTTCTACTCTCATCGGCAAAAGCGGTCTTACTGATAATAGCCGCCATTTTCCCACCGGTACTGCCATTTTTAAAAGTCCCCGAAACCAGACTGGTGGCTCCATCAAAAACGCCATAGGTCCTTCTGCCAAGCAGGAGGTCATCCTCATTGAGTACGCCACTTCCCTTTTCCAGCAGCGTGGAAATTCGTGGCCGTGGACTTTTCGTAATTGTAGTAGTGGTTACAACAAACTCATCTGGGGACAAATACATGTTAGTGCTGATACCTTTGTTGAGTGCTCTTGACGGATCATATCAGTGGCAAATGTATACAGGGATGGTATCGAAATCAAATCGTTTTAACCAATCAACAGTTGCAGTGCTCATAGCTTTGGCCGATAAGATCTCCCTGGAGGCTTTTAAAAGCCAGTACTAATTGTCCGTTTCAAGCAAAGAAGTTGAAATTGGCAGGAGAAACAAATGACGGGACCCAAAGAGAGTACGCAGGTAATGGGGCTGAAGACACCCCATTACTTTAAGGTGAAAAGAGTTTTAAGCGTAAATCTTCAGGAAATCGGTGCTGGAAAAGTCTGCCTGTGCGGTTCGATTGCAGCCCCCAACCAGGCAATGGTTTCACCAAGATTTTGCATATTATTTAAGCCTTCTGTATCCGCTGCCACTTCACCTTTATCACGGCCAAGGCCCAAATTCCAATAGGTTGATCCCGGCACAATCATCTGATTCATCAAAAACAGATGATTGATGCTGTCAAACACATGGGTGGCTCCGGCACGTCTCGCAGCAACCACTGCCGCACCAATTTTCCCCTTGAAGACCCTGCCATTGGCGATTGCAACATACCCGGAACGATCCATGAGAGCCTTCATTTCACTGCTGACGTCGGTGAAGTACGTGGGCGAACCAAGAATCAGTGCATCGGCCTTGACCATCTTTGCCATTATTTCGTTAAAAATGTCTTTGTGGGCCGCACATTGCATGTTCTTTTTTTCAAAGCATTTGCCGCAGGCAATGCAACCGCGAATTGGTTTGCCTCCAACTTGAACATACTCAGTCTCCCAACCGCTCTTTTCCAGAGGTTTGAGTACTGCTTGTAATAACATTTCAGTGTTTCCGCCTTTTCGTGGACTTCCGTTTATCGCCAGTACTTGCATGATTTCTCCTTTCTCAAGAACATCTTTTATTCAAATCTCATAGCTTCAAAATTCTTTCAAAATCATATCTCATGACCTTGTCTTTTCGCTTAAAGCCAGACTATAGTGTTGCAGTTATTGTTTTACAAGTACTGTCATTTATGACAGGTACTTACATTTGGTATAGTATTGGAGTTAAAAATGATCACACCATGCACAACCAAGATTTTATCCGGCAGAAAATATCGTTGTTTTTTGAGCGAACTCTCCAATTAATGGGAGGCAAGTTGAAGCCAATGATCATCTATCATTTAGCTATTGAGGGGCTGATGCGTTTTGGAGAACTGAAGCGGAGCATTGAGGGCATAACAGAAAGAATGCTTACCCGCCAGATCAGCCATAGATCAATTGCAATCCAATGACTATTTTTTTCTTGACAACAACTCGCTGCTGCAATACTTGTATGTACAACGAAATCGGGGAAGATCATGGACGACAAAACGACCAATAAACTTGAGTGCTGTTTATTTTTTACTGCTAACTCCCTAGCCAGGGTAATCACCAAAATGGGAGAAGAAGAATTCGCCAATGTGGGTATGACTCCCTCATATGCCTTCCTGCTGACCCTGGCAATTGAAACACCTGGAATTTCGCAGAAAGAACTGGCAGCCCATCTGCATATGGCGCCGTCAACAGTATCACGTTTCGTTGATGCCCTCGTTCATAAGGGCTTGATAACAAAAAAAACAGAAGGTCGCAGCACCTATATCTTCCCCACTGATCAAGGGCTCCTGCGACAACCGCAGATTCAGAAAGCCTGGCTGGGCCTCTATGAACGCTACAGTAAAATTCTTGGGAAAGAACAGGGATCTGTGCTTACTGAACTTACAGCACGAGCAAGTAGAAAACTCAGCAGCGGCTAATTTTTTTTTTAATTTTTCATAATTGTGTGTACACACATTTTTGATTCATCTACTCGATATCGCAAACAGCAATGAAACATAATTACAACAACCAGGAATATAGAGAGAAAGAGGTTCTAAAGAATCTTTTTCAAAGTATCAGTATGACGGAGAAAATTATATTCATGTTCTTCTCTGTCATGGTCGTTTCTGTCATCGTCATCTCTATATGGAGCAGCATTCTTTTAGTCACTGGCAACACTCAAGGTGGTGGACCGCTGGGTATAATTGCCAGCGTTATTATCGAAATTTCCAATTAGGAAACCAAAAGGAGAACTTGAGATATGTCACATACGCCGTTTAATCCTAAACTATATGCTTTGCCAACAACGCAACTCATCCTTGGCACCCATCTTGATGGAGTACCAAATTTCATGGCCCTGGCCTGGGCAACCAGAGTTAATTTTCAGCCTCCACTCATAGCTATTAGTGTCAACAATAGTCATATGAGTCATCAAGGAGTCAGTAAAAACCAGGAATTCAGCCTCTGTATGCCAAACTCAGCAATGGTTAGCGTGACAGATTATGTAGGATTAGTCTCTGCCCGCAAAACAGATAAATCTCACCTTTTCAATATCTTTTATGGCGAATTGAAAAATGCCCCACTTATCCGTGAATGCCCGCTCAACCTGGAGATGAAGCTTTACGAATCGATTGAATTACCGACAAACACGGTATTTATTGGCGAAATAACAGGTACTTGGTGCGAAGAAAAATATCTTAACGATGGAGTGCCAGATGTCACTCAAATTGAACCATTCATTCTGACCATGCCGGATAACCGCTACTGGAGTCTTGGCAAGAAGGTTGGAGATGCCTGGAAGGCAGGTAAGGATTATTTGAAATAGCACACTGGTAAGGTGTTTTTAACAACATGGAGGGACTACTACTATGAAAATATTTATCGTTTATTACCATCCAGAACCAAAGAGTTTTAACGGAGCAATGCTGAAGACGGCTGTTTCAACTCTGAGTAAAACAGGTCATGAGGTACAGGTCTCAGACCTCCATGAAATGAGTTTTAATCCTGTGTCAGGAAGACACAACTTTTCTGGTTTCAAAGATAAAGATTTCTTCAAACAGCAGGTTGAGGAGATACATGCCAGCGAGAGTAACGGTTTTTCAAAAGAAATTGAGACAGAACTGCAAAAAATCGAATGGTGCGAATTAATGATCTGGCAATTTCCACTATGGTGGTTCGGTCTGCCGGCACCGCTGAAAGGCTGGGTCGACCGGGTATTTGCCATGGGCCGTACCTATGGGAATGGCAAGTTTTATAATGACGGAATTTTCAAAGATAAAATCGCAATGCTCTCACTCACCACCGGAGGGCCGGAGGAAGCCTACCTCCCCGGAGGTTTTAACGGTGATATTAACGGAGTCCTACGCCCTATCCATAGGGGAATACTTGAGTTTGTGGGCTTTCGGATATTAGCACCAAATATTGCCTGGGGACCAGCACACCTCAATACAGCGGAACGCAATGAGATACTCACCCGTTATGTTCAACGTCTCAACAATATCAGTAGAGAAACACCAATAGAAGTTGGGGATTATAGCTGATACAGTAAAGAGAAAATTACACCTCTTCCTGTGGGCACCAACATTATCACCCGTTTTCAGAAATAGAATCAAATCTCCTTTTAATTCTCCAGGATCTCGTAGGAATGCTCGATAAGCCGACCGGTGAGATGATCATCTGCTTCCTTGAGAAGAGCATGAATGAGCGGGTTGACCTGATGAGCATGAGAAACCGGGGAAAAGTGCCCGCCATCCACCCAGAACAGTTCACTGCCTGGGTGGATACTGGCTATACGTTTGGTGATACATAAAGAATATGGAGGACTTTGTTTACCGGCAATCAAAGAAAAAAGACCGGGCAACCGCTTCAAGTCATGTGTTGTTAAGGGTTCTGTCTTTGCAGCTTTAAAATCCAAGACCATTTTTTTGACCCCTTTACTCAGCACCTGCTTCTCCAGCTCACTCAATCTGTTGAATGTGCCGGGAGACATCCACAGATCAATAAATTTTTCGGCTCCGGCTCTGCTCTTATTTTGAGCTATATCTCGAAGAATCTCTTCAATCATCGCTTCGGAAATGAGAAGATTCTCATCATCTTCAGCAAGGAGATGATACGACATTGGTTCGATAGCAATAAGACTGTGGACTCGTTCTCCCTGATGATAGGCGTGATGCAGGGCAACTGCACCGCCATAGGAATGACCGACGAGATGATAGGGTTCATGCTCTTCCAAGGTTGCCGAGAGCACCTCGTTGAGCAGATCTGATTCATATTTCAGGCTGTATGCGTCCGGATTCCCAGGGAAAGGGGTGCCGCCATAACCACTCAAATCCATGGTTATTATGCGATAATCCTGTTGCAACTCCTTTATCAACTGACGCCACTGCGTTTTCATTGCCATGGAACCATGTAGAAGCACGACAGCTTTTCCTGAACCCGTAACACTATATTTTGCCTTCATTATATATCTTCAGAGAAGTCCTGTTTTTCAAATATCTTGACAATACTATGAGATACAGCATTGTCCGTTTCTGCGAATACAAACCCCTGAAATAATTTTCAAGGGGTTTTCAATTGAGTCATACCGTACGATATGCACTTAAAGTGTACATATTTTAATTTGCATTTTACGTAAAAGTCAACTCAAAACGAAGTATCCTCACACTAAAGAAGATCCTCGTTGCTGCCTCCGTCTCTCCCCCGCGGATGCTAAAAGATTTTCAATGTTACATCAGGAGAATTATTTGTTGTATTTTCAAAATTTTCCACCTAAATACTGCCATATGAACACAGGAGAAGCTCCGACTTCCTGCCAAAGCTTCTACATAGGGAGACTACAATGTCTTCCTAACATAAAAAAATCTCTACGACACAACACACGATGGAACTTTCAGGTATAGCAATTGCGTTATGCACCGTTTTGTGCTGGACCATCAGTGTCCAGTTCTTCGAGGCCGCTTCAAAAAGAGTTGGCCCAACGCCTGTGAACATCATCAGGCTTGCTGAAGCACTCCTCCTTTTCAGTATATTTTTATTTTTACGGAACGGCACTCTCCTTCCCATGTCATTTCCCCTACATGCCTGGATACTTCTCGGACTTTCCGGGGTCGTTGGCTTTTTTATTGGTGATCTCTTTCTTTTTAAGGCCCTTGTCGAATTAGGACCACGAGTGGCCATGCTCCTCCATAGTCTTGCTGCTCCTACTGCCGCTGTTATAGGTTGGCTTTTTCTGGGTGAGAAGTACCTCCTTTACCAGTGGCTGGGTATAGGGGTGACGCTTATCGGCGTTGGCATGGTTGTCATGGAGAAGAACAAGAGGCACTCTGCCAAACGGCACAGACCCCAACGCGACATTACCGTCATTGGAGTTTTCTACGGCATTATGGCCATGTTAGGCCAGGCCTGCGGTATGGTTTTGAGTAAGGCCGGAATGCAAACCACGGATGGCTACCTGGACGCATTTTCCTCAACCCAAGTCAGAGCTCTTGCTGCTTTTGCCTGCTTTATCCTGTTTTTTTCCATTACCGGACGCTGGGTGAATGTACGAAGCGCCTGCTCTGATAGCAAAGCAATGATATATACCTCTATCGGAGCCGCAATTGGTCCCTTCCTTGGCGTCTCTCTTGCCCTTTTAGCGCTGCACTATATTCCAACTGGAGTGGCTTCAACAATCTTCTCGCTTGTACCAATATTCATTATTCCATTTTCTATTTTTCTTCATAAAGAGCATGTCTCCGTTCGGGCAATCACAGGTGCTGTGATTGCTGTTTTAGGAGTCTACCTGTTAACTTCTTAAACACGCCGTACCTGAAAGAAAGACCTGTTCCATTTGTCTGGCTCAAGTAAATAAATTTCCTTGACCAAAAAAGCCCGCTGAAGAGATTGATCTTCAGCGGGCTTTCAACTTTTGTGTGACAGTTCAACTCTAGCTACTTTGCAACTTATTTCAAGGCGTTAATTCCGTCTCCAGTAATTCCATATTTACATCTAACCGGACTGTCAAGAAGGTTGTCCTTCTTTAACTTGGAAATGGTACTGCTGACAATTTTTTTATCAATACCAGTTGCTTCAGCTATATCCTTTGCTCCTGCGGGTTTTTCGCTATTCTTAAATGCTGTGAGAATCTTTTTCTGCTCTTCCGTCAATTGCTTAGCACCGCATGCACATCCACATCCAGCCATTATCAAGTCTCCTTATCTTTCTTTTTAATATTTGCACACTCAGTACATAATCCTGAAAACTCCAGGCGGTAACCGGTTATCCTATATCCACTGATGGATTCGGAAGCTGCAACATCAATTTTGGTTCGATCCAGCTCAATATTATCCACTCGATTACACTGGATGCAATGAACATGATCATGTTCTCTTGTTTCCCAGTCAAAACGTTTTTGCCGACCACTGACCTCGAGCTTGCCAATGAGACCCACTTCCGAAAGTATCTCCAAATTGCGGTATACCGTCGCCAGGCTGATCCTCGGCATCATCTTCTTCACACGCTCATAAAGCTCATCGGCAGTGAGATGATCCTTGCTTTTTTCCAACTCCTTGAGAATCATCTCACGCTGGTTTGTCATTCTCAGCTGCATACCACTCCTTTAATAGGAATAATTACTAATATTAATTTTTACCTCGTCCAATGTCAAGTAAAAAATTAGTGCATGACATTGCCGAAATTTCCTTTATTATATGGCTGTTGTGCCGGGATCATCGAATGAAACCCTGAAATGGAAAAAAGTCTTTCCAGTTTCAGTTGTGTTTATAAAAGTCTAGCCTCCTCAGATATAGTAGCCGATGTATAGCAAGCAGCCGATACTTGAAGTTCGTAACCTGCGTAAAGTGTATAAAAACACAATTGCAGTAAATAATTTTTCTTTAAATTTTCCCGAGGGAGTCTGCCTGGGACTGCTTGGACCGAACGGTGCAGGGAAGACCACGGCGATAGAGATCATAGAAGACATAATCGAACCGACCTCTGGAGAAATTCTTTATAGAGGTAAACCCAGGACACAATCATTCAGGGAGGAAGTAGGTATCCAGTTTCAACATACCTCTCTGTTAAATTTTCTCACGGTGAAAGAAACCTTAAGGACCTTTGCCAGTCTTTTTTCAGAGCCTGAAGATCTCCATATCCTCATTCAAAAATGTCAGCTTGAGCCCATACTCAAGAGGATGAACAACAAACTCTCCGGCGGACAACTGCAACGTCTTCTTCTCGCTCTGGCCCTGATTAACAAACCAAACCTGATTTTTCTTGATGAACCATCAACCGGCCTCGATCCCCAGGCACGCAGGAACCTCTGGACCATTGTCAACGAGATTAAGGAGGAAGGTAAAACAGTTATACTCACAACACACTCAATGGAAGAAGCCCAGTATCTCTGCGACAGAGTGGCGATCATGGATCAAGGGGAAATCATTGCAGAAGGCAGTCCGCAGGAATTAATAGAAACCCACTGCGGCAGCAGCTCTATTTTCCTTCCTGTGGACTTCGACAGGAATGTTTTAGAAGCTCTGCCAAACAGTTGGTCACATGAACACAACCGAATCCGCATAGATTGTGACGATATTCATACAGTCATTAGCCAGCTGACCAATCTGGGTGCGAACCTTTCAGGAATGTCAATAGGTGCTGCCAATTTGGAAGATGTTTTTCTACGCCTGACGGGTCGGCAGCTTCGCGACTAACTACATAATATTTAACTACTACTGAACCAAACAGATATCATGAACTGGAAGAGAATCTGGGCAATATTTATGGCCCGAAATTACGAATTTTTCCGAGATAAAGCAGCATTCGGCTGGAATTTTGCTTTTCCGTTTCTCATTATCATCGGCTTTAGCTTTATTTTTGAAGGTAAAAATTTTCAAAAATTTACAGTGGGAATTTATCCAGCACCGACTCATGAAACACTTTTTGTTGACAGCACCATTCCACCGGCTTTCCAGAGTGGAGATCATCTTGTTTTTATTCCGGTGAGGGACAAAAGCTCGGGAGAGCAAATGCTGCGACGGCATAAAATAGACTTACTTCTCGACAGGCAATCTCCAGATCATACCTACTGGATAAATGATTCATCACCGAAAGGGTATCTTGTCGAAAAGCTTTTTCTTGCATCTTTTCTGACCAATCCGGAAAAGATTGCCAATAAGAGGACAATCAAGGGTGAGGAAATTCGCTATATTGACTGGTTTTTTCCAGGTCTTTTAGGAATGAATATGATGTTTTCTGCACTCTGGGGGGTGGGATATGTTGTGGTGCGCTATCGCAAGAATGGGGCACTGAAAAGGCTTAAAGCAACTCCTTTGACGCCGCTCGAATACTTAAGCGCCCAGACCCTCTCCAGAATTTTCCTGCTGATGTTTACCCTTGCTGTCATCTGGTTTGGCGCCGATCTCATATTCGATTTCCATGTACTTGGCTCCATAACACTGATATTCTTTTTCTTTTTTCTTGGCGGTCTGAGCCTTTGTTCCCTTGGTCTTATTCTGGCAGCACGAGGAATCAGTGAAGAATTTACCAGCGGAGTTCTCAATTTTATCAGCTGGCCTATGATGTTTCTCTCCGAGGTCTGGTTTTCGCTGGAAGGTTCACCGGCATGGCTGAAAACACTCTCCCATACGCTGCCCCTGACCCATATGATACAGGCTATTAGGAAAATTATGAGCGAGGGAGCCACCTTTACAGATGTGCAATCAGAATGTATCTTTCTTGTTGTATTCACAGCTGTTGCTCTTGCGATTGGAGCAAAAATGTTTTCCTGGAATGAGTAGATACCTCCTGTTAATTTCCTCTTTCTTCTACCTTCCAGGCGCTGATCAGAAAAAAAATGAAAAGCGCATCCATGAACGGCAAAGAGCCGCTTTACTGTCAATTTAGCTGGATGGATAGTGAAAGCCATCATCGGTAATACTATGGAACGATTCACCAGAATCATACAATTGATAGGAGAGGAGAAATTTTCCAGGGTACAACAGAGCAGCGTCACCATTGTTGGCCTTGGCGCCGTTGGTGGACATGCGCTTGAAGGATTGGCCCGCGCCGGTGTCGGCCATTTTCGGCTGATCGATTTTGACACCCTTCAGCCTTCCAATATCAATCGCCAGATCCTTGCCTTGACAACAAATCTCAATCGCCCCAAGGTCGAAGTAGCCAAAGAACGGGTTCTTGCCATAAATCCGGATTGTATCGTAGAAGCCCAGGAAATATTTGCTGCAGAGGATACTGCTTCGCAGATACTTACCCCTGCACCAGATCTCCTTATTGATGCAATTGACTCGCTCAACCCGAAAACCCAACTGTTATGTGCGGCTTACCACGGTGGTATCCCGACAATTTCCTCCATGGGAGCTGCCCTGCGCACCGACCCCACAAAGATCCGCTATGGCGATATTTTTGACAGCAGCAACTGCCCATTGGCCAAGCACATACGTAAAAGACTGCGGCGCCGCAATATCGGCCGAGGAATTTCATGTGTTTATTCAACAGAAAAAATTGACTTCGATTATCAATTACCTGAGGAGAAAGAAATTGACACTCCTTTTTCAGACAGGGGACGACAACGCAATGTTCTTGGCAGCCTGCCAACCTTAACCGGAATATTCGGCCTCTATATAGCCAATCAGGCCATACTCCATCTTTCTTCCGGGAACAAGTAGCTCATGCCAATTATTCCAACATCTCGCTACTTACCATCCCTGCCCTTTCGAATAGGGCATATCCAGACACTCTACCCCACGCTTTTCCGAGCAACACCTCAAACTCATCCGCAAAGACAACGCCTTGAAACCGATGATGGCGATTTCATCGATATTGACTGGCACTTTCATCGACAGAAGAAATACGGCGACAAACTGGCAGTTGTCAGCCATGGTCTGGAGGGAAATTCGAGAAAAAAATACATGCTTGGCATGGCTGCACATCTCAACAGCAAAGGTTGGGACGTTATCTGTCTGAATTTCAGAGGTTGCTCCGGCGAAATGAACAGCTTACCGCGTCTCTACCACTCTGGGGTAACAGACGATCTGCACACCGTCCTTACCCATGGACTCACTTCCGGGAATTATTCTTATGCTGCCCTCATCGGCTTCAGTATGGGTGGAAATCAAACCCTTAAGTATCTGGGTGAGGCACCTGAAAGAGTTCCCGAACCTGTGAAGAAAGCTGCTGTCTTTTCCGTACCGGTCCTCCTTGCCGATTCAGGAGAAATCATGAATCACTGGACGAATCGAATATACATGGAATATTTCATGCGTGGTCTGCGGGAAAAAATTCGTATCAAAGCCAAGATGTTTCCTGATCTTTACAACACCGAGGGCTTACGGACAATGAAATCATTTGTCCCTTTTGATGACAAATATACCGGACCAATCCATGGTTTTAAAGATGCTGCGGATTATTATGGAAAATGTTCATCCAAACAGTTTCTCCAGGAAATCACGGTGCCCACCCTCCTGGTACAGGCCCAGGATGACCCTTTTTTGCCATCCAGCTGCTATCCACATGACGATGCGGCAAAGAACAACAGTCTCTTTCTGGAAATCCCCAAATATGGCGGCCATGTGGGATTTGTTAATGAACCTCAACAAGAATGTTTTTGGATGGAACAAAGGGCTGCCAGTTTCCTCGATCTGTCAATTGCTGAAGCTGAAGATCGCCAGTATGCACAGGTAGTGGACTGAGGAGGGATTTTAAAAAGGCTAACCACTTGCCAGTACCTATTACTAAGCTGTACAGCTGCGCATTTTACGCTGGAGGGATTCGACTCAGCCTGAATTATCATGAACATTGTGTCTGTTTGGCTGTGGCTTTTTCGCTGCACTCCCATTGGCAAGCCGACTGATAGTATTACAATCACACTATACTCACCGGAAGTTAACTCAGGTGAAATGAAGAATAGACATATAATTATCTACTCTCAAAACAAAACCTACTTCTTATGATTCGTCTTTTCACTGCGGTTTCGATTCCAGAAGCACTACGTCAACAACTTCATGCCATGGGCAGGTCTTTGCCCGGTGCACGACCAGTACCTGAAGAACAGATTCATATCACCCTGCGTTTCATTGGCGAAGTGGAGGGCGCATTGTTTAAGGATATCAAAGAAAACCTCAACACAATAAACACCTCACCATTCAGAGTGGCTATCCAGGGAGTTGGTCATTTCCCACCGCGCGGCAAGCCCCGAGTTATATGGGCCGGCCTGCACTCAACGGATCAGCTGATCAAACTGAAACGAAAAATCGACACCTGCCTGATCGAGTGCGGCCTGCCACCCGATAACAGGAAATTTTCACCTCATATAACTTTGGCCCGGTTGAACAATCCACCGATACATAGGATCACCAGCTTTCTCGCCGGAAATGCCTTCCTCAAATTTGAAGAGTTTGATGTAGACCATTTTCACTTATATTCCAGCAAACTTGCGAGCAAAGGTGCCACCCATACACTCGAAGCCGACTACCCTCTTAATACCGCTTGAGCTCAGGGGCCACCCTTTTTCGCCGTCCACTGAATCACAAACATTGCAGCAAGTACCACCAGCACGCCTGGAACGACCTTCAACTCAGGCAGTCCATTGCCCATAAATATATCTAAAAGCAGCACCAGTGAGGGGTAAAGATAGGAATAGGACATCACCTGGGTTGGTCCAAGGTAAGCGATGGAATATTGAGTAAGAAAAAAGGTGATAACAGTCGTGAACATGGCCAGATAACAGACGCCCAGCCAGATCTCAACCGGAACCATCTGCCACTCAACTGCGGCCAAATGCTGTCCGGAAAGAAGAAGAAGCCACACACTTCCAGTTACCAGAATCCAAAAAGTCATGACAACCATCGACTCACTTCTGGTGAACAGCCGAACAAGGGGGGTGTATAGTCCCATTGCAAAACAACCTGCCAGAAAAATGACATCGCCCCTGTTCCATTGCATGGCAATGAGTTGACCTAGATCTCCACGAGAGATAACCCATACAGCACCAACCATACCGCAAAAAAGAGCTATCATTTTAGCCCTGGTCAGCCTCTCCTTGACCAGTATCATTGCATATACCCCGGAAATAGAAGGGACCAGGGTAAAAATAACGCTGGTGTTCAAAGCACTGGTGTATCGTAAGGAAAGAAACATTGAGTAAAAAAATGCCACGAGGGAAAGGCTGATAATACCGCAGCGTCCCACCATCGACCAGCTGAACTGCAGTCCATGATTTTTCTGCACATAGGGAAAGAGAAAGGCGGTGGCCAGGACGAAACGGACCAGTGTTAACACGGCTGGATCAAGCCCTGCAGTTATTGCCTTACCGACGATAAATGAGGTGGAAACAAGAAATGCACATCCTCCCATGAGGAGATGGATGCGCATTAAATTGTGTTTTGTATCTTCGTTCAACGTCTTTGCAAGCGAGTAAATCTCACTCAAACGCCTCTTCTGCCTCGTCCTCACCACAGAGATGATAGAAGAGAACTCCGATCATCACAGTGAACATTGGCACCGTCCAGATAAGACCAACCCCCAGAAGAACTGCTGATAGTGAAACAATTAGGCTCATGACAATGAGGGCGAAGAACACCGTCCACCAGCGCTTATGTACTACCTGTCTTGAAGTTTCCAAGGCCTGCCACGGCGAAAGACCTTGGATAAAAACCAGGGGAATGGCAAGAATATAGCCTACGCTGAGATATATCCCTGGAATAATAAAGAGACAGAAGCCGATAGTCAGCATAATTGTTTGTAATATGGCAAGAACAACCATGGCCCCAAATCGTTTGAAGGGGCTAAACACCATTTTCCAGGAAAAATACTGTTGCCCAACCCGGTTCACAGCAATCATCAAGACACCCGCCCAGAAAATAAACGAGAAAAAACTGATCAATATCTGGATACCACTCTCAACAAGCATGGCAGACATCGATTCAAGCCCGGACAGTACTTTCATATTAAAAAAGAAACTTACAAAGGCTACGCAAAAAAGCACTACATACGTAACCGCGAGCCCAGCCCATATCGAGCCCTTAACCCCCTTCGAATAATACCAGGCGTCCTTTATCAGTGTTGTCACAGTAAATCTGCCTACTGCACCATCACTGCGAGCCTCGCCATTGCCGGCCTCGTTCTCTTCAGCACCTTGAGACAATCCGGGGAAAGCACTCTCTCCATCTCCGTTCAGTTCCTCATCGCCCTTCGGGGGTTCAACATCAGTCGGAACACACTTTGAACAGTAAACATTACCTCCTGACTCGTACTTGTTCTCAGCATCGACATATTGATCACAGGCAGAGCATTTCTGCACATCTGGAGTCTCGGCCGACTCATCCTCGTCCTGCTCAAGCTGCTCATCAAGAAATGATGCACTGAGGATATTTTCGTTTTCGTCCGACATCTCCTCGCTGTCGAAGCTTATTTCTTCCTCATCTGCAGACGAATCTGCTCCACTCAGCTCTTCGTCAACATTTTCCGTATCATCAGCAGCACTCGTCTCGACAGGAGGCTCTTCGTCAAAAAGTTCATCCGGCAGGTCGTCATCGTCATCAATCTCATCTTCCGGTGGAGAAGTCTGTTGTTCATCTGTTTCATCGTCAAGAAAACCCTCCTCGAAGTCGAGCCTCTCTTCGTCTTCCTCGATGTCCTCGGTTTCTTTGGCTTCCAGGGTATCTTCTTCATACAGCTCTTCGTCATCAATACCGTTAAGAGCCGCGCTTAACTCTTCCTCACCAGGATCCTCTTGGAATTGATCATCACCTTCGTCAAGCATGGTTCCTTCTGGAAAATCTTCAATAATAGTGAGAGTCTCATCCTGCTGATCTTCATCTATCAGCTCATTCTCTGCGTCACTCTCGTCTTCAAGAGAAGATAAGGCAGCAACAACATCATCTTGCTCTGCTTCTTCTCCATCGTCTAGCAATGAATCAAAATCATCTTGAGCATCTTCTGCCGCTGACTCCCCTGTATCGCCAGCCAGCAGCTTACTGAAGACATCGTCTATTTCCTCTTCGCTGGCCATGTCAAATTGTTCATCTGCCTGCTCAGATAGCTGCTCTAGTTCCAGTTCACCTACTTCTATGGCTTCAACAACTTCAGCTCCAACCTCGAAAACTTCTGTACATTTCGGACACTGTACCTTTCTGCCGAGAAGTGCGTCATCGGCTGAACCCTTAACCCCGCAGTGGGGACAAATCATTTTCATTGTAAACCTCCGGCGATAAACTGTGTGCAACTCTTTTTTCTACCTGCACCACGATACTTCTCTTCACTTACCGCACGATCAAATTAAATCGAAACTGGAATATCAATACATCATCAATACATGGGGTATCTTTCTCAAATGCTGAAAACACTCCCACACTGACCGTCATTATTCAAGATACACGCAACAAATACAATGATTTTTTCGGTGAAGACCGGCAAAAGTGTTTTATCTTTCAATACATAGAAGCACAGCAACAGTAATATACAACAAATTCCACAGCTTTGGGGGAAGAGGGATTTGTCATATAAAAAAGTGCCGTTTCAGTAACTTACACTCAATCTTCGAACAAATGGCCAGGTGGATGTTAACTCTACTGCTGTAGCCATCTATAATAACAGCACACCAATATACAACTTTTAAAAAAAGTAAACTGGTATTATCGAATACTCTACACCCCTGCTCCTGGGATAAGCAAACCGATGATGTAGGAAATTGAAAAAGCAAAAAAACCGACACCCAGCATTTCCAGTCCTGACTTGAGCCAATTCACCCCGGTAACAAATTTCTTCATGGCACCGGCCATAAAAAGTCCGAAGACTGTGACACAGGTTGCAATAACAAAGGTCCTCTGTGCTCCCATGTTAAAGACACCGGCAAGCATATATGGCAGGGTAGGAAACGCAGCACCGCCAAAAAAGGCAAAGAGAATGACGATTGAGGTTTTAAAGCCATCTTCTGGCTCGGCATCAGCTACCCCCAATTCATCAACCACCATCTCTCGCACCCAGAGGTCCTTGTCTTTGACGATGGTGTTGACAATGTCTTCAAGAAGTTCTCCTTCGAAACCTTTTCTGCGATAGATGAGCCGAAGTTCCTCTTTCTCGACATGTGGGCAAAGTTCAATCTCAAGTCGTTCCTGTTCTATTTCATGACGATAATAGTCTGCCTCACTTTTATTACTGACATACTCGCCCGCTGCCATGGAGAGTGCTCCCGCCACCGAAGCCGCCACCAGGGTGATAAGGATGGTCTCGGAACCTTGACCAGCTCCGGCAAGCCCGGCGAGCAGAGCAAAAATTGAAACAACCCCATCATTCAGGCCAAATGTAACCTGACGAATAAGCTCTCCGCCCTCCAGATGGAAGGATTCTTTAAAAGCTGTCATTCTCCAACCTCTACTCTGGCAAAAAAAGAAATGTCATGACCACATACTTTACAGAGATCTTCTGGAATATGTGCAGAAAAATGAATATTGCCACAGACACTGCAGAGATAGTATTCACCTCCACTGACATCGTTGCCTTCATTCAGCGCAGCCAGCGCTGCTTTGAGAAGGGCGTAGTGTTCAGCCTCACTCTCGCTTGCCCATCTGATAGACAACAACGCAATTTTGGAAGAAAAGTTGTCACCATAATTTTTCCAGATCTGCCGGCTAAAGGAGGGATACATTTTCTGGTACTCATGCTGTTCCGCATTCATCGCCATCTCCAGGTTCTTCCTTGTTGAGCTTTCAGGAGAAGACTGTTTAAAATCAGATAAGGCCCCTGTATAGTCATTTTTTTCCAATGCACGCCGATGGTTTGCCGCATGTATGGCTTCTGCTCTTGAAAGCGCGTTGAACAGAATTGCTATCTTGGCGTATCCCTCTTTCAACGCTATCAGACCGCACTCTCTGTACTTCCTCTCCGCTGCAGATTCAAAGGCAATCGCCTGCTTTAAACAAGAATGAATGTATTCCATAACCTATATTGCACATGCAGAATTTATCTTAGCCCCAAGATTTCACCTGTCTACGGAGTTCATAGTCGAGGCATCAAGAGCACTGCCGTAAAAATCTACCGCAATCCCCAGATAATAAAGAGGATAGA
The DNA here is from genome assembly GCA_050288305.1 of Desulfocapsaceae bacterium. Lineage (GTDB taxonomy): Bacteria > Desulfobacterota > Desulfobulbia > Desulfobulbales > Desulfocapsaceae > Desulfopila_A. The sequence continues at coordinate 106,283 of JBNKDO010000041.1, read as the reverse complement.
CTCAGCGCCTTTCCTTCTATTACATTTTATCGGTAAAGACAAGTAGTCCTCTGGCCAGGAAAACCACTTTGGCCGGATATTTGAATAGTCACATGAAATCTTCAAAACAAATCAATACCATGTCTTTTTTACCAAAAGAGGATCCCCTGAGTCTCGCATCGAATACCTGCCGGTTCAGAATCATGAAAGATATATATTGAGCATAGAATAGAATTTGGCCTGACTCGCTCCAATTGCACATATTCTTTGAATTAGGTTCTTTTAACCTTATAATTAAAAGATGGTAGAATTGAAGCAACCAATTTATAATCTTGGAGAGAATGTATAACGTGAAACATGAAACATCTGCCAAGCCAAGCTATAAAGAACTGCAACAAAGAGTAAAGGAATTGGAAGACCTGCTCCAGCAAAAAGGGATCTCACCAACTCCAAATGATACAAACTCGTCAACAAAGGTACTGGAAGATCAGATTCATTTTCAAAAGACCCTGTTTGACACAATTCCCAGCCCGCTCTTTTATAAAGATAAAAACGGAATATATCTTGGCTGCAACAAATCTTTTGCCGAGGAAATATTAGGCGTTTCTCCTGAATCAATAATTGGTTGCTCGTTGTATGATCTACCGGATCAGATTCCCGGAAAGCTTGCCGATACATATTACCAGCAGGACCAATCTCTTTTAAAAACATCTGGCCTTCAAGTGTATGAGGCCAAAGTAAAGTGTGCAAATGGACAACTCCGCGATTACATCTTTTATAAATCGACCTACCCTGATCATGCCGGTAATGTGGCGGGTATTGTTGGCCTCATGCTTGATGTAAGCGAAAAGAATCAAATACAATGCAGGCTAGAGGAAAGCGAAGAGAAATACCGATCCATGATGGAGTCGATGACTGACGCCGTCTACATCTGTTCTCCGAATTTTGTCATCTTTTATATGAACCCCAAAATGATAGATCAAGTCGGTTATGATGCCACCGGGGAAAAGTGCTATAAAACCCTCCATGGTCTTGATGAGCCATGCCAGTGGTGTACTTTCGACAAGGTAATTCAAGGACATAATACCGAAGCAGAAGTAAAAAGTCCCAAAAACGGGCGTACCTATATTATCTCAAACTCCCCCATTAAAAACATTGACGGCTCTGTCTCCAAGATGACTATTTATCGTGACATTACCGAGAGGATAACACTGGAAAGAGAACTGCTCATGGCCAAAAAGCTTGAAGCTGCCGGTGTATTTGCAGGAGGAATAGCACATGACTATAACAATCTGCTCTTTATAATTCTTGGCAACCTCTTGTTGTTGAAAAAGGATCTTGAGAATCACTCTGGATCTCTTGAATTTTTACAAAGTATAGAAGAAGCAGCTCAAAAAGCCGCTTCACTCACGAAACGACTTCTTGCTTTCACTCATAACGAGTCACTTGCCCTTGAGAAGGTCTCCATTAATGAAATTATTCGCGATGTTATTCAAGCGATGAAAGACCAGGAGAGATATCCTGTTGAACTGATGCTGCCCGATACAGCTCTGCAAGCCTACGCCGATGCCAGTCTGATAACCAAAGTATTGCATAATATCATCGAAAACAGCAAAGATGCCCTGGGAGAAGAAGGTTCCATTTCCATAAAAGCAGAGCAGATTGTTGTCCATGACGACTCAGAACTTGTCAGGAAACTCATGATTGGAAAGCCAGGAGAATATGTACGCATAGCCATCTCTGATAAAGGATCAGGTATTGCTGATGACGTACGCCCACATATTTTTGACCCCTATTTTTCCACAAAACAAAAAGGAACCCAGAAAGGACTGGGACTGGGGCTTTCAGCCAGTTATTCAATCATCAAGAAACACCGCGGTGCTCTTCGTGTTGAATCCACCAGCAGCATGACCACCATGGCGATATATCTGCCGGTAAACGATCCCTCTTCTGCTCAAAAGATACGTCCGGAGTGATTGGAGATTACAAACGTCTACAAACCAACAAATTGCATTCGCTATTTTCTCGGAAGAAATAGAGGATGCTGCAAAGAAGGCCGCGCTCCCAAAATCATCAAAACCGACCAGGATCAAAGCACCGCACTCTCTCTGCACCCGCCCTTTCACGAATGAGCTTACTTGCACATTATTCCGTTCGTGCTCATTATCGTTATAGAATATATGGTCCTTGACTTGAGTGCCAGGTTGCCCTTTGAGTCATGAACGTCAAGAGACGGAGATGGGAGGAAGTCCAGGTCGTATGATAGTGTTTTTCAACTATATCGCAATCTGCCAGTTGCAGATAAATGAATAGTATTTCAGGAGGAATTATGAAAAAGCCTTGTCTGGTCATACTCAGTCTGGTGCTGCTCATTCTCTCGGGTTGCTCAAGGGTCCAGGTAAGTCAGGACTATGACACGGAAATGAGGTTTCCTGAATTAAGAAGCTATCGCTGGAAATCGCCACGAGTTTTAGAAAACGCCGATGCCAGAATCAAAAATCCTCTGTTACACAAGCGCTTGCACCAGGCCATCGACAGGGTCCTCATTAAAAAAGGATTCGGCCAAAGTCGCAATAACGATTTTCTGGTAACCTATGATTTCTCTATACGTTCAAAAATCCAATCGAGTCCTGTCAATACTGGTTTTGGTTTTGGCTTCGGTTCTTATCATCGTTATGGGGGAGTTGGTTTTGATACCGGAACGGATATTCATCAATATGATTTAGCTGTCTTGGTTATTGATGTTTATGACAACACATCAACGACTCTGCTATGGCGCGGTACAGGCTCGGAAATATATGGCAGCCACCCATCACCAGAAGATAATATTGCAATGGTTAACAGCCTGGTTGAAGCAATTCTTGCCCAGTTTCCACCGAAATAGCAGCAGGCCGTTACATACATTTGAATACGAGGCCAAAAACAACAAACAATGGCTGACAATATGTGATGAGAGGCTATTCTTTTTCTCGTCGAACAAACGCAGTTTTAGCTATTTAAGCTCAATCTCTCCGTTATCTTCAATAGCTTACTGAAATTCTATACAAATTCGGTTATTGTGCCAAATGCATATCCTAGATGAGCACATCCTCTTCGTTATCAAGAGATTGCGATAGATTGCTACCGGAGTCTACATTTACCGGCATCGCCCTTAATGGTTCGACTATGAGCTCAGCAAACACGTGAAATACTGGGGCTAATCGCCTTACATTTTTATTATCTTAACAATCCCGACCAATGAATTCACTCAACCTGAAAACATACCTGCTCTATGCTATTTATATTGTTCGTACGCATCCTTCAATTTTGATATTTCTGGGAGCCCTTGGTCTCCTCAGTGAAACAACAGTCTATCTTCCTGAAGGAGGAGTTGTACAACTCATCAATCTTCTGAGCATACTGGCTCCAATGATCATCAGTCCGGTTATCTATGGGATGTATTATGAAATAATTGAAGATAAATATAGTTCTATCATCAATATATTCAAAACCTATGTTGGTGGGTATATCCTGGTCTTATTGTGTATGTCTGTTCCGATCGTCTTCACGATGTTGCTGTTCATATCCGCTTCATCGGGAGTCCCTAACACCGGATTTGTAATCGTCACCTTCCTGTTTTTCAGCCTGTTGTTTATCTATGTTGTACCCACCTATTATATATCCGGCAAAATCCTGGAATCAATCGGTATAGGTATGCGGTTCTTTTCCAATAATTTCCTGAGCTCGGCTCCTCTTCTGCTGATGACGCTTTTTTCCGAACTCATCCTCCTGCTCTCTCATTTTCTGCTGGGAGACTTAAAAGAAAATACTCCGGCACTCTTCGTAGGCATTGATTTTTCTCTATATATGATTGCCTCAATTACAGACCTCATCCTTTTTATAATGCTGATATACGTTCTTAAAAATGAAGATATAAAGAAAAGATGAGTTTGTATTGATTTGAGGATGGGGAAAGATAAACGTATGTGTAGTTTTCCGGGGGAACAGCGTTTCGAAAATGTGACCTATATTTACTTCTTCTGCTGTTCAGGCTCCACATAGTCGGCAAATTTCTGAGGTGGCAGTTCCTTTTCCTGCACAGGTGCTTCTTTCTCAATATTTTCAGAATTGACATATTTCCAATGCCAGGCCTCCCAGGGGAAACCTTCCAGGTTGTGCTCGGGATAGCTTTCCATAAAATTAAATTCGGCTGCATGTGCTCTCAGCCACGCATACTCGGGAGTCGAAGCAAAATGCCAGTTGCTGGGATAAAGATCCACGGCAATTCCAAGCATATGTTGCGAATAACCGGGAGGTGCTACATAACGGACAAGATCATCCCACGTTCTTCCTTCTGCCATGAGATGAGTGAAAATTTTCCTCTGATACCAAACGCTGCGGAAACCACTATGTACCTGCAGATATATATTATCCTGGCGAGCAGCAAGAGCCATGGTGACAAACGCAGCACAGGCCTCTTTCTGCAGATAAATACTGCTCTGATCCTTGGTAAATTCCTGAGGAATTTGCTGAAGAGATTCTTGATCAGGTGATTTTTGCGCTATTTTCCTGCCCCTCCATGGGTATGGAACGGCATAATTCTCACCATCAATCTGTACAAATTCAAAGACTTTCTTCTGCTTTCGAGGAATAAGATGTTCGACTGTAACGGGTGGTGCAATCTGTACAGAGGCCACTTCAGGAACAATTTGTTTCTGAGCTCCTTCGCAACCAGACACAACCACCAGGATACAACAAATAAAAAAATAAAATGTCCGCATATTTACAAGAAAATTATACCAATTAGCTCCGCTATCTTTACCACAGTTATTTTCATTACTTCCTGTTGTATAGCACACAACTTCAAAAGTTTCAGCCTCTATCAAAAACCACTTCAATTGTGTTTTCATCATTCGGTGTCTGATTCTTGAAAAACCAGCTCACCGAAGATTCACTATACGTTTGGAATTATTATCAAGAACCGCCACCTTTTTATTTTTGCTTTTCAAGGTTTACAGCTTTACAATATTTAGATGATATGGAAAAATTGTGGTCATATCAACTCAATAAATTTTCTGCTACTTATTACCGCGGTACCCTGGAAATATCCACTTCTTCCAAAAATCGCTCAATTCGACTATACCCATGGTATTTTAGAAGAAGAATGTATCAGCTACAATACGTCAATATCTAAAGTCTATACACTTTTTTACATAAGAAAACAGTCTTTTATGAAAATACGAACAAACATCTCCCTCTATCTTGGACCATTTATCCTCATTACTATCTGTGCGATCTTTTTTCTCAATTACTACCTTGTGCGCAACGCCCTCACCAGAAATGCTCACACCGAACTTGCCAAAACTCAACAGAATATCCATAGAGCTGCCCAGTCTCTGCTAAGTACGGCAATTAGCAATTATCTACGTGGCATCACTGAAAAAAACATCGACTACATACAAGCCCAATATACCAAGTATATGAACGGCGAGCTTTCGGAGAAAGAAGCAAAACAGAGCATCCAGCAGCACTTCAATACCCAGTCAGTCGGCTCCAGCGGCTACATGGTGGCCGTGGAGGAAAAAAATGACAAACTCTACCTTGACCTCCATCCGTTTCTTCCCCAATTCGAATGTACAACAACGGAAGGATGCCGTGCCTGGGCAGCAAAACGAAACGGGTACACCGAGTATAACTGGAAAAACCCAAGGGATAACAGTTTCAGGAAGAAAGCGGCCTATGTCCAGGAATTTCCCCAATGGCACTGGATTGTCGGCGCATCCTCCTATCGTAAAGAATTCGTCAACCTTGTTAGAGTTGAAGATCTTCGCAAACTCATAAGTCCAATCAGAATTAATGCTTCAGGTTATTTTTTCCTCTTCGACGAAAACAACAATGTCCTTATTCATCCAGAAGTCAAGGGGGCCGAACCGGGAGAACTGCTCAACAGCAAGGGTGAAAATATTCTTGAACTTCTTAAGAAAAGCGAAGACGGTTACCTGACATATCTTTGGAAAAACCCTTCGGAGGATAAAGAAAGATACAAGTATGCTTTTATCGATAAGCTCGAAGGCTACGACTGGTATCTGGTTGCCACCGGCTATCTGAGCGAGGTGCTTCAGCCAATTGATTTTTTAAAGAAACTGACGATATACATGGTTTTTATCACTGTTATACTTTTGCTGGTAATTGTTTATCGGTTCAGTAACAATCTGTCTATCCCGCTCTACCACCTCAAGAAGGCCATTGATGACTTTTATGCGAACAAGGCTAAGTTCCGCTGGCAAAAACACCCTATTGACGAAATCAATGTCCTGGGCAGCGCCTTTTCTCAAATGACCGAGGAACTCAACCAGTCCATGGCTGAACTGCACGAGAAAAACAGTGCGCTAGCGGTTTCGGAACGTACCAATAAAGAGAACAGGATTTATCTCGACAGCATTATTAATTCCATGCCTTCAATCATAATTGGTATTGATCCCAATGTAATGGTCACGGAATGGAATGATGCTGCCAAAGCCGCAACCGGGTTTGTGAAGGAAGAAGCCTGTGGCTCATTGTTGTTTTCCATCTTCCCTGATCTTCAGCCCTATACGCAAACAGTGAACGAAAGTCTCACCACCAGTACCGTAAAAACATTTTCCTACACCAAGACGAATGCCGATGAAAAAGTCGGGTACTATGCGACGACTATTTATCCACTTATCGCCCTGGTAAATGCAGGCGCCGTAATCCGTATTGATGATATCACTGAACAGGTTGAAATGGATCTGCACCTGCGCCATAGCCAGAAAATGGATGCAATTGGCCAGCTCGCCGGGGGCATCGCTCATGATTTCAACAATATGTTAAGTGGCATAATTGGAGCAGCAGAACTTTTACGCAGCAAGGTCCTGCCCGAGGATCAAAAACTTGTTAAGATTATAACCGAAGCCTCTGGCAGAACAGCCGAACTTATCCAGAAACTTCTTGCTTTTTCGAGGAAAGAAAGCGTAGCCTTCGCACCAGTCAATATCCATAATGTTATCATGAACACCTGCGAAATACTCAAACGCAGCCTGAACAAACGCATAAACCTGGAAACCCGCCTGAGCGCTGAATCTGCAATCGTTGAGGGGGACTGGAGCCAGCTGCAAAACAGTCTGCTCAATATTGGTATTAACGGGGGGCATGCCATGACAGATGGCGGGACACTCACCTTTGCCACAGCAAATATCCTCATTGACGAATCGTTCAATGACAAGGAAGCACTGAACCTCCAACTTGGACAATATTTACTTATCGAAATAAAGGATACCGGCTGTGGCATTGCCAAGCAACATCTTAAAAATATTTTTGAACCTTTCTTTACCACGAAAAAACAGAGCGAAGGAACCGGATTAGGCCTGGCGGCAGTGTACGGTGCCGTGCAACAGCATAATGGCCTGATCACCGTTTGCAGCGAGGAGGGTGAGGGAACAAGTTTTTTTATATACCTGCCACTTGTCGAAGCCGAAGAGCGACAGGTCCTGGAAAGGGAAACGCTGCAGACCGGCGAAGGATGTGTACTCATCGTCGATGATGAATCCGTCGTCCGGGAAACAGCAAAGATGATGCTTGAAAAGCTGGGTTACACAACGCTCAAAGCCGTAGATGGCAAACAAGCCCTTGAAATGTACCAGCAGCATCGGGAAGAAATAGACATGGTCCTCCTCGACATGGTCATGCCAGTAATGGACGGTACGGAATGTTTCTATAAGCTCAAGGAGATAAATCCAAAAATTAAAGTCGTCATTTCTTCCGGCTTCGTCCGGGATGCAGATCTTAGCACACTGCTGGAAGACGGACTTATTGATTTTATTCGTAAACCTTTTAGTATTGAACAATTGGCCCGAGCCGTGGCCATGGCACTACAACACAATACTTTCTCCGAAATTTCAAGGCACTAGCATGCAGTCCATGCACTGCCGGCCTGAGTTTCTCAGCTGTTCAGATAGCATTAGATTCGAAGTTTTGGCCATGAGCCAGCGCAGGCTATATTCATTGCCAGAATACAGTTGAAGCCGGCACACCATAGACTGGTTTTGGGCAGCCGAAAACTACCTGGAGACCCTATGAAGAGGATCATATTCGCCGTCTTGTTTTTGTTTTCTTCTGTAACCTTGGGCCTTGCCGGAGAAGCAGATGTACTAGAAGTTCGGATAGACACCACAGGTGATAGCGCCATCCAGGTCCGGGAAACTGTTCAACATGATGATGAGGGTTGGCAGCACTATGTTGATAAATGGGAAATTCTGGACATGAAAGGTAACATTCTGGATACCAGAATCCTTCTCCATCCTCATTCTCATGCCCCATTTACCCGTTCATTGCCGCGCGCAAAAATCCCAAACCATGTTAAAAAGATACGCGTACGTGCCCATGACAGCGTTCATGGTTATGGAGGTAAAGAGATAATTATTGAAATCCCCTGACAACAGGAATAATAGTACCCTATACAACCTTCTGAAAATACTTCAGTGATGATATCAGCAGACTGTTTTTATCCCAGACACTCACTGCAATTATTACCGGGAAGGTCTGATCATGCCCAACCTCTTATCAACCAGGAAGCTTTTACAAAGAGGCTGGGCTGAATCGAATATCCCGGAGTCCTCTAAACTTTAAACTCTCCAACCATCTTTTTCAGTGATTCAGACAGTTCTTTCAGTTCAGCAGCATTATTATTAACCTCTATGCTACTCTCTCTTAATTGATCAGTAGAAACGTTTACTTCAGCTATTTCTGAAGCAATCTCACCAGTGACAGCTGCAGCCTGGGCAACGCTCTCCGTCACCTCCCGAATCCCTTCCGATGCCTGGGTGACATTACCTGCAATTTCCTGTGTTGTTGCCGATTGCTCTTCAACGGCCGATGCAACACCCGCAGACATATCGCTCAGGTCTTTTATGATCACACTAACATCGTTAATTTCCGTGACGGTATGACTCGTTGCCTGCTGAACGCTTTCAATTTTATTTTTAATTTCCAAAGTAGCTTCGGCTGTCTGTTTTGCCAATTCTTTAATTTCATTGGCAACAACGGCAAAGCCTTTTCCTGCTTCCCCTGCCCTGGCCGCTTCAATTGTGGCATTTAATGCCAGTAAATTGGTTTGTTCCGATATCTCGGTAATGGTTTCGGTAACTTTTCCGATTTCCTGGGCTGACCTGCCTAATTCATCAACCCTTTTTGAAGCTTGGTTGGTTTTCGAAGAAGCTTCGATAGCGAGATTACTCGTTTTAGACATATTACCGGAAATCTCAGCTATTGTAGCTGTCATTTCCTCAGTGGCAGTGGCAACCATATTTACATTTGTAGACGCCTGTTCAGTAGCAGCTGCAACTGAATCCATATTTGCACTCATCTCTTCAGATGCTGCCGAGACAGCATTAGCTCTTTCTGCTGTCTGGTCGGCACCTTGTGTAAGCTGGCTTGAGACCGAAGAGAGGGTATCAGAAGACGAAGACAATGCATTTGAGCCGGCTTGAATTTGGTTGACCATTCTTTTCAGGCTATCAACTATGCTGTTTAATCCTTTGACAAGAATCCCGATTTCATCTTTTTGGTCAATATCCAACTTCTTGGTAAAATCACCTTTTGCCAGATTTCCAGTGAACTCTACAGCAGAATTAATTTGAGCCAGCAACTTACGTGAAACAAAATAACTGCAAATTGCACCAAGTAGAATTGCACCGACAGAGAAAATGGAAATATTTCGTTTTGCAGAGGATTCAAATTGCACAAGTCTCTCTTCTTCCTCCAGAACATGCTTTTCCAGCAATTCCGAAATTTCAGCGAACTTTTCCTTCACCTTCTCAAGGGTAGGCATTGTGCTATTTTGATAAACTGCCAGCATCTTATCTGTCGCGCTGGCATGATCCGAGTTATTATCAACAAAAACTTTATTAATTTCGGTTGCACTTTTATGCAGTGTCTCATGAATCGGCTTCATTTCATTTACTAAAGAAATAAGTTTGCTATCAGTATGTTCCAGCTTATTCATTTCTTTCTCATCATATATCCATTGTCCAAGCTGACACTTGGTGTGATCTTTCTCTGCCGTCAAACTCTTAGCTGAATGATCTAAAATAAAAGAGCTGACCTTTTGAACCCAGCGATAATGATCTATCTCCCTGTTAAGAAATCTACTCTCAAGCTCGAGAAGATTTTCAATTTTTGCAGCTTCTTGTTTTTCATTTTTAATGCCGTTCAGTGAAAAGAGAACTGTCACGATTAATAACAAACAAAGAACTACGGAAATTCCCCAGATCTTGTATCGGATAGAAACATTGTTCAAATTCACTTAGCACCTCCTTTTGGCCGCAACGGGAGAACAGATGAAATGGAGTTGTCACATCCGAACTGTATCAAATTTTTTTTAAGGATGTCCAATAATATCTGGATAAAAAGAACTATTTAAGCTCGGATTACTCATTTTGGTTATCCCTGAGATTCAATCGAATACCATATCGAAACGAGACTTCCCTGCTAACTCCTTATTACCGTCAATATTTCATCATCAGACGTGAGCGAAAACTTCGATATTTCTTCTATAACTTCGGGAAAGTACCTCGGGGGATAAATCGTAACCTACGCTATCTTTTTTCTCGATAAAACCGTAAAAAAAAGAGAGGCCCCCTCATCGCTCTTAGTCGTTACTCGCAACAACGATCATCTTTCTGCCAAGAGATGTTGTTGACAGAACAATATTGTTAGCCGAATCCTTTTAGTTGACAGGCGTCATCCTATTTGGCATATTTGTCGATTCGATTGCCAAAATCATATCTGATATTTTTAAAACAAACGGCAGGAGTGTTCCTGATACATAGCATTGCCCTTCTGAGCGGAGGTATTGCCTGTATTCAAGACTATTAAAAGAACGTATACAAACCAGATAAATAAAGGAGGAAAACGGCATGTTCGACGGCTTCTTGCGTATAGAGGGTATATCCGGTGAAAGTTCGGATGACAGATATACAGATTGGATTGAAATAACTGATTTCGATATGAATGTAAGTCAAAAAGTGTCAAGAACAGCAAGCAGCGCTGGAGGTGCGTCGGCCGAGCGTGCAGGTTTCTCGGTGTTTTCCTTTTCCAAACTGCTCGACAAGGCATCTCCCCAACTGTTGCTGGCCTGTGCTTCCGGTACGCATATTAACACTATAAAGCTGGAGTTATGCCGGGCTGGAACTGAAAAAACAAGGTTCATGCAGTACACCTTTGCTAACTGCATGATCAGTTCATGTTCAACGACAGGCGATGGAGCTCTCCCAATGGATAATGTTGCCTTCACCTATGGGAAAGTAGAGTGGTGTTACACCCAACAAAACCGTCGCGGTGGTTTTGCCGCTGGAAATGTGGCGAGCGGATGGAGCCTGGAAAAAAACTGTAAGGTTTGAAACGACATCTTTTGCATAAAAACCGATGTATTTCATATTCGAATAAAGAAGGAGAAATAAATGGGCATACGGCATATGGTAAGGAGAGGTGACAGTCTGTGGAGCTTAGCTGGCATCTACCTGGGAAACGGCACCAGATATAATAGTATCGTTGAATATCATAACAAAGAAGCAGCTCGTTTCGGCAGAAACGGCGGCCTGTTACCGATAGATGATCCTAACCTGATCTATGTTGGTCAAACAATCATGGTACCCTCAAGACAAAAGAATCAACCGGCCGGAACCGGTAAAAACCATGAAGCGTCAACAACTGCAACAGGAGTCGGTCTAAAAGTGGAGTATAACTTTGAAGACGGCAAAAGCCCCCTAAAATACCAACCAATTGTAACCCCTGACTACACCATCACCTCGCAGATGACGGGAAAGATAACCATTGAAAACCTGACCCATGACGGCTTGCGGAGTAATTTCGAGTTAGCCATGGCCGCCGACAAAGGCCAGCTGACCAGTAAACTCGGATTTGGCGACAAGGCCATTTCCGAACTGACAAAGAGCCTGGAATGCAAGTTCGATATAGCAACGGGTAAAGTGACTTTAGAAGCTTCCGTTGCTGCCCACGCAAATATTGGACCTTATTCATTTGATGTTGAGGCTGATGCACCCAACCACTTGAAAGCGTTATATAAACCTGAGCCAATTAGCGCCATTGTTGAGAAAAACAAGCGCAGATATAAATTTATCGCCGAAATTGCGTTCAGGGTTGATATTACCCTACATCCGTCACCACGTAATGTGAACCCTCAAACGATACGTCAAGCTGATGAAAATCCAGTTCCAGTAAATGCAGATGAATCATTGGGTAAGGCTACGATAATAGGGTTGGTTTTCGCCTATATCTTCTTTTTAATTTATGCCCCGAAGGGCCTCATTTTAAAGCCTGCGCAAGGTTCAACTAGCCCCATATATCACTCTTTTGACCCTAATGCCTACAATCAGAGTGCATAAAATGAGGTATTTATTTCACGGGCTGGTCCTGCTTTTAGCAATAATATTCTTTGTTTTTTCCCGCGCTGAAAGCTATACCAAAGAAGAAATTAACACAATGTTTGAGCCCATCACCTCAAAGTATGGGGTCAAAATTGTGTATACCATCAATGATGATTTTGAGCCGATAATTATAGGAGGAGGACGGCTCCAGTTCGATGTAGTTAAGCCGATCGAGACCAGAGTTCTTGCACGCTATCCAGCGTTGCTGACAAAAGCCTTTGAGAAGTACCCTGTCTCTGTGATTAAAGAGTATTTATCTGCAATATATTTTGCGAAAGAGCTTGACTACAAGGAGTTACGGTACGCAGGAACCTACGATGCATTTCGGAAAATCGTTTATCTCATCGACAATGGTAATAGATCTAACGAGCTTTCCATTGGAACCTTTCATCATGAGTTCAGTTCGCTTTTATTGAAACGACATACTTTCTTCTTAAACCCCTGGCTTGAACAGAATCCGAAAGGCTTTAAGTATTCAAAAGAAACGGCAAATACTATTAAAGATATCTATGGTGTTTCTCATGTGGGAACACCGGAAGATTATAACCTTGGTTTTATGAATGCATATTGTCGGATAAGTTTTGAAGATGATTTCAATGAATACTCTAAGATAATATTTATGCAGCCCGGAAAGTTCAAAAAAATCATGAATCAATACCCAAGGGTGCGTGCTAAATTTAAGATATGGTTAGATTTTTACCATAAGATCGACCCAATATTTACCGAAGAATATGTATTGAGTGAATAGGAATTATGCAGGAACAATAACCAAACAATAAATAAACCTTTGCGAATATAGAATGGCAGAATCTGATCCTACCATGAAAAAGCTGACACCCAGCTATGTTCCTGATACGAAACTGACAGGAGAAAAAACTGTGCCATATAGATTGCTAAAAAGTTATATTGATATCCTCTGAACTGCAAATTCTGTCGTCTCTCAGACCTAGATTTATTGTTTTCAAAGCAAGATACGTGAATACAAAAGCCTGTGCATATCAAAAACATTATTGAGAAAGTCGGCGGTCCGAGGCTTATTCTGGCCATAGTTGGTTTATTTGTTCTTCTTCTCTATGGCATCTCTGTATTCTTCACACCATCCTATGAAATCATGTATAATCACCGAACTTTGCCGATCATTCCAGGCAAAGAGGGTTCTCTTTATGTCCATATTCTAGAGATTGGGAACACAGGTGGAAATGCACAGGACAGAGCGGATGTCCTCTTTTCAAGTGAAGCCTTATCTTCCCAAATTCTACCGATAAAGGTCGAGAATTTCGGGAAGGTGACACGGAAAGTTGAGATAAGTCGTGACAATGATACCACCCGAATAGCTCTCGGAGTTCTCAAACCTGAAATGCGGGTCCAAATCACCCTCTACTTTCTGTATAAACAAAATGACAAAGTACCTGAATGGCAGGAAATATTCAAAGGGATAGAAGTTGAAGAGGGAAAGGTGGTTATGGGAGATCCAGGTTGGACAACCTTTGGCCGGATGGTGTACTCAATTTTCGGTTTCCTGATTTAAAACATGGCCGAGAAAAGGGAATCAATTTCCCGTATCACATACCGGAGTCTATGCTTAACCATGAGTATTAATATTTAAAGATAACGAAAAGATAGGGTGTCTAAAAAGTTCTTGATAAAAATATTCAATTTTACTCTTCCCGACTTGCTAACTGGAAGTTTCCAAAATTTTATATAATCGTTAAAAATGAGCTCAAAAACACAAGCGTACTTGCCCCCATTTTCTTACACTAGCAATTTACTCAGGTGAAGAAATAGGGAGCAAACTTGCAATTTACAGATCACAAGCCAAAAGGTTTAGGCCAACGACCGATTCCACACCGAACCCGCACCCAAACAAGTCAGGAGAGCCGTGTGTTCAACTTGACTAAATTAAACTATACACAGGAGAATATTTGTGAAAGAACAAATGAGACGCATCGCTTTAGTCCTCACATTTGCTTTGTCTACTTTCCCCTTTTTAGCACATTCCGCAGATTGTGATAACGGATTAAAAGTAACGGGAAAGGCAAGTGAGTCAGTCAGTCCGGATATTGCTTATATAACGGTATATGCTCAAGCAAATGGTTTGTTGATGGAAGATGCAGTAAAAAAGGCAAATAAACTTGTTAAGGAAATAACTGAAGCTGTTAGTGAAGAATCAGAAATCATAAAACAAATTCTCGTAAAAGATTTGGCATTAGGTCAAACTCGATCAGAACCTTGGAGGTCCAGTCAGACTGGAGAAACACCAAAACCTCAGGTGACTAAACAAATACGCATTCATTGCGAGCCAAAACCATCGGAAATATATAAAATAATTGACAAAGCTATAAGGTCCGGCGCACTGATGCAAGTACCATCAAGAACAAGCTTTTCCGATGATGTACCAAGTGTAGTTGCGTATGGAGTATTAGAATATTCTGAGGTGATACAGCGTCTGAAAAAACAAGCCTTAGATGATGCACGAAACAAAGCGGAACAACTGGCCAATTTAGCGGGGAAAAAAGTTGGAGAGATTGTAGGCATTGGATGCTCCAATTCGAGATCGTTCAGAGAATCAATGCAAATTATGGGGCAATTACCTAATTTTACTACGGAATACATAGGACAGAACTCTGAAGAAATAATAATAACAAATGATATTTCCGTCAGATTCAAACTGGACAACTAAGAGTCAAACACGATGTTCGAATGGATAAATACCCAGTGATCGAAATCGTTCGCAGGGCCTTCTTGGGAGTAATCGTCCCAGCTTGTTTGGAACTTCCAGTAAGGCCCTAGCCACTCATCCCTCCTCTATAGTTTACCTTGAAAAGAATTTACGGGATAGTTTCGGAAGAGAGAGACAATAAGGTAAACGTAAGGAATAAAAAATATGGCGGAAGTGCATGGGAATCGAACCCACCTAGCGAGCTATTAACCCGCTACACCGGATTTGAAGTCCGGGAGAGCCACCAGTGCCCTTTCCACTTCCACAGCAATAATGAGCGCAGACTATACTATTAGCTATTGACCTTGAAAACAACTTTTTATTATAATATCAAATTCGTTATTAACAAATACAAATTAAGCAACTATAATCTAACGGTATTTCACTGGCATCAGCATTTCCTGCGCTGAAAACATAACCTTAAAGAAACTAAAGAATATCCATATGCAGTGCGAAAGGCTTATTCAACTGGCAAAAAACTGGTACGGACATGTAAAAGATGAAACCATGGCACCGGCCAGGATGATTCAATTCATTAAGAATCATGCCGCTACCTGTGAGATTTGTCTCGCTGACTCCGATCTTGACGAAGAAATTGAAAAAATCACCACTCTCATTCTTCCAGACTCTAAAATTCCCAAAGCTGTTCGCCTACAGCAGGAAAAAGACGAATTAGACAGGGATGATGACGAAGAGGACGAGACCGATGACAGCGAAGAGGAAGAGGAAGAGGAAGAAGAATACATGGACGACGAAGAAGATCTCGAAGATGAGGATCTCAAGGAGTTCGATTAATCTGCCTCCAAGGTCCTTTCACTATGAGACACTTCAGACCACGGGAGTTTGCAAGAGTATAGAGCCAGCTATTTATATATTTTTCACTGCTTCCACTCAGCAAGTTTTTCTGCAATAAAATCTACCATCTGCTGATGTTCTTCATTGCCTTTCCCTGTTATCTCCAAAGGTTTGCCGAAGGCAACCTTCACTGGGATCTGAGGGGCAAGTTTGCCGAAATCCTTCAATGTCTTGCCATTTTGCCAGGCATCAGTCTTCAGGGCAAATGGGATAATTGGGGAGCCTGCCTTTTTGGCAAGCTTGGTACCAATGCTGCCAAAGTGTTGCGGATCAAAGCCGGTGGACCTTGTGGTTTGAGGAAAGACGATAACCGAGATATTGTTGGCCAACCTATCGGGGCCTTCCGACATCACCGTTTTCAGATCCTGGCGTGGATTTGTCCTGGTTACTGCCACCGGGTTTCTCGAACGCATTACATGCTTAAAAACAGGATAGTTTAACAGGCTATCCTTGACCACAAAGGTGACCTCGGTATACGGCAAAATAATTATAGGCAATATCAATGTCTCCATGATGGACATGTGGTTTCCGACAAAGATACAGGGCTTTTCAAGTTTCTCCAGGTTTTCCAGCCCTGTAACTTCAAATTGAAGTCCTGCTTCTTCAAGAAGGTGCAGTATTCTCAGGCTATCCCCCCCCCACAATTCGTCAGTATACACTCCCCGTTTGGCTCGGAATCCAGCCTTAAGAACCACTCCGATAAACTTAAAATAAAAAATGGAAGAGGGAAATAATCGTGAGGGGAAGGAAACCTTCGCGGGCAAAGAACTGTAGCGGGATTGTTTGATAGGAAGAAATTCCATGGAAAACTCTTTCGTCGGCAGTTGTTATTGTCAGATATATTTTCGGCAGCCTCTCCCTTCATCTACTCGATATTGAAACAAAAATAAACTGCTTTTTGAGACAATACCGCCAAGCTTATCCGTCTTAAACTGATGAAAAATCCAGGATATATGTTGGATATTGCAGGAAGCAGAGAATTTATATTAAAGGTGACTTGCTGACTCTACACTCGGCAATATGAAAGCTATAGTTGGAGCAAGAATGATCGGCCAGAAAAGCAGGAGCATCACGCAGGAATCGTGGGCTATGATTGTGTTTAACATCGCCAATCAAATGAGGTTCGCCAACGTGGAGAATTCCAGATACAGGCGGTACGCTGGCGACAATATCCTTGGCATTTGCCAGGCGATAGATATGGAACTTTCGTGTTGATTCAAGAAATTCAGAATCAGCCAGTCGTGGTGCCCCGAAGGTGTAAACGGCATTTGGCTTTTTCAAGGTTGCAGCCAGTACAGCCAAAGCCCCGCCCAGGCTATGACCCGTGTAGAAACACGGACCGGAGAAGGTGTCGAGCTGAGGTCGAATGTTTTCCCAGGCCTGCAGCATCACCTGTTTAAAACCATGATGGACCCGCCCGCCGGTTGGCCATGGAGACAGGGGAAAATTCAGGATAAATTTCCAGTTTGAAATGCCCCTTCTTGTACCCCTGAACACCAAAATTGCAAACGGCTTCTTCCGCTCCGGTAAAGGCCGGATTATGGTACACTGCACATACCTGCCATTATAAAACCAGCATTCCTCAAATCCTACTCGATGGAGAAATCTGTTACGTGCAGTTGTCTGGATGGCGTCTTCTGACTCCTGGTCTCCCCGGACGTAAATCAAACGGGAAAACTCAGATAACCACCAGGCATTGGTGTTATTGAACCTACAGTTGTCCTCCTGGAACGGCTGGATAGCTTTTTCCTGAAAAAAATCTGTCGCTTTCCCAGGATTAAAAGCCGCATCCCACGAATAGCTGTAAGGCATATTAGTCCTTAAAAAGTAAAGAGAAAACAGAGGTGATACAACTCGCCTCCTCACATGATATCTCCCCTTCGCTGCTGCGTCAAGAAAGCGGCAATGGGGAGAGAGGAGAGAAGATCATTTTACTCCGGTATGCCAAAACCTCCACCTCCCGGGGTTTTGATCACAAAGACATCTCCCGCGTTCATCTCTACCTCGTCATTTCCCTTCAATTTTCTGGTACTGCCATCTTTGCAGACAATGCTGTTTTCTCCGCATTTCCCAGCCGAGCCTCCCTGCAGACCATAGGGCTCCGTTTCCCTATGAGACGAGAGGATGGTTGCGGTCATCGGTTCTAGAAATTGTATGCGGCGAACCACACCATCTCCACCCCTGAATTTGCCATCGCCTCCCGAGTTGTGCCGTATTCCGAAAGATTCCACCTGAACTGGAAATCGCCATTCAACAACTTCCGGATCGGTCATTCGGGTATTGGTCATATGGGAATGCACCGCGCTGGTGCCAGGATGATCCGGGCCTGCACCTGTACCGCCACAGATCGTTTCATAATTCTGATACATTTCATTGCCATAGACAAAGTTATTCATGGTCCCCTGGGACGAGGCAAGAATGCAAAGAGCCCCAAAGAGACAGTCCGTTATCGCCTGAGAAACTTCGGTATTGCCCGAAATGACCGCAGCAGGATATTCGGGACTGATCATGGTTTTCGGGGGAATATGGATTTTCAGAGGTTTAAAACAACCTTCATTGAGCGGAATTTCGTCATCCACAAGTGTTCTGAAGACGTAGAGAACCGCAGCCTTGCACACGGCTGTCGGGGCATTATAGTTGCCCGGATTTTGCGGCGACGTACCGGTAAAGTCCAGCCGGGCCTCACGCCGGGCACGATCAACCTCGATCTTGACCTTGATGACATTGCCGCCGTCCATGGGATAGCTAAACTCGCTGTCCTTGAGTATATCAATAACCCTGCGTACCGATTCTTCTGCATTATCCTGCACATGGCCCATATACGCCTGAACGACCTGAAGGCCAAAGTGATTGATCATTTTCAGAAGTTCCTGCTGGCCAGTTTCATTGGCGGCAATCTGAGCAGCCAGATCGGCCATGTTTTGATCGATATTCCTGCAAGGATATTTCCCGGATGCAAGAAGCTCTCTGGTCGCTTTCTCTCTGAACTCTCCCTTTTCAACGAGTAGGAAATTATCAATTAAAACCCCTTCATCATCAATATGGGCCGAATCTGGCGGCGAAGACCCTGGCGTTCTGCCGCCGATATCGGCATGGTGGCCGCGCGCCCCCACATAGAAAAGAACATCCCCACCATTTTCGTCAAAAACAGGAGTTATAACGGTAACGTCAGGGAGATGTGTACCACCGTTATAAGGCGCATTCAGCATATAGACATTGCCTGGCTGCATGGTCTTTTCGTTTTCCCTAATCACGGTTTTCACCGCCTCTCCCATTGATCCTAGATGCACGGGTACATGAGGAGCATTGGCGACCAACTGTCCCCTGGCATCGAAGATTGCGCAGGAAAAATCGAGTCTTTCTTTGATGTTGACCGAATAGGCCGTTTTGGCAAGCGTTGCTCCCATCTGCTCGGCTATGGACATGAACAGATTATTAAAAACCTCCAGCATCACCGGATCGACATGGGTGCCAATGGCATGCGTTTTTTCTCTCTCTTTATAACGGCTGAGAATAAGGTGATACCGGGTATTCACACGAGCTTCCCAGCCATCTTCGACGATGACGGTTCCGGTAACTTCAGTTATTATCGCCGGTCCCCTGAGCTTCTGCCCCGGCTGCAGATTATTACGCTTATACAATGGAACCGATACCGTTGTGCCATCTACGTACATCAAGGCGGTATCCTCTTTTTCAGGCTCTCCCGGCTCACCACTGATTGCTGTTTCCGGATCAATCACCGGCTCTGTAATCCCAATGCCTTCAACTGAAATGGCTTCGATAACAAGGGCCCGATCACTGACCACGAAGCCGAATTGCTGCCGGTGTGCATCTTCAAAACTTTTCAGCATTTCAGCAGTGGTACCGGATTCGACCTCAAGCGAAGTATCGGTTGCCTCATAACGAAGATGTACCTTTACCCTGACTTCTATGTTTTCCTCATCCACACCCTGCGAGATGACCTCCTGTCGAACCTCTTTTTTTAGAGAAACTGCGGCGTTACCAATATGTGCAGGGGCATCTCCATCAAAAGCCTTTTCAACCTGGGCCTCGCGCATGGCCCGAACATCGGCAAGTCCCATACCATATGCAGAAAGCACTCCGGCAAAAGGATGTAGAAATACTCTTTTCATTCCCAGGGCGTCGGCCACCAGACAGGCATGCTGGCCCCCAGCGCCGCCAAAACAGTTCAAGGTATATTCAGTAACATCATAACCTCGCTGTACCGAGATCTGCTTGATCGCATTTGCCATGTTAATAACCGCAATTTTGAGAAACCCCTGGGCAACCTCTTCAGGCGTCTGCAGCGGCAAAGATGTTTCCCTGGAAATTTGTTCAGCAAGTTCCGTAAACTTCCTGCGCACAATCTCAGCATCCAGTGACTGATCAGCATTGGGACCAAATACCTTGGGAAAGTGTTGCGGCTGAATTTTACCAAGCATGACATTACAATCGGTCACGGTCAGGGGACCGCCTCGTAGATAGCTTACCGGCCCAGGATTTGCTCCGGCCGAGTCCGGGCCAACCCTATACCTGGAACCATCAAAATGGAGAATCGAACCTCCTCCGGCAGCCACGGTATGAATATGCATCATCGGTGCCCGCATACGAACGCCAGCCACCATTGTTTCAAAACTGCGTTCCAACTCACCGTTAAAGTGGGCCACATCCGTTGATGTTCCACCCATATCAAAGCCGATGATCTTGTCATATCCGCTCATGGATGCAGTGCGGACCATTCCGACTACGCCACCGGCCGGTCCGGAAAGAATGGCATCCTTGCCCTGGAAAAGCCGGGCGTCAGTAAGTCCGCCGTTTGACTGCATGAACATCAGCCGTGGTCCTTCGCCCAACTGCTCTGCAACCTGATCGACGTAGCGACGCAAAATAGGTGAAAGATAGGCATCAACAACGGTGGTATCCCCGCGGGCGATCAACTTCATCAAAGGGCTTACCTGACTGCTCACCGACACCTGCGTATAGCCGATCTCAATGGCAATGTCGGCGACCTCCTGCTCATGTACAGCATTACAGTAGCCATGCATGAAGGTGATAGCCACTGCACGGATTCCACGATCATATGCCTCTTTCAAACCTTTTCTTGCCGCTATTTTATCGAGCGGAATTATCACTTTACCGCGGGCATCGAGTCTTTCCTCGACCTCAAGAACTTCTTCATAGAGGAGCTCTGGCAGTATGATATGCCGATCAAAGAGTCTTGGCCGGGCCTGATGTCCTATCCTCAAGGCATCCCCAAAACCTTGGGTAGTCACAAAAAGAGTACGATCACCCTGCCGCTCCAGCAAGGCATTCGTTGCCACGGTTGTACCCATCTTCACATTTTCGATGACGTCGTCCGGAAGAGCCTCTCCTTTCTTCAGGCCGAGAAGTTCCCGAACTCCCTGGACTGCGGCATCCTGATAATTCTCCGGATTCTCGGAGAGCAGTTTATGAGTAACCAGTGTGCCATCGGGACGTTTCGCCACAACATCTGTGAATGTTCCACCACGGTCTATCCAGATCTGCCATTTTTCCATGAGCTTATCTCCCAAGGATTATTGTTGATTGACATTGCAATTATGTTAAACCTACAAAACATTTTTACAATGTTAATTTTTTGTCGACAAATTGTCAGTATTATGACATGATGGCAAGACAGACATAAAAAGTCAATATCAATTATTGACCAGTCATTTTTTTGATAGATTTAGCTGTTGATATTTGAAAGTGCATTCCGTATTCGCTAAGCTTTTTAACAGAATAGATATGCGTATGGTAAATGGCTTGAAACTTCGAGTGCGGTAACGTTAGAACCTCTGCATTGCAGACGGGAGAGGAGGAGACTGTAGTTAATACAAGTTTTGAAGACAGGTGGACAGCCACCACGACGAATGAACTCAGAAGAGGAGAACGATTATGAGATCTATAGGACGCAAGCTATTCTTCAGCCTTACGAGCCTTTTGGGGATATGCAGTATTGCCGCAATAAGCTCAGCTGCAACCTGGGACATGCCAACACCATATCCAGACAAAACCTTTCATACCCAGAATATCATAAAGTTTGCCGATGATGTTGATAAGGCCACCAGCGGTAAGCTCAAAATCAAGATCCATTCAGCCGGTTCACTCTTTAAACATCCTGAGATCAAAAACGCGGTACGAGGTGGCCAGGTACCCATCGGAGAGTTTTTTCTCTCACTGCTTTCCAATGAGCACCCTGCCTTCGGCGCTGACTCCCAACCTTTTTTAGCAACAAACTATGACGAAGCCAAAAAACTTTGGGCGGCCCAGAAAGATGTCATCACCAAACTATTGGACAAGCAAAAATTGATGGTCCTCTTTTCTGTTCCCTGGCCTCCACAGGGGCTCTACACCAAAAAACCGATTAACAGTGTGGAGGATTTGAAGGGAATCAAGTTCAGAGCATACAATGCCACCCTGGAGAAATTTGCCAACCTCGTTGGTGCTGCACCTACTCAGGTTGAAGTTCCAGATATCCCTCAGGCTTTTGCCACCGGAAGGGTTGAGGCCATGATAACCTCACCATCAACAGGTGCGAACTCGAAAGCCTGGGACTTTATCACCCACTACACCGATATCCAGGCATGGCTTCCAAAAAACATTGTTGTTGTCAATAAAAGCGCTTTCCGCAAACTGGATAAAGCCACGCAGGATGCAGTCCTTGCTGCCGCTGCAGATGCTGAGAAACGCGGCTGGGAAATGAGTATGCAGGAAACTGCCGCCAAAACGGCCATCCTCAAGGAGAACGGGATTACCATTGTTACTCCCAGCGATAAATTGATGGAAGGACTCAAAGCCGTGGGTGCAGAAATGCTCATAGATTGGGAAAAAGATGCTGGAGCAGAAGGTGCAGCATTACTCAAAGCATATCGCAATTAATTCATGGTTCCCGGCTGCCTGCTTTTACGATACTATAGCGGGCAGCCCTTCAATGAGCAGGTATCCAGTGCGTAGTCTGCCGAGTTATTGGCAATATCGTACAAATTGAATGGATATTTTCAAGATGTCCCGACGAAATGGTTATAAAATGAAATCCGCAAATACCAACATTCTGCGCAGATATCTCAACACCCTGTATCTTGCCAGCGGCTGGCTTGCTGCTGCCTGTATTGCTGCTATTTGCCTTCTGGTTGTTTGCCAGGTGTGCCTGAATTTGGCGGATCGACTCAGTGGAGCGCTCACCGGTTCTGCAATTGGCCTGACCATTCCTTCATATGCCGATTTTACCGGTTTTTTTCTTGCCGCCGCTTCCTTTATGGCTCTGGCTCACACCCTCCGTCAGGGTGGTCACATTCGGGTAACACTGATTATCTCACACCTCAACAATCGTATGCGTCATGTTTTTGAAACCTGGTGCCTTTTACTTGCATCGGCAATAACCATCTATTTTAGCTGGTACACATTTTTGCTTATTCGGGAATCTTATACCTACCATGACCTCTCATCCGGAATGATCGCAGTGCCTATTTGGATTCCCCAATCTGCAATGCTTTTAGGTCTTGTGATTTTGTCGATAGCCCTCATTGATGAACTCATCGGCGTCCTTTGTGGGAAAAAACCGGGATATGTTGGTGCGGGTGAAAAACTATTGGAGAGTAAAGATGACGAGTTTAGTTCGTAATACTCTGGAGAGTCACTATGTCTGAACTCAGTATGACGATTTTCCTGCTGTTTGCTCTTTTTGCTCTTCTGGGCAGCGGCATCTGGGTTGCTTTTTCCCTGCTCAGTGTCGGCATGATCGGTATGGTACTTTTCACTGAAGCGCCATTGGGTGAAGTGCTGGCAACAACAGTCTGGGGGGCTAGCAATTCATGGTCACTGGCTGCACTGCCCCTGTTTATCTGGATGGGTGAAATACTCTTCCGCTCTCGGCTTTCTGAAGACATGTTCGCCGGTCTCTCGCCCTGGCTTACTCATCTGCCCGGCAGACTTCTCCACGTCAACATTCTTGGTTGTGGAATTTTCGCCGCAGTTTCAGGATCATCTGCAGCCACTGCGGCAACTATCGGCAAGATGTCCATACCGGAACTCGCCAGGAGAAAATATCCAGAAAACATGCTTATCGGCACTCTTGCAGGTTCAGCAACGCTTGGTTTGCTTATTCCTCCTTCAATTATTCTTATCGTCTACGGTGTCGCCACCGAACAATCCATTGCCCGTCTCTTTATCGGTGGCCTGTTGCCTGGCCTGCTGCTCGTTGCTCTTTTTATCGGCTATGTTGTTGTCTGGTCACTTCTAAATCCGAACAAGATACCAGCGGGTGATGAATCCCTGGCTTTTCTGGAAAAGATAAAACGAGCCAGACGGTTAATCCCTGTTATACTTCTCATCGCCGGGGTAATCGGTTCGATTTACTCTGGGATTGCTTCACCTACTGATGCAGCTGCCGTTGGAGTTGTTTTGGCACTCCTTCTTTCCAAATACACCGGAACTCTCAACAGAAAGACCTTTCTCGACGGCTTGATGGGAGCAACAAAAACCTCCTGCATGATCGCCTTTATTCTCATAGGCGCTGCTTTTCTCACCGTCTCAATGGGCTTTACCGGTATTCCCCGTATGCTGGCTACATGGATTGGCGCCATGGAACTTTCGCCCTACGCTTTGCTGGCCGCTCTCACTGTGTTTTTCATCATCCTCGGCTGTTTTCTTGACGGCATATCCGTTGTGGTCCTCACCACCTCCGTTATCATGCCCATGGTCGAACAAGCCGGTATTGATCCCCTTTGGTTTGGCATATTCCTGGTCATTGTTGTGGAGATGTCGCAAATAACACCTCCGGTGGGGTTCAATCTTTTTGTTATTCAGGGACTTACCGGTCTGGATATCATTCGTATTGCCTATGCCGCAATCCCCTTTTTCCTCCTTTTAATCCTGGCACTTATTATCATCGTTGCAGTTCCTTCGATCGTTACGGTACTGCCCAATTTAATGGGCGGCTGAAGCACTCCACCTGTTACACTCTGTTACAAACTGTTACCTCATTGAAAGGATTTCTTCAACTTTCATCGCTATGATTGTCTGCAAAGAGTGATGAGGGATTTCTGTAATCTCTCACTAAGAAGAATTCCAACAAGGAGATGAAAAATGAAACTGAAAAAATCCATGACCGTGCTAACCATTATCGCTCTCGGTTCAATGCTGCTCTTTGCCGGGTGCAAACCTCACCACTCACGTGGGGCTTTTATTCTCGACTATATTAGCGAAGCTCTTGATCTCACCGCTGAACAACAAAGTTCCCTTGAGGCGATAAAAGTTGAGCTTGAAGAAAAAATTGAAGCCATGCATAAGGACAAAGCAGAGAAACACAGTCTCATCAAAGAGTTGCTTATCAGTAACTCCATAGACAAAGAGACGGTCCAACAGATGATAACCGAACATCGAAGCAAGATGGATGAAGTTATTGAGTTGGCAGTTGACAGGCTGATAGCATTCCACGCCACACTGTCTGCGGAACAACGTGAAAAACTTGTGACAAAATTTGAGAAATTCGAGAAGTATCATCTTGATAAATTCCATGACTGATCTGCGACCAGTCGTTGAACTTTTTTCGGAAGTTGGTTTTGAGTTGCCGCTTTTTCTTAATGTTGTTGCCGGTATGTTTGTCGTGGACCTTACAAGACGAACTCTCCCCATTTCCGAAAGAAACGAGGATACTGAATAAGGCCTGTTCCGTTTCATAATCCTCCAGGGGTGATGCGGCTCCCTTTCCCGTATCACCCCTTTCCGATTCATGTTGACAAAACAGCTGACGTCATTCTATGAATACCAAG
The DNA here is from genome assembly GCA_050288305.1 of Desulfocapsaceae bacterium. Lineage (GTDB taxonomy): Bacteria > Desulfobacterota > Desulfobulbia > Desulfobulbales > Desulfocapsaceae > Desulfopila_A. Next base: position 80,496 of record JBNKDO010000041.1, on the reverse strand, counting down.
AAAGACAATTAACCCCGTTTTCTGGACTATGAAATCAAGAATCCTCATTATCGACGACGACGAAAAACTCACAAGACTTCTTAGTCGCTTCCTCATGGATTTTGGTTTTGAGGTAAAATGCGCCCATGCACCATCTCAAGGATTTAAACTGCTGACAAAGTTCAAGCCGGATTTGATCGTTCTTGACATAATGCTTCCCGAGATGGACGGTTTTGAGGTGTGCAGGACATTGCGAAAATCAAGCGATATACCCATAATCATGCTGACGGCCCGAGGCGAATTAACAGATAAAGTAGTGGGACTGGAAATGGGAAGTGATGACTATCTTGCCAAACCATTTGAACCCAGGGAACTCGTGGCCAGAATACATACTATTTTGCGAAGGGTTAATAAAGAAACGAAAAGAACCTCAAACTTCTCCGACCTGACAATAGACCAAAATCGTCGCACAGCTACGTATAGAGATGCCGACCTTGAGCTTACCACCAACGAGTTTGCCGTACTGGTTCTTCTTTCCTCTCAACCTGGAAAAGTCTTCAACCGTGATGAAATTCTTCAGGAACTGCGTGGAATTGACTGTGATGCATTCAACCGGACGGTTGATATCACCGTAAGCAGGTTGCGCCAGAAACTAGGTGATAATCCGAAACAGCCTGATTTCATTAAAACCGTCTGGGGATCGGGGTATGTATTTATTGGTAAAGAAGATGAGACCATCTGATCTATTCAAATTCAGACAGATTTTCCACTCGGTTTTCACCAAACTCTTTCTCATAGGTTTTGTAGCCTGGTTTCTCATTCTTGCCTCTGTTATTACCTCCTTTATTGTCAATAAACACAATCCACGTGGACCGTTTTACAGAAATGCCAGGCTTTATGTTCAATATATCCTAGCAGACCTCGGCTCCCCTCCCAGCAGGGAAAAAGCACTAACCCTTCATAACACGGCAGGTATTGATATCTCTTTTAGCAACGGAGAGGAAACGTGGACGACAAGTGAGCACTTTCCACCTGTTGACAGGATTCGTTTTCGCAGAATCTACACCAACGAAGAAATACAAATCGGCAGAGAGTCCGGACATCATTACGTCAAGGTTGAAAACAGCAACGGCCTTTTTTTATTTGAATTGGATAAAGCATACGAAGATGAACAAAATGAGCATGTCCATATCCTCCTCATCGGAATTCTTTCTGTTATCATCGTGGGATGCTATTTTGTCATCAGGCGGGTTTTGCGGCCTTTAAAATGGCTTAGTAAAGGAGTTACTGAAGTCAAGCTTGGCAATCTGGATCATATTGTTCCGACCCGAGGTAAAGATGAATTGTCAGAACTTGCCACAAGTTTTAATGAGATGACAACAAGGCTCAAACAGATTATCAAATCAAAAGAGCACCTTTTGCGTGACATAAGTCATGAATTACGCTCACCACTTACCCGGATCAAAATCGCAGCACAGCTGATAATCGAAGAAGACATAAGAAAAGATATTGAGGAAGATATCGACGAAATGGAGGCTATGATTGCCACTATCCTTGACTCTTCCCGAGACTACCAAAACACTCAGAAGTTACAACACGAAGTATGTGAAATCAGAGAACTCATTAGCCAGGTAGCGAAAAAATATGAAAAAATTGCTCCCGGTATCATTCTTCACCCCTGTGATCAAAAAATATACTGCGAGGTTCATGCTCCTTCATTGAAAACGGTTTTCAGTAATTGCATCGACAACGGCCTGAAATTCTCAACCGACCAGGACCACCCGGTCGAGATTCGATTGGCAATTGAAAACGACTGCTGCCTGGTGACAATCACAGATTTCGGCATTGGGATGGAAAAAGAGGAGCTAGGTGTGATTTTTGAGCCCTTTTATCGCATTGATAGTTCCAGATCCCGGAAAACTGGAGGTTTCGGCCTCGGTCTTTCCATATGCAAGGCTGTCATTGAAGCCCATAATGGTACGATATCCGCCAGCAGCAGCCAAAAGGAAGGCACGACAATTACCATAACCCTTCCCCTCCAGCCGCTAAAGTGAAGCTGCCGCCCTTGATGCCTGATCGTAAAGCCCTGAGAGTAACCGTAAAAGAGAAGCCGCTTCGCTTACCTCATTACCATTTTGCTCAAGGTTGCGGTAAACCGAAGTCAGGCACCTTTCCCGTATCTCCCGATATTTGCGGCATGCTTCCGAACCTGCCTGCGTGGTACTGTAAAAAATTTCCTTTCCTCTTTTTTCTTTTTCCACAAGCTCCAGATTCACCAGTTTTTTCAGCGAATAATTGACCGTATGATGGTCTTCGACATGGAGGACAAAACAGACATCAACCAGCCTTTTTTCCCGATCACGATGGTTGACATTGTGCAGAACAAGTACATCCAATGGGCTGAAATCCTTATAACCTGCAGCATTCATACAGCGAATCATCCAGCGCGAGAAAGCATTGTGGGCGATAATCAGACCATATTCAAACTCGCTGAGATGCCAGGTGTCAGGTGATGTCAGATGTTCTGAAGAAACTATCGGTACGGTTTGTACGTTTCTGGATTTTTTAGCAGTCATTTTTATAGGCTCTGGTGAAGTATTTTCATTTATAGTCAGGATACCATGAAGACTCAATAAAGCCATAAAAAAACCAGAAATCAGCGATTTTATTCCAACGAGTTATCAATGTTTTATCGCCGAAAAAGGACATATTTGCTCTGGTTTGAATACATATTTGCAGTATTCCCATGCGCTTTAAAAACAGTAAACGATTAACGGCTTTGACGGCTGAGGCCTATTTTTTCAAATGTATTGCTGAGAAGATCAATCAATAGGAGCTGGCCTGAAAGTGGCATACCCGCTTCACAGATAATCTTAATAGCTTCGGAAGCCTGAATTGTCGCCACAACTCCCGGCAAAACGCCCAGGACCCCTGAGGGCTCTGTCTTTTCCTCAATACTTTCAGGTTCAGGATACAAACAGCGATATGTGGGACCTCCCCGGTAATTGAAAACCGAGACTTGCCCCCTGAATTCCGAGATTGACCCATACACGTAGACCTTATCGAGCTTCACGCAGCTATCATTAATCAGATAACGGGTTGATATATTGTCACACCCATCAAGAATTATATCGTAATCCTGAAGGACATCGAGCGCATTTCCAGGTTGCAGCCGCTGGCGATAGGTTTGGATGATCACATTTGGATTAAGGGCTGACAATCTCTCTGCTGCCGCCTCTACTTTACTCCGCCCGACATCCATGGTGGTATATAGTACCTGGCGCTGCAGATTCGATTCTGCGACATGATCATCATCTATAATCCCTAAAGTTCCCACACCGGCTGCGCACAGATACAAAGCCAGGGGTGAACCCAAACCGCCTGCCCCAACGATAAGGACCTTTGCCCTCTTTAATTTTTCCTGTCCCTGCTCTCCCACATCTTCAAGGAGAATCTGCCTGCCATAACGGGCCTTTTCATGTTTTGTCAGCGTAGTATTCATGGCAAATCAAATTACGCTCTGCATGCTCTTGTCCCAATCCTTCCAGACTGGTTCATAACCCTGCCGGCGTATCATCTCTGCAACTTCCCCGGGACTACGATCATCGTCTATGGAAAACTGTTGCAACTCCTTATCGGGTTGAGCGTACCCGCCAGGACTGGTACTTGACCCGGCACTGAACGACGTGGCCCCCAGACGCAGGACATTGTCTCGAAAGCCGCTGCTTTCTCTAGTTGATATTGAAATTTCGACTTCAGGGCTGAACAGCCGCCAGGCACAGATCAGTTGCACCATCTCGCGATCATTTATTATATGTTGGGGAGAAAATCCCCCCTCATGCGGCCGCAATCTGGGCAGCGATATAGAGTATCTCGTGCGCCAATATTTTTTCTCCAGATAGGCGAGATGCTTTGCTGTGAACAGCGAATCGGTTCGCCAATCCTCTAACCCCAGCAAACATGCTAATCCAATTTTATGAATCTTTGCCCGTCCAAGACGATCCGGCGTCTCCAGCCGGTAGCGAAAATCCGCTTTTGGTCCTCTGGGATGATAATGGCCATAATTCTCCTGGCGATAGGTTTCCTGATAGATACAGACAAAGTTGAGCCCCTCTTCAATGAGACGTTCATATTCATGCTGTTCAAGCGGCTGGACTTCCATGGCAAGCTGCGAGAAATCATCCTTGAGCATCGACAGAACAGAATGAAAATATGTCGAGGAGACAACCGATGGTGCTTCCCCGCTCACCAGTAATATATGCTCATAGCCCATCCCTTTTATTACCTTGACCTCTTCTCGTATTTCCTCCAGACTGAGCACTTTTCTATCAAGTGTGTTCCTGCAGTTAAAACCGCAATAGATACAGCTGTTGGTGCAATAATTAGATAAATACAGAGGGATATAGAGCTGAATTGTTTTACCAAAACGCTGTTGGGTCAGCTCCATGGAGCGCTGAGCCATCACTTCGAGAAATGGTGCTGCCGCCGGCGAGATAAGTGCTTTAAAATCTTCAAGGCCGCAACGCTCCTTTTTCAAGGCGCGTTTGACATCTTCCGCCGTTTTACACATAATTGACTGCGTTGTCTCTTCCCAGTTCTGGCTCTCGATCTCTTGAAAAAAGGTGGTCATATCATCCTCTATGATTCGAGAAAAGCAGTGAGCGGGCTACTCGCCTCTGCAGAATCACGCACTTCTGACAATTCTGCAGTATATGCCATACGACCGGCATTCACGGCATCCTTGAAGGCAATAGCCATTTCTACCGGATTCGGTGAAGTGGCAATGGCCGTATTCACCAGAACCGCATCGGCTCCAAGCTCCATTGCATAAGCCGCATGGGAAGGAGCACCAATGCCAGCGTCGATTACAACGGGAACAGTGGCCTGTTCGATTATTATTTTCAGCATTTCCAGCGTCTGCAAACCCTTGTTCGTACCAATCGGTGCCCCAAGTGGCATGGTAACCGCTGCCCCAGCCTCTTCAAGGCGCTTGCACAGCACCGGATCTGCCTGAACATAGGGCATCACTATAAATCCCAGTTTCACAAGCTCTTCTGTCGCTTTTAGCGTTTCGATGGGATCCGGCAGCAGGTATTTCGGATCCGGGTGAATCTCCAGTTTCAGCCAGTCTGTACCAAGAGCTTCTCGTGCCAGCTGGGCAACAAAAACTGCTTCACTGGCGTTTCTGACCCCGGAGGTGTTTGGCAAAAGCCTGATGCCAGGATGATTCAGATGCTTGAGAATATCATCTTCTTCGCCATGGTTCTCTAGATCGACTCGCTTCAAGGCAACCGTTACCAATTCGCTTGCTGAGGCAAGGAGAGCTTTCTCCATTATTTGATTAGAGGCAAATTTACCGGTACCGGTAAACAGTCTTGAGTGAAACTCCGTTCCAGCTATTGTAAGAGGAGCGTCTTTCATAATATCTTCTCCTGAATTTCTTTAATTCGTATTTTCATATCATCTGCGCCAACAATAAGCGAGGAGAGTGCAACACCATAAACACCAGCCCTCCTTAACGGTTCAATATCCTTCACTTGGATACCGCCAATGGCCACAATCGGAATATTTATTTTTTCATCCCTGCACTGCTGCATAATCCGCTCTATACCCTGCAAACCAAGAAGAGGGCTTAACTTTTTCTTTGTTGAAGTAAACCGATACGGGCCAAGGCCTATATAATCGACTCCCTGGTGCTTACGTAGACGAATGTCAGCAATATTGTTGCAGGTCCCACCTATAATCGCACCATCACCCAAAATCTTTCTGGCAAGAGTAGGCTCATCATCGTCAAGACCTAAGTGAACACCATCTGCTTCAAGTTGCCTTGCTAACTCAACGTCATCATTGACAATAAACAGAGCACCCCATTTTTTGGCTATCTTAACGGATTGTTCGCCAATACGTCTTTGTTCTAATTTTCCGAAATTCTTCAGACGTAATTGGACCCAATCTATACCGCCTGCGCATGCCATTTCAATCTGCTCTACAGGACCAAAGCCCGGCCTGGGATCAGTGATAAACTGTACTCTGCCTCTGTTCTTCATACTATTTATGCACCTGCTATAAGTTTCTCAAAGTTACGAATCCTGTTCCTGATGGTATCATGGCCCCAGACATACCCAAGCACCGCGGCCCCCCAACAGTTCTCCGGCAGCTTCTGCAAAGTCTCAGGAGTTATGCCTCCAAGCCCGACAACACGCCGCCTGGAATGTGTAATAGATTTCTCCAGCTCAGCCGTATGAATTCCAGCACAATAACCAGGTTTTGAAATCGAATCGAAAACAGGGCTTACCAGCAAATACTCGAAATGGTTGCAACAGCTTTCTAATTCCTCGATGCTATGACATGAAGTACTTTGGTGACAATGCAGTTGCTTCTTCGATTTATACCGAACGGCGGCGGGGAAATGAATACCGCGCAGCTGATACTCCTTGCCCAGACTGTGATGAGCATGCACCATGATCCGATGGTGATATTTGCTCTCTATATTTTTCAACAACATCTCAAATCTGGAATAGTCATAATCAGGTTTTCGTAAATGAAGTATTTCAAGGCCATTGCGGAAGAGCTCATGAATAGTCTCCACCTCAAGGAGAACTTCTTGAGGCGGGGTAATTACAAGTATCTTCATTACACAACTATATGCAGACCCAAGCCGGGAGTCGTCTGTCCTTCATCATGCCGCGGCAATGGCAGTGGTATATTATCTCTCTTCTTGCCACCTTCAACTTTATCCTCCCTGGGTCGCCCGAATAAGCATGACCGCATCATTTTCTTTGAGAACACAGCCCCTCCACCTATCGTTCGGCACCACAGCAGAATTTACCGCAACAGCCAAGCCGTTTTGGGAGATCTCCAGCTGCTCCAGCACCTCCGCAAGTGATGAATCTTCCTTTAAGTCATAGGGCCGTTCATTAATAAGGATTTGCATAGCACTACCTGGGAAATAGTGAAAATAATCGTGGCATCATCTCGCAAAAATGCCCGCTTACAATATTTTTCAAAAAAAGGGAAAGAACAACATGATCTCCCTCCGCCGGCATTACCCGGATCAGGTAAAGGGTATATTCTCAGCCTGTATATTAAGGCACCCCTGTTTTTGAATGACTTGATTCGGCAATATGTTGTGTTCCTGCTCGAACCATTTAAGACAAGACTAGTATAATTCAGAAGAAAAAGCTCCTGCAAATTATATCGTTTTCAATCCAAAATCTTAATTCCTGCATGAACGGGGTTCCAAGAGTACAGTTGTTCACAGGTTTCTATTCGCAAACAGCAAGAAAAGGATTTACAAAATATAACCTATTATATATACTTTTGTAATTTTATACTTTTGACAGCATATGGTGAATAAATGATAATATCTATTGGGAGTCAAAAAGGTGGAGTAGGTAAAAGTACTATTGCCATCAATTTAGCGCTCGGCATTGCCGGCCTTTCCAAAAAAATTGATGTTGCTCTTGTTGATGCCGACGTTCAAAAGAGCTGCATTGAAACGTTGAAAAATCATAATAGAAAAAACCTTACTCTTTATGAGGCCGAAGAAAAGCCACACCGGCTCATAGAAGGTCTCTCGCAGAAAATAATCATTGTTGATACTCCTCCGCACAGCCACGAAACCATGTATCAAGCCGCAGCGGTAAGCGATGTGGTTATTATTCCACTTCAGCCTTCACCACTTGACATACGCAGTATAGCAATAACGGTTAAGGCGCTGGAGGTTATCCAGAAAAAGATTAATCCGCAGCTGCAATGTCACTTTGTCATCAACAGAATCACCCACAGAACAATTCTATCCAGTGAAATTCGTCCAGTATTGGAACAGCGCTACCCCTTTCCGATTTTTCAAACAATGCTGCACAACAGAGAGGCCTATAAGCAAAGCCTTATCACCGGACTTTCGGTTCTTGAATATGACAAATACAGTGAGGCTGCAAAGGAAATGCAAATGTTCCTGATGGAAATTATAAAGGCGTTCAAGCTTAAGAGGCTAAAATCCTAAAATGGATATTCACGCCTTGCTTCTGAAACGCAAACAAAAAGGACTCAGAAAGGTATCATTACAATACATCACTTAATTAAACCACCAAGGAACTTGTACCCCTCTGAGTGTATTAACCCGAATTTGTCATGAAATATTGGGGATAGTTTTTTTGACAGCTTAAGGAGAATCGTATACATGGCAACAAAAAACAAAGCACGTTTGGCTGACCTGGATATGCTGGATGACATCAAACAAACCGTTGATGAAACTGTACATCCGCAGCGGGTCAAGAAGACTGGCCGCCCCAGATTGAATCCACATGCCCAGGATAAAAAATTGACCTTCAGAATTCCCGAGGAAGTGCACAGACAACTCCGTATAGCCTCCGCAGATAAGGGCCGACCCATGACCGAGATTGTCGTCGATGCATTGATAAAGCATCTGAAAAAATATGAGTCTATGTAGCAAAAGGTATAAGCTCTGGGACCATGAACAGTCTCCTGTTTTCTTCTATTCCAGGAGCCTGTAGCAAAACTGTTTTTTTTAAGTCTCTTCGCTTACCTGCCCAAACTCTGCATTATTTCCTTTTTTGCTATTTGACGAACACGCTCTTCCCACTTACCAAAAAAAACCCGAACCCATTAAGCTCTGAATAGTGCTAATGGGTTCGGGCAAAAAAGAGGGCCTCGTAACAAGTATCTGTTAACAAGGCCAATATGTAAAAGCCCTATCAGGGCTGATGGAAGTCTGGTGGCGATGCAGGGAATTGAACCCCGGACAACACGGATATGAGCCGTGTGCTCTAACCATCTGAGCTACATCGCCATATGACAAGGGAAGAATATTTACCCTATTCAAAAAAGAGTGTCAACCCCTTTCTGTGACCTTTTTAGCCCAAATTTCTCATCAGTTCAGGTAGTGTCAGTTTCAAAGTTTATAAATTGACACAATGCTCATAAAAAATACAGGCAAGATGCGCTTCTCTTCAAATATCAGGGAGCGATACTCAGCTCTCTTTTCAACAAAACATCTATAAACACGAAATAGAAAAGGAGGATCCCATTGCATGAGATCCTCCCTGACTAAGCGAACTCGCGGTTAGGAGTTCGAGCAGACGGCGGAGGCAGTTACATCATTCCGCCCATTCCGCCCATTCCACCCATTCCGCCCATGCCACCGCCACCCATTGGAGGCATACCACCGGCATTCTCTTCAGGAATCTCAGCGATGATACATTCAGTGGTGAGGAGCATACCGGATACAGAAGCTGCGTTCTGCAGTGCAGTACGGGTTACTTTTGCAGGATCAATAACGCCGGCAGCGAGAAGATCTTCATATTCTTCAGTTGCTGCGTTGAAGCCGTTAGCACCCTCGAGGGTTTTAACATGCTCAACAATAACAGAACCTTCGCGACCGGCATTTGAAGCGATCTGACGTACAGGCTCTTCCAGGGCACGAAGAAGGATGTTCCTGCCAAGCTTTTGCTCACCTTTAAGATCCAAAGCTTCAAGAGCCTTGAGGCAGCGAATGTAGGCAATACCACCACCAGGAACAACACCCTCTTCAACTGCTGCGCGGGTAGCGTTCAGGGCATCTTCAACACGAGCTTTCTTCTCCTTCATCTCAACCTCGGTGGCTGCACCGACATTGATAACAGCAACACCGCCAATCAGTTTGGCAAGTCGCTCCTGAAGTTTTTCACGATCATAATCGGAAGTAGTATCTTCGATCTGGGTGCGGATCTGCTTGACGCGGGCATTGAGTTTTTCTTTCTCTCCAGCACCATCAACGATAGTGGTGTTGTCTTTGTCAACAGTGATACGCTTACAGGTTCCAAGATCGTTAACAGTTACATTTTCGAGCTTGATACCAAGGTCCTCGGTGATCACCTGTCCACCGGTGAGAATAGCAATATCTTCGAGCATTGCTTTTCTGCGATCTCCAAAGCCAGGAGCTTTAACAGCAGCGACATTAAGGGTGCCGCGCAGCTTGTTGACAACAAGCGTTGCCAATGCTTCACCATCAACATCTTCAGCGATGATGAACAGTCCTTTTCCTTGCTTGGCAACGGATTCCAACACAGGGAGAAGATCTTTCATACTTGAAACTTTCTTCTCTACGAGCAGAATGTATGGGTCATCCATAGAAACTTCCATACGGTCAGGATCGGTGACAAAGTATGGAGAGAGGTAACCACGATCAAACTGCATACCCTCTACGACATCCAGGGTGGTGTCCATGGATTTTGCCTCTTCAACGGTGATAACACCTTCCTTGCCGACTTTATCCATAGCCTCGGCAATGATATTACCGATGGTTTCATCACTGTTCGCAGAAATGGTACCAACCTGGGCAATTTCTCTCTGTTCTTTGGTTGGTGTGGCAATTTTTGCCAGCTCAGCAACGACAACCTTTACACCGCTATCGATACCTCGCTTGATCTCCATTGGATTTCCACCAGCGGCAACCAGCTTGGCACCTTCTTTATATATGGATTGGGCGAGAACAGTTGCTGTAGTGGTACCATCACCAGCCACATCAGATGTTTTTGAGGCAACTTCACGCACCATTTGAGCACCCATGTTCTCAAACTTGTCTTTGAGTTCAATCTCTTTGGCAACGGTTACACCATCTTTGGTTATGGTTGGCGCACCAAAAGATTTCTCGATGAGTACATTACGTCCTTTCGGACCAAGGGTTACCTTAACTGCGTCTGCAAGAGTATTGACGCCTGCAAGAATGCTCTCACGGGCCTTTACTCCATATTTAATGTCTTTTCCAGCCATTATCTTATTCTCCTTTGTTAATCTTTCCCTGCTTTACGCGGGCAGACATGAGGGTCAATTAGGTTATTCGATAACTCCAAGAATGTCATCTTCACGCATGATCAGATAATCTTCGCCATCCAATTTAACGTCAGTACCACCATATTTTGAAAAGAGCACACGATCGCCTTCTTTAACCTGAAGCGCTACTCGCTCGCCTTTATCATTTGTTTTTCCAGGACCTACGGCAACAATCTCACCTTCTGCCGGTTTCTCTTTGGCGCTGTCAGGAATGATGATACCACCTGATGTTTTTGCTTCTTCTTCCAATCTTTTGACCAGGAGACGGTCATTTAATGGACGAATTTTCATTACTTCCTCCTATCTACCTTAAAATTCCACTATGAAAGAGTTCACCGTACATCGGTAACTCTGTTAAGAATTGGCCCGAAATCGGACCGCTCGTTTCAGACTGGCCAAAATATATGGTTGGATTTATAAAAATCAAGGGGGAGTCAACAAAAAAAATCCCCCTCTTCGTGCCACAACAGACTATATCAGAATTATCTAAAAATATTAGGAATACAAGCTAAATGACCGGTTGTTATATGGTTAATTCAGGAGGTGAATTGCAATTTTAACCATGAATCTCCAATACAGAGTAAGAAATATCCCCTGAAGAACATGTACCATAATCTCAATCGGGAGAATCCTAGAAGTTCACAAAACCTTCTTGAAGGCAGAAAAGCCTCAGCTCCTCTGCTGTTAGCAGACCCGAACCGACCAGTTGTGCTCACTCTTTTCGACTCCATACTGAATCCGCTGAATGGCATCATAGAGTTTCCTGGAAAGTTCACCGGCCTGACCTTTATTAATAATATATTTTTCGCCTTTATAAGACAGTTCACCAACCGGCGATATTACAGCTGCAGTCCCTGCGGCAAAGACTTCCTTGAGACGTCCATCTGTGTTAGCGGCAATCACCTCGTCAATTGACAACCTTCGCTCGTTTGTCTTTACCCCCCACGCAGTAGCGAGCTGCAGAACCGAATCCCTGGTTATCCCGGCAAGAATAGAACCGTCTAAAGGCGGAGTGATGAGCTCATCCTCTATTAAAAAGAAAATATTACTGGTCCCTACCTCTTCCACATATTTGTGTTCACAGGCATCAAGCCAGAGGACCTGAGTATACCCAGCCTTTTTGGCCTCCTCACAAGCCAGCAGAGAAGCAGCGTAATTTCCAGCGGTTTTGGCCTCTCCCACACCACCTTTCACCGCTCTCACATAGTTATCGGACACATATATTTTAGTCGGATTAAACCCTTCCGGGTAGTAGGCGCCAACAGGGCTGAGGATAATGAAAAAATAGTAACTACCGGCAGGCTTAACCCCCAGCAGAGGTTCCATGGCAACCATTGTCGGACGGATATATAACGTTGCTCCAGGTTCGGAAGGCACCCAGTCACGATCGAGATAAAGCAGCGCTTTCAAACCCTTGAGTACTTTTTCGACGGGAAAGCGGGGCATACACATTCGCGCAGCAGAGGAATTCATACGTTCAAGATTATCCTTGGGCCGAAACAGCAGAATTTCGTCATCCTGGCTGCGATATGCTTTCATTCCTTCGAAGATTGCCTGCCCATAATGGAATACCATGGCCGCAGGGCTGACTGAAAAGTCTTGAAATGGGCAGATCTCGGCATCATGCCAGCCATCCTGCCGATCCCATTTCATGAGAAACATATGATCGGTGAAATAGCGTCCAAAACCAAGATTTTGCTGATCAGGTTTTTCTTTCAATCGTTCTTCGTCTACTTTTGTTACTGAAACCTCAAGATCTTCCCACATAGAACCTATCTCCTTAACAAACTGCAATTTTCCTTTTCTAAATCAGCGAGACAATATATACTCTGATAACATAGTGAGTTTAAATAGCTTTCAATAAACACTGAACATACACGATACTCCAGCTTACTCAGGATTTGCAACGTAAATTGCTATGCTGACAGTGCTGCACCTTTGAACTGCCTGGAATGGAAATCAACAATACCCCACAGCATGAGAATCCCCAGGGACTTAGCTCCATGGGGGTTAAATATTTTCTCATCGTTTTTTTTGTCTCCATTTTTTTTCTAGGCAAGATCCTTTTTCCTTTCTGGTCAATACTGGTTTTATCGTTTTTGCTTTCCAGCTTGTTCCGGCCAGTCTACGCCTTTTTCTGCAAAAAACTTCCTCCAAATATTTCCTCGGTTCTTACCTGCCTGTTGATTATTGCCATCGTTTTTATTCCACTTCTCTTCTTTACCATCGCTTTAACCGACGAGGCTCTCGGCCTTTATCATTGGGGAAGAGACAGCAGAGTGGGCCTCAAGCTCCAGTTATTTATTCAAAACAGCCCTTTAATTGAGAATCTGCGTGCCTATTTGCAGGAAGTCGGCTTTGATTTCAAACCATCTCAAGTTACAGATTCACTCTCCTATCTTGCCAAAATGGGCGGGCTCTTTCTCTATAATCAAGCCAGCAACTGGGCGGCTAATATCCTCCAGTTTGTGGTCCTGTTTTTTATCATGATCCTGGTTATTTTCTTTCTGCTTATTGATCAGCCAAGACTTGTCGACTTTTTAATCAAACTCTCTCCCCTCCCTGACGATGAGGATAGATTGCTTCTTGGTAAATTTGAGCAAATTGCCAATGCCATCCTTAAAGGTAATGGCATTTGCGGGATCACCCAGGGTGTACTGGGCGGGGCAATGTTTTCTATCATGGGGCTGAATTCGCCCATCCTCTGGGGAGGTGTCATGGCTGTCCTGGCCTTCTTACCCATTTTTGGTATCGGACTTGTAATGATTCCTGCTGCTATCATCCTTGCGGTAAATGAAAGTGTCGGCCAGGGAGCTTTCTTGTTCGTCTTCTATCTTATTCTCTCACTCTCTATTGAGTATCTTTTCAAACCCAAACTTGTTGGCGACCAGGTAAAAATGCATACCCTGCTGGTTTTCCTCTCGATCATCGGCGGTCTCAATGTGTACGGCGTTTTGGGAATTATTTACGGGCCTTTGATTGTCACCGCGTTTCTCACCTTATCAGATATCTACCTCAAAAAATACGACGACTATGTTCAGAAAAATTAGTTCGGACTTCTCATAACTTGATGAAAAATCCGGGTTAAGGCAAATGTAAAATTTTTGCAAAAAAAGATCTGAAATCTTTTACATTTGTTTGAATTGTAGTTTTTGTGATTTTGCCTGACAATTGTGAAAAATCTACATGAATTTTTCAAAGGAGACAAAATCATGAGAACAAGCCAAAAAACGAAAGTGATTCACAAACAGGTTATAGTGCTATTTGCCATCGTTGTAAGTATATTTATAAATGTTCTGGCAAAGGCCACTACAGAAGAAACAGAGGCTGTAATAAGAATTGAACCACCTGCGGTTGAAGTTGTATTTGTCCTCGATACGACGGGCAGCATGAGTGGACTGATAGCTGCAGCAAAGGAAAAAATCTGGTCCATTGCCAATACGTTAGCCTCAACAGATGTCACTCCCTTGATCAAGATGGGGCTGGTTGGTTACAGGGACAGAGGAGATGTGTATATTACGACCCTATCACCACTAAGCGATAATCTGGATTCGATATATACAGACTTAATGGAGTATTCAGCAGACGGTGGTGGCGATACACCTGAAAGTGTCAACCAGGCATTGTATGAAGCTGTTACAAATTTTCAGTGGAGTAAAGACAAGAAGGCATATAGAGTGATTTTTCTAGTGGGAGATGCACCACCGAAAATGAATTATGCCGATGATGTGAAATATCAGAAGACGTGCAGCCTGGCCAGAGAATTGGATATCGTTATTAATGCAATCCAATGTGGTAATATGGTTGAAACACAGAAGATATGGCAGGAAATAGCCAGTCTTGGTGGCGGTGAATATTTTCAAGTCGCACAATCTGGAGATGCTGTGCTTTATGATACTCCATATGATAAGGAAATAGCCAGTTTGTCGGCAAAACTCGACGCCACTAGAATATATTACGGCACGCCTGAAGAAAGGATGCAAATGAAGGAGCGGAAGAAAGAAGCGGATAAAATTTATCAAGAGGCGGCATCTTCGGCTGTCGCTAAAAGGACTATTTTCAACTCCAAGGAGTCAGGGAAAAAGAATTTCCTGGGTTCTCAAGAGTTGGTAAATGATGTGGACAGCGGAAAAGTGGACCTGGATCAACTGGATGAGAAAGAACTTCCGACCAAACTTCAGGGAAAGAAAAAAGAAGAAGTCGCAAAAATTGTTACTGAACTCTCAGAAGAAAGAAAACACCTTCAGGCCCAAATCAAAGGCCTTGCCGACCAGCGACAGGAATATATTCTAAATAAGGTTGCAAGTGAAAAGGACAAAGGCACCTCCTCACTTGATTCAAAAATTTATAAAAGTATTCAAACACAAGCTGCCAGGAAAAATATCAAGTATGAAGGCGGCCCTGAGTATTGATGAAAAAAGTAGCTGATGAGCAAAGGGAAATGGTTGTTTTTCAATTCAAGGTGGGAAGATATGAAGGATATTTCCACCTTGATGAAGCATATATGAGGTTAGATAATCCCCTCATTTTTAGTAGCATTTAAAGTAGACTTTACGCTGCATTTTCAAACTATCTGGAAACTGCATAGCCTTTACCTTACATTGATCACCTTACCCCTGGCAAGGGCAAACAGACCCCAAGACCTGTCAGGTTAAAATGGGAATTAATAACTTTAGAGGCGTCCCGTAAATTCTACAATAGGAGGCACATATATTTCATTCTAGATGGGTTCTAATTCACTTTATCTGCATACTTCCGTAACTCTGGAGATGCCATCATTTCATTGCCAAGGTTTGAAAACATAGCATCCACTGTAGTCTGCATGACTGCCCCCCAACTGTCTCCGCTATATGTTTCAAGGACCTTATTTTCTTTCACTGTTCTCACGAATATAGGATGACCATCAGGATTTATAATCGCACACTCATAGATCATTGTCGCTTCAAAGTCTGGCGGCGCTCCTGGACGCACCAACGCAGAGGTATCGATTACTTTGGGGACGATAACAGCGTCAACGTTGCCAGTCATACCTTCGTCTTTGGTTTGTACAACCTCTACTCTTCTGAACAGCGACGCACTTATGCCTTGCATGTTGGCACACAGCGTTTCGCCAAGTTCGAAAACACGCTTGGCATGCTGCCTTTTTGAGACATAGGTGTAGTTACACAGCTCAGAATCCAACACAAGGGCGACATCCAATGGAATTTTAGGGCTTCCGACAAATTCATCCATGGCTTTGGAGTCGATATGGTATCGGCCGCCGAATCTTCCACAAGCAGCGACAACAATCAACACCAGGGCCATCAGTAGTGTTTCTAACAGGATCCTCCGTATGTTAGTTGTTGGCATTTTGTCCCTCCAATTCCATTTTTTTGCTAAAGCGAAAATAGCGTTCATCTTGCGTTTCGATATTGGTGACTTTGAGGTTTATGCCGAATGTATCAGTGGCTTTAAGTTCTTCAGGAATTTGATAATATAGAAACCCGGTTTCTGTTTTTCCCGGAGTTAGGGTCTGTTTTCGCAATGCCTTGGTGATCAATTCTTGCTGCAAAAATTTTGAGGCATCCGTCGGGCCAGAGTCCGGATCCAGCATATCAAATGGCAGCGCCACCAACCAGTAAGCCGGTGGAGGACCAAGGTCTACCCCAAAAAACGTACCCGATTTCTCATATATGGATTGTTTGGCATCTTTGACCGAAAGGTACGTGTTGCCTTCGGCTCCCGATTTGCTGGCTTCAGCCCCCTGGTCGATATCAGCAGGCTCAATCAGAAAAAAGGCGGACTCACTTTTATTTTCTACCACGACAAATACAGGTAAGATGTTTTTGGCTAGAAGATCTGTTCCGAAATATTTTTTGATTTCCTTTTTATAGTGCAACGGTCGGATATATATTTTTAAGCCTTCCTGCTCTTGTTCATACCCTTTTGGCCCGACCAACTCGGTATCAATGTCAGCAGGTTTTGGTGTTGTACAAGAGAATAAAAGCGTTAAGCTCACCAGGATCAACACCAGTTTAAAGCAAGGTATCTTCCAATTGTGGTCGTTTTCGCTATACATTGCCCCCTCCTGTTAAAAGATGTTGTGTGTTGCTATTGGGTCGACTCAATTACGGTATTTAACATAACATCGCATTCCTCAATTTTTTGAAAATGGCGTCAGTGATGTTTGGGGTTCCTCTAACATCCTTCGTGTCATGATCTCGACTTATAGCTTCTTCGATGTTTGTATCCTGATTAAGCTCTTTGATGGCGAACTCAAGACAGTCTTTGATCAAACTTCGATTGAATTTGTTTCCTATGTCACTTTGCCATGAGTAGAAGATTTCCAGTCTTTTCATTCCTTTTTTTTGGAAACTTAACGTGTTATTCCATTATCTTAAGGTAACTCCGAAATTATTAAAATCGTTGCGACATCAAATCAATTATATAGCTAAAATACTGATTGAGATCATGAGTAAATATCAGGCTATCCAGAAACTGAATATCCTCTACTTTACATTGTTTATCTTACCCCTGGCAATAATAAACAGGTTCAGAAAACGGTTAGATCACAATTCGATATTTACACGTAATTCCTCTTATCCAGGCGGTATGTAAGCCCCCGTTTTTCCATTATTCTAGAGAGACTTGAATATTGTTTATTTTCCTGGTAGATTCATGCGCCACTGTTTTTGAAGAACATTACTTGAATCCCTGTTCTTGATTGTCTTCGTTTTCCTGACAGAGGAAAAACAGGAAGAGTGGAACTGGAATTTATCTTTGCCTATTCCTTTTGGAAAAAATATATCGTGAAGTCGATTTTGCCGGATAAATCTACTGGTAAAAGCCGATTTTCACTGGTTGGTTATGGCCGGCTGTTGCGATCAGGCCATGTCGGATTTATATAGACAGGAGTATGTCATGTTTAAAGAAGAAATTAAGGTTATCGATTGTACGGTTCGTGACGGCGGATTAATGAACCAGTGGCAGTTCAGCGAATCATTTGTCCGTAGTGTCTACAACGCCCTGGCCGATGCCGGGGTCGACTATATGGAGATCGGCTATTTCAGTTCCACTTCCGCCTTCGACCCAAAAAAGTTTGGTCCGTGGAAGTTCTGCCAGGAAAAGGATCTCAAAAAAATAATCGGCAATGATGAAAAAAGAATCAAGCTTTCGGCCATGGCCGATATCGGCAGGATCGAATTCGACGATATTCCGTTGGCCGAGGAGAGTTCGCTGGATATGGTTCGGGTTGCCTGCTATGTTCATCAGGTTGATTCTGCCATCGCTCTGGCTCATCACTGCCAGGACAAGGGATATGAGACCACAATCAATCTCATGGCCGTTTCCACGGTCGGCCTGCGCGAACTGAACGAATGTCTTGAAGATCTCAATAAAAGCCGGGTGCCCATTATCTATCTGGTTGATTCTTTTGGAGCTTTCTATTCGGAGGATATAGACACATTGGCCCAAAAATATCTTGAACGGCTGCCCGGCAAGACCATCGGCGCCCATTTTCACAACAACCAGCAGCTGGCCTTTGCCAATACCATCTCTGCCATCATCAACGGTATCAACTACTTAGATGCCACACTCTATGGCATTGGCCGCGGTGCCGGCAACTGTCCGCTTGAACTTCTATTGTCGTTTTTGAAAAATCCGAAATTCAAGGTGAGGCCTCTCATTGAGTGTATCCAAGAGCAGATCTTTCCCTGGAGTAAAAAGATCGACTGGGGCTATTCCATCCCCTATATGGTGACCGGCACCATGAACCAGCACCCGCGTACCGCCATGGCAGTGATGGAGTCTGATGAAAAGGAAAATATCCTCGAATATTTCGATACCATTCACAACTCAATCGGCTCCTGACCCTTCGTTATCGAGGTCTTGCAGCGCTGCTGCAGCTGCAAGACCTGATGCTTTTCAGTACTGCACCAGTATGTAGAATCATCATATGGAATTCCCTGCTTTCTTTTGAGTAGCGGAATTGCATCTCCATCTCCAGTTGCTATAGGTTATCTATATGTTCTTTGCTGGACTCATTAATATTAACTATTGGACTAATCACGTATTTCCAGATACGAAGAGACCTTAAAAGCATACACTCCCCCCTGATTATTATGCTGTTGTTCGAGGTTTTTTATGACCAAGACGGTTAAAATTCTCCCGCCTTTGCTCTTTTTCGGCTTGATCTGTCTATTTGTCGAACCGGTGCGCACCACCCTTGAACAGCTCTTTTTCCTATTCAGTCTCTATGATGTGGCAACGATAAAGGGCTATATCATCAGTTTTGGTATATGGGCACCGGTTATCTCGTTTGCACTCATGCTCTTCCAGTCTGTGATTGCGCCACTCCCCGCCTTTCTCATCACCTTCGCCAACGCAGCAATTTTTGGTTGGATATTCGGAGCTCTGCTCTCCTGGGCCAGTGCCATGGCTGGAGCGGCGCTCTGTTTTGCTATTGCTCGAATGCTGGGACGAGAAGCAACAGAAAAATTGACCACCAGATTTGCCCTTGAAGAAGTGGATAGCTTTTTTAAACAACACGGCAAATACACCATACTCATCGCCCGTCTTCTACCTTTTATATCCTTCGATATCGTCAGCTATGCCGCAGGCCTGACATCAATGAGTTTCTGGTCGTTTTTCTGGGCAACCGGGCTGGGTCAGCTGCCTGCCACGATCATATATTCCTATGCCGGAGAAATGCTCACCGGTACTACACAAAAATTTGTATTAGGCCTGCTTATTCTTTTTGCAGTATCTGTTCTGGCCATCCTTCTGAAAAAAGTAATAAATAGAAAACAGAATGAATCAATCAAATGAAAAAGGAGCAACGTTGAAACAGCTTAAACCTCTTATTGTAGTCGTCGCTGCTATTGCCATTGCCCTCAGTGTATTTTTTGAAAACAAGGAGAAATCTTCTGAAAATACAACTCAGCAACCAGCGACAATTGACCTGTCCCAATTTGTCAACGGCGATGATATTTTTATCACACCCGAGGATCTTCATAGCAAACTAGGTGAGAACAATCTGATTATTCTGGATGGAAATCACCCCAAAGTCTATGCCAAAGGCCACATTCCAGGAGCAATAAATATCGGATTCAAAGGGTTATCGCGAGCAGAAGGCAAGCCCGGCGATCCAGAATGGGGGACTATTCTGCCCAGGCAGGAACTACGTAAAAAACTTGAATCATTAGGAATAACTAATAACTCCTTTGTCGTCTGTTATTCCGATACCTTTAAAGGGCCAGGAGCTGGTGGCAGAGCAGCCTGGCAGCTACGCATGGCCGGACTTGACAATGTAAAACTGCTTTATGGCGGAATGGCTTTATGGCAACAGAAAGGCTACAAACTCAGCACGGATATAGCTGAAGTTCATCCTGCCTCCGGACTCGTGCTACAGCCCTACAATGAGGCATATAGGGCAGATCGACATTTTGTTCTGGAAAATGTAGATAAGCTTGTCCTTGTCGATGTGCGCAGCAAAAATGAGTTCAGCGGAGCCGATACCTCACGAGGAGAAGCACGCCCCGGTCATATAACCAACGCAGTTTGGCTTGAGTGGAAATCTCTCTTACAGCCGGACAGTACACCGAAACCTGCTCAAGAAATTATCGCTCTTATGGCAAATATTGGAGTACACCCAGGCGATGACTTTGTCGTCTACTGAACCATGGGAATACGATCAGGCTACACAGCCATGATCCTCAAAGCAGTTGGCTTTGAAAAAGTAAGAAATTATGAAGCTTCAATCTACGAATGGTCGGCTCTTCAGGAGATGCCTATGGAAACAGGATTGTAATCGGAACGGTTTCTATTAATGCAGCCAATTAAGACCATAGCAGAAAACTGTATTTCATGCGGTCTCTGTGTGAAAGAATGCAGCTTCCTCAACGAGAACGGTTCGCCGGGGGAAATCAGCCTTGCTTTTCTCAGTAGTGCACCGGAAGATTTCAACTCGATCTTCCGGTGCAATCTTTGCGGGCTTTGTCAGGCGGTCTGCCCAAAGAAACTTGACTGTCCGGCATCGTTCCTGGAAATACGGAAATTTCTTCAGGAAAAGTCTGATAAAGACAACAACGCTCACTCGATTCTCCCCGAGCATTCCACCATCTGCCGATACGAAGCAATTGGTTCTTCTCCTATGTTCTCACTCTATCTGTTTCCGAAAGGAGCTCGATCGATATTCTTCCCGGGATGTACTCTTGCAGCGACTCGGGCCGGTGTCACCCGCACAACCTTTGAATATCTGCAGACCATGATCCCCAATATGGGTATTGTCCTGGACTGCTGTACAAAACCCTCCCATGATTTAGGCTTAAACGACCATTTTCTTATCTCGCTTAAGAAGCTGACCTCTCGTTTAATCAAGCACAATATCAATAAAATTGTCACGGCCTGTCCAAGCTGTCATGCTACCTTTTCAAAATATGCACCCGAATTAGAAACAACCACTGTCTACGAAATGCTTGCCCTGAATCCACCCGAAATCACGGCCAAACACACCGCTACAATTGCTGTTCATGACACCTGCACCTCACGCTATAACAATGACATACAGGAGTCAGTCCGAACTCTGGTCAAGTCGACAGGTGCGAAGCTGGAAGAGATGAAACATAGCCGAAGTCGGGCAATCTGCTGCGGCGAAGGTGCAGCAGCAGCATTCATTGATCCGAACGTAAAAAACAGATGGACGAATTTGCGAAAAAAGGAGGCAAATGGCCACAGGGTGATAACCTACTGTGCCGGATGTTCTTCATCACTTTCAAACTGCATCTCAACAACCCACCTTCTCGACCTGCTTTTTGATTCTAAAAATGCTCTTCGTCGTCAGGAAAAAGTGGCAAAAGCACCATTTACCTACATCAACAGGTTGGTTCTTAAGAATCGACTGAAAATAGATGCCGGTATTGCAAGGAGATTTAAAAAGTGATTTGACGAGATTCCCACCCTGAAAAAGTTGACACCTAAGCTCTTAGTACCTAGAAATAATAACATATTACCCCGAACTTCTCGTCCCCGGATATTTTCTTGAAATATCCAGGATCTGCCTCGATCAATAATTTAAAAGAATACAATAGGTGAATCCATGGATACACTCTCCAGTAAGACAATCATTCTTAACAGCGGTCATGAAGAGGAAAAGCGTGCAGAGATCCTTAACTATTTTTATAAAAGTTATGACCTCGACACTCGTTTATATGATCACCTGGCGGACGATGAAGCATTTTTTCTCCGCCCTGAGCCGCTACGCCATCCGCTGATTTTCTATCTGGGTCATACGGCCTCTTTTTATATCAACAAACTCAACATTTCCAGGTTGAGTGAGAGAAGAATAAACCCAACCTTTGAATCCATGTTTGCCATCGGCGTAGATGAAATGTCCTGGGATGATCTCGATGAAAAAAACTATGATTGGCCTAGTGTTGAGGCCGTTCGCGAGTATCGTGCAGAGGTTCGTGATTATGTAGCCGGGCTTATTAACAAGATGCCGCTCACCATGCCAATCAACTGGGAGAGCCCTTTTTGGGTTATTATGATGGGCATTGAGCATTCGAGGATTCATCTTGAAACCTCCTCCGTTATCATCAGGCGTCTGCCTCTTGAACGGGTCCAGTCGCTTGATGAATGGCCCATTTGCCCGAACCGAGGGGAAACGCCACAAAACAATCTCCTGGAAGTTAGCGGAGGCCGTGTTTCTCTGGGAAAACAGAAGGATCACCCACTCTATGGGTGGGACAACGAGTTCGGTCATCATCAATTTGAAGTCTGGGAGTTCAAGGCTGCTAAATATCTGGTCTCTAACCAGGAATATTTGCAATTCATCGAAGACAAAGGATACCACAGGGAAAAATACTGGACAGCCGAAGGCTGGAATTGGCTGAAATTCAGCAATGCAAGCAATCCTCTATTCTGGATACGGACAGACGGCACCTATCGATTTCGTACCCTCGCCCGGGAAATCGAAATGCCCTGGAACTGGCCGGTGGAGGTCAATTACCTTGAAGCAAAAGCATTCTGTAACTGGATGAGTGAAAAAGAAGGAAAAGCCATTCGACTTCCCACCGAAGACGAATGGTACCGATTATACGATTGCCACAACATCCCTGATCAGCCATACTGGGAGAAAGCTCCTGGCAATATCAATCTGGAACACTGGTCTTCTTCATGCCCGGTGAATCATTTCCAATTTGGTGATTTTTATGACATCATTGGCAATGTCTGGCAGTGGACGGAAACACCAATAACTGGATTTGATGGATTCGAGGTACATCCCTGGTATGACGATTTTTCCACACCCACTTTCGATACCCAACACAACCTCATAAAAGGTGGATCATGGATTTCCACTGGCAATGAGGCGACCAGAGATTCCAGATATGCATTTCGCAGGCATTTCTTTCAGCATGCTGGGTTTCGTTACGTCGAAGCCGAACAACCAGTAAAAACAGCAGAAGCCATGTACGAAAGCGATACTGCGGTCTCACAGTACTGCGAGGCTCATTATGGCGACCCGCCTTTTAATATTGCCAACTTCCCTCGTGAATGCGCCAGAATTTGTCTTGAGCTGATGGCTGAAAAACCGAAAAAACGTGCACTCGACCTGGGCTGCTCCGTTGGCAGAGCGACCTTTGAGCTGGCCAGGGAGTTTGATTTTGTCAACGGTCTGGATTTCTCTGCCAGATTTATCCGCATCGCCTACCAGATGCAGGAAAAAGGGGTGATACGTTTTGAATTGCCAGAGGAAGGAGAGATCGTTTCATACCACGAACGAAGGCTTGAGAGCTTCAAGTTGGAAAACACCACGGAGAAGGTTGAGTTTTTCCAGGCGGATGCCCAGAACCTCAAACCACAGTTTTCAGAGTATGATCTGATCCTGGCAGCCAATCTTTTAGACCGCCTGTCCAAACCGAAAGTATTCCTCAGCTCCATTCATGAGCGTCTGAATAAAGGCGGTTTACTGGTAATAGCCTCACCCTATACCTGGCTTGAAGAATTCACCAAAAAGGAAAATTGGGTGGGCGGTTTCCGCAAGGACGGTGAGCCCTACACCAGCCTGGATGGCCTGAAAGATTTACTCCGGCCTCACTTTAACATGATAACCCAACCACGAGATATAGAATTTATTACCAGAGAGACATCACGCAAAACTCAGCATTCCATCTCTCAGCTTACCGTCTGGCAGAAAAAATGATGACAGCTCGTTTCTGAAAGACAACAGCCGGACTGCAACTTGATCGATGGATACAGCTCTTTGTTATTTTTTGGCGCTCTTCTTCAGGTAGTCGATGATATCATCACTTTCATACATCGAGACATCACCGTTGATGAGAAATGGAACCATAGACTTACCACCCAGCTTCTCAACCACGGCCCGCCCCGGTGTTCCCGGGGCCGCGTCAATGATGGTATAATCTACATCTTCTTTAAGACCCATTTCCCTGGTGGCATTTACCACTTTCCGACAAAACGGACAGCTGTTCCATATATAAAGCTGAATCATTGATTTCCTTTGGTTGTTATATTTTTCTATCACGTCCTGATTCCGTACCCCTTATGCAAGAGATACAGGTTTGCAGAAAACAGCAGCACTGAAAACAGCAGCAGCATGGCAACTCCGTGTAATACATTAATATCGGTGATTCCCAGGAAACCATAGCGAAATCCACCGATCATGTAAATAATGGGATTTGCCTTGGAAACCAACTGCCAGAACTCCGGCAACAGAGAAAGGGAATAGAAAACCCCACCAAGGTATGTAAGTGGCGTAATCACAAACGTTGGGATAATGGAAATATCATCGAATTTCTTGGCAAATATACCGTTGACCATGCCGGCAAGGGCAAAAACAAAACTCGTTAGCACCGCAAAAAGCAGGGTGTAGAAAAGGCTATGAATAGGCAGTCTGACAAAAATGAGGCTCACCAGTGAAACCAGAATTCCCACGGACAGGCCACGACACATCCCTCCTGCTATATAACCTAATATTATAACCCAGTTTGGTGTCGGGGAAACCAGCAGCTCTTCAATATTACGTTGAAACTTGGTGCTGAAAAAACTCGAAACCGTGTTGGTATACGAATTGGTTATAATCGACATCATGATAAGACCGGGTGCAATAAAGGACATATAATTATAACCGCCAATATCACGCAGTTGAGAGCCTATGAAATTGCCAAAGATTATGAAGTAAAGAGTCATGGTAATGACAGGTGGTACCAGCGTCTGAACCCAGATGCGAAAAATTCGTATTATTTCTTTTCTGGCAATACTCTTGAGTGAAATAAGATTGCTTTTCATTTTTCCACCATTCCCAAAAAGAGTTCCTCAAGTCTGTTGGTTTTATTGCGCATACTCTCCACCGCAATCTTATTTTCTGCAAAGTAGGCAAAGATATCATTGAGCGACTTGGCCTTGTTCTTGGTCACCTCCACGGTTGTCTCATCAATCAGTCGAATGCTTGCATCCTCCAATGAGGGAACAGCAGACACCGGGGTACGGGTTTCAAAGAGAAATGTTTCCATATCAAGTTTTCGGAGCAGCTCGCGTTTATTGGTATTTACAATGAGTCTGCCATGATTGATGATCCCTATCCTATTGCAAAGCTGTTCCGCTTCTTCAAGATAATGAGTAGTCAGGATGATAGTCCTTCCCTCACGATTGAGTTCCTCAAGGAATTTCCACATGCCACGACGCAACTCTACATCGACTCCAGCCGTTGGTTCATCAAGGATGAGCAGCTTCGGCTCATGCACAAGTCCACGAGCAATCATCAACCTTCGTTTCATCCCTCCTGAGAGTTCACGGGCTGAGGTATTGCGTTTTTCCCATAACCCCAGTTTACGCAAATACTTCTCCGCATGAGTCATCGCCTGTTTATAGGGCATGCCGTAATAACCAGCCTGTTGAACAACGATATCCCGGACCTTTTCAAAAATCGAAAAATTGTACTCCTGCGGCACCACACCAATAAGTCGTTTTGCTGCAGGGAAATCCTTGTCGATATCAACCCCGAAAACCTCAACTTTTCCTGATGTTTTGGTAACCAGAGAGGTGACAATACCTATTGTCGTGGTTTTGCCGGCACCGTTAGGCCCCAACAATCCAAAGAACTCGCCCTCTTCAACATCAAGGGTTACCCCTTTTAGGGCCTCAAAGCCACTGCTGTAGGTTTTATACAGGTCAGTTATTGATAGGGCGTTCATTGTTTCTTCTCTATAAGTTCTACAAAGTAATCCACAATAATCTCTGCAAGCGGTTTGGTATCCAACTCGGAAATCTGCACAATTCCGGTCGGACAGGTAATATTAATTTCAGTGAGCTGCTCACCAATTAAATCGAGACCGACGAAATGAATACCATGCTTGACCAGCCAGGGACCCAGTTCATCTATTATTTCTTGTTCTCGAGGGGTGAGAACCGTCTTGAGTGCATCACTGTTAGCGAAGTTGCCATGAAATCCTTTTTTAGGCTTACGCATTGCTGCCCCCAGATATCTGTCACCCACCATGATCACTCGTTTATCACCTTCATAGACACGTTCGTTAAATTTCTGCACCATCACCGGCAGGCTGCCGTTTCGAGTATACTCCTGCAACGTTTGAGCCTCCCTAGGCTCAATCAGTTGTACTGATTTCCCCTGGAAACTGTCGAGCAGCTTAATAACACATTTGCCATTCCGCTGAATAAAATCCTCAAGAATTGAGACATCGGAACTGACAAGAGTAGGAGGCATATATTTGTGGAAATGCAAGGCTATGAGCTTTTCATTGAAATCACGCAGCGCCCTGGGACTATTAACCACCAGTGTTCCCGACAACGACAGTAAATGAGTGGCATAATGAAATGACAAATCATAGGGTGGCTCTTTACGCATGAAAATGAGGTCATAATCAGCAAGTTTTTTCACCGTTTCCCTACCAGATTCCTCGGTCGCCATAACGGCTGCATGGTTTTCGAAGAAAAGCTTGTCGATGGTTGCAGTATCAACCGGAATACCGTTTTTTCTTGCCTGAGTAATGAGCGCAATCGAAGTGTCTGTCTTGGAAACGAGCCCTTTCAGTGGATCAAGCACAACGAGCCAATTCATCACAATTCCTCCAGTTTGTTTATATAGCCCAGCAACGCTGGACTCGGTTCAACACCCCTCTAAGAGGTATCCGATAAACTCTCCCCTACGGGAGAAAACACTTTTCTGAGATAACCACTTAAGGTGGCAAATAACTGCTGAAACACCTGGTAAATGCAACTACAAAGAAACATTTCCTGACACTTCCCGGCCATTATCCAATATGCTCGTGTCATCTTCCTCAAATCAGGATAACAGACATATCCAGCATGTTAAAGTAATATGACAGCAAAACAATCTCGACTTTATGTATGCTCACCTCTTTGGTCAAGTCTTCTTATAAATCATCAAAATTCTACGTATTATTTTCTCATCGTCTGGAAAAGGGAGCTATCTCTATTTCTGGGGATGAAAAAACCTTGCCAGGGCATCTTAATCAGGTATAATGCCCAACCTTATGTCCCATACAAACCAAAAGTTTTCATAACAACCACAACGTACAATAGATACGTTAACAACTCCGGGTTCCCTCACCCCGGCAACCAAAAAGGACAACAATGTTATCTCTTACCGCAGCACAAAGAAACCGCGCCCTTATTACTCTTGCCATCTTCCATATTTTCATCATTGCTGCCAGCAACTATCTGGTTCAATTACCATTTCAGATCTTCGGTTTACATACGACCTGGGGAACATTCAGTTTTCCACTCATATTTTTAGCAACCGATCTCACCGTGCGTATTTTTGGATCAGCAGAGGCACGAAAAATTATCTTTACCGCAATGCTGCCAGCACTTGTCCTGTCCTACTGTATCTCTGTGATCTTTTTTGAAGGCAGGTTTCAGGGACTTGTTCATCTCTCCCTATTCAACTCCTTTGTTTTCCGAATTGCCCTGGCCAGCTTCATAGCTTACATTCTCGGTCAACTTCTTGATATTACGGTATTCTCAAAGTTGAGAGCAAACAAACGTTGGTGGGTGGCACCATCGGTTTCCACAGTTGCCGGCAACTTGATGGACACCGCCATTTTTTTTAGCGTGGCCTTTTGGGCAAGTCCCGATGTCTTCATGGCCAAACATTGGCCGGAGATTGCTGTTTTAGATTATTCGTTTAAACTTTTTGTAAGTATACTTCTTTTTCTGCCGCTCTATGGTGCTCTGCTTCGCTACCTCACTGAAAGAATATTAATTGTGCGCACTTCCCCACACTGCGCCCTTAAAAATTGAAGCAATAGCTCATTTCCTTCTAAGACGAATTGGTGTAGATTACAAACTCACGTCCGCAAGGTTGTGAAACATGGAAAGATACGGATGCTAGAACATTTATAAACACGAATGTGAGAAAAAACGTGAGTATCCATCCTGAAGAAACACCTTTTCAATATGAATTCGATGTCGATAGCAACAGCATCGACCAGAACGGTCATGTCAATAATGTTGTCTATGTTCAATGGATGCAGGATGTTGCGATACGACATGCAGATATGTGCGGCGGCTCAGCAATAACCCATGAACTTGGCGGCAGCTGGATAGTACGTTCACATTCCATCGATTATCTTCACCCCGCCTTTTGCGGAGACCGTATCGTTGCCATAACCTGGGTTGTCAACTTCCAAAAGGTTCGATCGCTGCGAAAATATGAATTTATCCGCAAGAGCGATAATGCCACTCTCGCCAAGGGGGCCACGGAATGGGTGTATATCAATGTCCGCAGTGGACGCCCCAGCATTATTCCGGAACAGGTCAGAAATTGCTTTCCAGTACTTGCTGACAGAGCTTGATGAGCAAGTAATTTTTTCCAGGGATATTCAATTTTCACAAACGAACAGTGTTCAGGCAGCAGCCTTCGAGCAATGAAAAACAATACTCTTTTCACCCTTTTGCTTTCAGTGTTTATCGCCTTTCTGGGGATCGGTATCATTGTACCCATAATGCCGGTCTTTGCCAGTGATCTGGGAGCAGGAGGACTTGCTCTGGGCATGATAATCGCAGCCTTTTCTCTTACCAGAGGTGTGTTGCTTCCCATTGTCGGAAATCTCTCTGACAAATGGGGACGAAAAAATTTCCTGGCTGCAGGTCTCTTTATCTATGGTCTCGTCGGTTTGCTTATTCCCCTGGCCGGAAGTGTTGAACAACTTATAACCATTCGCAGTTTTCATGGAGTAGGATCGGCAATGATTGTACCGATCGCCATGGCCTATCTGAGTATACTCGCTCCTACTGGACAGGAGGGACGCTACATGAGTTATCTCAATATTGCCATTTTCTGCGGAATAGGCTGCGGACCGATCATCGGTGGTTTGATCTATGATGCTTTCGATTTTGCCGCAGTTTTTCATCTTATGGCAGTCATGAGCTTTCTTGCTCTGGTTCTTGTTCTCCGTTATATGCCTCCCCATGTCCCGGCAACAACGAAGCCTCTTCCCGGTATTTTTACAAGTCTTAGAAGTATGGCCGGCAATCTCAAAACCAGTGGTATCCTCATCGCCCGGTTCGCTACAATGATTGTCATGGTACCGACCATGGCCTTTCTACCGTTGATCATGTCCGCCTGGCATGATACGACTGGCCTGCAGATCGGTATTGTCATTGCTGGGCGAACTCTGGTAAATGCACTCTTCCAGGTGCCCTTTGGCAAACTCTCAGACAGAGCCAGTAAGCTCCCCATACTTGTTGTGAGCAGTGGTTCTCTCGCCCTCACAATTTTCTGGATACCCTGGATGGACAGTTTTCTTACCATGCTCATCCTCTATCTCTTTATCGGTGCAGAAGAAGCCGCTGTCTGGGCTGTTCTTGGGGCCTATGCCTCCATTGAAGCAAAGCAGCATTATGGCCACGGTACCATGATGGGCGTATTCAGCCTTGCTATGAGTATTGGCGTGTTCACCGGAGCGGTGCTGTCTGGGGTAACCATGGACATATGGGGAACTGTTGCCGCATATGCAGTGGCCGGCAGTGCCGTGTTGGGATTTACCCTTGTCGCCGTGATGATGATCCGCAGGTACGATCTCAGAGAGGTTCGACCGGAACCATTATAGAAATGAAATTACAAAGGGTATTCAGGCAGGTTCGCTTTGTGCAGGAAAAATTGATTACTCATGGGCCACCCGGAAAACCTCTTCGATAGTGGTAATTCCTTCAAAGATTTTGCGAATACCATCCTGACGCAGGGTGATCATGCCTTTTTCAACTGCCATTTTTTTGATAGCATTAGAGTCTGAGGTTTTCAGAACCAGATTTTTCATCTCTTTATCGAGCAGCATCAACTCAAAAATACCCTTCCGGCCCCGATAACCAGTATTATTGCATTTGCTGCATCCCCTGCCGTGGTAAACCACCCTGCCTTCAGCTTCAGTGGGGGAAATACCCAGTTTTTTCAGCTCTTCCTTGTCTGGTGAATACTCTTCTTTACAGTCGTTACAAATGATTCGTACCAGACGCTGTGCTAAAATAGCATTCACTGACGAAGAGATGAGAAATGACTCTATGCCCATATCGCGCAAACGGGTAACTGCGCTGGCTGAGTCATTAGTGTGGATTGTGGAAAAAACAAGATGTCCGGTAAGAGCTGATTGGATTGCAATTTCAGCAGTCTCTGTATCACGGATTTCACCGACCAGAATAATATCAGGATCCTGTCGAACAATGGAACGGAGGCCAGAGGCAAACGTCAGATCAATCTTTGGATTCACCTGTACCTGGCCTATTCCGCCAATACGATATTCAATAGGATCCTCCACGGTAATAATGTTGACTTCGGTGCTGTTAATCGTAGTGAGGGCAGCATAGAGTGTGGTGGTTTTTCCAGAACCCGTTGGTCCTGTTACCAGAATAATACCATTGGACGCTTTGATTTCTCTGGAAAACTGCTCAAGACGATCCGCGGGCATACCCAAATCGGCAAGACTTATAAGGACAGATGATTTATCGAGAAGACGCAGAACCACCCGCTCACCAAAAGCTGTGGGTAATGTGGAAACGCGAACATCAATTTCCCGGTTGGCAATCTTAAGCTCTATCCGTCCATCCTGAGGCAGGCGTCTCTCGGCAATATTGAGCTTTGCCATGATCTTGATACGTGATATCAGGGCAGACTGCACATGTTTGGGAGGTGCCAGCATATCATAAAGCACACCATCCAGTCGTTGCCTGATTTTCAAACTATTCTGATAGGGTTCAATATGCACATCTGAGGCGTTATCCCGGACAGCCTGGGCAAACATCAGGTTCACCAGACGAATGACAGGAGCATCACTGGTGTCATCGAGAAGATCTCCGGTTTCCTCTATCTCAGAGAATAGTGCCTCCGGGTCTTCATCATCCATGCCCTGGACAACTTCTTCGGCACTGTCCTGAGTCATGTCATAGGCAAAATTAATCGCATTAACAATCGCGGTATTCGGGCAGAGCTTACAACGCGCTGTCTCCATGGAGAGGAGCTTGCGTAGATCATCGAGCGGTTGAAAAGCATATGGATCATTGATGGCAAAATAAGTATCGTTGGTCGTCCGTACCGGCACTATCCTGTTGCTCTTGAGGTAACCAATGGAAACTTTTGCTGTAAAATCAGTGTTGATATCCTGAGGAAGAGTATTTATAACCTCGAGGTCAAAGAGCACTCCCTGGGCCTTGAGAAGATCAATCTCGTTGATGGCTTCCTGCTGCAGCAGAATTCGGCCGAAATCTTCCCCCGTCTCCTCCTGGGTCTCCACGGCCCGGGCCACTTGGGCTGTGTCAAGGCCAAGCTGTTCTATGAGAACAAGAATTTCTGCTGTATTTCTCATGCTTCTACAATTATCTCGTCAACTGTTCGAAATCTCAGCGAACATGGATCTTACCAGCCGCCATCTTCTTGATACCCTTCCTTGTCTTCCTATTCAGCGCTTTTAAGAGCTTCCAGTCTTTCTCGGGCAAGCTGGATCAGGGAGAGGCCGATGATATTAGGATCGGTTGATTCTGCTGCCCTCACGGCAGTTCCAGTGAGGATTACCCGCTGATAACTTTCCATTGCCGCCTGTTTGTTGCCCTCCTGCTCATAAATCACCCCAAGATTATAAAGAGCGTATGGGTTTTTGTCATCTGCACCAAGCGCCTCTATAAAGTATTCCTTGGCCTCAGCATTCTTGCCTTCTTTCATTTTTTGAAAGCCAAGCTCTGCCAGTCGTACCGCATGGGTGACATTATCCTCATGAAAGAGATCTTTTTTTATCTCCGGCATGACTTCGCTCATTTGATTCTCTTTCTTCACGGTAACATTGGCGAGATCAGCCGGGTTTTTGATAATACGCGGTGTTATAAAGATAAACATATTTGTCTGTGTTTTCCGTTCAGAATCGGCTCTGAAAAGATACCCCAACAAAGGGATATCGCCAAGCAATGGGACCTTGGTGGTGGAATCAGTACTGTCCTGACCGATAATACCTCCGATCACCACCGTATCGTTATCTTTGACGATGACGGTCGTTTCCGCGGTTCGCTTAAACGTTGTCGGGGTGTTATTGGTGTTATCTTTCAGTTTGATATATTCGGTGGCAATCTCCAGTCTGAGCGTATCCGCCTGGCTGATCTGCGGAGTAATGGTCAGTTTTGTTGAAACATCCCTGTACTCATAACTGGTATAGTCCTCATCACCGGCA
Organism: Desulfocapsaceae bacterium; assembly: GCA_050288305.1. Lineage (GTDB taxonomy): Bacteria > Desulfobacterota > Desulfobulbia > Desulfobulbales > Desulfocapsaceae > Desulfopila_A. The sequence goes on along the minus strand of JBNKDO010000041.1, from coordinate 47,995 downwards.
GTTGTGTTTTTACTGGTAATATAGGGAACGTTTTCGCCTACGCTTATCTCCGCCTTTTTGTTATCCGTGGTCAAAATCTGTGGTGTGGCAACAATGTTAATATCCGAATCATTCTTGTATGCCCTTAGAATTGCTCCGATATCCGGAAAAGTAATACCACCGATCGATATTCCAGTCCCTGCGACACCAAAGGTAAGACCAGAGGTTGCCGGGGGTAAGGTTGTGCTGGCCACATCTCCTATCAGATCAAATTTATCATTTGCTCCGGCAAAACCACCCACCACGGTACCGGAGGTACCGTCAAAATTGCCGCCGAATCGCCACTCCACTCCCACCTCAAAATCCTTGGTCGTCTGGACTTCAAGAATCAATGCCTCCAGATAAACCATGCGTCTGGGGATATCGAGCTTTTTGATAACGGCCTCAAGTTCGTCAAACTCATTACGGTCTGCAGTGATAATAAGGGAATTCGTTTCTTCATCCGGCATGATCTTGACGTTCTTGGATATAGTTGGTGCCTTGCCTTTAACTGCTTCACCAGCCTGTTGACCGGGCAGAAAATTAAGAACATCGGCCATTTCCTTGGCATTTGCATTCTGCAGGTAGACAACATGAATGTTGCCGCTGTCTCTTTTCATCTCCGAATCAAGCATTTTAACAAGTCTTTTAACACGATCCACATCACCTGGACCGGCCACCACGATGAGAGCGTTAATACGTTCATATGGAACTATTTTCACTCCTTCCTGAGGACGAGCTCCCTTGCCGGTCCTTACATTTTTCTGAAACAAGGTACTCAAGACCTGACTCACAGCGGTGGAAGAGGCATACTCAAGCGGCAGTACAACGATATCTTCTCCGGTGTAGGCAACGTCTATCGCCTCAATTATCGCCATGAGCCTTTGGATATTGGAGAGCGTCTCCGTGACAATGAGCATTCCCGATTGGGTATGGGCAATAACCACGGAGGTTTTGGAAACCAGAGGAGCCAGTACTTTCTTAATCTCATCGGGAGTTGTATTTTTAAGTGGAATAAGCTGAGTCACCATCTGATCCTCGGCGCCCTCTGCTATATTCGAGCGAAATGTTCTGATATTCTGGGATCGTGCTTCCACTGACGGAAGAATTTTAGTCACTGCACCTGCTTCGATAGTGGTATATCCGTGAACATCAAGAACGGACTCAAAAACGCGATAAGCCTCTTCTTCGGATATCTTGGTTGGAGAAATAATGGTGACATTACCGTTGACGGTCCGGTCAACGATGAAGTTTTTTCCAGTGAGTTCGCTGATATATTTTATAAAAAGATGAATATCGACATTTTCAAAATCTATGGTGATATACCGCCGGCTTTTTTCGGTATTGCCTTCGGCAGCTATTCCCGGATAACTGCTCAACAGAATGGGTATGATCAAGATCATCATGATCAAAATTCTTACAGGCTGTTTTCTTCGCATCTCGTATTTGTTCCTCTTTTTTAAACTATACATTCAACTCTGGCTGGATGTTGGTATGGTTAAAACGCTTTCCTTGATTCACCTACTGAGTTCGACTTTAGCTTACGGTTATGAATGGCAAAAATATTTCAGTAAGCCTAGTTGGCATTTTCCGTATTAATCTGTCCAGGGTTGCTGTTTTCCATCTCAGCCCCTGGTTCAACCTCCTGGTCGATTACTTCCTCAGGAACACCTTCTTCCATTAATTCTTCCGGCTCAGGATATTCTTCCTGTCCTACTCCAGCTGCGCTTTCATCCGGTTCTATTTCTTTTGGGACCACTCTTCTTGCCTGGGTCCCTGAAGAAATGACACGCCTACGCGGCGATTGCGAGCGTGGTCCGCTCATAGCCTTTTTTCGTGGAACCACTGGAGATACGGCAGCTTGAGCTCCGGAACTTGACTTCTGGGCAACGCTTGAGGCCTCACTCATATCAAGAATCTCATCATTACCTTGATATTCCAGAATAATTCTACCACGAAGAATTTTCTTGATCAAAGCACCTTCAATAGCGTCACCCTTGTAAAAAATCTCCTGCTTGTTTTCTCTCTTTTTATATATGATTGCCCGGTCGGCACCATCCTGACCCGTGATTGTGCCCATAAGCACTAACTCCAATTTTGTTGCCTCGATTCCCGCATAGGGATCTGCCTCGCTTGACTGATCTTGAGCCTTTACTTGAGCAGACGATTGAAAGAGGTTTCTTGAAGTGATAATGCTGTAATCACTATGTTTCTGTAATTCAGAGAGATCCTTGCTTTCAACTCTATTAATAGCTTCAACCCGTGCAGAATTTCTATCGATCACCAAAAAAGAACTTATCGCCATGCCATAGAACAGTTCGACTATGCCATATACAACCACTGTGACAATAACAAACGGCACTATATTCAAAAAATTCTTTAACATTTACGCTATATTACGAGCTCTTTATTTCCCAAAAACAAATGTAGGTGCGGTTATGGAACCACCTACCCTAAAAGGTACGTCATCGCTGTTGTACCGCCTTTGTATTCCAGAGACAACAGCTTGCAACTGCTTTTTCCCCTGAAAAAGTTCAACCTTGGGAGTTATGTTTCCTGTTACTGTCAACTTGCTTATCCATAAAGGATCAGCAAGGATGACCGTGCCTTGGAATGTCCCATCAATTTTCGGATTTGTTATCTTTCCATCCTGCAGCTCGACAACATTCTCATCAATTTTGAGCTGGAAAGTACTCTTCTCAAGATCGATGGCAGAAAGCTGAAAAATCGGAGATGTCAGCTCGAACCCAAGGTTGCTCACCGTGAAATTACCCTCTGCTGTCTCAACTTCAAGACTATGCTGATTAATAGCCGCTGAACCTTTACCGCTGAGGGTACCTGCTGTTTTTCTATCGGTTCTTTGAAAAAGAGTTATCTCCTTAACACTGGCATTCTCGATAGTAAGTTCTTCCAGAACGGCTCTACCTTTATCCTGATCTATACCAACCAGCGCGGAATGATTACCACCAAATGCCATACTCTCAATATAAACGACATCGGTCAAACGTGACCATACAGGTTGCAGTGAAAATTGCGGGTCTTCAAAAAGAAGGTCATCACTATTCTTTCCTGTAAGACGCATCTGATTAAAGATGATTTTTGCCGGAAATTCGTAGCTGATCTCAGCAATGCTGCAGGAAACGCCTGGAAGCCATTTTTCAATACGATACTCACAGTACTCTTTAACACGCTCTCCGGGAAAGCGTAGATAGAGCAACACTCCGAGAAGAGCGACAGCGTACAGCACAACGGCCATCCAGTATATGAAGTGTTTTTTTGACTGTTCCATTACGAGCCGTTATTCACAAACGTCACTATCTGCATAATGACATCAAGACTGTTTTCTTGTTTACCGTTTTCCTGCACGGAGATCCTTTTAATCGACACCACATTTTCCGGAGATTCTATACGCTGCAAAAAGTCCACGAGCTGTTTCAGGCCAATTTCCTGAAGCTTCATTTCGACAAGCGACTCAAGTAAATCACCATCTCCGATTTCTGCAGAGGAAGGCTTCATATAACTGATGAAATCCTTGACCGCGGCTTCAGATGCCTGACCATCGAGAAACGAAAACAGCGAAAAATTTGGTGGCCTCGTTTCAAGCTGTTTGCGAATGCCACCTGCCTGCTCCTGCAGGGTGCGATATTCTTGCTGGAGAAGTTTAAGCTCAACAATATCAGCCCTTTTATTGGCCAGAGACCTGTCCAGGTTTTTTGAAGCAGTATGATAGGGAGTAATGACAAACTGCAGGAAGAAAAAGCAGATAAGAATGGCGATCCCACCAAAAATAACCAGACGTTCCCGAGGCTCAAGCTTATCAAAACCTGATTTTTCCCGCAGCCTTTCCTTCAGCCTTTCAGGTAGCTTTACCGGCAGCTTGTCTCGTAATAAATTAAGGTAATTACCAGCCATACATCAACCTTTGTTCAGCTCCAGCTTTAGTTCAAAACGGACGCCTGAAACCTTGGTTGCCAGGTTCGCCGAACTAATCGTCACATTTCTAAAATAAGCAGATTTTTCAAGTACTTTCTTAAGGCTGTCAACGCTGTTAAAATTGTCTGTCAGGCCTCGCAGCAAAATAGTTCTGCGATCAACAACCATACGAATGACATGGACCTGAAGCGACTCGGGAATACGCGATGACAGCTCTGCCAGCATATCAATCACCTTGATGTCAGATTCAAGACCTGCCTCACCAAGCATTCCCTTTTTCAGATCCCGTATTTCAACTTTTAACTGCTGTACCGGATCAATAATTCTTTTCACCTCAGGCAGTGTGGCCGAAAATATCTCCCTGCTTTCTGTTTCCAAAGAGGCCAACTCTCGTTGCCTCTGATAGTAGTTGTTCCATAAATAGCCGAAACCGAGGAGACAACAGATAAGCAGCGGGATGCCAACTCGAGGTACCAGATGGCGATATCTGCTGAAAGATGGCCGTTTGGCAAACTCATGTTTCCGGAAATTGAACCCGATCTGACTTTTTCTTGAGCGAATCGCCAACGTCAGCGGAGATGTCATTAAATCTGCTCGCCACAGCCCGCTTCCCCGACCTATCTCTACTGACATACCGGACAGGTCACAGGGGGTTACCCTTCTGCCGAGATTTTTCCTCAGATGCTGGGTGCTATCCTGTACAAAAGTGAGTGCACCCGTTAGAAATATCGGCAAATCAAACTTGGCGTCTTCAAGTGCGAACAGCGTGTGGTTAATATCCTTGCACATCGCCTTAAAGGTCTCGGCCACCATTCCAGGTCTTCTTGCTGAAACCAGCTGCGAGTTTTTGTCAATAATGAAGTTTGCCCCTTCTCCATCATCAAATACCATGGTGCGGACAAGCCTCATTTTTCCTGCAGCCATGACAAACATAGTGACCCGCTTACACCCAACATCCAAAAGGACAAAGTCTTTCTCAATTCGTTTTTTAGCAAGCTGCAAAGCAGTCTGCACACCTGAAACAGCGACAATAACCGGATCAATGTTTAACTGAGCCAGTTCATCAAGACGTTGACGCAGAAAATCTCGATCGACCATGGCGGCCACAACTGCCGCAGTTGATCCTTTCTCTCCGGTAACCAGACTGTCAGCGATGACATCATCCATATCAACAAGAATCTGGTCCTCAAGTTCAATGGGCAGAATCTTGTCGATTTTTCTTTTATCGGTAAAAGGAAATGTGAGATTTCTGAAAAAGAAGTTCTCTGCACCAAAAGATACCCGACATGGTTCGCCTTTAAATTTGACCTGCTGCAAGACCGCCTCAACTGCCTGTGAAAAGGGCCCGCCATCAGGGACAGAGATCCCACAGCCAACCACTGTACTGGTCTTTCCCGAAGTTGAAAGCATAACCGCGCAAACGACATCCTCGCGAATGTCTATAGAAAGAAGCTTCTTCGCCATGAATTACTCCAGCTTTCTACTCAATACGGCTATTGTTTTACCTGACTGTCTTTGTACTGTTGCCTTCAATATTTTCTCCACACCATTATTTTCTGCGCTGGCGATTATTTGAAAAAATGAACTTTTGACCGCAACTATGTCGGCATCGATTTCCACTATATCTGCAGGAAGCTCATTGGTATACCACATTTTGTTATTAAGGAGTTCCTTATTGTTCTCATCTTCACGAAAGTCAACAAGCTTGGTGGCAAGATCTTCAGTCATCGCAGCACTCAGGGCTTTTAAAACAGCTTTTGGTGCCGTGTTGATATTGATCTTGCCATCGGTACCATGGACAGTCACCAGATCACGCAAACCTAAAAATTCTTCGTTGCCATAATACAGGGTCTTGCTTATTCCTCGAATCAACAGAAGTTCCTCGACAAACTCCATTGGTCCGTTCTTGCTGGCATAGGCTGGCTGCAGTCCTCGGTAAAAACTGCTTTCGGTTGATTCAAGCCCTGGTGGCTGCTCCTCATCATCAGCATCAATCCAATCCATAATCGCATTAACAATGAGGTCCGCCTGTTCTGGAGCTACCTCGGGCAAATCTTCCGAAAGCAACAGCCTTTTCAGCAGATCCGCTGTCCTTTGTGCGATGGCATCATCTCCACCATCAGCACTCCCCAGAAGACTGTTTAACTGCACTCTACCGCTTAAATCGTTAATCGCAACCTTCAGGGTAGCCGTTGGATACAGCGGTGCCAGCTCCTGTTTTTTGAGTGTGGCCCAGGTATCAAAAAGCGTATCGCCAGCAGCTTCTTCTTTGTCGATATCTGCCAGCAAAACAGCTTCAGCCAGATTATACCCTGATTTTGCCATAATTTCCAAGGTGTTAATTGACAGACTATTTGCAGAACTCATCAATTCCTGACGCATTTCTTTGCTAAACTGTACGGTAACAGCAATAAGAAGACTTACCACTGCAACAGCCAGCAAGAGCGCAACTCCTCGATTATTCTTATAAAAATTAATTCGAATCATCATATATCACTTTGCCCGGGGTATGGCAACGAGCGTTGATATTGAAAAGAGTTCACCTTCATTTTTTTGATCCGGAAAGCTCATTTTCACCTTTACAGCACGGGGAATCTCCTCGGCTTTACTCTCTTTTTTCGACTCACTGTCCCAATTCTCCTGCTCATTGCCATTCTCGTCGATATAGGTAAAGGCCACCTCGCGTAAATCGTCACACAGCAAAAAGCCCTTCTCTTCTTCGTTTTGCTGCCCAGGTAAATAGGCAAGGTCACGGCGAAAGAGACGCAGTCCATTATAGTCAGTCGATTCCTCCACGCTATAGGAAATGGTGGCATACCCTGCTGGTGGGGCATCTTTATGAAAAACCAGGTGCGCCGTTGAGGTGAAGCTGAGGGTATCTCCTCTGAAATCACCATGGAAGGTTTCTTTTCCCTCAAATATTCCATTTTCAGAAAAATATAGAGACTCAAGATCTTCAGTAACTCGTTCCAGAGCGATACGGACACGCTCACCATATTTCGAACCGGCTCTGGCATCCTCTATCACCCTGAAGGTCGTGCTGAATGCAGCATATGTCATACTCACGACAATGGAAAATATCACCATGGCGATGAGCATCTCGGCAAGAGTAAAACCCTTGCTATTTCGAAGAATTTTCAAAAGGCTCAAGGCTCTTCCTTCTCTTGAAGGTAGTAGTCAACACTATGACTGAATGGACTATTCTCCCAGGAAACCGTTATTCTGACTCTTCTAAAGGATCTGTCCAGTTCCTCAAAGAATTCGGCATCACCGAAATCCACATCATCGATTTCTATTTTCCAGCGGAAATTAGGATAATCCTCGCCGAAGTCTCCTTCATCATCGCGCAGATCGACAATACCGCTTTCCAACTCTGCCACCTTAAGATTCTGAAGAAGTGCGGCTATGGTGTTAAATTTTGACTCTGTGGCCAGGGAAACACTCTGAGACTGCGAGCCATAAATGACCGTAAGGGAAATTGCCAGAACAGCAATGGCTATCATCACTTCAAGCAGGGTAAAACCTCGCCTACACCATTGAAGTTCGCGTAAAAGGTGATTACTCGGCTTTAACATATTCATCGTAGACTTGTGCCGATCCGGAAAATGGGGAGAAGATAATTGTCACCTTTCTGCTCTCACTGTTGCTCAGATACACTGCTGTCTGATCCATATATCCTTTATTGCTTATCCACAATGTTGCAGAACTTAGCTTTTCCTTGTTTTTTTCCTGTGAAGAAAAGAGAACCTCATCAAGCTTGACACCCTCCGGCAGCTGGATGCTCCTATTTTCTGCCATGTCTTCAGTCTTCTCGCCGTCATCAGCTTCGTACCAGAGTCTCCCTTCCCCAAGTTCAAAATGGAGCAGATACGAAGCATGTTCGCGCACCGCAAGATTGCGCAATTCTTTCACAGTTCCTATGATTTTCCGTGTTGCGGAATTCAGTTCATCATTGAGCAGAGTATTACGCAGTGTCGGCATGCTCAGGGTCAAAAAAATACCTGCCAGAGCACAGACGATGATGAGTTCAAGCAGGGTGAAACCACTCTCTCTGGAAAATTTCACGGTATTTGGGCGGCCCAACCCCGGATTACTCAATTTCCCAATTATTGATATCAGCGTTATTTTCATCGCCACCTGATTCACCATCTGCCCCATAGGAAATGAGATCAAAATCGGAATGAATCCCGGGACTGAGGTAAACAAAACCATTACCCCATGGATCTTTTGGAACTTTTGACTTTTCCAGATACCCTCCCTGACGCCATTTGGGCGGCAGCTTGCCACTTTCAGGTGGCTCAACCAGTGCCTCAAGCCCCTGCTCAGTTGAGGGATAATTGCCATTATCAAGCTTATAGAGCCGAAGTGCCGTCTCCAGTCCTTTAATCTGCATGGCAGCTTTGGTCCTTTTCGCCTCTTCCGGACGGCCCATGATTTTCGGTCCAATATAGCCTGCCAGAATACCGATAATGATGAGGACAACCAGCAGTTCGATCAAAGTAAACCCTCGTTGTGCTGATTTTCCTCTTTTTTGGTAGTCCGTTTCTTGTAAAAATTTCATATTTCTTTTTTTCTCCCGGGTAGATACCCTTCAAAAAATCCCAATACAGGATGATTTACAACTATTTCCAACTCAAGAGCTCTGCAGCCAATGTAAGCCATGTTGATAATTTCGCCAGAAGTGTGAAAGAGACAAAATCAGCCGACCATTTGGTTCATTTCAAATATTGGCAATAAAATCGAAATAATAATGGCACCAACAACGACTCCCATAAATACAATCATAACCGGTTCAATGAGCGCGGTCATACCGGTGACGGCCGACTCCACCTCTCGTTCATAGGCATCAGCTACTTTTTTCAGCATTTTTTCAAGGTTTCCTGCCTGCTCGCCAACACTCACCATCTGCACAAACATCGGCGGGAACCATGGAGAATTGCTCAATGAAACAGTCATGGTCTTACCCTCTCTGACCTGAATAATCGCTTCATCGATAACCTCAGCGACCGAAATGTTATTAACAATTGTCTTAACTATCTCCATCGAGGTAATCAGACCGACACCGCTCTCTAAAAGACTCCCCAGGGTCGAGGCGAAACGTGCCAGAATGATTTTTTGAAGAACATTACCGACAACAGGGATTTTGAGCAGGAAATTATCCCAGAATCTCTGGCCAAAATCAGTCTGAATAAAAAATTTGAGCAGTATAATAGCCACAACAATTCCTATGACCACGACAATCCAGTGTTCTTTGAAAAAATCACTCAAACCGATCATGATCTGTGTGGGCAGCGGCAAGGCCTTGTTCATTTCGACAAAAACCTGAGTAATGTTAGGAATAATGTAGGTTATCAGAATAAAGAGAACGCCCACGCAGATGAGGGCCATGATACATGGATAAATAAGTGCTGTACTGAGTTTGCCGCGCAGAGCTTCCTGCTTCTCGCCAAAATCGGCCAGCCGCTCCATGACGATGTCAAGAGAGCCCGAAGCTTCACCGGCACGAATCATGTTGACATAGATGTTCGAAAAAATCCGGGGATGCTCCGACATGGCATTGGTCAGAGTATTACCCTCATTCACAGACTCTTTTATCTGGGCAATGATCTTTTTAAGAGCAGGATTTTCTGTTTGTGAAACCAGGGAAGCAAGGGCAGAGACCAGCGGTATTTTTGCACCCAAAAGAGTAGCAAGCTGGCGGGTGAATATGTGAATTTCCTTGCTGCCTATCCTGTTAAAAAGGCTTAGAGAAAACGACTTCCCTCTTTCAGCCTTTTCCTTTTTTGATGAGCTTTTATTGATATAAATCGGATAGTTACCAGAAGAACGTAGCTTTTTCCTTGCAGCAGCTGAGCTGTCAGCATTGACTATGCCCTTGTGGCTTTTTCCGTTTTTATCGAGAGCTTTATATTCATATACCGGCATATTCGCACCTTTTCTTGTCAATCTGACATTTTATGTAATGTCAGGTCGAATTACAATGACAAACAAAGAAAAATGGAAAATAGCATACTTTTCATTTATAGTGGCATGTAAAACGTATGATAACCACATCAACCATTCCGCCCTGGCACTTTGCCATGTATACAGAATATTTTGGATTAAGAGAAAAGCCGTTCACCATCTCTCCGGACCCTCGCTACCTCTATATGAGCGAGCATCATCGGGAGGCGCTGGCTCATCTGCTCTACGGCATCAGCAGTGATGGCTGCATAGTTCTGCTCACCGGTGGTGTTGGTACTGGTAAAACCACAGTATGCAGAAGTCTGCTTGAACAATTACCCGATAATACCGAGGCAGCCTTCATCGTCAACCCCAAGCTCAGCGTTGATGAGCTTCTTGAAACAATTTGTGAAGAACTTTCCATCGCCTTCGAACGAAGGGAAAATTCGATTAAAAGCTACATTGACGGCATTAACCGACATCTCCTGCGTTCCCATGCAGAGGGCAGGACCACCGTGCTCATTATCGATGAGGCACAAAATCTTGAGATGGAAGTACTTGAACAACTTCGACTGCTCACCAACCTGGAAACAAATACAGCAAAACTCCTCAAAATTATCCTCATTGGTCAGCCAGAGCTGTTGGACAAGTTGAAAAAACCTCAGGCCCTGCAGATCAACCAGAGAATTACCAGCAAGTATCACCTTCAACCCCTGAGTGAGAGTGACGCCTATGGCTTTATCCAGCATCGTCTTATCGTTGCCGGCGGCGGCCGAATGCGTTTTTTCTCAGATAATGCTTTAAAACGCGCCTACCAGCTGAGCAAAGGTATCCCCCGTATGATTAACGTGCTTTGTGATCGTGCTCTTTTAGGTGCCTACGTTGAGGAAAAAGGGGTTTATGTGTCAGAAAAAATAATGATCAAGGCTGGCAGAGAAGTACTTGGAACTGAAATCGCCAACACTGTGAGATCAACTTCAAATTCCATCTACATGAAAGCTCTCTGCGTTGTCGTTGCTCTTTTCCTTGGGGCTGCAGCAGTTATCTTTTTTTCCGGAAACCCTGCAACTTTCAGCGGTCTCTGGGGAAGTCCTTCAAAGCTGCCGGTTTTTGTGCCGAAACAGAGTATTACAACACAGACATTAGACAACAAACACCCGGAGACATCCGCAGAGGAAGCAACCATAGAAGAGCCGGCACCATTGACAGAGAATCGTTCAAACAACTGACAGATAATGGCCGCGGACTGTTATGCTTATAAAATTTGACCCCTATTTATAACCATGTCATACATCCTTGAAGCCCTTAAAAAATCGGAGTCTGAAAGGCAGCAGGCCAGCTCGCCGCCCTCTATATATTCCCCGAAACCACCGCCCCCCGTTGTTCCTGAAAAAGATCCTAAAAGACCCAGGTTATTGCTTTGGAGTGGTCTCATCGCACTTGTCATTCTGGTGTGTACTGCAGGATATCACCTCTATGGCAATAAGATGATCTCCATTACCATTTCGGTACCGCAACAGGATCTTCCTCCCCAAACCCAAAATACTGAGACAAAGATCGAATCTGATCCAGTCCCCAGGGTTGAGAGTGTACCTGAGCCTCCCATTTCTACTCCTGTTATTCAAACAGCCGACGATAAAATGGCAGCTGTCGATGAAACGATATCGGAACCGGAAGAGCAATTACCCGAAAGTCTCGAAGCCCAGGTAACACCTGCTGAAACTATCAACAACAGGCCATATGTACCCCGGCTTGAAGAACTTGACACCGCATTTCAAAATATAGTGCCGGATCTCAAGCTGGCAGGCCATGTCTATTCCGAAGATGCAAGCCTGCGCATGATTTTGATAAATGACCATATTGTCAGGGAAAAAGGAGCGGCAGCAAAAGGCATCATTCTCGATGAAATAACCCCGGACGGAATAATTTTACGCAAAGACGCTATCCGCTTTCGCATTGACATCCCATAACGTTTTTTGGCGTTTTATTGACAACGCAACGAACTCTCTGTATCTTCTTTAAAATATTGAAAAACAATAATCAGGAGGAGAATATGAACGACTGCTTGTTCTGCAAAATAATAGCAGGTGATATTCCTGCAGAGAAACTCTATGAGGATGATCATGTCCTGGCATTCAGGGATATCTCCCCACAGGCTCCATACCATTTTATCGTCATTCCCAAAAAACATATTATCGCGCCATCGACACTCGAGGAAGAAGATGACGCCTTAATGGGCAAGCTCTTCAGGGCAGGTTCGCAAGTCGCAGCAGACCTCGGTATTGAAGGACAGTTTCGTATAGTCATTAATAACGGTAAAGACGCTGGCCAGGTGGTCTTTCACATGCACCTCCACTTTCTTGGTGGCCGTAAAATGGGATGGCCTCCGGGATAATACATATGTCCCTGTAACTCTACTTTGTTCTTTTTTTGCCTTTTCTCAGCTAAATAATTATGGATTTTCTACCCACTAATCTGCAAGCCCACATTCCGCTGGTGGCAATCATTCTTGTCGTTTTTTGCTGCCTCTTATCCGTGACCTTGCTCTTCACCTGGCTTCGCTTCCTCGATCTCAAAAGAGCGAATGAACGGAGTCAGTCTCTCCTTCTCAGTGCAGAAGAAAAATATATCGACCTGCAAAACCAGCTTACCGAGAAGCAGGTAAAACTGGCCGAGCTGAGTACGCTTCTGCAGAGTGAGCGTAAAAACAGCGCGGAGAAACTCACCATCCTCGAGGATGCCGAAAAAACACTCAGCCTGCAGTTCCAGTCCCTGGCAAATCGCATATTCGAGGAGAAAAGCGTACGATTCGGCCACGAGAACAAAGAGAGAGTCTCATTGCTGCTCCAACCTCTACAGGAGCAGCTTCGCGTTTTCCAGAAACGCATAGATGACATTCAGGTGAACGATGTCCGTGAACGCTCTTCACTGAAAAATGAGATTCAACATCTGCGCGAACTCAACCAGCAGATCAATAAAGAAGCAATCAACCTCACCAGAGCTCTGCGTGGCGATAAAAAAAGGCAGGGCAACTGGGGAGAACTGGTTTTAGAGAGAGTGCTGGAAAAATCGGGTCTGCGCAAAGGAGAAGAATATTCTATACAAAGAGGATTCCGAAACCAGGAAAACCAGCTGCTCAAGCCAGATGTCATTATCCATCTCCCCGACCGCAAGGATATCATTGTTGACTCAAAGGTGTCTCTCTCAGCATGGGAACGGTTTATCTCAGCGGATCAGGATGATGAGAAAAAAAACCTCCTCAAAGAGCATATCGGCAACATCAGAAGACATGTCACCGAACTCAGTGGAAAAAATTATCCCGAAATAACCGGTGTTCGCTCTCTTGATTTTGTACTGCTGTTTATCCCCATAGATTCTTCATTTGCAGTTGCCGCGGAAATTGATGAAGAGTTATTTGCTGACGCTTATGAGCAGCGCGTCATCATTGTCACCCCCACCACTCTTCTGGCCACCCTGAAAACTGTGGAAAACCTGTGGCGTTATGAACACCAGAATAGAAATGCCAGGGAAATCGCAGACAGGGCCGGAGCCATCTACGACAAACTCCGCGGTTTTCTTGAGGACATGGAAAAGGTCGGCAAACAACTGGCCACCTGTAGCTGCACCTACGAATCGGCAATGAATAAGCTCTCCCGCGGTAAGGGCAACATCATTTCCCAGGCTGGCCGGCTCACCGAGCTGGGAGTGAAGGCCAAGAAAAAGATTCCAAGATCCATCAGCGAACTCTCTGATCCTGATATACCTAATTGAATATTTCTTAGAACTGTTTTCGGTCCTCAGTCTCCGAGATCATATTGCCAAAGGAGTTTGAAAATGGTACTAGGAAAAGCACATATTCTTTCGTGATATTTCCCATTATTGTTGTCGAACTTTAAGAGGAGGAAAATGTCGTGCTGTTACATCAACATTTCATTGAGGTAGCAAAGACTTACGGTGAGAAACTTGCCATTCACGATTTTGCCACTCAAAAAAAGATATCCTACAACAGAGCTCTTCTCGCCAGCATCCTCCTCTCTCTCTACTTTAAAAAACTGAGCAAAGGCTTTATCGGGGTCATGATCCCTACTTCGGCAGGTTGTATGCTCACCAAGCTTGGCATACTCATGAGTGGCCGGATACCGGTAATGATCAATTACTCGACCGGAGCCGAACAGAACGCAATCTATGCCCAGCAGAAGTGCGACTTCAATACCATAATTACCTCCAAAGCCCTGCTTGAGAAAATTGAATGCCCGCATGTGGAGGGTATGATATATCTTGAAGATATTATGGGAAGTTTTACCGGACTGCAAAAGCTAAGAGCGGCATTGACGGCCAAACTTCCGGCAGCAATAATAAAGAGCCTTGTCCATGGCGGTGCCCCTGAAGATACCGCCGCAATTCTGTTTACCAGTGGCAGCGAAAAAGATCCTAAGGCGGTTCAGCTGACTCATAAAAATATTCTCGCCAATGTTATCTCCTGCTCTGAACGTTTCAAATTCATAAGCGAAGATGTTTTTCTGGCTTCACTGCCACTTTTTCACGTTTTTGGGCTCACCACCAACATGTGGATTCCCCTGCATCATGGTATGACTCTGCTGGCCTACGCCAACCCCCTCGATTTTAAAACCATCTGCGATATCGTCCGCGACCATAAGGCCACTTTTATGGTTGGGACACCAAGCTTTTTCTGGGGCTATCTGCGCAAATCTGAACCAGGCGATTTTGACAACCTGCGCATCATGCTCTGTGGGGCTGATAAATGCCCACAGACACTGCGTGAAGCATTCATGGAAAAGCATAACATAATTCTCTATGAAGGATATGGCGCCACGGAATGTTCTCCCGTAATCTCAGCAAATTGCCCAGAGCATAACAGGCCAGGCAGTGTTGGCAAACCCATCAGTGATATTCAGGTCAGAATCGAAAATTACGAAACCGGAGAAGAATGTGGTCTAGGTGAGGATGGACGGATTCTGGTCAAGGGCGACAGCGTCATGAAGGGATACTTCAACGACTTTGAGCAAACCTCGTTGCATATACGTCGAGGTTGGTACGATACCGGCGACATGGGTAATCTCGATGAAGACGGCTATCTATGGCATGTGGGGCGGTTGAAAAGATTCGTCAAGATCGGTGGTGAGATGGTTTCACTCGTCAAAATAGAATCGGTGCTTGACCAGCTCCTCCCCGAAGACGCCCAGTGCTGTGTTGTCGAGGTGCCGGATTCGATCAAAGGTGCCAGAATTGTTGCTGTGGTAACCACCACGGTTGATGAAAAAACCGTATCAAAAAAGCTGGCCGAGAAATTGCCCAAAATTGCCATTCCCAAAACATTTCATACAATGGAAGAATTACCCAAAATGGGCTCAGGAAAAATCGATTTCCGTCAGATAACAGAAATAACCAGGGCTCAACTGGCTGGAGGGAATAAAAAGAAATAGCGATCACCTGTGTTGCAGAGCTCCGCATCTCTCCCTCTTCTACTCAAGAATCTTTTGAATAGCTCCGTTCATTGCGGGACAGGAAAGATGACGTAATTATAGTATTTTCCTCTTTATTCTTTATTTTCTTCCTCCCGTGCTTACTGTGAACAACTAACGGTTTGACAATTAGGTACCATTTTATCAGCGAACTGCTCTTTCATGGAAGAGTTGGAATACATATTTTCGCCCAATTACCCTGCATTCATGACCGCATCAACCTTTACCAAAGCAATCAGGAAACCACGACCCGGCAACCAATTCCCCTGGGTTGATGTCGTCCAGTTTCTCTGCCTCATCGGTATCTGCACCTGGCTTTTTTCCCTGAGCATTGAGAAGCTTGGTTATAACTGGCAGTGGTTCCAGGTAGGCAAATATCTCTACACGTTTGATGATCAGGGTATCCAGGCGGGACCGTTACTGGAAGGTTTGAAAATTACCCTGATGATTTCAGGCGTAAGCATGATCTTTTCTGTGATAATCGGAATTCTCACGGCCTTTCTCAGACTGTCGAAGGCACCAGTGGCACGGCTCATGGCTAGATTATACCTGGAAGCCACTCGTAATACACCGCTGCTCATCCAGATTTTCTTTATTTATTTTGTACTCGGCCCAGTACTGGGACTTGAACGGCTTCCCTCGGCAATTCTAGCGCTCAGCCTGTTTGAAGGTGCATATGTTTCGGAAATTTTCCGTTCCGGAATCCTCTCCATCGGCGCCGGCCAGAAAGAAGCTGGCTTCAGTCTTGGTTTGAGCAAATACCGCACCTATCGACATATCATTTTGCCACAGGCTCTTCGCAATACTCTGCCGCCCTTGACCAATCAGGCAATTTCGCTGATCAAGGATTCAGCTCTGGTGAGTACAATAGCCATATACGATTTGACTATGCAGGCCCAGAGAATTATAGCCGAAACCTTTCTGACCTTTGAGATATGGTTCACCATTGCTCTTATGTATCTGCTCATTACCTTCTCGCTGTCATGTGTTGTCTTAATTTTGGAGAAACGTCTGCAAGCCAGGGAGAGCTAGCTGCTGTCCATTGAAAAAATCAGTAAATAATCTGGAGGATTGTATGAAGAAAACGAGAATACATGTATCACTTTTCATGCTCTTGGCAATGTCTATCTTTTTCGCGGGAATTGCCTCAGCAACATCCGTTCGGCAGGAATTGACGAAGGAAAGTACCATAGAGCAGATTGTTAAACGCGGTGTTATTAAGGTAGGCATGGACACCTTTCTGCCCTGGGCCATGAAGGATAAGAATGGTGAATATATAGGTTTCGAGATTGATGTTGCCCGAAAACTGGCTGAAGACATGGGTGTGGAGGTTGAATTTGTACCCACAAAATGGGCAGGTATCATTCCGGCTCTGCTCACCTCAAAATTCGATGTAATCATCGGTGGTATGGGTATTACTCCTCAGCGGGGTCTCAAAGTCAACTTCACCATCCCCTACGAATATTCCGGAATGTCCATTGTCGCCCATAAAGAAAAAGCTGCCGGATTCTCCACCCTGGAGGATTTTAATGATGAAAATGTTGAAATAGCCAGTAAACTCGGGACCACTGCAGCGGCTGCTACAAGAAAGTTTTTCCCGAAAGCAAAAGTCCGCCTTTACGACGATGAGGCGCAAACCTATCAGGAACTGCGTAATGGCAGAGTTCACGCGGTTGTCGCCTCGGCCCCTCGCCCTGCATTTGAGGCTATTAAATATAGTGATTCACTTTTCCTGCCCATCGAGAAAACCTTTACCAAGGAACCAATCGGCTTTGCCATCAGAAAAGGTGATCCGGACACGTTGGCCTATTTCAACAGTTGGATCCTCAATGCCGAACTTTCCGGTTGGCTTCAGGAAAGACACCATTACTGGTTCGGCACCCGTGAATGGGCAGACAAGATTGAATAGCCACGTCTATTTTAGCAACATTGCTTCGTGCCAAGAAGCATGAATTATTTAAATCACAGCAAACACCATGGAGAGCTCCTTCGGGACTCTCCATGTATTCTTACCTGAGTCAGCCAGTGGCCATACACCATTCAAAGCAGAAAAAATTCAGCCTTCTTGATATGATCACCTGCCTGGCTGCGTTGACATTGATTGGCTATATTTTCTATCAACTGACCTACTCCCTCAATTACAAATGGAACTGGTCAATTATTCCCCAATATCTCTTCCGTCTTCACCCAGATGGCACGTGGCAAAGCGGGGTACTGCTTCAGGGTTTCTTTATCACCCTCAAACTCAGCATCTGGGGGACTGTTCTCGCAGCCATTCTTGGCTCAATTGTCGGCCTGCTCTCTATTTCCCACAGACTTTTTTTCAGACTCTGCGCCAGAACCTATGTTGAGTTGATCAGAAATATCCCAGCGCTGGTTATGGTGTTTATCTTCTATTTTTTCGTCAGTGACCAGCTCATGCCGCTAATGCACATTGACGAATTCAGCCGCTCTTTACCTCCAGAGAAAAACTGGATTTTTACTCTGTTCTTTTCTCAACAAAAAACCATCACTCAGTTTCTCTCAGGGGTTATAACTCTCGGGCTTTTCCAAGGTGCCTATATTGCTGAGATAGTACGAGGAGGTATTCAGTCAATTGATGAGGGGCAATGGGAGGCATCGCGGGCAATAGGACTGACAAGATGGCAGCAGATGCACCGGGTGATACTGCCGCAGGCCATCAGAAACATGTTGCCGCCGCTGGCCAACGAATTTATTAACACCATTAAATATTCTTCTATTGTTTCGGTAATTTCAATCCAGGAACTTACTTTTCAGGGCTTGCAGGTCATGGCCTCGACCCAGGTTACCATAGAGGTCTGGTTGACCATAACCGCCATGTATCTCATATTATGCCTATGCCTTTCTTTTGGGGTAAATGCGTTGGAATACAGACTGTCACGTTATAAAACCTAACTGCCGGTGCTGCCCGATGACACGTCATACAAATGAAGAAAACAGGAAAGGCTCTTCTCCCTTTGCGATAGCCAATATCCGTTATTTTATTGCCTTTCGGCTGCTCTTTAACTCCAGATTCTATTATCCGGTATTCACCATCCTTTTTCTTGATTATGGCCTGACCATCGAGCAATTTGCCGTACTCAACAGTGTCTGGGCGGCGACAATAGTCCTCACCGAAGTTCCCTCCGGAGCATTGGCGGATCTCATCGGCAGGAAATCCCTGCTAATGACCACATCGATCCTCATGGTTCTGGAAATGTTGTTGCTCAGTTGTGTTCCCTTAGAGAACATCACCCTGGTTTTCTGGGCCTTTTTACTCAACCGGGTACTCAGCGGTCTTGCCGAGGCCATGGCCAGTGGAGCAGATGAGGCGCTTGCCTACGATTCGCTTCTGGAACAGGGCGACAAGGAGGACTGGCCATTGGTACTCAGCGTGATGATGCGCATAAAATCCTTGGGTACGATACTCACCATGAGCTTCGGTGCGCTGATTTATGACCCGGAAATCGTCAATAACATACTTCATTTCTTCGGTTCATCAGTACTCCTTGAGCAACAGACAACCATGAGATTTCCGGTCTATCTGACCCTCGTTCTCGGAATTTTTTGTTGTATTAGCGTGCTGATGATGAAAGAGACAGATCGGCCGAGCGAAAATAGCGATGATATTTCCACCCATCTGCAAAAGATTGTAAAAGCCTTCCGCCTTACATTGGCAGCAGGTAAATGGATCATCACCACACCTTTTGCACTGGTGGTTATACTGTTTGCCATGGGCTACGACCATGTTCTCCGCCTGGTTATCACCATGACCAGCCAGTATTTCCGTTTGATCGAACTGCCTGAAGCAAGCTTTGGCTTCATTGGCAGTGCCATGGCAGTCATTGGTTTGTTCCTGCCAAAGGTTGCAGAAAAAATGGTCAAACGCTACTCGCCAACACAGAACATGATCTGGATGGCTGGCATCACCGTGACAGCGCTGCTCGGTATCTCCGCATTTGTTCCCTACTGGGGACTTCTCCCGATACTGTTGGTTTCATCGGGCCTAATGTTCACTTCTTTTTTCACCAGCCACTATCTCAACAGGATTGCGGATTCCAGCCAGCGTGCCACGGTGTTGAGCTTTAAGGGACTTGCCTTTAATCTTGCCTACGGTCTTATCGGTGTGGCATTTGCCGGTCTGATAGCTGCCATTCGAACGACAAATAGCGCCGCCAATCCCGGACTTGGAGAAACCGCCATCGAAAGCATGTCCTTTGAGAATGCCATTGGCTGGCTCAGTCCATATGCCCTTGTCTTTATAATCGCCACAATCATTTTAGCCGGATTCCTGCTCCGTAACACCTCAATTCATCAACAGAAAGGATAGTTCAAATATCTGAGAGTCACTCTACCAAAGCTCCCGATGTAGCCGATTTGCTTCATAACGGTCTTTCGAACTGAATTCAGCATTCGGCCACCCCACTGGAATGATGGCCAACGGATAGATATTTCCGGGAATGGCAAAAAGCTCCCGTGTCTTTGTCATCCTGTCCTCCAGAGGATAAACTCCTGTCCACACTGTGCCAAGTCCAAGATCTCTTGCGGCAAGCAGTAGATTCTGAATTGCAGCGCTGCAGTCCTGCACCCAGAAATCAGGCCATTTAGTTCCTTCTGGTGCCCCGCAGACCACAATGGCAACGGTTGCATGACGGATCATTCCGGCATAGGGATGATAGCTGGGGATCCGGTCCAGCTTTTCCCGGTCGGTTGACACGATAAAATGCCAGGGTTGCTGGTTGCCTGCAGATGGTGCCATCATAGCAGCTTGAATTATGGCATCAATCATCTCGCCAGGAACCGGCCTATCCGTATATTTTCTGATGCTTCTCCTGGTCCGAATTGCTTCCATTAATTCCATCGTGTTTTCTCCTGTGTGTTTGTGGTGACTCCTCTCCAAGCGACTATAAGGAACAATTGACTCTCGTTTACGAATGGCTATGATTCTGATAAACGAGCCCATATTTCTCATGTACATAATGTTAATTTATGGGAAATTGTAATTCTATTTTTGTTTTCTGCTTGGCAACGCAATGTTACACATTTACACTATGTCCAAAAGACCAATTGCTCCGCAGGGGTTCTGGACTAACGTGTATAGAAAAGCTATACCCATTGTTACGCTTCTCGCGTTGACGATAATCTGGGCTGGTGAGAAATCCCGGCAAATCGTAACTGTTAAGATAGCAACACTCTTAAATCGCATGCATTTCAACCTGGAAAAGCAATGAAGAAATCGGCTCTATGCTTCAATATCGCCCATCGTGGAGCCCGAAGTCTTGCTCCGGAAAATACCATGCCTGCTTTCCATAAAGCATGGCAGGTCGGTGCGCATGGTGTGGAAACAGATGTATCGGTATGTTCCGACGGCAAGCTTGTACTTCTTCATGACGATACCTTAACAAGAACCAGCAACGTCGCTCATATCTATCCTGCACGCAAAAAACACTCCATCTCCACATTTCGTTTCTCGGAACTGCAGATGCTGGATGCCGGGTCCTGGTTTGTTGACACCGATCCCTTCCACACCTTAAAAGACGGAACGGTCAATACAGAAGAAAGCCAAGCATTTAGGGGCTGCCGGATACCCTTGCTTGAA
This sequence comes from Desulfocapsaceae bacterium, assembly GCA_050288305.1. Classification (GTDB taxonomy): domain Bacteria; phylum Desulfobacterota; class Desulfobulbia; order Desulfobulbales; family Desulfocapsaceae; genus Desulfopila_A. The sequence goes on along the minus strand of JBNKDO010000041.1, from coordinate 27,019 downwards.
GAGTTGTTATCTTTTGTCAAAGAAAAATCGTGGTTTGTAAATATAGAAATCAAACCCTTGCCAAAAGAATCTCACTCATTTCCTGTCGTCGAGAATGTACTCCTCCTCATAGAGAAAATGAAGTTAGAAACTAAGCATTTTTCCATTTCCTCCTTTCACCATCCTTTCCTGAAAATTGCCCATAAGCTGCGTCCAGACATTGAACTCAACGCCCTTATCGGCGGCGGTGCATTTCAATATCAGCAATGGGGTGACTATGAATTTGATATCTATAATGCCAACGTTCGCAAGACTGACAGCCAACAGGTTGCCAATGCTCAGCAACATGGCTGCCGGGTGAACCTCTACACCGTCAATGACCCCGAAGAAATGCGCTACTACCTCGCACTCGGCGTGGAAAAAATAATCACCGATTACCCACAGCTGCTAAACAGTCTTGATATCAAAGGTTCAGCCCCTGGCTTCATCGGAGGAAGTCACCCATGACCGGAGCCGTTTTTCAACCTTTTAGCGATCGACTCAGCCGAGACATCCGCAATGATCTCTCCGAATCCCTGGTTGACGTCATTCGTGAGCAAACACTGGCGCCTGCGCAGGATGTTGCAGACAGATATCTGCAGACTCAGCCTGCACCTGTATATTGTGACTACATCAACGACAGGCTGGTGAGATATCAGCGGGCACTCGATACAGTTGGCGAAAAGACGGACAACCCCCTTTTCATTGATTTCGTCCTCTGGGATGAACAGCTTTTTTTTGAAGTTCATGAAATCCTGGAACATGCCTGGCTAAAAGCAGAAGGAGAGGAAAAACTCTTTCTTCAGGCCATGATCAGAGCCGCCGGAGTTTATATTAAACGTGATGCAGGGTATGCTGAAGTTGCTGTGCGCATAGGGCTCAAGGCCCTGCCAGTACTTGAAAATAACCGCCATCGTCTGAAGGCATATACAGATCCGGATAGACTTATTCAGGCTCTGCGTCATGAGGCAGCTCATGCCCCTTTGCTTTTAGCTGATAATTGAAAAATAATCGGGGGAAAACATGGAGCGAATAGAAATTATTCAAGGCGACATTACCAAACTTCAGGTAAACGGTATCGTTAATGCTGCCAACAATTCTCTTCTCGGTGGTGGTGGTGTTGACGGTGCCATTCATGCTGCTGCAGGTCCTGCACTCCTTGCTGAATGCAAAACCATCGGCGGCTGCCCCACCGGTGAAGCCAGACTCACTAAAGGATATAACCTTCCGGCACAATGGGTTATTCATACGGTGGGCCCAATCTGGAGAGGCGGAGAACAGCAGGAACCGGAGCTGCTTGCCTCATGCTATCGAAGCGTTCTGGAAATTGCCCGGGATAAGGAGATGAAAACTATTGCCTTTCCAGCAATCAGCTGCGGCGTTTACGGCTATCCTCTCGACCGGGCATGCGGAATAGCCATTCGAGAAGTTTGCAGCTTTCTTGAGAAACAGCCCGTTCCTGAAAAAGTTATTTTCGCGTGCTTCAACAAGCAAGTTGAAGACCAGCTACGTGAAGCTCTCGGGTAATCCTTATGAAAAAAGTAGTTCGTTTCAAAGGGTTCATCGATGAAAGTCAGAGCGTTGTCGGGTTTACCGGCGCTGGTGTCAGCACGGAATCCGGCATCGCCGACTATCGTAGCCAGGGTGGCATCTGGGAAAAATTCCAACCTGTCTATTTCGATGAATTTAAAAAAGATAGACTGAAGAGAAAACTCTATTGGGAGCGCAAAGCAGCAATGTGGCAGTCATTGAAACAAGCTCTTCCCGGGCCTGCCCACACCTTCTTCACCAGGCTCTATGCCCAGGGAAAACTTCGGGGACTTATAACTCAGAATATTGACGGACTCCACGAGAAAAGCGGCCTCCCTTCTGAAGTAATGGTCAATCTCCATGGCACCAGCCTGGAAATTATCTGTCTTGACTGCCATGATATCCTGCCAGCTGAGATGATTATGGACCGGCTCGACCTGTCCCATGGCGGCCCACGCTGCAAAAAATGTAATGGTCTTCTCAAACCCAACACCATCTCTTTTGGCCAGAACCTGGTGGAAGAAACTCTTTTGAGGGCAGAACAACTTTCGAGAAATTGCGATGTGCTCATTGCCGCAGGTTCTACTCTGGTGGTGCAACCCGCTGCCTCGTATCCTCTGATCGCCAAGCAGTCCGGAGCCAGGCTGATTATTCTCACCCTCTCGAAAACACCGCTGGATGAGGCTGCTGACCTGGTGATTAACGAGCCCATAGGGTCTTTTCTGCAAAAGCTGTATTCTCTGGGACCATCGGTCCACTAGCTCAAAGAGTTCATGCTCATTTTATTGAAAATGTTCATAAAATTATCAGGTTAGACGTTTCAACTCATAATACAACACTAGGTATACACCTTCCAGCTTGACATTTATCTGCGACGATATAGTTTAACATTAAACTATTAATAAATAAACTATCAAGAAGGTTTCTTCTCATTATGCCCAAACACCAAATTGAAACGACAGAGGTCATCGCACTTAAGACGTTCACCAAGCTCATCCGCGCAGCCGAAACGGTGGCGGCCGAGGTTCATCGGCAGCTTCCCGAATCTGGGCTGACCACAAGTCAGTTTGGCGTGCTGGAGGCACTCCTACACCTTGGTCCTCTGTGTCAGAAGACGATTGCCGCTAAAATTCTTAAAAGCACAGGGAATATTACCCAGGTTATCGATAATCTCGAAAAACGTAATCTGGTTATTCGTAAACAGAACCCGGAAGACAGAAGATACTACACAATTCATCTTACCGATGAAGGAAAAAACTGTATTGCTGCTCTTTTCCCCGAGCAGGCTAAAAAAATTACCGCTGCAATGTCATGCCTCACAAAAGAGGAGCAACAGCAGTTAGGTAATCTTTGCAGAAAGTTCAAACCATAAAACGTACACTACGCTGAGCAGGTGATACCATGATAAATATTGTACCAGCAGATCAACGACATTTTAGCGATATGGGATGGCTGCAGACATACTGGCTGTTTTCGTTCAGCAACTACCATGATCCCAACAACATAAACCATGGGATGCTCCGAGTCTTCAATGACGATATTGTTCAACCGCATAAGGGATTTGGTATTCATCCTCATGAGGAGATGGAAATTGTCTCAATCGTTCTAGAGGGCGAGATGGAACACAAGGATACCATGGGCAACGTTAATCTGATCAAAAAAAACGACGTCCAGAGAATGACCGCTGGCACAGGGCTTCAACACTCTGAATGGAACCATGCCAACCAGCCCGTTTGTTTTTTCCAGGTATGGATACTGCCTGACACGCATGGTCTGAAGCCCTCATATAACCAGCAAAGTTATATGCCGGAAAGTTGGAAGAACACCCTTTCCCTTATTGCCAGCAATGATGCACCGAAGGATGTGGTCTCGTTGAACACAGACGCCCAGTTTTACAGAGCCAATCTGGATGCAGGCAAAACTGTAGACTTTTCTTCCCATAAAAACGGATACCAGTTTCTCTATCTTATCAACGGCAGCGCCACAATAAATGGCCATTGTCTCAACAGGCGTGATCAAGCACGGGTAAGCGGGGAAAATTCAATTGCCATTAAGGCAGAAACGAGTGCAGATATCATCCTGATCAACACTCATTAGTACTTTATAACCAACTATCAACTCTGTTTTAGAACAGGAGGTTTATTATGCAATACGCTGAAATTGTAAAGAAACGACGATCAATCAATTTTTTTGACCCTGATAGAAATGTAGACCAAAAACTGCTTGACACTGTTATTGAAACAGCCGCACTGACACCATCGAGCTTCAATCTGCAACCGTGGAACCTTATCGTTCTCCGCAACAAGGCAGAAAAAGAAAAACTTAAAGCTCTGGCCTGGGATCAGCCAAAAGTTGTGGAAGCCCCCGTTGTGCTCATCGTCCTTGCTGATAAAACCGGCTGGCAGGAAGGTCACCCAACGGTTGAAAAAAACTGGGAAGAGATGCTGAAGGCAGGTTCCATGAAAGCTGAACAGCGCGACTGGTTCCTTGGAGCTGCAAAGTCGCTGTATGACTGGAGTCCGGATGCCCGGCTTGCCTTTGCTGCAAAAAATACTGGATTTTTTGGTATGAGCCTGATGTATGCCGCCACCGCGAACGGTCTGGAGAGTCATCCCATGGACGGTTTCGACCATGAAGGCGTACGCAAAGAATTTAATATTCCAGATAATTACTGGGTTCCTCTGCTCCTGGCCATTGGCTACCCAAAGCCTGATTTTGTACTCGATCCACCTAAATGGCACAAATCAGTTAATGAAATTGTAGTCTCTTTTGCTTAAGGATCTTCCTTCTTCTGTCGCCCCCCTGCTTCTGGCGGCAGAAGCCCCTCTCCACGCCCTGATTTCTCATGAGCTAGGTCTGGACTTTTTCCCGGTTATTCTGTAATATCGGCTGCCAGAAACTACTTTTGCAGAAAGAATAAATTAGCCTTCCAAATAAGATCATGAAGAAAAATACAGGCCCAATCCTCCTTATCGTCGTTGGTTTAGTGCTCCTCCTCTCCAATCTCAACATCCTTCCACTTGGTGAGGTCAAGGCGTTATTACGACAGTGGTGGCCGCTCCTCCTGGTTATTATCGGTGTGATTCAGCTGCGCTCACGATAACCTTAGCTACATAGTCGCCAGTGTTGCCGTCGTCGCCGTATTTTGCAGAACAGATATTTGCCCAACCGTAGAACGTTGCTATATTCTCCTTTCATCTATTTTTTCATTTCTTCATGTTTATTGTAATAGCACTTGTATGAACCATCATTATCAGCCAACGGAACATTTTTCAAAAAAGCTGCTGCACCTGAAAAAACGGGATCCCCATGGTTATAAGCGGGTGTGGAAGACCATAGATCGACTCCTCATCGATCCAAACGATGCCGATGGGAAAATGGTCGGTTTGTACCACGGCAGATTAAAAAAATATGTTGGCAGGCGCGATTATCGGATTATTTATTATTGGTGTGATCTTTGCCTCAAAGAAAACAAACGACAACATTGCGGAGTCATCCCTAATAATAGTGTGATCTTCTTTGACCTCTTTCACAAAAAGGACAAGAAAAAGATTAAAAAGAACACTCTTAAAGAGCCTTCTAAAAATTAGGCTTTTTGGTCTAAATTAAAACATGCGAAAACTTATATCACAGCTATATAATTGATATCGGAGTCTTCGCTTACTCCGAGGATACAATTTTGCAAGAACCTCTTAAAATTTAACATACTCAAAGGACTTTACATGCACAGCTTCAAAACCAATTGCCTGCCGATGCTTGTCGGCAGCCTGCCCATAAAAGATCATGACAAGGCCATGGAACTCATTCTCGAATACACGCCTGATATTCCTCTCTGGCCGCAACTTCCAAAATATAAAGAAGAAGGTATGGTCCATCAGTATATCACCGGAATGCCCGGACTTGATATCTGCGATGAAACCCTTTTCATCAATGCCCAGGGTGAAAAGTTTGACACCGACTTTCTCGCTTTCTATGAAGAATATCTTATGATTACCGAAGGAGGAGGAGAACTTGATTCCAGTCGTTTCACTTTAGACAGCAAAACAGCAAAAGGTTTTTTTGCCTTTCTCCAGCATACTGAAAAGATAAAAGACAGCCTCACGGCGGTCAAAGCCCAGACCACCGGTCCATTTACCTTTGCAACGGGAGTGGTTGACCATAATAACAAGGCAATCTTTTACAACGAGCAGCTAAGAGATGCGGCTATTAAGCTTTTGGCACTCAAGGCGCAATGGCAGATACAAAGAATGAAGGAAATCTGTCCCCAGACCATAATGATTTTTGACGAACCAGCCATGGCGGGCTTTGGTTCATCGGCATTTATCACCATCTCTCTTGATGATATCAAAGCATGTTTCGGCGAGGTGTTTGACGCCGTGCATAACGAAGGAGCAGTGGCTGGTGTTCATGTCTGCGCCAATACCGAATGGTCTGTTCTTTTTGATGCGGGTGTAGATCTGGTAAGCTTTGACGCCTACTCTTATTTTGACAGATTTATCCTCTACCCGGATCACCTGAAAACCTTTTTTGAAAACGGTGGTATTCTGGCCAGCGGTATCATCCCCACCGATCCAGAGCTGATCGACAAGGAAGATAGCGATTCATTGACAGCCAAATGGATATCTCAGGCAGAAGAGCTTGAAAAAATTGGTATTCCTTTGGAGCAGGTTCTCCAACAAAGCCTTATCACCCCAAGCTGCGGCACGGGCTCCATCACCCCGGAATATGCCGACAGGGTTATGTCATTGACCAAAAAGGTCTCCGAAAATATCAGAACCCACTACAATCTTAAATAGTTCCTATCAACAAGATTAATATTGAGACGCTGTACAAACAGCGTCTCTTCCTAAATTTCCCTGACCATGGATATTCAGAATTACCGATCTGACACCCTTACTATAGACCATTTCACACCACAGCAAGGGGAAGCGTGGTGCATCTATGGCACCAACATTTCCGGAATAGACGAGTTTGTCGAACTTCTCTCGGGTGATGTGCTTGAAGCAGAAGGACTCACCTTTCCTGAAAAAACGGCCGTGATCTCCTTTGCCAGGCAGCAGGAGATCTTTGAGGACGAGTTGCGTAACGACAACAGCAACCATCTGGGCTATATAGATCCCGGAACCCCAGCCCATGCCTTTGTCAACAATTGGGACAAGCATGACGAACTTGTTCGGGCATTTCATCTGCAGCACTGCAAGAACAAGGGTTATCGTCAACTCTCTTCAGGCGAAAGCAGGAAAGTCATCCTGCTTGGAGCTCTCTCGGAAAATCCTTCTTTTCTGCTTCTTGAAAATCCTTACGACGGTATCGATAAAGCCGGATGTGAAGAGCTTGATCGTGCCCTTAGTAGTATCAACTCGCTTAATGAAGCAGGCCCATGTATTATCGTAACGGTCAATAACAGGAGTGACATCCCGAAATGGTGCTCTCATCTGGCCATACTGCAAAAGGGTCGTATTAGTTTCCAGGGAACTCTTCACGAAACACTGCAGCACTATGATGACTCAAATGGCGAGAACAATGGCGCCCTGCTGAAACTGGACACCGATAAATTACAAATGGAGAACAAACCGGCTGAACTTATCCGCCTGACCAAAGGCTTTGCCAGATATGGCGAAGTAGAGATTTTCTCCGGACTCAGCTTCAAGGTTAAAAGCGGCGAACATACCCTGCTTACCGGCCCCAACGGCAGCGGCAAATCGACTCTCTTACAGATCATCACCGGGGACAACCAGAACTGCTACGCCAATGATCTGCAAATCTTCGGTATCCAACGCGGCAGTGGAGAATCTATCTGGCAGCTGAAAAAAGATATGGGTATCGTCAGCCCGGATCTGCATCGCAATCATTATATTCCCGGTAGTCCTTTACAGGTGGTCCTCTCCGGTTTCTTTGACTCCATAGGAATTTACAATCAATTCAGCATCGACCAGAAAAACCAGGCACTACACTGGCTGGAGATGATCGGACTACAGGAAAAAAGTGGAAGGCCTTTTCGAAGACTTTCCTATGCTGAGCAGCGCCTCTGTCTGATAGCCAGAGCACTTATTAAAATGCCCCGGCTGCTCATCCTCGACGAACCCACCCAGGGCCTCGACCAGCATAACCGCAACGCCCTCCTCGACTTTCTCGAAACCATTGCGACCAGAAACCTCAGTACTATTCTGTATGCCAGCCATCGTACGGATGAATTCCGCGATTTTTTCAAGCAGCACATAGACCTTTCTGAATTCCCTATACCTGCAATGTAAAGACAATCCGATCCTGTCCTGGACCGTCATAGTTTTGAACGGGAACCGGTTTGTCCTGAGAATCCAGGTCTGAAGCCTCGAATCCCATACGCTGATGAAAAGCGATGGAGATAGTATTGACAGGGGAAGTAACACATTTGACAAATCGGATCTTTCTTTTTCGACAACGCTGAAGGAAGACCGAATACAAGGTTGTTGCAACCTGGCAACGCCTGAAAGCAGGATCAACACCTACAAAGTGAATATAGGCCGTCTCCTTTTGAGCGCTTGAAATAAAGCCTGTAATAAATCCGATAATTGTATCTCCTTCCAGGCAAACAAAGCCTGTATCCTGAAAATGAATAAAAAACAATCTTGGCAGCATGTCGACCATATCACGACCTTTCCACCAAATGTTCAATCGCTCTATCACATAGTCGTAATCGGCCTCATGAATATTCCTGATATCCATTTCATATTCCCTTCTGTACGGTGTTTTTCTAAATCAGTCCGGCATGCTTGAGGCAGTCTTTGGCTGGCAGCACTGTGGCATAAACAGATGCCAGCGCTGCCATAAAAGCACCGTGGACGTTCTCAGCTGCAATGGTCTTTCCGTTGTGTTCCAGCGCCCGTGTGGCACAGGCATCATCGGCCACCAGACAGTTGAACCCCAGATCAAAAGCAGCACGGACAGTGGCATCAATACACATATGAGTCATAGCCCCGCAAATCAACACGTCTTCTACGCCCGATTCCCTAAGGTATTCAAGCAGAGCTGTCTCTCTGAAACTGTTTGGAAAATGTTTTGAGAAAACCCTTTCGTCAGGCATGGGCGCTACGCTTTCATGAATTTCCATCCCCAGTGTATCGGGCAGAAAAAAGGTAGCCGACGGATGGATAGAGATATGTTGGATGTGAACCAGTGGTAACCTCTCCTTCCTGAATACCTCAAGAATCCGTCCAGCCTTTTGAGCAGCTTCATCCATTCCAACCAGAGTCATCTTGCCATTTTCAAAATAATCGTTCTGGATATCGACCAGTATCAATCCGGGTTTCATGTGAACTCCTTTTTATGTAGAGGTTAATGATGAAAACCATTGTAATATGTTTTAAGTTACGATAGAAGTGTCGGTATTGACAAATAAAAGGTGATATCAGACAAAATATACCGGGTAAAATGAAAAGTATCGCATTTCTAGCCATTGAAAAATGTATGGACTCAAGCATCTCCGGCCCCTATGACATCCTGTCTCTGGCCAGCAGGCAATGGACTGAACAGTTCTCTGGTAGAAGAGAGGAATTGTTCCAGCTCTCCATTGTCACCGGAGACGGCAAACCGGTCTCCTGCTTTAATGGCATGACACTCACCCCGCACCTTGCTGCAAGTGACTGTCACAGTCCTGACATCATCTTCATCCCTGTGGTAATCGGAGGGATTGAAAAGATGGTATCTAACCAGACTTTGGTTTCCTGGATCAGGCGTTGCCAGGGGAGAGGAACTATCATTTGTGCTGTGTGTGCCGGAGTATTTCTGGCTGCGCAGACCGGTCTCCTGGACGGCCGCATGGCCACCACTCACTGGAACCTGGCTGCCGAATTTATTGACCGCTACCCTGAAGTAATTTTGAAAAAGGAACGTATGATAGTGGACGAGGGGGATATCATCACGGCAGGCGGGGTTACTGCATTTATTGATCTCTCGTTGTACATGATTGGCCGGTTTGGCTCTTCCGAGCTTTCCTCAAGCCTTTCCCGAATGTTGCTGATTGATCCGGCCAGGCGGCTGCAGACTCCGTACTTTGAATATCATTTTAACACCTCCCATCAGGATGAAAATATCCTGAAAGCACAAGACTGGATGGAGAAAAATTTAACCTCTTCCATAACGGTTCCCCTGCTTGCCGACAAAGCAGGTTTGGAGGAGCGGACCTTTGCCAGGCGCTTTAAAAAAGCCACAGGCGACACCCCCCTGGGCTATCTGCAATATCTGCGCATAGTAAAAGCACGTATCCTTCTTGAAACCACGGATGAACCTGTTGAAACCATTACCTGTAAAACCGGCTATGAGGATGCCAGTTCTTTTCGAAGGCTGTTCAAGCGAACCACCGGACTTTCCCCCACAGCTTATCGGAAAAAGTTCGGGCTGACTTGGTAACCGGACGGTCCAAACTCAAAAGCCTGTCCCTCCGCAGCCCAGCAGCCTCATTTCCAGTTGATCTAGAAATTACAGTTAAATCCGCCCCTGCAGGATCAAGATTTAGATTGCTGCTTTCGAATAAATCTCTCCAGCTCTTCCGCTTCATGAGAACCGAGCTTCTTTAAAATCTGAAGATGTTGCTCCGCCAGATCAAATTTTCCCATCTCGGCATACGCCTCTCCAACGTATTCATGGGCTTCTTCCAGGTTCGGTTTCAAGTCGATGGCCGTTTGATAGTTGCTGATCGCCTGATCAAATAATCCCTGTTTACGGTAACAATAACCCAGGTTGCTGTAAGCTTCAGCGTACTTATTATCGGCTTTGACGGCCTTTTCATATTGGCGCGCTGCCAGTTCGTACCGGTTTTGCTTCTGATAGGATTCGCCTTTCATGAAATAGGTATTGGCTGTCTTTCTTTTTTCATAGGAAGATGAGCTTTTGGGTAATGAGCTTGAAGTACTTCCAGCAGCAAACACTGTAGTAACATTCAATGCCAAGGCGGTTATTAATGACAGGAGCAAGATGAAAACAGGCTGTGTGATAGTTTTTATTTGCATGGTTGATCTCCTTTTTTAGAGAGAAATGCAAGAAGTGTCCAGCTTGACCGAAACAATTGGATCCGCTGAAACAGCAGTTATAGTACTGTTTTTACTCCTCCTTTCTCTTGTGGTTAAATGCACCGGTTGGTAAAAAGGTGCTACCGGATATAATTATCACGAAAGCGAGCCTGTTCAAGGAAGGTGACTTCTGAAATTTAGCGAGAGAGGAAAAAACCGATCAGTCTGGCCATGGTCTCCCGCCATCCTGACAAATTGAACGATTTCGTTGCGAAATTCCAAAAGAATGATACTATTTCTGAACAATACTGGTGAGACGTCTAAGACGAACGCGCAGCATGTATCCTCCTTTTGATATTGCCACTATCAGTTTCATTATACGTATGCACGGGTAGAGATTTTAAAAAAAAGTAACCTTCTAACTTACTCTTTCTTCTGTGCTAAAAAAAGTCTGACCTCCACCTTTGACAGGCTCATGCGTTGGCATCGTGGAAGTGCCCAGCTTGGGCTTCACATACAAAGGTGTATGGCATAAAGTCGCTTCCATAATAGACTAGGCTAAAGAGACGCTACTATATTAAACCTTTTTCGCATTCTAGCAGGAACCGTAGAATGAACCCGGACCGATAGAATTATCTATGGATAAAATAAATATAATTATTTCATTAACAATTTGTTTTACTTCAATTAGTATTCAAATTCTTATTGCTCATGGGCGATAGGTGTCAACATTCTAAACAGTAAGCCAATTTAAAACAAAGAGGCTGAACAATCCAACAACTATACCAGGTGCACACGTTCCTTTTATGAAAGCCCGTTTTTAGCTTCATGAAGAAATGTTTGGTGTTATAAAATTTCCATCGATTCGTATAACTAAAAAGGAGAAGGAAATGTACCAAAGCAAGATTTCTGCATTGAGATTTTCTCTGTATTTAATACTGATTCTCACCATTTTTACCTTTTTCGGATGCTCTACACGTTCCATCTCAAATTCAGGATACGATGGAGGTGGTAGATACTATCACTCGGACAATGACCTTTACAGAGGTGAATTGACTGAATTTGACATCCTCGGCATTGATCCTACAAAAGAGATATCGGATGAAGAAATTACAACATCATTATCAAAAGCATCCAGAGTAGGAATTAAGCAAGGTGATTCCGTAATGCTTATTCAGTCTGGCGCAATGTTTCCTGACGCACCTATGCAACGTGAACTTAATAAGCGTTTTGAAACCATGCCCTTTTCAGGTATCCCAGTATCAAACAGCCGACATGGGCTGGACAGCAATAAGAACTATGGCAAGGCTTTACGCCTGGCTGCTGCAAAAAGTGGAAATAAAATCATTGTCTGTTACTGGGGGATTCTGGAAACAGCACAAAAGAATTTAGCTACCAGCGCTGTTTCCTGGGTGCCTGTTGCAGGCTGGATGATACCAGATGAGAGTCAAATGATGCGTATTCGCTTGAAGTTTGCAATCATTGATGTTGCCACTGGGAGTTGGACGATTTTTACCCCCGACCCCATCGACGACACCTCTATAAGTGCCGTGATCAATCGTGAAAGTTCTGATCAGGGTCAAGTGGCTTTGCTAAAGGAAAAGGCGTATAAGGAAGCGGTAGAAAAGCTTGTACGAGTGTACAAGGATTAAAAATCACATATCACGTCAGTTAATGAGGGGAGCCGAAGAACAGCTGCAACCATGAAGCCCAAGGTTACATGTTCCCCCCTCATTTTTCTGCGTTATCTGAGACAAAAAGAATAGGGTATAACGCATACCGGAGCATTGAAATGTATCATTTCATTCGTTTTTTCATGGGAATAATTGAATGGATTCTTCGAAAAACCATATTCAATAATAATTTAGAAGAAGTTGAAAAAGTAATAGAAAATGTTTCGTATGGAGATGATCCGAAGCAAATATTTGACATCATTTTACCAAAGGGCTCAAATCAACATCCAATTTTGTTTTATTTCCATGGTGGCGGGTGGATCACTGGCGATAAATCGAATTTCAATTGGGTATGTTATAAATTTGCTAACAATGGCATGATAGTTTTTAACGTAAACTACCGTTTGTCCCCTGAAAATCAATCCCATGAGATTTTAGGTGATATTGCACGTGCAATTAAGTCCGGAATGAAATACGCCCCCAAATACGGTGGAGATCTCTCAAGAATATATATTGCGGGAGATTCTGCAGGCGCCCATTTGGCAAGTTGGTATGCAGTTGCGTTGGGCAAGCCTCAGCTTTTACAAAACATAAATGTGAAGCCATCAGTTGCACTTGAGAATGTAAAAGGGCTTCTTTTCTTTTATGGAATATACGATCTTGAAACAGCTTGGGAGATTAACCATAAAGTTGTTAAAAGCTCTTTGAAATATTTTCTTGGCTCAAGGCCTTCGAAAGAAACCCTTAGGAATGCTTCTCCCTCGCAACATGTCAGTTCAAGGCTTCCGCCATTTTTTCTCTGTAGTGGTGAACCGGATGTGCTATTTGACCAAACAAAAGATTTTTCAAGGATTTTAAATGACGCAGGAATAGAATGTAAAACCCTTTTATTCTCTACAGAAAGATATCCGGAAGCAAAACATTCTTTTATTAATTTCGGTAAACGCAATTGCTCACAAATCGCAATAAGAGAAGCCATTGCATTTATTTCCAAACATAATGGGCCGTTCACTTAATAGACTAGAATGCTAAACAGAACCCTGAAAATAGAACCAAAGAGCTTTGCTGCCACATTAGCCCTGTGGTTCTATTTTCAGGGTTCTACATGTTTGGCGGGTTTGAAAGGGATTTGCCTCGATAAAGAAAAAGGCTGCAGGAGCATGGCGAAAATGAATTTCGCAAACGTGTTCGATGGAGCCATGCTCCTGCATCAATCACTCTAACTCTTCCCCTTGAGACACTGTGATTTAACAAACATCAATGACTCTGATAACATGATTAGGTATTACGGGAAGATGCAACATAGCCATGAAATACTGGAGAATTATCATGCTGCGTTTAATAGAAACGAGGTGGAGCTCTGACGATTAGTGGTATAAAAAAGACTCAAGACAGGTACTTTTTTTTATAGCTTCACAGTATCACAAATAATTCCCGCTTATCCTATTTAAAATCCTCCTTCCCAGGTTAGAATCTTTTTTTTCACTTCGACAGTTCGTCTATTTTGTAGGATAATAAAGAGAGCCAACCTATAAGATCTTGGGTTATGAACTTCCATTTCTGCGGAAGAACCTCTCTCATTCAATGGTTCAGTTGTTTCCGCGTGCATCAAGCATCAAGATTGGAGGCATGTTATGGACACTGATTTCACGAAGCATTCAGGCGCTGATTTCCAGATAGACCCCAAAGACAGCAAGGTTATGACAATCGTCCCTGCACCTTTGCAAAAACCGTTACGCCGGTTTGAAATTGCCGTCGGTGTATTCTGCATAGTTACTGTGTTCTGGATACTTGCAGAGTTTGGCCTATGGCTTGCCGGAGCTGTTCCCCATGTGCATATCCGATCTATAGGGGAAGCGGCATTGCTGCTTGTACAGGCAGTCTATCTGATCGGTTTCAGCGTCAACCTGCTGCGCAGTGGTCGTGTGGCCCTGGTTTTCTGGATGATCGCCATCGCCATCCTCGTCACCCTGCTGTTGACGGCGACACTGTTTAATTGACTCACCACGATGGAGAAACGATTCCCAGACATTTATTCAATCGTGTCTCATGTTACATTTTCCAGGCTTAAAAGCAGTATGCATCACTGGATTTTGCAATTGATACTGACAATATCCACTTTCGATTACCGGTGTAACCAGCAAATACATAAATCATTTTAGCCAGATGCACCTTCCCTTTCATCTTTTCCGCGTTACGAGGTCTATCATTAATAAATAGGCCTATTGGCAAGTGACAAACAGAACATACTGGTTATGATAGTAGTTCAATACCGACCCAGTTCCCCTGAAAAATCAGAACAAGTATACAATATATAAAGAATGGATATGACCAAAACCATTTATTTCAACCTCGTCGTGTGCTCTATTGCCATCCTTTGTTCAGCGTTATCGCCCAGCAGGTCCAAGGCCCAGGAGATAACCAATGACATTCTACTTTCTGCGCTCAAGTTCGAACAACCAATACTGCTCTGTGGCGAGAAAGTTCCTGTCGATATTCCGCAGGTAAAGGAACGCTTTGAAAAAGAGATGCTGGTATCACTAGGAAATCGTTTCCAGGTGATTCTTTGGCTGAAACGCACTGGCCGCTATTTCCCATATATTGAACAAATGCTCAGAGATAATGGGCTGCCCGATGACCTTAAATATCTTGCCGTTGCTGAAAGTGCACTTCGGGTGCACGCCGGCTCCAGCAAAGGGGCAATGGGGGTATGGCAACTGCTGCCCCAGACAGCCAGAAAATATGGATTGATTGTAGACAATAATTTTGACGAACGGCGCAACATTTATTTGAGCACACCGGCCGCGATAACATACCTCAAAACCCTCTATGAACAATTTGGCTCATGGAGCCTTACCCTGGCGGCTTACAACATGGGAGAAGAAGGTTTAGAAGCCGAAATTCTGGAGCAGGGTATTACAGATTACTACCACCTCTACCTCCCCCTGGAAACACAGCGCTTCCTCTTTCGTATCCTGGCCATCAAACGTATTATCGAAACACCCCAAACTTATGGTTTTACACTCTCGCACGACGATTTTTATCCTCCGGAAACCTTTTCATCAATTCAGGTCAACGCCTTCACCGAGCTCCCACTTAGCCTGATCGCAAATGCGGCGAAAACCGATTTCAAGACAGTTAAAGATTTAAATCCTGAAATACGCGGCCATTATCTTGTTTCCGGAACACGAACAATCAACATACCTAAAGACGGCACAGCAGGGTTTCAAGATCGTCTTGCAGCTCAGATTGATACAAATAACAAAATTCGTAGTCAGAGGATATACGTGGTAAAGGAAGGAGAAAGCCTATCGGGTATCGCCGAAAAATTTAAAGTGCCACTTGCCGCACTGCTCATATGGAACCAAATAGATATCAACAAGATAATCCACCCCGGTCAACGATTGGTTATTCTGTCATCAGACGGAGAGGACAAGATTGACCCCGAGAAAGAATGAGGTTGATAAATCGCATATGTATAGCACATCAGCATCCACAAGAGATTGCCGTACCTTCCTGAGCCTGTTTTCCAGAAGTCGCATAGCCATCCCTTTTCCACCAATCAAGCCCGCCAAGAAGCTCCCTCACGTGAAATCCCAATTCGCTCATCCGTAAGGCTCCTTTGGTAGAAGCATTGCAACCGATGCCATCACAATAGGTAATATAGAGAATGGAGGCGTCCAACTCCCTGGTGGTCTGTGCTGTCATCTCACCGTGCCAGATATTGATTGCCCCGGGGATATGTTCTACTGCATAGGCTTCCTGTTTTCTCGCGTCGATAACCCGTATTTTTTCATCATTTTTCAATCCTGAAAAAAGGTCTGCCGAATCAATTTCATAGGTCAGCTTATTTTGATAATATTGGCTCTGTCGATTCATTTTTTATCTCTCCCTTTGTATTGAACAGCGATGTCTATCTTTATAATGGCGCTGTTTTTATTGAAATGGTTGAAGATGTCAGATCTTTAAGCGCTCAGTTGAGCAATCAAAAAACCCATGCCGATTGCTACCCCCATCCAGAACAGGCTTTTGACGGTATTTGCCCATATGCTTGCCAACCGTGAATCAAACTGAGGTTGTTCGTTTTCTGACTCAGGTCGTAGTAGCCATTTCACCACGTTGATAACCTTGGTCACAGCAGCTATCTTCTTCTTTTTATTCCTGGATGTCAAAATTTTGCTGTTGTTGATATTGACCTTGCCACAGGTGTCTCGAACAATCGCGTATTCTGCAATATTATTGATATTCATAATCGTCATTCCTCTTCCAAAGAATCTGTCTCGTCAGTTTGTTTTATCACCATCCACCTATCCACTCCCTGCTTGACTATATGCTAAGATTTTAGGCTTCAACATTCCAATCATAAGATCAGAAGTTCATCTTCAGATATTCCGAAGTAGCGCTAAGAAAAGAAATGATTACTACTTAGAAAATGCGGAAACCAAGGCACTAACCGCTTATAACGGGGATTGAGAAAATGGAATTGTACCAACTAAGGACCTTCGTTGCCGTTGCTGAAGAAGGGTTGCTCACCCGAGCCGCAATCAGGCTTAATACCAGTCAACCAGCAATCAGTGCACATATAAAGGCACTGGAGTCTGAACTGGAAGTTACTCTCTTCGATCGTACCCCAAAGGGGATGCGGCTGACTGCCGATGGAGAACTGCTCAAAAGTAAAGCCTTGGTAATTCTCGATGCAGCCAATGATTTAAGCTATACTGCCAGAACACTTCATGGAATTCCAAGCGGTGAAGTTCGTTTAGGACTGCATACCGATCCGGTGCAATTAAGGATTACAGACATATTCACCGAATTCCAGCATTGTTATCCAAAGCTTTCTCTTACGTATGCCCAGAAGATGAGTTGGCAAGCTCCTCGTGAAGTTGTTTTGGGAAATCTGGATGCTGCGTTTATGTATTCACACCCGGATGACGACAAACTCCAGGTGGAGATACTGGAGCAGGTTCAGCTGGTGATTGTTGCCCCTCTAATTTGGCAAGATCGTCTGGAACATTCGGCATTAAAAGATCTGGTATCCTTTCCATGGGTGTGGACAGATGAACGATGCCCGCTATATAAGATTGCCGTAGGTCTGTTTTCTGCAATCGGTCAAGAACCGTTCAAAGCTGTTATTGTCGATGGAGAAGCTGAAATTTTCAAGCTAGTTTCATCAGGTGTTGGTTTGAGCTTTATGCCTGAAAGGAAAGCAAAAGAAGCAGCACGTGCTGGCCAGCTCTGTATCTCAAAAGTTCCCGCAGCAACACTGGACCTGTCGTTAATCTATTTAAAAAGTAGAGAAAGCGATCCGGTAATCAGAGCAATACTTGATGTTGTAGCTCAGGTCTGGCAGAAAAAAGTACCGACCAAACAGAATAAAATCATTCAACTCAATAAATAGAATAACTATTGGGATAGACAAGTAAGCTTTCATCCAAATCAACAATCAATGGACCCATACCTATTCGGCTTACTGCAACTATCTACTTTCACCAGCAAATTGACCATTTTCTCCAAGAAGCATCTCCTGTAATTTCATTTTCGTATTTAATCGTTGCGCCAAAGGTATCAATTTGTTATATCAGCTGTAGTTTCTGCAAAGACATACGGATTATAGCTTGGTTGCACTTGTGCTAGGCTGATTTGTCTCAAAAAATACTCAACGAATGAGATCTCTTATTTCTAATTAAATGTATTTTTAAATAAAGGAGAATTTACGTGGTAAAAACGTTTGCGGATTTTAACGGCCTGGAAATGTTTTTCCTCGCTTGCGCCATCATCGGCGGATTTTTCGTTGTTTTGAAACTTATTCTTCAGTTTATCAGTGGCGATACAGATGCTGGTGCAGATGTGGCAGGCGATATTGATATTGATACCGAGCATGTGGATTCGGATATTGGTTTTCGTCTTCTCTCCATGCATGGACTCTCTGCTTTCTTCATGATGTTCGGATTAGTTGGTCTTGCCCTTTACAGGCAAAATCAGGCTGGAGTGATAATCTCAATGGCTGGGGCTGTATTTGCCGGTCTGATATCGGTATGGATCATTGGTAAGATTTTTCAAGGAGCTGCACGGCTTCAATCCAGTGGAACTTTAAAAACTTCTGACGCGGTTGGAAGCACGGGAACCGTATACCTCACTATTCAAGAAGGAGGAACCGGAACGGTAAGTCTTCATTTCCAAAATCGCCTTCGTGAATTCGATGCCTGCGAAAAAAACGGTGCCAAAGTTCCAACAGGTACACCGGTTCGCGTAGTACAGGTTAATGCTAATATTCTTGTGGTTGAAATAATAAAGTAAAAAAGGAGTAGTCATGTTTGATTTCTGGATTCTGCCAATTGCAGCATTTCTTGTTCTTGTTGTTTCAACCATTATCTTTCTCGCTTCCAGATATAAGCGATGTCCGTCCGACAAAATACTGGTGGTCTATGGTAAAGTAGGTAAAGGACAATCTGCCAATTGTATTCACGGTGGAGGTACTCTTATCTGGCCCTTGATTCAGGATTATGCCTATATCAGCCTGACGCCGATGACCATCAGCATTCCTTTGCAGAAAGCACTCTCTCTGCAAAATATCCGTATCAATGTTCCTTCTACATTTACAGTTGGTATCAGTACCGAACCGGAGGTAATGACCTCTGCAGCAGAGCGCCTGCTCCACCTCTCACAGAATGAAATTGAGGAAATGGCTAAAGAGATCATATTCGGTCAGCTGCGACTCACGGTAGCGTCATTGACCATTGAGCAGATCAATCAGGACCGTGAAAGTTTTCTCGAATCTGTCCGAAAAAATGTCTCACCTGAGTTAAATAAAATCGGTCTCTTTCTCATCAACGTGAATATCACCGATATAACTGATGAGTCTGGATATATTGATTCTATTGGTAAAAAAGCAGCCTCAGAAGCAATTAATCAGGCAAAAGTAGATGTTGCCGAGCAGGAAAAGATTGGTTCCATCGGTGAAGCTGAAGCCACACGGGAGAGAGAAATACGTGTTGCTGAAAATGTGGCAGCTTCAGAAAAAGGTAAGAAAAAAGCCGAGGCTGACCAGCGTATTTTTGTTCAGCAGCAGGAAGCTGAGGCTACAATCGGAGAAGCTTCTGCAAACCGTGAAAAAGAGATAAAAGTGGCTGAAAATGAAGCCGAATCAGCAAAAGGACAGAAAAAAGCTGAAGCAGATCGGCGAATAATTGTACAACAACAGGAAGCTCAGGCTGTAAACGGAGAAAACCGTGCCAAGGCAGATATTGCCAATGCAGATGCTGAACTTGCGGTAAAACAGGCAGCTGCAATGCGGTTAGGTGAAGTGGCAAAACGTGAGGCAGAGGTAGAGATCCAAAAAGCACAGTACAAGGCCGAGCAGGAAAGGCTGACTGCTGAGGAAGTTGTACGGCAGGAAATTGAAAAGAGAAAAGTTGAAATCGCTGCAGAAGCTGAGGCCGAAAAAACAAGACGTGAGGCCAAAGGACAGGCGGATGCTATTCTGCTTAAATATCAGGCAGAGGCAGAGGGTGTTAGAAAGGTTCTTGAAAGCAAAGCAGCTGGATATCTCAATCTGGTTAAGGGTTGTAACGGTGATGCCAAATCTGCAGCTACCCTGCTGATGACTGAGAAAATTGAACAGATTGTCCAACTCCAGGTTGAAGCTATCCGTAACATTAAAATTGATAAGGTCACTGTCTGGGATCCTGCAGGTGGCAGTAAAGACGGTACTGCCACTTCCAAATTTCTTTCAGGTATGATTAAAAGTTTACCACCACTCCACGATGTGGCTGGCATGGCAGGGATTGACTTACCGAAATACCTGGGTGAAATTTCCCCTGACGTTATCGAAACCGAAGCAACTGAGGAGAAACCAGTTTCAGATGAAAATGCCTGATTTTGTGTTCTCATTAATACATTTTTTGGCGAAACCACAATGTCAGGGCTGAGCTAATTTGTGCCATATCCCAAACATGCTCACTTCTACTACTGGAGAAGTAATGAAGAAAATTTTCATTGTAATACTGCTTTTATTTTTACCGATTACAGTTTATGCCGAAAATGGAGTTGATCGTGCTACGGTGGAAGAACTGCTTGAAGTCACCAATGTCAAATCAATTGTCGACACCATGTACTCTGAGATTGATCAGATGCTTGAGGGTTTGGCTACTCAGCTAGGAATAAGTGAGGAAGAACAGCCCATCTTTAAAAAATACCTTACAAAGGTTAAAGCTTCCGTTAATGAAGAAATTTCATGGGATAAGATGAAAGACCCAATGATTGAACTCTATATGAAGCACTATACCGAAAAAGAGATAAGAGATATACTCGCCTTCTACAAGACCGATACAGGGAAATCACTGGTAGAAAAAATGCCTTTAGTCATGCAGGATTCCATGCAGCTCTCTCAAAGCACGTTTAGAAAGACTCTGCCCAAAATACAGGAACTCGCTGAAGAAATGCAGGCTGAGTTACTGCAGGTGAGAAGCGAAAATCAATAATTTCAAAAATCAGGAGATCGAAACTTTACCTGCTGCTATTGGCAAATGATCGCACGTTCAAGCATATAAAAGGACTATGTCAAAATCCAAATCATCGTTATATATCGTCATTGTACCTATCGCTATTCTCGTTGCAGGAGCGGTATGGACACTACTCAATGTTCCTGAAGCCTTGCCATGGCTTATCGGTGCATACGTGCAGATTCGTAATAATCTCCTTGCAACCTCTATTATTCCCAATTGGGCACTATACCTTTTGCTCCTGTGTGTTCTCTATGTTGTAATCAGTGTTTTTATTTTGTCCGCAAAACCTAGGCAACCAAGAATTACTTCCTACAAAATGGATGATTTCCTTGGTATAACCTGGCGCTGGTCGTATCAACGCAAAACACCTGTTGATCCCTGGTGTTTCTGCTCGGAATGCAACACAGAACTGGTATACACGTATACTGGATCAAGGTCAGACCAGGAAACAGAACTATTTTGTGAAACCTGTAATATCACTAGATTACGGCACGATGGAGATAAAAATTATCTCATTAACAGAGTTCTTCGGCTGATTGAACGAAAAATCAGAACCGAAGAATGGAAAGCTGCAATAAAACGCAATTAACTGGGACATATTTTTCAATAACAAAAACGTAATCCTATGAAGATCTCTGTTATACTTGCCCATCCCAACAAAAATAGTTTCAACCATGCAATTGCAGCCACCATCGTTGAATCACTGAAGCAGAACGGACATGATTACTGGCTCCATGACCTTTATGCTGAAAATTTCGATCCTGTTCTACCCTTTGAGGAATTTGCTAAAGCTGCATCTCTTCCTCCTGCAATCAAACAACATTGCCAGGAGATAGCTGCAGCAGATGGTATCATAATCATACATCCCAACTGGTGGGGGCAACCACCTGCTATTTTAAAAGGATGGATTGACAGGATAATCAGACCTGGTCTCGCCTATGAATTTCTTGAAGGTGATGATGGAGAAGGTATTCCCAACGGCCTCCTGAATGCACAGTCAGCGTTGGTTTTTAATACTTCCAACACAGAAACCGAAAGGGAGAAATCTGTATTTGGCGATCCCCTTGAAACTCTCTGGAAAAATTGTGTTTTTGATCTCTGCGGGGTAACGACCTTCCAGCGAACAATGTTTAATATTGTTATAATCAGCTCAGAAGAACAGAGGCAGAAATGGCTTACAGATGTTCGTCGAATCGTCAATAACTATTATCCTGAATCCTCAGAGAACATCTCTATTGGTACAACATCTTCCTAATATTAATACCTTACTGCCCAAAAACTTTCCTAAAAACAAGAGAACCAGTAACGTATTTAAAATCGTTAGCGGCCAGCTGCATCCAAGGCACTTGTCCCCTCAAGGGGTGACTAAAAAGAGTACCCGAATGCTATCATGGATAAATGCGGTTCTACTGCTTCCTATTAAAATTATATATCAGTCCTTTGCCCATAACTCATTATTGCATTACAATGATTAAATAAGATTCATTCTCGTAGTAGTTACATGTTTCTAAAATAATCAAGGCCAGGTGCGCTATCATTGACCTGGCCCAGGGGAGGACTAGAATTATGACACACTGCAGAATGGGTGCATTCATTGCATCATCCCGTTGTTTCGTTTTCCTTCTATTAATGAGTAGCCTGCTTTTTGCTGGCTGCACAACATTGCCGGACACCAGCGGTTACACCATAGCCACAATCCAGGTGAAACAGGCTGTAGCAACTACCGGTGATGTGGTTAAGGAAGAACTCATTTCAGCAATTAACGCCGGTGCCACTTCAGCAGATAACCGTGCGGTCAATGATTTTGAAAAGGTATGGGCCGTAACCCTGCATTCCCTGGATGGTATGGTTGTCCATGCTCAATCTATTGAAGAAATTGTTGATGCTGGAAACAAAGGCTCCGAGAGTGCAAAAGCAGTGGCCGATTCGGTCAAGAATCTTGTCGATACTGTAAAAGTAGACACGATAAGCGGTACCACCGCTAAAGTCTTTGAGCTTTCCGCAGACACTGTTGCCTTTGTCTATGGTGAGTACAGCAAGCATGTCTCGGCGTCATCTTTAGAGGATGCCCTTGAGAAGTTCGGCCCCTCGATATCTAAAATAACCGTTCTTATTCAAGCTCAGATCGCCGATGCGCGACAATTGTTTGAGGAGCAGATCGTTGCCCAGAACTTAAAGTTGGAGACTCATCTGAAATATGGAAATTGGATAAAGCGATACGGCGAGTTGGATACGCTCACCGCACAGGCTACTCAACTGCTTGTTCAAGCGGTAAAAACCGACAATACCAGCAAAATCACCAAGGCCAAAACCATGCTAGCTGATTTGGACTTAGCCAGCAAAACGATAGAGCCGCATATGGCTGCCTACAAGCTCGAAAAAGATGCAATCCACCAACGCGAAAAAGTTGGACGGAGTATTATTGGCAGTGCAGAGTTGGCTGTTGCTGCATGGGGAAACGCTCATCAGCAATTGGTAAAAGCTGTTAAGGAACGTAAAGCTGTGTCGGTGGAATCACTGACCGCAACGATTACTGAGATCAGAACCCTTATACAAAGGTGGCGAGAATTATGAGTGATATCATCGGATTTGAGGCATGTACAGCGGAATTAAGACGATTGCTTCAGGAAATTGAGACGAACATAAAGGCTGCTGGCCAGGCTGGTGACGATCAATTACACCAAGCTGTAATGACTGAGCCCAAAAAACTTGTTGATTTTACTAATCGTACAGAGCCAAAAGATATTCTTGATGCTGAGGAAGTAGAAAGTATTCGCCAGATAGATCAGCAGGCAGATAAGGCAGTGCAGGATATCTTTGGCACCTCGGCTCACGATATAATCAACCGTATGCAAAGCCGGATTATTAAACTTAATCAGCTTGAAAAAGCAGTCCGGCAGCAAGCTGCCAATAATCAAGAAGAGGCAAAAAAGATTCGGCTGATCCCGATTCGTAAGGCAATTGATGCTGCCACTGAGACAGTAACAACCTTCAGAGATGCCAGGGAAGCCCTGTCGAGTGACAATCCTGAAGAGGCTGTAGTTCAAACTAAAATAGACAGTGTTATTCGTGCAATCACTGCACTGAAAAAAGCAGCTCAAGACCTTACTTAGTTAGCTTACAGCAAACATCCATAAGTGTTTTAATAGTTATTATATTTTTGCCAGCATATGGGTATTAATTGTTTTTGCCGTCTCGATTCCAGATTGCTACGCTGCGTAACCTTTAATGGATTTTTTTTGAGAAAGTAGAAAAACAACAACACGATAAAAAAGCCATCCATAATAACTCAAGGTAAACTCAATGAGATTTTTTCGAGCATTTTTTTCTGTCTCTTTTTTCTGGTTGTTCCCATTTTCTCGGCCATGGCAGTAGAGGGGATAATTGATGTGAAGAGTAATCATTCGGTAATGGAAACAGCAAATCGGCTTGAGAAAATTTTAAAGCAAAAAGGCATGACCATCTTCAACCGCATACCACACTCAGTAAACGCAGCCAAGATTGGGGTAGTGATACGCGACACAGAACTGTTCATTTTTGGAAATCCAAAAGTGGGCGGTCCGTTGATGAAATGTCAGCAGAGTGTAGCCATTGACCTTCCGCAAAAAGTCCTTATTCGGGAAGATGAGACACTCTATTTCCGGATGCGAGCAGGTTCTCACCAAAACAGAAAAAGTTCTTGCAAGAATAACAAGGGCAGCAACAATGAAATAGCTTGCGGCTTGTTATTTGGCAGACACACAAAATATTGGTCATAGCTGTGGAATGGCACAGCTACAAGGTAGACTTTAAGATATCAAGGAGACAAGAGAAAAAAAAACAATTCTCTCTTGTCTTAACATTGTTTTTTCTAGCCTGAATATGTTGGATAATCTGTGTATCCCTCGGGTCCGGGGGTATACCACAGCGACATATCTTCAAATGGGGCAAGCGGCCAATCATTCTGCCACCTTTCAACTAGATCCGGATTGGAGATATAAGGCCTGCCAATACAGGCTATGTCTGCCGTTCCCGAGGAAATTCGTTTCTCCGCATCTTCTTTGCTGTAACCACAATTTCCAATAATCACTCCATTATAATTGGCTCTAAATTCCGACAGCGTCATCGGTTCACCCTGTTCATGAAAACCAAATGCCAGGCCATCCATGATGTGGACATAGCCAAGATTCAGATTGTTGAGCTGTTTAACTGTATAGAGGAAGATCTCCCGAAAATCCGGGCTGCCCATATCGTTAAACACACCATTTGGCGAGAGACGAACGCCGACTCTCCCTGAAGGCCAGACCTCCAGAACAGCGGCCAGTACCTCTCCAAGCAGGCGGTATCTGTTTTCAAGGCTGCCGCCATACTCATCATCTCGCAGGTTTGTCTTGGAATCGAGAAACTGATTGAGCAGATAACCGTTGGCGCTGTGCACTTCAATACCAGAAAACCCTGCTTCCCTGGCGTTGACAGCCGCGGTCCGATAATCGTTAACGGTCGATTTAATCTCATCGAGAGTTAATGGTCTTGGGACTTCATAATCCTTTTTCCCAAGAGGAGTGTGTATCTGATCACCATTTAATCTCACGGCAGATGCGGAAACAGGCAGCTCTCCATTGTGAAAATCGCTGTGGGATGCTCTACCGCAATGCCAGAGCTGTAAAAAAATCTGGGTTCCGGTGGGACGGAGTCGTTCGGTAACCTTACGCCAACCATCCACCATTTCAGCAGTATACACTCCAGGTGAACCAACCCAGCCATTTCCCTGAGCTGAGACGACCGTCGCCTCGGTTATGATCATTCCAGCAGAACCGCGTTGATAATAGTATTCCGCCATTAATTCGTTTGGTACCCGTGATTTCCCGGCTCTGCCCCTTGTCATTGGAGCCATGGCAATTCTATTTTTTAGGGTCAGATCACCTATTGCGGTTTGTTCAAATAATCTGCTTGTACTCATTATTTCCTCCATCGTATGGTTTATTTTCCTGGTAATGGAACGAATCAAACTATAAGGCAGTTTTTTGTTATGTCTCTAATTATCGTTACTTTTGCTAACCACTTCCACTTCAGCTTCACCACTTTTCCCTCATCCGAATATTTCTCAGAGTGTAACCTTTGTACATGAACGAATAATCCGATATTGGGTAAATTGTTGTGGCCCTAAGTATTGAGCTTTTGGTTTTCAAAAAATTCCCTCGTGGCCTGATAAAAATTCACGATAAGGGGTGATAGTAGGAAGAATTCTAAAAAAAGTGTATTCTCAGGAAGCATATACTCAGGAACAAAATTTCTATTGCTTTTTCAATCCACGGGAGATACTCCAAATGACCATTCAGGTCCTTTTATTATGTAGCGCAGCAATCATAAGCATAATTACTTTTGTCGTTCACACGTTTGTCGGTGGTCCCCGTGTTGCTGCACCACTGCTTGCCGACACCAGTCTCCCAAGAGCTTCAAAATGGTTAAATTACTTTTGCTGGCATATGGTTACAATGTATACTTTCTCCATCGGAGGGGCCTATATATCTGTAGCACTTCACCCGACTAAGCTCGAGCTGGTGTATTTTCTTACTTTGCTCAACACCGGTTTTGCAATATTAAGTGCTGCAGTTGCAATGAAAGGAAATATACATCCGCTTCGTTTTCCTTCGACTTCTTTATTTTGCATGCTTTCCATACTTGGCATATTAAGCATTCTGCTAAGCTGAGATATACTTGCTCATCATGATAGCGATAAAACAGATTTCCAGGAAAATACTTTTTTGGGCAATAAAATTGTTTATATCTTTCATCTGGGAAAGCCCTATTTAAGGTTTGACTCCAAAACGAAAACATCGAGGAAAACACATGGACGTTCTGAAAGAACTCAAGAGTCTTGCCGACAATGAATACAAAACATTCAATACCAAAATCATCCCAACCCGGCAGACCACTCTGGGAGTGCGTGTGCCTCTTCTTAGAAGAATTGCTAAAAAGATTGTTAAAGAAAATCCAATCGAATTTATTCAATCAGACAAACAGGACATCTTCGAATTAATTTTACTCGAAGGGATGGTGCTTTCCTATCTTGACAGATCGTTCAACGAACTGTTGCCGTTAACCGAGATATTCCTGGACAAGGTAGATAACTGGGCGCAAATTGACACAACGGTATGCGATTATAAGAACATTGCACAAGAAAAAGGTAAGCGACAATTAAACCCCAGTAGCAACCTGTTTAATGACCAGATCTTCCGCTTTGAGATTCATCGGCAAGAGTGCTGAATATTCATCTACTGTTTCTGCGAACGGTAGCCTTTCAAAAAGATAGCGTAGATACTTGTAG